>CAWIOB010000006.1:0-439017 GCA_963837595.1 uncultured Actinomycetota bacterium | reverse complement strand
CAGCAGCCCTGGATATGCACGTCGAGGTCTCCCGCGGCACCGGCGACAACAAGTCCCGCAAGGACGGCCGGAGCCATGTCACGTCATCGGCACGCCGCTCGAGCCGCCGCGATGGCCGCGATCGCCGGGCGGATCGCCGACACCGGCGGCAACATCGACCGCATCGAGCGGATGGCCCGCTATCCGGTCACCGCGATCGACCTCCACGTCTCCGGTGCCGACCCCGACCGGCTGCGCACCCTGCTGGCCGCCGAGGCCGCGCCACGGCATCGACATCGCCGTTCAACCCGCCAACCTGATGCGGCGCGGGATGCGACTGATCGTGATGGACGTCGACTCCACGCTCATCCAGGGCGAGGTCATCGAGATGCTCGCGGCCCACGCCGGGCACGAGCCCGAGGTCGCGCGGATCACCGAGGCAGCGATGCGCGGCGAGCTCGACTTCGAGGCAGTCCCTCCGCCCCGGGTGCGCTGCTCGCCGGGTGCCGGCCTCGGCCCTGGACGAGGTGTACGACGACATCATGCTCGCGCCCGGCGCCCGGACCATGGTGCGGACGCTGCAGCCGGCTCGGCTACCGGTTCGCGATCGTGTCCGGCGGCTTCAGCCAGATCACCGACCGCCTCGCCGAGGACCTCGGGATCCACTTCTCGAGGGCCAACGAGCTCGAGATCGTCGACGGCCGGCTCACCGGCCGGATCGTCGGCGAGGTCGTCGACCGAGCCGGCAAGGCGACGCCCTGCGCGAGTTCGCCGAGGAGGTGCGGCATCACCGAGGAGGCGGTCATCGCGATCGGCGACGGGGCCAACGATCTCGACATGCTCAACGCCGCCGGCCTCGGCATCGCCTACAACGCCAAGCCCGTCGTCCAGCGAGCCGCGGACACGGCCGTCAACGTGCCCTACCTCGACGCGATCATGTATCTCCTGGGAATCTCCCGCGAGGAGGTCGAGGCCGCCGACGCCGAGGCCGGGTTCGTCACCCCTGCGCCGCCGGTCTGACCTGCCCGCCAGCTGACCGACGCGCTGCCGCGACTGCTGCGGCGGGTCACGTCCGACGTGGAAGCCGGTCAGGCGGGCGGTACCCTCGCCGAGGTCGGCCCAGTCGCCGGCGTACTCGAAGACCGCGAGCGCACTGGTCGGGAACCCCTGGCCATCTCGGCGGCGGCACGGCGTCGCCCTCGCCGTCGTCGAGGAGCTGGGCGAGGTAGGCCACGGTCGGGTTGTGGCCGACCAGGAGGACGATGGCGCCGTCGTCGGCGACCCGACGGATCGAGTCCAGCGGCGGTCTCGGGCCCGGCGGCGTACAAGCCCGTCGTCGACGTCAGGGCGACGCCCCAGTCGGCGGCTCCCGGCACACGCGTCCCAGGTCTCGCGGGTCGCGGGCGGCCGAGGAGACCAGGGCGTGGTCAGGCGCGAAGCCATGCAGCGGACAGCCAGGGCCCGGCCGCTGCGGCATCGCCGTGACCCGTGGCCGAGCGGCCCGCTCGTAGTCGGTCGGGCCGTCCTGCTCGGCCTTGGCGTGGCGCATCACCACCAGCGCTGCGGTCTCGTCACGACAACGGAGCACCAGCTAGTGCCTGTCACGCCGCCGCCCACCAGCGAGGGTGAGCCCGTCAGCTCGCAGCCACTCGCTGGGAGCCCAGTCGCGGGCCCCTCATGATCATCGGCGGCGCCGAGGACAAGTTGCGCAAGCGCACCGATCCTCAGGAGTTCGTCGGCCGCCAGCGGCGGCGCCGAGGCGCGGATCGCGGTCATCCCCACCGCCTCGTCGCTCGGCCCCGAGGTCGTCGAGGTCTACGACGCCCTGTTCCGCCCGACTGGGTGCCGCCGAGGTCGTCGCGGTCCGCCCGGCGACGCGCGACGGCGCCCACGACCCGGACCTGCGTCGAGCTGCTCGACGACGTGACCGGCATCTTCATGACCGGCGGCAACCAGCTCAAGCTGTCGGCGATCATCTGCGGCACGCCGCTCGGCGACGCGATCGTCGCGGCCCACGAGCGCGGCGCGGTCATCGCCGGCACGTCGGCCGGCGCCAGCATCCAGTCCAGCCACATGGTGGCCTTCGGCGTCGGCGGCGCCACCCCCAAGCAGCGGATGACGCAGGTGGCGGCCGGCCTCGGGCTGCTCCAGTCGTCCGTCATCGACCAGCACTTCGACCAGCGCAACCGCTACGGCCGGCTGCTGATGATCGTCGCCCAGTCGCCCCAGCTGCTCGGGCATCGGCGTCGACGAGGACACCGCGCGGCCGTCGCAGCACGTCGACGGCGACGACCAGGTGCTGCGGGTGATCGGCCGGGGTGCGGTGACGATCTTCGACCCGGCCCGGATCGTCACCAACGCCTACGAGGCCCCGCGGTCGCGCCCCTGCTGGCCAGCGGCGTGGTGCTGCACGTGCTGCCCGCAGGGCTCGCGCTTCGACCTCACCACCCGCACCCTGGTCCCGCGCGCCGCGTCGACGACCCGACGAGGCCGCCGAGATCGCCGAGGCCGGTCGCGACCTGCGCCAGATGGCCCGCGACATCGCCGCCGGCGACGCCTCCCCCACGCGCTGCGGCGCCGACTCGCGCGCACGCCGCACGACCGTCCCCCGACCGACGCGACCTGACCCACGACCGAGGACGACCGTCATGAGCGAGCGCCCCACGCCCGACCTGTCGATCCTCGAGACCCGCGTCTACCGCGGCGCCAACATCTGGTCCTACGAGAAGGCCATCCACCTCGTCGTCGACCTCGGCGTGCTCGAGAAGTACCCGACCAACACGATCCCCGGCTTCACCGACAACCTGCTCGAGATGCTGCCGGGCCTGCGTGAGCACTCCTGCTCGCGCGGGCGCCGCGGCGGCTTCGTCGAGCGCCTCAACGAGGGCACCTGGCTCGGCCACGTCGCCGAGCACACCGCGCTCGCGCTGAGCAGGTCGTCGGCCACGACATCCGGCGTGGCAAGACCCGCCAGGTCAAGGGCCAGCCGGGCTTCTACAACGTCATCTTCGGCTACGTCGACGAGCAGGTCGGGCTGGCCGCCGGCCGGCTCGCGGTGCGCCTGGTCAACCACCTCGTCGAGGCCGACCCCGAGTTCGACTGGGACGACGAGCTCGAGTCCTACATCCGGCGCGCCGAGCGCACCGCCTTCGGGCCCTCGACCCAGGCGATCCTCGACGAGGCGGTCTCGCGCGACATCCCGTGGATCCGGCTCAACCAGCACTCCCTGGTCCAGCTCGGCCAGGGCGTCCACGCCAAGCGGATCCGCGCCACCATGACGTCCGCGACGTCCGCCATCGCGGTCGACATCGCCTCCGACAAGGACCTCACGACCCGGCTGCTGGGCGCCGCCGGTCTGCCGGTGCCCAAGCAGGAGCCGTGCGTACCGCCGACCAGGCGGTGCGCGCCGCCGAGCGGATCGGCTACCCGGTCGTGGTCAAGCCGCTCGACGGCAACCACGGGCGCGGGGTCTGCCTCGACCTCCAGAACGAGAGCGACGTCCGCGAGGCCTTCGTGATCGCCCAGGGCGAGTCCCGCCGCGGCGTGTCATCGTGGAGTCCTTCGTGACCGGCAAGGACTACCGCTGCCTGATCATCGACGGCCGGGTCGCGGCCATCGCCGAGCGGGTGCCCGGCCTCGGTCACGGGCGACGGCACCGCCACGGTCGAGCAGCTGGTCGATACCGCCAACGCCGACCCGCGTCGCGGCGTCGGCCACGAGAAGGTGCTGACCCGGATCAAGGTCGACGACGCCGCCATCGAGCTGGTCCGCGAGCAGGGCTTCGAGATGACCGACGTCCCGCCCGAGGGCGAGATGGTCAAGCTCGCCCTGACCGGCAACATGTCGACCGGCGGCATCTCCATCGACCGCACCTTCGAGGCCCACCCGGAGAACGTCGAGATCGCCGAGGAGGCGGCCCGGATGATCGGGCTGGACATCGCCGGCATCGACTTCATCTGCCCCGACATCACCGAGCCCGTCCGCGAGACCGGCGGCGCCATCTGCGAGGTCAACGCCGCGCCGGGGTTCCGGATGCACACGCACCCGACCATCGGCGAGCCGCAGTTCATCTCCAAGCCCGTCGTCGACATGCTGTTCCCGCCCGGGGCCCCTCCCGGATCCCGATCGTCGCCGTCACCGGCACCAACGGCAAGACCACCACCAGTCGGATGATCAGCCACATCTTCAAGGGGATGGGCCGCAAGGTCGGCATGACCTCGACCGACGGCGTCGTCATCGACGAGCGACTGCTGATCAGGTCAGACGCCTCGGGTCCCCGCTCGGCTCGGATGGTGCTGCAGAACCCTCGCGTCGACTTCGCGGTCTTCGAGGTCGCCCGGGGCGGCATCCTGCGTGAGGGTCTCGGCTACGAACGCAACGACGTGGCAGTGGTGCTCAACGTCCAACCTGACCACCTCGGCCTGCGCGGCATCGACACCGTCGAGCAGCTGGCCGATGTCAAGGCCGTGCTGGTGGAAGCCGTGCCTCGCGACGGGCACGCCGTACTCAACGCCGACGACCCGCTCGTGCGCGCGATGCGCCGCCGCTGCTCGGGTCAGGTCGTCTGGTTCTCGATGGAGGAGCCGGGCTCGGAGACCCGGGACATGATCGACGCCCACTGTCGCCGGGGTGGCAAGGCGCTGGTCCTGGAACCGTCAGAGCGTGGCGAGATGATCGTGGTCAAGCACGGGCGTCGTGAGATGCAGCTCGCCTGGACGCACCTGCTGCCGGCAACCTTCGGTGGCCGGGCCCGGATGAACGTGCAGAACGCCCTCGGTGCCGCCGCAGCAGCGTTCGCCGCCGGTGCTCCGTTGCACGACATCCGCCAGGGGCTGCGGACCTTCACCACCAGCTACTACCTGTCCCCGGGCCGCCTCAACGAGGTCGAGGTCGACGGGGTGAACGTGATCGTGGACTACTGCCACAACGCGCCGGGCATGCGGATGCTGGGCGACTTCGTCGACCGGGTGGGTGAGTCTCTGGTGTCGTCACACGATCTGGCCCGGCCTTCGCGGATCGGCGTGATCGCCACGGCGGGCGACCGCCGAGACGAGGACATGCGCGAACTGGGCTCGATCGCCGCTCAGCACTTCGACGTGGTCGTCGTACGCGAGGATGTCGCGCTCCGGGGCCGCAAGAAGGGCGAGGTCGCCAAGTTCGTCGCCGAGGGCGTCCGTGCGGCGATGGACGAGGGCACCCGCTGCAAGCAGGTCGAGGTCGTCATCGACGAGATCAAGGCCGTGCGTCACGCGATGGGCCGTGCCAACCGTGGCGACCTGGTGGTGCTCTGTGTCGACCAACACCCCTCGGTAATGGCCGAGCTCGAGACCTGGTCCCACCAGGCTCAGGCCGGGGCCGGCTTCTCTGACGGCGCGCCCGCCGCGGACCCCGACTTCACACCCCCCGACCCGTCGTAGGTGTACACGAAATCCACTCGAGGCCCTGTCGCAGATGTACACGAGTCGATGTACATCCGTGACAGGTCGACGGATGTGGGGTGTACATCTGCGCCAGGTCAACGAGTGGCGCGGACCTTGGCGCTGATCGTCGACGGCGTGTCGGGGGTGCCCCCGGCTGCGGCGATCCAGTCGTAGACCCCCTGGCGATCCGCGTGGCACATAAGGCCCACCACATCGCCGGGCGCAGCCCGCTCGACCAGTGCCGCGAGGCAGGCCACCTCGGTGTCGTACGCCGGCACGTCCGTCACACCGACGCGCCCGGCGCCGGCCCGCATCAGCTCGTCGATCTCCTCGATGGTGCGGCCGCGCAGGTAGTGCGCCTTGTGCCCGATCGCCACCTCGTCGGCGTCCCGGGCCCCGATCTCGCCCAGCTTGTCGATGAGCTCGTCCGTGCGATCTCCCACGGCGCCAAGCCCCAGCAGAAGCCGTGAGCCCGGCCGCCGGATGCCGTTCATGATCTCCAGGAGGGCCTCGAGACCGGCCTCGTTGTGGGCCAGGTCGACCACCACGGAGACGTCGCCGACCGAGAAGATGTTCATCCGGCCCGGGTTGTGCTCCGCGTCGGGGAGGAAGGTGCGCAGCCCTTCGATCACGACGTGGCGCGGGAGCCCGATGGCCAATGCCGCGCTCGCCGCCGCGAGTGAGTTCTCGACGTTGAACCGAGACAGGCCAGCGAGGGTCATCGGGACATCGACGAGCTCGACCAACGGGTCGGCGTCGGCATGTGGCTGGAGCACGCAGATCCAGCCATCGATCACGGTGGTCGCCCGACCCCCACTGTTGAGGGTGTCGCGGATCGCCGGGGAGTCGGGGTCTCGGGAGAAGACCCAGGGCTGGGCCTTGGTGGTGGTGCGCATCGCGTAGACGCGTGGGTCGTCGCCGTTGAGCACCGCCCAGCCGCTGGCCCTGGTGATCCACGGCACCACGCTCTTGACCTCGGCGAGCTGGTCGACGGTGTCGATGCCGTGCAACCCGAGGTGATCGGCGGTGACGTTGGTGACGACGGAGACGTCGTTCCTGGTCAGGCCGATGCCCTTGAGCAGGATGCCGCCGCGGGCCGTCTCGGTGACCGCCAGCTCCACCTCGGGGCGGGCCAGGATGCGGCCCGCGCCGCTTGGCCCCGAGTAGTCGCCGGCCTCGACCTGCACACCGTCGATGTAGATGCCGTCGGTGTTCGACCAGCCGACGATCTTCCCGTCGCCGCGGGCGATGTGGGCGATCATCCGCGAGGTGGTGGTCTTGCCGTTGGTGCCAGTCACCGCCACCACCGGGATCCTCGGCACGATCGTGTGCGGTGCCGCGCCCGGAGGTGAGGAGGCGACTGTCGCGGCGGCGTGGCTCACCACCGACTCGAAGTCGTCGGTCAGCAGGGAGTCGAGCACCTCCGCGACCGCGCGCCCCATGGCCTGCCCGCGCTCACGGTGCCGCCACGGGTAGGCCACCACCAGCTGGTGGGGGTCATGGGTGGGCCGGACGCGGACCGCCAGACGAGAGGTCCCCGACTCGGCGGCGATCGCACGCACCAGGCGAGCCACCGCTCGGGCGGCGAAGCGTTGTCGGAATCCGGTCTCCGCGGCACCCGGGCGGGCGTTTCGCAGGCCGATGCGCCGGGCGAAGCGAGAAGCCGTCGCGTCTGGTGCGGCGGCCAGTCCGCTGACGTCCAGGGTCAGTTTGATGGCCGCGCGGGGGAAGTAGAGGTTCGGGCCCTCCAAGACCCTGAGCTCCACCAGTGAGGAAGTCACCCCCGAACGTTACCGATCACATGCCCATCGCGTGGAAACCGCCGTCGACGTGCACGATCTCGCCGCTGGTGGCTGGGAAGAAGTCGGACAGCAGAGCCACGACGGCCTTCGCCGTCGGGGTGTGGTCGGACTCGTCCCAGCCAAGGGGTGCCCGGTCCTTCCACGCTGACTCGAGATCCTCGAAACCGGGGATCGCCTTGGCTGCGAGGGTCTTCAGCGGACCGGCCGCCACGAGGTTGCAGCGGATCCCGTCAGGTCCGAGATCGCGGGCGAGATAGCGCGAGCACGACTCGAGACCGGCTTTGGCCACGCCCATCCAGTCGTACGCCGGCCAGGCCACGGTCGCGTCGAAGGTGAGACCGACTATCGAGCCTCCTGGCCCCATCAGGGGCTTGCAGGCCTGGGACAGCGCCTTGAGGGAGTAGGCGGAGACCTGGAGGGCCTGGGCGACGTCCGGCCAGGGACCCTCCATGAAGTTGCCGCCGAGCAGGGTGGCGGGATTGCCGTACGCGATCGAGTGCACGACACCGTCGAGGCCGTCGACGTGTTCGCGAACGGCGTCCGGCAGGGCTGCGAGATGGGCCTCGTCGGTGACATCGAGTTCCAGGACTGCTGGCTCGACGGGGAGGCGCTTGGCGATCCGCTTGGTGATGTTGAGGGCCCGGCCGAAGTTCGAGATCAGCACCGTGGCGCCCTGCTCCTGGGCCACTCGAGCAGTGGCGAACCCGATGGAGGAGTCCATTGTCACTCCGGCGACCAAGATCCGCTTGCCGTCGAGAATTCCCATATCAGTGCCCCATTCCTAGTCCGCCGTCGACCGGGATGACCGCCCCGGTGACGTATGCCGCTCCATCGGATGCCAGCCAGGTGACGGCAGCCGCGATCTCGTCGGGCGAGGCATAACGCCCCAGTGGAACCTGGTTCTTGATCGCTTTCCGTTGCTCGTCGGTGAGCACCCCGGTCATGTCGGTCTCCACGAACCCGGGTGAGACGACGTTGGCGGTGATGGAGCGACTACCCAGCTCGCGCGCCAGCGAGCGAGCCATGCCGACCAGCCCGGACTTCGAGGCTGCGTAGTTGACCTGACCGGCGGAGCCGAGGAGTCCCACGACAGAGGAGATGAAGATGATGCGCCCACGTTTGAGTCGCAGCATCCCCTTGGCCGCCCGCTTGGCGACTCGGAAGGACCCGGTGAGGTTGGTGTCGATCACCGATGACCAGTCGTCGTCGCTCATCCGCAGGACCAGGGTGTCCTTCGTGATACCCGCGTTGGCCACCAGGATCTCGACCGGCCCGTGGGCCGCCTCGGCGTCCGCGAAGGCCTGGTCGACGGCAGCGGCATCAGTGATGTCGCAGCGCAGGTCGAGCGCGCCATCGGGTGCCCCGCCGTTGCGGGTGGTGACGGCGACCTTGTCGCCCTGGGCTAGGAATGCCTCGGCAATCGCGCGGCCGATGCCGCGGTTGCCTCCGGTCACGAGGACTGATCTGCTCACCTGCCCGACGCTATCGCTTACCACTGGGTACGCATAAGCGGCCCGACCGTGTCAGGTTCACTCGTCCTCGAGGCGGAAACCGACCTTGAGCCCGACCTGGAAGTGTTCGACGACACCGTCCTTGACCTGTCCCCGGACCTGGACGACCTCGAACCAGTCAAGATGGCGGAGCGTCTTGCCCGCCCGTTCCACGCCGTTGCGGATGGCCTGGTCGATCCCGTCGGGCGAGGTGCCGACGATCTCGGAGATGCGGTAGACGCGATCGGACATGAGCTGACTCCCTGGGTAGACGAACCGGACGGGTGTTGTGGAGCCTAGCGACGTACGATGAAGCAATGGCAGCCCGGCGGCAACGCGACCACCCGACAGTCGTCCGGATCACGACGGCGGGCGCGAGCCGGGACGATGACATCTCGGGCCGACAGCGCCGCTATCTGCTCTCCATGGGAGTGCGGACACTGTGCGTTGTCGGCGCCGTGCTGGTCGGACCGACGTGGTACCGCTGGGTGCTCATCGCTGGCGGAGTGTTCATTCCCTACGTCGCCGTCGTGTTGGCCAATGTCGTGAATGTCCGAGATGACGGGTTTTCACTGCAGGACGCCGCCTCCCCTCACAAGGAGCTGTCGGGCGGACCCCAGCACCTCGACACTCCCTGATGAGTTTCTTGGAAAACGTCCGGCGCTCGTGCAAGAATCAACAACAGTGAGCTCAGCCTCCCCCGTCTGAGTTCACTCTTGTGATGCCGGACGGCTTCCCCCGTGGCCGTCCGGCATCGCTCATTTCTCAGGAGTCCAATGCCCGAGCTGTCCACCGTGTGTTCTGCCCGCGGGTGCACCACCCCCGCCGTCTGGGCGCTGCTCTGGAACAACCCGAGACTCCACACCGCCGATCGCCGCAAGGTGTGGCTGGCGTGTTCAGAGCACCGGGAGTCCCTGAGCGACTTCCTCAACGCACGTGGCTTCCTTCGCCAGGTGGAGGAGTTCGTGGACCAGGGCTGACGGGTCAGCCACCGATCGCCGACATCGGCCGATCGGGCTGAAGAAATGTCACATCGTCGATTCCGTGCCCTGCCCGCTTCGTCGACATGGCCGTGACCCAGCGTTCGGCGATCTCGAGGTCCGAGGCGCCCGCTCGCAGGGCACCGCGCAGGTCGGACTCCTCACGCGCGAAGAGGCAGTTTCGCACCTGGCCGTCAGCCGTCAGCCGAACGCGGTCGCAATCGCCACAGAACGGTCTGGTCACCGACGCGATGACGCCGACGGTGGCCGGGCCACCGTCGACCAGGAACAGCTCGGCGGGTGCGCTGCCCCGGGGCTCAGCCGCGGGCGTGAGGTCGAACTCTGTGTCGAGCCGGGTGAAGATCTCCTCGGCCGTGACCATCTCTGCGCGACTCCAGCCGTGTTGCGCGTCCAGCGGCATCTGCTCGATGAACCGGAGCTCGAAGCCCTCAGCCACGGCCCACCGGAGCAGTTCGGGTGCCTGGTCGTCATTGAGCCCGCGCAGGAGGACCGCGTTGATCTTGATCGGCCCGAGGCCCGCCTCCCTGGCCGCTTGCAGCCCCGAGAGAACGTCGCCGAGCCGGTCACGCCGCGTCACCTCATGGAAGCTCTCCGGGCGGATGCTGTCGAGGCTGACGTTGACGCGGTCGAGGCCGGCAGCGGCCAGCGCGGTAGCGGTTCTGGCCAGACCCAGAGCATTGGTCGTCATCGACACCTCGGGGCTCGGACGCAGCGCCTTGGTGCGCGCGACGATGTCGACGAGGCCCCGGCGTACCAGCGGCTCGCCTCCGGTGAAACGCACTTCGTGGATGCCCAGGTGGCTGACGCCGATGTCGATGAGCCGGACGACCTCGTCCGCCGTGAGCACACTCTCGTCGGGGAGCCACTCGAGGCCCTCGGCCGGCATGCAGTAGGAACATCGCAGGTTGCATCGGTCCGTCAGGCTGACGCGCAGGTCTCGTGCGACGCGACCGAAGCGATCAGAGAGTTCCATGTGGACCATCCTAGATGGGCACTCCCCGGGAACACGCTTTCGGACTGTGCGGATAGCCTCTGGGCGTGAGATCGCTGCGTTTCCTGCTGAGTCGGCGATGGCTCCTCTTCGCGATCACCGTGGTGCTCCTGACCGGGCTCGCGTGGCGCCTGGGAGTGTGGCAGTTCCATCGACTCGACGACCGCAAGGCCACCAACGCCATCGTCGAGCACAACGTGGCGGCCGAGCCAGCGCCCATCGCGGACGTGCTCACCGTCGGCTCCCCTGCCCGCTCGAGCGATGAGTGGCGGCGAGTCGCCGCGACCGGGGTGTACGACCCGGCCGACACCGTCGTGGTGCGCTACCAGACCCGCGCGGGTGAAGCGGGTGTCGATGTGGTCGTGCCGTTGCACACCGTGGAGGGCCCGGTGCTGCTGGTAGATCGAGGATGGATGGCCGCGAGCAACCGTGGGGCGGATGTGAGCGACGTCCCAGCTCCCCCGAGTGGTCAGGTCACCGTCACGGGCTGGGTGCGGTTGGACGGGAGCGGGACTCGACCCGCGTCTCGGATCAGAGCGTGCGCTCCATCTCGAGCTCCGCCATCGGCGCAGCCCTGGACCTTGAGGTGTACGGCGGTTTCGTCGACCTGGACACCGAGGATCCTGCTCCCGCCCAGGCGCTGGCCAAGGCCGAGCTGCCCGACCTCAGCAACGGGCCGCACTTCTTCTACGGGCTCCAGTGGTGGTTCTTCGGCCTGCTGGCCGTCTTTGGCTTCTTCTACCTGTTGTACGACGAGTGGCGGGGGCCTGATCGCAACGCACCGGACGGACCCGCAGATGGCTACAGGGCGCGGAGCATCCCGCCGTCGACCGGCAGCATCACCCCGTTGACAAAGCCTGACGCCGGGGACATCAGGAAGGCAGCCGCGCGGCCGAACTCTGCCGGCTCGCCGTACCGCCGCAGAGGGATCGAGTCGAGCGCCCGCTCCGTGCCGCGGCCGCATCGCCCGTGCTCGCGTCGAGCTCGCCACCCGCTCGGTGCCGATCCGCCCCGGAAGCAGCCCGTTGACCCGGACCCCGCGAGGTCCGAGTTCGTCGGCCAGGTTCTTGGCGACCATCGCGAGGCCGGGACGTAGACCGTTGGAGACCGCTAGCCCGGGGATCGGTGCGCGCACCGCGGAGGACAGCACGAAGGTGACGACCCGCCTCCGGAAGCACGTGTGCCACCTCGCGCGACAGTCCGATCGCACCGAGGAAGACGGACTCGAACGAGTACGTCCACTCCTCGTCGGTCACCTGCGCGCGGCTCCGCGGCGGGCCGCCGACCGAGACCAGCGCGCCGTCGAGCCGTGCCGAAGGCGCCTGGGCGGTGTGGATCAGCCGCGCCGGGCGTGGCGGGTCGCGCGTTGTCGGCCACCACCGACCGGACGCGTCACCGAGCGCCGACGGCGGCCTCGTCGAGGGACCCGGCGTTCGGCCGGAGATGCACGACACGGGCGCCGTCGGCCACGAGCGCCTCGGCGGTTGCCCGTCCGAGCCCGCGAGCGCCACCGGTGACGAGGTAGACCTTGTCGTTCACGTCGAGATCCATGTCCGATCGTGCCCTCAGGCCGGGCCGGCCTCGGCTGAGATCGTCGATGAACTGGGTGCGGTAGAGGTCGGCGTACAGGCCGCCCTCGGCCAGCAGCTGGCGTGGGTGCCCGACTGCGACGATTCGCCCGTCGTCGATCACCAGGATCTGGTCGGCCTGGCGCACGGTCGACAGCCGGTGCGCGATGACCAGTGAGGTCCGGCCCTCCAGGGCCGCGTCGAGAGCGCGCTGTACGGCGACCTCGGACTCGGAGTCGAGATGCGCGGTCGCCTCGTCGAGTACCACGATCGGCGGCGCCTTGAGCAGCAGTCGCGCGATCGCCAGCCGCTGACGTTCCCCGCCTGAGAGCCGGTAGCCACGGTCGCCGACGACCGTGTCGAGGCCGTCGGGCAGCGCCCGGACGAGGGCGCGATCTGGGCGGCGTCGAGCGCTGCCCAGATGCTCGTCGGTGGCGCCCGGTCGGGCGTAGAGCAGGTTGGCGCGGATGGTGTCGTGGAACATGTGCGCGTCCTGGGTGACGTAGCCGACGACGTCCTCCAAGGACTCCAGGGTCACGTCGCGGACGTCGTGCCCGCCGACCCGGACGGCGCCGCCGCCCACGTCGTACAGCCGCGCGACGAGGTGGGTGATCGTCGTCTTGCCGGCGCCCGAAGGGCCGACCAGCGCGACCATCTGGCCGGGCTCGGCCGGGAACTGATGTCGGGGAGCACCTCGGCCGAGTCCGCGTCTCCTTGCGCGCCACCGACCTCCAGCGACGCCAGCGAGACCTCGTCGGCCGCGGGTAGCGGAAGCCGACGTCGCTCGAACTCGACGCGCGCAGCCCCGGCGCGGCAGCACGCCGCGTCCGGCTTCTCCTCGATCATCGAGGGCAGGTCGAGGACCTCGAAGACTCGCTCGAAGCTGACCAGAGCGGTCATCACGTCGATGCGCACGTTGGAGAGGCCTTGAAGGGGACCGAGCAGCCTCAGCAGCAGGGTGGCCAGAGCGATGAGCGTGCCGACGGTCAGCGTGCCCTGGATGGCGAGCCAGCCACCGACGCCGTAGACGAGCGCGGTCGCCAGCGCCGGGATGATCATCATGGCGGCGACGAACATCCGGGTGATCAGCGAGATCCGGATGCCGAGGTCGCGCACGTTGCCGGCCTTGCGCCGCGAACAGGCGTCCTCCTCGGCGCGTCGGCCGAAGAGCTTGAGCAGCATCGCGCCGCCGACGTTGAACCGCTCCGTCATCGCGTTGCCCATGTCGGCGTTGCCGTCCATCTGTTCGCGGGTGAGCCCGGCGAGTTGCGCCGCTCACCCACCGGGAGGACGAACAACAGCAGCGGGAACAGCGCGAGACACAGCAGGGTGACCTGCCAGCTCAGCGCGAGCATCGTGATGCCGACGACGAGGACCGAGATGGCGTTGGAGACCGTGCTCGACAGCGTCGAGGTGAACGCGCGCTGGGCGCCGATCACGTCGTTGTTGAGCCGGCTGACCAGGGCGCCGGTCTGGGTGCGGGTGAAGAAGGCGAGGGACTGGCGCTGGACGTGGGCGAAGACCTGGATCCGCAGGTCGTAGATCAGGCCCTCACCGATGCGCGAGGACAGGTAGCCGGCCGCCAGCGCCGAGCCCCGCGTCGAAGATGGCGACCAGCGGCCATCGCCACCGAGAACCAGATGACCACGGGTGTCGCCTTGGAGGATGCCGGCGTCGACGATCTGCTTGACGAACAGCGGGGTGACCACGACCAGGCTGGCGTCGACGACGGTCAGGCCCAGGAAGCCGGATATCAGTCGGCGGTGCGGTCGCGGCGAACGCCGAGGACACGGCGCACGGTCCCGTCGGTCGACCCGGTTGTCGGCGATGCTGCGGTCGGTGCGCAGGTGCGCCACACCGGCCCCATCCCTGTCATGCCTGACATCGCGCACCTCCTCATCGTCCGCTCGGCCGAGTGACTCATGAACAGTGCGGCGCCGACAGTTGTTCCTCGGGGCCGTATTCCTGGCGCAGGTCTCAGGCCAGTGAGACCAGGTCGGCGTAGTCGTCGTTCCACAGGTCCTCGACACCGTCGGGCAGCAGATCAGCACGCGGTCCGGCTCGAGGGCTCGGACCGCGCCCTCGTCGTGGGTCACCAGCACGATGGCGCCGGCGTAGGTCCGAATCGCGGCCAGCACCTCTTCGCGGGACGCCGGGTCGAGGTTGTTGGTGGGCTCGTCGAGGAGCAGCACGTTGGCGCTGGAGACCACCAGGCTCGCGAGCGCGAGCCGGGTCTTCTCGCCACCCGACAGCACGGCGGCAGGCTTGTGCGCGTCGTCGCCGGAGAACAGGAACGAGCCCAGAACGCTGCGGGCCTCGGTGTCGGTGAGCTGGGGGCCGCGCTCTGCATGTTCTCGAGCACCGTCCGGCTGGTGTCCAGGGTCTCGTGCTCCTGGGCGTAGTAGCCGAGCTTCAGCCCGTGACCGGGCTACCACCTCGCCGGTGTCCGGCTGCGTCGACCCCCGCCAGGATCCGCAGCATCGTGGTCTTGCCGGCACCGTTGAGACCGAGGATGACGACCCGGCTGCCCTTGTCGATCGCCAGGTCGACGTCGGTGAACACCTCCAGCGAACCGTAGGACTTCGACAGCTCGCTCGGCGGTGATCGGGGTCTTCCCGCACGGGGCGGGGGCCGGGAACTTGATCCGGGCGACCTTGTCGGCAGCGCGTTCGCCCTCGAGCCCCGCCATCATCTTCTCGGCGCGCTTGAGCATCGACTGCGCGGCCGTGGCCTTGCTCGCCTTGGCACGCATCTTGTTGGCCTGGTCGGTGAGAGTCTTGGCCTTGCGCTCGGCGTTGGCCCGCTCGCGCTTGCGCCGCCGCTCGTCGGTCTCGCGCTGGGCGAGGTACGCCTTCCAGCCCATGTTGTAGACGTCGATCTCGCCCCGGTTGGCGTCGAGGTGGAGCACCTTGTTGACGGTCGCCTCGAGCAGCGCGTTGTCGTGGCTGATCACGATCAGCCCGCCTTTGTGGCCCTGAGGAACTCGCGCAGCCACACGATCGAGTCGGCGTCGAGGTGGTTGGTGGGCTCGTCGAGCAGCAGCGTCTCCGCTCCCGAGAACAGGATCCGGGCGAGCTCGACCCGTCGGCGCTGACCGCCACTGAGGGTCTCGAGCGGCTGGCTGAGGATGCGCGTCCTCGATGCCGAGGCTGCGTCGGCGATCTGCGCTGCCTCCGACTCTGCGGCGTACCCGCCCCCGGCGTGCAGCTCTGCGTCCGCCCGCGGCGTAGCGCTTCATCCCCCGCTCGCGGTATCGGGATCGGTGGAGGCCCATCTCGGTCTCGGACTCCCGAAGACGGCGTACGACGTCGTCGAGGCCGCGGGCAGACAGAATGCGGTCGCGCGCAAGCATCTCGGGGTCGCCGATCCGCGGGTCCTGGGGCAGATAGCCGACCTCACCGGTGGACAGCACCTTGCCGGAGGCCGGCTGGGCCTCCCCGGCCAGAATCTTGGTGAGGGTGGTCTTGCCGGCGCCGTTGCGACCGACGAGTCCGACCTTGTCGCCTGCTGCGACGCGGAAGTTGACGTGTTCCATCAGGAGACGCGCCCCGGCACGGACTTCGAGGTGTTGGGCGGTGATCATGAGGGTCGTTAGTCTACGGCGAAGTACGACCTCGGCTCGCATCACGGGATTCGTGAAGCAGGGCACCCAGCAGGGCACCACGAAGGGACCGCACCGCATGCGCTTCAACCCGAAGGCAAGGATCGACACCAGCCGTGTCTCCGACGGCGGCGGCCGGTCTGGAGGGGGTGGTCTCGGCGGACGAGGCGGCGCCCAGATCCCGATGCCCGGCGGCATGAAGGCCGGCGGCGGCGTTGCGGGCATCGTGATCGTCCTCATCATCCTGGCCGTCAACTTCCTGAGCGTGGCCAGTCGCCCGCGATCGGTGGGTCGCTGGACACCGGGCAGATGGTGGCCGAGGGTGCCGACAGTGGTCGCTACGACAACTGCAAGACCGGTGAGGACGCCCAGAACGACACAGATTGCGCGCGGTGCGGTGGAGAACTCGCTTCGTGACTACTGGGCAGCCACCCTCCCCGACCAGTCGGACGCCGAGTTCGTCCCGGCCACCATGGAGACCTTCACCGGCGCCATCAACACAGCGTGTGGCCAGGCCACCTCGGCCGTCGGCCCCTTCTACTGCCCGCCCGACCAGCGCATCTATCTCGACACGACCTTCTTCGTAGACGTCCTTCAGCAGCAGCTCAACGGCCCTTCGGGTGACTTCGTCGAGCCCTACGTGATCGGTCACGAATACGGACACCACATCCAGAACCTGCTCGGCACCATGAGCAGGGTGAAGACCCAGCAGGGACCCCGCAGCGACGCCGTACGCCTCGAGCTCCAGGCCGACTGCTACGCCGGAATGTGGGTCAGGTCCGCCACCAGCACCCAGGACGCCACCGGTGAGCCGTTGATCCTCGATCTCAGCGACCAGGACATCAAGGACGCCATCGCCGCCGCCAGTGCGGTCGGAGACGACAAGATCCAGGAGCAGACCCAGGGTCAGGTGACCAAGGAGAGCTGGACGCACGGCTCGGCCGCGTCGCGCATGAGGTGGTTCCAGACGGGCTACCAGCAGGGCACCTTGCGGGCCTGTGACACCTGGGCCGTCGACACGCCGTGACCCCTTAGAGCAGGGCCTCGATCTGCGGGAACTGGCGCTGCAGCGAGCGGAGATAGGGAGCGACACTCGGGTGTCGGAACTTGCCGAGCAGAGCGCCGGGACCGTCGGCGGCCCTGGCCAAAGCCCATTCGGCGCGCGACAGCACGGTGTAGACCGCGCTCACCCGGGCGCCGAGCTCGACCTCGTCCCTGGTGGCGAGTCCCGGCGGGAGGGCAGCCAGGTAGGCCTCCAGCAGGGGTTCGAAGTCCTCACGAGCGCTGAGGCAGTAGTAGCCCAGATCGGCCCCCACCGGCCCGGTGCCCAAGGTGGCCCAGTCGATGCCGATCACGGAGTCGGCATCGTGCGACAACAGGTTCTGCGGAGTCGGGTCTCCGTGCTGCGCCACCTGCGGCAGGTCTGCCAGAGCCGTCAGGAAGTGTCCTCGCCGACTCCACAGATGGTCAGCGACATCGGCGACCGTCGTGCGGGCCAGTGTCGGCCAGCCGCCCCCGTGCTCGACGCGCCGGATCCGATCCGCGAGCTGGTTTCTGGCCAGCCATGGGTGCCCGCCCAGGTCAGCCGCCGCGAACCGCCCGAGCGACCGGGCGATGAACAGTCCGCCTGGCGGGTGTTCGTCGAGGTGGGCCGACCACACGGTGATGCCGTCGATGTCCTCCTCGACCCGGGTCGCCGGCTCGGATCGCAGCCCCGGTGTGTCGGCGAGCACCCCACTGAGCGCCACTTCCGCGGCGCGCCGCCAGTAGGCGAAGTGCGAGGGACTGGAGAACTCGCCGGGGTCTCCGGGTACGGGCGCAGCGATCCGTTTCACCACCTGGTCGCCGACCAGCCAAACGCCGGCCGAGGACGCGCCGATCCCCGCCGTCAGCATCTGCCAACCCGGCTCCGGCTGCCACATGCTGCCCATCCTGACAGAGGAGTAGCCCTGCACCGAGCTGATTCAGCTCACGTCGCGCTTGGTGAAGGCCCACTGCCCGGCCACGCTCAGCAGCCCGGCGAGAGTCAGCACAGCCAGGAAGGGCAGCCATCGGAACGACTCTGCCGGCACCAGCGCGAGGTGCTCGAAGGGCGAGAGGTCCTGTAGCCACTGGGGCAGGCGGAACAGGTCGCCGAAGAGCATGATCACCACCGCGAACAGCAGGCCCAGCCAGGCCAGCAGCCCGAGTCGAGGGCTCACCCCGTACAGCAGCCGGCCCAGGGCGCTCAGCAGCAACACCGGGGCGACGTACCCCAGGATCCCGATCGAGAAGCGCAGCAGGGCAGCAGTGTCGCCGGTGACCAACGCATATCCGGTCCCGATCCCCACGCCTCCGGCGAGCACCACCAGGGCCACCCCGACGAGAGTCGCGGCCACGTGCCCCAGCAACCAGTCACGACGCGACAGAGCGGTCGCGAGCAGCGACTCCACCCGCCCCGCCTCCTCCTCGGCGCGCGGGCGCTGTGACGCGGAGATCGCATATCCGGATGCGATCAGGGACAACAGGAGAAGCGCGGTCGCGTAGAAGCCGTCCACGAGGTCGCCGCCGGTCTGGACGAAAAGGTCGCGCGAGGCCTGCGAGTCACCGATCAAATCGGCCACATCGGTGCCCATCGAGCCGTAGGCCAGACCGACCAGGAAGAGGCCGAGGGTCCACCCGAGGATCGGCCCACGGTGCAGCCGCCACGCCAGGCCCGGGCCGCCGACGAGGCTCCGACCGGCATGCGCCGGGCCCGGCCTGGCAGCGAAGACCCCCGATCCGGCGTCTCGCCGACCGAAAACCACGTACGCCGCGATCGTGGCCGAGGCGGCGCCGCCCAGAAGAAGGAGCGCCGGCCACCAACGCAGACCGGAGAACGCGTGCATGCCCTGATACCACCCGATGGGCGAAAGCCAACTGAAGAGGGGGTTGCCGATGTCGCCCACGGCGCGCAGGACATAGGCGACGCCGATGGTGACCCCGCAGATGCCGTACATGGACCGGGTCGTCGTGGTGAGCTGGGCCGCCAGTAGGGCCGTGCCGCTGAACACGAACCCGACCAGGCTCAGGCCCAGTCCGAGCGCGATCGAGTCGGCGACGGCGAGCGGGTAGACGAGGAGACTCAGGGAGACCAGCACGCCCAGGACCACGTTGGCGATCAGCGCGGTGAACAGGGCTGCCAGCATGGGTGCTTCGCCGCTGACAGCGGACGCGCGCAACAGCTCGTCGCGTCCCGACTCCTCCTCGGCACGGGTATGGCGCCCGATGACGAACATGCTCATCAGGCCGGCCACGATCGCACCGAAGGCGGTCGCCTGCCAGGTCACCTGGCCGCCGACCGTGTTGAGGGCGCGGGCCGGACCGGCCATGGCGATCAACGCCGCGTTGTTCTGCATGCTGGCCGCTGCACGGTCGAACTCGGTCTGGGTGGCGTAGAGGCCGTCCACGCTGATGGCCTGGCTGACGTAGAGCAGCATGGCGCCTAAGCCCCACCACAGCATCATCCACCGGTCGCGCCGGAGGTTCAGGAGCAGCAGCGGGCCGACGCCGATCACTCGGCCTCCGCTGCCTCTGGTGCGTCGCCGTAGTGGCGCAGGAAGAGCTCCTCGAGCGTCGGAGGCTGACTGGTCAGGGATCGGACGCCCGACCGGAGCAGAGCAGCCAGGGCCTCGTCCAACCGTGTGGTGTCGACCTCGAAACTCGCCCTGGTGCCCTCGACGACGAGGTCATGAATGCCGACCAGCCCGCTCAGGCCATCCGGAGGTTCGGCCAGCTCGGCCAGCACCGAGGTGCGCGTCAGGTGTCGCAGCTCGGTCAGGGTGCCGGTCTCCACGCAGCGACCAGCGCGGATGATGCTGACCCGGTCGCACAGCCTCTCCACCTCGGCGAGGATGTGGCTGGAGAGCAACACGGTGTTGCCGCTCCCCCTGAAGTCGTCGATGCACGACTGGAACTCTGACTCCATGATCGGGTCCAGGCCCGAGGTCGGTTCGTCCAGGATCAGCAGTTCGACGTCCGAGGCGAGAGCCGAGATCAGTGCGACCTTCTGACGGTTGCCCTTCGAATAGCTGCGGCCCTTCTTGGTGGGGTCGAGCTGGAAACGCTCGACGAGGTCGTCGCGCCGCTTGGGGTCCAACCCTCCCCTGAGGCGACCGAGGAGGTCGATGACCTCGCCGCCCGTGAGGTTCGGCCACAGGTTCACGTCCCCGGGCACGTAGGCGAGTCGGCGGTGCAGGGCGGCAGCGTCTCGCCACGGGTCGCCGTCGAAGAGCCGCACGGCTCCCGCGTCGGCGCGCAGGAGGCCGAGCAGCACGCGGATCGTCGTCGACTTGCCTGCCCCGTTCGGCCCCAGGAAGCCGTGGACCTCGCCCGGTGTCACGGTGAGGTCGAGCCCGTCGAGCGCCCTCGTCGCCCCGAAGGTCTTGACCAAGCCCGTGATCTCGATGGGGTTCGTCACAGCTCTCACCCTAGGCGTTGATCACCTCGAACCGGGCGCTTGCGGCGTCCTGCGCGGCCCGCTCGAGAATCGCCCGCCGCGGATCGGGGACGGTGAGGAACGGTTCGCACACCCGAAGCCCACTCAGCCTCGGGTCGGTCAGCACCTCCTCGACGGCCGCACGGTCACCACCGGCGACGATCGGCATGCGTCTGGTGACCCCCTCCACCGCACCGAGGATGCGCGCCGCGTGTCCAGCGGCTGCCTCATAGGCCTGCCTTGCCTGGTTGTCGCGCCGGCGCGCGAAGCGTTGCTGGCTCTGCCCGCCCGCCTTGGTGCGACCCTGGACATGCCGCTGACCGACCTTGGACTCCACGATGAGGAGGTTGTCCATTCGAGCCACTGCGAAGCCGCCCTTGCGCACCAGCAGCAGTCCCCAGGTGTCCGGAGCCGTCATAGCCTCAGTGAACGCTGCTGCGGCCGGCTGCCCGTCGTACTCATCGGCGAACGGCAGGCGGGCCAGAAACCGCGAGCCGTCTTGGGCTTCCCCCCGTAGGAGACCGTCGACCACCGACAGCGACGCCGCACCGTGGCGCTGGCTGAAGTTGTCCACCCAGCGCTCCACCCGGTCGGCGGGCACGAGTACGACGGTCATGGTGCGGACGCTACCGCTCCGGCGTCCAATGGTCGGGTCGTCAGGGTTTGCAGGCGGTTGTCAGGGGTTGCATCAGCCGACAACCGAGAGTTTCCCCGGATATCCGGGGATCCCTGCACGATGATGAAAGTCAGACGTTGAAGCCCAGAGCGCGCAGTTGCTCACGACCGTCGTCGGTGATCTTGTCCGGGCCCCACGGGGGCATCCAGACCCAGTTGATGGCTACGTCGTTGACGATGCCCTCAAGGGCGGCATTTGTCTGGTCCATGATCACGTCGGTCAGCGGGCAGGCGGCCGACGTCAGGGTCATGTCGAGGACCACGTTGGACCCGGCGTCGAGGTGGACGTCGTAGACGAGGCCCAGATCGACCACGTTGATGCCGAGCTCGGGGTCGACCACGTCCTTCATCGCCTCGGTGACGTCGTCGACGGTGACAGTGGCGGTGCCACCACCGGACAGGTCGACCTCGGGCAGGTCGCCGTGGTCCACGGACTGCTCAGACATGGTTCTCCTCCAGAACTCGGGCGGTGGCGTCTTTCCACGCCATCCAGGACAACAGGGCGCACTTCACGCGCGCCGGGAACTTGGCGACTCCGGCGAACGCGATGCCATCCTCGAGGATGTCCTCGTCGGGTTCCACCGTTCCCTTGCCCTGCATCAGCGTCAGGAACTCCTGGTGGATCGACATCGCCTCCTCGACCGGCTTGCCGATCACCAGATCGGTCATCACGGAGGCCGATGCCTGCGAGATCGAGCAGCCCACGGAGTCGTAGGACACGTCGGAGACCACGCCGTCGGCGAGGTGAACCCGCAGGGTCACCTCGTCGCCGCACGTGGGGTTGACGTGGTGCACCTCGGCCTCGAAGGGGTCGCGCAGTCCCTTGTGGTGGGGGTTCTTGTAGTGGTCCAGGATGATCTCCTGGTAGAGCGAGTCCAGATCAGGGTTCATGTCACTCAACCCAACTTGAAGTAGGACCGGGTGTATTCCAGACCCTCGACGAGGGCATCGATCTCAGCCGGGTTCGTGTAGAGGTACGACGAGGCCCGTGTGGAGCTCTGGACGCCGTAGCGCTGGTGGGCGGGCTTGGCGCAGTGGTGGCCCGCTCGGACGGCGACCCCGCGGCTGTCGAGGACCTGCGCGATGTCATGTGGGTGCACTCCCTCCAGCTCGAAGGAGATCGCTCCCCCGCGTTGAGTGGCGTCCAGCGGTCCGAGGACGGTCAGTCCCGGCACCGTCGCCAGACCCTCGAGGGCGTACGCCGTGATGGCCTGCTCGTGCCGGTGGATGTCGGCCATGCCGATGTGGGTGAGGTAGTCGACGGCGGCACCGAGACCGACCGCCTCGACGATCGGCGGAGTGCCCGCCTCGAACTTGTGCGGGATCCCGGCGTACGTCGACCGGGCCATGGTGACGGTCTCGATCATCTCGCCACCACCCAGGAACGGGGGCAGCTGTTCGAGCACCGAGCGCCGACCCCACAGGACGCCTATGCCGGTGGGACCGACCACCTTGTGGCCGGTGAAGGCGAGGAAGTCCGCCCCTGAGGCCACCACGTCGACCGGCAGCTGAGGAGCAGCCTGCGAAGCGTCGACGACGACGAGCGCACCTACCTCGTGAGCCCGTCGGGCGATCTCGGCCACCGGGTTGATCGTGCCGAGCATGTTGGAGACCCAGGTCAGCGAGACGACCTTGGTCCTCTCGGTGATCAGTGAGTCGAGGTCGGACAGGTCCAGCTGCCCGTCGTCGGTGAGGCCGAACCAGCGCAGGGACGCGCCCTTGCGCTCGGTCAGGAGCTGCCACGGAACGATGTTGGAGTGATGCTCCATCTCGGTGATGACGACCTCGTCGCCAGCACCGATCGCCAGCGGACCGCGCGCCCACGCGAGGGTGTTGGCCACCAGGTTGAGGGCCTCGGAAGCGTTCTTGGTGAAGATCACCTCGTCGCGCGACGGCGCCTTGATGAAGGCAGCGACCTTGTCGCGGGCCTCCTCGAACGCTTCCGACGACTCCGCGCCCAGCTGGTGCATCGCGCGGGCCACGTTGGCGTTGTGCCGCTCGAGATGGTCGACCATGGTGTCGATGACGACCTGCGGCTTCTGCGAGGTGTTCGCCGAGTCGAGGTAGACCAACGGCTGCCCACCCGCGAGCACGCGCGTGAGGATCGGGAAGTCCTTGCGGATGACTTCCAGTTCGGGGAGCAGACCGTCGACGATGCTCATGCGCCCGCGGCCGCCTTGAGGTACTTGTCGTAGCCCTCAGCCTCGAGCTGCTCGGCGAGCTCGGGGCCGCCCTGCTCGGCGATCCGCCCGTTGACGAACACGTGCACGAAGTCGGGGGTGATGTAGCGCAGGATCCGGGTGTAGTGGGTGATCAGCAGCACACCCTTGCCCTCCTGGGCACAGAACCGGTTGACACCGTCGGACACCACTTTGAGGGCGTCGATGTCGAGACCGGAGTCGGTCTCGTCGAGGATCGCGACCTTGGGGTTGAGCAGCTCGAGCTGGGCGATCTCGTGACGCTTCTTCTCGCCACCGGAGAAGCCCTCGTTCACTGAGCGCTGGCCGAAGGTGGGGTCGAGGTTGAGGTCCTCGAGCGCCTTGTTGACGTCCTTGACCCAGGTGCGCAGCTTGGGCGCCTCACCGTCGATCGCCGTCTTGGCGGTGCGCAGGAAGTTCGACACCGAGACGCCCGGCACCTCGACGGGGTACTGCATGGCGAGGAAGAGTCCGGCACGTGCCCGCTCGTCCACGGACATCGCCAGTACGTCGGCACCGTCGAGGGTCACCGATCCACCGGTGACGGTGTATTTCGGGTGGCCGGCGATCGAGTAGGCGAGGGTGGACTTGCCCGACCCGTTGGGGCCCATGATCGCGTGGGTCTCGCCGTCCTTGATGGTCAGGGTGACGCCCTTGAGGATCTCCTTGGGGCCGTCCTCGGTGGTGACCGAGACGTGCAGGTCCTTGATGTCCAGCGTGCTCATCTGTGTCTCTCTCTTCAGGAAGGGCGGACGCCGTTGAGCGTCTCGGTGATGTCGACGTACACGTCGTCGCCGCGCACCTCGATAGGGAATGTGGCCACCGGCTCGGTTGCGGGCAGGCCGGTCGGCTTACCGGTGCGGAGGTCGAAACGTGAGCCGTGCAGCCAGCACTCGATCTGGCACTCGGCCACGTCACCCTCGGAAAGGGCGACCTCGGCGTGGGAGCAGAGGTCCTGGATCGCGAAGAACTCCTCACCATCGCGTGCAATGGCGAGGTCGAGGTCGGATAGGCCCACCGCGAGAGCCTGGTCCTTGGGCACCTCGTCGATCGCGCAGACGCGAACGAAGCCCATCAGAACGCCTTCAGGGCGTTCTTGGCGAGCTCGACCTCGACGGTGGCGGTCAGCTTCTCCTGGATCTGGGGTACGTCGATCTGTCGGATCAGGTCGTTGAAGAAGCCGTGCACGACCAGGCGACGAGCCTCGGCCTCCTCGATGCCCCGCGAGCGGAGGTAGAACAGCTGCTCGTCGTCGAAGCGACCGGTGGCCGAGGCGTGCCCGGCACCCTCGATCTCTCCGGTCTCGATCTCGAGGTTGGGCACGGAGTCGGCCTGGCAACCGTCGGTCAGCACCAGGTTGCGGTTCTCCTCGTAGGTCTCGATGCCCTCGGCAACCTTGCGGATCAACACATTGCCGATCCACACCGTGTGGGCACCCTGGCCCTGCAGGGCACCCTTGTAGACCACGTGACTCTTGGTCTTGGGGGCCGTGTGGTCGACGAAGAGCCGGTGCTCGATGTGCTGGCCCTCGTCGGCGAAGTAGAGGCCGAGCATCTCCACGGACCCACCGGGGCCGGCGTACTCGGCGGTGCTGTCGTGACGCACCAGGTCGCCCCCGAAGCTCACGTCGACATGCTTGAAGGAGGCGTCGCGACCGATCTTGGCGTGTCGGTGGCCGACGTGGACGGCGTCGTCGGCCCAGTCGTCGATGGACACGACGGTGAGCTGGGCCCCGTCGCCGACGATGATCTCGGCGATGTCGCTGAGTGTGGCGGAACCCTCGAACAGGAACACGACGGTGGCCTTGCTGTGCCGCTCTGCGGTGACCACCACGTGGGAGGCCGCTGCACCGTCGATCCCGTTGCCGGTCACCGTCACGATCACCGGGGTGTCCAGCACGACGTCGGCCGGGATGGTGACGGCGTAGATGTTGGTGGCGGCGTCCCAGGTGCGGGCGGCGATCCGGTCGGTCGGCACGTAGCCGCTCGACCCTCGCAGGGGGCTGTCGGCAGCGATGGTCTCGACGGCGACCCCCGCGGGGGCGTCGGCGTCGGCGGTGACGGATCCGGCGGTGAGGTCGGCGTCGGTGTGGAGCCCGCGCAGCCGCCGTAGCGGCGTGAAGCGCCAGATCTCCTCGCGCCCGGTCGGGACCGGGTGGTCCGCCAGGTCGAAGGACCCCTCCGGGTGGAGGTGGCTCAGCACCTCGCCGGGGGCGACGGTCTCCAGCGCCTGCGCCAAGGCAGGGGCAACAGCCGGGGTTTCAGTCAGAGTCACTGCATTCGCTTTCTGGTGTTCGGTGAGGAGTCAGGGCGATCGGGCTCAGCCGACCGCGCCTTCCATCTGGAGCTCGATGAGCCGGTTGAGCTCGAGGGCGTACTCCATCGGCAGCTCCTTGGCGATCGGCTCGATGAAGCCACGCACGATCATCGCCATCGCCTCGTCCTGCTCCATGCCGCGGCTCATGAGGTAGAACAGCTGGTCGTCGGAGACCTTGGACACGCTCGCCTCGTGACCCATGGAGACGTCATCCTCACGGATGTCGACGTAGGGATAGGTGTCGGAGCGGCTGATCTGGTCGACGAGCAGTGCATCGCAGAGCACGTTGGACTTGGAGCCATGGGCGCCCTCGTTGATCTGGATGAGGCCGCGGTAGGACGTGCGGCCACCGCCGCGGGCCACCGACTTCGACAAGATGCTCGAGGAGGTGTTGGGCGCTGCGTGAACCATCTTGGCGCCCGCGTCCTGGTGCTGGCCCTCGCCCGCGAAGGCGATCGACAAGGTCTCGCCCTTGGCGTGCTCGCCCATCAGGTAGACGGCTGGATATTTCATGGTGACCTTGGACCCGATGTTCCCGTCTACCCACTCCATGGTCGCGCCGGCCTCGCAGACGGCACGCTTGGTGACGAGGTTGTAGACGTTGTTCGACCAGTTCTGGATGGTCGTGTAACGACAGCGGCCACCCTTCTTCACGATGATCTCCACGACGGCGGAGTGCAACGAGTCGGAGGAGTAGATGGGCGCCGTGCAGCCCTCGACGTAGTGCACGTAGGCGTCCTCGTCGACGATGATCAAGGTGCGCTCGAACTGGCCCATGTTCTCGGTGTTGATCCGGAAGTAGGCCTGCAGCGGGATGTCGACGTGGACACCCTTGGGGACGTAGATGAACGAGCCGCCCGACCAGACGCTGGTGTTCAGAGCGGCGAACTTGTTGTCACCCACCGGGATGATGGTCCCGAAGTATTCGCGGAAGAGCTCTTCATGCTCGCGCAGCGCGGTGTCGGTGTCGACGAAGATGACGCCCTGTTCCTCGAGGTCCTCACGGATCGAGTGGTAGACGACCTCGGACTCGTACTGCGCCGCGACGCCGGAGACGAGACGCTGCTTCTCCGCCTCCGGGATGCCGAGCCGGTCGTAGGTGTTCTTGATGTCCTCGGGGAGGTCGTCCCACGTGGCCGCCTGCTTCTCGGTGGAGCGGACGAAGTACTTGATGTTGTCGAAGTCGATGCCGCCGAGGTCGGAGCCCCACTTGGGCATGGGCTTGCGGTGGAACAGGTTGAGGCCCTTGAGCCGCAGGTCGAGCATCCACTGCGGTTCGCTCTTCTTCTCGGAGATGTCGCGAACGACGTCGTCATTGAGACCACGCTTCGCGTCGGCCGACGCGTCGGCGTCGGCCCAGCCGTACTCGTAGCGGCCGATGCCCTTCAGCTCCGGGTTGAGTTCCTCGATGGTCGGCTGGGTGCTCGTCATGCTGACTCGCCATCCTTCTCAGTGTCGGTGGAGCTGTTCGCTGGGGCATGCGGGATGCAGGTGGTGCAGACACCATCGCCGTGCGCGATCGTGGCCAGGCGTTGGACATGGCGCCCGAGGACCTGGCCGATGGCCTCGGTCTCCGCCTCGCAGAGCTGCGGGAACTCCGCGGCGACGTGGGACACCGGGCAGTGCTGCTGGCAGAGCTGGTCGCCGATCGGCAGCGCCTTGACCGCGGCCGAGTAGCCGCCGTCGGTCAACACGCGCGCCAGGACCTCGGCCGAGCTGAGCTCGGGGTGCAGGTCGGCCACGGTCTGGAAGTCGCGGCCGATGAAGGCGACCCGGCGTCGGGCGAACTCCATCACGGCCTCGTCACCTTGGGTCTCACCGAGGAAACGCAGGGCGAGCACGGCGAGGTCGTCGTACTGCTGGTCGAGGTCGTCGCGGCCGGCATCGGTCAGCTTGAAGACCTTCGCCGGGCGACCCCGACCTCGCGAGCCGTAGACCCGCTGGTCCTCCGCGGCCAGTCGGCCGGTCTCGACGAGGTGCTCGAGGTGTCGGCGCACGGCCGCGGGCGTCAGGTCGAGGCGTTGGGCAAGGCTCGCCGCGGTGGACGGCCCGTTCTCCAGGATGCTGCGGATCACGCGCGCGCTGGTCGGCGCGTCCCCCTCGGGGGTCGCGACAGGCGTTCGGACGAATTCCACAACAACAGTGTGACGTTAATGAACGACGTGTTTCAAGTAAGGCTCCCCTAAGCCGGCAGCATGGCGGGCCGGAGCCCCGCACGCCGCGGCGTGGGTCCGCGTTCCTACACTTGGCCCGTGCCTCCCCCCGCTCCCGCCGTCGAGATCGACGGCCTTGTGATGCGGTACGGCGACAAGACGGCCGTCGACCATCTCAGCCTCACGGTGGAGCGGCACCGGATCACGGCCGTCCTCGGACCCAACGGTGCTGGCAAGACCACCACGCTGGAGACCTGTGAGGGCTATCGCAGACCCCAGGCCGGCAGCGTTCGGGTGCTCGGTCTCGACCCCGTGCGCCAGCGGGCCGAGCTCCTCCCCCGGATCGGGGTGATGCTGCAGTCGGGCGGCGCCTGGTCGGGGGTCCGGGCCGTCGAGATGCTCACCCACATCGCACGCATGCACCGCGATCCGCTGCCGGTCGCCATGCTGGTCGAACGGCTCGGCCTCGCCGACTGCGGACGTACGCCGTACCGGCGACTGAGCGGTGGGCAGCAGCAGCGTCTCGGCCTGGCGATGGCCGTGGTGGGCCGCCCCGAGCTGGTCTTCGTCGACGAGCCGACGGCCGGCATGGACCCCGCAGCGCGGCGCACCACGTGGGAGCTGCTCGAGGAGCTCACCTCCGACGGCGTCACCATCGTGCTGACCACGCACTACATGGACGAGGCTGAACACCTCGCCGATCAGGTCTTCGTGATCGACCACGGAGCCGTGATCGCCCGAGGCAGCCCCTTCGAGCTGACGCGGGCGAAGGGACACGCCACCATCCGGCTCGTCGTGACCGAGCCGTTCCCCGTCCACGCGCCCGACTCGCTTCGCCTCAGCCTCGGGCCTGACACCGAGGTGACCCAGATCAACGAGCACAGCCTGCTCATCAGCGGCCCCGCCGACCACCAGACCCTGGCCAAGGTCAGCGCCTGGTGCGACGAGCAGGGTGTCCTGCCGGAGTCGCTCTCGCTGGGCCAGCGCACCCTCGAGGACGTGTTCCTGCAGCTCACCGGCCGGGAGCTCGTGCCATGAGCCGCGCACCACAGGGCACCTTCGCACCATCCCCGGGAGCAGCGCCCTTCCCGAACCAGGTGCGGGCCCAGGCGGCCATGGAGACTCGGCTGCTGCTGCGCAACGGGGAGCAGCTGCTGATCGCGGTCGCGATCCCGGTGATCGTGCTGGTCGGCGGTGTGCTGGCAAGCCGGCACCTCGATCTGCGGCTCTCCAGCCGGGCCGTCGATGTACTGACCCCTGGCGTCCTGGCGCTCGCGGTGATGTCAACGGCCTTCACCTCTCTTGCGATCGCCACCGGGTTCGAGCGCCGCTACGGTCTGCTGAAGCGACTGGGGTCCTCCCCACTCCCCCGCTCCGGGCTCCTGGCCGGCAAGGTCGGCGCCCTGCTGCTGGTGGAGGTGCTCCAGGGGATCGTGATCTCGGGGGTCGGCCTGGCGCTGGGCTGGCGGCCCGACGTGCTCGGCTTCCTGATCGCCGTGCCCGTGGCTCTGCTGGGCACCGCCGCGTTCGCGTCGCTCGGGTTGTTGCTGGCCGGCACGCTGCGCGCCGAGGCCACCCTGGCCGCCGCGAACCTGATCTACCTGCTGCTGATGGCCGGAGGCGGCGTGGTCCTGCCCCGGTCGTCGTACGGCGGCTTCGGCGCCCTGCTGGCCTACCTTCCTTCCGGTGCCCTCGGGGACGCCCTGCGGGAGGGGTTCCTGCATGGCCGGGTCGATGGTGCCGCCCTGCTGATCCTGCTCATCTGGTCCCTCGCCGGGTCGGCGCTGGCAGCGCGCTTCTTCAGGTGGGAGTGAGGCGCTCATGACCCCCACCCCGTGGCTGGAACGCCTTGCCTGGGCGAACCTGATCGCCAACATCGGCATCGTGCTGACCGGGGGTGCCGTGCGGCTCACCGGGTCCGGACTGGGCTGCCCGACCTGGCCCAACTGCACGGAGGAGTCGCTGGTACCCCACCGCGCCCTCGGGATCAACGGCGCCATCGAGTTCGGCAACCGGATGCTGACGTTCGTCCTGACCGCTGTGGCGATCGCGTGTCTCGTCGTCGCGCTGCGCTCGGGACGCAGGCTGGTGACCCGCTTGTCGTTCGTGGTGCTCCTGGGCGTCCCCGCGCAGGCGGTGATCGGCGGCATCACCGTGCTCACCGACCTCAACCCCTGGATCGTCGCGTTCCACCTGCTGGTGTCGATGGCGATGATCGGGCTGTGCGTCTGGCTGGTGGACACCGTGCGGGGTAGGCCGGCCGAGGAGATCCCACCGTCGGTCAGGCGCCTCGCCTGGCTGGTCTTCGCGGCGGGCTGGTCAGTGCTCTACCTCGGCACAGTGGTGACGGGCAGCGGTCCGCACTCCGGTGACGCCCAGTCCCGGCGTACCGGCCTGGACGCTCAGGTGGTCTCCCACGTGCACGCCGCCGCCGTCTACGTCCTGGTCGCGCTCACCGTCGGTCTGCTGGCCGTCGCCGTCCGCACGGCCCTGCCCCACCTGCGCCAGGCTGCCGTCGCGCTGCTGCTGGTCGAGGTCGCCCAGGGCTTCGTGGGCTTCCTGCAGTACTACCTGGGAGTTCCCTCGGGCCTGGTCGCGGTCCACCTGCTCGGTGCCGCGCTCACCAGCGCCGCACTCACCCTCGTGGTGCTGCGTGCGGCGCGAGCTCAGCGCGTGAGCAGTGGATCGAGCGCGACCGAGACGAACAGCAGGCTGAGGTAGAGGTTCGAGGAGTGGAACAGCCGCATCGGGTTGATGGCTGACAGGTCCTCAGTGCCCCGGGTCCGGGTGTGCATCCGGTGGGCCTCGACGAGGAAGAACGCGCCCAGCGCTGCGGCGGCAGCGGGATAGAACCAGCCAGTGTCGGCGACCGGCCACAGCAGGAGCGAGGTCGCCACCATCACCCAGCTGTAGATGACGATCTGGCGACTGACCTCATGTGCGGGCGCGACGACCGGGAGCATGGGCACGGAGACGTTCGCATAGTCCTCGCGGTAGCGCAGCGCCAGCGCCCAGGTGTGCGGCGGCGTCCAGAAGAAGACCACGGCGAACAGCACCACCGGCACCCAGGAGAGGGAGTCGGTGACGGCCGTCCACCCGATCAGGGCCGGGAAGCAACCGGCAAGGCCGCCCCACACGATGTTCTGGGTCGTCCGTCGTTTGAGGATCATCGTGTAGACCAGCACGTAGAAGGCGTTGGCCAGCACCGCCAACCCGGCTGACAGCCAGTTCACGCCGAATCCGAGCACCAGCGTCGAGAGCACCCCGAGGGTGAGCCCGAACACGAGTGCGGAGCGGGAGGTGACGATGTGGCGCGGCAACGCCCGGCGACGGGTACGCCGCATCTGCTCGTCGATGTCGCGGTCGTAGACGCAGTTCAGGGTCGAGGCCGAACCCGCGGAGAGGGTGCCGCCCAACACGGTGTAGACGACCAGCTCGAGGGCCGGGATGCCGCGCTGGGCGAAGAACATCACCGGCACCGTGGTGAGCAGCAGGAGCTCGATGACGCGCGGCTTGGTGAGACCGACGTACGCCGCGACGACATCCTTCCAGGATGCTCCGCCCATGGGGGATGCCGGTCGATCACCGACGGGTGCGCCCCCGGTGTCGCCGGAGTCGCCTGCCGGGTGGGCAGAGGCCGAGCGGCCGACGTGCGTCACGACAGATATTTCCTTGCGGATTCGGGCATTGATTCAGGAGATGAAACCGGGGTCGAGTGTATGCCCACCCATGAGTAGGCTCAGCGGAGAGTCCCGACGAGCCGGATGTGGGCATCGCCCCACGAGGCACAACCCGAGAGGAACCTGCGTGAGCACCCCCAACGCCCTGGAGTGGACTGACGTCGACAAGGCAGCCGTGGACACCGCGCGGGCCCTGGCCATGGATGCCGTCCAGAAGGTCGGCAACGGCCACCCCGGCACCGCCATGAGCGTGGCGCCGGCCGCCTACCTGCTGTTCCAGAAGGTCATGCGCCACAATCCCGCAGACCCGCACTGGCCGGGACGCGACCGGTTCGTGCTGTCCTGCGGTCACTCCAGCCTGACGCTCTACATCCAGCTCTACCTCGGAGGCTGGGGCCTCGAGCTCGACGACCTCAAGGCCCTGCGCACCTGGGGCAGCAAGACCCCCGGTCACCCCGAATACGGCCACACCGCCGGTGTCGAGACCACCACCGGCCCACTCGGTCAGGGTGTGGGCAACGCGGTCGGCATGGCGATGGCGGCCCGTCGCGAGCGCGGGATGCTCGACCCCAACGCGGCCCCCGGGGAGTCGCCATTCGACCACCACATCTACGCGATCTGCAGCGACGGTGACCTCGAGGAGGGCGTCAGCGCCGAGGCATCCTCGATCGCCGGCACGCAACAGCTGGGCAACCTGACCCTGATCTGGGACGACAACAAGATCTCGATCGAGGACGACACCAACATCGCCTTCACCGAAGATGTCGCCAAGCGCTACGAGGCTTACGGCTGGCATGTCCAGACCGTTGACTGGACCAACGGCGGCACGACCTACTCCGAGGACGTCCCCGCCCTGTACGCCGCCGTCCAGGCCGCCGAGGCGGTGACCGACAGGCCGAGCTTCATCGTCCTGAAGACCGTGATCGCCTGGCCGGCGCCCACCCTGCAGGGCACCGGGAAGGCCCACGGCTCCGCCCTGGGCGCCGACGAGGTCGCCGCCACCAAGAAGATCCTCGGCTTCGATCCGGAGCGCACCTTCGAGGTGTCTCCCGAGGTCATCGCCCACACGCGCGAACTCGTGGCTCGGGGCAAGGCCGCACAGTCCGCCTGGGACGCCGACTTCGCCCACTGGACGACCAAGCCGTCAGCCGACCCCGCACTCTTCGAGCGCATGCAGACCCGCACTCTGCCCCAAGGCTGGGCAGACGATCTGCCGAGCTTCCCGGCCGATCCGAAGGGCCTCGCCACCCGCAAGGCCTCCGGCGCGGTGATCAACGCGATCGCCGGAGCCCTCCCCGAACTGTGGGGCGGCTCGGCTGACCTGGCCGAGTCCAACAACACCACCATCGAGGCTGCGCCGTCCTTCCTACCCAAGGAGAGGTCCACCAAGATGTGGACCGGCGATCCGGCGGCCGGGCGGGTGCTGCACTTCGGCATCCGCGAGCACGGCATGGGCGCGATCATGAACGGCATCGCAGTGCACGGCGGCACCCGTGTGTTCGGCGGCACTTTCCTGACGTTCTCCGACTACATGCGCGGCTCGGTGCGCCTGGCGGCCATCATGGGCCTCCCGGTCACCTACGTCTGGACCCACGACTCGATCGGCCTGGGCGAGGACGGACCGACCCACCAGCCCATCGAGCACTTCGCCGCGCTCCGGGCGATCCCCGGTCTCGACGTCGTACGACCCGCCGACGGCAACGAGACGACAGCAGCGTGGAAGGCGATCCTCGACAAGAGCGACCGACCCGCCGGCTTGCTGCTCACCCGCCAGAACGTGCCGACGTACCCCCGGGGCGAGGAGGGCTACAGCGACACCTCCAACGTCCACCGTGGGGGCTACGTCCTCCTCGACGTCGAGGGCGGCGCGCCTGACGTGGTGCTGGTCGGCACTGGCTCCGAGGTGCAGCTGGCCGTCGAAGCCCGGTCGATCCTCGCCGAGAGCGGGATCCGTGCCCGGGTCGTCTCGATGCCGTGCAGGGAGTGGTACGACGAGCAGGAGCAGTCCTACCGCGACACCGTGATCCCGCCGACCGTGAAGGCACGCGTGTCCGTGGAGGCCGGCATCGCGATGGGTTGGCGCGAGATCGTCGGCGACGCCGGGCGCATCGTGTCCATCGAGCACTACGGCGCGAGCGCCGACTTCGCCCGCATCTTCACCGAGTTCGGGGTGACCGCCGAGGCCGTGGCCAACGCCGCCCGGGACAGCATCTCCGCAGCGTCACTCTGAACCTCAAGGAATAGGGAGGCATCACATGTCTGACCGTCTCAAGACCCTGTCGGATGCAGGAGTGTCGATCTGGCTCGACGACCTGTCCCGCGAGCGCATCGAGACCGGCAACCTGGCCGAGCTCATCAAGGAGTCATCCGTCGTGGGGGTCACCACGAACCCAACAATCTTCGCCGCCGCGATCGCCAACGGTGAGCGCTACGACGAGCAGTCCCGCAAGCTGGCTGCCGATGGCGCCGACGCCGACCGGGCCATCTTCGAGCTGACCACAGAAGACGTCCGCAACGCCTGCGACATCCTCGCGCCGGTCTACCAGACCGACCCCTACGACGGCCGGGTCTCGATCGAGGTCGCGCCGACCCTGGCCCGCGACACCGACGCCACCATCGCGCAGGCTCGGGAGCTCTGGGCCGCCGTGGGCCGTGACAACACGCTGATCAAGATCCCGGCAACCGAAGAGGGCCTACCGGCCATCACCGAGGCGATCGCCAGCGGCATCAGCGTCAACGTCACCCTGATCTTCGGGATCGACCGCTACCGCGCAGTCATGGACGCCTACCTCACCGGCCTCGAGAAGGCCCAGGCCCAAGGTGGCCAAGTCGGCAACATCCACTCGGTCGCGTCGTTCTTCGTCTCCCGGGTCGACACCGAGATCGACAAGCGACTCGACGCCATCGGCACCGACGAGGCCCTCGCACTCAAGGGGAAGGCCGCTGTCGCCAACGCCCGCCTCGCCTACGGCGCCTTCGAGGAGGTCTTCGGCAGCGAGCGGTACGCCGCCCTGAAGGCCGCCGGTGCCAACGCCCAGCGCCCCCTGTGGGCCTCCACGGGCGTCAAGGACCCGGCGTACTCCGACACGATGTACGTCTCCGACCTGGTGGTCCGGGGATGTGTCAACACCATGCCGGAGAAGACCATGAAGGCATTCGCCGACCACGGTGAGGTCACCGGCGACACCGTGAGCGGTCGAGTCGCCGAGGCAGAGGCGCTCTTCGCGCAGCTGGCCGCCGTCGGCATCGACTTCGACGACGTCCTGGTCGTCCTCGAGGACGAGGGTGTCGACAAGTTCGTGAAGTCGTGGGAGGAGCTCGTCGCGACCGTGACAGGCCAGCTCGAGGCGGCCGGCAAGTGACCGACTGGAGCAGCGTCAAGGCCGACCCTGGGCGCGGGGGCTACGAGCTCTACTTCGGCTTGCGTGACGAGCAGGCGTTCGTCCGGGAGGTCGAGCTGTTGGTCGGGGAGCAGGTCGCCAGCAGACTGGCCGCCCAGGACAAGACCCTGTGGGGACCCGAGGCCGAGGACGAGTCCGCCAAGCGCCTCTCCTGGGTCGGGCTCGCGGCCTCATCCCGTCCGCTGGTCGGTGAGATCTCCGACCTGCGCGACCATCTGCACGCGAACGGGTTGACGCGCATCGTGCTGTGCGGGATGGGCGGCTCCTCGCTCGCTCCCGAGGTCATCTGTGCCGCCGCTGGCGTCGAGCTGACGGTTCTCGACTCCTCTGACCCCGACTTCGTTCGCAGTGCGCTCGAGACCGACCTCGACAAGTCGGTCGTCGTCGTCTCCAGCAAGTCCGGGGGCACCGTCGAGACCGACAGCCAACGACGAGCCTTCGAGCAGGCGTTCCGCGACGCCGGCATCGAGCCGACCCAGCGCATCGTGGTGGTGACGGACCCGGGCTCGCCCCTGGACCAGTCGGCCACCGAGGCCGGCTACCGGGTGTTCCGAGCCGACCCCGACGTCGGGGGTCGCTACTCCGCGCTCACCGCGTTCGGCCTCGTGCCCAGTGGCCTGGCTGGCGTCGATCTGGGCAGGCTGCTCGACGAGGCCGCAGCGATCGGCGACGCCCTCGCAGCCGACGACGTCGACAACCCCGGTCTTCGCCTCGGGGCGCTCCTGGCAGTCGCGAACAGGTCGGGCGCCGACAAGCTGGTGCTGGCCGACAACGGTTCGTCCTACCCCGGCTTCGGTGACTGGGCCGAGCAGCTGATCGCCGAGTCGACCGGCAAGGACGGCAAGGGCATCCTGCCTGTCGTGGTCGAGGGTCTCGACGCCCCCAACTACTCCCCCAGCTCGTCCGACGAGGTGCTGGCCACCTTCGGTCCCGTCTTCGACTTCGACACGGTGCCGAGTTCCGGCTGGGGCACGTTCGTCAACGCGCCCTTGGGCGCGCAGCTGATGCTGTGGGAGGTCGCCACGGCCGTTGCCGGGCGGATCATCGGGATCAACCCCTTCGACCAGCCCGATGTGGAGAGCGCCAAGGCAGCCGCGCGCAGCATGCTCGACGGCGCCGACGACTCCCCCGAGCCGGCGTTCGCCGACGGCGCGATCGACGTCTACGCCTCCGGCGACTGGCTGCCCGAGGGCACCGCGACGGTCGCCGATGCGGTGGCCGCCCTGCTCACCGGCCTCGACCCGTCCCACGGCTACGTGTCGGTCCAGGCCTACCTCGACCGGCATCGCGACGCGGCACTCTGCGAGGTGCGCCGCAGCCTGGCCGACATCACCGGCCGCCCGGTGACCTTCGGATGGGGGCCACGGTTCCTGCACTCGACAGGGCAATATCACAAGGGCGGTCCGGCCACCGGCGTCTACCTGCAGATCACCGGCGAGCCGGTCGCCGATCTCGAGATCCCGGGCCGGCCGTTCACGTTCCAGACGTTCATCACCGCGCAGGCGGTCGGCGACGGCAAGGTGCTGGCCGACCACGGACGACCGGTCCTGCGGCTGCACGTCAACGACCTGGGTGCACTGTCGATCATCCGGGAGGCTCTGGCGTGACAGCGTCGGGCGGGTCGGCGTACACCAATCCCCTGCGGGATCCGCAGGACCGTCGGCTCCCCCGCATCGCCGGTCCGTGTGGGCTGGTGCTCTTCGGAGTCACCGGCGACTTGTCACGCAAGAAGCTGATGCCGGCGGTCTACGACCTCGCGAACCGCGGGCTGTTGCCGCCTGGCTTCTCGCTGGTCGGCTATGCGCGCCGTGACTGGGCCAACGAGGACTTCGCCCAGATCGTGCACGACTCGGTCAAGCAGCATTCCCGCACCGAGTTCCGCGAAGAGGTGTGGAACCAGCTCGCCGAGGGTTTCCGCTTCGTCCCTGGCGACTTCGCCGACGACGTTGCCTTCGCCCGCCTCAAGCGCACCCTGGCCGAGCTCGACGACGTTCGCGGCACGGCAGGCAACCACGCGTTCTACCTCTCCATCCCGCCGAAGTTCTTCGCCGACGTGATCGGACAGCTCAAGGAACACGGCATGGCCGAGCAGAGCGACACCTCGTGGCGACGGGTCGTGGTGGAGAAGCCGTTCGGGCACGATCTCGCCTCGGCCCGCGAGCTCAACCGCATCGTCTCGGAGGTCTTCCCGCCCGAGTCGGTGTTCCGGATCGACCACTACCTCGGCAAGGAGACGGTCCAGAACATCCTGGCGCTGAGGTTCGCCAACAACATGTTCGAGCCGATCTGGAACTCCAACTACGTCGACCATGTGCAGATCACGATGGCCGAGGACATCGGGATCGCCGGCCGGGCCGGCTACTACGACGGCATCGGTGCGGCGCGCGACGTCATCCAGAACCACCTTCTGCAGCTGATGGCGCTGATCGCCATGGAGGAGCCGTCGGCGTTCGACGCTGCCTCCCTGCGGACGGAGAAGCAGAAGATCCTGTCGTCGGTGGTCCTGCCCTCGTCGCTCGACGAGTCCACTGCCCGCGGTCAGTACGACGCCGGCTGGAGCGGTGGCACCCTGGTGCCGGGCTACACCGACGACGATGACATCGCCACGACCTCGACCACCGAGACGTACGCCGCCATCAAGCTGGGCATCGGCACCCGCCGGTGGGCCGACGTGCCGTTCTACCTCAGAGTCGGCAAACGGCTGGGCCGACGGGTCACCGAGGTGGCGGTGGTGTTCAAGCGCGCACCGCACCTGCCCTTCTCCCAGACAGCGACCGAGGATCTCGGACAGAACGCCCTGGTGATGAGGATCCAGCCCGACGAGGGCATCACGACCCGCTTCGGGGCCAAGGTCCCGGGGACCGCGATGGAGATCCGTGACGTGAACATGGACTTCGCCTACGGAGGCACCTTCACCGAATCTTCCCCCGAGGCCTACGAGCGACTCATCCTCGACGTGCTGCTGGGCGATCCCCCGCTGTTCCCCCAGCAGCAGGAGGTGGAGCTCTCCTGGAAGATCCTCGACCCCATCATCAAGCACTGGGCTAAGTCGGGCCGACCTGAGAAATATCCCTCGGGCACCTGGGGCCCTGCCTCAGCCGACCGGATGCTGGCCCGAGACGGACGGAAGTGGCGACGACCATGATGGAGCTTCTGGACACCAACTCCGCAGCCATCGCCGCCGAGTTCGTTCGGGCGCGGCGCAAGGCAGGCTCGCCTGCGATGGGGATGGTGATGACCATGGTCGTCGTGGTCGACGAAGCCCACGTGGAGGATGCGATGGCCTCCGCCCGGGCCGCCTCGGAAGAACATCCCGCCCGTGTGCTCGGAGTGATCCTCGGTTCGGGCCGCGGCGCAGCCCGGGTGAACGCCCAGGTAGGGACCGGCAACGGCTGGACCGGCGAGGCAGCCCTGATCCGGCTGAGCGGTCCGGTCGTCAAGCACCCCGAGTCGGTCGTCCTTCCGCTCCTGCTGCCCGACTCCCCCGTGGTGGTCTGGTGGGCCTGCACGCCTCCGTCCGACCCCGGCGCCGACCCACTTGGTGTGCTGGCGCAACGACGGATCACCGACGTCGCCGCAGCGTCCCGGAGCAAGTCCTCGGCCCTACTCCACCAGTGCAAGGAGTATGCGCCGGGCTCGACCGACCTGGCCTGGACCCGGCTCACACCCTGGCGTGCGCTGCTGGCTGCCTCACTGGATCAGCGGCAAGAGAAGGTCCTGTCAGCGTCCATCACTGCGGAGCGCATCTCCCCGTCCGCCGACCTCCTCAAGGCCTGGCTCGCGCTCAGGCTGCGCGTCGACGTGGCGCGCCACACCTCCTCGGGCCCGGGCATCACCGAGGTCGTCCTGGAGACCAAGTCCGGACCGATCAAGATCGCCCGTGGTGACGGCAGGCTGGCGACCCTCACCTCCCCGGGGCAGCCCGACCGACCGGTGGCGCTCAGGCGCCGCACCGTTGCCGAATGCCTCTCCGAAGAGCTCCGGCGCCTCGACGAGGACGACACCTATGCAGCCACAGCCCGCAAGCTCGTGAGGATGACCCCATGAACCGCATCGAGGTGCAACCCGACGCCGACAGCCTCGCGATCGCCGTGGCCGGTGAGCTGTTGTCCAGGCTGGCCGGCATCCAGACTGCCGGCCAGGTCCCGGCGATCTGCCTGACCGGTGGCACCATCGCCGATGCGATCCACCGCGAGGTCGCCCGTCTCACGCCCGGCTCCGAGGTCGACTGGTCTCTGGTGGACATCTGGTGGGGTGACGAGCGCTTCGTCGAGGAGACCTCATCCGATCGCAATGTGCTGCAGGCCCGGTCAGCGCTCTTAGACCAGGTGCCTGTCGACCCTGCACGCGTCCACGAGATGCCCGCCTCGTCATCCGGCGACCTCGTCGGAGCGGCTGCGGCGTACGCCGACGAGGTCCGCACGCACGGCTCCGGACAGTTCGACATCATGATGCTCGGTGTGGGTCCCGACGGCCACGTGGCCTCGTTGTTCCCCGGCTTCCCCAGCTCGACGTGACCGACGCGATCACGGTGGCCGTCACCGACTCCCCCAAGCCTCCGCCCGAGCGTGTCAGCCTGACCTTAGAGGCCCTGAACCGGTCGCGGTCGGTCTGGTTCCTGGTCTCTGGAGACGGCAAAGCGGCGGCCGTGGCCGCGGCTCTGGGTGGTGCCGATCTCCATGAGATCCCGGCAACCGGGGTCAGCGGCACCGAGGAGACGATCTGGTTCCTCGATCAGGCCGCCGCATCGCGCCTCTGACTCAGAAGATGATGTCGCCGTTCTTGCGGCGGGTGCGCAGCAACTGGATGGCTTCATCGAGGATGTCGGCCGCCTCCTTGTCGGAGCGCCGCTCCTTCACGTAGGCCAGGTGGGTCTTGTAGGGCTCGATCTTGGGTGCCGGAGGCGGGTTGTCACAGTCCAGGCTGGCGGGGAGACCGCAGCGAGGGCAGTCCCACGACGCAGGGACGGTGGCCTCGACCGAGAAAGTCACCACCGATCGGTGCTCGTGAGAGCAGAAGTACGTCACGCTCTGCCGCGGGGCGGCTTCGCCGCGCTCCGCTTCGCCCATCGGGCCGGCACCGACCCGGCTACCGCGAATGGCGTTTCCAGCACCAGCCACGAACACATCCTTCTCTCAGCAGCCGTTGCCGGCCGTTTCGCTGACTGTCGGTCGACGGTCAGCGCATCGTCAGTAGGCCTTCAGCAGACCCAGTCCGACGACACACGCAAACCAGATGACACCGATTCCGATAGTGAACCGATCGAGGTTGCGCTCGGCGACCGAGGACCCGCCGAGTGAACTGGACATGCCACCGCCGAACATGTCGGACAGACCGCCACCCCTGCCCTTGTGGAGCAGGACGAGCACGATCAACATCAGGCTCGCGATGACGAGCAGTACGGTGATAAGGAGAGTCACGATCGATAAGCCTACGTCACGAGTCCCGGATCAGAGCACGGGCATGTCGTAGAAACGGCAGATTCCGCCGAACTCGTCCACCTGGAGGCTGGCGCCGCCCACCAGGCATCCGTCGACGTCGGCCTTGGCCATGATCCCGGCCACGTTTGCCGCCTTCACCGAGCCGCCGTACAGGATGCGTACGCCGGCACCCGCGAGGTCGCCGTGCACCTCGGTGATCCTGGCCCGGATCGCCGCACACACCTCCTGAGCGTCTTCCGGGGTGGCCACCTCACCCGTGCCGATCGCCCAGACGGGTTCGTAGGCGACGACGAGATCTGCGACCTGCTCGGCAGTGAACCCGGCCAGGGACCCGTCGACCTGGGCGATCGTGTAGGGCACCTGCTCGCCGGCCTGTCGCACCGCGAGGCCCTCGCCGACACACACGATCGGGGTCATGCCTGCGGCGAGTGCCTTGACGGCCTTGGCGTTGACGACCGCGTCGGTCTCGGCGTGGTATTCGCGGCGCTCGCTGTGGCCAACCACGGCGTACGAACAGCCCAGCTTGGCCAACATCGCGGCAGAGATCTCGCCTGTGAAAGCGCCGCCGTCGTGGACCGAGAGGTCCTGGGCGGCGTACTTGATGGACAACCGGTCGCCATCCACCAAGGTCTGCACGCTGCGCAGGTCGGTGAACGGCGGACAGACGACGACCTCGGCCTTGCTGTAGTCGTGCCGCTTGTCCGACAGGGTCCACGGCGAGCTTCTGCACCAGGACGACGGCCTCCTGGTGGTTCAGGTTCGACTTCCAGTTGCCCGCCATCAGGGGCGTGCGGTCATGCGTTGCCATCGAGCGTCAGTCCTCCAGGATTGCGATGCCGGGTAGTTCTCTGCCCTCGAGGTATTCGAGGCTTGCGCCGCCGCCTGTCGAGATGTGCCCGAAGGCCGCTTCATCGAAGCCGAGCTGACGGACTGCGGCCGCGGAGTCGCCCCCACCGACCACCGACAGACCCTCGACCTTGGTCAGTGCCTCGGCCACCGCCCGCGTGCCTTCGGCGAACTCGCCCACCTCGAAGACGCCCATCGGGCCGTTCCAGAACACTGTCTTGGCGTCCGCCAGAGCGGCGGCGAAGGCGGCTGCGGAGTCGGGCCCGATGTCGAGCCCCAGAGTGTCGGCCGGGATGTTGGAGGACGGCACGACGCGTGGCTCGGGGGTGGTTTCGCCGGTCGGAAAGGTTGAGTCGACCACGATGTCAGTCGGCAGGAGGATCTCGACCCCGGAGGCCTGGGCACGAGCGAGATATTCGATGCAGGTGCCGAGCTGGTCCTCCTCGAGCAGGCTCTTGCCGACCTCATGCCCCTGGGCCTTGAGGAAGGTGAAGACCATGCCGCCACCGATCAGCAGCTTGTCGGCCTTGCCGAGAAGGTTGTCGATGACGCCGAGCTTGTCGGAGACCTTCGAGCCGCCGAGGACTACGACGTAGGGCCGCTCCGGGTCGACTGTAAGCCGACGGAGTACGCCGATCTCGGTCGCGACCAGTCCACCCATCGCGTGTGGAAGTCGCTGAGCCACGTCATAGACGGACGCCTGCTTGCGGTGCACGACCCCGAAGCCGTCGGAGACGAACGCGTCGGCCAGCGCAGCCAGCTCATCGGCGAACGCTCCTCGCTCGGCCTCGTCCTTGCTGGTCTCGCCCGCGTTGAACCGAACATTCTCAAGAAGGGCCACGTCACCGTCACCGAGCCCGGCCACGGTCGCCTGCGCCGAGGCATCGACGGTGTCGGACGCGAAGGCTACGCCCTGACCGAGCAGCTCGCTCAGACGAGCAGCAACGGGGGCGAGGGAGTATCGGTCCTCGGGCGCTCCCTTCGGGCGTCCGAGGTGAGCCGCCACCACCACCCGCGCACCTGCGTCAGCAAGCGCGCGGATGGTCGGCACGCTCGCGCGAATCCGGCCGTCATCAGTGATGGTGGTCCCGTCCAGTGGCACGTTGAGGTCCGAGCGGACCAGGACGCGCTTGCCTTGGACGTCACCGAGTGACTGCAGGGGGCCTTCGATGACTGCCACGGTCAGAGGGTCTCGCCGACCAGGGAGACGAGGTCGACGAGGCGGTTGGAGTAGCCCCACTCGTTGTCGTACCAGCCCACGACCTTGACCTGGTTGCCGATGACCTTGGTCAACGGAGCGTCGAAGATGCACGACGCGGGGTCGGTGGTGATGTCGGAGGACACGATCGGGTCTTCGCTGTAGCGCAGGATGCGACCGTCGGCGGCGGCCTTCATGACGGCGTTGACCTCCTCGACGGTCGTCTCGCGCCCGGCCTCGAAGGTGAGGTCGGTGACCGAGCCGGTCGGGACCGGTACTCGGAGGGCGTAGCCGTCGAGCTTGCCCTTGAGCTCAGGCATCACCAGCGAGATGGCCTTCGCGGCACCGGTCGAGGTCGGCACGATGTTGAGTGCGGCCGCGCGGGCACGCCGCATGTCGCCGTGGGGGCCGTCGAGCAGGTTCTGGTCGCCGGTGTAGGCGTGGATGGTCGTCATCAGGCCCTTGACGATGCCGAACTCGTCGCTCAGCACCTTGGCCATCGGGGCGAGACAGTTCGTGGTGCAGGAGGCGTTGGAGATGATCGTGTGCTTCGAGGCGTCGTAGTCGCCCTCGTTGACACCGAAGACGATGGTGACGTCCTCGTTCTTCGCCGGTGCCGAGATGATGACCTTCTTGGCGCCGCCGTCGACGTGAGCCTTCGCCTTGGTCGCATCGGTGAAGAACCCGGTGGACTCGATGACGATGTCGGCGCCGAGCTCGCCCCACGGCAGGGCACTCGGGTCGCGCTCGGCGAACACCTTGAACGTCATGCCGCTGGCGGTGATGTCGGCGTCGGTTGCGGTCACGTCACCGTCGAGGCGGCCGAGGATCGAGTCGTACTTCAGCAACGTCGCCAAGGTCTGGTTGTCCGTCAGGTCGTTGACGGCAACGATCTCGATATCAGCGCCGGAAGCCACGACGGCCCGGAAGAAGTTGCGGCCGATGCGGCCGAAGCCGTTGATGCCTACGCGAACAGTCACGGTTGAGCTCCTCAAGACGGTGGACAGTGGTGACCCGCGAAGTGTGACGCAGGTCAAGTCGAGTCAAAACCCTAGCGCCCAGAGCGTGGGACGCGGCGAGCCGTGCTCGTCGTACGTGCAAGTAACCCGCGATCACGCCTCTTCGGCGAGCATCTCGGGGGTAAGGGACGCCTCGGTGTCGGGAATTCCGAGCTCTTCGGCGCGCTTGTCGGCCATCGCCAGCAGCCGGCGGATCCGGCCCGCGATGGCATCTTTGGTGAGCACCGGGTCGTGAAGCTGGCCCAGCTCCTCCAGGGAGGCCTGCTTGTGCTCGAGCCGGAGCGCCCCTGCCAGCTTCAGGTGGTCGGGGACCTCGTCACCCAGGATGTCGAGGGCCCTCTCGACACGGGCACCCGCCGCGACTGCCGCGCGCGCGGAGCGGCGCAGGTTGGCATCGTCGAAGTTGGCGAGGCGGTTGGCTGTGGCACGGACCTCGCGACGCATCCGGCGCTCCTCCCAGGCCATCAGGGACTCGTGGGCACCGAGCTTGGTCAGCAGGGCGCCGATCGCGTCACCGTCACGGATGACGACCCGGTCCACCCCACGGACCTCTCGCGACTTGGCCTGGATGCCCAGTCGGCGAGCCACCCCGACCAGTGCCAGAGCCGCCTCCGGACCGGGGCAGGTGACCTCCAGCGAGGACGATCGGCCCGGCTCCGTCAACGACCCGTGGGCCAGAAACGCGCCACGCCAGGCGGCGACCGCGTCGCAGCCACCCCCGGAGACGACCTGGGGCGGCAGGCCACGCACGGGGCGCCCGCGCTGGTCGAGCAGGCCGGTCTGACGCGCCAACGCCTCCCCGTCCTTGACCACCCGAACGACGTAACGGCTGCCCTTGCGGATCCCGTTGCCCTGGACCACGACGACGTCGGAGCTGTGCCCGAAGACATCGGCGATATCGCGGCGTAGTCTGCGGGCAGCGGCACCGGTGTCGAGCTCGGCCTCCACCACGATCCGTCCGCTGACGATGTGGAGGCCCCCGGCGAACCGGAGCATCGTGGAGACCTCGGCCTTGCGACAGCACGTCTTGGTGATCTGGGTGCTTGCGAGTTCGGCTTTCACCTGTGCCGTCATTGCCATGCGGGGAATCCTGCCACTTTTCTCAAGCTGCTGTCTCACGGTGTCATCCAGCTGCTCATCTTGTCGGCCTCCATGATGCGACGGAACGCCTGGGCCAGCTTGCCGGGGTCATGTCTAGCGCTGCCATCATCCATGGCGACGTCGGCCACCACGAGGGCGGCACCCGCCGAGGCGATCGCCTGGTCGAGTGTCTCGTGGTCGGTCACCGAACGAGTGTCGGCAAGCACGGTGTGGATCCTGAGTTCGGGGGCGTGCTCCAGGAGCGCCGCCAGGTGGTCCTCCGGCGCATAGTCCGCGGTCTCCCCCTGCTGGCCCTCGAGATTGAGGACGACCATGACCCGCCCGGCGGTCTCGACCAGGGCCGTGCGGAGGTCGGGCACCATCAGGTGGGGGATCACCGAGGTGTACCAGCTGCCGGGTCCGAGCACGATCCAGTCGGCGGAGGCCACGGCTGCCAGGGCCTCGGGACATGCCTGTGGATCAGGGGGGTCCAAGGCGATGGTGACGAGCTGGCCAACCGTCGTGGCCACTTCGACCTGACCACGCACCGTGGTGGTCGACTCGGGATCGGCAGGGTCGAGGCCGCGCACCTGGGCGGTGATGTCCATGGGGGTGATCGCCATCGGCAGCACCCGCCCGCGGGCGCCGAGCAGGCGACCCATCCAGTCGAGCGCATCGACATGGTCTCCGAGCAGCTCCCACAGAGCCACGATCAGCAGGTTGCCGACCACGTGGCCCTGCATCTCGCCGTCACCGGCGAAGCGGTGCTGCACGACTCGCTCCCAGGTCTGACCCCACTCGGAATCGCCGCACAGAGCCGCCAGCGCCATCCGCAGGTCGCCGGGAGGCAGTACGCCGAACTCGCCCCTCAACCTCCCCGACGACCCGCCGTTGTCAGCCACAGTGACCACGGCCGTCAGCTCCTCGCCGAGCTGTCGCAGCGCGGTGAGGGTCGCATAGAGGCCGTGGCCGCCGCCCAGAGCGGCGACCCGCACCGGGAGGTCGTCGGAGGCCGATGTGTCACTCCCGGCCCAGGTCCCGGTGCTGGCGCTGGCGTCATAGCCCGTGCACGCAGACGGGCGGCGATCTACTCGGTCATCGCGACGCTGAACGGTGTTTGCCACCGGTGCACCCGACCGCCACGGTCATGAACCGCTTGCCCTCGGTGAGGTATCCGACCTGCCGCGGTCTCCGAACAGGGGCACGTACTGCTCCAGGAACTGGCCGGCGGCGGGGCGCCCGGTGACGTAGTGGGACACCTGGGCTCCTTCCGTTGAGGGGCCGCAGCTCGGGCACCCAGAACGGGTTGGGGAGGAATCGCATATCGGCCACGAAGTCGGCATCGACCGGGATGCCGTATTTGAAGCCGAAGCTGACCACCGTGATCTTAGCCGGGTCGTCTCTGGAGTGCCGAAGGCCTCGGCGACCTTGTCGGTGAGTTCGTGCACGTTGAGGTTGGTCGTGTCGATGATGAGGTCGGCGTCGCTGCGCAGGTCGGCGAGAGCGGCACGCTCACGCGACAGTCCGTCGAGCAGGCGGCCGCTCCCTGCAGAGGGTGCGGGCGGCGGGCAGCCTCCTGCCGGCGTACGAGGACGTCGTCGGTGGCCTCAAGAAACAGCAGGGTGGTCCGGCGCCCCGTCTGCCGATGCGGCGAGCGTCGGCCTGCAGCGAGTCGAAGAAGGAGCCGGAACGCACGTCGACCACCACTGCGATCGGGTGCTCGACGCCGCGGCCCTCGTCCACGAGCCGAACCACGTCGGAAGCAACGAGGGCGGCAGGTTGTCGACGACGTAGAAGCCCAGATCCTCGAGTTCCTTCGCCGCGGTACTGCGCCCGGCGCCGGTCATGCCGGTGACGACGACGATCTCGCCCGGTGGGCGCGGGACTTCGATGCTGCCATCAGGTCTCCTCGATCTCACCGGTGGCCGTATTGACGCTGACAGTCTTGCCGCGATCTCTGCGCGGCCAACGCGTCCTTGATGGCCGTCGCGGTGCGAGGGCCCATGCCGGGAACCATGGCGAGCTCCTCGGGTGTGGCCGCCCGCAATTTGCGCAGCGAGCCGAAGTGCGTCATCAGGGTCTTGCGCCGCACCTCCCCCAGGCCCGGCACGTCGTCGAGGAGGCTGTCGACCATCGTCCTGGAGCGACGGTTGCGGTGGTGTGTGATCGCGAAGCGGTGCGCCTCGTCGCGGACACGCTGCAGGAGGTAGAGACCCTCGCTGAACTTCGGGGCAGGATCACCGGGTCCTCCTCGACCGGGCAGCCACACCTCCTCGAGCCGCTTCGCCAGCCCACAGACGGCGAATGTCATCGATGCCGAGCTCGGTCATGGCCTGTTGGGCCGCAGCCACCTGTGGTGCTCCCCCGTCGACGACCACCAGACCCGGCGCGTAGACGAACTTCTTGGCCCGCCCGGTCTCGGGGTCGATGAGCATCGGGCCCTCGCCGCTCGTGGCGCCGGCCCCCCCCGGTCCCGTTCGTCGAGCAGACGCTTGAACCTTCGGGTGATCACCTCATGCATCGAGGCCACGTCGTTCTGCCCATCGACCCCCCGGATCACGAATCGCCGGTATTCGCCCTTGCGCGCCAGCCCGTCCTCGAAGACCACCATGCTGGCCACCACCTCGGTGCCCTGGAGGTTGGAGATGTCATAGCACTCGATGCGCAGGGGGACCTCGTCGAGACCCAGCGCCTGCTGGATCTCCTCCAGAGCCTGGTTGCGCGCGGTCAGGTCGCTGGCGCGGCGTCGTCTTGTGGAGCACCAGCGCCTGGCCGGCGTTGCGCGCCACGGTCTCCTGCAAGGACTCTTGTCGCCCCGCTGGGGCACCCGGATGCTGACCTTGCCGCCCCTCAGCTCGCCGAGCAGCTGTTCGAGCGTGTGCGGTGTCCGGCGGGCTGGCCGGAACCAGGATCTCGCGTGGGATCGCCTCGCCCTCCTCGCCACCGTAGAGCTGGAGGACGAAGTTCTCGACGAGGTCGCCGGTATCGCCCTCCTCCACTCGGTCTGCGACCCATCCGCGCTGTCCACGGATGCGTCCGCCTCGGACATAGAAGATCTGCACCGCAACCTCGAGTGGGTCCTCGGCCAACGCGATCACGTCGGCATCAGTGCCGTCGCCGAACACCACTGCCTGCTTCTCCAAGGCCTTGTTGCAGAGCCCCGAGATCGTCACGGAGCCTGGCCGCCTTCTCGAAGTCGAGGGCGTCGGAGGCGGCGTACATCTGCTTCTCGAGGCGCTTCATGAAGGCGTTGGTCTGGCCGGCCATGAAGTCGCACAGGTCGTCGACGATCGCCCGGTGATCCTCGGCGCTGATCTGACCGACACACGGAGCGGCGCACTTGTCGATGTAGCCGAGCAGGCACGGTCGCCCGATCTGGGACGACCGTTTGAACACGCCGTTGCTGCACGATCGCATGGGGAAAACCCGCAGCAGCTGGTCGACGGTCTCGCGAATCGCCCAGGCATGGCTGTAGGGACCGAAGTAGCGCACACCCTTCTTCTTGGCGCCACGCCCCACCATCACCCGGGGGAACTCCTCACCCACGGTCACGGCCAGCCACGGGTAGGACTTGTCGTCGCGGTATTTCACGTTGTAGCGCGGGTCGAACTCCTTGATCCAGCTGTATTCCAGCTGGAGGGCCTCGACCTCGGTCTTCACGACCGTCCACTCCACGCTGGCCGCGGTGGTGACCATCGTGGCCGTGCGGGCGTGCAGACCCCCGATGTCACCGAAGTACGACGAGAGTCGTGCGCGCAGGTTCTTCGCCTTGCCGACGTAGATCACCCGGCTGCGCGAGTCACGGAACCGATAGACCCCGGGCTGGGTCGGGATCGACCCCGGCTCGGGACGGTACGTGCTCGGATCGGCCACGGGGAAACCCTACGTGCCCGCGCCGACACGACCGCGTAGGAGGCAGGCGTCCTTGCCCAGGGTTCCAGTGGGTGCCCCGCCGCTCGCTCCAAGCGGCAGAGGCGGTGTCAGGCCTTGGTGAGCTTGTCGCCGGCGACGGTGATCGCGACCTCGGGAAGCGGGTCGACGGAACCGGCGGCACTGCCACTGGGGCCGGCCACGTTGGAGCCGTCGGTGATGGAGAACTTGCTGCCGTGACAGGTGCAGTTGATGGTGTCGGTCACTGACGCCACCGGGCACTTCTGGTGAGTGCAGATGTTGCTGAAACCCTTGAACTCGCCCGCTGCGGGTTGGGTGACGACCACTCCAGCCTCGGCGAAGATCACGCCGCCACCCACGGGGATGTCGGACGTGGTCCCGAGGTCGCTGCCTGAGCCTGCGTTGGCGGAGTCGCCACTGGCCCCGCCGTCGGAACCGCACGCGGCAAGGGCTGGGACCGCCACGCCGAGGGCAGCTGCTCCGGCCAGGGCATTGCGTCGAGTGATGCCGTTGGTCACGAGATTCCCACTCCCTGAGGTGTTGAACGAGGCAGTCAAAAGCCTACCGGCGGCACCCACGCGTTGCCCGCCACCGCGGCTGCCCAATGGTGCTAGGACCTCACCTTCACCCGCTTGGCAGCGGCCGACGACGTCCGAGCGGGTGCCTTGCGGGGCGACCGCGCAGCCCGTCCGTCGAGAAGCGGCTTGAGGAACGTGCCGGTGTGGGAGTCGCCGTTGGCGGCGACCTGCTCGGGTGTGCCCTCAGCGACCACGACACCGCCGCGCTTGCCGCCCTCGGGGCCGAGGTCGACGATCCAGTCGGCCGTCTTGATGACGTCGAGGTTGTGCTCGATGACCATCACCGAGTTGCCCTGGTCGACCAGCTTGCCGAGCACCAGCAGGAGCTTGCGGATGTCCTCGAAGTGCAGCCCGGTGGTCGGCTCGTCGAGGACGTAGATCGTGCGACCTGTGGACCGCTTCTGCAGCTCCGATGACAACTTCACCCTTTGCGCCTCGCCACCGGAGAGTGTCGTCGCGGGCTGGCCGAGTCGGACATAGCCGAGCCCCACCTCACACAGCGTCTTCATGTGGCGGGCGATCGGAGGCACCGCGGCGAAGAACTCTGCGGCCTCCTCGATCGGCATGTCGAGGACCTCGGCGATCGTCTTGCCCTTGTAGTGGACCTCCAGCGTCTCCCGGTTGTAGCGGGCCCCGTGACACACCTCGCACGGCACGTAGACGTCGGGCAGGAAGTTCATCTCGATCTTGATCGTGCCGTCGCCCGAACACGCCTCGCAGCGCCCACCCTTGACGTTGAAGGAGAAGCGTCCTTGCAGGTAGCCGCGCATCTTCGCCTCCGGAGTCGAGGCGAACAGCTTGCGCACGTGGTCGAAGACCCCGGTGTAGGTCGCCGGGTTGGAGCGCGGGGTTCGCCCGATCGGCGACTGGTCGACATGGATCACCTTGTCGACGAGCTCGAGTGCCGGTGATCTTGCGGTGCCGGCCCGGTACGGTGCGCGCGTTGTAGATCTGCTTGGCCAGTGACGTGTAGAGGATGTCGTTGACCAGCGTCGACTTGCCCGAGCCGGACACTCCAGTCACCGCGACGAAAAGCCCGAGGGGGAAGGAGACGTCGATGTCGCGGAGGTTGTTCTCCTTGGCCCCGAGCACGGTCAGCTCGCGACCCTTGGTGCGCGGGCGTCGGACCTCGGGAACCGGGATCTCGCGACGACCGGACAAGTATGCGCCAGTGGCCGAGTCGGGGCTGGCCAGCAGGTCCTCGACTGTGCCGGAGAGCACGACCTGGCCACCGTGTTCGCCCGCCCCCGGGCCGATGTCGACGACCCAGTCGGCTGTGCGGATCGTGTCTTCGTCGTGCTCGACGACGATCAGGGTGTTGCCGAGGTCCTTGAGCCGGACGAGCGTCTCGATCAGTCGCTGGTTGTCGCGTTGGTGCAGCCCGATGGACGGCTCATCGAGGACGTAGAGCACGCCGACCAGGCCGGCGCCGATCTGGGTGGCCAGTCGGATGCGCTGCGCCTCGCCGCCGGACAGGGATCCGGAGGGTCGGTCGAGCGAGAGGTAGTCGAGACCGACGTCGAGCAGGAAGTTGAGCCGTTCGAGGATCTCCTTGAGCACCCGCTCACCGATCTGTCGCTCTCGGGCGGTGAGATCGAGATCGCGAAGGAAGTCGGCGGTCTCGTTGATGGCCATCGCGCAGACCTCAGCGATGCTCTTGCCACCCATGGTCACAGCCATCGAGACGGGCTTGAGGCGGCTGCCCAGGCACGCCGGGCAGGGCACCTCGCGCATGTAGCCCTCGAAACGGTCGCGGCTGGTGTCGGACTCGGCCTCGCGGTGGCGCCGCTCGATGTAGGGCCGCACACCCTCGAAGGCGGAGTAGTAGGAGCGCTCACGGCCGTATCGGTTGGTGTGGCGCACGTGGACCTTGGTGGAGTGGCCCTCGAGGATGGACTTGCGGGCCTTGGCCGGGAGGTCTTCCCAGGGCGTGTTCAGGTCGAAGCCCAGCTCGTCACCCAGCGCCGCCATCAGCCTGAGGAAGAAGTCGCGCACATGTGCGGCGTTCCAAGGTTGGACGACGCCCTCTCCGAGCGTGGCCGCCGGGTCGGTTATCACCAGCTCGGGGTCGACCTCCATCCGGGTGCCAAGCCCGTGACACTCCGGGCAGGCGCCGAACGGGGAGTTGAAGGAGAAGGAGCGTGGCTCGAGCTCGTCGGTGTCGATGGGGTGGTCGTTGGGACAGGCCATCTTCTCGGAGAAGCGCATCTCACGGCCCGGGTCCTTCTCGGCCAGGTCGACGAAGTCGAAGGTCACCAGTCCGCCGGCCAACCCGAGAGCCGTCTCGACGGAGTCGGTCAACCGACGCTTGGAGGATGCCTTGACCGCCAACCGGTCGATGACGACCTCGATGGTGTGCTTCTGTTGCTTGTTGAGGCTCGGCGGGTTGTCGAGCAGGTGGGTCTCGCCGTTGATCCGGGCGCGGGAGAACCCTTGCGACTGCAGCGACCGGAACAGGTCGACGTACTCACCTTTGCGGCCACGGATGACGGGGGCCAGCACCTGGAACCTGCGACCCTCCTCCAGAGTCAGGATGCGGTCGACGATCTGCTGTGGCGTCTGCCTCTCGATGGGAGAGCCACACACCGGGCAGTGGGGCCGGCCGGCGCGCGCGTAGAGCAGGCGGAGATAGTCGTAGACCTCGGTGATCGTGCCCACGGTGGAGCGTGGGTTCTTCGAGGTGGACTTCTGGTCGATCGACACTGCCGGGGACAGTCCCTCGATGAAGTCGACGTCCGGTTTGTCCATCTGACCGAGGAACTGTCGGGCGTAGGCAGAGAGGGACTCGACGTAGCGCCGCTGCCCCTCGGCGAAGATCGTGTCGAAGGCCAGCGACGACTTCCCGGACCCGGAGAGCCCGGTGAACACGATCAGGGAGTCGCGGGGAAGGTCAAGGGAGATGTCCTTGAGGTTGTGCTCCCGGGCGCCCCGGATGATGAGCTGATCCGCCACTGACATCCCTCACGAAAATCGACTGCAGTTGTTCGAACAAGTGTTCGCCATCTTACGTGGTCGGCCAACTCGCCACGCCACCGGATCTGACGATCTCACGCGCCACCGACAGTCCACCTACCCGCCGGCGGTGGCACCTACTCACGCCAACCGGGAAGATGGTCACATGACATCCGAGACCGACCTGCTCCACGAGGCAACCCAACGTCTCGTCAGGAGGGTGGATGCGCTCGCCGACTCGGCCTGGGCGGAGCCCAGCGACCTCCCGGGCTGGTCGCGCGCCCACGTGATCGCCCATCTCACCCTGAACGCCGAAGCGCTCGGAGGTGCCCTGCAGGCAGTGGCTCATGGAGAGCAGATACCGATGTACGCCTCCCAGGAACGCCGCGACGGTGACATCGCCGCCCTGTCCGGGCGGCCTCCCGCCGAGATTCGCGAGCGCTTCCTGGCCTCGACGACCGTGTTCGACCATGCGCTGACCTCGCTCCCGGCGGAGGCCGGCTCGCAGCCCATCGAGCGAGTTCCCGGAGGTCGGGTCTTCGCCGCGTCCGACGCCCTGGTCATGCGCTGGCAGGAGGTGGAGATCCACCACGTCGACCTCGCCGCTGGCTACGACGTGGGTCAGTGGCCGCTCGAGTTCGCCGTCCGGGTCATCGACTCGATGAGTGGCCGCACCCAGCCCCAGGACCCCTTCCGGATCGCCCCGACCGATACGGATCGCACCTGGTCCTTCGGCGACGGCGGCCCGACCGTCGCCGGCACGGTCGCTGAGCTCGCCCGCTGGCTGACAGGTCGCGGAGCGGGCGAAGGACTGTCCACCAACAACGGCAGACTGCCGAGAATCGAGACCTGGTGACCTACACCGGCAATGTCCAGCCAGGGGGCTCCCCCGACACACGCGAGCTTGCTCATCTGAGCATCACCAAGGTGGCGGTCGACCCGAAGATGGCCAACAACTCCTACCTCCTGACCTGTCGTACGACGGGCTCGCGCGTGCTCATCGACGCCGCCGACGACCCAGAGACGCTGCTGTCGCTGATCGGACCCTCGTTGGATGCGGTCGTCACCACCCATCAGCACTGGGACCACCATCGGGCCCTGCCCGCCGTGATCGCCGCCACCGGGGCCAGGACCGTTGCCGGTGAGCCGGACGCGGAGGCCATCGAGGAGCAGACGGGACTCGTGATCGACCGACGCGTCCGGGCCGGCGACACGATCGCCGTCGGCGACTGCACACTCGTGGTGATCCCGGTCGCTGGGCACACGCCTGGGTCCATCTGCCTGCGGTACGACGATCCCGAGGGCCACGCCCACCTCTTCACCGGCGACTCCCTCTTCCCGGGAGGAGTCGGCGCGACGTTCGGAGACGCCGACGCCTTCGCCCAGCTCGTCGACGAGGTCGAGACCAAGATCTTCGGCACCCTGTCCGACGACACCTGGTTCTACCCCGGCCACGGCGGAGACTCGACCATCGGCGCCGAGCGTCCCCATGTCGCCGAATGGCGTGCTCGCGGCTGGTGACGAGGGCCCGGGAAGGGATCGCGGTGCTCAGTGGTTGGGGTATGCATGAGTCTCGCTCTCTCCGTCCTCGACCTCGCGCCAGTCGCCCCGGGACAGTCCGTCCCCGAGAGCCTGGCGCAGAGTGTTGCGCTGGCCCAGACCGCAGAACGCACCGGCTATCGCCGGGTCTGGTACGCCGAGCACCACAACATGCCCCGGATCGCCTCCTCGGCCACCAGCGTGCTGATCGCGCACGTAGCCGCGCACACCGGCTCCATCAGACTCGGCGCAGGTGGGGTGATGCTGCCCAACCATGCCCCGCTCACGATCGCGGAGCAGTTCGGAACCCTCGCGTCGCTGCACCCGGATCGGATCGACCTGGGCCTGGGGCGCGCCCCGGGCAGTGACCAACCCACGATGTATGCGCTGCGCCGCGACCACACCTCGTCGGACCGGTTCCCCGAGGACGTCCAGGAGCTCCAGGCGTTCCTGGGTGAGGACACCCTGGTCCGTGGCGTCTACGCCACCCCGGGCCGCGGCACGCACGTTCCGCTCTACATTCTCGGTTCGTCACTCTTCGGTGCCCAGTTGGCTGCTGAGCTCGGGCTCCCCTACGCCTTCGCCTCCCATTTCGCCCCAGCGGCACTCGAGGCGGCGGTCGCGACGTACCGACGCGACTTCAAGCCCTCGAGCCAGCTGGGCGCCCCCTACGTGCTTGCGGCCGTGAACGTGATCGCGGCCGACGATGCCGACGACGCTGCGGACCAGCTGCACCGGACCCTGCTCTCCCGGGTCCGGATGTTCCTCGGCGGCGGGCAGCGGTGGACCGACGAGCAGGCCGAGTCCGTGCTCGCCTCCCCGCAGGGACAGCAGGTGGCCGCGATGATGACGTACGCCGCGGTGGGCACCCCCGGTCAGGCGGTGGACTACCTGGAGGACTTCGCCAAGCGTGCGGATGCCGACGAGCTGATCACCGCGCACCAGTCACCCGACGCCGAGCGGCGGTTGCGCTCGGTGGAGCTGTTGGCTCAGGCGGCCGAGATCCTGCCCGCCTGACCACGGACACCGAGGCCGCTCCGGCCACGACCACCGCAGCCGCCGCGAGCGCGATCACCAGGAACAGCGCCCGGGGCCCGACGACGTCGGCCAGGCCGGGCGCGGCGAGCGCGCCGACCATCCCCGCGCCCACCATCACACTGTCGGCGAGCCCGAGGACGCCGGCTCGGTGCACATCGGCGACACCGTCCTGGATCGACTCGGTCACCGCACTCTCCACCTGCACCGTCGCCGCGCCGACCACGGCCAAGGGGACCAGCGCCCAGACGAGGGTCGGCGAGATCGACACCAGGGCGAGCGCACCGGCCAACAGCACCAAGCCACCGCGTCGACGGCGTACCGCGGAACCTCTGATCCACCACAGCAGCGGAGCACCCAGGGCACCGAAGCCGAGCCAGGCGGTCGCCAGCCCGTAGCCGCTGTCATCCTGCCCCCAGATGTCCTGCGTCATCGGGAGCAGCGCCAGGCTCGCGGCACCATCGACCAGGTTGAGCACCGCCACGACGGCCAGCGCGCTCCGGACCGAGGGTGTGCGGCGGGCGGTGGCGAACATCTCACTGAGCGAGGTGGCCTCGGTGACGCTGTCGGCCGGAGCGGGGAGCCGTACGCCCAACACCAGCACGAGCCCCACCACCGACAGGACGACCGCGCAGGCCGGGATCCAGGCCCTGGCCGGGCCTCCCAGGAGGACACCACCCAGAGCCGGCCCCACGACGAAGGCGCCGACCTCGATGGTGACGAGCAGATCCGTGGCGCGGCGGCGGGACTCCCCCGCCACCTGGGGGATCGAGGCGGCCAGCAACGGATAGGCCGGCGTACCGCACACCACGGCAGCCGAGGCGGCGAGCACAGCGACCAGCAGCCACCCCTGGGCCAACGCAGAAGCCACCACGACCGACATCACGATCCGCCCAACCAGGGTCGCCCGAAGCACCCTGTCGCGCCGGAACCGATCCCCCAGCGACCCGGTCGCCCAGGAGAGCAACACGTACGGCAACATCCGTGCGGCACCCGTCAGGCCCAGGAGCAACGCCCCGCGAGGGCTGTCGCCGACGCTGTCCCACACCAGCACCAGCAGCAGCGGCCAGACCAAGGACATCGCGACCCCCGCGGCCGCGTGGCTGGCCAAGAGGCGCCGGACCACGGCGTGCTCGCTGCTCATTCGCAGAGCACCGTGCCCAAGGGGGCGAACCCGTTGAAGCCGACCGTCGAGTAGCAGCTCGTGTAGGCACCCGCAGCAAGCAGCTGGACAGTATCGCCTTCGGCCAGGCTCAGGGGAAGGTCGATCGGCGTCTGCTCGTACAGCACGTCCGCGCTGTCGCAGGTGGGACCGGCCAGGACGCACGGCCCGGTCGGCCCCCCGTCGGCGCTCGTGCGAACCGGGTAGCGGATGGCCTCGTCGAGCGTCTCGACCAGGCCGGTGAACACGCCCACGTCCAGGTAGACCCAGCGCCGCGATCCCCGGTTGAGCACTGCGATCACGCTCGCGACCAAGACACCGGCGTCCCCCACCACGGCTCGTCCAGGCTCGATGAGGGTGTGCGGCCGGTGGTGGCCGAAGTGCGTCGACAGGGCCGACTCGACGGCTTCGCCGTATGTCGCCAAGGCGGGGCAGGGCCCCTCCAGTGCGGCCGGGAAGCCGCCGCCGAGATCGAGCATGCGCAGCTCCAACCCCTGGCTGCGAGCCTTCCTGAAGACTGCCGCCGAGGTCTCGATCGGCGCGTTCCAGGCATCAGGGTCGCGCTGCTGCGAGCCGACGTGGAAGGAGAGCCCGGCAGCGTCCAGGCCGAGCCGGTCGGCAGCCATCAGGATGCTCAGCGCCTCAGCCTCGGAGCAGCCGTACTTGCGCGAGAGCGACCAGTCCGACCCCGCACCCGAGGTCAGGAGACGGACCAGCACCGAGGCCCTCGGGGCGGCGGCGGCGACCTTCATCGTCTCCTCGAGCGAGTCGACGACGAACAGGCGGACGCCCTCGAAGGCCGCGCTCAGGATGTCCGAGCGCTTCTTCACCGGGTTGGAGTAGACCAGGTCTGCTGCCCGGGCACCGGCGCTCAGGGCGGCACGGACCTCCGCCGGGCTGGCGACGTCGAAGCGGGATCCCGCTCGTGCGAGGGCGGCCAACAGCACCGGATCGGGATTGGCCTTGACGGCGTAGTGCACCGCGGTCCCCGGCAGGGCGGCGGCCAGGCGCCGGTAGCGCTCCACCGCGACTGCGACATCCAGCACCAGGTAGGGCGTGGCCACGTGCGCTTGCCCCGGGGTTCGCGGGTGATCCACCGCGAACGCGACCGACGGCCCGGTCTCGATGCTCTCGACGGGCTCGACGGGCTCCACGAGGGTCATCGCAGGCTCCTGACGTGCGGGGCAGTGGGCAGGGTGCGCCGCGATCCGAGCCCGCGCCGCGTCTTCTCACGAAGAGGAGTCGTTGAGGCGCGTTTCGATACGCCGAAGCTCAGTCTTCGTGTCGGTTTGCGAAGATCGCCGCCACCGGGGGCAGCAGGGCGGCAACCGCCGACATCGCCACGGCTGCAGGCGTGGAGACGAACCGGACCACGTTCCAGGCCAGCACGATCAGGACCAGACAGAGCCCCATCGTCAGGAGATAGCGACGCCTGCGGTGTCGCTGTCGCTGGCTGAGTCCCGCGGGGACGTCGGTCAACCGGTAGTGCGGTCCGTCCATGATCCGACGGTACGCCGGGTCAGTACATGCCGTGACGGGCGAGCGGCTCCAGCAGCACCCGCTCCTCGTAGGCAAGGTGGGACAGCAACGTGTCAGTCAGCAGGTCGAGTGCCTCGTCGAGGACACTGAAGTCGTCGCCCTCGGCGACGTGCGCGACCAAGGCGCGGTCCAGTTCCTCCAGCACCTCGTGGATGACCACGTGCTCCTCCATGAGCCGGTCGACGACCGGTTCCAGTCGGGGGTCCGCCGCGCACAGGTGAGGAAAGACGCCGCTGTCCTCCAGGGAGTGGTGCTGCGTCAGCAGACGGCAGTAGGAGGCACAGTAGGCGCCCATGGTCCAGGCATTCTGACGCATGGTCATCTCGTTGATATGCGATCTGGCTCGGGACAGGTCCAGTGACCCGGCGCGGACCTGCTCAACGATCGAGCGCACCCTGTCGAGTTCGGCACGCAGGTGGTCGTGCACCTGGATCAGGTGACCTGCGACGGCGCGGCCGTTGTCGGTGTGCACCGAGTCGTCCGGCTCGAGCGGGGCCGGCCGGGTCGACTCGTCCCACGGACGCCGCGAACTGAGGCGTGCACCATCGTCGGGAGTCGGTTCGATCCCGAGAGTCACATGGCCTTCCTGGGGTCGGTCTCAGAGCTTGGCGAGCTCGTAGTGCCGGTTCGCGCCCGCGAACACTGTGCACACGATAGCCAGGATGAACGAGTTCAGCATGCCGGCGTACACCGAACACGCCATGCACACGATGCTGAGGCCGAGCAGGATGTTCACGATATGCAGGTTCGTCATGGTGCCCTCCAGTTCGTTACCTCCGACCATAGGGAACTCAGGGGCTCGCTGCCGATGGCGCCTTACTCAACCCTGGGGTCGCGCAGCGCGGTCGGGCGCCGATATCCCCCGAGCGGGTGGCGGGGATACCGGGGTGGCCAGCGGACGCCACGGGCGGGCCGAGGTCCCCGGACAGGTGTCGTCAGCGCGCCAGGGCGGCCACCGCATCCGCGACGGGGGTGTCACCGGCGACCAGGTCGAACTGGGCACCGATGCCGGCACCGGAGTCGAGCACGGCGGCCACGACAGCGGCCACATCGGCCCGCGAGATCTCGCCACGCGCAGTCTCGGACGCGAGCTCCACGAGCCCCAGGGGTTCGTCGTCGGTGAGGCGGCCGGGGCGGATGATCGTGTAGTCGAGCCCACTGCCGCGGAGCGCGGCATCCGCGTCTCGCTTGGCCTCGACGTACGCGCGCCAGACCGGGTCGACGGAGTCGTCGAGCGGGGCGTCCACACCGATGGCGGAGATCTGGACGACTCTCCAGATGTCTGCCTGCCTGGCCCCCTCGATCGTCTTGACCGCGCCCTGCAGGTCGACCGTGCGCTTGCGTTCAACGTTGCCGTCCGCGCCACCCCCGGCGGCGAACACGACAGCGTGACAGCCCGCGAAGGCCCGGCCGAAGGCAGCACCGTCGTCCTTCTCGATGTCGAGCATCCTGACCTCCGCGCCCAGCGCCTCGAGCTCGGTCCGGTAGTCGTCTCGACGCACGAGCGCGACCGGTGTGTGTCCGGCCGCGGCGAGCAGTGGATGGAGGTGTCGAGCCACGTTGCCGTGACCCCCGACGATGGCGATGCGAGTCATGGGTCCACCGTACGTCGCACCCTCCTGGGGCCTCGGCCTGGGACGGTGACCAGCACCCGAACGTTTCGACGCGTCGCGATCGGGTACCGGTGTCGGGCAACCCCCGACTGAAGGAGCCTCACCATGTTGTGGACCATCCTGATCATCCTGGCGATCATCGCCCTCGCGCTCTTCATTCTGAGCCGAGTCCGCGGAGGTGGCGGGCGCGTCTGAACGCGCGTCGGAAGATTCTCGGCTCCACGAGCCGGTGACCTGACAACTGCCGGACCTGCGCTGCGCAGGTCCGGCAGTTTGCGTCTTCACACCTGGTCGCCGGTCGTCGGTTCAGCTCAGCTCGTGCAGACACTGGAAGCTGGCCCGGCGGCCGTCATCAGGAAGCGATCCATCGCCGACCTCGCACACTCGGACGAGTGGTAGGACGTGTGCCCGTCGCCCTGTCGCGTGAGCAGGTCACTGCCCTGCACCTGCGAGGTGACCCTGAGCGCCCCGGTGTAGGACGTCGACGGGTCGTGCGTCGCGTTCACCACCAGGGTGGGCACGCCACGGACATCGAGCGGACGGAAGGGGTTGGCCGGCTTGCGCAGCCACCCTGAGCAGCGCCAGACCTGCCAGGTCTCGCTTGCCCCCTGTAGGTGCGGCGCGAGCTCGCGAGCCATCTGCAGGCGCTGTTGCATCTGCGGCCAGGTGCGGATGAGCGATTCGTAGTCGCCGCAGGCGTTGCCGAACAGCGGGTCGATCCCGTGCACGGCCTCCTCCCCTGCGGGCAGGGCGAACGCCGAGGCATCACCGTTCATAGCGGCCGCAAGCGCCTGCGACAGCCCTGGCCAGGACATCTCGGGACCATAGATCGACGGTTCCTTGAACGTGAGCAGTCCGGGGGTCCCCATCCGGATGTCCTCACCAGTGACGGGACGAAGCGCTCCGTCGACCGGGATCGGGTGCCGGTCGGCGCGCCGAACCAGGGCGTCATACGCCGAGCCGACGTCCTGGCCGTGCAGGGCGCAGCCGTCGTTCTTGTCACACCACCTTGTGAAGCGGTTGAACGCGTCCTCGACGGCCGCGATCTCGTCCATCACATTGGTGAGCTCGGTGCCGCTGTGGTCGAGCGCGGCATCGACGACCACGGCCCGGGTGTGCTGTGGGAAGCGCTCGGCATAGTTGAGCGCCACCTGAGTGCCGTAGGAGACCCCCAGCCAGCTCACCTGGTCCACGCCCAGCGCACGGCGCAACGCCTCGTGGTCGCGCGCCACGCTGACGGTGTCGAGGTGGTAGAGGTAGTCGCCCACGGCACGCTCGCAGCTACTCGCGAAGGCAGCGTGGTCCCGCACCATCGCCCGGTACTCCGCGCGGTCCTGCGGGAACAGGGTGTCGTCGGCTCGCACGGCCCGCCCGGCGCAGCGGATCGGGGTACTGGCACCTACGCCGCGTGGGTCCATCGCCACCAGGTCGAAGTGCTTGAGCAGTGTCGAGGAGAAGATCTGGTCGGCGAAGCGCACGTAGTCGGTGCCTCCGTCGTTGGGGCCCCCCGGGTTGTAGAACAGCGTCCCGATCCGGTGAGCCGGGTCGCCGGCCGGGCGGCGCGCGATGGCCAGCGTGATGCCGCGGCCGCCCGGGTGCGACCAGTCCATCGGCACCTCGAGCGTGCCGCACTGTGCCTGCGAAGCCTCGTCGCAAGCAGCCCAGTCGATGGTCCGTGCGGCGTAGGGTGCACTGCTCTCTGGCTTCGCAGCACTGGACGCCGGACCACCCCAGCCGACCCAGGTTGCCCCGACGGCTGCCAAGGCCGCCGTCAGGGTGACCGCGAACGTCCTCTTCGTCCGGAGAATGTGGCGCATCGAAGATCCCTCTCTTTCGTTGAACGGTGGGATCCGCAAGGGGTTCGCGGATCATCGTGGTCCCGCCCGACAGCGGGACCTCGCCGGTCTCCGGTGGCGGGTCTGGGCCACGCTCGAAGCCGACACGTCGATCCTCACCGACGGTGGGCAGGACGTCGGTCGTGCTGACCGCACGACGGGTGGGGCAACCGGCAGGTCGGTGGTGGGGTGAACCGAACCGCGGAGGTGGGCAGACCGCTGCGCCCACCAGCGACCGAGAGCTGCTCGCCCCGCTGACAATGCCGGCGGCTAGACGGACCGGCAGATCCAACTCTGGTCACACCCTCCGACGCCACTCCCAGACCACACCGACCTCGGGGTCCACCTGGTCGGCGACATGCTCGAAGCCGAGGGCGTCGAGGACGCCCGTGGAGGGGTTCGGACCGGGCAGGGTGTGGGCGACGACGTGGTCGACCTCCCCGGTGGAGTCGGCGTACTCCAAGAGCGCTCGAGCCGCGGCCGTGCCGAACCCGCGGCCCCTGAACTCGGGGGCGACCTCGTAGCCGATCTCGACGGTGCGCTCGACCGGAGCTGACGCGAAGCCGCCGGAACCCACGAGCCGCCCGCTCGCCCGGTCGAGGAAGAACTGCATGGACCAGCTGCGGTCATCCTCGGAGCCACCCATGAGCCGTGCCCGGGTGAAGTCAATGGCTTCGGGGAACTCCGGCCAGCCGTCCGGTATCGGGCTGCCGATCAGCTCCGCGAACAGGACGCGGTCACGGCTCAGCGCGTCCAGGAGAGGCACCGTGGCCGGTGCGAGGCGGACGTGGGGCTGAGTTGACACGGGAGTCTCCGATCCTGGTCGGTGATCGCCACCCGACGGGTGGACGTGGACCTTCAGTGTCGGCGACCTGCGTGACGACGGCATCGGGAGAACCTCCCCAGACGCTGGGCCGCGCCGACCGCCGCTTCGGATGGCTCGGCTCGTTCCGCGGGTGCCCTCGGTCGAGGCGGTGACGAATACGGTGATCCGCCATTCCTCGTGGTCGGCGATGTGAAACATGGGGGGTCCCTCCCGATGCCCCGCTGGGGCTCCGCGGGCGATCGTCGAGACACCGGCTGGCACGGAGCCACCGGACAAGACAAGGAGATGAACATGAAGCGTTTCGTCATCGAACGCGAGATCCCCGGCGCATCTGACCTCACCCAGCAGCAGCTGGCCGAGATCGCGCAGACCTCGAACGCCGCCGCCGAGTCCCTGGGCGTGCCCTACAACTGGGTCAACAGCTACGTGGCGGGCGACAAGATCTACTGCGTCCACGAGGCCGAGGATGCGGACACCATCGTGGAGCATGCCCGCCGCGGCGGCTTCCCGGCCAACAAGGTCACCGAGGTTGCCAGCGAGTTCGGGCCGCAGACCGCCTCCGCGGGGGTGTGACCACGCCTAGCACCCGGGGGTTCCCGGCGCCCCAGCAGGCGCCGGGACCGCCGGGCCCGAGGCTCACGGACCGGGTCGCGGAGCCGTGTCCGCGGCGGCCAGTCGGTGGATATATTGACGCGGTGCAACTCTTGGAGCGCGAGCGCGAGCTCGAGCGCATCAGAGCCGCTGTCGAGCAGGTGGCCGCGGGTGGACCGGGCGCGGGCTTCGCGATCTCCGGCGACAGCGGGGCAGGCAAGTCGGCGCTGGCGCGCCGCGGCCTGCGAGGCGGCCGGAGGACTGCGCCTGCTGCGGGGTCACTGCGACCCGCTCGCGACCCCGCGTCCCCTCGGTCCGGTCCGCGACCTCGACGCTTCCCTCCACAGCGCCTCTACGGGAACCCGGGACCCGGTGCTCTTCGAGGTGTGCGAGGCCGCCTCGAGCTGATGCGGTCCGAGCCCACCCTGGTGCTGGTCGAGGATCTGCACTGGGTCGATGCCGCCTCCGTCGAGGTGCTCCGGTTCCTCGTCCGGAGGGTCGAGTCGATGCCGGTGGTCCTGCTGATGACCTACCGGGACAGCGAGATCGGGCCGCGGCACCCGGCGCGCGGCCTGCTGGGGGACGTCGCCGCGCGCGATGGCCTCACCCCGCTCGCCCTGGCGCCGCTGACGGTCTCCGCGCGTCGCAGAGCTCCTGCGTGGCACGGACCTGGATCCAGCAGGAAGTGCACACGCGCTCACCGGCGGGAACCCCTTCTTCGTCGCCGAGGTCGCCAAGGAGCCCGATCGAGCTGTGCCGGCGTCGGTGCGCGACGCGGTCCTCGCCCGCACGCACGGGGTCTCTCCGGAGGACTTCGAGGTCCTGCAGCTCGTCGGCAGCAGCCCCCGACCGGATCGACGACCGCGTGCTGCCCGCGGCTGGGCGTCGACCTGCCGTCCCTGCGCCGCCTCGACGCGACCGGGCTGCTGCGCCGGACGGCCGACGGGATCGTCTTCCGCCACGAGCTCGCCCGGCTCGCGATCGAGAGCACCATCCCCCCGGGCGGCAGCCCGCCGGCTGCACGCGCCGCCTGCTCGAGGCGCTGGAGACCGTGGAGCCGGCGACCCGGCGGTCCTGACCCACCATGCCGTCGCGGCCCGGGACCCAGCGAGAGCCACGACGTACGCCCGCCGGGCTGCGGCAGAGGCGATCCGCGCCGGGTGCCCACAGCGAGGCCGCGGCCTTCTTCGAGATCGCGCTCGAGCACCTGGGGCCGCAGCAGCCCGCTGAGCGGGCCGCAGCTGCTGGTCGACCTCGCGTTCCAGCAGTACATGACCGGGCGGCTTGCCCGAGGCCATCCGCAACGTCAGTGGCGGCCTTCCCGCTGTGGGAGCAGGCCGGCGACGACCGCCGGACTGGCCCGCGCCCATGCGGCGGTGGCGATCTACGAGTACTACAACGCCCGCCGCCGCCAGGCCGACCAGCACCTCGCCGATCGCCTCCATCCATCGCCGCGGGCGCCGGAGACGCCCTGGTCTTCGGTCACGCGCGGCGTCTCCTCGGCGTACCTGGCCTACATGAGCAGCGACGACGACGCGGTCGCCCAGAGCCTGTCCGACGATCTCCCCGGACGAGCACCTCGAGCGGACCTGCTGCGACTTCGCCGCCGGCTGGTCGAGGATGTGACCGGCCCTGTCCGCGGACGACGACGGTGCACGTGCCCGCATGCTCGCCCACGTCGAGCGAGTCCCGCGACGCACGGGTTCGACGAGCTGGCCTCGACGCTCTACTCGCAGCTGTCCTACCTCGACGTGGAGCAGGGTCGGCTGCGGTGCGGCCGAGCGCGTGCTCGACGCAGTCGCTGCCCTTCACGGTGGAGCGTGACATCCCGATCTGCCGCCAGTGGCAGACCGGCGTCCGCTCCCGGCTGCACCTGGGCAAGGGCCGCTGGAACGCCGCCCTCGAGGACGCCGAGTCCGTGCTGCTGACCGAGGGTGGCATGCAGGTGGCGTTGCTGTGGCCCCTGATCGTGACGGCGCTGGTCCCGCTGCGCCGCGGCGCACGAGGCTGCAGCGCGAGCCGCTCGAGCGAGCCTGGTCGCTGGCCGACGCCCTGGACGAGCCGCTGCGCCGGCTCGCCGTGCTCTGGCGCTCTGGCCGAGGTCGCCTGGATGACCGGCGAGCCCGACCCACGGGTGTACGAGCCAGCCGCGCGCGAGCTCGTCGGCGGCGTCCAGCCCCGCGACGGCCTGGTCGGCCGCGTCACTCGCCGGGTGGCTCCGGCGGCTCGGGCTTCCCGCCGAGCTGCCGCCCGACGCGCCGCCGCCCTTCCGCCTGCTCGCCGACGGGAGCCACGCGGAGGCCGCCGACTGGTGGCGGGCTTCGGGCGACCCGTTCCAGGCTGCGATGGCGCTGGTGGACTCACCCGACCCGGAGCACCGGCTCGCGGCGGTCGCCGAGCTGGATCGCCTCGGGGCACTGGGGACCGCCGACCGGCTGCGCGCCCAGCTGCGCGCGGAGGGCCTCGCGGCCGTGCCCCAACGGCCACGACAGGCCACCCGGGCCAACCCGGGCGGGCTCACCAACCGGCAGCTCGAGGTCGCCAGGCTGGTCGCCCGTGGCCTGTCCAACAACGAGATCGCGGCCACCCTCTACATCTCACCCAAGACCGCCGACCACCACGTCTCGGCGGTCCTGGGCAAGCTCGGGGCTCGCGACCCGGCGAGCGGTGGCCCGGCAGGCCGACGCGCTCGGCCTGGTGTGACGACGGCCGCCAACCTCTCCTAGGGGAGCCTTCTCGCACACCTGGGGAGGTTCTCCCGATGTCGTCGGGGCGGTGCGGCAGCGACGGTGGTGACGTCCGAACAGCACGGGGCCACGCCTCGAGAAGGAGCACCACCATGACCATCACCGCTGCTGGCACCACCACCGGCACCACCACCGGCACCACCACCGGCACCACCATCGGCCGGGCCGACAACGGCGTCGACGTCGAGGCGCTGCTCGGCGCCCGAGACGCGCTCGCCGAGAACCCCGAGATCGCGCAGTTCCAATGGCGGTCGACGGTGACCTGGATCCACGGAACCCACAGCAGCTCCGAGATCCACGGCTTCCACGGGTTCTCCGACGAGCAGACCCACCACACGACGTTCATCGTGGACGCCGACCACCCCGAGCAGTTCGCCGCCACCGACGTCGGCCCGACCCCCGTCGAGTACGTGCTCGTCGGCCTGGGCGCGTGCCTGACGGCGGGCGTGGCGGCCGTGGCGCAGCAGCGCCGGATCCAGCTGCACTCGGTCTCGGCCACGCTCACCCCGACATGGACCTGCACGGCATACTCGGGGCCGACCCCGAGGTGCGCAACGGCTTCAGCGGCGTCTCGGTTCACTACGAAATCGACGCAGACGCGTCCGAGGCCGAGGTACGCGCCCTTTTGGCGCAGTCGCAGAAGCGCTCCGCCGTGTTCGACGTCCTGACCAACCCGACTGCCGTCACGGTCGACCTCACCACGTGAACGTCGTCACCACCGTCGTCATCGGCGCGGGCCACAACGGCCTGGCCATGAGTCGTCGTCTCACCGCCCGCTCGATCGACCATGTGGTGCTCGAGCGCGACGAGGCCGGAGCTCGTGGCGCCACCAGCGCTGGGACTCCCTCCGCCTCCTCACCCCCGGTTGGATGAGCCGGCTGCCGGGGTGGGAGGACGAGGGTGGCGACGCGGACGGCTACCTGGCCGCCGGCCAGGTGGCCGACTTGGTCGGCAGGTACGCCCGCGAGAGTGCAGCGCCCGTGCGGACCGGCACCACCACGATCTCGGTGCGGCCGCGCGAGGACGGCTTCGTGGTCGACACCGACCGCGGGCCGTGGAAGGCACGGACGGTGGTCATGGCCGCCGGGGCCACCCGCGCCTCCATCCCGGTCCTCGCCCGACACCTGCCCGGCGGCACGACCTCCCTGTCCGCCCTCGACTACCGGCAGCCGGACCAGCTTCCCCGGGGGGGGTGCTCGTGGTCGGAGCCTCGGCCAGCGGCGCCCAGATCGCCGACGAGCTCCAGCGGTCCGGACGCCCGGTCACCCTCGCCGTCGGCGAACACGTGCGGCTCCCCCGCCACTACCACGGCCGCGACATCTTCTGGTGGCTGGACGCGCTAGGCATCCTCGACCAGCGGTGGCACGGTCTCGAGGACCTCCAGCGGGTCCGCCGTCTCCCCTCTCCCCAGCTGTCGGGGTCGGGCCGGCAGCTCGACCTCACCACGCTCGCGAGCGCCGGGGTGCGGGTGGTGGGGAGGCTGGTCGGGATCCGGGGCACCAGGCTGCAGCTCTCGGGCGCGCTGCCGCACACGGTCGCCCTCGCCGACCTCAAGATGGGCCGCCTGCTCGACGCCGTCGACGCGTTCGTCGGTTCCGATGGCGAGCGCCCCGCCCTCGTCCGGCTGCCGCCACCGCCGCTGGAGCTGGATCTGAGGTCGGGCGAGATCCGGTCCGTCGTCTGGGCGACGGGAAACCAGCCCGACCTCTCCTGGCTCGACGTGCCGGTTCGTGACCGGCGAGGCAGGCTCCGGCACGACGGTGGGGCCGTCGCCTGGCCGGGCCTCTACGTGCTGGGACTGCCGGCCATGCGGACCCGGCGGTCGTCCTACATCGACGGATGTCGCGCCGACACCCAGGACCTGGCACAGCACCTGTCGGCGCACCTCGCCGGCGGCGGGGCATCCGCTCCGAAGATGGGGAGCCTCTCCCGATGCCCGGAGTCCGGCTCCCCGCTTAGCGTCAACACACCACACACACCAGGAGAGCTTCGATGCACAAGACGACAACCGCCGATGTCGTGGTGGTGGGCGCCCGCTGCGCGGGGTCGTCCACCGCGATGTTGGCCGCGCGCGCCGGTCACGACGTCGTACTGCTGGACCGCGCGACGCTACCGAGTGACACCACGTCGACCCACGCCCTGGTGCGCGGCGGCATGGTGCAGCTGCGCCGCTGGGGACTGCTCGACGCCGTGCTCAGCAGTGGGGCTCCGCCGATCCGCCAGGTCGACTTCTACCGCTACGACCCCCCGGGTCCACGGGCATCCCGGCACGTGGTGAAGGACAGGCTCGGCGTGGACCACCTGCTCGCACCACGTCGGCACGAGCTCGACGCGGTGCTCGCGCGGTCGGCGATCGCGGCTGGGGCCCGGCTACTCGACCGCACGACGGTCGATGAGGTCATCGTCGACGCCGGGAGAGCGGTGGGCGTCCAGGCCCGGACCCTCGGTGGAGCGACTCACGAGGTGCGCGCGCGTTTGGTGATCGGCGCCGACGGCCGCTCATCCCGGGTCGCCCGAGAGGTACGGGCACCCCTGATGCAGTCGCACGCGGCCGGAGGGGTCTGTTTCTACACCTACGTCGGCGGCGTCGACTGGCCCGGGTTCGAGATGCACGTGGCGCCCCGCCGCTTCGCCGGCGTCTTCCCGACACATGGGAACGAGGCGGCCGTCTTCCTCATGCTTCCCACTGCCGAGGCGGACCCCCTGGTCGCCGCCGGCGCTCGACGACTGGACGTATGGCGCCGGATGCTCCACGACGCGGCGCCCGATCTGGCTGACCGCGTCAGCGCCGGCACGGTGACGGCGCCGCTGCGGGGCACCGTGTCGCTGCCCCACCATGTGCGCCGGGCGAGCGGCCCCGGGTGGGCCCTCGTCGGCGACGCCGGCTACCACCGGGACCCGATCACCTCGCACGGCATGACCGATGCGTTCCGAGACGCCGAGCTGCTCGCGCACGCCGTCCACACGATGCTCGCCGATCCCACCGCCGAGGCCGATGCGCTGACGAAGTACGGCCGCCGTCGCGACGCGATGCTCGCCCGTACCTATGCACTCACCCGCGAGCTCGCCGCCTTCCCCGAGCCCGACCGCTTCCTGGCGCTCCAGGCCGAGCTGGCCCGTGCGCTGGACGCCGAAGCCGCCGAGCTCGCCGCTCTCCCGCACCCACCCGGCCTGGCCACGACCGCGGCCTGACCACCGATTCTGGAGGACCGACACCATGACCACGTTCACCGCCCCCGCCGCCTTCCTCGCCGACCCTCCGGTCGACGAGGTCGTCGGCCGGATGTACGGCTCCGACCAGGAGATGCAGGGGTACGTCGCCAACCTGACGAGGGTCTGGGCCCACTGCCCGGACGCCCTCGGCGTCCTCTCCGCGGCCCTGAGGATGGCCATCGAGGTCTCCGGGCTCGACGTCGTGGAGAGAGACCTCGTCGTCACTGCCGCGGCCTCCGGACTGGGCGACGCCTACTGCTCGCTGGCCTTCGGCTCCAAGCTGGCACGCCGGGTCGGCCCCGAAGTGACCGCCGAGCTGGTCCGCGGTCGTGACCGTGGCCTCAGCCAACACGGCCGGCTGCTCGCCGACTGGGCGCGCCGCGTGGCCGACGACCCGAACAGCACCACTGAGGCTCACGTCGACGCCCTCCGCGCCGCCGGGTTCGACGACCGGCAGATCTTCGGGCTGACGTTCTTCGTGGCCCTCCGCGTCGCCTTCTCGACAGTGAACGACGCGCTGGGCGCCGCGCCCGACGCGGAGCTCGTGTCGCGCGCCCCGCAGCAGTTGGACGAGGCCGTCGCCTTCGGACGGCGTGCAGCGGACCCGGAAGGCCCGGTCGCATGACCGCCTGGCCGCACGGTGCGCCGGCGGTCGGGGAGCAGGCTTCCCTGACGCGCATCATCGAGGACCGCGACATCTTGCTCTTCACCGCGCTGAGCGGCGACCGTAACCCGCTGCACTACGACGCCGAGGCCGCGGGGAGGACGCGGTTGGGCGGCATCGTGGTCCAAGGCGGCGTGACCACGGCGATCCTCAACGCGGTCGTCGCAGAACGACTCCCAGGGCCGGGCACTGTGTTCCTCGAGACCAGCTGGCGGTTTCTAGCCCCGGGACGCCCGGGCGACACGATCACGGGGGAGGTCATGGTCGAGTCGGTCCGGGAGGACAAGCCGATCACGACGCTGCGCACGCGCGTCGTGCGCAGGGACGGCACGGTGCTCGTGGACGGCACGGCAGTGTGCTGGACCTTCGACGTCGGGTGAGGCTGCGGCCAGCTGCGCCAGCACGGCGTCGGCGAACTCATCCGCGACTCACCGCCGCACTCTTGACATCCGTGCTCGTGGCCGGGCTCGCCGCCACCCTGACGACCGCTCTGGGGCGCGACGTCCCGATCGGAGAGGTGGTGAACCTGCCCGGCGCGCTGATCTACCTCGGCTACGGCACCGGGCTGTTCCTCCTCACCGAGGAAGCTGGCTGGCGCGGAGCCCTGCTGCCGTGGCTGCAGCACCGCATGCAGCCTGGCAAGCATCCCTGTCCTCCTATCTCCTCACCTCCTTCTCACCCCCACCCCACCAACTCCCTCCCCTTCCTCTCCTTTCCCACCACTCTATCCCCTTCCCCCCCTCTCTCGCCCTGTTCCACGCCTCCTTCGACGCCAGCTACTCCTACCTCGGTGTGGTCGGGTCCGAGCACACCATGCTTGAGGCCGCCGCAGCGACCACCGCCCTGGCCGCGGTCGCCCTGGCGGTCCGCACCCGCGGACGTCTCTTCCTCACCTACGCTGATCGTGAGGTCGAATGACCGCCGCTCGACGCGTGCTGCGTCAGTGCAACAGGTCCTCGTTCTCTCGCGCGAACTGCAGGAAGGATCGCGCGGCCGCAGAGCGCGGGCCCTTCTGGAGCCAGACCAGGATTGAGGTGCGCTGGATCCTCGGCCGCAACGACACGATGCGGACCGCCGGGCCCGCGCTGGCCAGTGAGGAGCGCGGCAGGACGGTGATGCCGAGTCCGGCGGCGACGAAAGCCCGCGCGGCGCTCATCTCGCCCGTCTCCAAGGCGATGCGCGGTCGGAACCCGGCAGATTCACAGGCGTGCAGGATCTGGTCACGGACGGCAGACCCCGGCCTGTGCATGACGAACGGCTCCCCAGCGAGCTCGCCGAGGCGGACCGCCGAGCGCTGCGCCAGGGAGTGCGACTCGGCGACCGCGAGATCGTATGGCTCGGTGATGAACGGCTGGCTTGCCAGGCCCGTCATCGGGACGTGCTCGCGCCGCACCACCATGGCTGCATCCAGCGTGCCAGCCCGAACAGCGTCCAGCATCGCGTCGGAGACCAGCTCGTTCACCGCTACGTCGACCGCCGGATACTCGTGGCGAAAGGCAGCGAGCAGGTCGGGTAGCCGCACCTCCATGGACTGCCAGGCACCGAGACGAACCCGTCCGGTGACCTGCCCGGCAAAGCTACGAACGTCATCCACTGTGACTTCCAGCTCCCGCAGCACTCGCTCGGCCCCGCGGAGCAGGACCTCGCCCGGAGCCGTCAGGACGGCCCCGCGCGCATTGCGCTCGAACAACTGCACGCCGAGCTCTCGTTCGAGCTGGCGGATCGCCTGGCTCAACGCCGGCTGTGCGATCAACAGGTCCTCCGCGGCGCGCGTGAAGTTCAACCGGTGCGCGACCGCGGCGAAGTACCGCATCTGCCTACTGTCAACCATAAGCAGAGCATATGGCTAACAGCGCAAACAAGTCTTGGACTCGATGGTTACCGCTGCCTCATTCTTGGGTGCATGACATCCATCCACCACGCCCCCCAGGACGGCCAGGTCTTCGTTCTCGTCGTCAACTACACCGCTTCCCTGTCCACCATCGACGCCGCGATGCCGGCGCACCAGCGGTTCCTTGACGAGCACTTCGCCGCCGGCGAGTTCCTCGTCTCCGGACCCCGGGCCCCGCGCACCGGCGGCGTGATCATCGCGCGCGCGGCAGACCGCGACGCCATCGAGCGAGTGATCGCGGCGGACCCGTTCACCCGCGACGGCCTGGCGACGTACGACGTCCACGTCTTCCTCCCGACGCGCGGACCGTTCGCCCTCCCACTCCGCGACCGCACCGCCCCCGTCCCGGCCTGACCACACCTCTCGACCGCGGGCACATCGACGCCACGCCAGCTGGCTCTCCGGAAGTAGGGACACCCCCCTGAACCACACCGGGCTCCACGATCGGGCCCGCGACGTCCGACTCGAAGGCGAGACCGTAACTCGGGACGCCGGCATAGCCGCGCTCCGCTCTGATCTGGTCGAGACGGACGGGATCTCAGCCTCGATGGGCAGCGCACCGAGGCGGCTGGACTGTCGCTGATCGGGGCGGGAGTCACCCTGCAATGGGTCGGCGCGCTGTGGTCGTAGGTGAGCGACCGCTGGCAAAACTGCTGGCACCCCGGCCCCGCAATCAAGACGAGGGGCCGCCTCGGTTCCCCGAAACGGCCTCTCACCTGCGGTTTTACTTTGTCGGGCTGACAGGATTTAACCTGCGACCCCCTGACCCCCAGTCAGGTGCGCTACCAAGCTGCGCTACAGCCCGAAACCGCCCGCCGGTGGCGGGCGGACAGAACCTTACCGCAGCCGTCCGCGAGTTCTTTCATCGCCCACGCGACCTCAGGGAGTGGCCACCTGGGCGCTGTCCTTGTCGACCCGCAGTGACCGGGTGTCGACCGCCACGAAGGCCCGCGCAGGGATCGACTTGAGCTCGGAGACGAGCCGGTCGGGCCACTTGCTGCTGCGCTCACCCTGGAAGTACCACGGCGAGCCGTTGTCGGCCAGGACCAACCCGTAGGTCTTCATCGCCCGTACGACCGCTCGGGCCTTCGAGCTGAGGCCGGAGGCGTCGTACGACGCTTTGAGGCGGAACCGTGCGCCCATCGGTGGGAAGTTCGCGATGCCTCCGGATCCCGCGTCATGACGAGCCGGCCAGACATGGCGCCGAGCGGTCCGGTCGGTCGTGAAACGGATCGCGTGTGTGACTTCGCCCGCCTTGACCTCCTTCCAGCGCAGGAGGCCCGGAAGGATGGGCAGCCCAGCGGCATCGGCTGACGTCCACCCGTTGGGTCGCAACGCGTTGCTTCCCAGCGACCACACCGCGCCGGAGCCGGCCCGCCACCTACCGGCGGCGTGGGAGGTCGCATAGGTCTCGAAGAGTCGGCAGGTGTCCTTGTTCACGACGATCGCGTGCCGGTCCCCCGAAGATCCACGTCCGCCTTCGATCTTGGTGTCGGCGCCCAACGGATAGCGCACCCGGTCGCTCTCGCCGGCGTAGCCGAACCGCACTCGCACTGTGGCGTGGCTCCTGCCGACGACGGTCACTGGGATCCCGTAGTTCGGTCCGTCACCGTACGACGGCCCGAAGTCGGGATGCAGGTCACGACCCTTGGTCGACATGTGTGCGAGCCAGCTGGCGCTGCGCCGGTGCACCGGCAGCCCGGAGATGTCGGCGTTCCAGTAGTTGTCGGCGGGGAACACCTGACAGGCAGTGCCCGCGACCGGTGCTTGCGCAGCGAGGGGGACGGGGTTGGCGACTGCCGAAGCACCGCAGGCAAGCAGTGCGCCGGACATCACGAACGCCGGGACGACCTGTCGCATGACTACCTCTTTCGCTTCTCCCTCGGCCGCACCGACAAGTTGATCGGAGTGCCGACGAAACCGAACTCCTCACGCAGGCGACGTTCGATGTAACGCTCATAGCCGGCGTCCAACTTGCCACTGGTGAACAACACGAAGGTAGGGGGTGCGGTGCCCGCTTGGGTGCCGAACATGATTTTTGGCTGCTTGCCGCCACGCACGGGGTGCGGGTGCTCCTGCACCAGGCGGCCGAGGAACGCGTTGAGCTGCCCGGTCGAGATCCGGGTCTCCCAGCCCTCGATCGCCCGTTCCAGCGCAGGCACCAACCGGTCGATGTGCCAGCCGGTGCGGGCAGTGAGGTTGATCCGCGGCGCCCACTGCACCTGCACCAACTCACGCTCGATCTCGCGGTCGAGGTAGTAGCGCCGCTCCTCGTCGACGAGGTCCCACTTGTTGAACGCGATCACCAACGCCCGGCCGGACTCACGCACGGTCTGGATGATCCTCTGGTCCTGTTCGGAGATCGACTGCGAGCCGTCGACGACCAGCACAGCCACCTCGGCGCGCTCGATCGCCGTCGCCGTCCGCAGGGAGGCGTAGTACTCGTGACCTGAGGCCTCCTTGATCCGCTTGCGGATGCCCGCGGTGTCGATGAAGCGCCAGTTCTTCCCACCGAAGTGGATGAGCTCGTCGACCGGGTCGACGGTGGTGCCTGAGGCATCGTCGACGACAACCCGCTCTTCGCCCGCCAGCTTGTTGAGCAGCGAGGACTTGCCCACGTTGGGGCGCCCGACGATGGCGATCCGCCGTGGTCCACCCGGCGGGTCGTAGTTGATCTCGGGGGTCTCGGGCAGCGCCTCGAGGATCGCGTCCAGGAGGTCGCCCGACCCCCGTCCGTGGACGGCTGAGACCGGGTGCGGCTCCCCCAGTCCGAGGTTCCACAGTCCGTACGCCTGCGCCTCGGTGCGCTCGTCGTCCACCTTGTTCGCCGCCAGGACGACGGGCTTGCCCGACTTGCGCAGCACGCGTACGACGGCCTCGTCGTCGTCGGTGATCCCGACGGTGGCGTCGACGACGAAGAGCACGGCGTCGGCCAGCGTCACGGCGATCTCCGCTTGGGCCTTGATGCGCTCGGCCAGTCCACGGGCGTCGGGGTCCCAACCACCGGTGTCGACGACCGTGAAGGCCCGGCCGTTCCAGTTGGCGTCGTACGAGACCCGGTCACGGGTGACGCCCGGCTTGTCCTCGACCACGGCCTCGCGACGCCCGATGATCCGGTTGACCAGCGTGGACTTGCCCACATTGGGTCGGCCGACGACGGCCAGCACCGGAGTAGGGCCGGATTCGGGGTCGATGGGGTTGGACTCGGTGACATCAGTCATCGATGTGCTCCTTGGTGGAGTCCGTCACAGACGGGCTCTCGGTGGGAAGGGGCCCGGGCAGCTCACGTCCAGTGAGGGCTCGGGCAGCGTCGAGGTGCGCGCGTAGCGCCTCGTGCAGGAACGCCGTGGCCTGCCTGATTTGTTCCTGGGTGCGAGGGAAGGGAGCCGGTTCGAGCGCGATCGGGGCGCCGTACACGAAGTCGATCGGCGCCCCACGGTGTGGGCGGGAGTTCGTGTCGCCACCGGGGTCGCGGGTGCCGAAGATCGCCAGGGGCACCACCGGGGCTCCGGTGACCAGCGCGAGGTACGCCGCACCGGCCCTGATCCGGTCGAACTCGCCGTTGCCGCGACCGCCCTCGGGGTAGACGCCCACGACGCGGCCGTCGCGCAGCAACCGCAGACAGGCCTTGATCGCTCCAGGATCCGCGGTCCATCGGTCGAGCGAGACCTGTCCGGTGGCTCGTAGCAAGGCACCCGGGACCCCGTGGAACATCTCCGCCTTGGTGAGCGCGTGCAGCGGAGCAGGGTGGTAGGCCGCGAGAAAAGGTCCGTCCATCAGTCCGAGGTGGTTCGACGCCACGATGTGCGGCCCGCTGGGCACGTGCTCGAGCCCGTTCAGGCTCACCTGCCAGCGGCGGTCGAAGCCGGCGCGGACCAGCGGCCGGAGCATGCGCAACGGCAGCTCCCGGATCGGCGAGACCTCCAGGGTGCGCGGGAGTTGCTCGTGGCTCACGGCACCAGCGCCACGATCTCGCTGATGACCTGCTCGAGGGTGAGGAACGTGCTGTCGACATGGATCGCATCGTCGGCCATCGTGAGCGGAGCAGTGGCACGACCTGAGTCGATGCGGTCGCGCGAGGCCAGGGACGCCTGGGTGGCGGCGAGGTCGGCGCCACCCTCCTCGGCGGCACGTCGCGCGGCGCGGGCCTCTGCGTCGGCCGTGAGATAGACCTTGACCGTCGCGTCCGGTGCCACGACAGAGCCGATGTCACGTCCCTCGACCACTATGCCGCCGGCACCGATGATCTGGCGTTGCAGAGCCAGCAGGAGCGCCCGCACTTCGGGTACGGCGCTGACCGGGCTGACCGCCGCAGTCACCGCCTCGCTGCGGATCTGCACCGACACATCCTGGCCGTCGACCGTGATGGTCGGGTCGACGGGATCGGTGCCTGACTCGAGGGCCGGCTCGTGGCTGCGTGCGGCGACGGCCTCGGCGTCGGTCACGTCGACGTCATGGCTGATCATCCAGTGCGTGATCGCGCGGAACTGGGCGCCGGTGTCGAGATAGCGGAGCCCGAGCTTCTGCGCGACACCTCGAGAGGTGCTGGACTTGCCGGAACCCGATGGCCCATCGATGGCGACGACGATCTCGGGACGTGCGGTGCTCACGTGACCTGCTCTCGGAACGGGGAATCGGCAGTCCGCAGACTACCGGTGAACCCCCCAACCCCGGGCTTCGAGAGAGGCCAGCAGGTGTTCGGCGCGCTGCTCGGCTACCAGGAGCTCGACCAGTCCCACGGGTCGTCCGGGATCGTGGTCGATGTGGATGTCCTCGATGTTGACCTCGCTGTCGCCCGCGTCGGCGAAGAGTCGCGCCAGCTCTCCTGGGTGGTCAGGCACCGACACGAACACCGAACGCATCGGGGTGAGGGGTCCACCGTGCTTGCCCGGGATCGCCTTGGTGCCGGACACGCCGTGCTCCAGGAGGCTGACCAGGTCCTCTCGCGAGCCGGAGTCGACCGCAGTGATCAGGGTGTCGAGCTGGCCGCGCACCTCGGTCAGCATCTCCAGGACGGCCACCTGGTTGGCACTGACGATCTGCTGCCACAGCTGCGGGTCACCGGCGGCGATCCGCGTCACGTCGCGTACGCCTTGGCCGGTCAGGGCGAGGTGCTGCTCCGGCGCCTCGGCCAGCCGCCCGGCCACCAGTGCGGCCAGGAGGTGGGGCAGATGGGAGGTCCGGGCCACGGCCCGGTCGTGCTCCTCGGGCGTCAGCACGACTGCTACGGCGCCACACAGCTCGACCAGCTCCGTCACCAGGTCTACCGCTTCACGTCGTGCTCCCTGGTGAGGAGTGACCGCCCAGGGCCGACCGTCGAACAGGCCGGCGCTGGCGGCCAGCGGTCCGGACCGTTCGGACCCGGCCATCGGGTGACCACCGACGTAGCTCGCGAGGTCGCCAGTGATCTCAGCCATGGGCCGCGTCTTCACGCTGCCGACGTCGGTGACGACGACCCCCGAGGTGAGGGCTCGCGAGATCTCGGCGGCCAACTGGTCCGGCGGCACGCACACCACGACGAGCTGGGCGGGCTGCCCGTCGTACGGCGTGCCTGCGCCAAGACCTGAGGCGGTGCGAACATGGTCGGGATCAGTGTCGGAGAGCAGGACCTCGAGGCCGGCGCGACGGCAGGCCAATCCGATGGATGCCCCCAGGAGGCCGGCGCCGACGACATGGACGGGGCCGGTCAATTCACTCACCGGCACAGGGTAGCGGTCTCGATCGGATCGTCGGCCAGGTGTGGAGAACGCCTTCTTTCCGGTTGGGGATTGTCGGTACCCAGTGGTTGGGTTGCGGCATGACAGCGATGGCGTCGGACCCCACCCATGTGGTGACTCGTGGTGTGGTCTCGATGCGTGCACGGGTGGCCGATCTCGCTGGGGTGCCGTTGTGGTGAATGGGCGCTTCCGAGGCGGGTTCGGTGCGGCGACACCCGACCCGGACTCTGCCACGCCACCACGACCAGTCGTGGGCGCGAGATCACGGCAGAACCAGTCTCGACAACGGCAGGTTGCTCTGCCACAGACACCACACCAGAGACCACGTCCCACCTACCAGACCACCCACCTACCCGGCGGGAAAGTCGCCTTCATCAGACGAACATGAGGACACGGCCTGAGTCAGAGCGAGACGCTGTCGAGCAGAGTGCCGAGTTCGTCTGTGGTCAGTTCACGCAGCTCACCGGTTCGGATGCCGACGAGGGTGACCGGTCCGAACCGAGTCCGGGTCAGGCGGCGTACCGGATGGCCGACATGGTCGAGCAGCCGACGCACGATCCGGTTGCGACCCTCGTGGATGACCAGCTCGACGATGGTGCGGTCGGCATGTTCGCCAAGGACCTTGCACGTGGACACCGCCACCGGGCCGTCATCCAGGGTCACGCCGGCCAGCAGCTGCGACACGGTGCCCTTGGTCACCTCGCCGTCGACCTCGGCGACATAGGTCTTGTCGACCTCGAAGGACGGGTGCGCCATCCGGTGGGCGAAGTCGCCGTCGTTGGTGAGCAGGATGAGCCCTGCGGTGTCGGTGTCGAGCCGGCCGACGTGGAACAGGCGCTCAGGACGGTCGGCCACCAGATCTTGGAGGGTACGGCGTCCTTCGGGATCCGACATCGTCGAGACCACTCCCCTGGGCTTGTTCAACACCAGGTAGACGTGCGGCGAGATGGGCGGAAGCCGTTTGCCGTTCACCCGGATGACTGCGACGGCGGGGTCGACCTTCGTACCGAGCCGGGTGACGATCTCCCCGTCGACCTCGACGAGCCCGGCCAACATGATCTCCTCGCACTTGCGGCGGGAGGCGATGCCCGACTGGGCGAGCAGCTTCTGCAGGCGGATCTGGCCGTCCTCGTCGACCTCGATGCTCACAGACTGTCCGTCTCGACCGGCGCCGATTCAGTGACCGGCTCGACCGACGTAGCAGCCTCGGGAGGCAACGGGCCCCCGATCATCCCCGCGAGCTCGTCCTCCATGTCGTCCATGTCAGGCAGATAGGGGGCCAGTTCGGGCAGATCCTCGATCGAGCTCACACCGATTCGCTCCAGGAAGTAGTTGGTGGTGCGGTAGAGGTGGGCTCCCGACTCGCCGTCGTGGCCGGCCTCCTCGACGAGTCCCCGGCTCAGCAGGGTTCGCATCACGCCGTCGACGTTGACGCCGCGGATCGCCGAGACACGCTGACGCGAGACCGGCTGCTTGTAGGCCACGACCGCGAGCGTCTCCAGAGCGGCATTGGTAAGTCGCGCCTGCTGGCCATCGAGGATGAAGCCTTCCACGACCGCGGCGTACTCCTCGCGGGTGTAGAACCGCCAGCCACCCGCGACATTGCGCAGCTCGAAGCCGCGGCCCTGCTCGGTATATTCGGCGGCGAGCGCATCGAGCGCCGCGGCGACCTCCACCGCGGGGTAGCCGACCGCGGACGCGAGGGTCACGTGATCCAGCGGTTCGTCGGCCACCATCAACACAGCCTCGAGCGAAGGACGCAACTCGGCCACGGCGACCGCCAGGGTGTCATCGTGGGACTCGGTGAATCTCACGGACTCCGTGACCTCGTCGGGCGCGGTCTCGCTCACGATTCCTCTTCCTGTGTCGGTGTCTGGGGTGACTCGTCGGGGTCAGCCCCGTCGAACTCGTCGTTGATGTCGATGTCGCCGTCATCGGCGCCCGTCCACCGGACCGTCAGCTCGCCGAGGGGGGTGACCTGGTCGAAGGACACGGCCCCCTCACGGAAGAGCTCGAGCAACGACAGGAATCGGGCGACGGTGGTCAGAGTGTCGGGAGAGTCCCCGCATAGGGCCCGGAAGGTCATCGTGCCCCCTCGGCGCAGCCGGTCGACCACGATCGCGGCCTGCTCCCGAACCGAGACCCGGGCGGCGTGGATGTGGTGCAGGGAGACCTCGAGCACGGGTTTGGGCTCCATCGCCCGTGCCGCCAGCGCAGCGAACTGCTCGAGACCGATGCCGATCAGCACTTCGGGGAGCACGCTGGCGAACCGGTCCTCCAGGCCCACGGCTCGCGGATGACGCCTCGACTCCCCCGCCAGGCGTTCCGACAGCACCCCGGCCACGAGTTTGAAGGCGCGGTACTGCAGCAACCGGGCGAACAGAAGGTCGCGGGCCTCCAGGAGCGCCAGGTCCTCCTCGTCCTCGACGTCGCCCTGCGGCAGCAGCCGCGCCGCCTTGAGGTCGAGCAAGGTCGAGGCCACCAGCAGGAACGAGGTGGTCTGCTCGAGGTCCCAGACCGAGCCGAGTGCCTTCACGTGCACGATGAACTCGTCGGTGACCTTCGACAGCGCGACCTCGGTGATGTCGAGCTTGTGCTTGGAGATGAGGCTCAACAACAGGTCGAACGGGCCCTCGAAGTTGTCCAGGCGCACCTCGAACCCCGGCGGCGCCTCCCCTACCTCGGCGCCGGACGGGTTCTGATCGGCGAGCCGACCACCCGGCCGGCCAAGCGTGGGGCCAAGGGTGGGAGCCGTCATGCCTGGTTGAGCCGCCGCACGATGACGCTGTCCTCGCCCCGAGCCTCGAAATCGGCCAGTACGAGCGCCAGCGCCTCACGCACGAAGCGTCCCCTGTCGACGGCAAGGCCGTGAGTCGAGCGCAGCAGCAGGCGTGCGTGTTCGAGGTCGTGCAGTTCGGAGGAGGTGAGGTAGACCGTCACCTTCTCGTCGTGTCGCACCCGCCCACTCGAGCGCCTGGTGGCCGGCTTGGAGGTCGCGGACTCCGTCTCGGCACCGGGGGCCTCGGGCACGGCCCGCACCGGCGACTGCCGGGCAGGCTCCGCCGCCGTGGTCTCTGCCGTGGGCCGGAACAGGTCGTCGGCAGCAGGCAGGCTCACCCGTCGAGGCAACGGTCCAACACCTCTCGTGCGAGCTGACGGTAGGAGTCGGCGCCCGGAGACGACGAAGCATAGGTCGTGATGGGCTCGCCGACCACGGTCGAGTCGGAGAACTTCACCGTGCGACGGATGACGGTGTGGAACACCGTGTCGCCCCAGGCCTGGACGAGTCGCTCCATGACCTCACGGCTGTGGAGGGTGCGGCCGTCGAACATGGTGCCGAGAACGCCGTCGACCACCAGTTTGGGGTTGAGGCGTTCCTGGACCTTGTCGATGGTCGTCTTCAGCAGTGCGACCCCGCGCAGGGCGAAGTATTCGCACTCGAGGGGGACGATCACGCCGTCGGAGGCGGTCAGCGCGTTGACCGTCAGCAGGCCGAGCGAGGGTTGGCAGTCGATCAGGATGACGTCGTACTGGTCGACTGCCGGCGCCAGCACCCGCTGAAGCGTCTGCTCGCGAGCCACCTCGTGCACCAGCTGCACCTCGGCGGCGGACAGGTCGATGTTGGACGGCAGCAGGTCCATGCCCGGCACTCCGGACGGGACGATGACGTCGTCGAGGTTCACGTCGCGCTGCATCAGCAGGTTGTAGACGGTGAGGTCGATCTCGTGGGGGTTGAGACCCAGCCCGACCGAGAGCGAGCCCTGCGGGTCGAAGTCGACCAGGAGCACCTTGCGGCCGTATTCGGCGAGCGCGGCACCCAGGTTGATCGTGGTCGTGGTCTTGCCGACGCCGCCCTTCTGGTTGCACAACGAGATCACCCGGGCGTGCTCGCGTCGCACGTAGGGCTTCGGGTCGGGAATGACCGGCATCGGACGACCGGTCGGGCCGAGCTCGACGTCGGCCGCCGGCGCTGGGCGGTCGAAGGGCACTGGCTCAGTCACGCGGTTCTCTACCTCCGGCGGGTCTGGGGGACGAACGAGCGGAGGCATCTCCGGGGCCGACGCGCCCGGCTGACCAGTGGAACGACCATCGAAATGTGCGCCGAACGACCTGGGTCCGCTCATGTGTACCTCCACATCCTGCCTGATGGCACCGACAGCGAAGACCCTCGGGGTGGGGCGCTTTGTCGACAGAACGACTTCTCGCTGCGGGTGACTCTAGGGAGGCCAGGCCCTGGCTACAAGGCGAAACCGGCAACCGGGCGGCACCGGGACGAATCTGTTGAAGGAATGTGCATTCGATCCCCTCGCAAGTGCACAGGCAGCTCCCCGCCTGTGCACTTACCTGTGGATGACCAAGGAGGCCCGAGGGTGTGTTGAAACCGCTGTAGGTCCCTGGCGAAGCCAGCATGAAACCAGGCGCACGCACGCTTTGCACATGACCCACCACCACCACCACAACGACCCACTCGCCGTTCGCGCGCAAGCCCTAGTCAAGAATTTCGGCACCCAGCGCGCCGTCGACGGCGTCGACCTCGAGGTCCACCGCGGCGAGGTCTTCGGCGTCCTCGGCCCCAACGGCGCCGGCAAGACCACCATGCTCGAGATGCTCGCCACCCTGCTCAGCATCGACGGGGGGCATGCTGAGATCTTCGGCGTCGACGTACGCCGTCAACCGCACATCGTCCGGCAGCTGCTCGGTGTCACCGGCCAGTACGCCTCCGTCGACGAGAACCTCACCGCCAGCGAGAACCTTCGGCTGTTCGCCCGACTCCAGGGCGTCGAGCGCAACCGTGCTCGGGACGCGGCGCTCGACCTCCTGGTCCAGTTCGGGCTCGAGGAGGCGGCCGACAAGCCCATCTCGCAGTTCTCGGGCGGGATGAGGCGGCGACTCGACCTGGCCGCCAGCCTCATCACCAGGCCACCGCTGATCTTCCTCGACGAGCCGACCACGGGCCTCGACCCCCGCACCCGCGCCCAGATGTGGGACACGATCCGTGGGTTGGTGACCGACGGCTGCACCGTCCTCCTGACGACGCAGTACCTCGACGAGGCCGACCAGCTGGCCGACCGGATCGCGGTCCTAGACAAGGGCCGCAAGGTTGCCGAGGGCACGCCCGACCAGCTCAAGTCGTCCATCGGCAGGTCCTCGCTCCAGATCAGGCTGGCCGATGTCGACCAGGTGTCGACCGCGGCCGAGCTGACCCGCCAGGTCCTGCTGGAGACACCGGTCGTCCGTGCGGGAAGCACCCGCCTCAACGCGTCCCTCGCGCGCCCCGACCAGGCGGCCGACGTGCTGATCGTGCTGCGCGAGCACGGCATCACAGTCGATGAGGTCGCCGTCAGCAAGCCCACTCTCGACGAGGTGTTCCTGGCCCTGACCGGTCACGACACCGAGGCCACGTCCCTCAATTCCGAACTGGAGCTGATCCGATGACCACCCAGGCCGAGAGTCCGGCCCCCGCGTCCATCCTGCCCGACCTCGCCGGCCTACCGAGCCACGTCGGTCTCCGCCGGACGGTGAGCCAGACCCTGACCATGGCCTGGCGCGCCACCATCAAGATGCGGCGCAACCCCGAGGTGTTCTTCGACGTCACCATCCAGCCGCTGCTGTTCACGGCGATGTTCGCCTACGTCTTCGGCGGAGCGATCGCGGGTAGCGTGTCGGACTACCTGCCGCTGCTCATCCCCGGGATCGTCGCCCAGACCACCCTCACCGCCTGCATGGCGACCGGCGTTCAACTGCGCGAGGACATGGACAAGGGCGTCTTCGACCGGTTCAAGGTGCTCCCGATCGCTCGGATCGCCCCGCTGGCCGGACCGATGGTGGCCGACCTGGTCCGCTACCTGATCGCCGCCACCCTGACCTTCGCGACCGGCATGGTCATGGGCTATCGCCCAGCGGGAGGGGTGTCCGGCGTGTTCGGGGCCATCCTGCTCGCCGTGGTCGCCGGCTGGTCGCTGGCGTGGGTGTTCACCTGGGTCGGGACCATCGCCAAGAGCGCCCAGAGCGTGCAGGGAATCTCGATGATGGTGATGTTTCCGCTCACCTTCGTGTCGAACGCGTTCGTGAGCGCGGATACGCTACCCGGCCCCCTGCAGACCTTCGTGCGATTCAACCCGGTCTCCCACGTCGTCTCAGGGGTCCGCGACCTCGCCAACAGCGGAAGCGTCACGGATGAAGTCGGCTGGGCACTCCTTGGCTGTGCCCTGGTGATAGCCGTGTTCGCCCCCCTGTCGGTGCGCAGCTACAAGCGCCACCTGTGAGCTTCACCTGATCCGCGCGACGAGGCGCTGAACCTCCTCGACCAGGTCCGGTCCGCGCCGCTCGCCGTACTCTTCGCGCAGGGTCGCGATCAGCCCGGGCCGGACCTGGTCTGCGAGCGGGGCGACGGTGTCCCACCAGACGGTGGGCAGCGTTCGGTTGTAGGCGAACTTCTCGGCCATCACCAGCAGCCGCACGGAAAGATCTGGGTCGGGTGTGCCTCTGAACAGCCCCCAGCTGCCGAGCGCGAACATCATCAACCCGGTCACGGGGTAGTCCACGAACCCACCCCGTTGAGCGAACAGCGGACCACTGCGGTCGACCAGGCTCTCCCACAGGTCGGTCCCCTCAGTTCCGTGCGAGAACCGTGCGTACGCCGTGACCGTCACCGAGTCGGCGACGATGGTCCACGGTTCTGCGCCGGTCGGTTCGATCCCCGGGAACCGCATGCCCCGCATCGCCTGAGAGGCCTGCCGATAGAGCTCGAGACCTTCTGGGATCCGCCCCCGGGCCAGCGCGATCTCCGCCCGGCAGGCGTTGGCCACGAGATGCCCACCGAGCCCGGGTGGGCCGTCGTGCTCGACCAGGATCTGCCCGACGAGTCGTTCGGCCTCCTCGAGCCGGTCATCGGCGATCGCCTCGATCACCAGGTGGCTCTTCATCTGGAGCGCGTCGTCCTCGGCGTACAGCAGCTCCAGCACCGGAAGAGCCTCGCGGGCGAGTGCCGCGCCCTCGGCGTGAGCACCCATCTGCATCGCCAGGCCGGACAACTGGGTCTGCAGGATCGCGCGCTGCCAGGGGCCGTCCGAGGTCTGCCACAGATCCATCGCCCGGCGGGCGAAGTCACCGGCAAGGTCCGGGTCGCCTTCGTTCTCGGTCAGGACACATCCCCACATGAGGGACATCATCCGGACGCGCCGATCGGCGTTCGCCACGAGAGGCTCCAAGGAGGCCAGCTTGGGCATGCCACCGTCCCCGTCGAGCAGCAGCGCGTGGGCGACGATCGCCGTCGGCTCGTCCCCGGGCCCGATTCGCCGCAGCAGCTCACCCAGCTCGCCGACCCCACGACCGAACGCGACCCCGGCGTTGCCGAGCAGCAGCGCCAGCGTCAACCGGGCGCGGTCGAGCAGCGACTCGGGGGGCGTCCAGTCCCGCAGAGCATCCTCGGCGGCATCGACCAGCACGATCAGGCGGGCGTGGTTGCCGGTGATCGACCAATAGGTGGCCAGGGTCGAGAGGATGACCACCACGACGGGTGGGTCCGGTTCGCCGAGTGCGCGACGGACGACGTCGGCGAGGTTGATCTCCTCCGCCCTCACTTCGGTCACAGCCTCCACCTGTTCCTCGCCGTAGAGCTGCGCCGAGAGTCGGGTGCACAGCGCCACCGCCCATCGATCCTGTGCGGACCTGGCGACATCCCGGTCCCCGGACTCGCCCAGATGGAGACGACCGAACTCGCGGACCGTCTCGAGCATCCGGTAGCGCACGCGCCCGCCGCGCTCGTGCACGCTCAGGAGCGACTGGTCGGTCAACGACTCCACAGCGGCCAGTGCGTCGATCTCCAGGATGCTCTCGGCCGCGGCCAGGTTGAACCCGTCCTGGAACAGCGACAGCCATCGCAACGCGCGCCGGTCCCGCTCGCCCAACAGGTTCCACGACCAGTCGATCACCGCCTGCAGCGTCTGGTGGCGGTCGGGGGCCGTGCGATCGCGACCTCGCAGCAGTGTGAAGCGATCCTCCAGCCTCGCGGCGATCTCCTCGACAGACATCGCTCGCACGCGTGCGGCGGCGAGCTCGATCGCCAGCGGCAGTCCGTCGAGCCGGGCCACGATGCTCCCGACTGCCGCGGCTTCGAGCGCCACGTCCGCCCTGGCCGCCCGGGATCGGCGCTCGAAGAGGTCGACTGCGTCCTCAGGGGCGAGCTCGCGGAGCTGGAAGACCCGTTCCGCAGCGATGTTCAGAGGAGAGCGGGTGGTGGTGAGCACCGTGAGCTCTCGGGTGGTGACGACCAGGAACGCGACCAGGCTGGCGACTGCCTCGATCACGTGCTCGCAGTTGTCCAGCACCAGCAGTGTCGGGGCGGTGTCGAGCTGTTGCGCCAGGCGCCCGCGGACGTCCGCCCGTTGCGCTGGAGTGAGAGTACGCCGTCCGGTCACCGAGTCGCGTACGCCGAGTGCGGCGCCGAGCTCGGCCACCACATCGTCGGGCGACGTCACCCCGACGAGTTCCACGAAGTGCACCCGGGGCTGCTCCGCGTCGCGGGCGAGGACGTGAGCCAGCCGGGTCTTGCCGAGACCGCCTGGTCCGACGATCGACGTCACGCGCCCGGTGCGCATCAGGGTCTGCAGCTCCTGGAGCTCGTCGCTGCGACCCAGCAGCTCGGTCCCGTCGAACTGCACGCCCGTCCGCACCGGGCTGTCGGCAGCAAGCAGCTGACGGTGCAGTCGCTGGAGCTCGGGGCCGGGATCGGTCCCCAGGGTCTCGCGCTGGACGGAGCGGTGCTCTTCGTAGCGTGCCAGGGCGGCTGCCACCCCGGTTGTCCGCGACTCGGAGACCAACAGCGCCGTCAGCACGCGCTCGTCGGCAGGATTCGCAGCCTGGGCCGCCACGAGCAGCGGTAGTGCCTGTTCGTCGTGCCCGGAGGCGCTCAACGCGAGTGCCAGCAACACCTCGGCCCGCTCGAGTGCCGACGAGGCACGGGAGCGCAGCCCGTCGAGCGGCCGGGTGCCGATCAGCTCTGGTGGTCGCGGCGCGAGCGACAGCGCCGCCTCGCAACGTCGCACGCACTGGTCCGGCTCACCTCCAGCGAGGGCACGGCCGGCCTCCACGACCAGCTGGTCGAGCTGCCAGGCGTCCACTTCACCGGGCGCCAGCCCGAGCCGATAGCCCGCGGCGTACCGCTCCAGGAGCGTCGGCCCGCAGGTGCTCCGCAGCCGGGACACGAGGACCTGGAGCGCCTTCGTCGGGTGAGCCGGCGCATCGTCTCCCCAGACCTCCGAGACCAGTTGGAGGTCGCTGAGTCCCTTGGGGTTCAGCGCCAAGGAGGCCAGGAGGTCGGCCGGTCGATCGCCGGTGATCGGTTCGCCTCTCCAGCAGACGCCGTCGAGGAGGCTGAGAGCGACGGGCACCCGCCCAGCATAGAGAGCCGGCCGCACTCAGTCCCGGGCCCGCGGGTGGGAGGTGGCGAAGACCTCACGCAGGTTGTCGACGGTGACCAGCGTGTAGACCTGCGTCGTGGTCACGCTGGCATGGCCGAGCAGCTCCTGCACGACCCGGACATCGGCGCCGCCATCGAGCAGGTGGGTGGCGAACGAGTGCCGCATCGTGTGCGGTGACACGTCGGAGCTCACGCCGGCTCGATCGGCAGCCTTGACCAGCACCGACCAGGCACTCTGGCGCGACAGTCGTCCACCGCGAGCGTTGAGGAACATTGCCGGAACCCCCTTGCCGGCCGCCACGAGTTCGGGCCGGGCCCGAACGAGGTAGGCCGAGACCGCCTCGCGAGCGAACGAGCCCACCGGCACCAGTCGCTCCTTGCTGCCCTTGCCGCGCAGCAGGACCGTGCCCTGCTCGAGGTCGAGGTCGTCGACGTCGAGTCCGACCGCCTCGGAGATGCGGGCACCGGTGCCGTAGAGGACCTCCAGAAGGGCCCGATCCCGCAGCGCCAGCGTGGTGCCCGGGCTGCCGGCGGCCGCCAGGATGGCCTCGACCTCGGCGAGGGGAAGCGCCTTCGGCAGCCGCTTGGCCGGTGTCGGAGGCTTCACTCCCCCTGCCGGGTCGACGAGCGTCAGACCGTCTCGCACGGCGAACCTGTGGAAGCCGCGCACCGCGACCACCGTGCGCGCAGCCGAGGTGGATGACAACGGCGGGTGATCGGCGTTGCCTTCCCGCAGCCGCATCAGGAAGTCGGCCACCACCGCCTCGGTCACCCCGTCGAGGGATTCGATGCCCGACTGGTCGAGGTGCTCCAGATAGCGGCGCAGGTCCCGACGGTAGGACATCAGCGTGTTGGCGGCCAGGCCGCGCTCGACCGTGAGGTGGTCGAGGTAGGTCCGGACCGCGCGACCGAGCGTGGTGCCCTTCGTGTCCACCCTCAGGCGAGGACGGTGTCCAGGGAGGCGGCCACGATGCCGTGCGCCTCGCCCACCGGGGCTGAGGTGAGCTCACCGGCATGGGTGTTCAGTCCCAGCGCCAGGCTCCGGTCGTCACGACAGGCCTTGGCCCAGCCCTTGTCCGCCAGCGACACCGCATACGGCAGGGTCACATTGGTCAGGGCGTAGGTCGAGGTGTGCGGCACCGCGCCCGGCATGTTGGCCACGCAGTAGAACACCGTGTCATGCACCGCATACGTCGGATCCGCGTGCGTCGTCGGCCGTGAGTCCTCGAAACAACCACCCTGGTCGATCGAGATGTCCACGAGCACCGCGCCCGGCTTCATCCTCGAGACCAGATCATTGGAGACCAGCGTCGGCGCCTTGGCCCCCGGGACCAGCACCGCACCGATCACGAGGTCGGCGTCCAGACACGCGCGCTCGATCTCGAAACGGTTCGACGCGACCGTCTGCATGTGACCCTGGTAGATACGGTCGGTCTGCCGCAACCGGTCGATGTCCAGGTCGAGCAGGAGCACCTCGGCCTGCATGCCGAGTGCGATCGCGGCAGCGTTCATGCCGGACACCCCGGCGCCGATCACCACCACCTTCGCGGCGTACACCCCCGAGACACCACCCATCAGCACACCCCGACCACCCTGGGCACGCATCATCGTATGCGCACCGACCTGGGGCGCGAGCCGACCGGCCACCTCCGACATCGGGGCAAGAAGGGGCAGCGCACGATCCGCCGTCTGCACGGTCTCGTAGGCGATCGCGGTCGACCCCACGCTTGATCAGCTCGTCGGTCAACGCACGGTCCGCGGCCAGGTGCAGGTAGGTGAACAGCACCTGCCCCTCGCGCATGCGGGGTATTCCTCGGCGATCGGCTCCTTGACCTTCAGGATCAGGTCCCCGACCCCCCACACCTCATCCGCCGACCCAGCATCGTGGCACCCGCCGCCACATACTCCTCATCGGTGATCGACGAACCGACACCGGCGTCGCTCTGCACGTCCACCTGGTGCCCATGCAGGACGAGCTCATGAACCCCCGCCGGCGTGATCGCCACCCGGTACTCATGGTTCTTGACTTCCTTGGGAACGCCGACCTTCACCTGCAACTCCTCTGTCCGAGCGCGGACCACACCGCGTGGATGGCGGTGAGACTACTCCTGCGCGAGCCCCCGGCGCACCGCGACCACCAGCACCGCCTGTACGACCGGTCCGTGCCGCCACCCGCCCGTCGAGGACGGCTGCAGAGCAGCTCGTCGAACGGCACCCAGGAGCCGCTCCATCTCCGCCTCCTCGTGCTCGAGTACGAATTCGCCCCGCGGGCCGTCGCGCAGCCCGGTGGCCAGGAAGATCTCGATCCGCTCATCGGTGATGCCAGGCGAGGACCAGGTGCTCAGCAGGTGCGTCCAGTGGTCGGCCTCGATCTCGGCCTCCTCGCGCAGCTCACGCTTGGCGGTCTCGACGGGCGGTTCGCCGGCCTCGTCGCGCAGCCCAGCGGGAAGCTCCAGGAGACGATGGCGTACGGCGTGGCGGTACTGGCGCAGGCACACCACGCGCCGCTGGTCGTCCAGCGCGAGGATCACGACGGCGCCGGGGTGCTCCAGCACGAACCGCCGGAACTCCTCGTCGTGGCCGGGGCGCCGGATGGTGTCGGCACGCAGAGCGATCACCCACCCGTCGCGGTGCAGGTCGACCGAGGCTGTCACCGGCCAGCTGTCGTCGGACAGGTCAGCGATCTGGTCGGTCACCTCCGACTCAGTCCTCGTCCTCGTCCTTGCGCCGCAGCAGTGACTCGTCGATCGGGAACCGCAGCTCCCTCTGACGCTCGATCGCGGCACCGATCAGGCCGGCGAACAACGGGTGGGGCCGGGTCGGCCGGACTGCGCAGCTCGGGGTGGGCCTGGGTGGCGACGTAGTAGGGATGCACGTCGCGGGGCAGCTCCACGAACTCGACCAGGTCCAGCTCGGTGTTCGTGCCGGAGAACACCAGCCCGGCCTCGCTCAGCTGGTCGCGATAGGCGTTGTTGAACTCGTAGCGGTGCCGGTGGCGCTCCTCGACCACCTCGGCGCCGTACACCTCGCGGACGATGCTGTCGGCTGCCAGGGTCGCCGGTAGAGCCCGAGGCGCATCGTGCCGCCGAGGTCGCCGGCACCGTCGACGAAGTCGGGCTGCTCGGCCATGGTGGAGATCACGGGTTCGGGACAGGTCGGGTCGAACTCAGTCGAAGCCGCTTTGTCGATTCCGGCCACGTTGCGGGCGAACTCGATCACCATGCACTGCAGCCCAAGGCAGAGACCCAGGGTGGGGATCCCATGGGTGCGGGCATAGAGCAGCGCGCCCAGCTTGCCCTCGATCCCGCGGATCCCGAAACCGCCAGGCACCAGACGGCATCGACATCTCCCAGAAGGCGGGCGGCGCCGGTGGGCGTCTCGCACTCGTCGGAGGCGATCCAGCGCAGGTTAACCTTGGCCTCGTGGGCGAAGCCGCCTGCCCGCAGTGCCTCGCCGACCGAGAGGTAGGCGTCCGGGAGGTCGATGTACTTGCCGACGAGCGCGACCGTGACGTCCTCCTTCGGGTGATGGACCCGGCGCAGCAGGTCGTCCCACACGGTCCAGTCGACGTCGCGGAACGGCAGGTCGAGCCGGCGTACGACGTAGGCGTCCAGACCCTCGCGATGCAGCACTTTGGGGATGTCGTAGATCGAAGGGGCATCGGCGGCCGTCACCACCGCCTCCTCGTCGACGTCGCACATCAGGGAGATCTTCTTCTTGATCGACTGCGGCAGTTCGCGGTCGGCACGGCACACGATGGCGTCGGGCTGGATGCCGACCTGGCGCAGGGCCGCGACCGAGTGCTGGGTGGGCTTGGTCTTCAGCTCACCTGAGGGGCCGATGAAGGGCACCAGAGACACGTGGAGGAAGAAGACGTTGTCCCGACCGATGTCATGGCGCACCTGACGAGCAGCCTCCAGGAACGGCAGCGACTCGATGTCGCCGACGGTCCCTCCCACCTCGGTGATGACGACGTCGACCTCGGCGCTGCCCATCGCCAGGATCCGGTCCTTGATCTCGTTGGTGATGTGGGGGATCACCTGGACGGTGTCCCCGAGGTAGTCGCCGCGTCGTTCCTTGGCGATCACCGAGGAGTAGACCTGCCCCGTCGTCACATTGGCGATCTGGGACAGGTCGGTGTCGAGGAACCGCTCGTAGTGCCCGATGTCTAGATCGGTCTCGGCTCCGTCGTTGGTGACGAACACCTCGCCGTGCTGGAACGGATTCATGGTGCCGGGATCCACGTTGAGATAGGGATCCAGCTTCTGCATGGTCACCCGGAGGCCGCGAGCCTTCAACAAGGAGCCGAGGCTTGATGCCGTGAGCCCCTTGCCGAGCGAGGAGGCGACGCCTCCGGTGACGAATACATGCTTGGTGGGAGCCCCGGTCTTCACGGGGTTCTAGCCTACCCTGCCGGGACCGCTCCGTCCGAACCCGACGCACCGAACGATCCCGGTTCACCCTTCTTCGCGGCGCTGAGAGCGAGGATCGCGGTCACCTGACCGGCAGTGGTCTGGACCGAGTCGGTGCTCGACACCGCTGCGGTGAAAAGGGCGTCCTCGCGCAGCTGGGACAGTTCGCCGGACGCCGCCGAGTCTGTGGACCCGGCCACCACGACACCCTGGCTGACCTGGGCGAGCCCGGTGGTCAGTCCGGACAGGATGACGTCGCCGCCCCCTTCGGGATCGGCAGGTTCGTCGCCCATCACGACGAGCACCAGGGCGCCGCGCTTTGCCGGTGCCCCGGTGGCAGCCAGCAGCTCGGCCCCCTTGAGACTCTCCAGCACGGAGTCGGCCTTGGCGTCGCGCGCTGCGCCCGCCGGGTTCCGGGTGGCGACCCCCAGCCCCAACAACCGGCCCATCCGCACATAGGTGGTCGCGTCGGCCGGCATGTTGACTCCCTTGAGCGAGGTCACCAGCTGGCTGCCCAGGGTGTCCACCAGCGACTTCTCCCCGGGGTCGACCAGGGCGGGCTGCGCGGCGTACTGCCCAACGACGGTGCCGCCGCCGGCTGAGACCAAGGAGGCGAGCTGCTCGGTGACGGACGGGTCGGCGCCGGGCAAAGTCACCACGACGACCGTCTCTCCCTCGAGGCCGGCGGCCAAGGTGCCCGGCGCAGTGGCCAGGGCGTAGTCGTCGCTGAACGCGGTTGCGGCGTCGACCGACTGGTCCTGAGCGGTGGTGCCGGAGGCGTCCGCCGCGTCGTCGGCTGTCGTCCTGCCCAGGTCGGACAGCGGACCACCGCCGAGCACCACCCCCACGGCCAGGGCCAGGAAGACGGCGACGAGCGAGACGAGGTGCTGGCGGAACGAGATCACGAGAACAGTCCTTGGGCGGAGTCGAAGAGGTCGGTGGCTGCCTGGCGCAGGGTGTCGGCCCACTCCTGGCCCACCGGAGTGACGGCGATGGCTGCGGTCAACGCGATGAGCCCGGCGAGCGCCAAGAGGAAGAGGTGTCGGGCGCGGACGGTGCCGGAGTAGAGGTCAGGGACGGCCGCTGCGTCCACCAGGCGAGGTCCGACCTTGAGCCGCGTGAGATAGGTGCTGGCCAGCCCGGCACGCTGGCTGTCGAGGAACTCGTCGAGGGTCGCGCTCATGCCGACCCCGACGATGAGGGACGCGTCGTGCAGGTGTGCCAACAGCAGCGCCGCATCCTCGGCGGTGGCACCGGTCTCGAACCGAACAGCGCGTACGCCGAGCCGTTCGAGCTGTTCGGTGACCGTGCGCGAGGCGCCCCGGTCAACGACCGCGACGACGTCCCGCGCGGACTTGATGGTCTTGGCCGACATCGGTAGGGCACCGTCGGTCTCCCGACCGCGCAGGCTCAGGACGACCACATCCGGGCGCAGTCCGGCATCGGCCAGAGCCTCGGCACCGGCGTCGACGCCGATCAGGACGGGTGCCTGCTGCTTGATGAACGGGGTGATGCCGGCGAGCTCGGCCGCGTGATCGTGGCCACGAACGACGACCACCACCGAGCGACCACCGACCGCGGTCGCCAGCCGTGGGGCGCCGGTGCCGTGCAGCAGTAGGTCCTGCTCGCGGCGCAGGAACTCGGTGCTGTTGTGGGTGAAGCTCTCGAGCTGGGCGCCGAGACCCTGACGAGCCGCGGTCATCTCCTCGATCACCGTGTCGAGGTCGACGACGCGTCCCTGAGCGACGGGTCGGTCGTCGACGTAGACGGTGCCCTCGTGCAGCCGGACGGCCGCGCCGTCCGGGATCGCGGTGAGGCCAGGAGTGCCGAGGCCGTCGACCAAGGGGATCCCCGCCTGGGCGAGCAGCTCGGGACCGAGGTTGGGGTAACGGCCGGAGATGAACGGCGATGCGTTCAGGACCGCGGAGACCTCCGCGTCGGCCAGCGCCTGAGCAGTGCCGCGGTCGAGGTCGAGGTGGTCGACCACCGCGATGTCACCGGGACGCAGCCGTGGTAGCAGACTCTTGGTGCGACGTTCCACGCGCGCGGTCGCACGGAGTCCGGGCAGGGCTGGGTCGAGGCGTTGACGCGCGGGGAATCTCATCTCGTCAATCGTGACAAATCCAGCCCGTCGATCAGCGCAACCACTGCTACCGGGCGCGTCGGTTCGCTCGGGTGCGGGTCGGCTCGATCAGCGCTCGGCCTGGGCCGCGGCCAAGAGCTCCACGGCGTGGGCGAGGGCGGTCTCGGACTCCTCCTGACCGGCCAGCATCCGAGACAGCTCCCTGACTCGGGCCGGGTCGTCGAGAACCGAGATCCCTGAAGTCGTGACCGAGCCGTCACTGGACTTGTGCACGACCACGTGGCGGTCGGCGTACGCCGCCACCTGGGGCAGGTGAGTGACCACCAGGACCTGGGCGGTACGCGCCAGGGTGGCGAGCCGTCGACCGACCTCCACGGCGGCCTTCCCGCCCACCCCGGCATCGACCTCGTCGAAGACGAACGTGGGCACCGGGCTCGTGCCGGCGAGGGCCACTTCGAGGGCCAACATGACTCGTGACAGCTCTCCGCCCGAGGCACCCTTGTTGAGCGGGCGCGGCTCGGCGCCGGTGTTGGCCGCCAGCAGGAACTCCACGTCGTCCAGCCCGGACGCCGTGTAGCGCAGCCAGCGTCCATCGACGTCGAGGGGCTGACCGGGCCCGTCCACGGGCGCGTCGCGTGACTGCTGTTGGGTCACCGCGAGGCTGATCGCGGCATGGGGCATGGCCAAGCGGGTCAGCTCGCCGGTCACGATCGTCGCGAGCGAATCGGCGGCGCTGGTCCGAGCCTGGGTGAGTGCGCCACCGACGTCTGCAAGGTCGGAACGCAATGTGTCCCGGGTTGCCCGCAGCCTTTGGATGCGCTCATCGGTGCCGTCGAGGTCCAAGAGCCGCGCCGACGACTGCTCGGCCCAGGCGAGCACGTCATCGATGGTCTCGCCGTACTTGCGGGTGAGGCTGGTCAGGGCCGCGCGTCGTTCGGACACGGCTGCCAGCCGGGCCGGGTCGGTCTCGAGTCTGGCAGCGTAGGACGCAACGTCGGCGGCGGCGTCGGAGAGCAGGTAGGAGATCTCGGCCAGTCGGGCGGCCAGCCCGGCCGCTTCTGGGTCGTGGTCCTGCACCCCCTCGAGGAGCCTCCTGGCCACTGAGGTCGCTCCGAGGGCATCGGGGCCACCGTGGTCGGCCGACAGGGCCTCACGGGCGCCCTCAGCCGCCGCCCGGAGTGTGTCGGCGTAGCCGAGCCGGCCCTCCTCGGAGGCGAGCTCGACGTCCTCGCCTGAGACGGGAGACACCGCCTCGACCTCGTTCAGCCCGAAACGCAGCAGGTCGGCTTCCCGGGCCCGCTCCCGGGCCGAGGTGACCACCTGTGCCAGCTCCGTCTCCACGTCGCCCAGACGCGCGTGCAACGCTGTCCAGCGCTCCGTCAGGTCGGCTATGACAGGTCCACCGAAGCGATCGAGGGCGTCTCGCTGAGCACGCGCCCGGAGCAGCCGGTGTTGGTCGGACTGACCGTGCACTGCGACCAGCGGCTCGGCCACCAGCGCCAGGGCCGAGGCCGGGACCGAGGCGCCGCCCACGAACGCCCGGGAACGGCCCTCGCTGCTGATGTTGCGCGCCAGTACGACGGTCTCCTCCTCGATCTCCCCGCCGAGGTCCTCGACGGCCGTCACGAGGTCGCGAAGGTGAGCGGTGCCGACGACGCCCTCGACACGTGCCGACCTGGCGCCGGTGCGAACGGCACCGCTGTCGGCACGACCGCCCAACAACAGGCCCAGCGCGGTGACGATCATGGTCTTGCCGGCGCCCGTCTCGCCGGTGATCACGGTCAGCCCCGGGCCGAGCTCGAGGGTGGACGACTCGATCACGCCCAGCGAGCTGATCCGGATCTCCTCAATCATCGTCACCGGCCTCGACCCGCCGGCGACGCTCCGAGGCGCCCCGCCAGCCTTCGACGGACAGCCCGAACTTCGCGACCAGCCGGTCGGTGAACGGCGCCTCGTGGAGGCGGACCAGGCGGACCGGCTCGGCTCCGCGGCGCACTTCGATCCGGGCACCCGGTGGCAGATCGACCGTCCGGCGACCGTCGCACCACAGGACGCCGGCCCCTTCGGTCTGGGCGAGGACCTCAACGGCCAGGATCGAGGTCGGCGAGACCACCATCGGCCGGGCGAACAGGGCGTGGGCGCTGATCGGCACCATCAGCAGGGCCTCGACCCCCGGCCAGACCACGGGTCCCCCAGCACTGAAGTTGTAGGCCGTCGAACCGGTCGGCGTCGCGCAGACGACTCCGTCGCAGCCCCACCGCGACAGTGGGCGGCCGTCGACCTCGACGACCACCTCGAGCATGCGCTGTCGGGCCGCCTTCTCCACGCTGGCCTCGTTGAGTGCCCAGGTGGTCGTCACCAGTTCGCCACCCCGGAAGACCGAGACGTCGAGGGTGAGCCGTTCTTCGGCCACGTAGCGTCGATTCACGATGGCATCGATGGTGGACTCGACGTCGTCGTACTCCGCTTCCGCGAGGAAGCCGACGTGCCCCAGGTTGACTCCGAGCAGTGCGGTCGGGGTGCCTCTGGTGATCTCGGCGGCACGCAGGATGGTGCCGTCACCGCCGATCACGACCGTCAGTTCGCAGTCGACCGCGGCCCCCGCAGTGTCTTGTGTCGTCTCGATCGCCGGTTCGTCACCGGTCGGGAGCAGCTCGAGGTCGCGGGCCTCGTTGATGAGCAGGCGCACCACGATTCCGTGGGCGCTCAGCGCCTTGCAGAAGGACCGCGCCACCTCACGCGCGTCGTCGCGACCAGTGTGGGCCAGCAGGAGGACGCGTCGAACCTCAGGCTCGTCGGTGGTTTTCGGGTCGGTCACGACTCCACCTTCTCACCCACCACCCCCAGGTGAGCGGTTCGCGTCACCTCGGCGGTCACCTCGGCAGGGCCGATGATCGGCTCCCCCTTGCGCAGCCAGAGGAAGAACTCGACGTTCCCCGACGGCCCCGGGAGTGGGCTCGTGATCACCGCCTGGGCTCCCCAGCCTCGCGCCGCCGCCGCCGCCGCGACGCCGGAGACCGCCTCAGCGCGCAACCCGAGGTCCCGCACGACCCCGCCCTTGCCGACCCGGTCCTTGCCGACCTCGAACTGGGGCTTGACCATCAGCGCCAGATCTCCGTCATCGGTCATCACCCCGAGCAGCGCGCCCAGGACGATGGCCAGGGAGATGAACGACAGGTCTGCGACGATGACGTCGACGGTCCCTCCGATCAGCCCGGTGGAGAGCTCGCGAATGTTGGTGCGGTCGTGCACCCGCACCCGTTCGTCGCTCTGCAGGCTCCAGGCCAGCTGGCCGTAGCCGACGTCGACGGCCACCACCTCGGCTGCCCCCGCCCGGAGCAGGACGTCGGTGAACCCGCCGGTGGAGGCACCTGCGTCGAGGCATCGGCGATCGCGGACGACGAACCCTGACCGGCCGAACACCGTCAGCGCACCCGCGAGCTTGTGACCGCCGCGCGAGACGTAGTCGGGGCGCTCGGGGTCAGACTCGACCACGATCGCCACATCGGTCGTCACCCCGGTGGCAGGCTTGCTGGCCAGCGCCCCGCTGACCTTGACCCTGCGGGCCAGGATCAGCTCACTGGCATGCTCACGCGAGCGTGCCAGGCCGCGCCGGACGAGCTCGGCGTCGAGCCGAAGTCGTCGTGGGGCCATGTCGGCTCAGCTTCCTGGTCGAAGGCCGGGTGGGACCGGGTCGGCCGATGTGGTCGTCGACTCCAACGCGCCCCGCAGCTGGTCGTGAGCGCGCTCGAAGACACCCACGTGGTCCTCGATGGGCAGATCGTCGAGGGTCGTGAGGGTGTCGAGCACCGCGTCGACGTCTGGATGGCCGGTGGGTTCGATCGGGTCACTCATGTCAGCCAACGCTACCGGCCCCGAGGTGTCACGGCGGACATCCCGGGCGCGAGCCCCGCCGTCTCCACCACCCGGCCGCATCCATCGAGGAACGCCCACGCCGTCGTGGCGGCGCAGCGCCACCAGTCGTCGACGTCGCCCTCCCCCGGATCACAAGAGCGTCGTCGGTGACCTGACCCCGCCAACCACCGACGGACCACGCGTCGCCCTCAGGGACGACCTCGGGGTGGACCTGATGCAGGCCGGCCAGGTCGGAGGAGACATAGGTCGGGCGCTCCTCCGGACTCGCCGACACGAGCTCGGTCAGCCCCGTGACCCCGGTCAGCACCAGGAGCGAGTCGAGGCCGGCGTTGTGGGCGCCGAGGATGTCGGTGTCAAGGCGGTCACCGACCATCAAGGGGCGCTCGCCACCGACCCTGGACACGGTCTCGTCCAGCAGTGGCCGTTCGGGTTTGCCGGCGATGGCGGGAGTCTTGCCGGAGAAGTCCTGCAGCATCTTGACCACGACGCCATGACCCGGACCGATGCCGTAGTCGGTCGGGATCGTCATGTCGGAGTTGGAGGCCACCCACGGCAGGCCCTCGCGAATCTGCACGGCGCCCAGCATGAGCTGCTTCCACTTCAGTTCGGGTCCATAGCCGGTGACGACCGCCTCGGGACGGCCGTCCATGTCGGTGACGGGTTCGAAGCCTCGTTCGCGCAGCGCCTGCTCGACACCGGGGCCGCCCATCAGCAGCACCGGCGCTCCGGGCCTGATCAGCTCGGCGAGGAGTCGCGCCGCGGCTTGCGCGGACGTCACCACGTCGGCTGGGTCCGCGGTCACACCGAGTCGAGTGAGGTGGGCAGCGACGGCGCCGGGTGGCCGAGCCGCATTGTTGGTCACGAACGCCAGATGGACACCCGCATCACGTACTCGACCGAGGTGCTCGGGAGCCCCGGGCACTGCCCTCGGCCCGATGTAGACGACTCCATCGAGGTCGAGCATGATCAGGTCGTAAAGGCTCGTCAACGCCGCAGGGCTGGCCTTGAGCATCCGGGTCCTCCTCCGTGCTTTGGCACTGCACCCTACGATGCTGCGATGGACACCACCGCGTCGGTCGCGCCGCCGTATGTGGTGAGGCCGTTCCGGCTCAGTCCCTTCTCCGCCCTGATGCTCGCCCCGTCGGGAGTCGGCGACCCCGCCTCGGCGCGTGCGTTCGCCCGTCCTTACACCGAGGTGCCGCGGCGGTTGCGCGAATGGCAGACCTCCGGGCGCATCCAACGCGACAGCTCACCCGCGCTCTACTTGCACGAGTACACGGCCGCCGGCGTGACGATCCGGGGGCTGGTCGGCAAACTCGACCTGGCTCGGACCTCGCGGTCCTGCCCGCACGCTGAACAGGCGGTCTTCCCGCACGAGGGCGTCCACGCGCTGCAGGTCTCCGAGCTGGCAGAGCGGATGCACGAGATGCAGCTCAACCCCGCTCCGATCCTGCTCGTACATCGCGGACCGGCGGCGATGCGCGAACTAGTCCACGAGCTGATCAGGAGTCCTCCCGATTGGTCGTTCAGCGATCGAGCCGAGCAGCTCCATCGGATATGGGCGCTTCGGGACCCCGCACTGTTGGCGCGCATCACCAGCGAGCTCTCCGACACCCGCGCCCTGATCGCCGACGGCCATCATCGCTACGCCGCGTACCTCCGGCTGCAGGAGGCCCACCCCGGGACTTCCTGGGACGAGGGACTGGCCATGCTGGTCGACCAGAGCGACACCCCCCTGTGGCTCGGCCCCATCCACCGGTTTCTTGCCGGAGCGCGGCTGACAGAGCTGGTGGCGGCCAGCCAGGACGCACCCGGAGTACGTCTGGCATCTCAGTTCTCGCGCCGAGGCCTTGGAGCGCCTGGGCGACCGAACTCTCGTGGTCTCCGACAACGAACAATGGGCGACCCTGACCCTGCCCGCAGGCGATCCGCTCGCCGTGATGGCCTTGGAGAACGTGCTGCTGCCGCTGCTCGGTGTGGACAAGCGCAATATTCCTTCCATCACTCCGCGGAGTCCGCGCTCGTCCAGACCCGCACTCACACGGGCACCTGCATCCTGATGCCGATCCCTGCGTTCGACGCAGTGGCGGATGCAGCCGGCGCTGGCATCCTGCTCCCGGAGAAGGCCACGTCGTTCCAGCCGAAGCCGAGCCTGGGCGTCGTCATGCGGTCGCTGCCCGACGGATGATCCGCCCCGAGGCGACTTCCACCTCCACCCGGGACACGGTCGCTCGCCCGAGTCTGAAGAACCGGCGCCGCATCGCGCCGCGCACTTCGAACTCGTCACCCGCCTGCCAGCTCTGCACAGAGCGCCGGACGCGGCCCCGCCCAGACGGCGCAGTCGAGGGAGTCGACGGGCGCTCGTTGTCGTCATCCCGTCGCAGGTGGTCACGGTGGCCGAGCCTCCCGTCTTCGCTGCGGCGGTGGCCACCTGTCGCACGCATCCGCCTCCTGTGGACGCCCACGCGTGTACGGCCGGTCAGGGCAGAAAAGGTGGTGGGCCGGCACGCACCCAGACGGGCTCGAAATGGGCCGCGAAATAGCGTAGAGGCCACCCTGGTGGGTGGCCTCTACGAAGTGGTTGTCCGGCGACGTCCTACTCTCCCACAACCTTCCGGTTGCAGTACCATCGGCGCTGAAAGGCTTAACTTCCGGGTTCGGAATGGGACCGGGTGTTTCCCTGACGCTATGGTCGCCGAAACTCTATAGAGATGTGCAACTCCCGACCATTGCTCCCCGTTCCCTGGTGGGGTGGGGTGGTGGGTTGCCCGTATCTCGGGAACCGCATAGTGGACGCGTAGCTTCTTCGCAGCTAGATTGTGTGCCTACCCACACGAGGTGGGTTGGGCAGTTGAGGGTGTAAGACAAGCCCTCGGCCTATTAGTACCGGTCGGCTGGGCATTACTGCTGTACACCTCCGGCCTATCAACCCAGTAGTCTGCTGGGGGCCTTACCCGGTTAATCCGGTGGGAAACCTCATCTTGAAACGTGCTTCCCGCTTAGATGCATTCAGCGGTTATCACTTCCGAACGTAGCCAACCAGCCGTGCTCCTGGCGGAACAACTGGCACACCAGAGGTTCGTCCATCCCGGTCCTCTCGTACTAGGGACAGCCTTTCTCAAGTTTCCTGCGCGCGCGGCGGATAGGGACCGAACTGTCTCACGACGTTCTAAACCCAGCTCGCGTGCCGCTTTAATGGGCGAACAGCCCAACCCTTGGGACCTACTCCAGCCCCAGGATGCGACGAGCCGACATCGAGGTGCCAAACCATCCCGTCGATATGGACTCTTGGGGAAGATCAGCCTGTTATCCCCGGGGTACCTTTTATCCGTTGAGCGACGCCGCTTCCACATGCCAGCGCCGGATCACTAGTTCCGACTTTCGTCCCTGCTCGACATGTCTGTCTCACAGTCAAGCTCCCTTGTGCACTTACACTCGAAACCTGATTGCCAACCAGGCTGAGGGAACCTTTGAGCGCCTCCGTTACATTTTAGGAGGCAACCGCCCCAGTTAAACTACCCATCAGGCACTGTCCCTGATCCAGATAATGGACCTAGGTTAGACATCTAGTACGACCAGAGTGGTATTTCAACGTTGACTCCACAACCACTGGCGTGGCCGCTTCACAGTCTCCCACCTATCCTACACAAGCCGAACCAAACACCAATACCAAACTATAGTAAAGGTCCCGGGGTCTTTCCGTCCTGCCGCGCGTAACGAGCATCTTTACTCGTACTGCAATTTCGCCGAGTCCACGGTTGAGACAGCGCCCAAGTCGTTACTCCATTCGTGCAGGTCGGAACTTACCCGACAAGGAATTTCGCTACCTTAGGATGGTTATAGTTACCACCGCCGTTTACTGGGGCTTAAGTTCTCAGCTTCGCGCACAAGTGCGCTAACCGGTCCCCTTAACCTTCCAGCACCGGGCAGGAGTCAGTCCGTATACATCGTCTTACAACTTCGCACGGACCTGTGTTTTTAGTAAACAGTCGCTTGGGCCTGGTCTCTGCGGCCATCACCGCTTCCACACGCAAGGTGTGTCACGGATCCGGCCCCCCTTCTCCCGAAGTTACGGGGGCATTTTGCCGAGTTCCTTAACCATGGTTCACTCGATCGCCTTAGTATTCTCTACCTGATCACCTGAGTCGGTTTGGGGTACGGGCGGCGCATAGCTCGCTAGAGGTTTTTCTCGACAGCATAGGATCATCCACTTCACCCCAATGGGCTCCCCATCAAATCTCAGGCGTGTCATCAAAGACAGGAAGACGGATTTACCTATCTCCCACCCTACATTCTTAGCCGTGGACTACCATCGCCACGGTTGGACTACCTTCCTGCGTCACCCCATCGCTTGACTACTACCAGATCGGGTCATGCGCTCCGCTACAACTCCTCACCCCGAAGGGATCGGTCGAAGTAGTTTCGGGCACTTAGCATCACTAGATTCATCATGGGCGCTATTTTGCCGGTACGGGAATATCAACCCGTTGTCCATCGACTACGCCTGTCGGCCTCGCCTTAGGTCCCGACTTACCCAGGGCAGATTAGCTTGACCCTGGAACCCTTGATCATTCGGCGGAAGAGTTTCTCACTCTTCATTCGCTACTCATGCCTGCATTCTCACTCGTGTGGCGTCCACCCCTAGATCACTCTGAGGCTTCACCCGCCACACGACGCTCCCCTACCCATCCACACACCTGAACCACACCAAAGATGCGGCTAAGCTATCGTGCGAATGCCATAGCTTCGGCGGATAACTTGAGCCCCGCTACATTGTCGGCGCGGAATCACTTGACCAGTGAGCTATTACGCACTCTTTCAAGGGTGGCTGCTTCCAAGCCAACCTCCTGGTTGTCACTGCGACTCCACATCCTTTTCCACTTAGTTACCGCTTAGGGGCCTTAGCTGATGGTCTGGGCTGTTTCCCTCTCGACTACGGAGCTTATCCCCCGCAGTCTCACTGCTGCGCTCTCACTTACCGGCATTCGGAGTTTGGCTAACGTCAGTAACCTTGTAGGGCCCATTAGCTATCCAGTGCTCTACCTCCGGCAAGAAACACGCAACGCTGCACCTAAATGCATTTCGGGGAGAACCAGCTATCACGAAGTTTGATTGGCCTTTCACCCCTATCCACAGGTCATCCCCTCAGTTTTCAACCTAAGTGGGTTCGGTCCTCCACGCGGTCTTACCCGCGCTTCAACCTGCCCATGGATAGATCACTTCGCTTCGGGTCTTGATCGCGCTACTCAAACGCCCTATTAGGACTCGCTTTCGCTACGGCTACCCCACACGGGTTAACCTCGCAACACAACGCAAACTCGCAGGCTCATTCTTCAAAAGGCACGCCGTCACAACCCCACAAGGAGATCGCTCCGACGGATTGTAGGCACATGGTTTCAGGTACTATTTCACTCCCCGCCAGGGGTACTTTTCACCTTTCCCTCACGGTACTTGTCCGCTATCGGTCACCAAGGAGTATTTAGGCTTAACGGGTGGTCCCGCCAGATTCACACGGAATTTCAGGAGTTCCGTGTTACTTGGGGTCACGCTCCAGAGCCATCGCCTTACACTTACGGGGCTATCACCCTCTACGGCGCCACTTTCCAATGGACTTCAACTTCAACGACGGTTTCTAACTCTGTGTCTGCTCGGCAGAACAAACAAAACGGCCCCACAACCCCACAACAGCAACACCTGCCGGCTATCACACTGCTATGGTTTGGCCTCATCCGATTTCGCTCGCCACTACTCTCGGAATCACTCTTGTTTTCTCTTCCTGTGGGTACTGAGATGTTTCACTTCCCCACGTTCCCTCCAAACACCCTATATATTCAGGTGCAGGTAACTGGACATGACTCCAGCTGGGTTTCCCCATTCGGACACCCCCGGATCAACGCTCGTTTGCCAACTCCCCAGGGCTTATCGCAGGCTACAACGTCCTTCATCGGCTCTCGGTGCCAAGGCATCCACCATGTGCCCTTAGTAGCTTGTCAAAACAAAAACTCAACAACAATTACAGCTACAAAGATGCTCGCGTCCACTATGCAGATCTCAAAATACGGGCGGCACCATCGCCGATCCCTGCTTGCCGGTTGCCCGGTAGTTCAGTGGAAGCGATGGCCCAGAGGTGTCGTCCCCCGAAGGGGGCTCGATCCCTCAAAGCCCAACAGTGTGTCTGACCAGCTCGAACTATCCACCTCGAGGTTCCACGCGACTCCCACTCAGTGAGTGGGCGAAGCAGTACTGACAAGGCTTATCGCCCGATCTGATCAATTAGTCGACGTTCCACTAGTGAGCGTGATGGCCGTGGAACGTGTGTCCACGAAACCATCGCTGGACACCCAGCCCCGTGAGGGGTGGCTGCCAAAGTGCTCCTTAGAAAGGAGGTGATCCAGCCGCACCTTCCGGTACGGCTACCTTGTTACGACTTCGTCCCAATCGCCAGCCCCACCTTCGACGGCTCCCTCCACAAGGGTTGGGCCACCGGCTTCGGGTGTTGCCGACTTTCGTGACGTGACGGGCGGTGTGTACAAGGCCCGGGAACGTATTCACCGCAGCGTTGCTGATCTGCGATTACTAGCGACTCCGACTTCATGGGGTCGAGTTGCAGACCCCAATCCGAACTGAGACCGGCTTTTTGGGATTCGCTCCACCTTGCGGTATCGCAGCCCTTTGTACCGGCCATTGTAGCATGCGTGAAGCCCTGGACATAAGGGGCATGATGACTTGACGTCATCCCCACCTTCCTCCGAGTTGACCCCGGCAGTCTCTTATGAGTCCCCACCACCCCGAAGGGCGTGCTGGCAACATAAGACGAGGGTTGCGCTCGTTGCGGGACTTAACCCAACATCTCACGACACGAGCTGACGACAGCCATGCACCACCTGTATACCGACTAAAAGGGGCCTCATCTCTGAGGCTTTCCGGCATATGTCAAACCCAGGTAAGGTTCTTCGCGTTGCATCGAATTAATCCGCATGCTCCGCCGCTTGTGCGGGCCCCCGTCAATTCCTTTGAGTTTTAGCCTTGCGGCCGTACTCCCCAGGCGGGGCGCTTAATGCGTTAGCTGCGGCACGGAACTCGTGGAATGAGCCCCACACCTAGCGCCCAACGTTTACGGTGTGGACTACCAGGGTATCTAATCCTGTTCGCTCCCCACACTTTCGCTCCTCAGCGTCAGGTAATGCCCAGAGAACCGCCTTCGCCACCGGTGTTCCTCCTGATATCTGCGCATTTCACCGCTACACCAGGAATTCCGTTCTCCCCTGCATACCTCTAGTCAGCCCGTATCGGAAGCAGGCTCGGGGTTAAGCCCCGAGTTTTCACTCCCGACGTGACAAACCGCCTACGAGCCCTTTACGCCCAATAATTCCGGACAACGCTCGCACCCTACGTATTACCGCGGCTGCTGGCACGTAGTTGGCCGGTGCTTCTTCTGCTCCTACCGTCACTTTCGCTTCGTCGGAGCTGAAAGAGGTTTACAACCCGAAGGCCGTCATCCCTCACGCGGCGTTGCTGGATCAGGCTTTCGCCCATTGTCCAATATTCCCCACTGCTGCCTCCCGTAGGAGTCTGGGCCGTGTCTCAGTCCCAGTGTGGCCGGTCACCCTCTCAGGCCGGCTACCCGTCGAAGCCTTGGTGAGCCATTACCTCACCAACAAGCTGATAGGCCGCGAGCTCATCCTCCACCGCCAGAACTTTCCACCACCAGACCATGCGGTCAGTGGTCGCATCGTGTATTAGCCACCGTTTCCGGAGGTTATCCATGAGTGAAGGGCAGATTGCTCACGTGTTACTCACCCGTTCGCCGCTCGTGTACCCCCGAAGGAGCCTTACCGCTCGACTTGCATGTGTTAAGCACGCCGCCAGCGTTCGTCCTGAGCCAGGATCAAACTCTCCGTTGAAAAACAACACCACAACCCACCCCCAAAAGGAGCAGACCATGGAAAAAGAGATCCCGGCAGAAGACCGATCACTGACAAATTGTCAGAATTATCGATTAACTACCAAAGGAACCGCCAACCAACAACCCCCACCCCAAAAAGAGCAGAAGCAACCAGCCGGACGGGTTAAAATTAATTCGTCGACTATGACACACTGTTGAGTTCTCAAGGATCAAGCGCAATCCGCCGCTCAGCCTCTCGGCCTTACTTGCGGGCAACCTGACAAAACTTACCGGACTTGGGACAGCCGGTCAAACCGGGCCCTCATCCTGCGATCCCCGCGTGCCTCCGCCCTGAACACCGGCCTTGTGGCCTGTCAGGGGGGAGCCGCTTGCGGCGACAAGGAAGAACACTACCAGAGTTCATGAGCCCCACAAATCGGGGGCCCTCAGCCGCACACCGCAGGCTCACGAAGGCTCGGGCTCTCGGCCGAGGGCGCTTGCCGGGCGGTAGGCCGACACGGTCCGATCCCCTGTCAGCCAGAAGCGCCACGGTCTGTCCGCGGCGTGGCGAAGCCCGACTCGAGGTCCTCGAGACGGGTGTGACGCCAGCGTCGTCGGCGCAGTCAGGGTCACCGGGCCGGACGTCAGGTCTCGCCCGTTGTCGTCCAGCGTCAACGCCAGGGATCTGCAGAGGTTGGCCGGCCCACGGGCGAGGGCCTCGACGCCGACGCCGGGGCGGCGTACCCGAGCCTGATGCTCCCCCGCGACGACCTCTCCGGACCGGAGCAACACCGCTCCGGCTGCCCCGGCAGGGCCGGTGACGACGTTGGCGCACACGTGGAGTCCGTAGACGAGGTAGCAGTAGAGCACCCCTGGCGGGCCGTACATGATGGCGCTGCGTGGCGTGCGCCGATAGGCGTGCGAGCCCGGGTCGTCGGGTCCTGCGTAGGCCTCGACCTCGGTCAGCCGCACTGTCACCCCGTTCGCGGTGACCCTCGCGCCCAGAAGGGCCGGCGCGACCTCGAGAGCAGGCCGCGAGAGAAGCTCAGGCACGTCAGGCAAGCCAACCCCGGTGGGTGGCGACCACGTGTCGGAGCTCGGCGAGCTGGTCGCGGACCCGGTCGGGGGCGGTGCCGCCGCGAGCATCGCGGGACGCGGTCGATCCCTCGGCCGTCAGCACCCCGCGAACCTCCGGTGTGAGGTGGGGCGAGATCGTTGCGAACTGCTCGTCGGAGAGGTCCTCCAGGCCGATGCCCAGCTCCTCGCAGCGGCGCACGCACGAGCCGGCGACCTCATGGGCGACGCGGAACGGGACGCCCTGTCGCACCAGCCACTCGGCCACGTCGGTCGCGAGGCTGAAACCCTGCGGCGCCAGCGCCGTCATCCGGGCCGTGTTGAAGCGAAGCGTCCGGATCATCCCGCTGAAGGCCGGGAGCAGCACACGCAGCGTGTCGACGGAGTCGAAGACGGGTTCCTTGTCCTCCTGCAGATCGCGGTTGTAGGCCAAGGGCAGCGCCTTCAACGTCGCCATCAACCCGGTCAGGTTGCCGATCAGTCGTCCCGACTTCCCGCGCGCCAGCTCGGCGATGTCGGGGTTCTTCTTCTGCGGCATGATGCTGGAGCCCGTCGACCACGAGTCGTGCAGCGTGGCGAAGTCGAACTCCCGTGTCGTCCAGAGGATCACCTCCTCGGCCAACCGACTCACGTCCACACCGATCATCGCGGTGACGAAGGCGAACTCCGCCACGAAGTCCCGGGCCGAGGTGCCGTCGATGGAGTTCGCACTGGATCCGGTGAACCCCAGCTCGGCCGCCACGGACTCCGGGTCGAGGCCGAGGCTGGACCCCGCGAGCGCGCCCGAGCCGTAGGGACTCTCCGCCGCGACCCGAGCATCCCAGTCGCACAGTCGCTGGACATCTCGCAGCAGCGGCCACGCGTGGGCCAGCAGGTGGTGGCTCAACAAGACGGGCTGGGCGTGCTGGAGATGGGTGCGGCCGGGCATGATCACGCCGAGATGCTCGACGGCCTGCGTCTCGAGCGCCTCCACCAGATCCAGGACACTGGCCGCAACCAGGCGAGAATGATCGCGAAGGAAGGCCTTGAACAGGGTGGCCACCTGGTCGTTTCGGCTTCGCCCGGCACGCAGTCTGCCGCCCACCTCGCTGCCGACCTCGAGCAGGAGGAGCCGCTCCAGCGCACCGTGGACGTCCTCGTCGGAAGCGTCCGGATGCAGCTCACCGGCGGCGTATCTCGTCGCGAGGACGTCGAGCCCGCGATGCAGCTCGGCCAGGTCGGCCTCGGTCAGCAGCCCCGCGCGGTGCAGCACGTTGGCGTGGGCGTGCGAGCCCGCCAGGTCGTAGGGCGTCAGGCGCCAGTCGAAGTGGGTCGAGCGTGACAGGGCTTCCAGCTCGGGGCTCGGGCCACCATCGAAGCGGGCCCCCCACAGCTTGCCCTCGTTGGTGGTCGATGGATCGGTCACGGCACCAGCATGTCAGTCGAGCGCGCGGCCGACCGACCGGATCCGGATGTCGGGAGCCGCGAGCCGCTCGGCGTTCGCCTCCAGGTCGTCCGGCTCACCCTGCGACTCACGCTCCGCGGCGACCCGGGCGGTGTAGGCGGCGACCTCGTCTGCGACTCGGGCCTCGTCCCAGGACAGGCGCGGGGCGACCAGGCCGGCCACCGACCTCGCGGCCGTCACACCTCGATCGGGGGTCTCGATGGAGATCCGTGTCCGCCGGGTCAGCAGGTCGTCGAGGTGCAGCGCCCCCTCGTGGGTGGCGGCGTACACGAGCTCGACCCGGAGGTACTCCTCAGCGCCCTCGAGCGGCTCGAGCAGGTCAGCCTCCCCGTCGGCGAGAGCAAGCACCTCGGTCATCAGCGAGCCGTAGCGGTTGAGCAGGTGGGTCACCCGCCAGACAGGCAGTCCGTGGCGGGCCGCCAGCCGGTCCACCTGGTTCATCAGGGCGTGATAGCCCTCCGCACCCAGCAGGGGGATGTGCTCGGTGACGCTTTCGGCCACACCGCTGGCGAGGTCGATCCGTGCGGCGTCGATCGCGTCGGCGGCCATCACCCGGTAGGTGGTGTACTTTCCGCCGGCGATCGAGATGAGACCCGGCTGCGGCCGGGCCACAGCGTGCTCTCGCGAGAGCTGCGAGGTGCCCTCGTCCTCACCCGACAGCAGGGGCCGCAGCCCGGCGTACACACCCTGGATGTCGGCATGGGTCAGCGGGACGGCGAGCACCGAGTTGATGTGTCGGAGGAGGTAGTCGATGTCACTGAGGCTCGCCGCCGGATGAGCCTTGTCCAGCTCCCAGTCGGTGTCGGTCGTGCCCACGATCCAGTGGTTGTTCCACGGGATGACGAACAGCACCGACTTCTCCGTGCGGAGGATGAGTCCCGTCTCGGAGTTGATCCGGTCGCGCGGCACCACGATGTGTACGCCCTTCGAGGCCCGCACATGGAACCGGCCGCGGCCACCGGCCAACGTCTGGATGTCGTCGGTCCACACACCCGTGCAGTTGACGACCACGCTCGCGCGGACATCGACCTCCCGGTCGGTCTCGACATCGTGGACTCGCGCTCCGACGACTCGCTCCCCCGCGCGCTTCAGACCGACCACGCGGGCCGAGTTGAGGATGGTGGCGCCGTAGGAGGCCGCTGTCCTGGCCACCGTCAGCGTGTGCCGGGCATCGTCGGCCTGAGCGTCGTAGTAGAGCAGGGCACCGGTCAGCGCGTCGTGCTTGAGGGCGGGCACCATCTGCAGTGCCTTGCTGCGCGTGAGCTGTCGGTGGCGCGGCAGCGACCTCGCGCCGCCCATCGAGTCGTAGAGGGTCAGTCCCGCCGTCACGTAGGGCCGCTCCCAGATGCGGTGCCGCAACGGGTAGAGGAAGGACACGGGCTTGACCAGGTGTGGCGCGATCCTGGTGAGCATCAGCTCCCGCTCCTTGAGCGCCTCTCGGACGAGCGTGAAGTTCAGCTGCTCGAGGTAGCGCAAGCCGCCGTGGAACAGCTTGGAACTGCGTGAGGACGTGCCGGAGGCGAAGTCGCGCTGCTCCACCAGAGCCACCGAGAGGCCTCGGGTTGCGGCGTCCAGCGCCGCACCCGCGCCAGTGACTCCCCCGCCGATGACGAGGACGTCGAACTCGCGCTCGCCCAGCGCTCGCCAGGCCCGATCGCGGTAGTCGGTGTCGATCCGGCTGGGGGTCGGCATCGGCTGCTCCTTCTGGTCGTCCCACTTGGCAGGTCCATCATCCCCTCCCTAGGGTCGAGTGCCATGGCCGCCCCGACGTACGTCCTCTCGCTCGACCAAGGCACGACCAGCACCCGGGCGATGATCTTCGACCACGCGGGCCAGGTGGTCGCGGTGGACCAGAAGGAACACGAACAGATCTTCCCGAGGGCTGGCTGGGTCGAGCACGACGCCATCGAGATCTGGACCAACACCCGCGAGGTGATCGGCGGCGCACTCGCCAGAGCCAACCTGAACAGCCGCAACATCGCCACAGTCGGCATCACCAACCAACGCGAGACCGCTGTGGTCTGGGACCGGGCCGACGGGCGCCCGGTGCATCATGCGATCGTCTGGCAGGACACCCGGACCCAGAGGATCTGCGACGAGCTGGCCGGCGACGTCGGCAACGACCGCTACAAGGCCACCACCGGACTGCCGCTGGCGACGTACTTCTCCGGACCCAAGCTCAGGTGGATCCTGGACAACGTCGAGGGCGCCCGCGAGCGTGCGGAAGCCGGCGAGCTGCTGTTCGGCACCATGGACACCTGGGTCCTGTGGAACCTCACCGGCGGCGCCGAGCACGACGGCGTTCACGTCACCGACGTCACCAACGCCAGCCGCACCCTGCTGATGGACCTGCACACGCTCTCCTGGGATCCGGCCATCGCCGCGGACATGGGCATCCCGATGGCCATGCTTCCCGAGATCCGGTCGTCCTCTGAGGTCTATGGCGAGTGCAGGCCGGGCATCCTCAACGGCACCCCGGTCTCAGGGATCCTCGGTGATCAGCAGGCCGCCACCTTCGGTCAGGCCTGTCTGAGCATCGGCACCGCGAAGAACACCTACGGCACCGGCAACTTCATGCTGCTCAACACCGGCACCGAACCGGTGCCCTCGGACCACGGCCTGCTGACGACCGTGTGCTACCAGATCGGCGACTCCCCGGCTATCTACGCTCTCGAAGGCTCGATCGCCGTCAGCGGATCACTGGTGCAGTGGGTGCGAGACAACCTCGGACTGATCGACTCCGCCGAGGAGATCGAGGTGCTGGCCACGAGCGTCGACGACAACGGCGGAGCCTACTTCGTACCGGCCTTCTCCGGGCTGTTCGCGCCCCACTGGCGCTCCGACGCCCGCGGGGCCCTCGTCGGACTGACCCGCTACGTCAACAAGGGGCACATCGCCCGAGCGGTCCTGGAGGCGACGGCCTTCCAGACCAGGGAGGTGCTCGATGCCATGAACGCCGACTCGGGGGTGCCCCTGCGAGAGCTCAAGGTGGACGGAGGCATGGTGGTCAACGAGACCCTCATGCAGTTCCAGGCAGATCTCCTGGGCGTGGACGTCGTGCGACCCAAGGTGGCCGAGACCACCGCGCTGGGAGCGGCTTACGCCGCCGGCCTGGCGGTGGGCTACTGGCAGTCCGAGGAGGACATCACCACCAACTGGGGCGAGGACAAGCGCTGGAGTCCGGCCATGGACGAGACCGAGCGCGAGCGGCTCTACCGCAGCTGGAAGAAGGCCGTCACCAAGACCCTCGACTGGGTCGACGAGGACGTGGACTGACTCAGGCCCGCAGGGTGCGTCGGGCGGCGATCTTGCTGGGCAGCCCCCACAGCTCCACGAAGCCCTGGGCGAGTGACTGGTCGAAGGAGTCGCCGTGGTCGTACGTCGCGAGATTGAAGTCGTACAGGCTCTGCTCGGAGCGTCGACCTGTGACCACGGCGCAGCCCGCGTGCAGCGTCATCCTGATCTCGCCGGTGACGTGCTCCTGGCTCTCTGCGATGAAGGCGTCGAGGGCCTCCTTCAGTGGCGAGTACCACAGGCCGTCGTATGCCAGCTCGCCCCAGCGCTGGTCGATGCCACGCTTGAAACGAGCCAGCTCACGCTCCACCGTGACGTTCTCGAGCTCCTGGTGAGCGGTGATGAGAGCGATCGCACCCGGAGCCTCGTAGACCTCGCGGCTCTTGATCCCGACCAACCGGTCCTCAACCAGGTCGAGTCGGCCGACCCCCTGCGCGCCGGCACGCTGGTTGAGGACCTGGATCGCCTGGAGCGGGGTGAGGCTCGCGCCGTCGATGCTGGTCGGGACACCGGCCGTGAAGCCGATGACCACCTCGTCGGCCCCGCGCGTGAGGGTCGGGTCCTGGGTGTAGGAGTAGATGTCCTCGACAGGTGCGTTCCAGATGTCCTCCAGGAAGCCGGTCTCCACGGCCCGGCCCCACACGTTCTGGTCGATGGAGTAGGGCGACTTCTTGGTCACGTCGATGGGCAGGTCATGGTCGAGGGCGTAGTCGATCGCCTTCTCACGGGTCCATGCGTAGTCACGCACCGGTGCGATCACGCGAAGCTCAGGTGCGAGTGCCCCCACGCCGACCTCGAACCGCACCTGATCATTGCCCTTCCCGGTGCAGCCGTGGCTGACCACCCCGGCGCCGTACTCCCGGGCGGCGGCGACGAGGTGCTTCACGATGAGCGGACGGCTCAGCGCCGAGACCAGCGGATAGCGATCCATGTAGAGCGCGTTGGCCTGCACGGCCGGCACACAGTAGTTGGTGGCGAAGTCGTCTCGAGCATCGATCACGACCGACTCCACGGCGCCACAGGCAAGGGCCCGCTGGCGGACGGCCTCGAGGTCCTCACCGCCCTGGGCGAGGTCGATGGCGACCGCCACGATCTCGGCTCCGGTCTGCTCAGCGAGCCAGCCGATGGCGACAGAGGTGTCGAGTCCGCCTGAGTAGGCGAGGACGACGCGGTCCTTCATGAGCGTGTTTCCGTTCTGGTGACAGGGAGAGGGTGGTCAGGAGCGGTCGGCGTTGGACCGGTCGGCCAACGCCAGGAATCGTCGTGCCAGATCGTCTCCCGCCGGTCGCCTCCCGGCCGATCACCAGCACGGTGTCGTCGCCGGCGATGGTGCCGAGGACGTCGGGGAGCTCTGACTTGTCGAACGCGCTGGCCAGGAACTGGGCCGCCCCAGGGGGGGTGCGCAGGACCACGAGGTTGGCGCTCGACTCCGCACTGACCAGGAGCTCCGCACACAGCCGGGAGAGCCGGGCCGAGGCAGCCGCCGAGTCGCGCGCCGGGGTCGGCGTACGGTCACCGCCCTCTCCGGGCACGGCGTAGACCAGGGCGCCGGAGTGTGCGCGTACCTTGACCGCATCGAGCTCGACGAGGTCGCGGCTCAGGGTGGCCTGGGTGACGTGGACGCCGCGGGCCGCCAGCAGTTCGGAGAGCTCCGGCTGCGAGTGCACGTCATGATGGCCCAGCAGGTCGATGATCCGCTGCTGCCGCGCATTCTTGGTCAGCGGGCTCAACGCACGCTCACTCATCCTCGGTCGCCTCCGAGCTGGCCAACAGCCACGTCAGGACGGCCTTCTGTGCGTGGCGGCGGTTCTCGGCCTCGTCCCAGACAACGCTCTGAGGTCCGTCGATCACCGCCCCGTCGATCTCCTGGCCCCGGTAGGCAGGGAGGCAGTGCAGGACGATGGCATCCTCGCTGCGCGAGCGCCAGCAGACTCTCGGTGAGTGAGTAGGGCTGCAGCGCTGCGAGCCGGGACGCAGCCTCCTCCTCCTTGCCCATGGACACCCAGGTGTCGGTGATCAGGATGTCGGCGTCCTGCGCAGCGAGCCGCGGGTCGCGCTGCAGGGTCGCCGACCCACCGGTCGAGGCGGCGATGTCGGCGGCCCGCTGCACCATCTCCGGGGACGGCTCGTAGCCCTCGGGCGAGCTGATCACCACGTGCAGACCAGCTGTCGCACCCGCCAGGAGCCAGGAGTTGCCCATGTTGCAGGCACCATCGCCGACGAAGGTCGCCCGCAAGCCGTCCAGTGTGCCCTTGTGCTCCTGGATCGTCAGCAGGTCGGCCAGCAGCTGGCATGGGTGGAAGTCGTCGGTGAGCGCATTGACGACCGGCACCCCGGCGTACGCCGCCATCTCCTCGAGCTTGCTCTGGAGGTCGGTGCGCCAGACGATCGTGCTCGCCTGGCGGCCGAGCACGCGCGCAACGTCCGCGACCGACTCGCGCACTCCGATGCCGGCGAGACGGCCGTCGAGCGCCATCGGGAAGCCGCCCAGCTCAGCCACTCCCGCCGCGAAGGAGGCCTGGGTCCGCAAGGTCTGCTTGTCGAAGATCAACGCTGCCGTGCGCGGCCCTTCGAGCGGCCTTGCGGCGTACGGGTCCTGCTTGAGCCGCGCGGCCAGGGCAAGCACCTCGCCCTGCTCGGCGGAGGTGAGATCGTCGTCGCGCAGGAAGTGGCGGGTCATCAGAGGGCCTCCTCAGCCTGGTCCAGGATGCTCGACCACGCCTGGAGGAACGCGCCGGCATCGTCCTGGGTCAACACCAAGGGCGGCGCCAGCCGGATCGCGGTCGGAGTCGGGTTGTTGACGATGAAGCCGGTCGACAGGGCCGCGCGGGCGACGGCGGCCGACGTGGGGCCGGTCAGCTCGATGCCGATGAGCAGCCCTTCGCCTCGCACCTCGCTCACACGCGGATCTGCGGCAAGTCCGTCGCGAAGCTTGTGACCGAGCACGATGACGTGCTCGAGCAGATGGTCCTGCTCGATGGTGGCGATCACCGCCAGCGCAGCAGCGGCAGTCACCGGGTTGCCACCGAAGGTCGTGCCATGGTTGCCGGGTTGAAGCAGCGTCGCGGCCGGGCCGAAGCCCAGGCAGGCACCGATCGGAAGACCTCCGCCGAGTCCTTTGGCCAGCGTGATGAGATCGGGTCTCACGCCCGAGGCGGTGTGGGCGAACCAGGCACCCGTGCGCCCCATCCCGGTCTGGACCTCGTCGAGCCACAGCAGTGCGCCGTGACGGCTGGCGATCTCGCGGGCCGCGCTCAGGAAGCCGTCAGGAGCGACGATCACCCCGGCCTCGCCCTGGATCGGCTCGATGAGGACGGCAGCGGTCTGGTCGGTCACTGCGCACGCCAGCGCCTCGACGTCCCCGAACGGCACGAAGGTGACGTCACCCGGCAACGGCGCGAAGGGGTCCCGATAGGCCTGCTTGGACGTCAGGGCCAGCGAGCCCATGGTTCGGCCGTGGAAGGAGCCCTCCATGGCCACGACCTGGGTCCTGCCCGTGCGGCGGGTCGCTTTGAATGCCGCCTCGTTGGCCTCGGTGCCCGAGTTGGTGAAGAACACCTTGCCGTCAGAGTCGCCGACCAGCTCGAGGAGCTTCTCGGCCAGCGTGATCTGCGGCTCGCTGGCAAAGAAGTTGGAGACGTGGCCCAACGTGGACAGCTGGGTCGTGACGGCCTCGACGATTGCAGGATGCGCATGCCCGAGAGCGTTGACGGCGATGCCGCCGAGCAGGTCGACGTACTCCGTGCCGTCGCTGTCCCAGACGTGCGCGCCCGCGCCCCGGACCAGGGCGAGCTGGGGAAGGCCGAACGTGTTCATCACCGCGCCGGCGTAGCGCTCCTGCCACGTGCTCATCGGGTGACCGCCTTCCGGATCCGCATCTCGACCCCGGGCAGCACCTGCGTTCCGACGCCCTCGTCGGTGAAGATCTCGACGAGTACGGCGTGCGGCTCGCGACCATCGACGACGGTGGCCCGGGGAACGCCGTGGGCGACCGCCTCCAGGCACGCCGCCATCTTGGGCACCATGCCGCTGGCCAGCGACGGCATCAGCTCGGCCAGGCTCTCGGGGCTGATCTCACCGATGACGTCGTCGCTGTCGGGCCAGTCCCGGTAGAGGCCCTCGACGTCGGTCAGCACCAGCAGCTTCGCAGCACCCAGCTCGACAGCCAGGGCCGCGGCGGCGGTGTCGGCGTTCACGTTGTGCACCAGACCGAACTCGTCGGGCGCGACGCTGGAGATGACCGGGATCCGCCCCGCGGCCACGAGGTCCAGGACGGCCTCCGGTCGCACCTTGGCGACCTCGCCGACCAGCCCGAGGTCGACCTCCTCACCGTCGACGATGGTGTTGGTCTGCTTGGCCGTGAACAGCCCGGCGTCCTCACCGGAGAGCCCGACCGCGAGCGGACCGTGTTCGTTGATGAGACCGACGAGCTCTCGCTGCACCTGGCCGACCAGCACCATCCGGACCACGTCCATCGCCTCGGGGGTCGTCACCCGAAGACCGCCGCGGAACTCCGACTTGATGCCGAGTCGATCCAGCATGGCGGAGATCTGCGGACCGCCGCCGTGCACCACCACGGGTTTGAACCCGGCGAACCTCAGGAACGCGATGTCCTCGGCGAACGCACGCTTCAGGGTGTCGTCGGTCATGGCGTTTCCGCCGTACTTCACCACGATGACCTCACCGTGGTACTTCTTCAGCCACGGCAGCGCGTTGGCCAGGATCTCGGCGTTCTTGTTCATGACGAGTAGGCACTGTTCTCGTGGACGTAGGCGTGGGTGAGGTCGTTGGTCCACACGGTCGCGCGCTCGGTTCCCGCCTTGAGGTCGATGGTGATGCTGACCTCGCGCCCGGAGAGGTCGACGGACGCCGGGTCGGCATCGGGGGCGGACCTCCGACACACCCAGACCCCGTTCATGGCCACGTCGAGATCGGCCGGGTCGAAAGCAGCCTGGGTGGTCCCGACGCTCGCCAGCACCCGCCCCCAGTTGGGGTCGTTGCCGAAGATCGCGGCCTTGAACAGGTTGGACCGCGCCACCGATCGAGCGACCTCGATCGCCTCGTCCTCGGTGGCCGCGTTCAGCGCGGTGATCGCGATCTCGTGATCGGCGCCTTCCGCGTCGCGGACCAGCTGCATCGCGAGGTCGGAGCAGGCCTGGGTCAGCGCCAGCGTGAAGTCCGCCGGGCTGGGTGTGATCCCGCTGGCACCGCTGGCCATCAGGGTCACCGTGTCGTTGGTCGACATGCACCCGTCGGAGTCCAGCCGATCGAAGGTCACTCGGGTGGCGGCGCGCAGGGCGGCGTCGAGCTCGGCCGCCGCGACGATGGCGTCGGTGGTGAGCACCACCAGCATCGTGGCCAGCTGAGGAGCCAGCATGCCGGCACCCTTGGCCATCCCGCCGATCGACCAGCCGGCGCCTTCGACGACGACCTGCTTAGGGACTGTGTCGGTGGTCATGATGGCGGTGGCAGCCGCTTCGCCGCCCTGGGCACTCAGCACCGCTGCGGCTGCGTCCACCCCGTCGAGGAGACTCTGGCGTGGGTTGGTGAGTCCGATCAGCCCGGTGGAGCAGACGACCACATCGATCGCCCCGATGCCGAGACGGCCGGCGACCTGCTCGGCGACGGCGTGGGTGGTCTGGAATCCCTCTGGCCCGGTGTAGCAGTTGGCTCCACCGGAGTTGAGCACGACGGCTCGGACCACCCCGTCCTTGACCACCTCCTGGCTCCACAGGATCGGGTTGGCCTTGCAGCGGTTCGCGGTGAAGACCGAGGCGGAGTCGTAGGCCGGACCCTGGTTGACGACGAGGGCCAGGTCCGTGCCGCCGCTGGACTTGAGTCCGGCGCAGACTCCGGCAGCGACGAAGCCGGCTGGGGTGGTGACGGTCATTTCTTCTTCTCTCGAGCAGGGTTGGCTGGGACGGCTGGGGTGACCTCGTGCCCCGATCGTCGCCAGATCTCCCCCGCCCGCTCGGCGTCGTCACCTGGGATGAGGATCCAGTCGGTGTCGAACGTCGAGATCGTGAACACGCTGATCTCCGCCTCGGCGAGCGGCGTGAGCAGTTCGACCAGCACACCGGTCAGGGAGAAGTCGAGCGGCCCCTGCACCTCGAAGGCGGTGAAGGGGCGCTGGTGCACAGACTTGCGGGGCACGCTGCGCGAGGCGCACACCACCGAGGTCTCGGTGGCGGTGGCCGTCACGGAGAAGATCGAGGAGGACTCGGCCCACTTCGGCACCTCGGTCCCGGGGCCGAGCTTCACGACAGCGAGCGTCTCGGGGAACTGGCTGAGCTTCACGGTGCGACTCCAACGGTGCTGAGGCCAATGGTCTCGTCGAGACCCAGGGCGAGGTTCATGCACTGTACGGCGGCGCCGGCGGTGCCCTTCGCGAGATTGTCGATCGCTCCGATCACCACCAGCCGACCGGCTGCCCGATCGACCGTGACCTGGAGGTGGACGGCGTTCGACCCCATCACCGACTTCGTCTGGGGCCACTGTCCCTCGGGCAGGAGGTGGATGAAGGGTTCGTCGGCGTACGCCTTCGCGTAGGCGTCGTACGCCTCGGCCGCGGTGATCGGAGCCGCCAGCGGGGCACTGCACGTCGCCAGGATTCCCCGTGCCATGGGGACGAGCAGGGGCGTGAAGCTCACCACCACCTCGTCGTCGCAGAGCGCGCCCAGGTTCTGCACGATCTCGGGGGTGTGGCGGTGCACGCCGCCCACGCCGTAGGCACTGGCGTTGCCCATCACCTCACTGCCCAGGAGGCTGGTCTTCGCGGCCTTGCCCGCGCCCGAAGTGCCGGACGCCGCCACGATCACGACGTCGGGCAGGACCAGTCCGCCTGCGATCGCCGGCGCCATGGCCAGGCTGGAGATCGTGGGGTAGCAGCCGGGCACGGCGACCCGCCTCGCGCCGAGCAGCTGCTCGCGGTGGCCGGGGAGCTCCGGGAGTCCGTAGGGCCACGTGCCGGCGTGGGGAGAGCCGTAGAACCTCTCCCAGTGGGCGGCTTCCTGCAGCCTGAAGTCGGCACCGCAGTCGATCACCACGGTCTCGGCGCCCAGCTGGTGGGCGAGCTCTCCCGATTGACCGTGGGGCAGGGCCAGGAAGACCACGTCGTGCCCGCGCAGGGTCTCCACCGACGTCGGCGCCAGCGACCCGATCAGCGAGCGGCACCAGGTGGGGTTGCAGCCCGCCGAGCGACTCGCCGGCGTTGGATCCGCCGGTCAGCGCACCCAGGCTCACCGCAGGGTGGCCAAGGAGAAGCCGCAGCACCTCGCCCCCGGCATAGCCACTGGCACCGGCGACTGCGACGGAGAACGAATGCATATGCATGATCATACACTCCGCTGCATGGATGCGGATAACCGGGTGGCTGGAACGGGATGGCGGTCCTAGCGTGAGCCGCATGACCCGACTCGAGTTCGTCTCCTATCGCGACCACCTCGCCGCGGAATCGCATCGCTTCCGCGACGTCCTGTCCTCGTGCGATCCCCGCGCACGGGTGCCCGGCTGTCCGGACTGGGACGCGGCCGATCTGCTGTGGCACCTGACCGGCGTACAGGCGTTCTGGGCCGGCATCATCTCGCATCGGCCAGCCGGCCCGGACACGCTGGACGAGCCGCTGCGACCCGAGGGGTACGACGACCTCCTGGCCGCCTTCGACACGTCGTCGGCAGCACTGCTCGACGCCCTGGACTCAGCCGAACCGTCGGACCCGGCCTGGAGCTGGTCCACCGAGCAGACGGTCGGGTTCACCTATCGACGACAGGCCCACGAGGCGCTCATCCACCGGCTCGATGCCGAGCAGGCGGCTGGCAGAGTCACCGATCTCGACCCGCTGCTGGCCGCCGACGGCGTCGACGAGGCTCTCGACATCATGTTCGGCGGAACCCCACCGTGGGGTGCGTTCACAGGCACCGACCAGCACGTCCGTGTCGACCTCACCGATGTGCCCACTTCGATCTGGGTCCAGCTGGGCCACTTCCTCGGCACCGACCCAGAGGACGGGGTGACCTACGACCAGGACGACATCTCCGTCGTACCCGACCCCGGTCACGAGCCGGCGGCCGTCGTCTCCGGCAGGGCGACCGAACTCGACACCTGGCTGTGGCGCCGTTCGGACGGCGCCGGGATCTCGGTCACCGGCGACCGGGACGTGTGCGACCGGTTCCGGATAGCGGTCAACCACCCGCTCGACTGACGACCTGTCGCAGATGTGCACCTGATCTTCGTCGACCTGTCGTAGATGTACAGGAGTTCGTGTACATCTGCGACAGGTGAGCGTGATCTGCTTGTACATCTGCGACAGCTCAGCGCTGGGTGGCGCCGGTGAGCTGCGCCGCACGTCGTACGGCGGAGTCGCGGGCCGCCGCGGCCTCCCCCTCCTTCAGGGTGCGATCGGGGGCCCTGAAGCGAAGTGCGAAGGCCAGCGACTTCTTGCCCTCACCGACCTGGTCACCGGTGTAGACGTCGAAGAGCCGGATGGATTCCAGCAGGTCGCCGGCACCCTCACGAAGGGCCGACTCGACCTCGGCGGATGCGACGGCGACGTCGACGACGAGCGCGACGTCCTCCTTGGCCACCGGGTAGGACGAGAACCGCGGGCCGGGAGTGATCGCCGTCGCGTGCTGCATCACCTGCTCGAGGTCGATCTCGGCCGCCGAGGAGCGTGGCGGCAGCCCGAACGCCTTGCACACCTTCGGGTGCAGCTCACCGGCATGGCCGATCGGGGTCGCTCCGATCCGGATCTCAGCACACCGGCCCGGGTGCCACGGCGCCACGGAGGCCCGGGAGACCTCGACGGTGACCCCGAGCGAGGCGGCCGCCGTGCGAGCGGCACCGATGGCGTCGGCCCACGAGCCATCACGCCCGTCACCCCACCAGCCCTCGAGCTCGCGTCGACCGGAGATCGCGACGGCGAGGTGGAGCGGCTGGTGCGGAACGGCCCTCTCGATGCTCGCCCACTCGTCCTCGGTGGGGCGACGGTCCACCCCCAGGATCGGCGCGGACTCGTCTCCGGTCGGCAGGAACACCAGGCTGTGCTCGAAGAGAGCAGCGTCCACGTTGGCGCGACCGACATTTCGACCCAGCGCGCGCAGGATGCCGGGCAGCAGGGTGGTCGTGAGCTGTGGCTCTTCTGCGTTGAGCGGATTGGCCACCCGCAGCGTCCTTCGGCGCGCGTCGTCGACCGGAAGCGCGAGCTTGTCCCAGTCGCCGTCGCCCACGAACGGATAGCTGATGACCTCGGTGAAGCCGGCACCGGCCATCGTGAGGCCCACCCGCCGGCGGAGCCGCTGACCGGTGGAGTAGCCGTGACCGGCCGGCGCGGCCGGGAGAACGGAGGGCACCTGGTCGTAGCCGACGATCCGGGTGACCTCCTCGACGAGGTCGTAGGGGTCGGTCAGATCCGGACGCCACGAGGGTGCGGTGGCCACCAGATGATCACCGTCACGGGTCACCGAGCAGCCGACTGACTCGAGGCAGGCAACGGTCGACTCGGCGGTGATGTCCATGCCGGTGATGCGTGCGGGCAGATCGGCCGAGACCCGGATCGCACGCCGGGCAGGTGCCTCCCCCGTCAACGTGACACCGGGGTCGAGGACTCCCCCACCCAGCTCGACGAGCAGGGTAGCGACCCGATCCGCGGCAGCGGCAGGCAGCTCGGGGTCGACGCCGCGCTCGTTGCGCTTGCCGGCCTCCGAGGTGAGCTTGTGCCGCTTGCCGGTGCGGAACATGGACACGGCATCCCAGTGTGCAGCCTCGACCAGCACCCGGGTGGTGGTCGAGGACAGCTCGGTCTCCGCCCCACCCATCACGCCGCCGAGCCCGATGGGACCCCGGTCGTCGACGACCACCAGGTCTTCGATGTCGAGCGTCCGGTCGACCCCGTCGAGCGTGACCAGGCGTTCGCCGGGCAACGCACGGCGAACGCCGAGCGCGCCGCGCAGGGTGTCGGCGTCGTAGCCGTGGATGGGATGTCCGAGCTCGAGCATCACATAGTTGGTGACGTCCACCCCCAGTGAGATCGGGCGCATGCCGGACTGCTCGAGCCTGCGTGCCATCCAGTCCGGGGTGGGGGCCGAAGCATCGAACCCGGTGACCAGCCGGGCGGCGAACACCGGGCATCCCACGGCATCCTCGACCACGACCCGGTAGCCCTCGGGGTTCGGCTCCGGAACCGGACGGACGGCAGGATCGGTGAAGGGCACCTGGTAGGCCAACGCGGAGTCTCTGGCGATGCCGCGCAGCGACAAGGCGTAGGCCCGGTCGGGATTGATCTCGAACTCGATGACCGCATCGTCGAGCGCCAGCACTGCGAAGGCGTCGTCACCGGGTGCACCGGCATCGGCGGGCAGCACGATGATCCCGTCGTGGTCCTCGCCGATCCCGAGCTCACGCGAGGAACAGATCATGCCGGCGGAGATGTGCCCGTAGGTCTTGCGGGCACTGATCTGGAAGTCGCCGGGCAGCACGGCTCCGGGGAGGCACACCACGACGAGATCACCCACACCGAAGTTGTGGGCACCGCAGACGATGCCCTGCGGTTCACCGGTGCCGTTGGCGTCGCCGACATCGACGGTGCACCAGTTGATCACCTTGCCGTTCTTCTGGGGCTCCTTCTCGAGCGTCAGCACCCGACCCAGCACGAGGGGGCCGGTGATCGCGTCGCCGGGTTGTTCTATGCCCTCGAGCTTGAGCCCGAGCATGGTGAGCCGATGGGTCAGATCCTCCAGGGTCGCCTCAGGCGGCAGGTCGACGTACTCCCGGATCCAGGACAGCGCGGCGCGCATCAGATCTCCACTCCGAAGGGCTGGGTGAACCGGATGTCTCCGTCGAACACATCGCGAAGATCCTCGACGTTGTGGCGGAACATCAGCATCCGGTCGATCCCGAAGCCGAACGCGAAGCCGGAGTAGACGTCGGGGTCGATGCCGCAGGCGACCAGCACCCGCGGGTTGACCACGCCGCAGCCGCCGAGCTCGATCCAGCCCTCGCCGCGACACGTCCGGCAGGCATCGCTGTCGATCCCCCGGCAGACGAAGCAGATCATGTCCATCTCGGCTGACGGCTCGGTGAAGGGGAAGTACGACGGCCGGAACCGGGTCGAGATGCCCTCCCCGAACAGCGCCTCGGTCATATGATCCAGGGTGCCCTTCAGGTTGGCCATCGTGATGCCCTTGTCGATGACCAGGCCCTCGATCTGGTGGAAGACCGGCGAATGGGTCGCGTCGACCTCGTCGGTGCGATAGACCCGGCCAGGGCACACGACGTAGATCGGGGGCTCACGGGTCAGCATGGTGCGCGCCTGCACCGGGGAGGTGTGGGTGCGCAACACCAGGGCCGCCTCGGAGGGCTCGAGCCAGAAGGTGTCCTGCATGGTGCGAGCCGGGTGGTCGGGCCCCATGTTGAGGGCATCGAAGTTCAGCCACTCGGCCTCGACCCATGGTCCCTCGGCGACCTCCCAGCCCATGGCGACGAACACGTCCGAGAGTCGTTCCGACATCGTGGTGATCGGGTGTCGGGCGCCGACCGGGGCACGGTCGGTGGGCAGGGTGACGTCGACGGTCTCCTCGACGAGCATCCTCTCCTCGTGCTCCTCCTCCAGCTCCCTCAGCCGAGCCGCCAGTGCGGAGCTCACCGCTCCCCGCGCCTGCCCGACACGTTGACCGGCCTCCTTGCGCGCCTGGGGCGGGAGGGCACCGATCTCGCGGTTGGCGAGGGCCAGGGGCGATCGGTCCCCGGTGTGGTCGAGCCTCGCCTGCTTGAGGGCCTCGAGGTCGGGCGACGCTGCGAAGGCGGCCACGGCGGCGTCGCGCATGGCCGCCACCTCGTCGGCACGCAGGGGGGTGACCTCGACAGGGTCGTATTCGGTGTTCGGGCCCGACATGGCTGCCTTTCAGGCGGATGGTGCGAAGCGGTGGGATCGGGTGGAGCACGCCAAGTCTAGGAACCCGGTCGTCGACACGGCGACCGGGTTTGCCCAGCGGCTACCTGAGGATCGAGGTGGAGATGCGCGGGAAGCGCGCGCCGAGGAAGAAGATGCCCGGCAGCCTGGCCGTCTCGAAGCCCAGGCTCGGGTTGCGACGCAGCGTCGAATGCGCGATCGCCATGGTGCCGGTGCGGTCGTTGCTGACGAAGAACACCGCTCCGCCGCCCTCATTGGCCCGGTTGTCGGTGATCTCGGTGCCACGCAGCGACAGGGTGAACCGGTTGCCGTCGAGATAGATGGCTCCCCCGCTGCCACCGCCGGCCGTGCCGCCGCGGGCGGGGTTCGCCCCGTGGCCGACCGCTCGGTTGCCGGAGAAGACACTGTTCAGGACCACCCAGGAGACCCCGATGCTGCTCAGCGCCGACCCGTTGCTGCACCGGCCACCTGTGAACGTGCTGTTCACGACGTACACGGGGCGTGAGTCGAACTGGGACAGGACCCGGACCGCGGCCCCGCCGACATCGGGACCCCGCCGCTCGCAGCGGTTCGCCCTGAAGGTCGAGTTGACGATCTTGACCCGTCCGCCGCGGACGAAGACCGCGCCGCCACCGCCACCGTCGTACGTCGCACCGGTCGAGTTGCCGTGCGCGAAGGTGAGGTTCTGCAGCACCAGTCGCGGGCTGTTCTGGTTGTCACAGTGGTCGGTGGTCCAGCCCTGGCGGGGATCGCAGGTGTTCATGTAGAGGATGCGGTGCCGGCCACCGCCGTCGAGGGTGACGAGACCGCGACCGTCGAGCACGATCCGCGGGCCGTGCGCGTTGACGACCTTGGCGGTCCGCTTGAGATGGATGGTGACCGGGTCGGGCCCACACCTGAAGCGGATGATGCCACCGGCTGCGACGGCGCGTACGACGGCGGCCGACGTGCAGCTCGCCGGCGTACCCCGGCCGATGTAGCGATCGGGGTTCGCGGTGTTGACCGCGCGCGCCTTGCGCGGAACCGGCACGTGGGACACGCCGTCGCCGGCGGCCCGGAAGGTCGATGGCTCCTGCCCGGAGGCGGTCGCCGGACCGACGGTGGCGGCAGCCGTGAGGGACATGCCGACGAGCAGGGTCATGGCAGCTGGCCGCCAGGAGGAGATCATTGGAGCGATGGTAGCGAAGACCGGGCGCTCTCCGAGCGTGCTCGCACGTGCCCGGCACGCCGCGGTACAGCTGGTGAGGTTCGCGCGGCCCGAAGTGAAGTCGTGTGCCCTCGCTTGCGGGGTGCTCGTCGTGCGGGTCGTTGACCTCCCGATCGCTCGGTCTCGCACTTGAGCTGTTCGCGGTGCACCAGAGCTCGCGCTACCCGGCAACGGTCGCCACCGTGTGGCTCTCGGCATCTACGCGAACTTCTTCACTCACCACTACCTGCCCCAACCTCCGGATCGCCTCGCGGTGACGCTGGTGATCGTGCTCCGGCCCTGCCGGTAACATCTCACCGCCGGGCTGGGCCGTTGCCGACGCCGTTGGCGCTCTCGTCCCTGCTCATCGGCAGCTTCCCTCGGCTTGCTGAGAACGCGGCGCCGGACGTCACTTCCTGAGCATCCGGCCGACGCTCACTCGGGACGACGGTCCTCAGCCGGCCAGCTCAGCATCACGCGGGCACCTCCACTGGGTGAGTCGCCGATCTCGACCACTCCTCCATGGGCCCGGATCAGCCCGTTGACGATGTACATGCCGAGCCCTGATCCCCCGCGGATCCCGTGCTTCCAGAACTTGGTGAAGACCCGCTGACGGATCTCGACGGGGATGCCCTCACCCTCGTCGTCGACGGTGAGTAGAACCCCGTCGTACTCATGGTCCGGCGGAAGCCTGCGTGCCGTGACCACCACGAGCCCGTCGCCGTGGCGGACGCCGTTCTCCACGAGGTTGGTGACCACCTGGGTGAACTTGTCGGGATCGACACTGATCTCGGGCAGGTCGTCGGCGAAGTCGGTCTCGATCTCGCGCGAGGTGCCGGCAGCGACGGACTCGACGATACGGTCCACCAGGACCTCGACCCGGCTCGGGCGTGGGTAGAGCGAAAGTCGGCCAGTGTCGATGCGGGCCACGTCGAGCAGTTCGGTGATGAGCCGGCTCAGACGGTCGGCGTCGGCGTTCACCGTGGCCAGCATGAGCTTCTTCTGGTCGTCGTTGAGCTTGTCCCACCGGTTCAACAGGGCCTGCACGAAGCCCTTCACTCCGGTCAACGGGGACCGCAGTTCGTGGGCGACGGTGGCAACAAGGTCAGAACGCTCGCGGTCCAGGCGGGCCCTGCCCCGACCGGATCGCAGACTGAGCGCGACGCCGGTGACCTTGCCGAGCTTCTCGGACCGAAGGATCCTCGCCGTGACCAGGACCTCGAGACCGCTGGGGAGCGTCCAGGACTGTTCCGGCACCCCGGTTCGGATCGCGATCCCGTCGTAGGGGCAGTTGACGTCGAGCCAGGTGGCGCCGTCCTGGTCCTGCAGGCGGAGTACGTCGCGCAGCTTGCGGCCGACGACCGCGTCGCCCGGGATGCCCAGCAGCCGACTGCCGACCTCGTTGACGAACTCGACCAGACCATTCTCGTCGGCGATCACCACGCCGTCGGCGAGCGCGTCCATGGTGAGTTGGGTCGATGCTCTGGGCACGCGCCTCACCATACTCATCTCCACGCTCAGGATCGTTGGCTGCGGGCGCTCGCATAGAGGCAGATCGCCGCCGCCGTGGCGAGGTTGAGACTCTCGGCCCGCCCGTGGATCGGGATCGAGACCCGATGGTCTGCCAGCGCGGCCAGCTCGGCAGGCAGCCCCCAGGCCTCATTGCCGAAGAGCCACGCCGCCGGCCTCGACAACAGCTCGTCGGCCTCGAACAGGTCCACGCTCGCCCCGCCCGTCAGCGGCGAGGACGACCAGGCCAGCCGCCTGGGCGGCGCGGATCGCCTGCGCCGAGTCGTCGACGGTCGCGATGGGGAGGTGGAACAGGCTCCCGACGGTGGCCCTGACCGTCTTCGGGTTGTAGGCGTCCACCGAGTGCCCGCCCAGCACCACGGCGTCGGCCCCGGCCGCATCGGCGCAGCGGATGACCGTGCCGGCGTTGCCCGGGTCTCGGATGTCGGCGCAGATCGCGACCAGGCGGGGGTGCTCGTCGAGGACGTGCTCGACGGGCCGGTCCAGGAACCGGCACACGGCCACGATGCCCTGAGGACTGACACTGTCGCTCAGCGACGCGAGGGCGCGATCCTCCACGACCTGCCACTGCGCGGCGCGGGCGCGCAGGTCGGCGTACTCCAGCGTCGCCTGCTCGGTCGCGAAGACCTCGACCACGCAGCCGTCGACCGACAGCGCCCCTTCGACGGCCTTCGGGCCGTCCGCCAGGAAGCGCCTCGCCTCGGTGCGAAATGAACGACGGGCGAGCTTCCGCGCGTTCTTGACCCGGGTGTTGCCGCTGGTCAGCGGCACAGGGGGGTCAGCGCGGAAGCTCGCCACCGTCGTAGTCCATCGACTCGTCTGGTCTCGAGACGGTCGCTGGGCGACCGCTTCGACCAGCGAGGCTCAGGCGGACGCCTCGACCTTGGGCGCGTTGACGTCCTCGGGCAGGGCAGCCTTGGCAGCCTCGACGAGGACCGCGAACGCGGCCGGGTCGTTGACGGCCAGGTCGGCCATGATCTTGCGGTCGACCTCGATGCCGGCCAGGCCAAGACCCTGGATGAAGCGGTTGTAGGTCATGCCGTTCGCGCGGGCCGCAGCGTTGATGCGCTGGATCCAGAGCTTGCGGAAGTCGCCCTTGCGCTTGCGGCGGTCGTTGTAGCTGTAGACCAGGGAGTGGGTGACCTGCTCCTTGGCCTTGCGGTAGAGCCTGGACCGCTGACCGCGGTATCCGCTCGCCCGCTCGAGGACGACCCGGCGCTTCTTCTGGGCGTTCACTGCCCGCTTGACGCGTGCCACTGTGTTACTCCTTCACGAATTGGTGCGTGGTGCTGGTGTCCGACTGAGCCGACCACCGCTGGGTGGGGCTCGATCAGAGACCGAGAAGCTTCTTGGCGCGCGGGGTGTCGGCCTTCGAGACCTCCACCGTGCCGGTCATGCGGCGGGTGACCTTGGAGGCCTTCTTCTCCAGGTTGTGGCGCTTGCCGGCCTTCTCGCGCAGGATCTTGCCCGATCCGGTCACCCGGAAGCGCTTGCTGGCACCGGAGTGCGTCTTGTTCTTCGGCATGTGTATCTCTCTCCTCGGGTGTTGCAGTGGTCGAGACGGACTCGACCACCCATGAACGTGGCTGCACGCTGGGTGCAGGTCAGGCCTCGATCTCAGGGTCCAGGTTCTCGGACCGGCCCTTCTCCTTCTTCGCTGCGGGTGCGCCGTGTGATGCCTTCATCTCGGCGCGCTCCTCCGCCTCTGCGGCGGCGCGCTCAGCGGCGCGTGTCTCCTTCTCGGCCTTGAGCTCGACCTTGGCCTCGGCCTTCTTGCGGTGCGGACCCAACACCATGATCATGTTGCGGCCGTCCTGCTTCGGGGAGCTCTCGACGAACCCGAGCTCGACGACGTCCTCGGCGAGGCGCTGAAGCAGCCGATAGCCGAGTTCGGGACGGTGCTGCTCGCGCCCGCGGAACATGATGGTGATCTTGACCTTGTCGCCGGCACGCAGGAACCGGACGACGTGCCCCTTCTTGGTCTCGTAGTCGTGCGCGTCGATCTTCGGACGAAGCTTCATCTCCTTGATGATCACGTTCGTCTGGTTGCGGCGCGCTTCACGAGCCTTCTGGGCGTTCTCGTACTTGAACTTCCCGTAGTCCATGAGCTTGCAGACCGGCGGGCGTGCCATGGGAGCGATCTCGACGAGGTCCAGGTCGGCCTCCTGAGCGAGCTTGAGCGCCTCGCTCGTGGGAACGATGCCGACGGTCTCGCCACTGGGGCCAACGAGGCGGACCTCGGAAACCCGGATCCGGTCGTTGATGCGGAGCTCTGTGCTGATGTGTCCTCCAAGGTTGGTGGGTGGAGGCCATCGCGCCTGAAATGCACAATGGCTTCCGCTGCTGCCAGCGGAAGCCAGTCACGTCACGTCTCCCACGAGTGGGCAACGCACCGCCGCATGATCCGTTTCTGGATCCTGCGTGGACCGGACCCGACGACCTGTGTCCCTCCCCTCGCGGGGCGAGACGGCGGTCGATGCGGGTGGGAGTTCATGGCGAGCCATGGATTCCGCTTGGCGGATTCATCACGTCATGCGGGCATGGCGTCGTGAATCGGTCGAGCACAAGATTAGCCGATCACCGGTCGACAGGGCGAATCCACGTTGACTCCCCCGCGACCTGCGCGATCCTCCACCCGCCCGCGACCGCCTGGAGGTCCTGTCCCTGCAGCACCAGGGGCACCGGCCCGGCGACGTCGACCAGTAGTGCCTCGGCACCGTCCTGCAGGGCCGACTGGGCAGCCAGCATCGCCGCCACCGGCACCGGTCGCGCGTCCGGATCCCACGCCTGCAGGCTGCTCAGGCTCGTGAAGGCAAGCAGAGCCAGCCGCCCGTCGTTGCCCCTCAGGAGCACCGAGGCCATGTCGCTCGTCTTGTCGTGCGCCAGCCCCTGCTCGTCGTACTCGACCTCGCCGAGCATTGCGACCACCGGGACGAGCAGCCGAGTGGACTGCAATGCGCCTAGTACGTCGAGGTAGCGCTCCGGGTCCAGGGAGTACGCCGCCAGCGCCGCCGCGAGAGCGGTGTCGGCGGCTCCGGTGTCGCCGGAGAAGCCGGTGTCGAGGATGCGGCGATCCCCCGGTGAGCTCGTCATCGGGTCACACCGGGAACGGGAGCTGAGGCTGGGGTGGCCCCAGCGTGGGGTCCACCCCGTCGAACAGGCTGCTGACCGACTCACCTGCGTGGATGCGGCTGATGGCGTCGGCGAAGAGGTCCCCCACGCTCAGAACGGTGAGCTCCGGCCAGTCGACCGGTGGGACCGTGTCGGTGGTGACGACCTCGCGGATCATCGGGTGCCCGCTGAGGCGCTCGACGGCCTTGCCGACGAACAGGCCGTGGGTGCACGCGATCGAGGCGCCCGTGCAGCCGAGGTCCTCGAGCCGGTCGAGCAGTTCGAGGATCGAGCCCCCGGTCGCGATCTCGTCGTCGAGCACCAACGCGTGCTTTCCGGCCACGTCTCCCACGATGGCGTCGATCACGACGCGGTCATCGGCGAGTCGCTGCTTGCTGCCGGCGGCCACCGGCAGGCCGAGCAGACGGGCGAACTGCGTGGCTGTCTTGGCATTGCCCAGGTCGGGCGAGACGACGACGTAGTCGCTCAGGTCCTGTGAGCGGTAGTGCTCGGCCAACACTCCCAGCGCGGTCAGATGGTCGACGGGCACCGAGAAGAAGCCGTGCACCTGCGGGGCGTGCAGCGTCATGGTGAGCACCCGGGTCACCCCCGCTGTGGCGAGCAGGTCGGCGACGAGTCGACCACCGATGGAGATGCGCGATGAGTCCTTCTTGTCCGAGCGTGCGTAGGCATAGTGCGGGATCACCACGGTGATCTGGGCAGCCGACGCACCCTTGGCCGCATCGACCATCAGCAGCAGCTCCATGAGGTGCTCCTGGGTCGGCGGGACCAACGGCTGCACGAGGTAGACGTCGCGCTGGCGGCAGTTGGCCTGGAGCTGGACCTGCAGACAGTCGTTGCTGAACCTCTTGGTCTCCACCGCCGACAGCGGCACCCCGAGGGCCGAGCAGATGGCGGAGGCCAACGGACGATGCGCACTTCCGCTGAACACGACGATCTCGCGCACAAGCACTCCTGACACGCTCGAGGGCGGGAACTCCGCTCAGCCTAACGCCACATGAATCCCCGGATATCCGGGGATGTTCTCGGTTGTCAGCCGTTGCAACCCCTGACAACCGCCAGTTTCCCCGGATATCCGGGGATCCATGCACGACCGCGTGCCGGCCGGATCCTATGTGCCGTGTGCGAGGCTTGAGCCGTGGATGACGTGACGTGGGCTGCATTGGCGCTCGTGTTGACCGTGCTCAGCGGCGGTTACACCTACTGGGCATACCGGAACCGGGGTGCTGCCGCCGGCGCCCGCGGAGCGGCCGTGACTCTGCTGCCCCCCGCCCTGTGGCTGACCGGCACTCTGAAGATGTTCACCCGCATCGTGGACGCGATCACCGACTGGGCCACCCACCTGGTCTTCAGCCCGGCCGTGTGGATCGGCATCGTGCTGGCGGGTCTCTCGGTGGTCCTGTTCGGAGTCGCGGGTCGCCTGGGCGGTGGCAAGACCACCCCGAATTCGACGGAGCCGCCACGCACCCCCGGCTCGTTGAACGCACCCGGGGCCAGGCCCGCCCCGGCCATCGATGACGACCTCTCCGAGATCGAGGCGATCTTGAAGAAGCGTGGCATCACCTGATGTCCGACGGCTTCATCGAGCGCAACCGACTCTGGTCTCGCCTCAACACCGCCGTCGCAGCGCTCGGTACGCCGCTGCCCACGCCGGCTTTCGTGGTCGACCTCGACGCGTTCGACGCCAACGCGCTCGACCTGGCGCGGCGCGCTGCCGGCAAGCCGATCCGGATCGCCTCCAAGTCGCTCAGGGTTCCCGCGTTGCTGACGCGGGCCTTGCGCACCCCGGGATTCTCGGGAGTGCTCGCCTACTCCTTGGCTGAGGCCCTGTGGCTGTACAGCGAGGGAATCAGCGACGACATCGTGGTCGCCTATCCCACCGTCGACCGTGGCTCGTTGGCGGCGCTCGTCGCGTCGCCGTCCGCCGCAACGGCGATCACCCTGATGATCGACGACGTCGCCCATCTCGACCTCGTCGACTCGGTGCGCTCCTCCCGGGCCGTCCCTGTCCGGGTCGCTCTCGACATCGACGCCGGCCTGCGGATGGGGCGCCAGCACGTCGGCCCGAAGCGGTCACCTCTCTATGACGCCGACGAGGTGGTGCACCTCGCCTCGATCGCGGCCAAGCGAGATGGGTTCTCCCTGGTGGGCTTGATGACCTACGAGGGTCAGGTCGCGGGCGTCCCCGACGACGTCCCCTCCGAGCGGGCGAAGTCGTTGGTGATCCGCAAGCTCAAGGCGGCCTCCATCACCCAGCTCGAACTGCGGCGCCGCGAGATCGCGACTGCACTCTCGAGCCTCGACCTCGAGTTCTGGAACGCCGGTGGCTCCGGTTCGGTCGAGAGCACGGTCGCGGATCCATCGGTGACCGAGGTCGCCGCCGGTTCCGGTCTTCTCGTCCCAGGGCTGTTCGACCACTACCAGTCCTTCGTCCCCCGGCCAGCGGCCTACTTCGGGGTGCCCGTCGTACGCCGACCCTCCGCCGACGTCGCCACTGTTGCCGGCGGCGGCTATGTCGCATCGGGACCGGTCGGAGGCAGCCGCGCGCCCCTTCCATGGGCTCCGCCCGGGCTGCACCTGACCGGGCTGGAGGGTGCGGGCGAGGTCCAGACACCTCTCACCGGGCATCCTGCGGCACTTCTTGCGATCGGCGACCTGGTGTGGTTCCGCCACGCCAAGTCCGGCGAGCTCTTCGAGCATGGCAACACCGTCCATCTTCTCTCGGGTGACCGCTTCGTCGACGCAGTGCCGACCTACCGTGGCAGTGGGCATGCCTTCGGCTGACGTCGTCCTCTCATTGGCTCTCGGGAGACCGCCCACGCTCGGGCAGGGGCGGCTGATCTGCCTCGACGGTCCGGCGGGCTCCGGCAAGACGACCCTGGCCGCCGATCTGGCCGCGTCGGCGCCTGGGACACGTGTGATCCACATGGACGACCTGTACGACGGCTGGGCGGGCCTACCCCGGGTGACCGATCAGCTCGACAGCCTCCTGTGGCCCCTGTCGGGCGGGAAGGTCGGGACCTACCGCCGCTACGACTGGTTGACGGGGGCCTTCGCGGAGACGGTCGACGTGCAGCCGCCGCCACTGCTCGTCCTGGAGGGCGTCGGGTCGGGGTCGATCCGCCACGCCGGCCTGGTCACGGTCCTCGCGTGGGTCTGGGCGCCTGCGGACCTGCGGATCACTCGCGGGCTCGAGCGTGACGGTGAGGCGGCGCTCGGGCACTGGGAGCAGTGGATGCTCGATGAGGCAGCGCACCATGCGCGTGAACGCACCGAGGAGCGGGCCGACGTACTCGTCGACGGGACGGGCCTGGCGCCCGCGGTGGTCCTCTAGGGTGGTCGCATGGTGGCCCCCAGCGGAGAGCAGTTCGAGATCGCCGGCGGAGGCTACCGGGCCGTCATCACCGAGAGTGGGGCCGCGCTGAGGCTTCTGGAACATCACGGTCGGCCGCTGATCGACGGGTTCGAGGAGTCCGAGATGTCGTACGGCGGTCGCGGCCAGCTCCTGATGCCGTGGCCCAACCGGATCGAGGACGGGTCCTTCACCTTCGAGGGACGCGAGCTGCAGCTCGCGCTGACCGAGCCCCGGCGTCACAACGCCTCGCACGGTCTGGCGCGCTGGGCCGCCTGGTCCCTCGAGGAGCTCACGGACAACTCCGTCAGCCTGGTTCTCCGGGTCATGGCGCAGACCGGCTATCCGTGGTCGATCGATCTGCACGTCCTCTACGACCTCTCCGCGGACGGACTGACGGTCACCCAGACGGCCACGAACCTCAGCGCATCGCCGGCCCCCTACGCGTCAGGCGCCCATCCCTATCTCACCCTCGGCGAGGGACCGCTCGACGACTGGGAGCTGACTCTTCCGGCGTCCCGGCGGCTGCTGCTCAACGATCGACAGCTGCCCGTGGGGGACGAGGACGTCGAGGGGACCGGCTACGACTTCAGAGTGTCGCGGCCGATTCGCGACACCAGTTTCGACCATCCGTTCAGCGATCTCGGTCGTGACTCCTCAGGTCGTGCCACGGTGTCCCTGCAGGGACACGGAAGGCAGGTGACGCTCTGGGTGGGTGCCGGAATCGGCTGGCTCCAGCTCTACTCGGCCGATGACGTGCCGGCTCACGCTCGGCGGTCCCTGGCGGTCGAACCGATGACCTCCCCGCCCAACGCCTTCCGCTCCGGTGTCGACCTCGTCACCCTGTCGCCCGCCGGCCAGGCCGGCGATGAACACTCCGTGTCATGGGGTGTCCGCGAGGTCTCCTGAGTCTTCGTGCCAAGGGGCCCGGTACACCAGACGAGGGGCTGCGGGCATACTGACCCGGTGCCGTTGCTGGAGGTCCGGGACCTGACCCGTCGCTATGGCGATGTCGAGGTGATCAGCGGTCTTGATCTCGACGTCGAGTCAGGAACCGCCGTCGCGCTCGTCGGCCGCAACGGTGCCGGGAAGTCGACCGTGCTTCGCTGCGTCACCGGTGTCGACACACCCACGTCGGGGACGGTGCTGTTCGACGGTGGCCCGCTCGACGAGCGACTGCCCGCCGTACGCGCCGCCCTGGCCAGCGTGCTGGACGGCATGGACTTCTTCCCCGACCTGAGCGTGGTCGAGCATCTCGACCTGTTCGCGAAGGCGCATCGGGTCGAGGATGCCGAGGGACTGGTGGACGAGTTGCTCGAGGACATCGGGTTGGCCGCCCAGGCCGGCCAGCTGCCCGGCTCCCTGTCCTCGGGCCAGCGACGTCGACTCACCCTGGCCAGCGCGTTCGTCCGCCCGTGCCGCCTGATGATCCTCGACGAGCCCGAGCAACGTCTCGACACCGAAGCGGTCGAATGGCTTGGACGACGGCTTCAACGGGACAAGGCCAACGGGGTGGCGATCCTGATGGCCAGCCACTCTCCCCAGCTCGTGGACGCCGTCGCGGACCGGGTCGTGGACGTCGGTGGTGCCCCCTGAGGTCGGTCACTGGCTCTGAGGCACGTCGCGAGGCCCGTGACCTTCGCGGTGACATCCGGCACTGGCGCCGCGGGCGTGCCCAGGCGCGGCTCGTCGACGCGATCGGCGATGCGTACGTCGCAGTGTTCGCGACGCTCATGCTCGGCGCCATCCTCATCAATGTCATCCGGACGATCGGTGACATCTCCGACACCCTGTGCACGTCGTCGGGCTGCCTCGGTGCGCGCTTCCTCCTCCCCTATCTGGTCGCCGGGGCTGCGCTCACGCTCGTGCTGACCGCTTCCAAGCTGTTCGGGCCCGTGTTCGTGCCTCCCGCCGTCGGATCCTGGCTGGTCACTGCACCGGTCGACCGAGCCGCGCTCCTGCGCCCCCGCCTGCTCGGCACGATCGTCCTTGCCATCCTCGGATCCGCCGCACTCACCCTGACCGGGGCGATCCTGGGCGGCATGGCGTGGCTGCCACTCCTGGCACTGGGGACCAGCACCGCCCTCCTGGCCACTGTGATCGTGGCCCTGGGCGCGGTCGACCAGACCTTCGACGGCGCCCGGATCCAGCTGGCGGTGCGACTGGTCGCGATCGGGCTGTGGGGCGGCCTGCTCATCACCGCCCTCGGGCTGCTCCCAGCCCGCAGGCCGACTGCCTCGACCCCGCCGTCGTGGTGGATCGGACTGCTGGTCTCCGTCCCCCTGGTCGTGCTGGCCGCGGTCCTCGCCATCCGGTCGCTGGCCAGGCTGCGTCAACGACAGATCACCCCCGGTGGTGCGCTCGTACCCAGCCTCTCCGGCGCCCTGGCCGGGCTCGACCTGGCCCTGGTCAACGATGTGCTGCTCGCCCACCGGTGGCGGGCGCGCGGTTCGGTCCGCTCGCGTCGTGGCGGCGGCACTGGTCTGTGGGCGCTGGTCTGGCCCGAGATCTCCAGGGCGCTGCGCACGCCGCAGCAGATCGTCACCGTGGCTGCAGTCGTGGTGGTCCCGTACGCCGCGGCCACCGCCGGCGCGGGCCGAGGCGTCCTCGTCGTCGCTGGCCTGAGTGGCTTCCTGGCAGCGGTACCGACCCTGACCGGTCTACGAGTGCTGGAGCGCACCCCCGGGCTGAGGCGCAACCTGCCGTTCGGCAACCACCAGGTGCGCTCGGCTGCGCTCGTCGTACCGGGCGCGCTCCTGCTGGGCTACGGGCTCGCCATCGCACCGGCTCTGCACGAGTCGACCGGCGTACCCCTGTCGCAGACCCTCCTCCTCGGGCTGGCCACGGGCTTCGCGGCCCTCACTGCGGCCACACGATGGATGACGGGTCGTCCGCCGGACTACAGCAAGCCACTGGTCTCGACGCCCGCAGGTGGGGTGCCGACCAACCTCTACGGCAGCGTGGTGCGCGGGGCCGACGTCCTGCTTCTGACCCTGGCGCCGATGCTGCTCTCCCCGCACGACGCAGCGGCCTGGGTCTCGCTCGGCCTGTCGACCGTCGTCCTGGCCTATCTGATCGGCCGGGACTGAGCCGTCAGGAGATCAGTGCACGGATCTGGCGTACGGCGTTGCGCGCGCGCGGACCGTCGGAGCCCTGCAGGGCGAGCGCGGAGATCGTGGTGCCGTCAGCCAGGTCGAGCGTGGCCCAGGGAGCTCCGCGAACCAGACTGATCGACACCACCTCGGCCCAGGCGTAGGAGTGGCTGCGATAGCCGTTGACCACCAGCAACCGGGTGTCCTCGGCGACGACTCGCGACCGGACCAGGGCGAACCAGGCTGCGAACGCCAGAGCGAACATGAAGAGCATCGTGAGCTTCTGGAACACCGTGAACTGCGCCCGGATCTCAGGAGGGAACGCGACCCACGCGAAGAGGCAGACGACCACGAGACCGACCCCGCCGACAGAAGCTGCGATCCGAGCACCGTAGGGACGCCAGGTGTGGGGCAACACCAGTTCTCGGCGGGGCTCAGAGTCGGCAGGCATGGATGTCGGTCAGGAGGATGGCGCGGGCACCGAGATCGTAGAGCTCGTCCATGAGTCGCTGAGCACCACTGCGCGGCACCATGGCCCGCACGGCCACCCAGCCCTCGCGCCGCAGGGGCGAGACGGTCGGACCTTCGAGCCCCGGAGTCAGCTTCACGGCCTCGGCCACGCTGTCGGTGCGGATGTCGTAGTCCATCATCACGTAGCCCCGTGCCACGAGGACTCCGTCGAGGCGGCGTTTGAACACCTCGAAGCCCTCGGGCTGGGCAGCCCCGGCGCGGGTGATCAGCACCGCTTCCGAGGCGAGTACGACGTCACCGAAGACCTCGAGACCGGCCGCACGCAGTGTGCTGCCGGTCTCCACCACGTCGGCGATCGCGTCGGCCACGCCGAGCTGGACGCTGGTCTCGACCGCGCCGTCGAGCCGGGTCACCGTGGCCTCGATCCCCCGCTCCTGCAAGAAGGCCTCCACCACGCCGACGTACGACGTGGCGATCCGCTTGCCGGCGAGCTGGCTCACCTCGGTGAACTGACCGATGGGACCGGCGAAGTGGAACTTGCTGCGGCCGAAACCGAGGCTGAGCATCTCCTCTGCCTTCGACCCGGAGTCGAGCAGGAGGTCACGGCCGGTGATTCCGACGTCGAGCGTTCCCTCTCCGACGTAGAGGGCGATGTCGCGCGGGCGCAGGTAGAAGAACTCGACCCCGTTCTCGGTGTCGGTCAGCGCCAGCTCCTTGGCATCCTGACGCTGGCGATAGCCGGACTCGCGGAGGATCTCGGAAGCAGCCTGCGACAGCGCTCCCTTGTTCGGGACCGCGATCCGCAGCAGCTTGTCAGTCATAGGTCCTCAGAGGTGGGCGTAGACGTCGTCGAGGGTGATGCCGGAGGCGATCATCATCACCTGCGCGTGGTAGAGCAGCTGGCTGATCTCCTCCGCTGCCCGGTCCTTGCCCTCATGCTCGGCGGCCATCCAGGACTCGGCAGCCTCCTCGACCAGCTTCTTGCCGATCGCATGCACGCCGGCGTCGAGCTCGGCCACCGTGCCGGAGCCATCGGGGCGGGTGCGGGCCTTCTCGTTGAGCTCGGCCCACAGACCCTCGAACGTCTTCACGATCCGCAAGCCTACGGCGTCCCCGGGCCCGTCGTGGACGTGCGTCCACTTCACGCCCACGGGCGACCTCAGTCGTCGTAGCCGCGTTTGATGCGGCGCAGCACCTGGGCCGTCACCAGCGCCGCAGACGCTGCCTCGTAGCCCTTGTCCTCGTGCGACTGCGCCAGGCCCGCGCGATCCAGCGCCTGCTGCTCGTCGTCGGTCGTGAGCAGCCCGAAACCGACCGCGGTCGAGTAGTCCAGGGCCACTCGGGTCAACCCGTCGGTCGCCGCGTTGCAGACATAGTCGAAGTGGGGGGTGCCACCTCGGATCACCACTCCCAGCGCCACCACGGCGTCGTACCCCTGGGCGGCGAGGGCGGCGGCCGCCACCGGCAGCTCGAACGCCCCGGGAACCCGATGGATCACCGGAGCCTCCACCCGGTAGGCCCGCATCGCTCGGTCGGCCCCGTCCAGCAGCCCTTGCATGACCAGCTCGTGCCAGCTCGCCGCGACGATGGCCACGCGCAGCTCTCGACAGTCGATGGGCTTCGAATCGGGTGCTCCGGCTCCACTCACGGCACGAGTCCTTCCACGTTGTCCAGGTCGGGCAGCTGGTGCCCCATCCGATCCCGCTTGGTCTGCAGGTAGGCGAGATTGTGCCCGTTCGGGTGCGGTGCGAGCGGCACCCGTTCGGCGACCGTGATCCCGTAGTCCTCCAGACTCGAGGTCTTGTCGGGGTTGTTGGTCAGCAGTCGGACCGACGCGACGCCCAGGTCCTTGAGGATCTGGGTCGCGGTCCCGTAGTGCCTGGCGTCGGCCGGCAGGCCCAGATCGAGGTTGGCATCGACGGTGTCGCGGCCGCCGTCCTGCAGCTGGTAGGCCTGCAGCTTGGCCACCAGTCCGATGCCACGGCCCTCGTGCCCGCGCAGGTAGATCACCACACCCACGCCCGCTGCCACCACTCGCTGCAGGGCCTCGTCGAGCTGTGGGCCGCAGTCGCAGCGCTCGCTGCCGAACACGTCGCCGGTGAGGCACTCGGAATGTACGCGGGTCAGCACCGGCACCTCGCGAGTCGCGGCGTCGGCGAGGTCGCCGTAGACCAGCGCGATGTGCTCGGAGCCGTCGATCGTGATCGTGTAGCCGTAGGCCCTGAAGTCGCCCCACCGAGTGGGGAGCACCGTCTCCGCGGACCGTACGACGTGCCTCTCGTGGCGACGGCGGTAGCGCACCAGGTCCTCGATGGAGATCATGGCGAGATCGTGCTCGTCGGCGAACGCCCTCAGCTCGGGAGCCCGTTTCATCGTGCCGTCGTCGTTCACGACCTCGACCAGCACTCCCGCAGGCGTCAGGCCGGCCAGCTTCGCCAGATCCACCGCGGCCTCGGTGTGGCCGCGCCGGACCAGCACCCCACCCTCGCGGTAGCGCAGGGGGAACACGTGTCCGGGCCGGGTGAGCTCCCAGGACTCGGTCGCGGAATCGGCAAGCACCCTGGCGGTGTGTGCCCGGTCCGCCGCACTGATGCCCGTGGACACCCCGTCGCGGGCATCCACCGAGAGCGTGTACGCCGTGCGCAGCTTGTCCTTGTTGTGCGGCGTCATCAGGGGGATCTCGAGACGATCCAGCATCGCACCGGGCATCGGCACGCAGATGACGCCGCTCGAGTGCCTGATCGTGAAGGCCATCAGGGCCGGGGTCGCCTTCGAGGCCGCGAAGATCAGGTCGCCCTCGTTCTCGCGGTCCTCGTCGTCCACGACGACGACGGCCTTGCCCGCAGCGATGTCCGCGACGGCACGTTCGATCGAATCCAGACGCACACTCATGCGTTCACCCTCTCAGGTTGGTGGGGTTGCGGTTCGTTGCGAGCAGCCTTCAGCCAGACGACGAAGCCATAGGCCACGAGCGCGCCGTAGACGACGAAGAGGACAGCGGTCGGGTAGTAGCCCGAGTGCCACAGCAGGGGAACGCCCACGAGGTCGACGGCGAGCCACATCAGCCAGAAGTCGGTCCAGCCCCTCGCCATCGCATAGGTCGCCAGCATGGACCCGACGAAGATCCAGGCATCGCACCAGAAATACCAGCGCGGGGCCGGCCAGCCGGCGCCGACGACGGCGAACACCCACTGCAGGACCAGGACGCCGACCACAGCGGCGACGAGATAGCCGACCCGCTCGCTCAGGGTGGCCCACCGTGGCGTGATCGCGGTGCCGTCCGAGCGCCCGCGCCCGGCCTCACGCCATCGCCACCAGCCGTAGATGCTCGTGAGGATGAAGAAGATCTGGCGACCCGCCTGTCCGAACAGCGGCACCTGGGCCTCGGCGTCGAAGGTCGCGGCGATGAACACGCTGAACAGCAGCACGTTGCCGACGATGCCGACCGGCCAGGCCCAGACCCGGCGCCGCAGCCCTCCGATGGCCGAGGCGAAACCGAAGGCGTTGCCGATGATCTCGCGCCAGGTGATCGGGTGGCCGGCGATGTCGAGCTGGGCGTCGTAGAGCCAGGTGAGCAGAGCCATCAGCGCTCCTTCGAGGTGAAGGGGAGCAACCGCTCGACGTACTTCGCCAGGACGTCGACCTCGAGGTTCACGCGGTCGCCGGGCTGACGGAAGCCCAGCGTCGTGCGGGCGAGGGTCTCCGGGATGAGGCTGACGGTGAACGCGTCGTCGCCGGCCGAGACGACGGTCAGGCTGACTCCGTCGACGGTGATGGAACCCTTGTCGACGAGGTAGCGGGCCAACTCGGTCGGCAGCGAGATCTCGACCAGCTCCCAGTGTTCGCTGGGTGTCCGTGACCGGATCGTTCCGACGCCGTCGACGTGTCCTTGCACGATGTGGCCACCCAGCCTGGTGCCGGCGGTGACGGCGCGCTCCAGGTTGACCCGGTCTCCGGGCTTGGCACCGAGCAGCGAGGTCTTGTCGAGCGTCTCCTGCATGACGTCCGCGGTCCACAGGTCTGCGGTCCCACCGTCGGTGGTGGAACCCGTGGAGACCACGGTGAGGCAGCACCCGTTGACCGAGATCGAGTCGCCCAGGGAGACGTCCTCCACGACGAGGCTCGCCTGGAGGGTGAGGCGCAGGGCGTCACCCTGTTCTTCGATCAGGGCCACGGTGCCGAGCTCCTCGACGATGCCGGTGAACATGTCAATTGCCTCTCATGGTGATGCGGACATTGGTGTCGTGCTCGTCGTGGCTCGTCAGCACCGTCACGTCGGTGACGTCCAGGTGCCGGGCACCGGTGATCGTGTCGATGCCGAGATCGGCGACGGCGGTGCGGCCGGATCCCAGGAGCATCGGAGCCACGTAGGCGACCACCTCGTCGACCAGTCCAGCCCTGAGGAAGCCGGCCGCGATCGTGGGTCCGCCCTCGAGGAACACATGCCTGCGCCCGGCCTCGAACAGGGTGGCCAGGGCCTCGCCCGGATCTCTGGTCAGCAGGCGGGTGGTCTGCGCGCGGTCGTTGAAGACGCGGCGGTCCGCAGGGAGCTCGCGCAACCCCATCACGGCTCGCAGCGGCTGGTGCGGGACCGGCTCTTCGAACTCGTCGCGCACGGTGAGCTCGGGATCATCGAGTGCCACCGTGTTGGTGCCGACCAGCATCACGTCACACTCGCCGCGGAGCCGGTGGGTGTCGCGTCGGGCCATCGGGCTGCTGACCCAGCGACTGGTGCCGTCGGCAGCCGCGCTGCGTCCGTCGAGGGTGGTCGCGAACTTCCAGGTGACGAACGGGCGTCCGTGGTCCATGGCGAACGTCCACGCCCGGTTGATCTCGCGGGCCTCGGTCTCGAACAGTCCGTGCTCCACCTTGATGCCGGCCGCCCGCAGGGCGTCGGCTCCCCCGGCTGCGATGGGGTTCGGGTCGGCCTGTGCGAACACCACGCGGCTCACGCCGGCGGCGATCAGGGCCTCGGAGCACGGCCCCGTGCGACCGGTGTGGTTGCACGGCTCGAGGGTCACCACCGCCGTGGTCCCGGCAGCGAGGGAGCCTGCCCGGGCCAGTGCGTCGGCTTCCGCGTGCGCAGTCCCGGCGCCGCGATGGAATCCCTCGGCGATCTCCGCCCCGGCGGCGTCGAGCAGGACGCAGCCGACCCGCGGGTTGGGCCCGAGGGGTACGCCGGGCGTCCGGGCCAGCGAGAGCGCACGGCGCATCGCCGCCGTCTCGGCTGGTGTGAAGACCATCTGTCTGCCCTTGCGTCCGGTCGCGGACTCCGGGGCGTGACGTGAGCTCACCCTCGTCGGGAACAGGCTCACCTGCGTGCGCTTCTCATCCGGACTTTAACCGTCGGTCCAGGAACTTCACCTGGTCAACCGGTCACTGGAGGTGACCGGGTCGCGGACTTCTGCAACGTTGGATCAACATTCCAGTCACCGCCGGTTCGGAGTTACACCGACCCCAGAGCACGCGAGTTCAAAACTCGTCCCGCACAGTTTGACACAGGGGCGCACGCTTCGACGGTGAGGAATCTCACCTGGCGGCCTCGGCCGTGGCGCGCAGCTCGGCGACCATGGCGTCCGGGTCGGCTGCCGAGTAGACCGCGGAGCCGGCAACGAACACGTCCGCACCGGCCTCGACGCAGCGCTCGATGGTCTCCAGTGAGATGCCGCCGTCGATCTGCAACCAGGTCTCAAGGCCCTGCTTGTCCATCATGGACCGGGCTCGCCGGATCTTCGGCAGACAGACGTCGAGGAAGGACTGCCCGCCGAACCCGGGCTCGACGGTCATGATCAGCACCATGTCGAGCTCGGGCAGAAGGTCTTCGTAGGGCTCGATCGGGGTGGCCGGCTTCAACGCGAGGCTCGCTCGGGCACCCTTCGTGCGGATCTCGCGGGCCAGTCGGATGGGGGCGGCCGCCGCCTCCGCGTGGAACGTCACGCTGCCGCAGCCGGCCTCGGCGTACGCCGGCGCCCAACGGTCGGGATCCTCGATCATCAGATGCACGTCGATCGGCAGATCGGTGTGCGTGCGCAGGCTCTCGATGACGGGCAGCCCGAGGGTGAGGTTGGGGACGAAGTGGTTGTCCATCACATCGACGTGCACCCAGTCGGCGCTGCCGATGCGGGCGACCTCGTCGCCGAGCTGGGCGAGGTCGGCGTTGAGGATGCTCGGTGTGATCTGGATTCCCACGAGCGCGATCCTAGTGGGCGTGCCGCTCGTACCCTGGGCGCATGTCCAGGTTCGACGCATACCTCGCCGAGTTGGGCGACCCCGACGAGCGGGCGGCGCTCCAGCACGTGCGGGAGGCGGTGCGCGCGGTGGAGCCGACCGCGGAGGAGGGCACCAGCTATGGCATGCCGGCGTTCCGGTTCCGGTCCAAGCCTCTGTTGGGGGTGGCCGCCGCCAAGACCCACGTGAGTCTCTTCCCGTTCAGTCCGGCCGTGATCGATGCGGTAGGTGACCGCCTCGATGGCTATCGCCTCTCCAAGGCGACCATCAGGTTCAAGGCAGCGGCCGGTGCCCGACGAGATCCTGTTCGAGATCGTGCGTCTCCGGCGCGCCGAGATCGGTGGCTGATCAGTCGTCGGGATCGACCGGTGGCGACGCGCCCTCCGCGTCGTCGCGATCCGCCCACTCGATCAAGGGCGAGATGTCGAAGACCTCGCCATCGATGTCGGCGTGAAGGTCGCCGAGCTCGGCGAACCGACCGGGCATGGTGTCGATGGTGAAGTCGCCGGGCACCACGGAGTCGATCTCCTCCCAGCGGATCGGCGCACTCACCCGCGCATCGGGCACGCCACGCACCGAGTAGGCGGCTGCGATGGTGTGGTCGCGAGCGTTCTGGTTGTAGTCCACGAACAGCTGCGCCGGGTCGCGATCCTTGCGCCACCAGGCGGTCGTCACCTCTGCCGCCAGCCCGGCGTTCGACCTCACGCGCGAAGGCCAGCGCAGCACGGCGTACCTCCTTGAACCCGTGCTCGGGCTTGATCCGCACGTAGATGTGCATGCCGGAGCCCCCCGAGGTCTTGGGGAACCCGACCGCACCGAGCTCGTCGAGGACCGCGTGGACGACGTGGGCTACCCGGCGCACCGTCGCCCAGTCGCACGACGGGCCCGGATCGAGATCGATGCGCCACTCGTCGGGCTTCTCGGTGTCGGCCCGACGGCTGTTCCAGGGGTGGAACTCGACTGTGGACATCTGCACGGCCCAGATCACGCTCGCCAGCTCGGTGACGCACAGTTCGTCGGCTGTCCGGTTCCACCGAGGGAAGTGCAGCTGCACCGTCTCGAGCCATGGCGGTGCTCCCCCAGGGATCCGCTTCTGGTGGACCTTGTCCCCGGACAGGCCCTTGGGGAATCGGTGCAGCATGCACGGTCGCTCGTAGAGCGCGTTGACGATCCCCTCCCCGACTGACAGGTAGTAGTCGACCAGGTCGAGCTTGGTGGCACCCGTCTCGGGGAAGTAGACCCGATCGGGGTTGCTCACCCGCACCACCCGGTCGTCCACCTCGATCTCGACCGCCGGCGGCTTGGTGGGCATGCGCCCAACCTACCGTCGCGATCAGGCCGCCTGCGTCACCGCCTCCTCGCCCGCCCCTCCCCCCGCCTCGCCCGCCGCCTCGCCCACTGGCTCCAATGCCGTGGCGAGGATCTCCCGCACATCGGAGACCAGGTGGACCTGCACGGCCTGCAGTACGTCGGCCGGCACGTCGTCCAGGTCAGGCTCGTTGCGTCTCGGCACGTATACCTCGGTGAGTCCGGCTCGCTGGGCAGCCAGCAGCTTCTGCTTCAGACCACCGATCGGCATCACACGTCCGGTCAGCGACACCTCACCGGTCATGCCCACCTCTCCGCGAACCGGCCTTCCGGTCGCCAGCGAGACGAGAGCCGTCGTCATCGTCACCCCGGCAGACGGCCCATCCTTCGGTACGGCGCCCGCCGGCACGTGGACGTGCACGGGATGATCGAGACGCGCCGGGTCGATCCCGAGCTCCTCCGCGTGCGCTCTGACGTAGTTCAGCGCGATCTGGGCCGACTCCTTCATGACCTCCCCGAGCTGTCCGGTGAGGTTGAGCCCGGCGGCGCCTTCGCTCAGTGCCGTGGCCTCGATGTAGAGGACGTCACCGCCCAGTCCGGTCACGGCCAAGCCGGTCGCCACTCCCGGTACGTCCGTCCGCTCATGGGACTCCGGCGTGAAGCGGGGTCGGCCGATCAGGTCCCTCAGACCCGCAACATCGATCGCGACGGGCGCCCGACGCGCCGGTGGCGAGTCGGGTGGCGGCCTTGCGGAACGCCTTGGCGATGATCCTCTCCAGCTGACGCACGCCGGCCTCGCGCGTGTGGTTCGCGGCGATCTCACGCAGTGCCTCCTCGCTCACCGACACCTCCTCGGACCGCAAGGCCGCCCGTTCGAGCTGCCGGGGAACCAGGAAGTCGCGGGCGATGGCGACCTTGTCGTCCTCGGTGTAGCCATCGAGAGTGACAAGCTCCATCCGATCGAGCAACGGGCCGGGGATCTGCTCGACGACGTTCGCGGTGGCGATGAACAGGACGTCGGACAGGTCGAGGTCGAGCTCGAGGTAGTGGTCACGGAACGTGTGGTTCTGTGCCGGGTCCAGCACCTCCAGCAGTGCCGCAGAGGGATCACCTCGGTAGTCCGAGCCGACCTTGTCGACCTCGTCGAGCAGGACGACCGGGTTCAAGGAGCCGGACTCCTTGATGGCACGAACGATCCGGCCCGGGAGTGCACCGACGTAGGTGCGCCGGTGCCCACGGATCTCGGCCTCGTCGCGCACCCCGCCGAGGGCGACGCGGACGAACTTCCTGCCCCATCGTCCGGGCCACCGACTCGCCCAGCGACGTCTTGCCCACGCCGGGCGGTCCGGCAAGCAGGATCACCGCGCCGCTGCCTCGACCGCCGATCACGTCCAGGCCACGCCCTGCACGCCGGGCGCGGACCGCGAGATACTCGACGATGCGGTCCTTCACATCATCGAGACCGTGGTGGTCGGCATCGAGGATCGCGCGGGCGGCCTCGACATCGGTCGAGTCCTCGGTCCGGGTGCTCCAGGGCAGTTCCAGCACCGTGTCGAGCCACGTCCGGATCCAGGCCGTCTCGGGGCTCTGGTCGCTTGAGCGCTCGAGCTTGTCGACCTCCCGCAGGAGCGCTTCGCGTACGCCTCTCCGGCACCTCCGCGCTCTCGACCCGGGTGCGGTAGTCGTCCGCTCCCTCGGGTTCGCCCTCACCGAGCTCCTCTGCGGATCGCCGCCAGCTGCTGACGCAACAGGTACTCACGTTGCGTCTTCTCCATGCCCTCGCGGACGTCGTTGCCGATCTTGTCGTTGACCTCGACCTCCGCGGCGTGGGCACGGGTCCAGTCGACCAGTTTCTCGAGCCGGTCCTCGGTGGACGGGGTCTCGAGCAGCTCGCGCTTGCGCTCGTTGCTGAGGTACGGCGCCCAGCCCGCCATGTCGGCGATCTGGTCCGGGTCGGTCATGGCGCTGAACGTGTCCACGATCTGCCAGGCCTCACGCCGCTGCAGCTCGCTGATCACCAGCTTCTTGTAGTCGGCGGTGAGCTCGCGGACGCGCTCGGTCACCGGGCTCGATGCGACGGGCACCGCCTCGACCCAGAGCGCTGCTCCGGGACCGGTCACACCGGAGCCGATCGCAGCCCGCTGCCGGGCGCGCAGCACCGCTGCGGGGCCGCCCCGGCTGAACCGACCGACCTTTTCGATCGTGGCGATCACGCCGTACGACGCGTAGCGATCGTCGAGCCGTGGCGCGACCAGCAGTTCGGATCGTTCACCTGCCTGCGCCGCGTCGACTGCTGCCTGGGAGGCTTCGTCCAGTTCGATGGACACCACCATGCCCGGCAGCATCACCACGTCGGGAAGGAACAGCAGAGGGAGTTCCTGGCTCAACTTCATCGTTTGACATACGTCACCCTCACTCATGGGTCTTGATAGTGAAAGACTCAACTTCTGGCCGGTCCCGATTGTTCCGGGAAGGGAGCCGGTTCACTCAGGGCGAACAGCAGGTGCGTAGCCTGCTTGGGCATGGATCTCGATCAGCCGCCCGTCGTACGGGTGAGTGCGGGTCGGCGACCGCTCGACCCGGACGTCTGGCCACTCACGGTGCCGGCTGTCGCGCAGCTGGTCGCTGAGGGCCTCACGCTGTCGAAGGGGGTCACCCTCCTCGTCGGCGAGAACGGGTCCGGGAAGTCAACCCTCGTCGAGGCGATCGCCACTGCCTACGGCCTGTCCCCGGAAGGGGGCACGCCGTTCGGAGAGCACTCCACCCGCCCCAGTGAGTCTCCGCTGTCGAGCGGGCTGGTGCTGCAGCGCGGCATCGGCACCGGCGGGTGGGGGTTCTTCCTCCGGGCTGAGACGATGCACGGCTGGTACACCTATGTCGACTCCCACCGCGGCCCCCGGGATCCGGACTTCCATGCGCTGAGCCATGGTGAGTCGTTCCTCGCGGTGCTGGAACACCGGTTCGACTCCCCCGGCTTCTACTGCCTCGACGAGCCGGAGGCGGCGCTTTCGTTCTCCTCGACCCTGGCGCTGATCGCCACGCTGCAACGTGTGGTGGCCGATGGCGGGCAGGTGCTGTGTGCAACCCACTCCCCCGTGCTGGCCGCGATGCCCGGCGCGCACCTGCTCGAGCTCGGCGACTGGGGGCTGAGGGAGACGGTCTGGGAGGATCTGGAGCTGGTGTGGCACTGGCGTCGCTATCTCGAGACCCCGGAGGCCTACCTACGCCACCTGCGTGAGGACTGACTTCCCGAGGCCTCGAGCTGCGGACGCGTCAGTCGTGCGCGACCCAACGGGTCAGGTGCTTGGTGCCCTTCAGCCAGTCGGTGAGGGGATGGGAGCCGTCGAACTCATCTCGCATCCGCTCGGCGATCCTGACCTTCTCGGGGCGCCCGAGGCACGGCCGGGCGATGCTGAGCCGCACGGTGTCGGCGGCCCTGTCGAAGACCACGCGATGGTCGCACGTCAACGGGTCACCCGTGGGCCTGAAACCGTTGGAACGCTGGAGCGTGAAGTCCTGGCCTGCTTGGAGGCCTGTGCGAAACACGAAGTCGGGACCGGTCGTGCTGGGGTCGGTGTCCAGCCAGATGTTGAGCCCCGAGGGTCCCTCCTCGGAGGTGGCTCTCAGGTCTGCCAGCTCCGTCCTGACGATCACCCGGCGGGCGGCATGGTTGATGCGCACGTTCAAGATGTCGCCGAGCGAGCCGCTGGTGTCCGGCCCGTCCACGATGGTGACCCTCTGGGCCGACGCGGGAGCTGCGAGCGCACCTGTCGCGATCGTCACGAGCGCGACGGCTGCCAGCGCGAGTCGAGTCCTGAGATGTGCCATGGTTCCCCCTGAGGTCGGTGGCGCCGCGGATCAGCGCCGTACGTCATCAAGACGCGGTTGCCCTACAGGAGGTTGCCGGCCGGTGTCGGATACGAACCCCGCCCATCTCAGTCCAGGTAGTCGCGCAACACCTGCGAGCGGCTGGGGTGGCGCAGCTTCGACATCGTCTTGGACTCGATCTGCCTGATCCGCTCGCGCGTCACGCCGTAGACCTTGCCGATCTCGTCGAGCGTCTTCGGCTGGCCATCGGTGAGGCCGAACCTCATGCTGACGACCCCGGCCTCACGCTCCGAGAGCGTGTCGAGGACGGCATGCAGTTGCTCCTGCAGCAAGGTGAAGCTGACCGCGTCGGCCGGCACTATCGCCTCGGAGTCCTCGATGAGGTCACCGAACTCGGAGTCGCCGTCCTCGCCGAGGGGCGTGTGCAGCGAGATCGGCTCACGGCCGTACTTCTGCACCTCGATGACCTTCTCGGGGGTCATGTCCAGCTCCTTGGCCAGCTCCTCCGGCGTGGGCTCGCGACCCAGGTCCTGGAGCATCTGCCGCTGCACCCGCGCCAACTTGTTGATGACCTCGACCATGTGCACCGGGATCCGGATGGTGCGGGCCTGGTCGGCCATGGCACGCGTGATGGCCTGCCGGATCCACCAGGTTGCGTAGGTCGAGAACTTGTAGCCCTTGGTGTAGTCGAACTTCTCCACGGCCCGGATCAGGCCGAGGTTGCCCTCCTGGATGAGGTCGAGGAAGAGCATGCCGCGACCGGTGTAGCGCTTGGCGAGGGAGACCACGAGGCGCAGGTTGGCCTCGAGGAGGTGGTTCTTGGCACGGCGACCGTCCTCGGAGATCCAGGTCAGCTCGTCGAGGATCTTTGGCGTGATCTTGCCACCCTTGGCGAGCTTCTCCTCGCTGAAGAGCCCCGCCTCGATACGTTTGGCGAGCTCGACCTCCATCTCGGCGTTGAGCAGGGGGACCTTGCCGATCTGCTTGAGGTAGTCCTTGACAGGGTCGGCGGTCGCACCGGCGACCATGACCTGCTGCTCGGGCTCGTCGGTCTCGTCGGCCGCGGAGACCACGAAGGTGGCCTTCTTCTCGTCCTCGACGATAGTCGGGTCGCTCTTGACGTCCTTCTCGAACTCCTCGTCGGCGATGTCCGGCAGCACCTTCTTGCCATCGGGCCCTACCACCACGACCTCGTCGAGCACGACGGGTTCGGGAGTCTGAGCGACCTTCTTGGTGGCGCGCTTGGCGGGTGCCTTCTTCGCTGCGGGAGCGGGCGCGTCCTGATCACCAGAGGCGGCTGCCGTCTTGGCCGCCGTCTTCTTGGCGGGCGCCTTCTTCGCGGTGGTCGCGGTGGTCGCGGCCCGCGGAGCAGCAGCCGCCACACTGCGCGTCGCGTCCGCGGCGACCTGGACCGAGATGCCCTGAGCACCCAGGTGCACCAACAACGCCTTGAGGTGCCGCGGCTCCACCGCAGCTTCCTCACTGGCCTGTCTGACCTGCTCGGGACTGATGATCCCAGTGGGAGCACCGGCCTCTACGAGGGCGAGGACGGCGGGGTGCGTCAGCACTCCGGCGGGCAGGAGCTTGCGTGGGTTCGAAGACACGAACACCTCTCGTGAATCACAATCCGGGCGCGGCAAAGGCCGGTGTCGTCAAGAGCCGCTGTTCATATTCTGCCACGGCGGCGGTGAACTGGTGGTCAGCACCCCCACGTGTCCGGCCCGTGAGGTCACCGTCATCCGACTTTGGCTGCGGCCTTCTTCTGCTTCTTGAAGTCCCTGACCTTCTGCAGAGACTCGGAGTCCACCACGTCCGCCACCGAGCGGTAGCCGGGCTGGGCGTAGTCACCCACTGCCGCCTCCCATCCCGGCGGTCGGACGCCGAGCTGCTTGGCCAGCAGTGCGACGAAGATCTGCGCCTTCTGCTTGCCGAATCCCGGCAGAGCCATGATCCGCTTCAGCAGCTGCTGCCCCGACTCGGCATCGATCCACAGACGTTCGGCGTGTCCGTCGTACTGCTCCTCCACGATCCGCGCGAGGTCCTGGAGCCTGGCTGCCATCGAGCCCGGGAACCGGTGGATGGCGGGAGTCGTGCTGCACAGCGCAGCGAACTCCTCGGGGTCGGCCGCCGCGATGGCAGCCGGCTCCATCGACCCGAACCTGCCCAAGACCTTGGCAGGGCCTCGGAAGGCATGCTCCATTGGGTATTGCTGGTCCAGCATCATGCCGACCAGCAACGCGAAGGGACTATCGGTCAGGACCTGGTCGGCGGCAGGGTCACCGGTGATGTTGATCGCCATGGGCACATCTTGCCCCACCCCCGGGCGTGGATCAGCCTTCGGCCTTCACGGCCATCACGGGGCAGTGGGCGTCGAGCAGGATGCGCTGGGCGTTGCTTCCCAGGATGAGCTTCCCGACCGGTGTGCGCCGGCGCAGCCCGATCACGATGAGCTCGGCGGAGTTCGCCTCCGCGATGCTGATCAGGTCCTCCGCAGGCTCGAAGCCGCGGACCAGCTGCCGCAGGTCGTAGGGGACGCCGGCGCTGTCGAGCTTGGCGCGCACCTTGGCGATGTCCTCCTCGGCCTGTACGGCGGCCACCTGGTCGAAGTCGTGGCCCCCGCGGTGCGAGTTGACGACGACGAGCTTGGCGTTGCGGAGTGTTGCCTCCGCGATCGCCTTGTCGAGCGCTGCGTCGCCCTCCGGCTTGGGCACATAGCCCACCACGATGGTCCCCATCGACCGATCCCTCCTCTAGCTCGTGGACCAGATGGTCCGTGGGAACCGTATCGAATGAATCGGGATCTGGGCAGGCCTGTGGACGATGCCCGCGGCGATTCTCCTGGGTGGGGCAGTCTGAGGACATGCCGACCACCGCCGAGCCGACCCGCTCTCCGGCGCTCGCCCCTCGCTCGCTCCGGCTGGCCGTCGCGGATCTCCGCTCGGCGCACCCTCGGCGAAGGTTTCCGACATTCGTCCACGCCGGCCAGCTCGGGGAGAGGGCCGTCGAGTTCCGCGTGCCCGCCGACCTGTCCCTCGACCACGGGCTCCGCACGGAGGTCGTCGCTGCCCTCCTCAGTCGAGCCCTGCTCCTGACGGATCAGCCTGCCCTCTGGTTGACCCGATCCGGCGAACTCGACGCGGAGGACGTCGATCTCGACTGGTATGCCGCAGCCCGCGCAGCGTATGGCGAAGCGGACGTGTCACTCGCGATGGTCGTCATCACCAAGAGAGGCTGGCGAGACCCGGCTTCCGGGGTCGGGCGGGCGTGGAAGCGGCTCCGGCTCCGGTCGTGATCAGTCCCAGGTGTGCACGGGCTCGTTGGTGTGCATCTGCTGGCGATAGTCGACCAGGGTCTGTCTCAGGGCTTCGGCACGACCGTCGCCCGCCGTGGTCCGCTCGTGCACCCGGCGCGTGAACCACTCGGCCCCGTTGGTGCCGAGCAGGCAGCGCTGTTCGATGATCCCCAGCAGTCGATCGCGAACCTCGGCCTCGACGCCCCACGCCTCCAACCCCTGGTGGGCCATCGGCAGCAGCCGGCGGAGCGTGAGCTCGGTGGCCCGCACCTGACCGACTCCGGGCCAGTAGATCATCGACTCGATCCCCTGTTGGGCGGCGGTGTGGAAGTTCTCCTCGGCGGCACTGAAGGACATCTGGGACCACAGGGGTCGCTCACTCTCCGCGAGGTAGCGCACCAGTCCGAAGAAGAACGCTGCATTGGCGATGGTGTCCGCCACCGTGGGGCCTGCGGCCAGCACTCGGTTCTCGACCCGTAGGTGGGGGACTCCTGCGGCGATGTCGTAGACGGGCCGGTTCCACCGGTAGATGGTGCCGTTGTGCAGGCGCAGCTCACCGAGCCTGGGTGTGCCCCCGGCCTCGAGCACCTCGAGGGGATCCTCGTCCTCGGTGATCGGAAGGAGCGCGGGGAAGTAGCGGACGTTCTCTTCGAACAGGTCGAAGACGGAGGTGATCCAGCGCTCTCCGAACCACACCCGTGGGCGGACGCCCTGCGCCTTCAGCTCTTCGCTGCGAGTGTCGGCCGCCTGCTCGAAGAGAGGTATCCGGGTCTCACGCCAGAGCTCCCTGCCGAGCAGGTAGGGCGAGTTGGCGCCCACCGCCAACTGCACGGCCGAGATGGCCTGCGAGGCGTTCCAGTAGTCGGCGAAGTTCTCCGGCGAGGTCTGCACATGGAGCTGGGTGCTCGTGCACGCCGCCTCCGGCATGATCGAGCCGGCTGTCGTCTGCAGGCGCTCCGCTCCCCGGATGTCGATGACGATGTCCTCGCCGCGGGCCTGCAGGATCTGCTCGCTCAACAGCTTGTAGCGTGGATTGGCACTGAGCGTGGAGGGGGCGAGGTGCTCGTCCTCGAGGGTCGGCAGGATCCCAATCATCACCATGTGAGCGCCCAGAGCATTGGACTTGGTCTCCGCGTCGTTGAGGCTGCGTCGCAGATTGTCCTCGAAGGTCGTCAGGCCGTCCTCACGCAGCTTGGCCGGAGGGACGTTGATCTCGATGTTGAACTGACCGAGCTCGGTCTGGAAGTCGGGGTCGGCGATCGCGTCGAGCACAGCGGCGTTCTTCAGCGCCGGGTGGCCGAGGTCGTCGACCAGGTTGAACTCGATCTCCAGCCCGGTCATCGGGTCGTCGGTGTCGAAGGCAGCCTCGCGCAGCATCCGGGCGAAGACGTCGAGGCAACGCCTCACCTTCTCCCGGTGCCGCGTGCGGTCGGCTCGGGAGAACTCCTGCGCCGCAACTTCTTCACCCATGACGCGCAGCCTAGGACACCGACCTGCCTCCAGCGCCACATCAAGCGGGCGGAAATGCTTCGCCGACCGGTCGTTTGCCCCGTGACCCCGCGTCGGCATCCAGGAACTCCTCCCATGAGCCGGGTGGCAGCGCCTGCTCGAGCACAGCCTCGAGCCTCTCCACAAGGGAGCAGTCAGGATCGACGCGTCGGCACCGTTCCAGGGCGCACCACGCCAAGGCACCCTGGCCCGCCTGCCAGGCCGCGAAGGCCAGCAGCCAGGCAGGTGGCCCCACGAGCTCTTCGGGGCTGCGCTGCACGATGTCGGTCCACAGGGCCACGTGGACGGTCGCGGTCCGCCGCCTGATCGCCAGCCAGGCGATGTCTCGCAGCCGGTCATCGGCGAGGGCCACCAGCAGCCGAGCCACCTCCTCGTCATCGAGCTCGGCCGTCCGGTCGCCGGCATCTGCCAGCCGCAAGAGCCTGGAGATCCACCGCTGCTCCCGCTCGATGTTCAGGCCGCCGAGGGCCATGAGCGCCGCCGGGAGCGCCGTGGCCACCCCTGCGACCCCCTCGGGACGGGCTTCGACGCTGGCGGCCAGACTGGCCCGATCCCGATGGGTGACCGCGCCGTCGTAGACCGCCTGGACGGTGAAGGGGTGCCTGGAGACGTCGTAGGGATGTCCTGGACCCGGCGCGACGCGTGGATCGAGCTGGAACCACCGCTTCCCGTCAGCGCGCAGCACGGTCACCACGTCGATGCCGTGGCGACAGAACGACTGCGTGAGCCGTCGGGCAACGAAGGTCGCGAGCGAGCCGTCGTCGGAGTAGAGGATGAAGGCCACCCGGGCGACCTCGTTGCGGGTTGCAGCCTCGAGTAGGGGCGAGATCGCGACCGACACCTCGGGGCGGGCAGGCAGGTCGGTGCGAGCATGGAAGCTCCCCAGGGGCGACCCGAAGGTGAGCATCACGATCGATGTCTCGGGGTGGAAGCCGAGCACCACGGGAACCGCGGCCAGGAGATCGTCAGGGCTGGTGGCCCGAAGGGCCCTCTGTGTCGTCATGACTGCGTTCTCCCCGACGTCGAGCGCCCGAAACCCGGCGGTTCCGAGCTGTGCAGGGCCGTCGGGCGAGCCTCGGATGTGGACGTCGGCGGGCTCGGGTACGTTGCCACGCATGGGCCGGACGACATTGGCGTGAGACCTGACGCCTCGATCCTCCACATCGATCTCGACGCCTTCTTCGCGGCGGTGGAGCAGCGCGACAAGCCCTCCTTGCGTGGCAAGCCCGTCATTGTCGGCGGCACCGGGGGCCGGGGGGTCGTGTCCACCGCCTCCTATGAGGCCCGCGCGTTCGGTGTCCGCTCCGCGATGTCGACGCGCGAGGCCAGGTCTCGCTGCCCTCACGCAGCCTTCCTGTCGGGCCGGTTCCACGCCTACCACGCCGCGAGCGCGGCAGTCATGACCCTGCTGAGGCAGCGCTCACCCCTGGTCGAGCCCCTGTCGCTCGACGAGGCGTTCGTCGATCTGGCGCAGGCCGACCTCCCAGACCTGAGCGTGGCCAGCGTCACCGCCTTCGGAGAGCAGCTGCGCCGCGACGTCTTCGACGCCACCAGTGGACTCACCGCCAGTGTCGGCATCGGCACCTCGAAGTTCATCGCCAAGGTGGCCAGCGAGCTGGACAAGCCCGACGGCATGACCGTCGTACCCCCAGGAACCGAGCGTGACCTGTTGAGGCCGATGTCAGTCAGCGTGATCCCCGGTGTCGGCCCTGCCACCGCCGAGCGACTGCGACGGGCCGGCGTGCACACGGTTGCCGACCTCGAGGAGCTCAGCCTGGATGAGCTGGTGCGCCAGGTCGGGAAGTCCCACGGCCACTCTCTGCACGATCTCGCCCGCGCGCACGACACCCGTCAGGTCGTGGCCGAGCGCGAGACCAAGTCGGTGAGCGTCGAGGGCACCTACGAGACGGACCTGACCGACCGAAGCCTCATGAGCGGGCTCCTCACCCGCCAGGCCGATCAGGTCGCGGCGCGACTCAAGAAGGGCGGCCTCTCCGGACGGACCATCACCATCAAGGTGCGCCTTCACGACTTCACCACCTTGAGTCGTTCCTCCACCCTGCCCGCACCCACCGACCAGACAGCGACCATCGCCCGCCTGGCCAGGGCGCTGCTGGAGGACCTCGACACCTCTGGCGGAGTGCGGTTGCTCGGGGTCGGCGTCTCCGGACTCGCGGACTGGATCCAGGAGGACCTGTTCGGCGAGACCGGTGTCGAGGAACCCGACCTCGATCACATCGAACTGCCGAGCGCGCCGCCTCGCCAGTGGCGACCAGGCATGGACGTGGTGCACGACGAGCTCGGCCAGGGCTGGGTCTGGGGTGCAGGGTCGGGAGTGGTCACGGTGCGCTTCGAGACCGCGGAGACCCCGGCCGGCCCCGTGCGCAGCCTGTCTGCCGACGACCCGGCCCTTCGCCCCCTCATCGACGGCTCGTGAACCGCAACGTCTCCCCCGGCCGAACCTGGGCACACACCCACAGGTCACTCGGCTCGACCACTGCCAGCACCGGGTAGCCGCCGGTCACGGGATGATCGTTGAGGAGCACGACGGGCTGCCCGTCCGGCGGCACCTGTACGGCGCCCAGCACCATGCCCTCACTGGGCAGCTCATCGCGTCTCGTGCGCACCAGGGTCGGCCCCTCGAGGCGGAGCCCCACCCGGTCGGACGCCGACCCGACGACGTAGGGGCTCGCGCACAGCACGTCGAGTGCATCGTCTGCGAACCAGTCCGCTCGCGGGCCAGCCGACACCCGCAGCGATCTCCGTGGTGCCGGTCTCGGAGTCTCATGTGCCTGGATCGAACCGGTGGGCCGCCCCACCCCGAGGCACGCTCCGGGCCCGAGCGGCGCCGGACCGACCCCCGCCAGCGTGTCGGTGCTCCGCGAGCCCAGCACCTCCGGCACCTCGATGCCACCGGCCACAGCCAGATAGCTTCGCACCCCGCTCGCGGGAGGTCCGAGCAGGACCTCGCCGTCGGCCGGCACCCACTCGGGACGCTCGTGCCCCCGTGTCGCGCCGTCGACTCGCAGGGGAGCCGGCGCCCCGGTCACGGCGATCCAGACTCCCGCAGAGCTGCGTAGCCGTAGGCCGCCCAACACGACCTCGAGCACCGCGCTCGAGGCCGGGTTCCCGACGATCCGGTTGGCCAGGGCGGCGGCAGGCCGGTCCATGGCCCCGGCACGGGGTACGCCGAGGTGGCCGAAACCTGGGCGCCCTTCGTCCTGGACCGTCGTCGACGGCCCCGTCTCCAGCACCGTGATCATCGCAACCGCACCCTGGTCCCGGGGGGCAGCAGGGCGGGCGAGGGCCGTGCGGGATCCCACAGCGGGGCGTCCACGGTGCCGACGAGTCGCCAGCCGCCCGGGGACGCGGTCGGGTAGATGCCGGCGTACTCCCCTGCGAGCCCGAGGGAGCCGGCCGGCACCCGGCTCCGCGGAGTCGCCAGGCGGGGCACCGCAAGTCCACGTGGCAGGCCGCTGAGGTAGGCGAAGCCGGGAGCGAAGCCACAGAACGCCACGATGAACTCGGTCGAGCCGATCACCTCGTCCACCGGCCGCCCCCAGTGCGCGGCGACGAAGTCGTAGTCTGCCCCGTTCCACTCGACCTCGAGGGTGACCAGGTCCCCTGTGACCACCGGCCCCGGATCCCAGCCTCTGAGCACCTCGTCCAGGGCACCGCTCACGCCGTCGAAGAGGACGGTCCGGGCCGCGGGGACGATGTCGGTGGCTGCGACCCGACCACGTGCCCAGGTGGCGAGCGACAGGGCCTCGTCCGCGTCGGCGACCTCGGCGAGGAACGCGCTGCGACCGAAGGGGATGAGGTGCACGGAACCAGCCTGTCAGAAATGCAGGTGAGGGGCCTGCGGAAGTATGAGTTCCACAGACCCCTCGGTGCGACCGTCGTGTGACGCCTCAGGTCGACCGGCTGAACTCTCTGGCCCCGGCCGCCTTCGTCACCGGCGGCCGCCGCGGATTGCTCCACGATCTGGACCTTCTCGTTCAACTGATCCCGCCTCTCCTTGCGGAAGGGCGTAGGAGAAGTTCTATGTGACGACGCCCACACAGCACAAGGGGTTGAGGGCACATTTCGACCCCAGTTCTCACCCTGGTGCCGGTCCTCCACAGGCATCGCGTCCCTGTCCACAGAAACAGGGCGTCAGTGCACAGGAAAGGCGGCGACCTGTGGACAACTGTCAGAGGAACGGCCGCACCTCGCGGCCGGCCTCAGTCAATGCCCGGCGTACCTCGCGAGCGTTCTCAACGGCCCCCGGGCTGTCACCGTGCACGCAGACCGAGTCGACGGACTCAGCGAGCGCGACGGCGTGGGCGGCGATCGCGGCCGGGTCCTGCACGAGGGCACCGGGCTCGCCTCTGGGCACCAGCCGCCCCTCGGAGGTGTAGCCACGATCGGGGAAGCCCTCCAGGAACGTGCGCCGTCCGGCCTCGCCCGCCAGGGCCAGGATGGAGGCCCCTGGAAGTCCGAGCACCGGCAGCACGTCCGAGCCTGCCAACACCGCGGCGGCTTGCTCGAGATCGTCGATCACGCGGTGGTAGAGCGCGCCGTGTGGCTTGAGATAGGAGACCGAGGTACCGGCCGCCTCGGCGATCTCCCGCAGAGTTCCGACCTGGTCGCGGATCTGCTCGGTCAACAAAGAGCTGGGCACCTCGACGGGCGCACGTCCGAAGTGGAGGCGATCGTCGTAGGAGACCTGGGCTCCGATCCTCACGCCGAGTCTCACCGCCTCGGCGCAGACCCGACGCATGATCCGTGGAGAGCCGGCGTGGTATCCGCAAGCGACGTTGGCGCTGGTCACCACCGCCAACAGGCCGGCGTCATCGGTGATCTCCTCACCGAGGTCGGCGTTCAGGTCGGTGCCCGTGGCGCGCATGCGCCAACCCAACCACGTCGGTGCCGATGCGAGCGGCACAGGGTGAGGGGCCCTGCGGAAGTATGAGTTCCACAGAGCCCCTCGGGTTGACCGTCGTGTGACGCCTCCGGTCGATCGGTCGACCTCTCAGGCCCCAACCGCCTTCGTCACCGGCGACCGCCGCGGATCGCTCCGCAGTCTGGACCTTCCACTTCGACTGATCCGCCCTCCCTTGCGGGAGGACGTAGGAGAAGTTCTATGTGACCGCAGCCACACCACGCAAGGGTTCTCGATCACATTTCTCGGTGTACGGCGTGTCCTCCACAGACAGGCGCTGGCTGTCCACAGAAAGGGCCGCTGAGTGCACAGTTTCGGGGGGTGACCTGTGGATGAGGAGCTGCCGATAGCCTCGCGGCATGGAGCCACCTCTCGCCGCCCCCCGCCCCGTCGAGTCGAGCATCCGGTTCGGCTCCGAGTCTCGCAGCCGGGTCGATGACTTCGACTGGCTGCGGGACAAGGAGTCACCCGATGTGACGGCCTACCTCGAGGCCGAGAACGCGTGGGCCGAGGACCAGACCGCCCACCTCGCCGACCTGCGGGGGCGGCTGTTCGAAGAGATCAAGGCGCGCACCCAGGAGACCGACCTGTCCGTCCCGACCCGGGTGCGCGGCTACTGGTACTACTCGCGCTCCTTCCAGGGCAAGGAGTACGGCGCCAGCTGCCGCACCCCCGTGCTCGACGTCGACGACTGGACGCCCCCAGTGCCGGCGGAGGACTGCACCCCCGACGAGCCGGCGCTTCCCGGCGAGGAGCTGCTGCTCGACCTCAACGTCCTGGCCGATGGTCACGAGTTCTTCTCCATGGGAGGCTCCTCGGTCAGCACCGACGGGAGACTCCTCGCATACTCCACCGACGTCGTCGGGAACGAGCGCTACACGGTGCTCATCAAGGACCTCGCCAGCGGAGGGTTGCTGCCCGACGTCATCACCGGCGTGATGGGTGGGGTCACCTGGGACCCGTCGGGGGCACACGTCTACTACACGACCATGGACGAGGCCTGGCGCGCCGACAAGGTCTGGCAGCACACGCTGGGCAGCGAGCAGGCCGAGGACACGCTGGTCTTCCATGAGACCGACGCTCGCTTCTGGGTCGGCGTCGGACGGACCCGTGGCGACCGGTTCCTGGCGATCGCGAGCGGCTCCAAGACCACCAGCGAATACCGGATGCTCGACGCTGAGCATCCGGAGGCGGGCTTCGTGGTGTTCCACCCACGCACGGAGGGTCTGGAGTACTCCCTCGAACACGCCGTGATCGGCGGGGAGGACCAGTTCCTCATCCTGCACAACGGCGCGGGAGCAGACTTCGAGATCGGGCGAGCCCCCCTCACCCCGACCACGCCAGCGGGCTGGACCCCGCTCATCGCGCACAGCCAGGGCACGCGACTCGAAGACGTGGACGCCTTCGCCGGACATCTCGTCGTGCATCAGAGAAGCGCCGGCCTCACCCAGCTGCGGATCATCGACCTCGTCGACACCGGCCTCGGCGACGACTACCTCGTCGAGTTCGAGGACGACGTCTACACCATCGGCTCGGGAGCGAACTCCTCCTTCGAGCAGCCCGTGGTGCGCCTGGGCTACACCACCATGACCAAGCCACCGTCCATCTACAACTACGACGTCCGCGAGCGCCGGCTCACGCTGCTCAAGCAGGCGCCGGTCCTCGGCGGCTACGACCCGGCGGACTACGAGGAGCACCGGGTCTGGGCAACAGCGGCCGATGGCACCCAGGTCCCGATCTCGCTGGTCCACCGACGCGGCGCACGCGGGGACACTGGCGCTCCCATCCCGTTCCTCCTCTACGGCTACGGAGCCTACGAGGCCTCCATCGACCCCTACTTCTCCGTGGCCAGACTCTCGATGATGGACCGTGGCGCCGGCTTCGCGATCGCCCACGTGCGGGGAGGTGGCGAGATGGGCCGGCATTGGTACGACGGGGGCAAGCTCGCCCTCAAGCAGAACACCTTCGGCGACTTCATCGCGTGTGCGCGCCACCTCGTCGACCAGGGCTGGACGACGCCGGCGACCCTCGTGGCCGAGGGGGGATCCGCCGGTGGCCTGCTGATCGGTGCGGTGGTCACTCAGGCGCCCGAGCTCTTCAGCGGCGTCGTGGCCCAGGTCCCGTTCGTGGATCCGCTCACCTCGATGCTCGACTCCAGCCTCCCGTTGACCGTGGCGGAGTACGAGGAGTGGGGCAACCCGGAGGCCGATGTCGAGGCCTACGACACGATCGCCGCCTATGCGCCCTACGACAACGTGGACGCCGTCGACTATCCGCCGATCCTGGCCGAGACCTCGATCAACGACACCCGGGTGCTCTACGTCGAGCCGGCGAAGTGGATCGCGCGGCTGCGGGCCACGGCCGTCGGGCGCCGCGACTTCCTGCTCAAGACCGAGATGGCAGCCGGTCACGGGGGCGTGTCCGGCCGCTACAAGGCGTGGGCCGACCGGGCGTTCTCGATGGCGTGGATCCTGGACAAGATGGGGCTGGCCGACGCCGATCCCCCTCAGAGCTGGGCCGACGGCTCCTGGTCAGGACCCGCGCGAGGTCGCGGTCCGTCGACAGCCGTGGTGTGAGGGGGTAGAAAGAGGCATGGCCGTACTTGAAAGTCCACAGTTGCTCGCCGAGCTCGAACCAGTGGTCGAGGAGAACCTCAATCGACACATGTCGATCGCCAAGGAGTGGATGCCACACGAGTACGTCCCCTGGAGCCTGGGCCGCGATTTCAAGGACCTCGGCGGAGACCCGTGGGAGGTTGCCCAGTCACAGCTGTCGCCCATCGCCCGGACCGCCCTGGAGGTCAACCTCCTGACCGAGGACAACCTGCCGAGCTATCACCGCGAGGTCGAGCGGGCCTTCGGTCGCGACAGCGCCTGGGGCACCTGGGTCAACCGATGGACCGCCGAGGAGGGCCGACACGCCTTCTGCATCCGTGACTACCTGCTGGTCACCCGCGGCGTGGATCCCGATGAGCTCGAACGCGCACGCATGGAGACCATGGAGGTCGGCTACGACTCAGCCGACAAGCCGTTGCTGAACGTCTGCGCGTACGTCTCGTTCCAGGAGCTCGCAACTCGCGTCTCCCACCGCAACACCGGTCGCTACACCGAGGAGCCGATCGCCGAGAAGCTGCTCTCCCGAGTCGCGATGGACGAGAACCTGCACATGATCTTCTACCGCAACCTGGTCACGGCCGCTCTCGAGCTCACCCCGAGCCAGACCATGCGAGCCATCACCGACGAGGTGAGGGACTTCCAGATGCCCGGCAGCATCATCCCTGGCTTCGCCCGCAAGGCCGTGCAGATGGCCAAGGCGGGCATCTACGACCTGCGCATCCACCACGACGACATCGTCGCGCCGCTGCTGCGTCAGTGGGGTGTGTGGGAGCTCGAGGGCCTTGACGACGAGGGCGAACAGGCACGCAACGAGTTGGCCGCCGCCTTGGAGGCACTCGACACAGAGGCGACCCGATTCGTGGAGCGCCGTGAGGAGGCGGCCGCAAAGAAGGCCGCCCGACTGGCCTGACGCCTCGCCCGGACCGCCTCACACGGTGTCAGAGGACCGCTGATTGGGTACCCAACCCTGAGAAGTCCCTGATAACTACAACGATGTGCAACTCTTCGCGGCTCTGACGCGTATTTCCCTGTGTAGGCAACAACGTCAGGGAATCTTCGGCCTCCCCGATCGGTTGCATGAGATGTGAGGCAGCGTCGCTGTCCACAAGGCGAGAGGAGGCTCCCAGATGGCTACTCGTACAGCTTCCAGGGGTGCAAGCCGAGAGATCGAAGGCCGCGACAGCGTCGGCCTCTACCTCGATGAGATTGCCCGCAACCCGCTCCTCGATGCGGTCACCGAGGTCGAACTGTCCAAGACGATCGAAGCCGGCCTGATGGCCGAGCACCTGCTCGCGGAGGGCCGGATCGGCCGCCGCAAGGGCGGCGCCCCGATGAGTGCGACCGAGGCGGAGCTCGAGTGGATCGCGGAGGAGGGCCGTCGGGCCGTCCAGACGTTCGTGCAGGCGAACCTGCGCCTGGTCGTGTCGATCGCGCGCAAGTACGGCCGCTCGCAGATGCCGATGCTCGACCTGATCCAAGAGGGCAACACCGGTCTCATCCGCGCCGTCGAGAAGTTCGACTACGCGAAGGGCTACAAGTTCTCGACCTACGCCACCTGGTGGGTTCGACAGGCGATCACGCGTGGCATCGCCCAGCAGGCCCGGGTCGTGCGACTCCCCGTTCATGTCGTCGAAGAGCTCAACCAGGTCGGTAGCGCGCGTCGCACCCTGGAACGTCAGCTCGGTCACGACCCCGACCCGACCGAGATCGCGGCCGAGCTCGGGATGCCGGTCGAACGGGTCCTCGACCTGCTCAACTGGGGACGCGAGCACGTCAGCCTCGACACGCCCGTGGACGAGGACGGCGACACCTCCTTGGGTGACCTCATGGCTCAGGAGACCGCACCCGGCCCCGATCTCACGGTGCTGGACACCGAGTCCCGCGACCGACTCAACAGCCTGGTCGGACTGCTTGACGACAGAGCCGCCGACATCATCCGTTCGCGCTACGGCTTGTCCGACGGCCGACAGCACAAGCTGGCCGACATCGGCGCCAAGCACGGCATCTCAGCCGAGCGGGTGCGTCAGCTCGAACGCGAGGCCCTGCAGAAGCTCCGCAAGTTCGCGGATCCAGACCTGGCTGCGTAGGGGCCCCTCCGCCTCGGCAGCCAGCCCACCCGGCGCCTGATCAGCGCCCCGATCCGCCGGCACCATCGGTGAGATCACCGAAGACCTCCGTGACCCGCTCACGGAGGTCTTCGAGCGTTCCGGAGTTGTCCACCACGTAGGTCGCGACCGACAGCCGTTCGGCGCGGCTCGCTTGGGCCGACAGCCTGGCCTCCGCCTCGGTGCGGGTCAGGCCGCGCAGCGAGGTCATGCGATCGAGCTGCAGGTCAGGGGGTACGTCGACCACGACGATCGCATCGAAGCGGGCTGCCTGTCCGGTCTCGACCAGCAGCGGGATGTCGTGCACCACGATCGCTCCGGGCGCGGCGGCGGCCTCGAGCTCGGCGCCGCGCGCTCGCACGAGTGGATGGATGATCGACTCCAACAGTCGGCGGCGCTCCGCGTCGCCGAAGACGATCGCTCCCATCGCGGGGCGGTCCAGTGAGCCGTCAGGCGCCAGAACGGCCGGCCCGAAGGCCTCGACGATCGCCGCCAGACCCTCCGTGCCCGGGGCGACGACCTCGCGCGCCAGCTGGTCGGCATCGACCACGACGGCCCCCAGGTCGCGCAGCAGGGCGGACACGGTGCTCTTGCCGGAGGCCACGCCACCGGTGAGTCCGACCCGCATCACATGGCCCCCAGCTGTTCCAGGATCCGGTCGAGCTCGCTGCGGTCGGCCTCGGTGAGCCTCGCGAGGAACTTCTCCGTCGCGGTGCGTCGGGTCTGGTCCATCACCCCTCGCAGGACGAGTCCGTCCTCGGTGGCCGCCACGCAGATCGCCCGGCGATCAGCTGGGTCCTCGGTGCGCGAGACCAGGCCACGACCCTCCAGGGCGTCGATCACCTCGGTCGCCGAACGCGGGGCGATGTGCAGGCGTTCGGCGATCACGGAGAGCCGTGCCGACCCCATGTCACACACGATGCGAAGTGCGCGGGACTGGGAGGGCGTGATGCCCCACTCGGCAAGGGCGGCGCCGTAGTCACGCCGCAGTGCCCGCGCTGTCGACATGAGCAGATCTCCGGTGTTCTCGGACACGGGAACAACTCTAGCGCCTTGTTGGTTGTACCTCATAGTGAGGTACCCTCACGATATTGTCTGTCATGAAGGAGGCGGTCAGATGGATGACCCCACCACCGGCCGCCGAGGCGGCCCTCGTTCGGCCGACCCGGCCACTCTCAAGGCCGATCGGCGTCAGCTCGAGACCTCGCCGGTCTCGCTGCGCAGGATCGGCCGACTCTTCGCCCCCCACCTCGCCCAGCTGGCGACGGTGGTGGCGTTGATCGTGGCGAGCTCCGTCATCGGGCTCGCCCAACCCTTCCTGGTCCGCGGAATCATCGACGACGCCCTGCCTGGTCAGGATGTCGACCTGCTCCTGCTGCTCATCGGCGGCATGATCGCGGTCGCAGTCGCGACGTCGGCGATCGGTGTGGTCCAGACCTGGCTGTCCACCGCGGTCGGGCAAAGGGTCATGCACGGCCTTCGCACCGATCTCTTCCGGCATCTGCAGCGCCAGTCCGTCGGCTTCTTCACCCGCACCCGCGGCGGTGAGGTCCAGTCTCGTCTGGTGAACGACATCGGTGGGATGCAGTCGGTCGTCACCTCCACCGCCACCTCGCTCGCCTCCAACCTCACCGTCGTCGTAGGCACCGCTCTGGCCATGGCAGTGCTGAGCTGGCGACTCGCCCTGCTCTCCCTCGTCGTCCTCCCCCCAGCCGTCCTGCTCACCCGCCAGGTCGCCAGGATGCGGCACACCATCACTGCCGAGCGGCAGAGGCGGATGGCCGACCTGCACGTCCAGATCGAGGAGGGCCTGTCGGTCTCGGGCATCGTGCTCACCAAGACCCTGGGGGCCGGCCCTGCGCTGAGCACCAGATTCGAGGAGACGTCCACCGATCTGGTCGGCCTCGCCGTCCGCTCCCAGCTCGCGGGCCGTTGGCGGATGGCCACCATGAACGTGGTCTTCGCGGTGATCCCGGCCGCGATCTACCTCGCCGCGGGGCTGCCGGCCACGTCAGGGGGGATGACCATCGGCACGCTGGTGGCGTTCATCGCCCTCCAGGGCACGCTGTTCCGGCCCCTCATGGGCCTCTTGAACGTCGGCGTCGAGGTGACCTCGTCCCTCGCCCTGTTCAGCCGCATCTTCGACTACCTCGACCTGCCCGTCGACATCGACGACCCCGCCCATCCGGTCAGGCTCGACCGAGTCAGCGGCGAGGTTCGCTTCACCGCTGTCGGCTTCGCCTACGCCGACGGCGCGGAGATCCTCTGTGACATCGACCTGCACGTCCCGGCCGGGACCTCGTTGGCGGTGGTCGGCGAGACCGGGAGCGGAAAGAGCACCCTGGCCTCCTTGGTCGCTCGGCTGCACGACGTCACCCGAGGCTCGGTCCACATCGACGACATCGACGTGCGCGACCTCTCGCTCGGCGACCTGGCGGCGGCCGTGGGCGTGGTGACGCAGGAGACCTACCTGCTGCACACCACGGTGCGTGAGAACCTCAGACACGCCAGCCCGAACGCTACGGACGCGGAGTTGGAGGGCGCCGCGAGAGCGGCGCAGATCCATGACCTCATCGCCTCCCTGCCCGAGGGCTACGACACCGTGGTCGGCTCGCGGGGGCATCGCTTCTCCGGGGGCGAGAAACAGCGATTGGCGATCGCCCGGACCCTGCTGCGGGACCCGCGGATCCTGGTGCTCGACGAGGCGACCAGCGCGCTCGACAACGAGACCGAACGGGCGATCCAGGAGGCCCTGGACGTGCTCTCCACAGGACGCACCACGATCACCGTCGCCCACCGCCTCTCCACCGTGCGCAACGCCGATCAGATCGCAGTCCTGGATCGGGGTCGGGTCGTCGAGCTCGGCACGCACGAGGAGCTGCTGCTGCGTGGCGGTCGCTACGCCGACCTCGTGCGCAGCGGCCTCCGGGGCGGCACACCACTGGCCGCCTGAGCCGCGAACCCCGAAACGGTATCAGGGCGCGAGCGCGTGACTCCTGTCCGATATGACGGCCATCGCCTTGATTGCACCGCTCGACTTCGCCCGGGAACCGCGCGACGTCGGCGTGGTCAGCGCCGCCCATCGCATCGTGCGCGTGGCGGTCGCTGCCGAGGTGCGCGGGGCAGACCCCGTGAAGTCGATCGCTCCGCTGGTGCGAGCCTGGTGCCACGGGCGCCTTCCGGTGCTCCGGCGCACCTCCCACCACGGCGAGCGCCTCCACCACCTGCTCGCCAGCACTCTGCGCGAGGTCGCCGACCAGGTCCGGGGCCCTCAGGCAGCCGCCGCCCTGCGAGACGCCGCCGACGAGATCTACGCGGCCGGTCAGTCGCTGGCCCGGGCCAGTTGAACGGCCCTCAGGCCGAGAACGCGCGCCGATACTCCTGAGGGCTGACACCGCGGGACCGGGCGAAGTGGTGACGCAGCCCGGCAGCGTTGCCGAAACCGACTTCGCCGGCGATCCAATCGACCGAGTGGTCGGTGCGCTCGAGCAGCTCTTCGGCCACCAGCACCCGTTGACTCGTCACCCAGGAGTGCGGCGTCACGCCCGTCTCGGCACGGAAGCGCCGAGCGAACGTCCTCGCCGACATGTGCGATCGCCTGGCGAGCGTGTCCACCGACAGATCCTCAGCGAGATGCTCGGTGATCCAGGTGAGCAGTGGACCCAGGGTCTCGGCCGAACAGTCGGTGACGGGACGGGCGATGAACTGCGCCTGCCCGCCGGAGCGCTGAGGCGGCACCACCATCCTGCGCGCCACCTTGCTGGCCGCAGCAGCGCCGTACTCCAGGCGCCACAGGTGTAGGGCAGCGTCGAGTCCAGCCGCCGACCCAGCACTCGTGATCACCAGGCCGGTGTCGACGTAGAGCACCTCGGGGACGACCCTCGCCAGCGGAAAGCGGGCTGCGAGCTCGTCGGTGTAGCGCCAGTGGGTCGTGCACTCACGACCGTCGAGCAGTCCCGCCTCCCCGAGTGCGAACGCACCCGAGCAGACCGACAGCACCCGGGCCCCTCGGTCGACGGCCGCGTTGAGCGCGTCGAGGGCCTCCGGTGGGGCCGTGTGCCCGCGTTTCATGGCCGGTACGGCGACCAGGTCGGCCTCGGCGACTCGGTCGAGTCCGTGGCGGACGTCGATGGAGAACCCGACCGATGTCTCGACCGGACCTGGCGCGACTCCGGCCACAGCGAAGTCCATCACGGGCAGATCCTCGTCGGAGCGGTCGATCCCGAACGCCTCGCACACCACACCGAGCTCGAAGGGCGCCACGCCGTCCCACACAAGTGCAGCGACGTTGGTCAGCATGGCGCCAGCCTCTCACAGAAGTGGCAGAAAATCGATGGACCGTGACTTTCGTGCCACTCGTGGCAGGAAAGCGAGGGGCAGAGAATTACTGCCATGACTACTTTCCTTGCCCTGGCCCTGTTCGTCGCTGCGTTCGCAGCCCTGATCGTGTTCGCGCGACATGACGCCTTCGTCGCCCGGCGCAATCAGTGCCGCGACGAGCTCGGGGCCGTCTGCCAGCCCCATCTCCTGGGCTGACTCCCCCGCCGTCGTCGGTCTAGCATCGGGCGCATGAGCCTCCCGTTCCTGCTGACGACCCTGATCATCGTCGCCACTCCGGGCACCGGAGCACTCCTGACCATCGCCGCCGGGCTGGCCCATGGCCGGCGCGAGAGTCTCGTGGCGGCATTCGGGTGCACGCTGGGAATCGTCCCGCATCTCGTGGCGGCGATCACGGGTCTGGCGGCCCTGCTGCACGCGAGCGCGGTCGCCTTCTCGGCGCTCAAATGGGCGGGAGTGGCCTACCTGCTGTTCATGGCCTGGTCCACGTGGCACGAAGGCGACACCCTCACTCTGGAGACCTCGCCGGCGACCTCGGCCCGTCGCACGATCGTGCGGGCGGTCCTGGCAAACCTGCTGAACCCGAAGCTCACGATCTTCTTCTTCGCGTTCCTTCCGCAGTTCGTGACTCCCGGGACCCCCGGCGAGCTCGTCGGCATGCTGGAGCTCTCCGGCGTCTTCATGCTCGTCACCTTCGTGGTGTTCGCGGCGTACGGCGTCTTCGCGGCCACGATGCGCGAACACGTGATCAACAGCCCGTCAGTGCTGGGCTGGCTGCGACGTACGTTCTCGGTGACGTTCGTGGCGCTCGGAGCCAAGCTGGCGCTCACGCGCGCCTGACCCGGGACGCACCACGGCCCGGCAGAAGTGATTCTGCCGGGCCGTGGTGCTGGTCGTGCTCTGGCTCAGGCACCGCCGCCGGTGAGCTTCTCGCGCAGCGCCTGGAGCGCCTCGTCGGAAGCCAGCGAACCGCTGGTGGTGTCCTCGACCGCTGCCTCATCGGTGCTCGTGCCGGCACCGCTGGAGTAGGACGTCGCCTCGCTAGCCTCGACCTCGGCCTTGGCGGCCTCGGCCTGCTGCTTGACGTGAGCCTCCCAGCGCGTGTGGGCCTTGGCGTACTGGTCCTCCCACACGGCGCGCTGGTCATCGAAGCCCTCGAGCCACTCACCGGTCTCCGGGTCGAAGCCCTCGGGGTAGATGTAGTTGCCCTGCTCGTCGTAGGACGCCGTCATGCCGTAGAGCGTCGGGTCGAACTCCTCGGAGTCCGAGGCCGTGGCGGTCTCGTTGGCCTGCTTGAGCGACAGCGAGATCCGGCGACGCTCGAGGTCGATGTCGATGATCTTGACCATGACGTCGTCGTTGACCTGGACGACCTGCTCGGGGATCTCGACGTGACGCTCGGCGAGCTCGGAGATGTGCACCAGGCCCTCGATGCCCTCCTCCACGCGGACGAACGACCCGAACGGAACCAGCTTGGTGACCTTGCCGGGCACGATCTGCCCGATCTGGTGGGTGCGGGCGAAGTGCTGCCACGGGTCTTCCTGCGTCGCCTTGAGCGACAGGGACACGCGCTCGCGCTCCATGTCGACGTCGAGCACCTCGACGGTGACCTCGTCACCCACGGTCACGACCTCGGAGGGGTGGTCGATGTGCTTCCACGACAGCTCGGAGACGTGCACCAGACCGTCGACGCCACCGAGGTCCACGAAGGCACCGAAGTTGACGATCGAGGAGACGACGCCCTTGCGGATCTGACCCTTCTGCAGCTGGGTCAGGAAGCCGTGGCGCACCTCCGACTGGGTCTGCTCGAGCCACGCACGACGCGAGAGCACGACGTTGTTGCGGTTCTTGTCGAGCTCGATGATCTTGGCCTCGAGCACCTGGCCGACGTAGGGCTGCAGGTCGCGGACCCGACGCATCTCCACCAGCGACGCCGGCAGGAAGCCGCGCAGACCGATGTCGATGATGAGGCCGCCCTTGACGACCTCGATGACCGTGCCCTCGACGACGCCGTCCTCTTCCTTGACCTGCTCGATCGTGCCCCAGGCGCGCTCGTACTGGGCGCGCTTCTTGGACAGGATCAGCCGACCTTCCTTGTCCTCCTTCTGGAGAACCAGGGCCTCGACCTTGTCACCCACGGAAACGACCTCTGAGGGGTCGACGTCGTGCTTGATCGAGAGCTCACGGGACGGGATGACACCCTCGGTCTTGTAACCGATGTCGAGGAGGACCTCGTCACGGTCGACCTTCACGATGGTGCCTTCGACGATGTCGCCGTCGTTGAAGTATTTGATCGTCGCGTCGATGGCCGCGAGGAAGTCTTCTTCAGAACCGATGTCGTTGACGGCGACCTGGGGCGCGTCGTAGTCGGGAAGAGTAGAGATGGTGCTCGTCATAGGGGAAAGAATTCCTTGGATGGGTGTCGTCGTGCGGGCGCGCGCAGGAGCCGTTTTCACTACCGATGACTGATGGTTCTGTGGATGTCACAGTGATAGCGAGCGAGAATCCACTCCGTATGGGACGCGGGCAGACTTCTGGCGCAACCGTAAGAGTACGCCGCGGGCAGTTGCGCCGTCCAACCGGGGTCAAGCGGGGTGACGGGCAGTGGAGCGATAGCTGCGGGGACTGCACCCATACGCTCGCTTGAAGGCGGTGCTGAGCGTGAACGCGCTGCCGTATCCCACCTCATGGGCGACCCGTCCCACCGTGGCGCCGGGATCCAGCAACAGGTCTGCGGCCAGGGCCAGTCGCCACGTGGTCAGATAGGACATCGGCGGCTCCCCCACTGCGGCTGCGAACCGTCGAGCCAGTGCCGCCCTGGACACACCTACAGCGGCGGCGAGCGACTCCACCGTCCAGCTGTGGGCGTGGTCGTCGTGCAACAGCTGCAGCGCGCTCACCACGACGGGGTCGTCCGTCGCATACCAGGCAGGCACGTCGGCGTCTGGCCGGGCGAACCAGGCTCGCACGGCGTCGATGAGCAGTACGTCGAGAAGCCGGTCGAGCACCGTCTGCTGCCCAGGCCCCTGCCGTAGCGCCTCGGTCTCCAGCAGCCCGAGCACGGCACTGTCCCACTGCTCGGCCCGCAGCACCGCCAGCACCGGAAGGGCGGCGGTGAGCCGTCTGCCGACCTCACCGACACCCTGGTAGGTCCCGATCAGGGCGACCGTCGAGGCATCGGAGCGGTTGCCCCACGTGCGGACCCCCAGCCCCATCACGTCGGCCAGGCTCTGTCCCGTCAGGGAGACACACTCCTGACCAGGCAGGATCCGGACCTGCGGAGCCGTCGCCGGGCCATCGGCGAACACGTAGTGATCCGGTCCTCGGGCCAGCGCGACATCTCCCACCGAGAGGCGGGTCCCGTCCGTGCGCGTCCCGATCCACGCGGAGCCACGAAGCAGGATCACGAGAGTCAGCGGCGCCTCGTCCTCGATGCTGAGGGCGAACGGTGGCTCGAGGACGGCACGAAGGAGGAAGGCCCCCTGGGCGCGAGGACCGTCGAGAAAGCCACCCAGTGCATCCATGCCGCCAGGGTAGACGATGAAGCAGGTTTATGAGCGTTTTGCCTATGGAACGTCTCATGCTCCCTTGGTCTACTGAAGGTCCCCAGCCTGAGGAGTCCCCATGCTCGACGCCCTGCCCCGCCAGCTCACCCTGATCTCAGCCGTGGGAGCCGGCCTCTCCGGCGGGGTCTTCCTCGCGTTCTCGACATTCGTGATGAGCAGCCTCGGACGCCTGCCCGATCGTCAGGGACTGACCGCGATGCAGCAGATCAACCGTGGCGCGCCCAACCCGATCTTCATGACAGTGCTCTTCGGCACAGCAGGCGCATGCCTGGTCGTCGGCGTGTCCGCCGTCCGGCGTCTCCACGAGCCGGGAGCCCCGTGGCAGCTTGCCGGCTCGGCGGCCTACCTGGTCGCCATCGCCCTGACCGTGGCCTACCACGTGCCGCACAACGAGGCCCTGGCCTCGGTGGATCCGGCCTCAGCGGGGGCCGGCACGCTGTGGCGCGACTACCTGCGCGACTGGACCACCTGGAACCACGTGCGTACGGCCGCGTGCGCCGTGGCTGCGACGTTGCTCACGACGGCAGTCAGACTCGACTAGGGCGCGCGGACCAACTCCAGCAGTCGGGCCTGCGCGGCCACCGTCACCGGGTTGCGGCCGGACGGATCGTGATCTCGGGCAGCCAGGTCCACCAGCGCGACCAGGTCGGCAGCCCGCGCGAGCCCGAGCGTTCGCGCGCGCTCACCCGGGTCGTCGGCGGCGACGCCGAGACCGCTCAGCACCGCATCGACGAAGGCTTCGTCCCGTTCGAAGCGGAGCAGGTTGCCCAGATCGGCGAACGGCGTGCCACTGTGCGCGTACTCCCAGTCGAGGACGCCCGTGACAGACAAGGATCGGGCATCAACCAGCAGATTCTTGGGGTTGAGGTCGCCGTGCACCAGGCAGGTCCTATCGAACGTGTCGAGGAGGTCCTGTGCTCGATCCGCCAGGCGCGCCAGAGACAGTAGGTCGTCGGCCTCCCAGCTCTTCAAGGCGGGTGCGTGTGCCTCGACCCACCCGGGCAGGCCGTCAGTCACCGAGAACGGAGTGATGCTCAGCGTCGAGTCGGAGAAGGTGCCGGCCGTCAGGGTCGGCACGTGGCCCAGGCGGTCGAGCACCCTTCCCAGGTTCGCCCCCACCGTGGCGCGCTGCTCGGCGTCCAGACGCGGCAGGAGCAGGTCGGCACGCTCGCCGGGCAGCAGCTCGGTGACGAGCAGAGCGGGCAGGTCACCCGCGGGGCGGCGTACCTCGAGCACCTCGGGAACCGGCACGATGCCTCGCATCAAGCTCAGCACCGCTGCATCGATGCCGACAGCCATGGCGCCCCTGGCTCGCGACCGGCCGGCATAGATCCGCACCGCCACCCGCTGACCCGCCAGGTCCGCGGCGAAGGTCTCGCCGCTGAACCCGCCCTCGAGCGGGGTCAGGTCCACGGGGAGGTCCACGGCGGTCATTGTGCCTGCACCCCGCACGGCACGGTAGCGTCGGCACGTGGAACCGCACCCTCCCGTCCGGGTCGAACGCCGTCCAGTCGACGAACGTGAGTCCCGGGTCGCCAACCAACGCGACTGGGATTCCTACGCGGACGAGTACCAGTCCACCCACGGAAGCTTCCTGGGTGACGTCGGCTTCGTGTGGGGTCCCGAGGGACTGGGCGAGGAACATCTCGGACTGCTCGCGGACGTGACCGGCAAGCGCATCCTCGAGGTGGGCTCCGGCGCCAACCAGTGCTCACGTTGGCTGATGTCGCAGGGCGCCTGGGCGGTCGGCCTCGACCTGTCCTTCCGCCAGCTGCAGCATGCGCGGCGCATCGACGACGAGAGCGGCCTGCGCGTTCCCGCGGTCAACGCCACCGCCACCCACCTGCCGTTCGGGACCGGCAGCTTCGACGTGGTCTTCTCGTCGTTCGGGGCACTGCAGTTCGTCAGCGACATCGAGATCGCGGTCGCCGAAGTGGCCCGGGTGCTCGTCCCAGGCGGTCGCTTCGCCTTCTCCATCACCCACCCGACGCGCTGGATGTTCCCCGACGATCCCAGCGAGGCCGGCCTGCTGGCCAGCCAGTCCTACTGGGACCGGACGCCCTACGTCGAGGTCGACGACGCCACCGGTCGGGTGGCGTACGTCGAGCACCACCGCACGATCGGCGACTGGGTCCGCATCCTGGCCGGCGCGCGGGTTCGTGCTGCAGGACATCGCGGAGCCCCAGTGGCCGGCTGGACACGAACGCATCTGGGGCGGCTGGTCCCACATCAGAGGCGTGCTCACCCCCGGAACGGCGATCTACGTCGCAGACCTGGGCTGAGGCGTCCGCCTCACACCTTGGTGAGGGTCACCTGCGAGTCGGCATGGTCGCCCTGCGGCTTGCTCGGGCGCCGGATGAGGAACGCACCGGCCACCAGCATCAGCAGTCCCAAGATGATCCCGACGGGCGGCAGGACGTCGAGCAGGATGGTCAGCGTCCTGCCGTTGGCCTTCGCGTCCTTGACGTTCATGGCCGACGGTGTCGTCGGTGTAGGCCACGTTGATGTCGAGGATCAGGTCCCCGTTCTCGAGCTTGAGGGTCTGGCCACCCTCCTGGTCGATGATCGAACCGGTGCGGGGATCGACCCAGACCGTCTCGTTGGTGCTGTAGAGCCCCTGGGTGCCGGCGAGGACCTCGGCGCTGGTCTCGGGGACATCGCTGTGGAACTCGTAGGTCTCGAGACCGTCGTAGTCCTTGGTGCCGACGTAGACGGCGTCGACCGTGGTGCCGAGAGTGCCGTTCCAGTAGGGGTAGGTCTTCTTCTCGGTGTTGAACGGCCACTTGTTGACCAGCCCCTCATGCGGAACGGCATCGGGGGCGAGGTACTTGGCCTTGTCCGTCGCCATCGCCGTGTGGCGGTCGGTGGCGAAGGTGTCGATGCTGTTGGTGATCAGGCGATCGTCATCCTCGGTGAGGCACGGGGGCGGGTCGTCCTGGTCGATGTTCACGCACTTGGTGTTCACGAACGCCACGTAGTCGCCGTCGGAGATCTTGGGGTCGGCGCGCGTGACGCTCTGGTAGGCGACCGGCAGCCCGGTCTCCACCTCACCGGTGGCCGGGTTGAGCTTGTCGGCCGTGCCCGTGAGGTAGGTGTAGGTGTTCACGTTGAGGGGCGTGCGCTCGGCCAGTCCGGGCCCCCAGACCTTGGCGACGATGCCCGCCACCAGCAGAAATGCGCCGAGAAAAACCAGGACCAAGCCAGCCCATTTGCGCACGATCGAGCCCTCCAGAGGTAGATGAGTCGCCGAAGACTAACAGGATCCGGCGCTCAAGTGCAGTACGTCACACCGAATGTTACGCACGAGTAGAACTTCTTTGCTGCGGGCCGGTCCCACTCACCCCACGGGGCTAGAGTTCCGCGGGAATGGGAAACCGGTCGGATGGAGGAAGCCCAGTGCATGCTCGTGACGGCGAGGAGGATCTGGAGGCGATCTACCGCAACCGCTTCGACGACAGGGATCTCGCGAACAAGCGGATCCTGTGGGCGGTGCTGGTCAACGACTTCTTCCAGCGCTACGTCCCGACGCACGGCACGGTCCTCGACCTGGGCGCGGGCAACTGCGAGTTCGTCAACGAGGTGCGGGCCGCCGACGCGATCGCGGTCGATCTGAACCCGGACACCGTGGCCTGGGCCGCCGCCCGGCGTCACGGTGCTCACCACACGCTCCGATGACCTGTCCGCCCTGGCTCGACGACAGCGTCGACACGGTGTTCACGTCGAACTTCTTCGAGCACCTGCCCACCAAGAGCGACCTGATGTCGACCCTGGCCGAGTGTCAGCGCGTGACCCGGCCCGGCGGGCGCCTCGTCGTCCTGATGCCCAACATCCGCTACCTGCCGGGTCGCTACTGGGACTACCTCGACCACCACCTGCCGCTGACCCACCTGAGCGTCGCTGAGGCCCTCGAGCTCTCGGGCTACGAGGTGGTGGAGCAGGTGGGCCGGTTCCTGCCCTACACCGTCAAGGACGCGAGGTTCACGGTGCGCCCGATCATGGTCCGGGCCTACCTGCAGGCTACCGCTCGCGTGGCGTCTCCTAGGTCGGCAGATGCTGGTGGTGGGCCGCAAGCGCTGAGCATCGCAGACTTCAGATGATGCCGTCGGCCATCGCCTGGCGGACCCAGGGGATGACCACGTCGAGCATCTCGTCGAGCGTCGTCTCGGCCTCGGAAGCCCAGCACCGCGCTGGCCTTGGTCACGTCCGGCACGCCGCTTCTGGACGTCGTAGCTCGATAGGGCTCGTCGCTCACGAACGAGAAGGGTGCGTCGGCGCCGTTGCACTTGGCCCAGATGAGACGGGCGAGTTCGAGAACCGAGGTGGACTCCGCGGTCGAGAGGTTGAAGTCCTCGTTGTGCGCCGCTCGGCCTCCATCGCCGCCACGATCCCACGGGCCAGGTCAGCGCCGTAGGTGTAGTGACGCACCTGCTCACCGTCGCCCAGGATGTGCAGCGGGTCCTGCCCCTTGAGCGACCTTCTGGATCAGGTCGGGCACGACATGGCTCATCGCCAGCTTCACGTTGCCACTGGGGATCTCGACATCCCCCAGGGCCCTGCCCCTCGCCGACGCCGACGCAGTTGAAGGGACGAACCACGGTGTACGGCAGGTGGTACTGGTCCCAGGCCGCTTTGGCGAAGTACTCCACGGCCAGCTTCTGGAACCCGTACGACGACAGCGGTGGTGGGATGACGCGCTCGTCGCCCTCCTTCGACGGCCAGTGCTGTCGCAGACTCGAACACCATCGAGGAGCTCAGGTAGGTCACCTTCCGCAGGCCGACCGCGGGCAGCACCCGGATGGCTGCGTCACAGGTGGCCGCCATGATCCGCTCATTGGTGGCCAGGAGGTCGTAGGCGTAGGCATGGAAGTAGGAGATGCCGCCGATCAGGGCCGCTCCGGCGATCAGGTGGTCGCAGTCCTCCAGCAGCCCCTCCAGCAGGTCGACGTCGCGCACGTCCCCCTCGACGAACCGGTAGTCCGGGTGGCTGTCGTAGGACTTCGTGACCGGCCCGTACTTGGAGTAGTTGTCGATCCCGGTGACCCGGTAGCCACGAGACAGCAGCTCCTCGACGACATAGCCGCCGATGAAGCCCGCAGAACCGGTCACCAGCACTCGGCGGTCCGCCTTCTCGATCGTCATCTGCGAGGCTCCTTTCGATCGTTGCGGGCGGCGATCCTCGCGCCCTGGCGTCGTACCTCGGCCACGGTCAGCTCAGGACCGAAGGCGAAGCGGTACCAGCGGAGGTACTTCGGCACCCAGCCCCTCAGGTCGAAGCGGGACTCCCCCAGGGTCCGGTCGAGCCAGATGGTCGGCAGCTCCGCCACCGGCAGCCGCAGCCGTCGCGCCTTGGCAGTCAGCTCGAGACCGATCTCGAAGCCGCTGCGACTGTCGATGCCGACCTCGCGGACGAAGTCGGTGGAGTAGGCCTTGAAGCTGTTCGTGGCATCGTCGGTGCCCACCCGGCCGAAGGTGCCCAACGTGCGACCCGCGGTGCGCGACATCAGAGTCTTGAGGACCGGCCCACCCACCTGCTGCCCTCCTGGGGAGTAGCGCGAGGCGGCAGCCACGACGACGCCGCGCTCGACCAGCCGAGCCATGGGGTCGATCATCCGGGGGTCGTCGCTGCCATCGGCCATGGTCACCACGACCACGGGATGACGGGCGCTGTCGATGCCGTACCTGATCGCGTTGGACGGGCCTCGGCCGTAGGTGTTCACCAGGGTGCGGATCCGCGCATCCTGCCCAGCGTGGGCGCGCACCGCCTGGACCGTCGAGTCGGCCTCGTCGTCGACGACGACCAGGATCTCGAAGTCCAGCGAGATGCCTTCGGTGAGCCGATCGAGCACCGGCGCGATGCCATCGGCCTCCTGATAGGCCGGGATCACCACCGAGACGGATGGTGAGGTCATTCGGCGCCCTCCCTGTCCCTGAGGTCCCAGACATCGACGACGGGTCGGTCGATGACGACGTCACGGTACGCCGCGTGCGGGGCGCCCACGATCACCAGGTCCGACTCGGCCAGAACCCGCTCCAAGGGGAGCAGCTCCGGGTCGTCGTGCACGTAGGGGTCGGTGGTCAGCACCCGCTCCGCGCGGAACGAGAGCACCCGCTTGAGTCGGTAGGAGAGGCTGGAGCGCCGATCGTCGCTCTCTGCCTTGAAGGCCATGCCGAGGATGCCCACCGTCATCGACGACAGGTCGTGATCCTGCTCGATGCGCTTGACGAGATAGTCCGGGAGCCCTTCGTTGACCAACATCGCCGAATGTCCCAGAGCGAACGCCCCACCGGTGACGGAGGCCAGTTGCATCGTGTCCTTGAACAGGCAGGGGCCAGCCGCGAAGCCCGCGCCGGGAAGATCGGCGGCGCGGGGGTAGTCCTGCATCATCGCCTGGCGGATCGTGGCGAAGTCGAGACCGAGGTCGGTGGCCATCATGTAGAACTGGTTGGCCGCGGCGAACTTGATGTAGCGCCACGTGTTGGTGAAGAGCTTGGCCAGCTCCGCCTCCTCGGGCTGCATCTCGATGATCGACCCGGTCAGGGCGCCGAAGAGGGCGCTGGCCCGCTGGGTCGCCCGGGGCGTCCGAGCCGCCACGAGCTGCGGGAGCGAGAAGAGCTCGGTCATGGCGTGCCCCTCGGCGATCCGTTCAGGGCAGAACGCCAGGTCCAGGCCCGAGTCGGCGCGAGCGACCAGTTGCTCGATCCGCTGGGTGACACCGGGGAAGACAGTGCTGCGCAGCACGATCAACTGACCGGCTCGCAGATGATCCACCAGTGCCTCGACGGCGCGTGGCACGGCCGAGGGGTCCGGGCTGAGGTATCGGTCGACCGGGGTGCCGACGACCACGATGACGTGCTCCGCTCCCCCGATCACCGATGGGTCGGCAGAGGCGACCAACGCGCCTGACGCGAGCGCGTCCGCGAGCGGCTCGGCGATTCCCGGCTCCAGGAACGGCGCTCGGGCGTCGTTGATCGATCGGACAGCCTCGACGTTGATGTCATAGATCCGCACCCTCAGACCGCGCGAGGCGAAGGCCACGGCCAGAGGAAACCCCACGTGACCTGCCCCGCCGATCACACACACGTCGTACTCGAACGGCTCGGCCACGAATGCCTCCAGTCGATCCACCTCTGACGAGCGATCAACCTACCTTCCCTGTGGCATAGTTCCCGGCTGAGGGGGCGGAGTGCTCAGGTTCGGATCGACCGTTCGTCAGTGGCTCTCGAGTGCGGCTCGGGCAAGCGACTCAGCGCAGTTCATCGTGGGCACAGGGCTGGCGATGGTCTTCGTCCAGCTCCTCATCCGTGCCTGGGCCCTGTTCCCCAGCTGGTTCTATCTCGACGACTACAACCTGCTTCTCGACGCCCAGGGGCACCGCCTGGACCTCGGCTACCTGGTGGAGCCCTACAACAGCCACCTGATGCCCGGCGGCCGCCTCATCGCCTGGATCGTGGCCCAGTCCGGACAGCTCGACTGGGGGCTCGCCGCGGCGCTGACTCTGCTGCTCCAGGCCTTCGCGAGCCTGGCGGCACTGTGGATGATGACGACGCTCTTCGGCGTGCGCCGGTGGACCCTGGCTCCGCTGGCCCTCTACCTGTTCAGTGCGATGACGATCCCGGCCATGATGTGGTGGACGGCCGGGCTCAACCAGGTCTTCCTGCAGTGTGCGTTCTTCCTGGCGGTGGGTGCCTGGGTCCTCCATCTGCGAACGCACCGCCGCCGATGGCTGGCACTCACGGTCCTGGCCGTCCTTCTCGGGTTGTTCTTCTACGTCAAGGCCCTGCTCATCTTCCCGGTGCTGGTCTACCTGGCACTGGCCTACTTCACCTCAGGTTCCCTCCGGCACCGCTTCTCGACCTTCCTGCGCGGCTACTGGCTGGCGGCGATCGCGGGTGCGGCGTCCCTGGCGCTCTACCTGGGCTACTACCTGTACGCCGTCGAGGCACCGTTCACGAAGTCGAGCGCGAGCCTCGTGGCGCAGATCGCCGACACCATGGTGGGCACCGCCTTCGCTGCGGCCACCGTCGGTGGACCCTGGCGTTGGGCAGCGCTGGCCCCGCCCAACGCCTTCGCCTCTCCGCCTGCCTTCGCGGTCCACCTCTCGTGGGTCTTCATCGTGCTGGTCGTGCTCTACGGTGCGCTCCGTCGGCACGGCACTCTGCGTGCGTGGGGTCTGCTGGCCCTCTACCTCGCGGGCCTGCTGTTCCTGCTGGTCAACAGCCGAGCCCCCGTGTACGGCCCCATCATCGGCCTGGAGTACCGCTACCTGACCGACGCTGCCTGCGCGCTCGCCCTGTGCGTCGGCCTGGCCTTCCTCCCTCTCCGCGGTGCCCTCGAGCCCAGCAGGGCGCGAGCCGAACCGCTCCTGAAGGTGCGGATCCCCGCCCGCGTCGTGGTTGCGCTGGTCGTGGCGGTCTGCCTGTCCGGGGTGGTCACCTCGATTCGCTACGTCCACATCTGGCACACCGAGAACGCCAGCGACTCCTTCATGCACAACCTCGCTGCAGACCTTCGTGCGCAGGGCGACGTCGACCTGGCCGACCAGAACCTCCCGGATGAGGTCATTCCGGGGATCTTCGCGCCGGACAACGCCGTCAGCAGGATCGTCCCACTCCTCTCCCGGCGAGCCTCCTTCCCGGACACCAGCCCGCGGCTCGGTGTCGTGGCGGCTGACGGCACCATCCACCAGGCGCTGATCGGTCCCGGAGTGGTGTCGGCTCCCGGGCCCCTGCTCGACTGCGGGTGGCTCGTGAGGCAGGACGGTCGGACCATCCCGCTCACGGCCGAGGCGTTCGACTTCACCTGGTGGCTCCGAGTCGGCTACATCTCCTCGGCCAACTCCCCGGTCACGGTGACTGCCGGCTCGTCTGAGGTCCAGACCGAGGTGGACGCCGGACTGAACAGTCTGTTCGTCAAGGTCGAGGGATCCTTCGACAGCGTTCGTATCGACGGCCTGGACCCTGGAGTGACACTGTGTGTCGACACCGTCGAGGTGGGGCAGCCGGTGCCAGGAGGGAGACTGCCATGAGCAGGAGGGTCCAGAGGCGGACTGCGGTGGAGCAGCGCCCCCAGTTCCCTGTGCTCGACACGCTTCGTGCACTGGGCGCGCTGGCCGTGCTCACCACCCACGTCGCCTTCCAGACCGGGGACTACTTCGGCCATGGGGTCTGGGGCACGTTGATGGCCCGCTTGGACATCGGTGTGGCCATCTTCTTCGTGCTGTCGGGCTTCCTGTTGTCGAGGCCCTATCTCGCCAGGGCCGCAGCCCACTTGGACCCGCCGCCGACCCGCCCCTACTACTGGAAGCGATTCCTACGGATCTATCCCGTCTACGCGGTCACCGTGCTCGTCTCGCTGACCCTGCTGCCTGACAACGCGGGCCTCCATCTCGGTGACTGGCTGCGAACCCTGCTGCTGGCCGACGTCTACACCGCGAACCAGCTTCCGCACGGCCTCACCCAGATGTGGAGCCTCGCGGTCGAAGCCAGTTTCTACCTCGTCCTCCCCTTCCTGATGATGGCCATGCTCGGCCGCACCGCTCGGTTGCGGCCGCGCCGCATCCTGGTCATCCTGGCCGGCCTGACGTGTCTGAGCCTCTGGTGGCATCTCGGGCTGGGATCAGCCGTGGACGGGGTGGCTCCCGGTGCCCCGATGCTCTGGCTGCCGGCCTTCCTGACGTGGTTCTGTGTCGGCATCGCCCTGGCGCTGGGCCACGTTCAGGCACAGCGGGGCTCACGCTCTCGAGCCGTCGGTCTCCTGGTCACCCTCGGAGCCATGCCGGGTGCCTGCTGGGCGCTGGCCATCGGCCTGCTGCTCGTCAGTGCCACCCCCGTGGGTGGTCCCACGCAGCTCATCGCCGCCTCGGCTGGCGAGTCCGCAGCCAAGCACGTGCTGTACGCCGCCATCGGAGGGCTGCTCGTGCTCAGCGGCCTGTTCACCACCCCCGGCTCGCGCTACGCGCGGGTCATGTCACTCGGGCCACTGCGCCACCTGGGACACATCTCCTACAGCATCTTCTGCATCCACCTGCCGATCCTGGCGTTCGCCATGGCCGTCACCAACGCCGAGCTCTTCCGGGCGAACGGATTGCTGATCTGGGTGATCACCGTCGTCCTCACCCTGCCCGCTGCGGAACTGCTCTACCTGCTGGTGGAGAAACCCGGGATGCGCCTCAAGAACCTGGGAACACCGAGCTCGAACTCGGCCGAGCAGCCCACGAGGGCCGCACAGACCACGACCACCAGATAGTTCGGCCACGCCAGCGCCCCGGCCCACCCGTCGAGGCCCCCCCACGGCCGTAGTGCATAGGCCAGACCGGCGGGCAGCACGAGCGCCGCAAGAAGCCACGGCGCCGCATCCCCGGCGCGCGCTCGCATGATGCAGGCCGCGGCCCACCCGACTGCGGCCAGGATGAGCCCCACCCAGCCGGCCAGCACCCCGCCGACCAGGAGTGCCAGCCCCGCCGTGAAGAAGGCAGAGACGGCCACGGCGTTCAGCGGTTCGGCATCCGGGGACGCCCAACGTCGAGCCGGCACACAGCAGAGCGCCACCAGAGCGACGAGACCGGCGAAGCCGCCCAGCAACCCCCACCGGTAGGCACGGTCCGGCCCGAACCTGGAGATGATCGGCGCCTGCGAGTCGACCGCCCACGCCTGCTGCCACCCATCCACGATCTCAGGGGGCAGCACGACGCCGTCCTGCACCGCCCCCCAACCCGGGTTGGCGTTGTGCCGCACGGACACGACTCCGTTGCCCGCGCTCGGGTAGAGCACCCGCTCGGCCGGTCCGCCCTGCACCGACCCCACGACCGAGGTCGCCCGCTCGGGAAACTCACCTGAGGACAGGACCAGCGAGGTCGCGGCGAACTGATCGCTGCCGATGGAGTCGATCTCGTTGGTGCCGCCGCTCAACGCCAGGTCGTCGCCGGTGCACACCTCAGCAGGCACCTCGACGCCGGCGAAGAGCTGGGCCGGGCTGGCCGTCACCGATGTCCGATAGGTCTTCGCGTTCACCCTCACCTCCGGTCCGACACCGCAGGGGTAGGTCTGGGGGGTCGTGGAGAGCGCCAGCGGCAGGAACGGGACCCCGATCACGTCCAGTTCGCCGATGCCGACCGGGACCGGCGAGGCGTTGGACGAGAAGTCCAGGCTAGTCGCGGACTCCGCCTCGTCCACTCGCACGCTCAGCTGGTCGGTGCGGATGGCGGGGAAGGTGACCCGTCCGCTCGGGCCGACCGAGACCCTGCGGCGCCCCCCCGGCCAGATCACGGTGAGCTCGCTCGGGAGCCGAGCAGCGCTGTCCGGAGACACTGCCAGCGACAGTCCGGTGACCTCCCGCCTGCCCAGCCAGTTCATTCGAATCGCGGGGCGCAGATCGGCGAGCGACGCCGTCCACGTGGTGCCGAGATCACCGTCGACGGCGGCCAGGGCCGAGGCCCGAACGTCGGGGACGCCTCGCGAGGAGGCGGACACACCGATCGGCTGGTCCTGGAGGAGCAGGGTCTCCAGGGCTTGGCCGGGGCGTGCGCGCACACGGAGCTGTGGCGCGTAGTCGGCCGATGCGGGGAGCGTCACCTGCCGGCGGAATCCCGATGGCTCCTCACCGGCGAGGTCGCGTCCGATGACGCAGCGCACAGCGCGATCGACCCGAACGCACCCGGTGCGATCATCGGTCACCGCTCGGAGCGCGATCACGTCGGGGTTGCCCCAGTCGGGAGGCAGGGTGGGGAGCGCGAGCGAGCGCCGTACGTCGAGGGCCACCAGCGACACCTCGGAGAGCGACAGGCGATTGCCGACACGTCCCGACACGTCATCGACTCGTAGCCAGTCGGCCGCCGGGTCGTCGAGGGTCACGACCCTGCTCGCGCCGGCGGCGAGCGCGATGCGTTCCGAGGTCCGCTGCGATGTCCGTACTGTCACGACCTCGCGCTGCTCGGGCCCCGCTGTGATGCGGACCGCACCGACCTGACGAGGCTGGCTGAAGTCGACGCGCCACCAGGCGGGCTCGCCGGCCTGGTAGTTGGAGGTCCACGCTGTCGCCGGATCATGGTCGACTGCGGCAGTCGGCAGCGCACCTGGCTCGACGGTCCCGAACGCATTCGCGTCGGACATCGACGACGAGGCCGAGACGCCCGCAGCGCCCTCGAGCCGGGCAACGGTCGACCATCGGTCGGCGTCGGGCAACAGGTAGTCGCGGGTGGGGTTGCCCAGTCGTCGCGGGTCGCCCGGCGCGAGGGTTGCGGACGCACCGTCGTGCACCCGTCCGAAGTTGCGTTCCACGGCCCGCAGGCCATCGGTGAGCACCAGCGGCGCCGAGGGGTCGAGCACGGTCGGCGCGTCTGTCGCGAGGATCGTCGGCTGCGACCCGAGCACCCCGAGGTCGGCCAGCGAGAGCAGATCCTCGGGTCCGCCGACCACCACCGGCTGGGTGGGGCTTTGGACGGCCTGCGCAGAGGCACCGGCGACGGCGAACACCTCGATGGCGGGGTAGTCGTTCTGCCAGCCGCCGTTGATCAGGATCCTGCCTCCCTCCTTGTCCCGGAGGTTGGCCTCTCCCCCGACCTCCGGTCCGAAGGTGGCCACCCGGGAGAGACCGGGTGAGTCCGAGATCGCCTGATGCACCAGCACCGGGTCGGGAACGTCGGCGGATCGTTGCAGGTCATTTCGCACGAGCAGGTTCGAGACACCCGCCCGCGTCAGGTAGGTGGCGAGCCCCGCTGACCCGAGTCCCTGGGACAGCCGCTCCTCGATCGCATCGAGCATCCGGATGTTGCCTGGGGGCGCCAGCGGCACGGCGTTGCGAACCGCCCAGGGACGCTGCGCCAGCGACTGCATCGGTTCGTCGCGAGGCGACCCCCAGATGTAGTCGCCGAACGACGAACCCGGCACCAGAAGGGTGGTGCCGTCCTGCTGGTCCAGCCAGGTGGCCGCCTGGCTCCAGTAGCCAGGCACTCCGGTGAGACCACCGGCCGGCGTGATCCGGGCGCTCACGGCCGGCAGCGCAGCCCCGAGGACTGCGAGCACGGCAGTGGCCACCACGACGCGGACGTTCAGCCTCCTGGCGAAATCCGAGACCGAGTCGTGCTTCTCGGCGGGAGACACCGAGTCGTGGAGCATGCCCTCCAGCAGCAGGACGAGCCCGAGAACCAGCGGCAGTCGGACGATCGGGTCGAACTTGTGCACGTTTCGCAACGGCGCCAGAACCCCGTCCAGCAGCTGGTTGAGGTCGCCCGCAGCCCAGCCCTGCACGCTGCCGAGATGTCCGAAGGTGACCATGACGAGTCCGAGCACCGTGCCCGAGGCGAGGAAGAGCCGATGCCGGCCCGCCCGTCGCATGATCCCGGTCAACCCCAGGAAGAGCACGACCGCACTGTTGATGGGCAGGAAGAACTGCCGGATGAGGTCGTTGCCGGCGCGCGACGAGGTGTCCACGTACGGCACCCAGTTGGACGTCCCCCGCAACGAGTCGAACAGGGTGGTCGAGAACGTCGTGTTGCTGGCGGACTCGATGTAGTCGAGGAATGGCGGGCTGTAGGCACCCATCACGAACAGGGGGATCAACCACCACAACGTCCCGAGCACGGTGAACACCGGCCACCAGATCATCATGGTGCGACGCCTGGCGCCGGGTGTCCTGGTCACCAACCAGAGCACGCCCAGCGGCAGCACCGCGAACGTGGCTGCAGCGTTGACGCCTCCCACCATCGCCACTGCGAGACCCGCCAGAGCCGCGGCGCGCCGGGCCGAACCCCGAGTCGAGCCCACCACCAGAGGAACCAGGACCCAGGGGGCCAAGGCACTGGGCCATGCCTCGATGGAGATCGGTCCCAGCGTGGTCAGCATTCGCGGGGACAGAGCGTAGGCGAAGCCCCCCACGAGGCACGCGAACTGCGACCGTACGCCGAGCACGCGTGCGAGCTTGACCGTACCCGTGAACGCGACACACAGCACCAGCGCCATCCAGAGCCGCTGGACCACCCACCCCGGGAGGTCAGCGGCGGAGCCGGCCAGGAAGAACGGCCCCATCGGCCACAGATAGCCGTAGGCCTGGTTCTGCAACTGTCCGAAGGCACCCACCGGATCCCACAGGTGGGTCGCACGCGACAGGAATCGCGCCGGGGCCACCGCGAGGTCGAACTTGGTGTCCGCCACGAGCAGACCAGGCGACTGCACCATGGCAAGCCCTAGGAGCAGCACGCAGGAGGTGACGATCCTGATTCGGAAGCGGATCGCGGACAGCCGCTTGGTGGTCAGCGCTTGCGCAGGACGAGAACGAGGTTCCACGTCACCACCTCGCGCAGCAGGGGGACCCTGAGCATCCAGTGGGTCCACCGAGGGTTGTAGCGAGGCACCAGGTCGATGACCGAGCCGTCGGGTTGCGAGCCCGCCCACTCCAGGCCCTCACGCACCGTCACCGCGAAGAGGGACTCGCCGTACCGGTTCTTCGGTTCGTGCCCGTGCCTGCGGGCATAGCGCCGACGCGCTCTCATGCCCCCCACGAGATGCCAGGGCGCCGTCTCGTGTCCGCCCCACGGGCCGAACCACACGGTGTAGCTGAGGAAGACGGTGCCCCCGCTACGGGTCACCCGCAGCATCTCCTGGGCCATTCGCCAGGGGTCGACGACGTGCTCCAGCACGTTGGAGGAGTAGCACACATCGAGCGCGCCGTCTCGAAAGGGCAGGTCCATCCCACTGCCGATCACCGTTCCACTGGCGATGTCGCCGAGGCCCGCGAGCTCACCGACATCGGCGTCGAGCGCGTAGTACGTCGCTCCGGCTGCGGTGAACGCCTCCCGGAAGTATCCCGGCCCGCCCCCGACATCGAGCATCGTGGCGCCGGCCAGGGAGGCGTACGTCGACAACTGACCGACCGAGTCATCGGCGAGGGCGGAGTAGAACCGGCGGGGGTCGTCCTGCTCATGGCGGAAATCGCGGAACAGTCGGATGGAGCGCCTCAGAGTCGGTTTCCAATCGCCAGGCAGGCGGGTGGTTGAGCTCGGCACCCGCTGACCCTACCCGAGAGTAGGGCTGACGGTGCGAGGGGCGGGCGATGAGGCTAGTCTCCCCGCGTGACCTCTCTGGACGGCCGCTCGCTCGTGGGGCGCCACGTGGCGCTGCTGAGCTGGCGCGACACCTTGAACCCAGAGGGTGGCGGGGCCGAGCGCTACCTGGAGAAGATCGCCCTTGGTCTGGTGGCCCGCGGCTGCCGAGTGACGATCTTCTGCGCGGCCCACGCCGGCGTACCTCCGCAGGAGACGATCGACGGTGTCCGCTACGTGCGCCGGGGCTCCAAGATGACGGTCTACCTGTGGGGAATGCTGCTGCTGCTCACCCGAAGACTGGGCGCTGTGGACCTCGTCGTCGACGTCCAGAACGGGTTGCCCTTCTTCACCCGGCTCGTGACTCGTCGGCCGGTGATCGTGCTGGTCCACCACGTTCACCGTGAGCAGTGGCCCGTCGTCTACCCCGGCCTCACCGGTCATGTGGGCTGGTGGATCGAGCGCAGCCTCGCCCCACGGCTCTATCGGCGCTGCCAGTACGTCGCGGTCTCCCAGGCCACCCGGTCCGAGCTGGCCGGCCTGGGAGTCGATCCTCGACGGGTCGCGGTGGTGCACAACGGCACCGACCAGCTGGTCCGGGTCGAGACGACGAAGTCCAGCCATCCGAGCATCTGCACCGTCGGCAGGCTGGTCCCCCACAAGCAGGTCGAGCACGCCATCGACGCCACGACAGCCCTGCGCGCAGAGTTTCCGGACGTGCGCCTCACCATCGTCGGAAGTGGCTGGTGGGAACCCACGCTCAGGGAGTACGCCCAGAAGCAGGGCGCCGAGGACGCTGTGGAGTTCACCGGTCACGTCGACGAGGTACGCAAGCAGGAGATCTACGAACGGTCGTGGGTCATGGCCCTGCCATCGATCAAGGAGGGTTGGGGCCTCGTCGTGGGCGAGGCGGCCATGCACGGCACCCCGACCGTCGCGTACCGATCGGCCGGAGGCACTCAGGAGTCGATCGACGACACCGTTTCCGGGTTGCTCGCTGACACACAGCCGGAACTGGTCGCCGCGCTGCGGAGGATCCTGGTCGACCCCGCCACGCGCGAGCTGCTGTCCGAGGGGGCGAGGGCCCACAGCGGACGATTCACGTGGGAGCACTCACAGGCTGCGTTCGCCCACGTCGTGAGCTCAGCGATGAGCGGTGAGCTGGTGTGCAGTCAGGACGAGGTCACTGACGAGGATCAGTTGCCCGAACCGTAGGTGAACTGCGAGGAGGCCGGGGCGGTGACGTCACCGGGCGAGGTGGAGCTCGAGTTGACCGACGAGGAGACGAGACCGACGATCGTCACGGTGGCCACGGCGCCGCCGATGAGCAGGCTGCCGATCGTGCCGAAAATGATTCCCACGGTGAAAATCCTCCCTCTCCTAGTGCCGGGAACAGTAACACTTGTTTCCTCGCGAGTAACTATCGCCGAAGTGCGCGTTTCGCAACATTTACCGAGCCCCACCCGAGGGTGACCAGGAAACCCGCCCAAGCGAGGGCCATCCACCAGCTGCGGACGCGCCGACGGCCCGGATGTCCACCGGGCAGCGACCTCGAGGACCTCCAGATCGGCGCTGCGATAGACCAGGGTTCCGGCGATCTCCGCGTCGAACGCCGGTTCGCCCACACCCAGGGTGTCGAGCTCGCGAGCCACGAGTCCGATCCCGAGCCCACCCAAGTGCCGTGGCGCGGTCGGCCGGCGTGTCCTTCGCCAGCGCGGCGTGCACCAACGGCACGCGGGGTCCTCGCCGCGGAGCACCACGTCCGAGATCGACAGCTCGTCGTTGACGACGTAGTTGGGCGCAGGTAGCGGCCCAGCGGGTCCAGCACCTTGCGGTCCTCGTTCCAGTTCGGTGCACGATAGCTGCTGAACGGCAGCACCAGGAGGTCCCAGTCCGGACTGCCCACCGCCACCCGGGCGGCGGCGTACGACTCCGGGAACCGTGCCGGCCGAAGATGGCCCCCGATCCCCCAGGCGGCGTCGGTCATCACGGCGACCGGGAACAGGACGCAGCCGACTCCCAGAGCGACGCGAGCAGTGGGTGCTGCTGCCCGACGACACACCGAGTCGACGCCCCGTGGCAGGCCAGCACCACCGTCAAGCGGCAGACACAGAGCCAGCGATCGAGAGCCGTCCCTGAACAGCCCCGCACCCGGCAATGTGGCCCCGAGCCAGCCCATCCCCTCCGGCGTCAGCCAGGTCAGCGCCGCCAAGCCGTAGCCGACCACCCACAGGACGATCAACCGCGTGTCACCCGAGCCACGCCACCAGGGCCTGGTGCCGAGCGACGCGAGACCCACGAGCGCGATCAGCGCAACCCAGGCGAGCCCGTCTCCCGGGAGGCGGGCACGACCTCGCTGTTCCAGATGCCGCCGAGGCCAAGAGCAGCCAGTGGGGCGGGAAGGGGCCCCTCCGAGCTGAGCGCGAAGACGTCGAAGCCGCGCGTGGAGAGGGCGTCGCCTGCGTGCAGCAGTCCGGCGACCAACCAGGGGGCGTTCGCTGCCAGGCAGCCCAGGACCACTGGCACCCAGAGTCGGGTCGTACCCGGCGCCCTGGCCCTACCGCGGACACGAGCAGGGCCAGGGCAGAGACGAGCCCGCGCTCGCGCTGAGGCTCCCGAGGGGAAGCAGGAACCAGACCCCGACCGGGATCCGGCCCTCTTCGCGTATCCGGCGACCGGCGAGCACCATCCACGGGACGACGGCGTACCCGAGGAGCAGCGGCCAGTGACCGATCCACAGCCGCTCGACCACGAACGGGTTCCACACCGCCACGCTCACCGCCGCCAATCGAGCCGGCAGGGACAGCCCTTCGACCAACCGAGCGGCTCCCGCCCCGGCGAGGACCAGTGCGCCGTACAGCACGAGCTTCTGCAGAAGCATTCCTGGCAGAAGCTCGTCGAGCACAGCCACCACTGCGTCGGAGGGCACCGCTCGCGGCAGCGAGGTGCCCAGGCCCAGAAAATCCGACCGTAGGGCGAGGTCGGGGACCCAGACCATGTCGTAGGACAGGACGTATCCCCTGCCGAGCGCCGGTCCCAGCAGGACGAGCGGGAGCAGCAAGGTCCACAGGTGGACCGGCAGCGCAGCCGCGCCGGTCGGCCGCCCGGCCACCGGGCCGACTCCCGGAACCGGCAGGACTCTCACCGGCGAGAGTCTAGGCTCTGCGCTGTGACTACCCGATCCGGCTTCCGCGGACTGCTGCGCGGTGGTGCCGGAATCGCGGTCGCGATGGGCGTCATGAACATCGCCACCTACGGCTTCACGATGTTGGCGGCACGCATTCTGGGTCCCCGCTCCTACGGCGCCCTCGCGGGCCTGATGGCGACTCTGCTGGTGATCTCGGTGCTCCAGCTCGGGCTCCAGGCGACAGCCGCGCGAAGGATCTCCGCCGACCCCGACCACGTCGACCAGATCGAGTCGAGCATCCTGCGGGTCACCTACCGCGCGGCACTGGGCCTCGGCCTGGTGCTGCTGGTGCTGAGCCCGCTGCTCAACGTCATCCTGCGACTCGACAGCCTGCCGACGGCCGCACTGGTGGCAGTGACCGCGGTTCCGATCACGGTCATGGGCGGACAGGCCGGCGTACTGCAGGGTGAACGGCGCTGGACCCCGCTCGCACTGATGTACGTCGCTGCAGGAGTGCCACGGGTGCTGATCGGCCTGGGCCTGATGCTGTGGTCGGCCACCGAGGCCAGCGCCATGACGGCCGTGGCGATCGGGGCGTTCGCTCCCCTGCTCGTCGGGTTCTGGGCGCTGCGCGGCAGTCGTCCCGCCGGTGAGCTGCACGAACGACACGCGACCCGTCCGGTCATCCGCGAGACGATCCAGAACTCGCAGGCGCTCTTCGCCTTCTTCGCCCTGTCCAACGTCGACGTCATCGTGGCGCGCAACGTGCTCGATGACCACGACGCGGGGCTGTACGCCGGCGGGCTCATCCTCGTCAAGGCGGTGCTGTTCCTGCCTCAGTTCGTGGTGGTGGTCGCCTTCCCGGCGATGTCCACCGCCAGCGAGCGCCGCCACGCCCTCACGCGGAGCCTGACCCTGGTCGCCCTGCTGGGCGTCCTGAGCACCCTGGGCGCCTGGCTGCTGCCCGGCCTGGCCCTGGTGTTCGTCGGTGGCAGCGACTACGGCGACGTCTCAGGCAGGCTGTGGGTCTTCGCGGTGATCGGGACGCTGCTGTCGATGTTGCAGCTGCTGGTCTACGCGGTGCTGGCCAGGCAGGGGCAGCGCTCGGTCTACCTGGTGTGGCTCGCGCTGGCCGTCCTGGTCGGGGTCGGCTACACGACCGTCTCCAGCCTCGACGGACTGCTGGCGCTGGTGCTGTGCGTCGACGCGGCCCTGTTTGCCCTGCTGATGACGATCAGCCTCTACCTGGTGGCCGAGCCCGCCGCCGAAGTGGTCAGCACGACTCAGTGAGCAGCCTCGTGCCAGCTGTGACCGGTGCCCACGGAGACATCGAGCGGGACCGTCAGGGACGCCGCGCCTCCCATGCCGGCACGCACCAACTCGGTCAGGGCCTCCTGCTCGCCGGGCGCCACCTCGAAGACCAGTTCGTCGTGGACCTGCAGCAGCATGCGCGAGCCCAGGCCGGCCTCATGCATCGCCTTCTCCACGTCGAGCATGGCGACCTTGATGAGGTCTGCCGCTGACCCTTGGATGGGCGCGTTGAGCGCCATCCGCTCGGCCATCTCCCGACGCTGCCGGTTGTCACTGGTGAGATCGGGCAGATAGCGACGCCGGCCCATGATCGTCTCGGTGAAGCCGGACTTGCGGGCCTCCTCGACAACCCCCGCGAGGTAGTCGCGGATGCCGCCGAACGTCTCGAAGTATTCGTCCATCAGTCCCTGCGCCTCGGAGGGATGGATGCGCAGCTGTTGGCCCAGCCCGAACGCCGAGAGGCCGTAGGCCAGCCCGTAGTTCATCGCCTTGATCTTGGCGCGCATCTCAAGCGTCACGTCGCCGGCGTCGACCGAGAACACGCGGGCTGCGGTGATCGAGTGGAAGTCCTGACCCGAGCGGAACGCCTCGATGAGCAGCTCGTCCTCCGAGAGGTGGGCCATGATCCGCATCTCGATCTGGCTGTAGTCGGCGGTCAGGAGGCAGTCGTAGTCCGGCCCGACGACGAACGCCTCGCGGATCCGGCGTCCCTCCTCGGTGCGGACCGGGATGTTCTGCAGGTTGGGATCGGTGCTGGAAAGTCTGCCGGTGGCGGCGATCAGCTGGTTGAACGTCGTGTGGATGCGACCGTCGGAGGCCACCGTCTTGAGCAGACCTTCGACCGTCTGCCGCAGCCGACTCACATCGCGGTGGCGCAGCAGGTGGCTCAGGAAGGGGTGGTCGGTCTTCTCGTGGAGCTGCTGCAGCGCGTCGGCGTCGGTGGTGTAGCCGGTCTTGGTGCGCTTGGTCTTGGGCATGCCGAGCTCGTCGAAGAGCACGACCTGGAGCTGCTTGGGCGAGCCCAGGTTGATCTCCTTGCCGATCTCGCCGAAGGCCTGGTCGGCCGCCAGCTTCACCTCGCCGGCGAAGTGTGACTCGAGCCCCTCGAGATGGTCGAGGTCGACGGCGATCCCGGTCTGCTCCATCCTCGCCAGGCAGCGCACCAACGGCAGCTCCACCTCGGCCAGCAGTCGACTGCCGCCGTGCTCCTCGACCTGGGCGTCGAGCACCTCCGCCAGATCGAGCACTGCCCGTGCGTGCAGCATCGCGGCATCGGCGGCGGCGTTGTCGTCGATCGAGTCGAACGCCAGCTGCCCCTCATCAGCCGTCTCCTGCTTCAGCTCGCGCTTGAGGTAGCGCACGGTCAGGTCAGCCAGGTCGTAGGACCGCTGATCGGGTCGCACCAGGTAGGCCGCGAGCGCGGTGTCGCTCACCAGACCCAGCAGTCGCCAGCCGCGGGCGGCCAGCGCCAGCATCGGGCCCTTGGCGTCGTGCATCACCTTCTCGCGATCCGGGTCCGCGAACCAGCCGGCCAGCACCTCGTCGTCCTCCGGCGACACCTCGGCGGCGTCGAACCAGGCGGCGTTGCCGTCGGGCGCGGCCAGGGCGACGGAGCGTACGTCGCCCGTGCCCGCCCGCCAGGAGCCGCGGACCTCCACGCCGACCCGGCCCGCACGCCCATGGGCGTCGAGCCAGGCGGCGACCTCGCCGGTGGACAGCTGGGTGGCCGTCAGGTCGAAGCCCGAGCCATCGACCTCCTCCTCAGACTCGAGGGTCTCGAAGAGTCGGTCGCGCAGCACCCGGAACTCGAGGCCGTCGAACAGCGTGTGGACCTCGTGGCGGTCCCATGGTTGCAGGGCGAGGTCGGTCGGCGTGGCATCGAGGGGCAGGTCACAGATCAGCGCATTGAGATGACGGTTGCGGATCACGTCACCGAGGTGTGCCCGCAGGTTGTCACCCGCCTTGCCCGCGACCTTGTCGGCGTTGGCGATGACGTTGTCGAGACCGTCGTAGGTGGCGATCCACTTGGCGGCGGTCTTCGGACCGACCCCAGGGATGCCGGGCAGGTTGTCGGAGTCCTCCCCGACCAGCGCCGCAAGCTCGGGATAGCGGTGCGGCGGGACGCCGTACTTCGTCTCGACGGCCTCGGGTGTCATCCGCGCCAGGTCGGACACGCCTCGCATCGGGTAGAGCACCGTCGAGTGATCGGTGACCAGCTGCAGGGAGTCGCGGTCGCCGGTCAGGATCAGGACGTCGAACCCCGCGGCCACGGCCTGGGTCGACAGCGTGGCGATGATGTCGTCGGCCTCGAAGCCCTCCTTCTCCAGGTGTCGGATGCGCAGGGCGTTGAGCACCTCCTGGATCAGGGGCAACTGGCTGCTGAACTCGACAGGCGTCTTGTTGCGCTTGGCCTTGTATTCGGGATATTCGGCGAGGCGGAACGTCTGTCGCGACTTGTCGAAGGCCACCCCGACATGGGTCGGCTGCTCGTCTCGCAACACGTTGATCAGCATCGAGGTGAAGCCGTAGACGGCGTTGGTGTGCTGCCCGGTGGTGGTCGAGAAGTTCTCGACAGGAAGCGCGAAGAAGGCCCGGTAGGCCAGCGAGTGGCCGTCGAGCAGGAGCAGTCGCGGTGGACGATCGGCCACGTTCGGAGCAGTCACCCGACGACTCTATCCGGGCCCGGGGACAGCCAGCTGCGCGGAGGCCAGGATCTCAGCCGCGAAGCCTTTGCAGACCCGCCGGGGTGATGACGCGGTCAGCCTTGTCGGTGCGCAACAGCCTCGGTTCCTGGGTGTAGAGCCGGGCGAGCTCGGCCCGCTCGAGCCCGGCGACGCGGGCCGCCTGGTGCACCTCCAGCTTGTGCAGCCGCCCACCGGGGGCCTTGGCCACCTGTCGCAGCACCTCGGCCACCGGATCGACGGCCGGCACAGGTTCGTCCTCGTCTGCTCCCCCGGAGCCCTGCCAGGTGCGCTTGGGGAAGCGGCGGAGGTACTCACCCTCGAGCTCGAGCATCCGGACAGTATGGGTGGCGAACTGGGCGGCACTGCCGTGCAGGAACATCCAGTTGCGGCTGTCGTGCAGCTGCTTGCCCTGGGTCGCGAGCTCCTCGTCGGTCAGCTCGGCTGCCGGACGCGCGGGTGAGCTGTCGGTCATGGCGCTCCTCCGGGCGTGATTCCCGTGTAGACGCTCAGCGCGTTCCCACCCAGCACCGCGGTGGCCACCTCGGGAGACAGGCCGAGACCGATCACGTCTCGGGCGTTCTGCGCGGTCCCGGGCACTCCGGGCCAGTCGGTGGCGAAGATCCACCGCCGAGCCAGACGCCCCAGGTCGAAGTTCCGGTAGTAGTCACCCAACCGTTTGGGTGGCAGCCCCGACAACTCGATCCAGACCCGGTCGTTGGACAGCGCCATGAACGCCGCAGCGTCGTACCACCAGCCGCGTCCGCCGTGAGCGAGGACCACGTCCAGCGTGGGGAAGTCGCGTACGACGGGCAGCAGTCGGACCGGGTCGGCCAGCTCGTTCATCGATCCCGGGAAGCTGCTCGTGCCGCAGTGCACCACCAGCGGCACCTGCCGCTCCGCCAGCACCTCGTACGCCGGGTAGAGGCTGCGGTCGTCGCAGCCGAACCCGCCGTGCACGGGATGCAGCTTGAGCGCAGCCGCCCCCAGGTCGAGCTGACGTCGCACCTCCGCGGCGATCGGGAAGTGGAGGTGCGGGTTCACGTTGGCCACCGGCCGGAACCGCACCGGGTTGTGCTCGACCATCGGCAGCAGGTCCTCGAAACGCTGGTAGCCGGTGGCTCGCGGACTGTACTCACAGAACAGCAGCGCATGGTCCACTCCCTGCTCGGCGAACAGCCGGTCGAGCCGGTCCGGCCGAGGATGGCCCGTCGCGTCCCACACCTCCTCGAGGATGCCCGCAGGCCCGAAGTCCCTCGCCCAGTCGATCCAGGCAGGTTTCAGCGAGCCCAGCACCGGCACGTGCACGTGGGCATCGATGAGCAGGTCCCCGTCCAGCACCGCTCAGCCCTCCCGACTCATCGGTCCGCGACCAAGGGGGTGTCGAGCCCGATCGCGCCGGTCTTGGCGGCGCCTCCGGGTGCCCCCAAGGGGGCGTCTCGACCGGGCAAGGTCTGGGTGAAGAACACCAGGTTATCCTCCACGAACGCCTCGTCGCCGTCCGCCACTCGACGGTCCTGACTGATGGCCTCCACGGGACACACCGGTTCACACGCCCCGCAGTCGATGCACTCCTTGGGGTTGATGTAGAGCTTGCGCTCCCCCTCGTAGATGCAGTCCACGGGGCACTCCTCGACGCACGATCGATCCATGGTGTCGATGCAGGCACTCGCGATGACATAGGGCATGGAGACTCCTCTCAGGCACCCTGGCCGGCCACCAGGTGGCGGACCTTGAATCGCTGCAGCTTCCCGGTCGCGGTCTTGGGCAGGTCGGCGACGAAGATGACCCGACGTGGCGTCTTGAAGTGGGCGAGCCCGGCGCGGCACCACTCCACCAGGTCTGACTCCAGGACGCCGGGCTCGACCACGACGACAGCGACCGGCTTGTCGAGGCCGTCGGCGTCGGGGAGCCCGACCACGGCTGCCTGGCGCACCGAGGGATGCTCCAGCAGTCGGCTCTCCACCTCCGCGGGCGAGACCCAGATCCCACCGGCCTTCAGCATGTCGCTGTTGCGGCCCAGGCACACGTAGCTGCCCTGTGCATCGCGGAGGTAGGTGTCCCCCGTGCTCAGCCACTCACCCTGGAACACCTGCCGCGTCGCGTCCGTGCGGTGCCAGTAACCCAGCGCGATCGAGGCTCCACGCACGTGCAGGGCCCCGGGTTGACCGTCGACCACGGGGTGTCCGAGGGCATCGCGCAGCTCGACGTCGTAGCCCGGCACGGGCACCCCCGTGGTGCCCGGACGAACCTGGCCCGGTCGGTTGGACAGGAAGATGTGCAGCGCCTCGGTCGAGCCGATGCCGTCGAGGATCTCCACCCCGAAACGGTCGGTGAAGCGCGACTGCAGCGGCGCCGGCAGCGGCTCCCCGGCCGAGGCGGCCAGGCGAACCGACGCGAAGGTGTCCTCAGGCAGGTCGGAGGCGTTCAGGGCGGCGTAGAAGGTGGGGACGGCGAAGAAGAGGGTGGGGTGATGGCGGGCGACCTGCTCGCGCACGACCTCGGGCGTCGGCCGTCGCGACTCCAGGACGGTCGCGGCACCGACGGCGAACGGGAAGAACACCGTGTTGCCGATGCCGTAGGCGAAGAACATCTTCGCCACCGAGAACGTGAGGTCGTCGCGCCTGACCCCGAGCACCTGGGCGCCATAGGTCTCGCAGACGTGGCGGATGTTGGCGTGCCGGTGCATCGCCGCCTTCGGGACCCCGGTGGTGCCCGAGGTGTAGAGCCACAGCGCCCACGAGTCGTCCACGGTCGGCGCGACCTCCGACAACGCGTCATCGGCCTGGCGTCCGAGTCCGAGCACGTCGTCCCAGGTGTACCCCGTCACCCCTGCCGGCAGCTGGAGGGCCCCGTCGCCGGCGAGCACGGCCACGGCGACCTCTGGTGCGGCCTTCAGTGCCTCGCTGACCGGACCCGCGAACTCACCGGTCGCCAGCACGATCCGCGCTCCCGAGTCGGCCATGATCGCGCCGAGCTCGCCACCGGTGAGCATCGTGGACACGGGCACGGCCACCAGACCGGCCCGGAACGCCCCCAGGATGGCGGTCAGCATCGGGACCTCGTCCGACATCACCATCAGCACTCGGTCGTCGCGGTGTCCGCCCAGGCTCCGCAGCCCGGCGGCCACGATGGCCACGCGTTCGTCGAGCTCGGCGTAGGTCAGCGTCTCCGAGGCGATCACAGCCGTCCTGCCGCCGTCGCCATCGAGGCGGTGACGGCTGACGAGGTAGTCCGCGGCGTTGAACAGCGCCGGACCCCCAGTCGTCACCATCGCTCAGACCCTCCTGTGGTCGTAGGCGCCACGCTGACCGGTGCCGTAACGGCTGAGCGCACCCTGCGGTCCGGAGGCGTTGGGTCGAAGGAAGATCCAGTTCTGCCACGCGGTCAGCCGACCGAAGATCTTGGTCTCGAGGGTCTCGGGTCCGACGAACCGGTGGTTGGCCTCCATCCCGGTCAGTGCGTCGGGAGACAGCGAGGCCCGTTCCTCGAGCACGATGCGCAGCTCGTCCTCGAAGTCGAGGTCGTCGAGGGCCATCGTCACCAGCCCGAGCCCCTCGGCGCTCGACGCCTCGAGCCGCTCGCCCCGCCGGGCTGTGAGTTCGGCCAACTGATCGTCATGACCCCAGAATCGGGACTCCAACCGCGTGAGCCCGTTCCCCATCGGGAGGCGGCCGAGATTGCTGGTCCCCAGGACGAGGACGGCCGGGGCGGCGGCGGGGTCGACGTCCTCGTAGACACCCTCGAGCATGTAGGTGCGGTCGGCGGCCAGCGCGAGCTCCAGCAGGAAGCCGACGAAGCAGCTGCCTGGCTCGACCGCGGCGATCAGGCTCCGGCTCGTCACGTCGATCCGCTTGAGGGTGCGCTTGAGGTAGTCGTTCGTCTCGTGCACGAACCAGTCGTCGGTCCAGCCGGCCAGCTGCTCGTCGTAGGCGAGGACGCGGTCGGGGTCGCCCTGCGTGCGGAACACCCAGGTGCCGAGATCAGGCTCGTTGGTGCGCAGCCGGAGGATCAGGTCGTCCAGCGCCCGGGTGACGGCCAGCGGCCAGTAGTCCACTCCTTGCACGAGGGCCGTCGCAGGGTCGGCCGGCGGCTCGGTCAGGGGACCACTGACCGTGATGTCCACTCGCCGCGCCCCGCGATCGAGGATCGCGGCCACATGGGGGTAGTCGATCCGGTCGTCGGACTCGGTGCGCGCCAACGGTTTGAGGGCCACGCCGTGCCGGCCCGAGCGAGTCGAGGAAGCGGCGGCGGATCTGGCGCGATGAGCGATCTCGTCGGCCCAGGCGTTGCGTGGCACGGTCGCGTCCACCAGTCCCCATGCCACCGCGGTCGCGCCTCGGTAGCCCTCGGACTTGGTGGCGAACAGATCGGCGCGGTCCCTGCGCACATGACGCTTGTCCACGACGCGTGTCAGCCCGCCGGTCCCTGGGAGTACGCCGAGCAGGGGCACCTCGGGCAGCGACACGGTCGAGGACCCGTCGTCGATCAGCACGATCTCGTCGCACGCGAGGGCCAGCTCGTAGCCCCCGCCGGCTGCCGTGCCGTTGAGCGCCGCGATCCAGGTCTGACCGCTGCTTGCCCTGGCGTCCTCGATCGCATTGCGGGTCTCGTTGGTGAACTTGCAGAAGTTCACCTTCCAGGCGTGGGAGGACTGGGCCAGCATCCTGATGTTGGCGCCGGCGCAGAACATCCGCTCCAGCCCACCGGTGAGGACGACCGCCTTCACCTGCGGATGCTCGAAGCGCAGTCTCTGCACGGCGTCGTACAGCTCGATGTCGACGCCGAGGTCGTAGGAGTTCAGCTTCAGCTCGTAGCCATCGACCAAGCCGCCCAGCTCGTCGACGCGGAGCGTGAGGGTGGCGACGTCACCGTCGATCTCGAGGCGCCAGTGACGGTAGGACTCCGGTGAGCAGTCGAAGTCGACCCGAGGCTCCGGAGCCGTCTGGGCAGCGGCCACCTCGCGGGCGTCGAGAACGCTCATCGACAACTCCTCCGTCAAGGTCCTTGGCCGAAAGTTACTCTACGCTGGGGTGGAAGTTCGTCAAGCGATTGTCGTAGATACGCCTTCGTGTGCGGCAGCGGTCCCGCACCGTCGATGGCAGCAACAGATGACAGACTGGTGGCGGAACGTGCGAGGACCGTCGCCGACCGGCCGAGATCAGCACAGGAGGTGCGCATGGTTGCACTCGACCCCACCACCTCCCGTCGGCGAGAGGTCGGATCCGCCAGTGCCCGCTCCCTCCTGCTGACGATCCTCGGTGAGTTCGTCCACCCGCGCCACGACACGGTCTGGACGGCAACGGTCCTCGAGGCTCTGGCGACCCTGGGTGTGGAGGAGAAGTCGGCTCGTCAGGCACTCACCCGCACTGCCAGCGAAGGGCTGTTGACCTCGACCCGCCACGGGCGGCGGGGTCTCTGGGCCCTGACGCCCAGCGGAGCCACCCTCCTGGAGGAGGGCACCCGGCGCATCTACGGATTCCTGCGTGAGCCGCATCCCTGGGACGGACGCTGGCTCGTTCTCTCCGTCCCCATCCCGGAGACGCAGCGTCAGCTGCGTCACCGGCTCCGCACCCGTCTCACCTGGCTCGGGCTCGGCTCCCCCACGTCAGGACTGTGGGTCACCCCCGACACCTCCAAGGACCGAGCCGTCCACGCGGTGGTCGAGGATCTCGGTCTTGCCTCACATGCGTTCGCCTGGATCGGTCCGGCAACCGGCACCGGCGACGAGGGCCGACTGCTCACCGACGCCTGGGACCTCGCCGACGTCGAGGATCGCTATCTCCTGTTCCTGGCTGATTTCGCCCAGCGGCACGCCTCCAGGGCCACCGAGGCGTTCGTCAACCAGGTCGAGATGGTCCAGGAGTGGCGGCGGTTCCCGTTCCTCGATCCCGACCTGCCTGCTGAGCTGCTCGACCACGACTGGCCGGGGGTTCGTGCCGCCGATCTGTTCCATCGCCAGCACGGCGCCTGGCACGAGGCCGCGCAGGCCGAATGGGAACGACTCGACGCGGCCGCCGGACCCAAGCCCTGATCAGTTCGCCGGGTCAGCCAGGACCAGGGTCAGGAACGCGCTCGTCGGACTCGCCGCGTAGTCGGCGAACGGTCCGCAGGGCACGAAGCCTGCGCTCGCATAGAGCGCTCGGGCCGGAGCGAAGGCATCGAACGATCCCGTCTCCAGGCTCAATCGCACGACCCCTCGGCCGCGGGCGACCTCGATCAGGTGCAGGAGCAGCTCCCGGGCCAACCCACGGCCGCGGGCTCGAGCCGCCGTGTGCATGGACTTGAGCTCGGCCTCACGCTCCCCCCACCACCTCAGTGCGCCGATCGCCAACAGCTCCCCCTCGGACCGCAGCCCGAAGAGGGTGATCGCGGGATCCAGGAGTCCGTCGGCAGGCAGGGCATGGACTCCCTCCCTCGGGGTCGTCGCCCGCGCGAAGTCCAGGTGGCACGCCAGCAGCTCACCGACGTCGGGCTCCCGGGGGTCCTCCACCTCGATCTCATGCACGCGCCCATGCTAGGCGCCGCCGATCAGTCGAGTCCCTCCTCCGCGAGGTGGACGTAGTCGAACTCGACGGGCTGGTCGTTGATGCCTGCCTGCGGCGGCGCGATCCAGCCTGCGAACCTCCCATATTCATACTCCGGCACCATCAGGTCGGCCACCGCCTGCCGATCGTCGGCACTCGGCAGCCACTCCCCCACCTGCGCTGCCCAGGCAGCATCGTCCAGCACCTCCCCGATCGGGCTGACATGGTGCGCCGCATACGTCCCCACCCTCCGGTTGAAGCCTTCGTGCGGAAGGATGAGTCGGTCCTCGAGGCCGGCGTCCTCCAGGGCCTGGTTCCAGCGTCGTACGCCGTTCGCGCAGTCGGCGACGTACTCGTCGCGGAGGTCGAGGTTGAGCGCGTTGAGCATCGGCACAGTGCGTGTCCGGATCTCCCCGCCCTCGACGTGGTTCATCTCCCGGGAGTCCGCCAGCAGCACATGATCATCCTTGCGCCGGGTCTCCTGCCACCGCCCCTTGAGCCCCGAGGAGTAGTAGTTCCCCGCATTGGTGGACTGCTCGGACCCGAACAGGTCCATGGAGACCGAGAACTGGAAGTTGAGATACTTCTGGATCACCTCCAGCGGGATCACCCCCTGCTCGAACCCAGCCGCCCCGCCGTGCTCACTCATCACCTGGGCGGTCCGCTCGACGGTCCGCTGAACGCCGGTGGTGCCCACGAACATGTGATGGGCCTCCTCCTTGAGCATGAACTCGCACGTGCGCGCCAGCGGGTCGAAGGCCGACTCCTTGAGCGTGCCCAGCTGGTATTTGCCGTCACGGTCGGTGAAGTAGGTGAACATGAAGAACTGCAGCCAGTCGGTGGTCTCCTCGTTGAAGGCACCCAGGATCCGCGGTGAGTCCAGGTCGCCGGAGTTGCGCTTGAGCAGCTGCTCGGCCTCGTCGCGACCCTCTCGCCCGAAGTAGGCATGCAGCAGGTAGACCATCGCCCACAGGTGCCGGCCCTCCTCGACGTTGACCTGGAACAGGTTGCGCATGTCGTAGATGCTGGGGGCCGTGTTGCCCAGGACGCGCTGCTGCTCCACCGAAGCCGGCTCGGTGTCCCCCTGGACCACGATCAACCGCAGGAGGTCGGCCCGATGCTCCCCCGGCACCTCCTGCCACACGGGCTCGCCCCGGTGCTTCCCGAACTGAACGGTGCGGTCCGGATCACGCTCGGCCAGGAAGATGCCCCAGCGGTAGTCCTCCATCGGCACGTGCTCGAAGTGCGCCCACCCGTCCCGCCCGACGGCGATCGCGGTGCGCAGATAGACGTCCTTGGTGGGGATCGAGGGACCCAGGGTCCGCCACCAGTCCAGGAACTTGGGCTGCCAGCCCTCGAGGGCCCGCTGCAGTCGGCGGTCGCCGGCCAGGTTGACGTTGTTCGGAATCCGCTCGTTGTAGTCGATCGTGCTCAGCGGACCGGTCGGCGCGGGTGCCTGACCGGTGCGGGCGTCGGGGCTGACAGTCATCGCGGGCTCCGTGGGGTAGACGAGGCGTCCTCCTCTAAGTTCTACACTCTGGTTGTGATCTTGCCAAGATTTTGTAGTGGATTGCGGATGGGCAAGAATCTCCCTGTGGACACCCATGACTTCGTAGACTTCCGCGGCCCCTTCGTCGAGTTCCTCGGCATCGACCTCGTCCGTGCGGACGGCGACGAGGTGCTCGCGACCTGGAACGCCGAGACCAAGCACCACCAGCCCTACGGCATCGTGCACGGGGGCGTGCACTGCTCGGTCGTCGAGACGCTGGCCAGCATCGGGGGCGCGCTGTGGTTCGGTGAGCGCGGTCAGGTCGTCGGCGTCAACAACAACACCGATTTCTTTCGCGCGGTTCGCGAGGGTCTGCTCACCTCACGGGCGGTGCCCGTGCACCGCGGTCGCTCCCAACAGGTGTGGATCGTCGAGACCCACGACGCCGAGGGTCGGCTCGTATCGCGGGGTCAGGTGCGATTGCAGAACCTGGCCTCCGACTGACGAGATCAGCCGGTCGCCCGCTCCCGGCGCAGCACCCTCCGGCTCGCGAGGACCCGGTCGAGCTGACGGCTTCCACCGCGAGCCGACGGACGCTGGGCGTTGAGCTTGGCGCGGACGGCGTGTGTGGGCGCCACCCGCAGGATGATCTGCGCACCCAGTCCGAGCCGGGCCAGGAACCGGTTGCCGTCACGCGAGGCGCTGACGGATCCGGAGGCGACGTGCGCGATCCCCAGCTCCTCGGCGTACGAGACGGCGGCGTCCATCAGAGCGCGCCCCACACCGTGGCGACGGAACTTCGGGAACACGTGGGGAGACACAGCCTGCACGACCGGCTCGAGGTTGACCGGGGTCAAGGTAGTGAGTCTCAGGAAGATTGCTCCGGCCACCTGGCCGTCGTACTCGGCCACGACGATGCGCTCGTCAGGGACTGCCTGCACCTGCTTGATCAGCCTACGGATGTCCTCGGTCTGCTCCAGAACGTCGGCCCGACGCAGGATGTCAGCCCAGAGAGCGGCGAGCTCAGGCGCGTCGTCCTCGACCACCGACCGCAAGTGCACGGGGGATCTGTTCATGCCACCAGCCCTGTCCGGAAGAAAGGAAACGTTCTCTGACCCCCGTCAGTTGAACAACTTTTCAATCACCTGCTCAGGAGGACCCTACGCGCAGACGAGGCGCGGTGTCATCGCACCCCGGGCAAATTTCCTACAACCGGTGGTGCACATGCTCCTGCTGGGGCCTACACGTCGCCGCCGAGATAGGCGGCCTTCACCGAATCGTCGCCTGCCAGCTCGGCTCCCGTGCCGGAGCGGATGATCTCGCCGGTCTCCAGGATGTGCGCCTGATCGGCGCGCTTGAGGGCCTGGGCAGCGTTCTGCTCGACGAGAAGCACCGTCGTGCCCTGCTCGTTGATCTCACCGATGATGGTGAAGATCTGCTTGATCAGCTTCGGCGCCAGGCCCATCGACGGCTCATCCAGCAGCACCAGCCGAGGCCTGGCCATCAACGCCCGCCCCATGGCCAGCATCTGCTGCTCCCCACCCGACATGGTCCCGGACACCTGGCTGATGCGCTCACGCAGGCGTGGGAACAGGGTGAGCACCCGTTCGAGGTCGGCCGCCATCGCCGGCGACTTGCGGTCCTTGCGCGCGTAGGCGCCCATGTCGAGGTTCTCGCGCACTGTCATGCCGGGAAAGACTCCGCGGCCCTCGGGCGACTGGCTGAGCCCCAGGGTGACCCGTTCGTAGGCAGGGACGTTGGTGATGTCCTTGCCGTCCAGGATGATCCGGCCGGCCCGGACCTTCCGAAGCCCCGAGATGGTCTTGAGCGTGGTGGTCTTCCCGGCGCCGTTGGCACCGATCAGCGTGGTGATCGTGCCCTCCTCGACCCCGAAGCTGATGTCGCGGATCGCCTCGATATGACCGTAGTTGACACACAGTCCCTCGACCTCAAGAAGCATCTTCTTCGTCCACTCCCAGGTAGGCGGCGATGACCGCCGGGTTGTCGCGGATCTCCGAGGGAAGCCCCTCGGCGATCTTGCGGCCGAACTCGAGCACGACGATCCGGTCGGTGACGCCCATCACGAGGCGCATGTCGTGCTCGATCAGCAGCACGGTGTAGCCCTGGTCACGTACCTTGCGGATCAGCGCCATCAGGTTCTGCTTCTCGGCAGGGTTGAAGCCGGCAGCCGGCTCGTCGAGGCAGAGCAGCTTGGGTCCGGTAGCCATGGCCCGGGCGATCTCGAGGCGGCGCTGGTCGCCGTAGGACAGGTTGGAGGCGACCTCGTCGTGGCGGGCCTTGATCCCGACGATGTCCAACAGTTCCTTCGCCTTCTGCAACGAGGCCTGTTCGGTGCGCCGCTGCCGGGGCGTGCGGAACAGCGCGTCGAAGAACCCGACCTTGCTGTGGGCGTCGGAGCCGACCATGACGTTCTCGAGCACGGTCATCGACTTGAAGAGCCGGATGTTCTGGAACGTCCGGGCGATGCCGAGCTTGGTGATCTGGTTGCGCTTCATCCCGGCCAGCGGCGTACCGTCGAACCGGACCTGCCCCGAGGTGGCCTGGTAGACGCCGGTCATCACGTTGAAGCACGTCGTCTTGCCGGCGCCGTTCGGACCGATCAGGCCGAGGATCTCCCCCTCGCGGATCTCGAAGCTGACGTGGTCGAGCGCGGTGAGCCCACCGAACTGCAGCGTGACGTCATCGATCTCGAGGACTGCCTTGGGCTCAGACATGGGGGGTCTCCTCACGTGCGCCTTCCTGGATCGCCTCGATCTGCTCCTCCGCCTGTTTCGCGCGCCTGACTCTTCGCGGCGGGATCAGACCTTCGGGTCGCCAGATGGCGAGGAACATCAGCGCGAGGCCGAACATCAGCAGGCGGTAGTCGCTCACGGCTCGGAACCGCTCGGGAAGGTAGGCGACCAGGACACCACCGAAGACGGCGCCCCATCGGTTGCCCGATCCACCGATCACCACAGCCGCGACGAAGAGCATCGAGAGCAGGAGCGGGAAGCTCTGCGGGTTGATGTAGCCGCCCTGGCTGCTGGCGAACAGCGAACCGGACAGGCCGCCGATGGCGGCACCGAGCGCGAAGGCCATCAGCTTGTACTTGAACGTCGGCACGCCCATCAGCTCGGCGGCGTCCTCATCCTCGCGGGTGGCCTCCCAGGCACGCCCGATCCGGCTGGAGTGCACGAGCCGATCGCCGATCAGCACCAGGATCAGCGCGGTCAACACCAGCCAGTAGTAGGGGATGGCGTCGATGGCCCCGAAGGTCAGGAAGCTGGTCTTGTGCTGGTTGTCGATCAGCGGCACGATCCCGTCCCACTGGATGCGCGGGATCTGGAAGATGCCCCGCTCGCCGAAGGGGCCTTCGGGATTGGGACCGATGCTGTTGGGGTGAGGGATGTCCTTGATGCCCGCGGCCGCACCCAGCCACTGGGTGTTGGTCACGATCAGCCGGATGATCTCGCCGAAGCCGAGCGTCACGATGGCGAGGTAGTCGCCACGCACCCGCAGGGTCGGAGCGCCCAGGATGACTCCCGTGACCATGGTCACCGCGATCGCCACCGGAAGGGCCAGGAAGAACGGCCAGGAGGCATGCAGGGACGTGAGCACCGCGGTGGTGTAGGCACCCACCGCGTAGAAGCCGACGTAGCCGAGGTCGAGCAGGCCGGCGTAGCCGATCACGATGTTGAGGCCGACTGCCACGAGGGCGAACGCCGCCGCACCGAACAGCACTCCCCCGAAGTCGATCTGGTTGGTTGTGATGATCGGCGGGCGGAGCAGCGGCAGCGCGTAGAAGAAGAGCGCGAACAGGATGACGAGGCCGAGCTTGGCCGGCTTCGGCAGGGCGTTGTAGCGGTCCACCACGCCGTCCCACCAGCGCGCCACTCGCTGCAAGGGGGTGGTCTTGGTCGCGGTGCTCATGCGCGGGCCTTTCCGAGGGCTTCACCGAACAGCCCTGAGGGCTTGACCAGAAGGATGAGGATCAAAAGCACGAAGGCGACCACATCCTTCCATTGGGTGCCGAAGACAGCGGAGCCGTAGTTCTCGACGACGCCCAGCAGCAGACCGCCGACCAGCGCGCCACGAAGGTTGCCGATCCCGCCGAGGACGGCCGCGGTGAACGCCTTGACCCCCAGGATGAAACCGGCGTTCTGCCTGGTGGAGCCGATCCGGATCATGTAGAGAGTCGCCGCCGCACCGGCCATCAGGCCACCGATGAGGAACGTCAACTGGATCACCCGGTTGGAGTTGACCCCCATCAGTGCGGCGGACTCGGGGTCCTGGGCGACGGCGCGGATGCCGCGTCCGAAGCGGGTACGGCGCACGAACATGTCCAGCCCGAGCATCATGGCCAGGGCCGCCCCGATGACCAGGACATCGATGTCGCGGACGGTGTAGTTGCCGATCGGGAACAGATCGTGGGGCTGGATCGTGACCGGCAGCGAGTAGACGTCGCGGGCCTTGCCGACGTAGGTGTCGAGGTTGTCCGCCAGGCCGACCCACCCGGCGAAGCGGTCGCGCAGACCCATGATCTCGGCGAGGGAGAACGAGGCACCGATCGCTGAGATCAGGATGATCAGCTTGGGTGCGCCCCGCTTGATGAGGGGGCGGTAGGCGACCCGCTCCAACAACAGGGCGATGGCGGCTGACAGTGCCATCGCGGCCACCAGTGCGGCGAGCAGCAGGGGGGCCGCGGCCCACAGCCCCTCGGTGATCGAATCAGAGCCGTGGAGGAAGAACATCATCCAGGCCACCGCGAAGGTGCCGTACATGAAGACTTCGGAGTGAGCGAAGTTGATCAGTTGGAGAACGCCGTAGACCATCGTGTAGCCGAGGGCCACCAAGGCGTAGATCGCGCCGAGCGCCAGACCGGTGATGGTCAGCTCGATGATGTTGTTGAACAGGAACGCGAAGTCCACAGTCGTCCTTCCCAGGGCGGTCGGCTGCGGCCGAGGCTAGTAGCCCCGGCCGCAGCCGTCCATCAGTTCGAGCGTCGGTGACGAACTGTCACTTGATGGCCGTGGGGTTGGCCACGTCCATCACGCCGTCGGTGACCAGGTAGGCGTAGATCGTCGACGAGGTGATGTCACCCTTGTCGTCGAAGGCGATCGGCGCCGCTGGCACCGTCGGCGCTGTAGCTGCCGATGAAGGTGTTCACGTCTTCGTGGCCGGTCTTTCCGTCCTCGAGAGCGGCCAGGAAGATGTTGGTCGCGTCGTAGGCCTGGGTCGAGTAGAGACCAGCGTCAGCACTGTTCACGGCGGTGTACTTGTCGTTGAAGTCAGCCGGGGCCGGTCCCGCCGGGGCGGTGAGGATCGCACCGTTGGCGGCCTGGGCACCCGCTGCCTTGACGAAGGCCGGGTCCTGGGCGCCGTCACCTGACATGAACGTTCCCTTGAAGCCGGCCTGGCGCAGCTGCTTGACCAGCAGACCCGCCTCGGCGTAGTAGCCGCCGTAGTAGACCGCGTCGGCGCCCGAGCTCTTGACCTTGGTCACCACGGCCGACATGTCGGTCTGGCCGACCTGGATCTGGTCGCTGCCGCCGAGGGCGTCGCCGAGGGCACCCCTGACCACGTCGGCGAGGCCCTTGCTGTAGTCCTGGGCGTCGTCGACGACGAAGACCTTCGTGGCGCCGGCCGTCTCGGTGAGGTACTTCGCGCCCGCCGCGCCCTGGGCGGCATCGTTGCCGATGACCCGGTGCCAGGTGGTCCAACCCTGGTCGGTGATGGTCACGTTGGTTGCCGACGGGGAGACCGACGGGAGACCGGCCTCGAAGAACGTCTTGCCGGTCGCCAGCGACTCTCCGGAGAAGCCGGGGCCGACCAGGCCGATGATCGAGTCGTCGCCGATGATCTGGGTGGCGAGGGCGGGGGCCTTGTCCGGGCTGCCCTGCGAGTCGAACTCCTTCAGACCGACGGTGCAGTCGGAGTGGTCCTTGTTGTACTCGTCCAGGGCGAGCTTGATGCCACCGGTCATGTTGAGGCCGAGCGCGCCGGCGTCCCCGGTGAGCGCGCCGAGGAACGCGACGTTGTAGTTGCCGCACTTGTCGCTGCTACCGGCAGACGGCGTGTCGTCCGTGCTGCCACAGGCAGACAGCACGAGGCCGGCCGTGGCCAGAAGCGCGAGAGCAGGCAGAGACTTCTTGGAACCGAACATCTGTCCTCCGTTGTACATGGGCCCAGGCGTCGGGCGGCGCCGGGTCAGGGTTCGGTGCAAACTAGCACCCAGCTAGACCGATCGGGACCGGACAGCGGCCGGAGTTCTTCCGTCGTTGCCAACTTGTGACGTGAATTCTTGCGCGTCGGGCGGGGTCAGACCTTGTCGACGCCGTGCGCCACGATGCCCTCGGCGACCTGACGCATCGACAGGCGCAGGTCCATCGCGGTCTTCTGGATCCAGCGGAACGAATCGGGCTCACTCAACTCGAGCTCCTGCTGCAGGATCCCCTTCGCCCGGTCGACGACCTTGCGGGTCGCGAGGCTCTCGGTCAGGTCGGAGACCTCCTTCTCGAGTGCCGAGATCTCACTGAAGCGACTGACCGCCATCTCGATGGCCGGCACCAGGTCGGCCTTGGTGAACGGCTTGACCAGGTAGGCCATCGCGCCGGCGTCGCGCGCCCGCTCCACGAGGTCGCGCTGGCTGAAGGCGGTGAGGATGACGACCGGCGCGATGCGCTGGGCCGCGATCCGCTCCGCTGCGGAGATGCCGTCGAGCTTGGGCATCTTGACGTCGAGGATGACGAGGTCGGGTCGCTCGGACTCGGCCAGCTCGATGGCTCGCTCCCCGTCGCCGGCCTGGCCGACGACGTCGTACCCCTCCTCGGCGAGCATCTCCGCGAGGTCCATCCGGATCAGGGCTTCGTCTTCGGCGATGATCACGCGGCGGCTGGCGACTTCGTTCACGGGACAAGGCTAGTGCCCCCTGCCCGGCGAGTGGTCAGCCGCTGTGCGCGATCCAGACTCTGCGCTCTCGTGCCGCCCCGGCTCGGGGCTGCCTGTGCAGCTCGAGGTAGGCGGCGACGTCTTCGCGCTCGACCCTCCCCCGGCTGCACTCGACCGAGGCGGCCCGGGCGTTGGAGACGGCCTGTTCGTGGCTGGTCAGCGACCAGCTCGCCATGGACCGCATCAGCGGTCGCCACATCGTCATGCAAGAGCCTTCCATCGGAGGCTTTAATACTACTTATCCAGTAGACTTTGACGCAAGGGGGGTGGGTGGCGGTTCTGACCCTCCACGTCCGGTATCTTTGTCGCGCTCGAGGCCCCGGTAGCCCAACGGCAGAGGCAATGGTCTCAAACACCATCCAGTGTGGGTTCGAATCCCACCCGGGGCACCGCGACGGCCGTGATGTCGGCGCCTGCGTCACCTGCCACGAAGCCACACTCCCCCGCCGCGACAACACCGCACTGCTCGGCTATTACCTCGGTGACGGATGTGTCTCATCAGTGGGTCCGCGGACCACTCTTCGCATCTCCCGCGACGCCTTGCCGGCGATCATCGAAGATGTGGCGAGGCTGATCATCGAAGTCAGACCGAGAGGCGGAGTGCTCCGGGACCCCGCACCGGGCGTGAGGGTCGTGCACGCCGACTGGAAGCACCGGCCAGGCCCGTTCCCCCAGCACGGACCGGGGCGCAAGCACGAGCGCGTGATCGCTCTGGAGCCCCGGCAACAGGATTCGTCGACGACCATCCGGCCGGCCCCCGGCGCGGACTGTTCCACTGCGACGGTTGCCGCGCGGCCAACTGGGCCACCAGCATGGTGCGTCGAGCGCAAGAGCTACGACTACCCCCGGAGGATGATCGTGAACCGCTCCGAGGACATCATCGAGCTCCGCACCGAGGCCCTCAACGCTGCCGGGGTCCAGTGGCGTCGGCCGCGGATCAACTGCGTGGCCGTGTCGCGGGCCGGAGACGTGCGCCGACTCGACGAGCTCATCGGCATGAAGGCGTGAGCGTGGCGGGTGGCTCGAAGCCGAGCGGCTCCACCCGCCGCGCTCGTAGAGCCCGCCCCAGGACTGGTCTCAGGACTCGCGGTGGTAGGCCGGTGCCACTTCGTTGATGGCATCGCCCATCCGATGCACGCGCAAGGCATTGGTCGAACCCGGGATGCCGGGCGGTGCACCGGCGATGATGACGACGAGGTCGCCCTCCTTGACCCGGCCGATCTCGAGAAGCTGCTCGTCCACCTGGCGCACCATCTCGTCGGTGTGTTCGACGGCGACCGTCTTGAACGTCTCGACCCCCCAGGTCATCGACAGCTGCGAGCGCGTCGACGCCTCAGGAGTGAAGGCGAGGATCGGGATCTGCCCGCGGTAGCGCGACATCCGCCGCGCCGAGTCGCCACTCTGGGTGAACGCGACCAGATAGAGCGCGCCGACCCGCTCCGCGACCTCTGCGGCTGCTTTCGCGATGACTCCGCCGGTGGTGCGGGGGTTCCAGTCGATGGCCGCCATCCGAGCCAGCCCGTGGTCCTCGGTGGACTCCAAGATCCTGGACATGGTCTGGACGGCCTCGATGGCGTACTCCCCCACGCTGGTCTCTCCCGAGAGCATCACCGCGTCGGCCCCGTCGAGCAGGGCGTTGGCGACGTCGGTGGCCTCCGCGCGTGTCGGGGCCGGGGCGGAGATCATCGACTCCAGCATCTGGGTGGCGACGATGACCGGCTTCGCGTTGCGCCGGGCCTTCTCGATCACGCTCTTCTGCAGGAACGGCACGTCCTCCAAGGGGCACTCCACCCCCAGGTCGCCGCGCGCGACCATGATGCCGTCGAATGCGTCGACGATGCCGTCGAGGTTGTCGATCGCCTGCGGCTTCTCGATCTTGGCGATGATGGGAAGGCGGAAACCCTCCTCGTCCATGACCTTGTGGACGTCCTCGACGTCCTTGGCAGAACGCACGAAGGACAGGGCGATGAAGTCCACGCCGATGCGCAGTGCCCAGCGCAGGTCCTCGATGTCCTTCTCCGACAGCGCGGGCACGGACACGGCCACACCCGGCAGGTTGATGCCCTTGTTGTTGCTGATCTTGCCGGCGGTCACCACCTCGGTGCGGACATCGGTGTCGGTGACCTCCACGACCGTCAGCCGGACCTTGCCGTCATCGATGAGGATCGGGTCACCGGGCGCCACGTCACCGGGCAGCCCCTTGTACGTCGTACCGCAGATCTCGACGTCGCCCGGCACGTCACGGGTCGTGATCGTGAAGGTCGAGCCCTTCTTGAGCTTCACCGGACCGTCGGCGAAGGTCTCCAGTCGGATCTTCGGACCTTGCAGGTCTGCGAAGATGCCCACGCCATGGCCGGTCGTATCAGCAGCCTCCCTGACCATCCGGTACATCTTCTCGTGGTCGGCATAGCCACCATGACTCATATTGAGGCGTGCCACGTCCATCCCGGCCTCGACAAGCTCGCGAATCTTCGCGGACGTGCCCACGGCGGGACCCAGGGTGCACACGATCTTTGCTCTTCGCACACCACGACCCTACTGGGCTACCGGCGGGTTCGGGACGCTGGTCTGGATCGATCCAAAGAATTGACCCGACCCGCACCCACCGAGCCTCTCGGCACTGCACTCAGACCATGAGCGGGCGGGCCGTGGGCGGGATCGGCGAGGGCAGCGTCGTCGACCCGGTCAGGAAGGTGTCGACCGCGGCTGCGGCCGCCCTCCCCTCGGCGATGGCCCACACGATGAGTGACTGACCACGCCCGGCGTCGCCGGCCACGAACACGCCGTCGACCGAGGAGGCGTAGGTGAGGTCACGCTTGACGTTGCCCCGCTCGTCGAGCTCGACTGCGAGCTGCTCGATCAGTCCGGGCTTCTCCGGGCCGACGAAGCCCATGGCGAAGAGCACGAGCTCGGCAGGGATCTCGCGCGCCGATCCCTCGACCTCCACGAACTTGCCTGCCTCGAAGACCACCTCGGTGATGCTCAGCGCGCGCACGTTGCCCTCGTCATCGCCGAGGAACTCCTTGGTCGAGACCGAGTAGACGCGCTCGCCCCCTTCCTCATGGGCCGAGGACACCCGGAAGGTCATGGGGTAGGTCGGCCAGGGCTGGCTGCTCGGACGTGCCTGCGGCGGCAACGGCAGGATCTCGAGCTGCGTGATGGTGGCGGCCCCTTGGCGGATCGACGTACCGAGGCAGTCGGCGCCGGTGTCGCCTCCGCCGATGATCACCACGTTCTTTCCGGCGGCGGTGATCTGTCCCTCGACCGTCTCGCCGAGCGAGGCTCGGTTGGACTGCGGCAGGAACTCCATCGCCTGGTGGATGCCCCCGAGCTCGCGACCGGGAACCGGCAGGTCGCGAGCAGAGGTCGCGCCCATCGCCAGGATGACCGCGTCGTAGCGGGCCCGGAGCTGGTCGCCGGTGAGCTCGGCACCGACATCGACCCCGGCCCGGAAGACGGTGCCCTCGCGCCGCATCTGGTCGATGCGGCGATCGAGGTGCTTCTTCTCCATCTTGAACTCGGGAATGCCGTAGCGCAGGAGGCCACCGACCTTGTCGGCACGCTCATAGACCGCGACCGTGTGACCCGACCGGGTCAGCTGCTGAGCGGCAGCCAGCCCCGCCGGTCCCGATCCGATCACAGCGACCGTCCTGCCTGAGAGCCATTCGGGCGGCTGCGGACGCACGAACCCGGACTCCCATGCCTTGTCGATGATCGAGACCTCGACGTTCTTGATCGTCACCGGATCCTGGTTGATCCCCAGGACACAGGCGGTCTCGCACGGCGCCGGGCACAACCGTCCGGTGAACTCAGGGAAGTTGTTGGTGGCATGGAGGCGATCGATCGCCCCCTCCCAGTCGTCTCGCCAGACGAGGTCGTTCCACTCAGGGATGATGTTGCCCAGTGGGCACCCCTGGTGGCAGAACGGGATGCCGCAGTCCATGCACCGGCCCGCCTGCTCGCTGATGATCGGCAGCAGCGCTCGGCCGATGCCGTCCGGGTAGACCTCGTTCCAGTCCTTGACACGCTCGTCGACAGGACGGCGACCAGCCACCTCGCGTCCAGCCTTCAGGAAACCCTTCGGGTCAGCCATGAAGCACCTCCATGATCCGGGCCGAGGCCTCGTCCTCGGAGAGCCCCTCCTCGAGGGCCTCCGCGCGAGCCTCGAGCACACGCTTGTAGTCGCGGGGCATGACCTCGGTGAACCGGGCCAGGGCGGTCGGCCAGTCGGCCAGCAGGTTCGCGGCGACCTGGGAACCGGTCTCCTCGTGGTGCCTGCGGACCAGCTGCTCCAGCTCCTCGCCCACCGCCGGGTCGACAGCGCCGAGTTCGACGAACTCGGGGTTGACCCGCCACGGCTTGAGATCAAGGACGTACGCCACTCCCCCGGACATGCCCGCGGCGAAGTTGCGACCGGTCTTGCCCAGGACGACGACGCGGCCCCCGGTCATGTACTCGCAACCGTGGTCACCGACCCCTTCGACCACCGCGGTGGCTCCGGAGTTTCGCACACAGAACCGCTCGCCCACTCCGCCACCCAGGAAGATCTCGCCGGACGTCGCACCGTAGGCGATCGTGTTGCCGGCGATGATCTGCTCGTCGGCGTTGAACCTCGCGCGTCGATCCGTGCGGACGACCAGCCGACCTCCGGAGAGACCCTTGCCGACATAGTCGTTCGCGTCGCCCTCCAGTCGCAGGGTGATGCCGCGTGGCAGGAACGCCCCGAACGACTGACCGGCCGAACCGGTGAGGGTGATGTCGATCGTGCCGTCCGGCAGGCCCTCGGCCCGGTAGCGCTTGGTCACCTCGTGGCCCAGCATCGTGCCGACGGTGCGGTTGACGTTGCGGACGGCGAGCTGGGCCCGCACGGGCTCACCTCGTTCCAGCGCCGGCTCCGCGAGCGTGATCAACTCGTTGTCGAGCGCCCGAGCCAGGCCGTGATCCTGCACCGTGGTGTTGCGCAGAGCGGTGCCCTCGGGCAGCGACGGCTTGTGCAGGATGGGACTCAGGTCGAGGCCGGAGGCCTTCCAGTGCTCGATGGCAGGCGCGATGTCGAGGGCCTCGACGGCCCCCACCGCCTCGGCCAACGTCCGGAAGCCCAGCTCGGCCAGCAGCTCGCGCACCTCCTCGGCGATGTACTCGAAGAAGGTCACCACGAACTCCGGCTTGCCGGAGAAGCGCTCGCGCAGCACCGGGTTCTGGGTGGCCACCCCCACGGGGCAGGTGTCCAGGTGGCAGACCCGCATCATGATGCAGCCCGACACCACCAGGGGCGCGGTCGCGAAACCGAACTCCTCGGCGCCCAGCAGCGCCGCGATGACGACGTCCCGACCGGTCTTGAGCTGACCATCGGCCTGCACCACGATCCGGTCCCGCAGTCCGTTGAGCAGCAGGGTCTGCTGAGTCTCGGCCAGGCCGAGCTCCCACGGGCCGCCGGCGTGCTTGAGCGAGGTCAGCGGCGAGGCCCCCGTGCCGCCGTCATGCCCGGAGATGAGAACCACGTCCGCGTGGGCCTTCGAGACGCCCGCCGCGACCGTGCCCACCCCGACCTCGGAGACCAGCTTGACGTGCACGCGGGCCGACGGGTTGGCGTTCTTCAGGTCGTGGATCAGTTGGGCGAGATCCTCGATGGAGTAGATGTCGTGGTGTGGCGGGGGCGAGATCAGTCCGACGCCGGGCGTGGAGTGCCGCGTCTTGGCCACCCACGGGTAGACCTTGTGCCCCGGGAGTTGGCCACCCTCGCCGGGCTTGGCGCCCTGCGCCATCTTGATCTGGATGTCGTCGGCGTTGGTGAGGTATTCGGAGGTCACTCCGAAGCGCCCCGAGGCCACCTGCTTGATCGACGATCGTCGGCTGGGGTCATGAAGACGATCGGCGTCCTCACCGCCCTCACCGGTGTTCGACTTGGCGCCGATCGAGTTCATCGCGATCGCCAGCGTCTCGTGGGCCTCCAGGGAGATGGATCCGTAGGACATCGCGCCGGTCGAGAACCGCTTCACGATCTCGGAGACCGGTTCGACCTCCTCGATCGGGATCGAGGCCCGGTCACTGTCGAAACGGAACAGTCCGCGCAGCGTCATCAGGCGCTCGGACTGCTCATCAACCCGCGCGGTGTACTGCTTGAAGACGTCGTACCGACCGGCGCGCGTGGCGTGCTGCAGACGGAAGACCGTCTCGGGGTCGAACAGGTGCGGCTCACCCTCACGACGCCATTGGTACTCGCCACCGATGGCGAGCTCCCGGTGTGCCGGGGCGATGCCCCCGCGGGGGTACGCCGTGGCGTGGCGACGGGCCACCTCCTCGGCGATGGTGTCGAGGTCGACCCCGCCGAGCTTGGAGGTCATCCCGGTGAAGTAGGCGTCGACCACCGCGTGGGACAGGCCGACCGCCTCGAAGATCTGAGCCCCGGTGTACGACGCCACCGTCGAGACGCCCATCTTGGACATCACCTTCAGGACGCCCTTGCCCAGGGCCTTGACCAGGTTCTTGACCGCGGCCTCGGGCTCGGTCGTGACGTAGTAGCCGTCGCGGGCGAGGTCTTCGACGCTCTCCATCGCGAGGTAGGGGTTCACCGCGGCCGCGCCGAAGCCGATCAGCAGTGCGACGTGGTGCACCTCCCTGACGTCTCCGGCCTCGATCAGCAGGCCGACCTGGGTGCGGGACTTCTCACGGACGAGGTGATGGTGCACGGCGCCGGTGAGCAGCAACGACGGGATCGGCGCCAGCTCTGCGGTCGAGTGCCGATCGGACAGGACGATCACCCGGGCACCGTCGGCGATCGCCGCGGACACCTCCTGGCAGATCTCCTCGATGCGCCTGCCCATTGCGACACCCCCGCCCTCGACCTCGTAGAGGCCGCGGGAGACGTGCGTGATGAATCCCGGCATGTCGCCGTCACGGTTGATGTGGCGGACCTTGGCCAGGTCGTCGTTGTCGATCACCGGGAACGACAGGACCACCTGACGACAGGACGCCGGCGAGGGGTCGAGCAGGTTTCCCTCCGGGCCGATGGTGCCGTTGAGCGAGGTGACGAGCTCCTCTCGGATGGCGTCCAGAGGCGGGTTCGTCACCTGGGCGAACAGCTGGCTGAAGTAGTCGAACAGCAACCGCGGTTTGTCCGACAGCGCCGCGATCGGCGTATCGGTGCCCATCGAGCCGAGGGGCTCTCCCCCGGTGTTGGCCATCGGGGTGAGCAGGACGCGCAGCTCCTCCTCGGTGTAGCCGAAGATCTGCTGGCGCCGGGTCACCGACGCGTGCGTGTGCACGATGTGCTCGCGTTGCGGGACGTCGGCGAGGTGGATCAGGCCGGCGTGCAGCCACTCGTCATAGGGGTGCTCCGCAGCCAGCTCCGCCTTGACCTCCTCGTCCTCGATGATGCGGTGCTCGTCGGTGTCGACCAGGAACATCTTGCCCGGCTGAAGCCGACCCTTGCGCACGATCGTCGCGGGGTCGAGGTCGAGGACCCCGACCTCGGAGGCGAGCACGACGAGGCCGTCCTCGGTCACCCAGTAGCGAGAGGGACGCAGTCCGTTGCGGTCCAGCACAGCGCCGATCTGCGAGCCGTCGGTGAACACGACGCACGCAGGACCGTCCCACGGCTCCATCATGGCGGAGTGGAACGAGTAGAAGGCGCGCCGCTTCTCCTCCATCTCGGTGTGGTTCTCCCACGCCTCGGGAATCATCATCAGCACTGCATGGGGCAGGGAACGACCGCCCATGTGGAGCAGTTCGAGGACCTCGTCGAACGACGCCGAGTCGGACGCGCCCGGCGTGCAGATCGGGTAGAGCCGCTCCAGGTCGCCCGGGATGACATCGGACTCGAGGAGCGCCTCGCGGGCGCGCATCCAGTTGCGGTTGCCCTTGACGGTGTTGATCTCGCCGTTGTGGGCGATGAACCGGAACGGGTGCGCCAGCGGCCAGCTCGGGAAGGTGTTGGTCGAGAACCGCGAGTGCACGACCGCGAGCGCCGAGGCGATGCGCTCGTCCACCAGGTCGGGGAAGACGTGGTCGAGCTGGTCGGTGGTCAGCATCCCCTTGTAGGCGAGGGTGCGCGAGGAGAGCGACGGGAAGTAGACGTCCGTCTCCAGCTCTGCGCGCTTGCGCAGGCAGAACGCGAGTCGCTCCAGCGCCATCCCGCTGACCCGCGCACCGGCGCCGGCCACGAACAGCTGGCTGAACGACGGCATCACCGAGCGCGCGGTCTGGCCCAGCGAGTCGGGGATCACCGGGACCTCGCGCCAGCCCATGACGGTCAGGCCCTCTTCCGCTGCGATCTCCTCGATGCGGGACCTGGTCTTGGCGACCTCGTCCTCGGACCCGGGCAGGAACGCGGTGCCGACGGCGTAGAAATGAGGGGCTGGCAGGTCGAAGCCGGCCTCGAGCGCGACCTCGCGCAGGAAGGCGTCGGGCACCTGCATCAGGATGCCGGCGCCGTCGCCGGAGTTGACCTCGGCTCCCGCCGCCCCACGGTGATCGAGGTTGCGCAGAGCGGTGAGCGCCTTGGCCACGATGTCGTGGCTGGCCACGCCGGTCAGGGTCGCCACGAAGGCCACGCCGCACGCATCGTGCTCGTGGAGGCCGTCGTAGAGCCCTTGGGGCGGCGGGAATGCGTGCGATGGGGGCACTGGGCATTCTCCCGTCGTCGTCAGCGTCGCAGTGGATCACGACGAATCGGTCTGGATCTTCGATTCTGGCAGGGGACGACGTTGGCCCAAGCGCGACGGTCAGGCTATCACCGACGCGTCCGTGTCCATCCGCTCGTTGTGCGGCACGGACACCTGGGCCGGAGCGCTCAGCGGCAGGTGCGACTTCCGGCGTCGCGGGCCTGACCGGTGATGGTGCGGAAGCGCCACGAGAAGGAACCGTCGCCCAGCGACAGCACGAGCACCCCGAACCGGTCCGCGCGGAAGTAGCGCGTGCCGGCGGCCTTGCGGCCCCGGTGGTAGAGCGACTTTCCGCCGGTGCCGACGACGAACGAGGTGATGCCACGCTTCGCGCGCAGGTGGCGATGGGCGTCCATCGGGGCGAAGCGCTCGTAGTCGTGGTCGTGCCCGGCCAGGGCCAGGTCCACCCGGTGGGCGTAGGCGATCTCCCAGAAGGGTGCGAGGGAAGCGTCCGAGCCGTGCTCGAGTCCCGAGGAGTAGCGCGGGTGGTGCATCACCATCGCCGTACAGGCGCTGGGATCCGCGGCCAGCTCGGCATCGAACCAGGTGCGCTCGGCCGCGCAGTCGATCTTGTCGCAGTTGGAGTTCAGCAGGTAGACGTGCCAGGCACCCACGGTGGCCACCGAGTAGCCCGGAGCCGGAACCGTGGCGTCGCCGAAGTAGCGGTAGTAGCCCCTGCCGCCTGCGGTCTTGTACTCATGGTTGCCCGGAACCGGCAGGGTGCTCGACTTGAAGCCCCCCCACGAGGCGTCGTAGGAGCCGGAGAATCCGGCGTAGGAGCCCTTCTCGTACTGCAGGTCTCCGAGCGCGAGGACCTTGTCCACCCCGAGGCGCTGGATCAGGCGTGCCGTCGCAGGCTGGCGGCACGCCGTACGACGCGGACCCTGCCCCGGCGCACAGGCCACGTCGCCGGCCGCCGCCACCCGTACGGCGGCCACGCGGCCGGCCGGCCGGTTCCCGTCCGTGGGGGTCGCCTGCGAACCGAGGGACGGGCTGCCACTGGCGAGGAGCAGGCCGGAGACGACGACCAGGCACAGGCCGGAGATCGCAGCGCGCACGGGCCTCATACCTCCTCCCCAGTGGTGGCCCCGGTGGCCTCTTCGGATTCTGACGTCTCGGCGACCTGCCCGGCGTGGGGCCCGTAACCGTCGCGGTAGACCGACTCCTCGCGACCTGGGTGCTTGCGGGCGCTCCAGGTGAACCAGACGGCGCCGACGACGAAGAGCACGATCGAGGTCCACACGTTGAGCCGCAGCCCGAAGACGTCGCTCATCTGCACCTTGTCGACGCGGAGGTATTCGATCCAACCGCGGCCGGCGGTGTAGCCCATGATGTAGAGCGCCATCACCCGCCCGTAGCCGAGCGTGAACTTCTTGTCCGCCCAGACCAGCAGGCCGAAGACCCCCAGGTTCCACAGCAGCTCGTAGAGGAACGTGGGGTGGTGGTAGGTCGTGGGGATCCGGTTGTGTGCGGAGTCGCGATCGATCGCCAGCTTCCAGGGGAGGTCGGTGACCTTGCCGTAGAGCTCCTGGTTGAAGTAGTTGCCGAGTCGGCCGATCGCCTGGGCGACGATCACGCCTGGCGCCATCGCGTCCAGCGCGGGGAGCAGCCTGATCCCCTTGCGACGGGCACCGATCCAGACCCCGAGCGCACCCAGAGCGATGGCGCCCCAGATGCCGAGGCCGCCGTTCCAGACATAGAACACAGCCCAGGGGCTCTGGTCGGGGTTGCCGAAGTAGAGGTCGTTGTCGGTGATGACGTGATAGAGCCGTCCGCCTACCAGTCCGAACGGGACCGCCCACAGGGCGAGATCCTGGATGTCACCGTAGGTGCCGCCACGGGCCACCCAGCGACGTTCGGAGATGATGATGGCCGCGATGATCCCGGCGATGATGCACAGCGCGTAGGCGCGGATCGGCAGGGGGCCGAGGTGCCAGACACCCTGGCTCGGGCTGGGAATGGTCCAGGCCAGGGTGGTGCTGATCAGGGCCGCGGTCACGAGTCCTCCAACGGGTTATCGAGCAGACGGATGATATCGGAGGCGAACTGGGCCGACGAGGTCCCGTAGGTCCACACGATGGGTGAGTGGTGGTGGGGGTCGACGGCGATCACCTGGGTGCTGTGGTCGACCTCGTAGCCGCCGCTGGGCAGCTTCACACCCTTGTCGATGAACACGCCGAGATCCTTGCCGAGGGCTTCGATGTCGGACAGCCTGCCGGTCAGGCCGACGAACCCGGGATCGAATCGCTTGAGGTAGGTGGTCAAGGTCGCCGCGTCGTCGCGAGCCGGGTCGGTCGTGACGAACACGACCTCGACGTCGGCTCGCTGGGCGTCGTCGAGCCTGGTCAACGCACTGGCCAGGGTGGCCATGACAGCCTGGCAGATGTCGGGACAGTTCGTGTAGCCGAAGAAGACCAGCGTCAGCGGGGCGGTCGCGTCACTGGCGAGGTCGTACGGCGCTCCGGTGTTGTCGGTCAGCGTGACGTGCGGTACGACGTACTGCTGCTCGAGCACCGCGCCGTAGTAGCCGTCGTCCGAGCGGGCATCGGCCGAGGCCTGCCCACCCGCACACCCGCCTAGCAGCAGGAGGCCGAGCAGCAGGGAGACCGCCTTAGGCACGAACGACCTCCGCGCGCACGCCGGAGGCCAGATCGCGGGTGAGCGCCTCGAGGGCCGCCAGCCCCCGCCGGCGATCGGTTCCGGCGTCGAGGAGGGTGCGCACGAACGCCGAGCCGACGATCACGCCGTCGGCGTACGACGCGACCTCGGCGGCCTGCGCACCGTTGGAGACCCCGAGCCCGACACCGACAGGCAGGTCGGTGGCGGCGCGGGTGCGGGCCACGAGAGGTCCGGCCAGGTCACTGGTGGTGGTGCGGGCGCCGGTCACACCCATCACCGCCGTGGCATAGACGAACCCCCGGCAGTTGGCGGTGGTCATCGCGATCCGGGCATCCGTGGAGGACGGCGCGACCAGGAAGATCTTGTCCAGCTGGCGGGCGTCTGCGGCGGCGATCCACTCGACCGCACTGTCCGGAGTGAGGTCGGGAGTGATGAGACCGGATCCGCCGGCGCTCGCCAGATCGGCGGCGAACTGCTCGACTCCGTAACGCTCGATGGGATTCCAGTAGGTCATCACCACGGTCGGGACGCCCGTGGCCGCCACGGCCTCGACGGTCCGCAGCACGTCGGTGGTGCGCACTCCCCCTTCGAGCGCCTGCTGCGCGGCGGCCTGGATCGTCGGGCCGTCCATCACGGGGTCGCTGTAGGGCAGCCCGATCTCGATGATGTCGCAGCCTGCGGCCACCATCGCTCGGATGGCCGCGATGGAACCCTCGACGTCAGGGAACCCGGCTGGCAGGTAGCCGATCAGTGCCGCCCGGCTCTCTGCTCGGGCGGCTGCGAACGCGGTGGCAACGCTCACCTGAGGTCCTCTGATCTTCCGGGATCGGTCGTGAGTCCGAACCATTCGATGGCGGTGCCCATGTCCTTGTCCCCCCGACCCGACAGGTTGACCAGCATGATCTGGTCGCTGTCCAGCCCCTCGGCGACCTTGATCGCCCCTGCCAGCGCGTGCGCGGACTCGATCGCGGGGATGATCCCCTCGGTGCGGCTCAGCAGAGCCATCGCGTCCATCGCCTCGGCGTCCGTCACGGGAAGGTAGGTCGCCCGGCCGGTGGTGGCCAGGTGGGCGTGCTGGGGTCCGACCCCCGGATAGTCCAGTCCGGCCGAGATCGAGTGGGACTCGATGGTCTGGCCGTCCTCGTCCTGGAGTACGAAGGTGCGGGCCCCGTGCAGGACCCCGCGGTCGCCGGCGTGGATCGTCGCGGCGTGCCGACCCGTCTCGACGCCGTCCCCACCCGGCTCGAAGCCGTAGATGGCCACCCCGGGGTCGTCGAGGAACGCGGTGAACAGGCCGATCGCGTTGGAGCCGCCACCCACGCAGGCAGCGATGGCGTCAGGGAGACGTCCGGTCAGGTCGAGGCACTGCTGGCGCGCCTCGTCGCCGATGCCGCGGGTGAAATCACGCACCATGCTCGGGAAGGGGTGCGGGCCCGCAGCAGTGCCGAAGAGGTAGGCCGTGTGGTCGACGCTCGCGACCCAGTCGCGCAGGGCCTCGTTGATGGCGTCCTTGAGGGTGGCACTGCCGGAGTCGACGGGGATCACCGTGGCACCCAGGAGCTCCATGCGGGCCACGTTGAGCGCCTGGCGCCGGGTGTCGACGGAGCCCATGTAGACCGTGCAGTCGAGACCGAAGTAGGCCGCGGCGGTGGCGCTCGCGACTCCGTGCTGTCCGGCCCCCGTCTCCGCGATCACCCTCGTCTTGCCCATCCGCTTGGTGAGCAGGGCCTGGCCGAGGACGTTGCGGATCTTGTGTGCCCCGGTGTGGTTCAGGTCCTCGCGCTTGAGCAGGATCCGGGTGCCGACCTTGGCCGAGAGCCGCTCGGCCTCGTAGAGCGAGCTGGGAGTCCCTGCGTAGTCCCGCAGGATCGCGTCGAACGAGGCCACGAACGCAGGGTCGGCCATCGCATCGTGCCAGGCAGCTGTGAGCTCGTCGAGGGCGGCGACCAGCGCCTCCGGCATGAAACGTCCGCCGAAGTCGCCGAAGTAGCCGAACTCGTCGGCCTCGAAGGGGTTCTGCACGCGTTGGTCAGTGCTCATCGGCCCAGTCCTGTCATGTCTCTCACGGCGGCCTCGGGGTCGCCGTCCTTCACCAGTGCCTCACCTACGAGTACGACGTCCGCACCCTCGGCGACGAATCTCGCAACGTCGGCAGGACCGGTGATGCCGGACTCGGCGACCTTGACGACGTGATCGGGGATGAGCGGCGACAGCCGGCCGAACGTGTCGGGGTCGACGTCCAGGGTCTTGAGGCTGCGGGAGTTGATGCCGATCAGCTCCGCCCCCAGCTCGACGGCCAGGCGGGTCTCGGTCTCGTCGTGGACCTCCACGAGCACCGTGAGGCCGAGGGCCTGCGCCTCGAGGTAGAGCTCGTGGAGCTCTCGCTGGGACAGCGCCGCCACGATGAGCAGCACCAGGTCAGCACCGGCAGCGCGCGCCTCCACCAGCTGGTAGGCCGAGACCATGAAGTCCTTGCGCAGCAGCGGCGTCTCCACCGCGGATCGCACCACACGCAGATCGTCGAGGCTGCCGCCGAAGCGACGCTCCTCGGTCAGCACGCTGATGGCGGCGGCTCCGCCACGCGCGTACGCCCCCGCGAGCGCGGCCGGGTCCGCGATGTCGGCGAGCGGTCCCTTGCTCGGGCTGCGGCGCTTCACCTCCGCGATCACACTCGCCCCCGGCGCCCGGAAGCTCGGTAGCGGGTCGCGCGCAGCAGGCATGTCGCGGGCGGCCGCTCGCACCCTGTCCAGCGGCAGGTGGGCCTCGCGGCGCGCCAGGTCCAGGCGGACACCGTCGACGATCTCGTCGAGAACTGAGCTCACGTCTGCTGACTCCGATGAGGGTGTGGGGACGCCGTCAAGCCTCTCACGGGGGCGAACGACCCAGGTGCCTGCCTCCGGTGGCTGAAACATGTGTACCCTCCCTGCCAAGGCGATCCAGCTGGAAGGTGGCCCACCATGTCCTACGGCACTCCTCCGCCCGGTGGTGGCTATCAGCCGCCGCCCGGCGCTCCCTACGGCCAGCAGCCCTACGGCGCACCACCTCCACAGCACCCCTCAGCGACGACCGCGCTGATCCTGGGCATCCTCAGCTTCGTCCTGTGCGGACCCTTCACCGGCGTGCCGGCGTACATCATCGGCAAGCGCGCGGAACGCGAGATCGTCGCTGCCAACGGTGCGCTGTCCGGTGACGGCATGGCCAAGGCGGGGTGGATCCTGGGCCTGATCTCCATCATCCTGACCGTGCTGAGTCTGGTGGCGCTCGTGTTGTTCGTCCTCGTGGCCGTCGCCTTCTCCAGCTCGTCCTGACCCTTCACCCACTCACGATCACGCGCAGCCACCAGCCGTGACCCTCGAAGGAGGCTCCATCCGATGAGCTACCAGCAGCCGCCCGCACCGCCCCCGCCGCCCGGTGGCGGCTACGGCCAGCAGCCCTACGGCGTACCACGACAACCCACCACGCCGCCGCTGGCGATCGTGTCGCTGGTGCTGGGCATCCTGGGGGTCTTCCCCTGCTGCGGCGTGCTCGTCTTCGGGATCGGCGCAGCCGTCACCGGCTATCTCGCCAAGAAGGAGATCGCCGGCTCGCAGGGCCTCAAGAAGGGCGCGGGCCTGGCACAGGCCGGCTTCATCCTCGGCATCGTCGGCATCGCTCTGGGCGTGCTGGTCTGGATCCTCAACCTCTCCGGCGCGATCGACACCTCGTTCACCACCAACACGAACTGAGCCGGTGGCTGTGCCTCAGGGCTGCAGCCACTCCCCGCCGGGCAGGTTCCGCACCACCGTGAAGCCCACCAGCAGGACGCCGAACCCGGCGTAGAACCACGCCGAGCCCAGCAGGCCGGGCGGGCGGGTCCTGCCCATCCAGCCGTCGAGCAGCCACCGCCCCAGGAAGAACACGATCACGGGCACCGAGAGCACGAACACGAGATTGCTGGACAGCGCTGCCGTCAGGTCACCGTGGGCGAGGTCGTTCACGGCGCGGAGGCCGCCGCAGCCCGGGCAGTAGACACCGAACATCGCGTAGGACGGGCAGACGCCCCAGCTCCCCTGCTGGTGGGGGTCACGCACGAGTAGGGCGACGGTGGCGGCCGCGAGACCGCCGATCGTCAGGACGGCGGGAAGGCTCCTGCGCAGGCGGGTCGGAGCCGCCGGCTGTTCGAGGCCCAGGGTCATCGCGCTCAGTTTTGGGCGGAGCCCATCCCCAACTTGTCCATGGCCCGCCAGACGACGAGCGACACCGGCAGGAAAGCCATCCCGATCCAGAACACCACCATGTTGATGGGAGACAGCATGAGACCGATGCCGGCCACGACGAAGCCGACCATGGCGACGGACACACCCGTCCACGCCGCCGGGGTGTTGCCGTGATTGTCAGCGGACATGTGGTGGTCTCCTTGGTGCGGGGTCGGACAGAGTCAGTGTATTCACGCAGATCATGCCGTGGGGTCCCGACCCTCGTCGAAGGCCTTCCACAGGTCGAGGTTCGACTCCGGCTCGGCGGCTCTGGGCTGCCCCGGAGCGTCGTACCGTGTGCCCATCTCGGGCCAACCACGGACCAGTCGGACCGCGAGCAGACCGGCCGCGAGGGACAGTATGCCGCTCAGGAGGGCGGCCCACAGCCAGAAGGTCGGATGCACGCCGGCGTCGGTGATCCCACTGGCGCTCAGCTGGGAGCGGAGGTCGTCGGGCAGCCTCACGAGAGAGGTGATGACCGAGGCCGTGGCCGCCAACGAGGCCGCGAGAACCAGCCCGGCAAGAGCCCGACGAACCCTCCCCCGGGTCACCAGTAGGACTCCCCACGCGGCGAGAACGACCAGGCTCAGTGCCGTGGTGAGCGGTTGGCTGCCATCGAGGCTGAGAGTGGATGCGTCGGCGCTCGGCCCGCTGTCCACCCCGATCGTCGTCCGGTTCGCCGCCACGGCACACGCACCGGCAGCGGCGAGGCCGAGCAGGACCACCGGACCGAACGTGGAGCGAGTCTGCGGGCTCGAGCCGGCGTCGTCAGACATGGGTCACGAGCCCGTCGTCGAAGCAGGTGCGGGTGCCGGTGTGACAGGCAGGACCTTCCTGGTCGACGGTCACGAGCACGGCGTCGCCGTCACAGTCGAGGCGCACCTCCTTGACCCACTGCCGGTTGCCGGAGGTCTCGCCCTTGACCCAGTATTCGCGGCGCGACCGGCTCCAGTAGGTCGCGCGGCCGCTGGTCAGCGTGCGCGCCAAGGCCTCGTCGTCCATCCATCCCAGCATCAGCACCTCGTGGGTGTCGTGCTGCTGGACGACCGCAGCGACCAGTCCGTCTTCGGTGCGCTTGAGTCGTGCTGCGATCGCGGGGTCCAAGGGGGTCACGCCACCAGTATCCCCGTCGCCCGGGCAGCGCTCCGCGCCACCCGTCCAGTCTGAATCGTGGGACCTCTGCCTCTCCCCCCGGCGCGCGAGCACCGCAAGGCTGCCCCTATGACGAGGTCCGGGCTGTCCCAGCAGGAGGCGTCCCGGCTCCTTCGAGAGGTCGGCCCCAATGAGATGCCGCGACGCAGGCGGATCTCGGTGTGGTCGAGGATCGGTCTCCAGCTGCGCGACCCCCTGATCCTGGTGCTACTCGCCGCCTGTGCGCTGACCTCGGCCAGCGGCGATCTCACCAATGCCGCGGTCATCGCCTTCGTCGTGCTGGCCAACACCTCCGTCGGCGTGGTTCAGGAGGTCAAGGCCGATCGAGCGATCTCCGCGCTCTCCCAGCTCACCACGCCAGTCGTGAGGGTGCTGCGTGACGGCATCGACGTGGCACTGCCCGCCGCCGAGCTGGTCCCCGGCGATGTTCTCCTTCTCGGCGAGGGAGACGTCGTGCCAGCCGACTGTGACCTCCTCGAGGCGTCATCGCTCCTCGTCGACGAGTCGGCTCTCACCGGGGAGTCGATCGCCGTCGGAAAGGCCGCACCTCGCGATCAGGCCGGCGATACCTTGTCGTCCGGCACGATGGTGGTCAAGGGTCGAGCTGTCGCGCGGGTCAGCCTGACCGGCTCTGCCAGTGCCCTGGGACGCATAGCCGAACTCATGGACACCCACGTCCAGATCACCCCGCTGCAGCGGCGTCTCGCCGGTCTCGGCCGCACGCTCGCCCTCGTGGCCGTCGGGCTGTCGCTCCTCGTGCTCGTTCTCGGCCTGACTCGTGGTCAACCCCTGGAGTTGATGGTCATCACCGCCATCAGCCTCGCGGTGGCGGCCGTCCCGGAGTCGCTCCCGGCCGTGGTCACCTTCAGCCTCGCTCTGGGCGCGCGGCGGATGGCCGCTCGCCATGCGGTGGTACGCCAGCTGGCTGCGGTCGAGACCCTGGGCTCGGTCACGGTCCTGGCAACCGACAAGACCGGCACCCTCACCCAGGCGCGGATGACCGTCGAGGAACTGTGGACTGCTCGCCATCACGTGATCGTCGCGGAACGCCCCGAGGATGGGTTCGTGTGGAAGGGCGAACGCCTCGACCTGGACGATGCGCCGGATCTGCTCGACCTTCTCCGGGCCGGCGTTCTCTGCAACGACGCCAGCCTCGATGATCCCGTGGGACAGGACTCGATGGGCGACCCCACCGAGATCGCACTGCTCGCGGTCGCGGCCCGAGCAGGACTCAGCCGCAGGCAGCTCGAGATCGACTGGGCCCGGATCGACGAGGTGGCCTTCGACAGCGTTGCCCAGAAGATGACCATCGCCCATCGGCTGTGCGGCTCCGAGGCCGGTCGACTCGGCGTCGTGACGAAAGGGTCCGTCGAGGCGCTGCGCAGCCAGTGTGATCCCAACGGCATCGCCGACGACTGGAACGATGCCACGGCGGCGGCCGAGTCCCTGGCCGCTCATGGCTATCGGGTGCTGGCCGTCACGGCTGGCGAGGTGGCCCGGGCGCCAGGCTGGGAGACCGCCGAGCAGCAACTGCTCGGGCTGATCGCCATGGACGATCCTGCCAAACCTACGGCCCGGAGCACTGTCTCGGCGTGCCGCGCCGCTGGGATCGTGCCCGTTCTCATCACCGGCGACCACCCGGCCACTGCGCGCGCCGTGGCCGTGCGAGTCGGCGTGCTGTCGCCGGAGGAAGCGGAGCGCGAGGGCGTGCTCGCCACCGGACCACAGATCGTGTCCGGGGAGGTCGACGACCTGACGAGCGCCCGGGTGTTCGCGCGCACCAGCCCCGCGCAGAAGCTGGACATCATCGCGGCCTGGCAGGAGACCGGAGCGATCGTGGCCATGACCGGCGATGGTGTCAACGACGGGCCCGCCCTGCATCAAGCCGACATCGGGGTTGCGATGGGGAACCGGGGCAGCGAGGTCGCCCGACAGGCAGCCCACCTGGTGCTGGCCGACGATGACCTGGGCACCGTGGTGGTCGCCGTCGAGGAGGGTCGACGGGTCTACGCCAACATTCGCATGTTCCTCGTGTTCGGACTCGCCGGCGGTGCCGCCGAGATCCTGGTGATGCTGATCGGCCCCTTCACCGGCCTGGCCGTCCCCCTGCTGGCTGCCCAGATCCTTTGGATCAACCTGCTCACCCACGGCCTCACCGGGGTGGCGATGGGGGCCGAACCGGCCGCCGCCGACCTCATGGCTCAGCCGCCGCGTCCGCCGGAGCAGAGTGTTCTCGGTGCCGGATTGTGGCAGAGGGTGCTGGCACTGGGCGCAGTGCTGGCAGCCGCCACGCTCGGTGTGGGGCTCTGGGCCGAGGCCAGCGGACGGGCGTGGCAGACGATGCTCTTCCTGGCGCTGATCAGCGTCCAGCTGGGAGTGGCCCTGGGCCTGCGTCCGCGGCAGCTCACCCTCAGGAATCCGCTCCTTCCGGCAGCCGTGGTCGGCTCCTTCGTGCTGGCCGCCGCAGCGGTGTACCTGCCTGTCCTCCAGTCGATGCTCGGCACGGTCGCACTGCCATGGACAGACTTCCTGCTCGCCGCCGCGGCGGGCGTCGTCGGGTGGTCTGCCTCTCGCGTGTCTAGGTCTGCTGGTTGACCCAGGACGCGTGCAGCCCGCCGTAGACCCCGCCCTCGGCCACCAGCCGCGCGTGCGGCCCGCGCTGCACGATCCGGCCCTTGTCGACCACGACGACCTCGTCGGCGTTCTCGGCTGTCGTCATGCGGTGCGCGATGGTGACCGACGTCCTCCCGGACATGAGTCTGTCGAGCGCGCGGTTGATGCGCATCTCGAGTTCGGGATCGACTGCACTGGTGGCCTCGTCGAGGACCAGCAGGTCCGGATCAGCGAGGTGAGCTCGCAGGAGGGCGACGAGCTGGCGCTCCCCTGCCGACAAGGACTCGCCGCGCTGCCCCACCTTGGTGTGCACGCCCCGGGGCAGGCCGGCCAGCCAGTCGTCGAGGCCGAGTTCGCGGGCGGACCCCTCGATCTCGGCATCTGTCGCGTCGAGTCGGCCGTAGCGAGCGTTGGCCGCGAGGGTGTCGTCGAAGAGGAACCCCTCCTGGGGGACCAGCACGACCGAACGCCGCAGGCTCGCATCGGACACGGAGCGCAGGTCGACCCCGTCGAGGAGGACGACGCCGTGTGTCGGATCCATCAGCCGGGTCAGGAGCTTGGCGAGCGTCGACTTCCCCGACCCCGTCTCCCCCACGACGGCCACCCGGCTTCCAGCAGCAAGAGCCAGGTCGATGTCGTGCAGCACCGGCGGACCGGTCGGGTAGGAGAACCCGACTCCCTCGAAAAGTACGTCGATCGGCCCGCTCGGAAGCGTGGCCCCCTCGGGCCCGGGGTCCACCAGGTCGGCAGGGGTGTCCAGGATGCCGATGACCCTGCGCCAGCCGGCGATGGCGTTCTGGGCGTCGGTGAGGATCTGGGTGCCCATCTGCACCGGATTGACGAACAAGGTCACCAGGAAGGCGAAGGCCAGCACCTCACCGGCGGTGATCTTGCCCGCCAGCCCCAGCTTGATGCCGAGGATCAGCACGGCCGCGTTGGCCAGCCCGGCCGAGACGCCACCGAGCGAGAAGGACAGCACCGTGAAGCCCTGGGCGCGGGTGTTGGCCGCCTGGTTGGCCGAGATCGCCGCGTCGATCCGCGCCTGGGTGCGCTCCTCGACGGCGTAGGAGCGGACCACGGCTGCACCCACGACCGGCTCGGAGATGGCGCTCAGCATGATCGCCACCTGGGCCCGCACCACGCTGTAGGCCTCCGAGAGCTTGCGCTGGAAGTAGCGCAGTGACGCGAACAGCGGCACGAAGCACAGCCACACGACCAGGCAGAGCTGCCAGCTGTAGTAGGCCATCACGATGGTGGCCACCAGCATCTGGCCGACACTGATGATGAAGATGATGCCGCCGAAGATCAGGAACTGGCTGACCTGGTCGACGTCGCTGGTGACCCTGCTGACCAGGGCTCCTCTGCGCTCGGTGTTCTGGGTGAGCAGCGGGAGGTCGTGCACGTGCCGGAAGGCCTTGATCCGCAGCGTGGCCAGGCCCCGCTCGGCGGAGTTGAACAGCCGGGCGGTCATGAAGTAGGACGCCACCCCGGTGAGCACGATCGCAACCGCGGCGATGATCCCGATCCGCACCATGAATCCCACGTCGGGCCCGCCGGCGGCGCCGAGCCCCTTGTCCAGGGTCTGCTGGACGGAGATCGGGACGACGACCTGCCCGACGGTCGCGACCAGGGCGAGCAGGAAGGTCAGCCCGATCCCGTCGCGAAGCTCCGGGGAGTAGGCGATCCCGCGGCGGATCGTCTCGAGTGCCTTGATCTCTTCGCCGGAGTCCATGCGGGTCCCTGCGTCGACCCGTTCCACGGTGCTCACGCGTCCACCTCGTGAGGCTGCTCGTAGGCGTTGACGAGCCGGGCGTACGCCGAGTTGCGGGCCAGGAGTTCCAGGTGGGAGCCGCGGTCGAGCACCCGTCCCTCGTCGAGGTGGATCACCTCGTCGGCCAGTGAGATGGTGGCCTTGCGGTAGGCGATCACCACCAGGGTCGGGGCGTCGTCGCCGGCGCCGCGCAGTCCGTTGAGGATGCGCGCCTCGACCTCCGGATCGACGGCGCTGGTCGCGTCGTCGAGGATCAGGAGCCTCGGCCGGCGTACGAGGGCACGCGCCAGCGAGATCCGTTGCCGCTGACCGCCCGACAGGCTGGTGCCGCGCTCGCCGAGCCGGGTGTCGAGCCCGTCGGGTAGGGCGGCCACGAAGCCGTCGGCCTGAGCCACCCTCAGCGCGGCCCAGACATCCTCGTCGGGGACCTCGCTCCCGAGGGTGACATTGCCGCGGACCGTGTCGTCGAAGAGGAACGCTGTCTGCGGCACCACGCTGACCGAGTCGGCGAGCTCGCCGTGGGCGAGCTCTCTGAGGTCGATGCCGTCGAGGTGGACGCTGCCGGCATCGGGATCGACCAGCCTGGTGAGCAAGGTCGTCAGAGTGCTCTTGCCGGAGGCGGTCGGGCCGACGACGGCGACGGTCCGTCCGGGGGTCACCTCGAAGTCGACGCCGACGAGCAGCCTCTGGTCGGTGTCATAGGCGAAGGCCAGTCCGTCGACGGCCAGGTGCGCCGGCTGGCGTTCACCCAACGTCCGCGTGCCGTAGACCATCTCGCCGGTGGCGTCGAGCACCGACCGGACCCTGTCGAAGCCCACGACGCTGCGGGGGAACTCTCCGAGCAGCCAGCCGATCGAGCGGATCGGGAACGACACGATGGTCAGCAGGTAGGCGACGGTGACCAGGTCGCCGGCGTTCGACGTGCCGTCGAGCACGCGCGAGACCCCGACGGCCAGCACCACCAGTACGCCGAGGTTCGGCAGTGCGGCCAGGGTCGGGTCGAAGGCTGCGCGGATCCGGCCGGCCCTGATGTTGACGTCCTGGAGGTCGTGGGCCCTTCGGGCGAACCGGGTGGTCTCCTCGCTCTCGCGGCCGAGGGTCTTGACCACCATCGCGCCGTCGAAGGACTCATGGGCGACCTCGCTCAGCTCGGCGCGCAGCGCCTGGGCCTTGGTCATCAGCGGCGACGCCATCCGCTGGTAGGCGATGTTCGCCGCGATCACGCAGGGGAACACCATGAGGCCGACCACGGCCAGCACGAGATCGGTGACCACCATCTGCACGATGGCGATCACCATCATCGCCACCGTCCCCACGGCCATCGGGAGCGGTGCGATGGGCGCCCACGCCGCCTCGACGTCGGAGTTGGCGTTGGAGAGCAGCTCACCGGTGGGATGCCGCTGGTGCCATTCCATGGGCAGGGTGAGGTATTGGCGTGTGACCGCTCGCCGGTAGTGCGCCTGCATCCGGTATTGCATGATCCCCGCTCCCAGACGCCTGGCGACGATGCCGACGGCGCGAAGCAGCGCGACACCGACGAAGAGCGCCAGCACGGCCCACAGGACACCGTTGCCGATCTCACCGTCGCGGAAGGCCGGGAGCACGGCATGGTTCGTGGACCAGCCCAACACCCAGGCATCGGCCACGGTGAGGGCGCCGAAGAGCACGCTCCCGACAGTGGACAGCGCGAAGATCCACGGCTCGCGCCTGATGGCGACGCCCAGGACCCGGAACCCGTCGTTCATGGTGGAAGTCCGCGATGTCACTCCTCCGACTCTATGCTGCGACTCGTGACCTCCCGAAATCTCGCCGCCGACGAGCGACGACGTCTGTGCGATCTGGCCCTGGAGCTGGGACCGGCGGCCCCCACGCTCTGCGGCGACTGGACCGTTCAGGAGCTCCTCGCGCATCTGCTGGTCCGAGAGCGCAGCCCGTTCGCCGTCGGCATCGTGATCAAGCCGCTGCAGGGCCTCACCGAGAGCGCGATGCGACGCGCCGAGAAGCCCGGACTGGAATCGATGGTGAGGCGGCTGCGGTCCACCCGCTACACGGCCATCTGGCTCCCCGTCGTCGATCGAATCCTCAACACCATGGAGTTCTTCGTCCACCACGAGGACATCCGCCGCGCCCAGCCGTCGTGGCAGCCGCGCGACCTGACGGCCTACGAGCAGGGACAGGTGTGGGGTGGGCTCAAGGTCACCGGAAAGGGTCTGGCCCGCTCGGCAGGCGTCCCGGTGTCGGTACGCCGAGCCGACAAGGGCTCCACGGCGGTGCTCGTCGGTGGCACCGACCCGGTGACCGTCACGGGTCTGCCATCGGAGCTGACCATGTTCGTCTACGGGCGCGCCCAGCACCACGATCTGGTCTTCGAAGGACCCTCCGAGGCCGTCAAGGCGCTCAAGGCCGCCTCCCTCGGGCTATGAGGGCCGTGGCAGTCACCTTGGTGGTGCTGGTGGCGACAGCCTGCTCGGGTGACCCCGAGACCCCCGGGTCTCCGGGTGTCGCGCCGAGCACGTCGACGGGCACCGACGAGGTCTTCGTCGCGCCTGCAGGTCTGCGAGTCACACAGCTCGATGTGGGTCCGGTGGGAGTGACGTCCGTGGACGAGCAGCCCTGGACGGTGCTGACCGGGGCCGGCACGGTTCGGACGAGTGACGACCGGCGAATCGCGGTCGGCGAGGCACCGCTGCGGTTGCTGTCCACTCCGGCCGGTGTGTGGGTGAGCGTGATCGGTGACGGCGCCCTGGTCAGGATCGCTCCGACCCCGGGAAAGGTCGACAAGCGTCGGCGCCTCACCCCAGCCGGCAGTGAGCCCGAGGGCCTTGCGTACGACGGGCGGCGACTCTGGGTGGTCGATCAGGCCGGCGACCGTGTCGTCTCGATGGACCCCGTCTCCGGTCGGGTCGTGGGGCAGGTGGCCGTCGGGCACGAGCCTCGGCTCGCCTCCAGCGGGGCCTCTGGCCTGTGGGTCAGCAACTACGGCGACGGTTCGCTCTCGCGGGTGCGGGGCGACCGGGCTCGAACCAGGAGGATCGCCGGGTGCGCCACCCCGCAGGGACTCGGCGAGGCCGCCGGGTGGTGTGGGTCGCGTGCACGGATGAGGGCCGCGTGGTGGGTCTCGATGTCGAGTCGCTCGAAGTGGTCTCCACGCTGGACGGACTCGAGGCTGCGGACGCGGTCGTCGTCACCGGCAACACCGTCTACGCAGTCGGCCAGGTGGGACCGACGGTGTGGAGCATCGACGCCACCGCTCGCGAGGTGGTCTCCGAGGTGGCCCTCGACGAGGTGGGCTCGACCCGCGAGAACGTGGGCGCGGCGATCGTCGGCAGGCACCTGGTCGTCACCCACCCGGAGAGCCGTTCGATCTACGACCTGCCGACCTCGGCCCTGCGCTGATCAGCGGACCGGGTGTCCAGCCGCCCGGAGAGTCTGCTTGACCTCGGAGATCCGCAAGGTGCCGAAGTGGAACACGGTGGCGGCGAGCACTGCGTCCGCCCCGGCGTCGACAGCCGGCGCGAAGTGGTCGAGGGTCCCTGCGCCGCCCGACCCGATGATCGGCACGGTGACCTCGCGGCGTACGGCCCGGATCAGGTCGAGGTCGAAGCCGTCCTGGGTGCCGTCGGCGTCCATGGCGTTCAGCAGGATCTCCCCGGCTCCCAGTTCGGCCGCACGCACCGCCCAGGCCAACGCGTCGATTCCGGCCGAGGTGCGACCGCCGTGGGTGGTGACCTCGAAGCCAGAGTCGGTGCCGCCCGCCCGGCGGGCATCGACCGACAGCACCAGGACCTGGTTGCCGAACCGGTCGGCGATCTCGGCGATCAGTGCGGGTCGACGGATGGCCGCAGTGTTCACGGCGACCTTGTCCGCACCAGCCCGCAGCAGCCGGTCGACGTCGTCGACCGAGGACACTCCCCCGCCCACGGTCAGCGGGATGAACACCTCCTCGGCAGTGCGGGACACGATCTCCATCGTCGTGGCCCGCCCCTCGTGGGAGGCGGAGATGTCGAGGAAGGTGAGCTCGTCGGCACCCTCGGCGTCATAGGCACGCGCCAGCTCCACCGGGTCACCGGCGTCTCGCAGGTCGGCGAAGTTGATGCCTTTGACGACCCTGCCCCCGTCCACGTCGAGGCACGGGATGACTCGGATCGCGAGGCTCATGGCTTGGTCAATGCCAGGGCGTCCACCAGCGTGAACCGGCCTTCGTAGAGGGCGGTGCCGATGATGGCGCCCTCGACCCCACTCGACACCAGCTCCCCAAGTGCCTCCAGGTCCGCCAGATCGGTGATGCCACCCGACGCCACGACAGGGCGGTCGGTGGCCGCACACACGTCGCGCAGCAGCTCCAGGTTGGGACCTTGGAGCATCCCGTCCTTGTTGACGTCGGTGACGACGTAGCGGGCACACCCCTCGGAGTCGAGGCGGGCCAGCACCTCGTAGAGGTCTCCCCCGTCGCGTGTCCACCCGCGGGCCGCGAGGGTCCGGCCCCGCACGTCCAGGCCGACAGCCACCCGGTCGCCGTACTCGGCGATCGCGGTCGCGCACCAGGCCGGCTGCTCGAGAGCCGCCGTGCCGATGTTGACCCGGCGGCAGCCGGTGGCCATGGCGGCAGCCAGCGAATCGTCGTCTCGGATGCCGCCGCTCATCTCCACCTGGATGTCGAGGGTGCCCACGATCTTCGCCTGGAGATCACGATTGTGGCCACGCCCGAAGGCCGCGTCGAGGTCGACCAGGTGCAGCCACTCCGCCCCCGCCTCCTGCCAGCGCAGGGCGGCCTCGATCGGGTCTCCGAAACGCTTCTCGGAACCAGCCACCCCCTGCACCAGCTGCACGGCCTGGCCCCCGGCGATGTCGACCGCGGGAAGCAGTTCGAGGTAGTCACTCATGGGGCGAATCCTAGAGCGCTCGTCGACCCTCGGGTGGGCACGCGCACGCCCGTGGACTATCGACGGCGGCGGAAGAGCATCAGGTGCACCACCGGAGCACACAGGAGGCTCACCAGCACGGCGAGGATCCGAGGCGCCCAGTCGGGAGAGGCCAGCCAGACCACCAGGTTGAGCAGGAGGAGGAGAATCGCGGTGATCGTCATCTCGTGACGCCGACGCCTGGCCAGCACTCCCGTCGGCCCCCTCGAGACCCGTGGCAGCCTCGAGGTCACCGCAGCCCATCGAGCCGTGCGGCGAGCTCGCCGCTCGGACTCCGCGGCGAGAAGTGCCTGCCTCTGCGCCTGTTCACGCTCGCGTTCGGCGCGACGGCGGGCACGTTCCTTGCTCACCGACTCAGGGTCGCGACCCAGTTGCGCAACAGCGTCGCCCCCGCGTCCCCGGACTTCTCGGGATGGAACTGGGTCGCCGTGAGCGGCCCGTTCTCGACCGCGGCCACGAAGCGGTCGCCCCCATGTTCGGCCCAGGTGACCAGGGGTGCTCGGGTGCGCCCGTCGGTGACCAGGGTCCAGTCGCGAACACCGTAGGAGTGCACGAAGTAGAAGCGCTCCCCCTCGATCCCCGCGAACAACGAGGAGCCCGAGCGCCACCTCGAGGGTGTTCCAGCCCATGTGGGGCACCACGGGCGCCCGCAGCCGCTCGACCAGACCCGGCCATTCGTCACAGCCGATCGTCGAGACGCCGTGTTCCACCCCTCGCTCGAAGAGGATCTGCATCCCGACGCAGATGCCGAGCACCGCACGGCCACCGGCCAGGCGCCGGCCGATGATCTCGTGACCCTTGACCGCCCGCAGCCCTGCCATGCACGCGGCGTACGCCCCGACACCCGGAACCACGAGGCCGTCGGCATCCATGGCCGCCTGACGATCAGCGGTGAGAGTGACCGCCGCCCCGGCGCGCTCCAAGGCGCGCAGGACCGATCGGAGGTTGCCCGAGCCGTAGTCGAGGACCGCGACCGTCGGCACGTTCGCGCTCAGAGCGTGCCCTTGGTCGAGGGGACGCCACTCTCGCGCGGGTCGAGGGCCACGGCGTCGCGGAAAGCGCGGGCGAAGGCCTTGAACTGTGCCTCGACCAGGTGATGGGGGTCGCGCCCGGACAGCACCCGCACATGCAGGGCGAGGTGGGCATGGAAGGAGATCGTCTCGAAGACGTGGCGAGTCAGCGAGCCCTGGTAGGCCGGAGAGGTGTGACCACCGATCGCCACGTAGACCTGTCCTTCGGGCTCACCGGTGTGCACGCAGTAGGGCCGTCCGGAGACGTCGACGACCGCCTGCACCAGTGCCTCGTCCAGGGGGACGGTGGCGTCGCCGAAGCGACGGATGCCGGCCTTGTCGCCCAGCGCCTCGCGCAGGGCCTCGCCGAGCACGATGGCGGTGTCCTCCACGGTGTGATGGGCATCGATGTGGGTGTCGCCCTCGGTCTGTACGACGAGATCCACCAGGGAGTGCCGGGCGAAGGCGGTGAGCATGTGGTCGTAGAACCCCACCCCGGTGGAGACCTCGGAGCGTCCCGTGCCGTCCAGGTCGACCGATACGGTGACCTTCGACTCCTTGGTGGCCCGGGTGATCTCGGCTGTCCTGCTCATCTGGATTCCTCCATCGCTTCGGTGAGGGCCTGCTTGAAGGCAGCCATCTCGGTTGCAGTTCCGATCGACACGCGCAGCCAGCCGTCCGGCCCGGTCTCGCGGATCAGCACGCCTCGGTCCAGGAGCGCCTGCCAGACCGCGTGTCGGTCGACGAACGTGCCGAACAGCACGAAGTTGGCATCGCTGGCTGCGACCTCGAGGCCGACCGCGCTGAGCCAGCGTACGGTCTCGTCCCGCTCGGAGCGCAGGTCGTCGACCCGGCCGAGCAGTTCGGGGGCGTGACGCAGCGCCGCCAGCGCCACTGCCTGCGTGACCGCCGAGAGGTGGTAGGGCAGCCGGACGACCCGGATGGCGTCACAGATCTCAGGCGCTGCTGCCAGGTAGCCCAGTCGTGCACCGGCCAGCGCGAAAGCCTTGCTCATGGTGCGGCTGACGACGAGGTTGCGGTGGTGCGGCAGGAGTTCCAGGGCGCTGGGCGTGCCTTCTCGCCGGAACTCTCCGTAGGCCTCGTCGACCACCACGATGCCGTCACCCGCCGCCTCGCACAGCATGCTGACCGCCTCGGGGGGCAGGGCCGTGCCGGTCGGGTTGTTGGGTGACGGAAGCAGCACGACGGAAGGCGCGACCTCGAACACCGTGCGGCGGGCCGCCCCGAGATCGAGCGAGAAGTCGGACTCGCGGTGACCGACCACCCAGTCGGTGACGGTGTCGCGGGCATATTCGGGATACATCGAGTAGGTCGGCGCGAAGCTCAACGCCCGGCGACCAGGCCCCCCGAAAGCCTGCAGAAGCTGCAGCATGATCTCGTTGGAGCCGTTGGCGGCCCAGACCTGATCGGGCCGAACACCGTGACCCAGGTAGTCGGCCAGCGCGGCGCGCAGCTCGCCGAACTCGCGATCCGGGTATCGGTTGAGCGACGCCGACACATGGGCGACCGCGGTCGCGATATCGGCGACCACGACCGGTGAGGGCGGATAGGGGTTCTCGTTGACGTTGAGCTGCACGGGTACGTCGAGCTGTGGGGCGCCGTACGGCAGCAGGCCGCGCAGCTCCTCACGCAGAGGAGGAAAGGTCATGGTCCTCAGGCCTCGAAGCGGACGCGCACGGCGGCACCGTGACCGGGCAGGTCCTCGGCCTCGGCCAGCGTGACCACGTGATCGGCGACCTCGGCCAAGGCATCGCGGCTGTAGTCGATGACGTGCATCGACTTCAGGAACGCGCGCACCGACAGCCCTGAGCTGTGACACGAGCATCCGCCGGTCGGCAGCACGTGGTTGGAGCCGGCGCAGTAGTCACCCAGCGAGACCGGCGCATAGGTGCCGACGAAGACCGCCCCCGCGTTGAACACCCGGTCGGCCACGGCGGCAGCATCGAGCGTCTGGATCTCGAGGTGCTCTGCGCCGTAGCCGTTGACCACCGCGAGGCCCTGCTCGAGGTCGTCCACCAGCGCGATGGCCGACTGAGGACCGGTCAGGGCCGACCGGACACGATCCTGGTGCCGGGTCGCGGACACCTGCTTGTCGAGATTGGCCTCGACCTCGTCGGCGAGCCCCGGGGAGGTCGTGACCAGGATGCTCGCTGCCAAGGGGTCGTGTTCGGCCTGGCTGATCAGATCGGCGGCCACGTGGGCAGCCTGCGCCGTGTCGTCGGCGAGGACGACGATCTCGGTCGGACCGGCTTCGGAGTCGATGCCCACGATGCCCTTGAGCAGTCGCTTGGCAGACACCGTGTAGATGTTGCCGGGGCCGGTCACGAGATCGACCGGACGGCACGGCCCGGCGCCGTGGGCGAACATGGCGATCGCCTGCGCGCCACCGGCGGCATAGACCTCCTCGATGCCGAGCAGCGCGCACGCAGCCAGGATCGTCGGGTGTGGGCGGCCGCCGAACTCCTTCTGAGGGCTGGAGGCCAGCGCCAGCGACGGGACCCCGGCGGTCTGGGCGGGGACCACGTTCATCACGACGCTGGAGACGAGTGGTGCGATCCCTCCGGGGACGTAGAGCCCCACCCGCTGCACGGGCACCATCCGCTGAGTCACCCGGGCACCGGGGCCGAGGTCGGTCACCGCGTCGTGCTCCACCTCGGCCTGACAGGTGGCGCGCAACCTCGCAATCGACTCCTCGAGGGCGGCGCGCACCGACGGGTCGAGCGCCGTCAGCGCGTCGGACAGCGCCTGGGGCGGGACCGCGAGGTCGGGGACGTCGACGCCGTCGAACTTCAGGGAGTAGTCACGGATGGCCTCGACCCCTCGGTCTCGGACGTCGTCACAGATGGGGCGCACGACGTGGAGGGCGGCTTCCACGTCGAACTCCGCCCGCGGAAGGGCGCTCCGGTAGTCGACGTCGGAGCCGGTGGCCCCCCTGAGGTCGATCCTGCGCATCATGGGCCCAAGTCTAGATGCGTCGCGCGACACTCCTCACCCTGTTTCACCTACGGTGGAGTCGTGATCGAGACGATGGCGATGTTCCCGTTGAACACCGTGCTGTTCCCGGGGGTCTCGGTGCCGCTGCGAGTGTTCGAGGACCGCTATCGGGCGCTCGTCCATCGCCTCCTCACCGTCGACGATCCGGCGGAGCGGATCTTCGGTTCCGTGGCGATCCGCGAGGGCTACGAGGTGGGGGCCCATGGGAACCAGTCCCTGCACCGCGTGGGGTGCTACCTGCAGATGACCGACGCCGTGGCCAACCCGGACGGCAGCTTCGACATCGTGGCCCTCGGCCGGGGTCGCATCCGACTGGACTCCCTCGACGGGTCCGGCCCCGTGCTGCACGGCAGCGTCGAGAGACTCGTGGACGCCGACGGGTCACTGCGCGACGAGACCGTCGAGGACGCCCTGGCCATGTTCGAGAGCTATCGGTTGATGATCTCCGAGGTCAGCAACGCCGAGGTGTTGGTCGGCGACCTGCCGCACGATCCGACGTTCCTGTCCTGGAGTCTGGCGGCCACCTGCCTGCTGACGATGCGTGAGCGTCAGAACCTGCTCGAGGCCGACGACGCGGCAGTCCGGCTGGCGATGGTCACCGGCATGCTCAGCCGCGAGATCCAGGCGATGCAGGCCATCCCGTCGCTGCCCGCGATCGACGTGGCTCGCAACCGCTGGAGTCCCAACTGATGGTCCACAGGCCGCGCGCGGGAGGCTCGCCGGGTGGTACGCCGGCCACGGTCGCTCTGACCGGAGCCGGGATCGGGTTCACCCTGCACCCCTACCAGCACGACCGGCGCCATGCGTCGTACGGAACCGAAGCGGCCGAGGCGCTGGGGGTGCCGCCCGAGCAGGTCTTCAAGACCCTCCTCGCCGACGTCGACGGTCGACTGGCCGTCGGCCTGGTGCCCGTGGATCGCCGGCTGGACCTCAAGGCACTGGCCAGGGCGCTCGGCGCCAGCCGGGCGGGGATGGCCGATCACGCGACCGCCGAGCGCGCCACCGGCTATGTGCTCGGTGGCATCTCACCAGTGGGTCAGAAGCGCGCGCACCCCACGGTGCTCGACGCGTCGGCGCTCCGGCACGACACGGTGTTCGTCTCCGCCGGTCGGCGCGGCCTCGACCTGGAGCTTGCACCGGCCGACCTGGTCCGGATCACCGGGGCGATCACGGTCCAGATCGGCCGCTGAGTCGGCGTGGCTCAGTTGGTGGAGAGCGTGAGCGACGCGTGTGCCACGTCGCCATCGAGCCAGACCGAGATGCCCATCGGACCCAGGGGGTCCACGTTGGCGATGATCTCGTCGCTGGCCGCTCCGGAGTCCTTCAGGGCCTTGACCAGCCAGTCGTCACCGGCGTCGGGGTTGAAGTAGACCGCGTAGATCGCCTTGTCCCCCTCGGGGATCACCGACGTGTATGCCTCGCTGTCACCGAGCCCGCCGTCACCGGAGATCGCCTCCAACCAGGTCTGGTTGGGACTGACGCTCAGGTAGTCGCCCGACGACGCAGAGGCCAGCCAGGACTCGTCGGGCAGCTGCGCGCGCAGCTTGTCCAAGGTCGCGTCTGCAGCAGCCGGATCGCCCTTCACCTTGAGTCCGATGCCGAGACCGGTGGGGTCGCCTGCGTTGGCGAGGGCATCGACGTCGATGTCGCTGCTCATCGCGATCGCGAACGAGTCACCGGTGAGGGCCTCGATGTCGGCTGGGATGGCCAGCCCGGTCACGGACTCGATCTGCGCGATGGCCGAGTCTAGGTCGGCACTCGATCCGAGGGTCTCCCCGATCTGGTCGAGGTAGGCCTGCAGCCAGCCCTTTCCGAACGAGGCACCCACTGCGAGCGCGGTGTCGTCGGGCAGGGTGCCCATCACGGACGTCCCGCTGCCGCCGGCGATCGCATCCGAGAGCGGGTTGTTCGACGCATCGCCGGCGGACTCCAGCTCGACAGCTCCATCGGCGAAGCGAACCTTGAGCGCCGCGCCCTCGAAGTCCTTGAGCTCGGCCAGCTGCTTGTCGCTGAGGCCCTGCCCACTGCCGACACCTGACGCACCCAGGACCTCGGGCAGGACCTCGGCGAGCTTCACCCCGGCGCTGGGGGCGAGATAGGCCGAGACGATGCTGTCGCCTCCGGCCTCGTCCATCCACCGCTGGTAGGACGAGTCATCGGCAAGATTGCTCTTCGAGGCATCGCTCACGACGCCCTCGGCGATCGTGTCCGTCGCGGCGATCACCACCCAGTCGCCCTCGACCGCATAGCCGCCGGCGTCTGAGTCGTCGCCGCAGGCGACGAGCTTCTCGATGCCTTCCTTGGCGGCGGCCTCGTCGGTGATCTCGACGACTCCCACCGGCGCCGGATCCGTCTCGCCGACATCGACGGCCGCGAGAGCCATCCGGTTGCCGAGCCACGGCTTGATGTCGACGTCGTAGTCGAGGTCTGCGCAGGTGCCGTCCTTCTGGATCTGCTCGAACAGCGACTTGCGCAGGTCGCTGGAGCTGCTCAGGTCCATCTCGTCCTTGAGTCCAGGGAACTTGTTCAGCGTCTTGAGCGCTTCGATCTTCTGCTCGCCGCTCGGGTCGAGGTTGATCTGCGCGAAGGCCAGGGTCGAGTCGGGCAGCATCTCAGCCGCGTCGGCGCCCGACGAGAGGTACCAGCTGGCCGCCCAGGCCGCACCACCGGCGAGCACGACCGTGCCGATGATCCCGGCCGCAGCGTAGGCGGCCCTGCGGTTGTTCCGCGCTGCAGGCTGCTCCGGAGTTCCTCCGGACGAGTCGAGAATGTCTGGTCCGCCGGAAGGCGGGAAGTTGCTGGACACGGTGGATCCCCCTGTGATTGTCCACGAGTTGCGTCCGCGAGTTTAACCGTGGACCTCGTGCCGCGTCGGCAATCTCCACAAACCGGCTTGTCATCGGCTGCTTGGCGGCTGTGCCGGGGTCAGGGTCAGCGCGAGGAGCGTGGGCTGCGCAGGAAATAGACCCCGGCCGTGGCCAGGATCGCACCGAACGGTAGCGCGAGGAACGCCGGCAGGCCGCGCACAGTGAGGTTGCCGACGATGGGCTCGAAGTCGTCTGCCGTCTTCGCCAGCACAGCGGGGTCCGGCGGTCCGAGCGTCGTGCCCACCCACCACATGACCGCGACCGCGAGGGCGGCGCCGAGGACCACGGCCGCCAGCGAGAAGACCTCGTCCTCGTGGAACACCAAGGCCACGATCGCCCCGACGACCAGCCCGACGATCACCCCGATCAGCGCGAACAGCCCGGTGCTCGCGAAGTCTTCGGGAAGGCCTTCACCGTCAAGGACCCAGGTGCCGTGGAAGGCCACGCCCGGAGGCGGGGTCCAGATCTGCTCCCACACGACTCCGGCGAGGGCGCCGGCCACGACGAGGCAGCCCACGATCGCCAGCACCTGGATCACGATCCGACGGGTCGGCCCGGTGGACTCGACCGGCTCCTCCCACGTCGGGGCCGACTGGCTCAGCTGCCCAGACATCCCGGCCCCAACAGTTGCTTGAGGTCGGCGAACAGTGCCGGTGTGGGCGCCACCCTGAGCCGGTCGTCAAGCTTGAGAACCGTGGTCGAGGCCCGATTGAGCAGCCGGAGCCTGACCTCGGTCATGCCCGGATGCGTGCCGAGGACATCCTTGAGCTGCTCCACCACCGGTCCGGTGCACCGGGTCGCGGGCAGGGTGATCTCGACAGGCCCGCTCGGCCCGTCGGACAGGTCGGGGACGCTGACCTCCTGCCCGTGGATCTCTGCCACGTCCTTGCTGCGCGAGAGCCTTCCTTTGACGGTGATGATGTTGTCCTCGCCGAGATGGGTGCTCGCAAGCTGATAGCTGCTCGGGAACAGGAGGACGTCGATGGCGCCATCGAGGTCTTCGACGGTGACCATCGCCCACGCATCACCCCGCTTGGTGATCTTGCGCTGCACCGAGGTGATCAACCCGGTGATGGTGATCGGCGAACCGTCGGGACGTTCCTCGTCGAGCATGAGCTGACCGATCGAGCAGTCGGCACTGTTGGCCAGCACGTGCTCGAGCCCGAGCAGCGGATGGTCGGACACATAGAGCCCGAGCATCTCCCGCTCGTGTCCCAGCAGAGTCATCTTGTCCCAGTCATCGATGTCGGGGATCGTCACCGAGATCCCGAACCCACTCGACTCTCCGTCGTCCAGACCGCCGAACAGGGAGTCCTGGCCGATGGCCTCGTTCTTCTTGATGTCGACGTACTGGTCGACGGCCGACTCGTGGATGGCCACCAACGCTCGACGCTTGTGCTTCATCTCGTCGAACGCGCCGGCCTTGACCAGGGACTCGATCATCCGCTTGTTGCAGACCAGCGCCGGCACCTTCTCCATGAAGTCGTTGAAGTCGGCGTAGCGGCCCTTCTCACGGCGCGCCGCGACGATCGCGTCCACCACATGGTGGCCGACGTTGCGGATCGCGGTCAGGCCGAAGCGGATGTCGTTGCCGACGGGAGTGAAGGTGGCCGCGGACTCGTTGACGTCCGGTGGCAGCACCTGGATCTTCATCCGGCGACACTCGTTGAGATAGATCGCCATCTTGTCCTTGTCGTCCTTCACCGACGTCAGGAGCGCGGCCATGTATTCGGCCGGATAGTTGGCCTTGAGATAGGCGGTCCAGTAGGACACCAGTCCGTAGGCGGCCGAGTGTGCCTTGTTGAAGGCGTAGTCGGAGAAGGGCAGCAGGATGTCCCACAGGGTCTTGATCGCGCCCGCCGAGTAGCCGCGCTCAGACATGCCGGCCGAGAAGGTCGCGAACTGCTTGTCGAGCTCCTCCTTCTTCTTCTTGCCCATGGCCCGCCGCAGCAGGTCGGCCTGGCCCAACGTGTAGCCGGCCAGCTTCTGGGCGATCGCCATCACCTGTTCCTGGTAGACGATCAGTCCGTAGGTCTCTCCGAGGACATCGGCCAGCGCCTCGGCCAGCTCGGGATGGATGGCCTCCACCGGCTCCCGGCCGGTCTTGCGACGAGCGTATTTGTTGTGGGAGTCGGCCCCCATGGGGCCTGGGCGGTAGAGCGCGCCGACCGCGGAGATGTCCTCGAACGCATCCGGGCGCATCGAACGCAGCAGCGAGCGCATGGGGCCCCCGTCGAGCTGGAACACGCCGAGGGTGTCGCCGCGCTGCAGGAGCTGGTAGGTCGGGCCGTCTTCGAGTGCGAGATCCTCCAGGACCACGCTCTCACCCCGGTTGGCCGAGATGTTGATGAGGGCGTCATCGAGGACCGTCAGGTTGCGCAGCCCGAGGAAGTCCATCTTGATCAGCCCGAGCTTCTCGCAGGTCGGGTAGTCGAACTGGGTGATGATCGCGCCGTCCTGCTCGCGCTTCATCAGCGGGATGACGTCGATCAAGGGCTCGCTCGACATGATCACGCCGGCCGCATGCACGCCCCATTGACGCTTGAGACCCTCGATGCCGATCGCCGTGTCGACCACCGTCTTGACGTCGCTCTCGCCGTCGTAGAGGGCACGGAACGTGCCACCCTCGCCGTAGCGCTTGTGCTCGGGGTTGAAGATCTCGCGAAGCGGAACGTCCTTGCCCATCACCGCCGCGGGCATCGCCTTGGTGATCTTGTCGCCCATCGCGAAGGGATAGCCGAGGATGCGACTCGAGTCCTTGACCGCCTGCTTGGCCTTGATGGTGCCGTAGGTGACGATCATCGAGACGCGGTCGTCGCCGTACTTGTCCGAGACGTAGCGGATCACCTCACCGCGCCGGCGCTCATCGAAGTCGATGTCGAAGTCGGGCATCGAGACCCGGTCGGGGTTGAGGAAGCGCTCGAAGATCAGTCCATGTTGCAGAGGATCGAGGTCGGTGATGCGCATCGCGTACGCCGCCATCGACCCGGCTCCCGAGCCGCGACCGGGACCGACCCGGATGCCGTTCTCCTTGGCCCAGTTGATGAAGTCGGCCACCACGAGGAAGTAGCCGGGGAAGCCCATCGAGGTGATCACGCCGACCTCGAAGTCGGCCTGCGTGCGCACCGCATCGGGGATTCCCGCGGGATAGCGCACATGCAGGCCGCGCTCGACCTCCTTGACGAACCAGGAGTTCTCGTCCTCCCCCGCCGGGACCGGGTAGCGCGGCATGTAGGTGCCGTTGCCCTCGGTGAACTCGACCTCGCAGCGCTCCGCGATCAGCAGCGTGTTGTCGCACGCCGCCTTGAGCCCGTTGCGGTGCTCCCACAGATCGCGCATCTCGGCGGGCGACTTGATGTAGTAGCTGTCGCCGTTGAACTTGAACCGCTTGGGGTCGGCCATGGTGCTGCCACTGGACACGCACAGCAGGTGTTCGTGGGACCCCGCATCGGCCGGGTTGACATAGTGGGAGTCGTTGGTCGCGATCGGCGGGATGCCGAGGTCGGCCGACAGTCGCAGCAGGCCGTCACGGACCCGGGTCTCGATGTCGAGGCCGTGGTCCATCAGCTCGAGGAAGTAGTTGTCGCGCCCGAAGATCTCCTGGAAGTCGGCAGCCGACTGACGGGCCTTGTCGTAGTCACCGATCCGGAGCCAGGTCTGGATCTCGCCGGAAGGGCACCCCGTGGTGGCGATGAGTCCCTCGGCATATTCGGCGAGGAGCTCCCGGTCGGCGCGGGGCTTGTAGAAGAAGCCCTCCGTCGAGGACCGGGTGGAGAGCCGGAACAGGTTGTGCATGCCGGCGGTCGACTCGGCCAGCAGGGTCATGTGGGTGTAGGCACCCGACCCGGACACGTCGTCGTCGCCGCCGTTGTTCCAGCGCACCCGCTTGCGCTCGGAGCGCGGCGTGTTGGGGGTGACGTAGGCCTCCATGCCGATGATCGGCTTGATGCCCGCAGCCGTCGCCTTGGCGTAGAAGTCGTAGGCACCGAACACGTTGCCGTGATCAGTCATGGCAATGGCACCCATGCCGAGCTCGGCGGTGCGCGAGAACATGTCACCGAGGCGCGCGGCGCCGTCGAGCATGGAGTATTCGGTGTGGACGTGCAGATGCACGAAGTCAGCCGACGATCCAGCCGGGGACGAAGACGACATCCGGTGAACCTTCTCCCAACGCAGCTCGAAAATGGGACCGATCAGCGACGCTTGAGTCGACTGACACAAGCCTCATCGGGGAAGGCCATCAGCCTACGCGACGGAGCATGGCACTCAGCACCGACATTCCGATCGCATCAGTGCTGGGACCGGTGCCAGCCCATCCGGATGTCGGGTGCCCGCTCCTCGTTGTCGGAGCCGTCGGTGTGCTCGAGCTCGGCCAGCCCGTGGGCCCGGTAGAAGCGGCGGGCCGGGAGGTTGCTCTCGAAGACCCACAGCTCGAAGCCCTCGGGTCTGAGGACCTTGATGAGGTCGAGCAGGGCGCTGCCCACCCCCTGGCCGGCAGCAGCCGGTGCGACGTACAGGGATTCGAGCCAGGACTCCCTGACAGCCGCGAAGCCGACGACTCCCCCCGCGGTCTCGGCCAGCCAGACCTCGAGGACGGCCAGGTCCCATCCGGCGTACCACTCCCGGACCGCGTCCGGCGGGTGTACGCCGGGCGGCATCGCCGCCGCGGCGCGCGAGCGCAGGTAGAGCTCGGCCAGCGCGGGAAGGTCTGCCTGCGTCGCGCGGCGCAACGAGAGGTGGCTCTCGTCAATCCGCTCCACGAACCGACTCCAGGGCCGCGGACAGGTCGGCCGGGTAGGCCGACTCATAGCTGACGAGGTCGCCGGTCTCCGGATGCTCGAACCCCAGTCGGACGGCGTGCAGCCACTGGCGCTCGAGGCCGAACCGCGTGGCCAGGGTGGGGTCCGCGCCGTAGGTCAGGTCGCCGACGCAGGGATGCTTGAGGGCCGACATGTGCACGCGGATCTGATGGGTCCGGCCGGTCTCGAGGTGGACCTCGAGGAGACTGGCGAACCGGTGCGCCTCCAGCGTCGAGTAGTGGGTGACGCTGTGGCGCCCGTCGGCCATGACGGCGAACTTGTAGTCGGCCTTCGGGTGTCTCCCGATGGGAGCCTCGATGGTGCCCTCGTGCGGGTCGGGGTGACCCTGGACCAGCGCATGGTAGGTCTTGTCGACCGTGCGATGCCGGAACGCGTTCTTCAGCACCGAGTAGGCATGCTCGGACTTGCAGATCACCATCACCCCGGAGGTGCCGACGTCGAGTCGCTGGACGATCCCCTGGCGCTCCGAGGCCCCACTGGTGGCGATGCGGAACCCGGCTCCGGCCAGATGCCCCACCACCGTGGGGCCTGACCAGCCCGGTGAGGGATGCACGGCGACGCCGACGGGCTTGTCGATCACCACGATGGAGTCGTCGTCGTGGATTATCTTGATGCCCTCGACGACCTCGGGCACCACCTCGATGCCCGAGGTCACATCAGGCAGGGTCACCTCGAGGACCTGCCCGACATCGACCCGGTCGGACTTGCCGACGTCGCGACTGTCCACCTGGACGAGTCCGGAGGCGATCAGGTCGGCGGCGCGGGTGCGGGAGAGGCCGAACATTCGGGCGATGGCCGTGTCGACCCGTTCGCCAGCGAGACCGTCGGGCACCAGGATCGTGCGCTGCTCGCTCATTCGTCGGCCTCGGACCCGCGCTGGGCGGCACGCGATCCGTCGAGGCCGACGCCACGCACGGTCTGGATCAGGATGATGAGCACGCCGAGGTTGAGGCAGACGTCGGCGACATTGAAGATCGGCCAGTTCGGCAGCTCGAGGAAGTCCACCACGTGGCCACGGAGCGGCGCAGGATCGCGGAGGAGCCGATCGGTGAGGTTGCCAGTGATCCCGGCGAGCAGCAAGCCCATGCCGACCGCCCAGAGACGCGATCCCAGCCGCCTGGAGAGCCACAGCACCACACCGGTGGCGACGATGGCCAACAGGCTGAAGACCAGGGTGAAGCCCAAGCCGGTGCTGAACGCCGCACCGGGGTTGCGGACCAGGTTGAGGCCGAGAAGGTCGCCGAGGATGTCGACGCGTCCCTTGCCGGTAAGGCGCTCGACAGCCAGGATCTTGGTGCCGACGTCGACGGCGTAGGCAAGGACGGCGGTGACGATGAAGACCCGACGTACTCGAGTCCGCTGAGCGGGAGTGATCGGGGATTCGGTCTGGTCGCCGGAGTTCAGCGACGTTCCTCGCGCTGCTTGCATGACAGGCAAAGTGTCGCACGCGGGAACGCCATCACCCGCATCTTGCCGATGGGGTTGCCACACGACTCGCACACCCCGTAGCTGCCGTCGTCGATGCGAGCCAGCGCCCTCTGGGTCTGCGCCAGCATCTCCCGGGAGTTGTTCACCACGGTGAGCTCGTGGTCGCGCTCGAAGCTGGTGGCGCCCAGGTCGGCCTGATCCTGACCAGCGCCGTCGCCGGCGTCACGCATCAGGCCGGCCAGCTCGATCTCCTGGTCATGCAGCTCCGCGGTCAGCCGGTCGGCGTAGGCATGAAGCTCGGTGAGGACCTCGTCGAGCTCCGCCTTGGTCCAGGGGTCCTCGCCCTCCTTGACGGCGAGGCTCGCCACGTCGGGAACCTTCTTGGCGGGAGTCCGCTTTGCCGCGGTCTTCTTCGCTGTCACCTTGTTCACCCCAGAGTTCGGTGCTGCCGTGGATGGCCGCTGACGCCTGTGCCGGAAATGTCCACCGCGGCCACGACGTCGGTGACCGCGAGTGCTGGGAGGCTAGCCCCTCGACCGGGCGTACTCAAACTGCCACGCCCACCACAGCGAAGATGGCCGGACCCCGTGGTGGGATCCGGCCATCATCGAAGCGCTTGTTGCGGTGTTCAGCCCTCGTCGTCGCCGAGGATCGAGCGCAGCCGCTTGGGAGCGGCACCCGACACGTCGCCGGTGGGCGCGATGGACTCGCCGCCGTGGTCGAGCGCCTCCAACTGCTGGGTGAAGTAGCTCTTCAGGCGGGAGCGGTATTCGCGCTCGAAGGAGCGCAGCGTCTCCACCTCACCGTTGAGCTTGTCGCGCTCCTTCTCCAGGTCACCGAAGAGCTGCGTGCGCTTCTCGGTGGTCTCCTGGTCGAGCATCTGCGACCGCTGGCGCGCATCTGCCTCGGCACGGTCGGCGTTGGTCTTGGCCTCGCTCTCGAGACGCTCGGCCTTGGTGCGGGCCTCCCCGATGATCTTGTCAGCCTCGTTCTTGGCCTCGTCCACGAGCTCGTCAGCGTTGCGCGTCGCGATCTCGAGAAGCCGAGCGGCAGCGTTGGACGCCTGCGGCACGGTCTCGACCCGGATGGTCTCGGCCGGAGTGACGGCAGCGGCAGCCACCACCGGCTCCGGGGCGGCCTCGACGGGCTCGGGCTCCGGCTCGGGGGCCTTCTCCTCCACAGTCGGCTCCGGGGGCTTCGCGAACGATGCCGGGGCGCCGGACTGGGCCGCGGACAACTTCGAGCGAAGGTCGTCGTTCTCCTTGGTCAGTCGGGCCAACTCGGCTTCGACCTCGTCGAGGAACTGGTCGACCTCGCCCATGTCGTAGCCCTCGCGGAGGCGCACGGGCGTGAACCGCTTGTTGCTCACGTCCTCAGGCGTCAACGGCATGACCCTCACCCATTCAATAGTCGTCAACAAATGCTCTGTCTGAGGAACCATAGCGCTACAGCAGTGGCTGCTGTTAATAAACCCGCCGCCTTTGGGGTGTCGCGCCGTCAGAGGAAGATGGCGGCATTCACTCGCAGCAGCACATACGCGCTGATCATCACGAGCAGGAACGCGAGGTCGAGCGCGAAGCCGCCGAGACGAAGGGGCGGGATGACCCGGCGGATCGCCTTGATCGGCGGGTCCGTCATCGAGTAGACGATCTCCAGGAGCACCAGCAACGGTCCGTGCGGTTGCCAGGACCGGGACAGCACCTGGACCCAGTCGACGATGAAGCGCGCCCACAGCAAGGCGATGAAGAACCACAGGACCGTCGCGATCGCAGAGCCGACGATGGTCATGCGGCAAGGCTGTCAGACGCATCCAACACAGGTGACCCCGGTCCAAGGCGCCGCAGGCGCTCAGCTCTGGTTGAAGAAGCCACCCTCAGCGATCCTCTGCTTGTCCTCAGCCGCGACGGTCACGTTGGGTGGGGACAGCAGGAACACCTTGGCAGTCACTCGCTCGATGGTTCCGCGGGTGGCGAAGATCAGGCCCGCCGCGAAGTCGACGAGGCGCTTGGCGTCGGCGTCGTCCATCTCGCTGAGGTTCATGATGACCGGGGTGCCGTCGCGATAGTTCTCGCCGACGGTGCGGGCCTCGTTGTAGGTGCTGGGGTGCAGGGTGGTGATACGGGACAACTCGGCCACTACTCCGGTAGGTCCCGAGGCCGGGCCGGCGGGCCGGCGGCGCTCGGAGATGCTGGACACGGGGGCCGGCTTCGTGCGCGCCTCGGGAGAGGGTCGGGCAGCCGGCCGGGCACTGCGCACCGGGGTCGGTTCGGTGTTCTCGTCGGTGTCGTCGTCGTAGCCGAACTCGTCGTCGTAACGCTCGGTTTCCTCGAGCAGGCCGAGGTACTCGCCGATCTTGCGCATCGCGCCGCTCATGGGTGTGACCTCTCGAACTCCTGTGCCCGGTGTGAGGCACTCGTTGCTCTGGACATTACTTGATCTCGGGCCTCGGACCGAGGACCGAGGACCCAATCCGCACGTGTGTCGCGCCCGATTCGATGGCGGCCTCGAGGTCGCCGCTCATGCCGGCTGACAACCAGACCGCCCCCGGGTGCTCACGGCGGAACTTCTCCGCGATCGCGGCCAGGCGCGCGAACGCGCCGACCGGGTCGGCTCCCAGCGGGGCAACGGCCATCAGGCCGCGGAGCGCGAGCGTCTCGGAAGCCTCGATGGCCCCGGCGATGTCTGGAACCTCCTCGGGTGTGGCTCCTGCTCGAGCACCAGCGGCCCCGGGCTCGTCGAGGCTGACCTGGACCAGGCAGTCGAGAGGGCTGGAGCGACCCTGAGCACCTCGGGTCAGGGGCGCGACGAGCTTGGTGCGGTCGATCGACTCCACTACGTCGGCGTACGCCGCCACCGCGCCGGCCTTGTTGCTCTGGAGGCCGCCGATGAAGTGCCACCGCAGGTCGAGGTCGGCACAGTCCGAGTGCTTCGAGGCCGCCTCCTGATGGCGGTTCTCACCCACATCGCTCACTCCGAGTTCGGCCAGGATGTGGACGTCGGAGGCCGGGAAGTACTTCGTGACCACGACCAGGGTGATTTCGTCCGGGTGGCGGCCAGCTCGGCTACATGCGTCGGCGATCCGCTGCCGCGTCCGCCCAAGGTTGGTGGCGATCTCGCTCGCGCGCGAATCGTTCATGGGCCCCGCCAGACCAGTCCGCCGAAGCGGCCCGAGGCGGCGCCGTCGCGGCGATAGGAGTGCAGGCGGGCATCCTCCAGAGTGCAGCCGGGGACGTCGATGACCTCGCAGCCGTCGGCCAGCAGCTGTGCGCGTACGCCGGCCCCGAGGTCGAGGCCCGGCGTACCCCACCGCGTCTCGGACCAGGAGGGTGGCACCCGGCCGGCGACCTCGGCTCGCATCTCCTCGGGCACCTCGTAGCAGCGTCCGCAGATGTGGGGTCCGACCCAGGCGGTCAGCTCAACCGCCCCGAGCGAACGCAGCCTCTCGACCGTGTGGGGAACCACGCCTGCAGCCATCCCCATTCGGCCGGCGTGGGCGACACCGATCAGGCCACGCCGTGGATCGGCGAGGATCACCGGCACGCAGTCAGCGACACGCACCAGAAGGGCGAGACCGGTTGCACGGGTCACCAGGGCGTCCGCCTCGGGCTCCTGCTGGGGAGCGTCGCCCACCTCCGAGACGTCCACACCGTGGACCTGGTGCATCCGTTGGATCGGGACCTCCAGGGCATCCCCCAGGCGGGCCAAGGCGTCATCGCGATCCGGGCCGGCTTCGGCAAGGTCGAGATGGACGTCAGTGAAGGCGACATGGACGGCCCCCGAGAGCCCCACGCCGCCTTCACGAGTGTCGCGGTAGGCGAACACGAGGGTGCGATCGCCTACTTCAGGAAGTCGGGGACATCGAGGTCGTCGTCATCGAAGGCGACCTGCCTGGCCGGTCGGGACGACTGTCCTGCCGGGGACGGCGCGCCGGTCTCCACCGTTGTCTGGGCCTCGGTGCGCGGTGCCGGTGCAGCCGGCACGGTCACGCGCTCCTTCGCCAGGGCCTGAGCAGCCGCCCGGGTCTCCTCCTGGGTCTGCTGAGGGCGGGGCTCACGGCGCAGCACGTTTCCCTCGTCGCGGCGCTTCGGCATGCCACCCTCGAAGCCTGCGGCGATCACCGTCACCCGGACCTCGTCGCCCAGGGCGTCGTCGATCGTGGCACCGAAGATGATGTTGGCCTCGGCATGGGCGGACTGCGCCACGAGCGCCGCCGCCTCGTTGATCTCGAAGAGTCCGAGGTCGGAGCCACCGGCGATGGAGAGCAGGACGCCCATCGCACCCTCGATGGAGGCTTCGAGCAACGGACTCGACACCGCCATCTCCGCCGCCGCGACGGCCCGGTCCTCGCCGCGGGCCGAGCCGATGCCCATCAGTGCCGATCCCGCATTGGCCATCACGGACTTCACGTCGGCGAAGTCAAGGTTGATCAGGCCGGGCGTCGTGATCAGGTCGGTGATGCCCGAGACACCCTGCAGCAGGACCTGGTCGGCCTGCTTGAAGGCGTCGAGCACCGAGACGTTGCGGTCGCTGATCGACAGCAGGCGGTCGTTGGGGATGACGATGAGGGTGTCCACCTCTTCGCGCAGAGCGGCGATGCCGTCTTCTGCCGACTTGGCCCGGCGACGCCCTTCGAAGGCGAACGGGCGGGTGACGACGCCGATGGTCAGGGCGCCCAGGGATCGAGCGATCCGAGCCACGATCGGGGCACCACCGGTGCCGGTGCCACCGCCTTCGCCCGCCGTGACGAACACCATGTCGGCGCCCTTGATGACCTCCTCGATCTCGTCGGCGTGGTCCTCGGCCGCCTTGGCCCCGACGTCGGGGTTGGCGCCGGCGCCGAGCCCGCGGGTCAGTTCGCGGCCGATGTCGAGCTTGACGTCGGCGTCACTCATGAGGAGGGCCTGGGCGTCGGTGTTGATGGCGATGAACTCCACGCCCTTCAGCCCGACGTCGATCATCCGGTTGACGGCGTTGACCCCACCACCACCGATACCCACGACCTTGATGATGGCCAGGTAGTTCTGCGCTGCTGCCATGACGGCTTGCCTCTCGCTGTCGGTGTCCAGATTTGGTAACTCGTGGGGAAGTCGAGGGCTGTCTCAGCTCAGGAACTCTAACCCTGAGCCTGAGGGTTATAGTTATGTCAACCTCTCGATGGAGAAGACGTTAAGGAAAGAGAGGCCGACAACTCGCGCGACATGCCGTAGCGCGGCGAATCTTTCTCGCGAAGTCCTTGTCGGGATCCCCGGATATCCGGTGAAACTCGCGGTTGTCAGCCGTTGCAACGCCTGACAACCGCGAACATCCCCGGATAACCGGGGATTCGTGGGGCAGGAGTTCAGTTGCGGGTGGTCGGCTGCCCGGGAGCGCTGACGTCGTACTGCGAGGCCTTGGGGGCTGCGGCGAGGAGGGCGGCCAGCACCCGGGCCTTGTCGCCGGACTCCTCAGCGCTCCCCCACACCACCAGCTTGTCGTCGCCGAGGACAAGGGAGATCTTGTCGATCGACTCGACCTCGACGTGGTCGATGCGACGCTGCAGTTCGGCCGGCAGGGCGGCGACGACGTCGGCACCCTCCTTCATGGCGTCCTGGCCGATCCCGTCGGGCAGCACGATCTCCGGAAGGTCCTTCGGGCGTCCCTTGAAGTCGCGGAACAACACGCCGTCGGCATCGATGCCCTTGAACCCGGACCCCACCGGCACCGCCGCGACGGCGGTGCGCTCGATCACCTGGATGTGGATGCGGTCGGGCCATTCCCGGGTGACCTCGACGTCCTTGACCGCGGCCAAGGCGCGCAGCCGTCCCTCGATGCGGGACAAGTCGACCCGCGCCAGCGGCTCACCGACCGGCGCCGCGGCGGCCGCGAGCACCTCGTCGTCGGTGAGCAGCACGGTGCCGGCGACACCGACGCCCTTCACGGCGAGCACGCTCGAGAAGAACACCAGCCACACCGCGATCGAGACCAGGAGGACCATCAGCACGGCGGCGAGGATCGCCCGCCAACGCAACCAGCGCCTCGTGCGCTGTCGACGGGCGAACCGTTTGCGGGTGCGTTCGATGGTTCGTTCCATGCTGTCGGTGCTCACCGCAGTCCCTCCGCTCGGTCGAGCAGGTCGAGCACCCGAGGCCCGAGGGTGGTCACATCACCCGCACCCAACGTGAGCACGACGTCGCCCGGCCTCGCGCGGGCCACGAGCCGTTCGGGCACCGCTTCGAAGTCGGGTTCGAACTCCACGTCGGTCGCCGGGAGCGGCACGGCCGCGGCCACGACGCGGCCGGTGACGGAGGGATCCGCGTCCTCACGAGCGAGGTAGACATCGAGTACGACGACCTGGTCGGCCAGGCCGAGCGCCTCGCCCATCTCGACTCCGAAGATCCGGGTGCGCGAGACGAGGTGTGGTTGGAACGCGACGACCACTCGCCCCGTCCCTGCCAGCGAACGCGCTGCCTGGAGGTCACCGGCGATCTCGCGCGGGTGGTGGGCATAGCTGTCGTAGACACGCACTCCCCCGGCCTCGCCCTTGAGCTCCATGCGGCGACGGGTGCCGGTGAAGGACCCCAGGCCGGAGGCCAATGACGCGAAGTCCGCCCCCAGCTCGAGTCCCACGGCGACGGCCCCCAACGCGTTGTGGACATAGTGGCGGCCGGGGATCTGCAGCGTGATCTGTCCGTGCCCGGGCACCGTGAACGTGGAGCGTCCGTCGTGCTCCTCGATCACGCCGGGCTGGAGGTCGGCCGAGGGGCTCTGCCCGTAGGTGATCGTGCGCAGGCCCCGGCTGCGGGCCTCGTCCGCCAGGGCGGAGGTGGCCTCGGAGTCTGCCCAGACGACCAGGAAGCCAGCAGGGTCGATGCGGGCGAGGAATGCGGAGAAGGCCGCACGGTAGGCCTCTTCGGTGCCCCACTGGTCGAGGTGGTCGGCATCGACGTTGGTGATGACTGCGGCGTACGGCGAATACACCAGGAACGCGCCATCGGACTCGTCCGCCTCCGCGACGAAGAGGTCGCCGGAGCCCTCGTCGGCATTGGTGCCGGTGCTCGTGAGCTCGCCCCCGATCGCGTAGGTCGGGTCGAGGCCGGCCGCCTGGAGGGCGACGGTCAGCAGGGAGGTGGTGGTGGTCTTGCCGTGGGTGCCCGCGACCGCGACGGTCCGCTTGCCTGCCATCACCGCGGCCAGGGCGGCCGAACGGGGAAGGATCCGCACCCCCTGCCGGACCGCCTCGACATATTCCGGGTTGTCCTCACGCACCGCCGTGGAGACCACGAGGGTGTCGACGTCGTGGACGTTCGCGGCCGCGTGACCAAGGTGGACCTGGGCACCCAGGTCGCGCAGAGCCGCGAGAGTAGGCGAGTCGGCCTGATCCGATCCCGAGACCTGCAGCCCTCGGGCGAGCATGATCCGGGCGATGCCGGACAGACCGGCGCCACCGATGCCCACGAAGTGAACCCTCCCCAGCCCGGAGGCGGGCAGGAGTACGTCGGGGACCGGCACTCTCATCGGCAGGCGTCCAGCACCATGCGGGCCAGCTTGTCATCGGCGTCGAGCGGGATCAGGTCGGCTGCGGCCGCCCCCATCGCGACCAGCCGACCGGAGTCGGTGAGCAGACCGGGCAACGTCGCCGCCACCCAGTCAGAGGTGAGTGCCTCGTCGGCGACCAGCAGTCCGCCGCCCGCGTCGACCACGGGCTTGGCGTTCAGCGCCTGTTCGCCGTTGCCGATGGGAAGCGGGACGTAGACCGCCGGCAGACCGACCCCCGACACCTCGGTGACCGTGTTGCTGCCGCACCGGCACAGCACCGCGTCGGCCGCGGCATAGGCGAGATCCATCCGGTCGACATAGGTGCGAACCACGTAGGGAACCGCGCCCTCGTGCGCGAACTCGGCAGGGTCGTACGCCGGTCCGACGATGTGCAGCACCTGGACGCCGGCCTCGGCGAACGCTGCGGCCGATCCGGCCATGGCGGCGTTGATCCGGCGGGCGCCCTGTGAGCCGCCGGTGACCAGCAGCACGGGGGCCAGCGGATCGAGGCCGAACTCGGCGCGTGCCTCGGCACGCAGCGAGGCGCGGTCGAGAGTCGCGATCATCCGGCGGATCGGGAGACCGAGGTAGGTGGCGTGCCGCAGCTCGGTGTCGGGAAAGCTCGTGGCGACGTGAGTCGTGAAGCGGGCGCCGAGGCGGTTGGCCAGGCCCGGCAGCGCGTTGCCCTCATGTACGACCAAGGGGATGCCGCGCTTGCGAGCGGCGAGATAGGCAGGCACCGAGACGTAGCCACCGAAGCCCACCACCACGTCGGGGCGCACCCTGTCGACGACTTCGAGCCCCGCGCGACGGGCCGCGAGGATCCGACCGGGGGTGCGGAGCAGTTCCGCATTGGGACGACGCGGCAACGGGACGGGTGGGACGAGCTCGAGGGGATAGCCCGCCTCCGGGATCACCCGGGTCTCGATGCCGCGGGCGGTGCCCATCACGGTCACTTCGACGGACTCCTCGAGTCGTGTCAGCGCCGCGGCGGTCGCGAGCAGGGGCGAGGTGTGGCCGGCGGTCCCGCCACCGGCCAACAGCACGCGGGTCACAGCCGCGATCCTGCCTTGGGGCGGGGTGTGGACGTCGCGCTCAGGCCGGCGGACCGGTGTCGGCGCCGAGCAGCGAGCGCCGCGGCCGCCTCCGGCTCGCGACGGGCGAAGCCGATCAGCAGCCCCAGGGCGACCAAGGACGGCACCAGAGCCGAACCGCCGTAGGACACGAGCGGCAACGGGATGCCGATGACCGGCAGGAGTGCCAGCACCATCCCGACATTGATGATCATCTGGCCCAGCAGCCAGATCACGATGCCGAAGGAGAGGTAGCGCACGAACGGCTTCTCGGTCGCGACCGCGACCCGCACCGCGGCGTAGGCGATGGTGAGGAAGAGGATCAGGATCAGCAGCGTCCCGAGCAGTCCGAGCTCCTCGCCGAGGACGGCGAAGATGTAGTCGGTCTGGGCTTCGGGAAGGTAGCCCCACTTCTGCTGGCTGGCGCCGATGCCCTGCCCGAACCAGCCGCCCGACGCGAGCGCGTAGAGGCCGTGAGCGGGCTGCCACCCGGTGTCGTGGAAGTCTTGGAACGGGTCGGTGAAGGTCAGCAGTCGCTGGCGGCGTTCGATGCTCGTCGAGGCCAGCCACAGCGCGACCACGGAGATGGCTGAGATGCCGAGGATGAACAGCCGCATGGGGGCGCCCACCACCCAGAGCAGGCCGAGCAGGATCGCGAACAGCACGAGAGCGGTGCCGAGGTCACCTCCCACCAGCACCAGCAGCGTCGCGAGTCCGACGCCTGGCACGACCGGGACCAGGCAGTGCTTCCAGTCCTCGAGCAGCCACTCCTTGCGGGCGTAGATGTGCGCCGCCCACAGGATCAGCGCCAGCTTGGCGATCTCGGAGGGCTGGATCACGAACGGACCGACCCCGAGCCAGTTGGTGTTGCCGTTGATGGTGGTCCCGAGCCCGGGGACCTGGGTGGCGGCGAGTAGACCGATGGCCAGGAAGTAGCCCGGCCAGGCCAGCCGGCGCAGCAGCTTCTCCGGCAGCCGGGAGGCGATGAACGCGCAGGGAATGCCCACGACGACCCACATGAGCTGGCGCTTGGCGATGAGGTAGGCATCACCGGTCTTCTCGTAGGACCAGACGCTCGAAGCGCTCAGGACCATGATCAGGCCGATGGTAAGCAGCAGTGCCGAGGCCGCGAGCAGCAGATAGTACGACGTCAGCGGTCGCTGCAGGGCGGTCTGCAGGGTGGTCAGCCAACCGCGCACCTCCGCCGTCAACGGAGCCAGCGGGCCCCGGCGTGAGGAGGAGGCTGTAGCCGGCTCGTCGGGGGTGGCGGTGGTCACGACTCCCCCTCCTGTTCACTCGCCTGGCTGTTCGCCCGGTCTGGCCAATCGCCGCCGCACTGCGGCGGCGAACTCGTCTCCTCGTTCGCCGTAGTTGGCGAACATGTCCATCGACGCGCATCCCGGTGCCAGCAACACGGTGTCGCCACGCTGGGCGAGGTCGGCTGCCGCTGCCACGACGCGGTCCATGGTGGTTCGTCGTGCCTCAGTCTCCCCGGCGTCGACCACGATGACGGGCACATCGGGCGCGTGTCGCGAAAGCGCGGCGGCGATCACCCCGCGGTCCGCGCCGAGGAGCACGACGCCGCGCAGGCGCTCGCGCACCGTCTCGACCAAGGTGTCGAACCGCGCCCCCTTGGCAAGGCCACCGGCGATCCAGACCACCGGGTCGTAGGCCTGCAGTGAGGACTGAGCCGCATGAGGGTTCGTGGCCTTGGAGTCGTCCACCCAGGTGACGTGCTCGGCCTCGGCCACGGTCGCGATCCGGTGTCCATCGGGCCGGAACGAGCGCAACCCAGCGCGGACCGCGACCGGGTCGACGCCGTGAGAGCGGGCCAGGGCGGCAGCGGCCAGTGCGTTGGCCACGAAGTGCGGTGCCGGGCTGGCCAGCTCGCCGACCGTGCAGAGCTCGGCGGCACTGGTCGAGCGCTGCTCGATGAACGCCCGGTCGGCCAGGATGTCCTCGACGAGCCCGACCATGCCCACCGCGGGCATCCCGAGCGTGAACCCGACACCGCGAGCGCCTTCGACCACGTCGGCCTCGCGGACCAGTCGTTCGGTGGCCGGGTCCTGCGCGTTGTAGACACAGGCGCGCTGCACGTTCTCATAGATGCGGCCCTTGTCTGCGGCGTACTGCGCCATCGAGGCATACCAGTCGAGATGGTCCTCGGCGACGTTGAGCACCGCTGCCGACTCGCAGCTCAGCGAGGAGCTGTAGTGCAGCTGGAAGCTGGACAGCTCGACCGCGAAGACGTCGTAGGGCTCGGGGTCCATCACCGCCTCCACGATCGGCAGACCCACGTTGCCCGCGGCGACGCTGCGCAGCCCGGCGGCCTTCAGGATGGCGTCGAGCATCTGCACCGTCGTGGTCTTGCCGTTGGTGCCGGTGACGGCCAGCCAGGGCGCAGCATGCTCGGGGTCACGCAGACGCCACGCGAGCTCGACCTCACCCCAGACGGGAATGCCTCGGGCGGCAGCCTGGGCCAGCAGGGGCGCGGTGGGGTGCCAACCGGGCGAGGTGACGACGACGTCGACGTCGTCGGGAAGGGTCCGGGTCGAGCCCGGCCCCAGGCGGACGGTGGCTCCGAGCACCTCCAGGAGCTCGGCTCTCTCGGCGCGCTCCTCGGTGAGGGTCTCGTCGAGGGCGGTGACGCTCGCCCCGATGTGGTTGAGGTTGTCGGCCGCAGCGAAACCCGACACGCCGAAGCCGGCCACGACCGCCCGGACGCCCTCCCAGGAGTCGTGCCTGCCCAGCGCGAGCGGGCTAGGCACCCGCGACCCACTCGGCGTAGAACACGCCCAGACCGGCGGCGACGCAGAGTCCGGTGATGATCCAGAACCGGATCACCACAGTGACCTGTTCCCAGCCGAGCATCTCGAAGTGGTGGTGCAGGGGGGCCATCCGGAACACCCGTTTGCCTTTGGTGACTTTGAAGTAGCCGACCTGGAGCATCACCGACAGCGTCTCGAGCACGAACAACCCGCCGAGGATGACCAACAACAGCTCGGTGCGGGTGAGGATCGCCAGGCCGGCCAGCGCTCCCCCGAGCGAGAGTGAACCGGTGTCCCCCATGAAGATCGCGGCCGGCGAGGCGTTCCACCACAGGAAGCCGAAGCAGGCGCCGGTGATGGCTGCGGAGACGATGGCGAGGTCGAGGGGGTCACGCACCTCGTAGCAGGTGTTCCCGCCGACGATCCCGCAGGACTGGTTGTTCTGCCAGATGTTCACCAGAGTGTAGGCACCGAAGACCATCACGCACGCCCCGGTCGCGAGGCCGTCGAGCCCGTCGGTGAGGTTGACGGCGTTGCTGAACCCGGTGATGAGGAGCCAGATGAACAGCACGGCCACGACCGCCGGCAGGGCGAGCCAGGGGATCTCCCGGATGAAGGAGAGGTGTTTGGACGCCGGCGTCATGTAGCGCTCGTCCTCGAGCATCGGCGACAGGGCCAGCCACCCGAACACCACCGCGATCAGCGTCTGGCCGATCATCTTGGCCTTGCTGCGCAGGCCAAGGTTGCGCTGTTTGTAGATCTTGATGAAGTCGTCGAGGAAGCCGACGAAGCCCATCCCGACGAACAGGAAGAGCAGCAGGAGTGCGCTGGCCGAGGGCGCATCCTGGGTGAACAGCTTGGCGAGGAAGTACGCCGTCACTGTGGACAGGATGATCACGATGCCGCCCATGGTGGGCGTGCCGCGCTTGGTGTGGTGGCTGGTCGGCCCGTCCTCCCGGATCTCCTGGCCGTAGCCGCGGTTGGACAGGACGGTGATCGCGAAGCGGGTGCCGATCAGCGACATGATCAGGGCCAGTCCGCCACCGAACAGGATCGCTTTCACGGGTTCTCCTCCACCAGCACCTCGGCGACTTTGTCGAGCTCGGCTCCACGAGACGCCTTGACGACGACCACGTCTCCGGGCGCAATGTTCTCGCGCAACCATGCCAGAGCCTCGGCCCGGTCGGCGGCGTACACCCCGTGGGTCGGCGAATCAGTGTGCTGGATCACGCCGTCGATCAGGCCGCGAGCCACCTCTCCGATCGCCAGGACGGTGTCGATCCGTCGGCTGGCCGCATAGTCACCGACGGACAGGTGGGCCACGGCTGTCTCGGCGCCCAGTTCGCGCATCTCGCCGAGGACGGCGATCGTGCGCGCCCCCCGTTCGAGCCCGATCGCCTGGAGTGTCGTCAGCGCCGCCCGCATGGAGGCGGGGTTCGCGTTGTAGGAGTCGTTGAGGATGACCACCCCCTCGGCGCTCTCGTGCAGCTCCATCCGCCAGGGGGACTGGCTGACTGCGCTGCCGAGGGTGTCCATCACGTCGTCGAAGGCGAGGCCGGCACCGAGAGCCATCGTGGCGGCTGCGGCGGCGTTCTGGACCTGGTGGAGACCGGGCTGGGTCAGGGAGACCCGCCGCTGGGTGCTCTGCCAGCCGAACGAGGTCGTGGCCCGACCGAGCTGGTCGCCTTCGGTGTTCCAGAAGTGCAGGTCGCTCCCGGGATCCTCACCGAAGGTGAGCACGGCGGCGTCGGTCCGCGACCGCATCTCCCGGGTGAAGGGGTCATCGCCGTTGAGCACCGCGACCCCGTCGTCCGGCAGCGCCTCGACGATCTCGCCCTTGGCGACTGCGATCGCCTCGCGGCTGCCGAACTCCCCCACGTGGGCCGTGCCGACGTTGAGGACCGCAGCGATGGTGGGGTGTGCCAGCTCGCACAGGTAGGCGATGTGCCCGATCCCCCGTGCTCCCATCTCCAGCACGAGGTAGCGGGTGTCCGAGGTCGCACGCAGCATGGTGAGTGGGACGCCGATCTCGTTGTTGTGGTTGCCTGCAGTCGCCACGGTGGGTCCGGCTGCCGCGAGGATCTGGGCGAGGTAGTCCTTGGTGCCGGTCTTGCCCTGGGAGCCGGTGATCGCGAACACGGTCGTCGCCGGCAGCCGACTCACGACGTGCGCCGCCAGCCGGCCCAGCGCCGTCACCACGTCGTCCACCACGACGGTGGGGGCGATCGTCGCCCTCGAGCCGAGCACTGCCGCGGCACCGGCCGCGACGGCCACCTCGGCGAAGTCGTGGCCATCGACGTGCTCGCCGGCGAGGGCGACGAACAGTCCGCCCGGCTCGATCGCGCGACTGTCGACCCCGGCAGCGCCGGCCACCAGGATGCCGGGGTCGCCCGACACCCTGCCATCGACGACGGCTGCGATCTCGGCAAGGCTCAGCACGATCATCTGCGCGCCAGCTCCTCGCGGACGACCACCCGATCGTCGAAGGGGTGGATCACCCCGTCGATCTCCTGACCCGTCTCGTGTCCCTTGCCCGCCACCAGGACGATGTCACCGGTGTGCGCGAGGCCGATCGCCTCGCGGATGGCCAACCGGCGCTCACCGATCTCGAGGATCTCGGCTCCTGCCCTCCCAGGCCGGCGGGCACCGGCCAGGACCGCAGCCCTGATCGCCGCGGGGTCCTCGGTGCGGGGGTTGTCGTCGGTGACGACGAACACGTCCGCCAGCTCGGCCGCCAGCTCTCCCATCAGGGGCCGCTTGCCGGTGTCGCGATCACCTCCGGCACCCAGCACCACGATCAGGCGGCCGGTGGTCAGTGGGCGCAGCGTCCGGAGCGCCGCGGCGACAGCGTCGGGCTTGTGGGCATAGTCGACGACGACGACGAAGCCCTGACCGCCCTCGACCCGCTCCAGTCTTCCCGGGACACCGGGGCCGTCGCCGATGCCGTCGGCCACCATCCTCGGATCGAGGCCCACGAGGGCGGAGGCGGCCACCGCCGCCAGCGTGTTCGCCACGTTGAAGTCACCGGCAAGGGGACAGCGTGCCTCGAACTCGAATCCCGGCCCGTCGACAGTGAAGGTTGATCCCGCGGCGTTCAGGACGATCTCGGTCGCCCGCCAGTCGGCGCCCGGATCGTGGAGGGCGAAGGTGGTCACCGGGAGGCTGGTCTCCCCGGCGAGCCGGCGCCCGTGCTCGTCATCGGAGTTGACCAGTGCCAGCCGGGCCCTCTCCGGGGTGAACAGACTGGCCTTCGCGGCGTAGTAGTCCTCGACGTCGCGGTGGAAGTCGAGGTGGTCGCGACCGAGGTTCAAGAAGACCGCGACGTCGAACACCACGCCGTCCACCCGGCCCATCACCAGTGCATGGCTCGAGACCTCCATGGCGCAGGCGGTGACCCCCTCCTCCAGCATCCGGGCGAAGAGTCCGTGGAGGTCGGGGGCCTCAGGGGTCGTCAGGTCGGTCTTGAGGTCGCGACCGCCGATCCTGGTGCCGACGGTGCCGATCACGGCGGCAGTGATGCCGGCCCTCTCGAGGGCGCCTTCGAGAAGTCGCGTGGTGGTGGTCTTGCCCTGGGTGCCCGTCACTCCGATGAGGGTGAGGGACGTGGCCGGGTCGCCGTAGACGTGGGCCGCGAGCCTGCCGAGCAGGCGTCGAGGCGTGGACACCTGCACGACGGGGACGCCCAGGCCCGCGCACAGCTCGGCCCCGACCGGGTCGGTGAGCACCGCGACGGCTCCGGCGGCCACCGCCTGCCCGGCGTACGTCGCGCCGTGCACGCGAGCACCCGGCAGCGCGGCGTAGAGGTCGCCCGGGACGATGCGATGCGAGCTGAGCGAGACCCCGGTGAGGTCGGGGTCGCGTGTGGCGGGCGAGGTGAGACGCGGCTCTTCACCGTAGAAACGTGAGATCCAGTCCACCAGCTCGCCGAGCGGCATGCGAGCGAGCCGCCGAGGACGCGTCGCCGCCAGCTCCTCCTCGCTCAACACGTTCTCACCACGGCGCCGACGCTATCGCGACGGGCGGCTCAGCAGTCACTGGCCTTGTGGTCGCCGCAGATCGGCAGCGAGGACGGTGCCGTGCCGGTCGGCGGCACACCGTAGCGGCGAAGGAGGTGACCCATGATCTTGGCGAAGACCGGCCCGGCGATCGCGCCCCCTCCCAGTCCGTTGCGGGGGTGGCGCACCACGATGTAGACCGTGAACCGAGCGTCGTCGGCCGGTGCGAAGCCACCGAACGACACGTTGAAGACACCGGGCTGATAGCACTTGCACTTCTTGCCTACGACCTGGGCGGTTCCGGTCTTGCCGGCCACCCGGTAGCCCGGGACGGCCGCATCGGGAGCGACACCGTCCTCCGGGTCCAGGACCCGCTCCATCATGTGCGCCGTCTGCTGCGCCGCCTGCGGGCTCACCACCCGACGCGTGAGGGTGGTGTCGGTGCCGACCGTCTGTCCGAGGGCGTTGGTGGCCGACCCCTGGATCACGCTCGGCGAGACATAGACGCCGTCGTTGGCGATGGTGTTGATGGCCGCTGCCATCTGCACCGCGGTGACCGCCAGGCCCTGGCCGAAGGCGATGGTGGCGCGGCTGAGCGGAGTCCAGGCGGCGGCGTCGGGCAGCAGACCGGCACTCTCGTGAGGCACCCCGTTGCCGGTGCGTGCGCCCAGGCCGAAGCTCACGAGGTAGCGGTGCAGCAGCGAGGAGGAGATCTTCTCGCTGGCCAGCACCGTGCCGATGTTGGACGACTTGGCCAGCACGCCGGTCAGCGTGAGGTTCAGGGTGCCGTGGTCCCAGTGGTCGTGGATGGTCTCACCGAGCACGTTCAACTCGGAGGGGACCGAGATGCGCGTGAGTGGCGTCACCAGCTTCTGATCGAGCAGGGCGGCCATCGTCAGGGTCTTCTCGACCGATCCGGGCTCGAAGGGGTCGCTGACCGCTGGCGCTCCGCGATCGCTCGCCGCGGAGTCGCCCGGCTCGTCGGCGTCGTACGTCGGGTAGTCGGCCAGCGCGATCGTCTCGCCGGTCCGGCTGTCCAGCACCACCGCGGAACCGGAGTCGGCGCGCGCCCCGCGGACCGCTTGAGCCAGCACCCGCTGGACATACCACTGGGTGTCACGGTCCAGCGTGGTGTCGAGGTCGTGCCCGTTGGTCGGGAGGGTCTTGTCGTTGAGACCGAGGGGGATCCGGTTGCCGCCACCCACCTCGTAGCGCTCACTGCCGTCGACGCCCCGCAACTGGGTGTCGAAGGCCTGCTCGAAGCCGGCCAGAGGCTTGTTGAAGGCGTCCATGAACCCCACGAGGTTGGCGGCCACGTCGTGCGCCGGATAGTCGCGCACCGGGTCGACGAGTGAGTCCAGACCCTTCAACCCGAGCCCGCGGATCTGGGCCAGGACGTCGTTGGCCAGCGTCGAGGGCACGCGTCGAGCCACGTAGGCGAAGCGGCTGTCCCCGTTGAGCGACAGGGCCTTCTTCGCGTTGAGGTAGTCGATGCCGACCCGGTTGGCGAGGATCTTGGCGATCTGGGCGGCATGAGCGTTCGTCTGCACCGGGTCGGCCACGATCATCATGCCGTCGACGGAGTTGGCCAGCGGTTCGCCGTTGCGGTCCAGGATCGCGCCACGCCGAGCCGGCAACACGGCATCGACGAGGCCCTCCTTGGCTGCCGCCGCTGCGTAGGCATGCGGGTCGAGACCCTGGAGCTGCACCAGTCGGGCGCCGAAGACCGAGACCATCATCGCGATCACGATGAAGCCGAACCGCAACCGGAACATCGACGAGCCGCGCGCTCCCCCGCGATAGCTCCGGAGCCCGGCCGACTCCGGCGTGGGACGGGTCTGGCGCATCACCCATTCCTACCGTTTCCGGATCGCCCGTCGGGTGAGGCGGTGCCCGTGTCGCCTGTCGAGTCACCAGAAGCGTCGCCGGCGCCGCGCTTCGCGGGTACGGTCACGATCGTCGGGGGCGGGTTCAGCGACGTGGGCTTGAGCGCGCCGAAGGGACGGATCCGCAGTGCGTCGGACACCGTGGGCACGCGCTTGCCGAGCACCTTGCCGGTGTCGAGGTCGAGGAAGGCGGGCGTGCCGACCGGCACCATGCCCATCCTTTGCGCCTTCAGGGCGACCCGCTGGGGATCGCGCAGGTTCTCGAGCTCCATCTGCAGGGTCTGCTCACGCAGCCCCAGGGCCGTGGCCTCCTGCTGGAGGTTGGTGGTCGCGAAGGAGGACTGCTGCATCGAGGTGTTGAAGATGAGCAGGCCGACCACCCCACCGAGCATGATGACGGTGACCAGCGTGACGAACGGGATACGAGGTGCCCGGTTGCGCATGCGCGGCACCACGGTGAGTCGCGCACGGTTGAACGCCCGATCGACCGCCACCTCCGCGAGTCGCGGCATCCGGCTGCGGAACTGGGGTGCGGCGCTGCTCATGACCTGACTCCTGAGTCGACTCGGATCCGTTCGATGGCGCGCAAGCGGACGCTGGCGGCACGAGGGTTGGCCGCGATCTCGCGGTCGTTGGCCTTCTCGGCGCCCCGGGTGACGAGGCGGAGCAGAGGCTCATGGCCCTCTGGGATGAAGGGCAGGTCGGGGGGTACGTCGCTGCGGGTCGCGTCCGCGAACGCGTGCTTGACGATCCGGTCCTCGAGCGACTGGTAGGACTCGACCACGACGCGGCCGGCGAGTCCGATGGCGTCGATGGCCGCCGGGATGGCGCGGCGCAGAACGTTGAGCTCGTCGTTGACCTCGATCCGGAGCGCCTGGAAGGTGCGCTTGGCGGGGTGTCCCCCGGTTCGTCGGGCCGGGGCCGGGATGACGTCGTACAACAGGGCGACCAGTCGCCCGGACCGTGTGAACGGCTCGCTCTCGCGTGCCGCGACCACCGCTCGTGCGATCCGGCCAGCGAACTTCTCCTCGCCGTAGTCGCGCAGGATCCGGGTCAGCTCGCCCACGGGGTAGGTGTTCAGGACGTCGGCCGCGGTCTCGCCCTCGCCGTCGTTCATCCGCATGTCGAGCGGCGCATCCTCGGCATACGCGAAGCCTCGTTCGCGGACGTCGAGCTGCATCGAGGAGACGCCGAGATCGAAGAACACGGCCCCCACCTCGCCCAGGTCGAGCTCGTCGAGCACCTCGGGGATCTCGTCGTAGACGGCTTGGACACCGGTGAACCGCTCACCGAACCGGGCCAATCGCTCCCCGGCGAGCAGCTGTGCGTGGGGGTCGCGGTCGATCCCGATCACGCGGCACTGCGGGCAGGCCTCGAGGATCGCCTCGGAATGACCGCCGAGTCCGAGGGTGGCATCGACCAGGACGGCGCCAGGGTGCTGCAATGCGGGCTCGACGAGGGCTACGACCCGATCGAGGAGCACCGGGACGTGGCTGGGGGCGGCCATCAGGACGCCTGACGCCCAGCAGCAGCGAGAAGCAGCAGCAGTACGGCGATCCCCACGGAGGCGAGCGCCGAGAACGCCATCAACGCCAGTACGTCGCGAGCCTGGTGACGCACTCGGCGTACGGCGGGCGTCGGCGCCAAGGCGCCGGCGCCGACCGTCCGGCCCAGGTGCTGGGCTGCAGGTGTGATGCTCATGTTCTCGACCCCGATGAATCGGCTGTGCCCGACAGGTGACTGGCTGGCTGCTGATGGATTCGCCGGACCAGGTCCCTGCCCGCTCCCTGCGTGGGATTGCCCTCTGGCGCCGGGGAAGGTGCTCCAGATGACAGCGGGAAGCGGGCTCGAGACCTCGTCCTGCGAATCGCTGTGCTGTTGTGGTGGTGCGGTGTGCGTCAGATGCCTGGGAAGACTTCGTCACTGAGCTCCGAGAACTTCTGCTCCTGCTCCTCGGAGTACTGCTGCCACGACGCCGGGTCCCAGATCTCGATCCGGTTCATGGCGCCGATCACCATCACGTCCTTGCGGAGTGCGGCGTAGTCGCGCAGCACCGACGGGATGGAGATCCGGCCCTGCTTGTCGGGGACTTCCTGGGTTGCGGCCGAGAAGAGCATCCGCACGTAGTCGCGCGTGCCCTTGTTCGTCTGCGACGCCTCGGACAGCCGCTGCGTGAGGGAGTCGAAGTCCGCGTTGGACCAGACGGTGAGACACCGTTCCTGTCCGCGTGTGACCACGAGCCCCTCCGACAATCCGTCCCGAAATTTGGCTGGAAGGAAGAGCCGGCCCTTCTCGTCGAGCTTGGGCGTGTAGGTGCCGAAGAACACCCGACACCTCCCAGAACCGACCTTGATCCTCCACTGCGCTCCACCTTACTCCACTTTCATCCACCGTCAACCATCCTGACGGTGTTTTGCACCCGTTCTGCGCCCCCTGCAGCGGCCTCCTGCCCCATCGACCGACGGCACGTGGCCGGCCGATCGACGCTCAGCGAGGTCCTTGGAACCCGTCCTGGGGTCCCGCGATCGCGGTTGGTGGGGCAAAGTGGGGAGCAGGGTGGGGAAGCCGGATACTTGGCTGCACACATACGGTTGACCCAGCAGCTGCCGCTCTCGGGCGCAGCGAGCCCGGATCAATGCCGATCCACAGGACAGAGGGGCAGACAGTGACAGATTCGACCTCCACGGGGGCCGACCTCGACACACTGGCGCGGATCACGGCCCAGGTGCGCTCGAACATCGAGCGGGTCATCGAGGGCAAGAGCGACGTCATCAACACCGCGCTCGTCGTGATGCTGGCCGAAGGACACCTGCTGATCGAGGACGTTCCCGGCGTCGGCAAGACCATGCTGAGCAAGGCGTTGGCCCGCTCCATCGACTGCTCGGTGCGGCGGATCCAGTTCACCCCCGACCTGCTGCCCTCGGATGTCACCGGGGTGTCGGTCTTCAACCAGAACACCCGTGAGTTCGAGTTCCGCCCAGGTGGGGTGTTCGCCAACATCCTGGTCGGCGACGAGATCAACCGTGCCTCTCCCAAGACGCAGTCGGCGCTCCTGGAGTGCATGGAGGAGCGTCAGGTCACCGTCGACAACACGACCTACCACCTCGACACGCCCTTCATGGTGATCGCGACGCAGAATCCGATCGAGATGGAGGGCACCTACGCCCTCCCGGAGGCCCAGCGCGACCGGTTCATGGCCCGGGTGTCGATGGGCTACCCGGTCGAGGCCGCTGAGATAGCGATGCTCACCACGCACACCGGGGTGAACCCGATGGAGGATCTCGAACCGGTCACCGACTCCGCCGGCATCTCCAAGCTGATGAACATCGTGAAGCAGGTGCACGTCTCGCTGGCGGTGCAGAAGTACGCCGTGGCCCTGACCACGGCGACCCGACGCAGCAGCGACCTGACCCTGGGCGCCTCACCTCGGGCGACGCTGCACCTCGTCCGGGCGGCGAAGGCCTCGGCCGCCATGGCAGGACGAGACTACGTGCTGCCCGACGACGTCCAGCAGCTCGCCAGGTCCGTGCTCGTGCACCGACTCCTCCCCGGGGTCGAGGCCGCCATGGGCGGGCGCAGCGCGTCCGCCATCCTCGACCAGGTGATCGGCTCGGTCGCAGTGCCCGAGGCACAGGGCTGACGGGGAAGGCATCGTGAGAAGTGGACTGTCGGGGCTCACGATCCGAGGACGGGCGTTCCTGGCCGGAGGCGTCTCGGCCATCGTGTGCGCCGTGCTGCTCGGCGAGTCCTCGCTCCTGCGGGTGGGTGGCCTCGTGGTGGCCCTTCCGCTGGTCAGTGCCTATGTGATCGGTCAGGCCAGATACCGCTTCGCCCTGGTCCGCACCATCTCGCCTCAGATCATCGAGGCCGGCCAACCTGCCCGGGTCGAGCTCACGCTGACCAACGAGGGGCGGGCACCGACGGGCGTCCTGCTGCTGGAGGAGCACCTGCCGTACGTCCTGGGCAACCGCCCCAGGTTCGTCCTGGAGGGCATCGCCCGCGGTTGGCGGCGGCACGCCAGCTATCAGGTGCGCAGCGACATCCGGGGACGGTTCGAGATCGGCCCGATGACCGTGCGCGTCAACGATCCGTTCGGCCTGGTCGAGCTGGGCCGGTCGTTCAACACCAGCGTCCCCCTGATCGTGACACCGCGCACCGTTCCCCTCCCACCGATCTCGCTCAGCGGAGCCCTCACAGGTTCCGGCGACAACCGCCCCCGGGCCTTCTCGATCGGCTCCGCGGAGGACGTGATGGTGCGCGACTACCGCCAAGGAGACGACCTGCGACGAGTGCACTGGCGCAGCACCGCCCGGGTCGGCGAGCTGATGGTACGCCGCGAGGAGCAGCCCTGGCAGTCACGCGCCACCCTGTTCATCGACAACCGCGCCGGCGCCCACCGGGGCAGCGGAGTGGCTTCCTCCCTGGAGACGGCGGTCGCCGCGGCTGCGTCGATCGCCATGCACCTCAGCCAACGCGGCTTCGCGGTCCGACTGGTCACTGCACACGGAGAGGACCCGAGCACGGTGTGGCACGACCGGTCCTCGTCGACCAACACGGCTCCCCTGCTGGAGTCGCTCGCCGTGCTGGAAGCGGCGCCCCAGGCTCGCATCAACACGGCCTGGATGGCGGAGAGCAGCCGGTCTGGACTGACCGTCGCCGTGCTCGGCGCCGTCGTCGAACAGGATCAGCCGGCGCTGCGCCGGATGCAGCTCCATGCCGCCTCCGCCCTGGCCGTCGCGCTCGACGTACACCGGTGGGAGAGTCCGTCGTGGGACGAGCCGCATCGTGAGGCCGCCTGGCTCTCAGCGCAGGGGTGGCGAACGGCAACGCTCGGACCGCGTGACCGGTTGGCGACGGTCTGGCAGGAGCTGGGGCGATCGGCCCACGTGCTGTCCGTGGCGCAGGTGCACGGAGCCGGCGCCGCCCCGACGACGAAGGCCCCTCGATGAGCCGCCCCCGCGTCGCCCTGGGCCACGGACTCATCTTCGCGCTGGTCACCGGACTGACGACCTGGTTCACCCTGTTCGCGTGGCGAGGATTCGCCGACAGCTACTGGGACTATCTCATCCCTCTCCTCTTCCTGGGCCCGGCTCTGCCCCTCGTCGGCGCCGGGCTGCGCTGGCTGCGCGTGCCCACCCTCCTCGTGCCCCTCGTGCAGCTGCTACTGGGGGCGATCGTGCTGATCGCCCTCTTCGGGAACGACACCGGAGCAGGTCACCTGCCGACTCCCGACGCCTTCGCAGCGACCGTCCAGGCGATCCGAGACTCCGTCGAGACGGCCCGCGGCTACGCCTCCCCCGTGCCTGCCGAGGCGCCAAGCCTGGCGCCACTGCTCGTGGGCTGCGGGGTGCTGGCCGTGATCGCCGTGGACCTGGTGGCCGGTGGTTGGGGACGCGTGCCGGCGAGCGGGCTGATCCTGCTGATGGTCTACACCCTGCCCGTCACCATCTGGGGCCGAAGCATCGCCTGGTCGCTCTTCGTGGTGGTGGCCGTCGGATTCCTGACCATGCTGTTCCTACGCGAGGATGAGCGGTTCTCCCAGTGGGGACGCCAGATCACCGGTGATCCCGACCCCCACTCACCCTCAGGTTTCGGGGTCCGCACCGGATCGGCGCGTAGCAACGCGATGTCGATGGGAGCCATCGCGACAGCCGCCGCGCTGGTGCTGCCCGCGCTGATGCCGACGCTTGACCTGAGCGTCTTCGACTTCGGTCAGGGCTCCGGCTCGGGCAACAACGTCACCATCGTCAACCCGATGACCGATCTGCGCCGCGACCTCAAGCAGGGCGACGACGTACTGCTGCTGACCGTGAGGACCGACCAGAGCAACCCGAGCTATCTGCGGTACTCGGTGCTGAACAACTTCAACGGGAACGAGTGGACCACCGGAAACCGGGCCATCCCCGGAGATCAGGTGGCCGACGGACACGACCTGCCGGCTCCGCTGGGAGTCGCCAGCGACGTCCCACGAACGGCGTACACAGCGCGATACACCACCACGGACGCCTTTCGTTCGCTCTGGCTTCCCGTGCCCGTCCCGGCGACCAGCGTCACGGCCGACGGCCTGTGGAAGTACGACGTGGCGACCATGGACTTCCTCTCCGGTGACGACGACTTCGCCAGCGACCTGGACTACTCGGCGAGCGGTCTCGACCTGGCGCTGACCCAGGAGCAGCTGCAGGCTGCCGGGACCGCCCCGGCACCGTTGCTCGAGAAGTTCACTGCGCTGCCCGACAAGCTGCCGCCGATCGTCTCCCGCCTCGCCCAGGAGGTGACCGCAGGCCGGAGCAACGACTTCGAGCGTGCCGTCCAGCTGCAGAACTGGTTCCGCACCGAAGGCGGGTTCCGCTACAGCCTGCTGACCGCCAGCGGCAACGGCTCGAACGATCTCGAGGCCTTCCTGTCGACTGGCCCCCAGGGCCGGGTGGGCTATTGCGAGCAGTTCGCCTCGGCCATGGCCGTGATGGCTCGCACCCTCGGCATCCCGGCTCGGGTCGCCGTCGGGTTCCTGCGACCCGATCGAGTGGGCGACAACACCTACGCCTACTCGTCACTCGACCTCCACGCCTGGCCGGAGCTCTACTTCGAAGGTTCGGGCTGGGTTCGTTTCGAGCCCACGCCGGGGGGCGCGGGTGGGCGCACCGGTGCGCCGCCGGCCTACACCCAGGTGGATCTTCCCGACCCTGTGGCGACCTCGGAGCCGAGTGCATCGACCTCCGGGAGCGCCTCCCAGTCGGCGGCGCCGAGCAACGTCAAGCCCTCGATCGATCAGGACCTGACTCCGGGCGGCCCGGCTGTCGCGCCCGGTTTCCCCTGGGTGCGGGTCCTGCTGGTCATGCTGTCGGTGCTCCTGGTCGGGCTGCTGGTGATGGTGCCGCGCACGTTGAGGCGGCTGCGTCGTGAGCGGCGGTGGCGGCTGGGCACCGCCGAGGCCGCCTGGGCCGAGTTGCGCGACGCCGCCGTCGATCTCGGCGTGCCCTACCAGGTGGGGCGTTCTCCTCGTGCGAGCGGCGACCTGCTCGGTGCACACTTCGCAGCGCCCGGGACCGCGGTGCGACCTGTTCTCGGTCGGTCCACCGCCCCCCGGGCGAGCGAGGCCTTGGACCGGGTGGTGCTGGCGTTGGAGATCGAGCGCTACTCCGCCCACCGCTCGGACGCCTCGCCGGGCGCGCTACGCGAGGACGTCACCCTGTGCGTGACTGCCCTGCGCAACGGGGTGAGCAGTCGTCGGCGTCGTCAGTCGGAGTGGTATCCGAGGTCGTTGTTCAAGTCGGCGCGGGCGTGGACGTGGGCGCGGACCGATGAGGTCGAGTCGATGAACGACTCCGACAAAGTGGTCGAGCACGTGGGCAGCTGAGGCTCAGAGGCCGTTGTCGCGGCGGCGGCGCCAGCGCTCTTCCATGCGGTCCATGAAGGATCCGCCCGCCTGTTGACGCGTGCGGCGCGTGCGGCCCCGCTCGCCGTCGACCGACTGGAGGCCCTGGTTGCCATCGGGCTGCTCCCCCGCGGCGGCGTTCTTCGACTGGCCGCGGATGGCGGTGAGGCCCACGGTCGCCGACAGCAGCATGACGACGAAGCCGGCGATGCCGAGCGGTGCGATGCTCAGGATCGCACCCGCCATCAGGCCGACGACACCGGCGACGAAGACGACACCGGCGAGGATGGCCCGGCGCCGTGCGGTGCGCCGAAACGACGTTCCTCTCAGGGCCGAGGCGAACTTGGGATCCTCCTCGACGAGTGCCCGCTCCATCTGCTCGAGCAGTCGCAACTCTTCTTCCGAGAGCGGCACGTCTTCCTCCTCGGCTGGAAACTCGTCGGTATGGATGGTAGGTCCACCCTCAAGTCTAGGCAGGCCATCAACATATGGGGTAGGCAACGGGAATAAATTTCGAGCGCAGATCATGAGATGAGGCTCGCTGGGCCCACTGCCGAGGCTCCGAATCGGCGTACGGCGCGATCCACGGCCCGATCGGCATCGGACCAACCGTGCTCGGGTTCACCCAGGACGAGCTGTCGGTGCACGCTGGAGCGCACCTTCAGGCCCTCCACCCGCACCCCCACCAGCCGGATTCGCGCTCGCTGGAGTCCGAGAGCGTCGTAGAGGGCTGTCGCGGTGCGGTAGACCTCCTGGGTGACATCGGTGGCCTCCGCCATGGTCCGGGATCGGGTGATCGTGGTGAAGTCGGCGAATCGGACTGTCAGGGTGACGGTCCGACCTGCCACCGAGGCTGCTCGCATCCGACCGGTGACCTTGGCCGTCAGCCTCAACACCTCCCTGAGCACCAGGTCGCGGTCGTCGGTGTCGCGCCCGAAGGTCTGCTGGGCACCCACACTCTTGTCGGGGCTGCTGTCCGGGCCGCCACCCATCCCGAAGAAGCCGACTCCCCCGGAGCTGACCACCCGGCGGTCGGTGCCCCACGCCAACTCGTGCAGCTGGGTGCCCAGGGCTGTCCCCACTGCCCGTTGCAGGGTGGGGAGTGGGGTGTGCGCCACGTCTCCCACCGTCACCAGCCCCAGTCGGTTGAGCATCGCCTGGGTCTTCTCCCCCACCCCCCACAGATCACCGACGTCGAGCGGGTGCAGGAACGAGGTGACCGCCGCAGGGGGCACCACCACCAGCCCGTCGGGTTTGGCCCGGCGGCTTGCCAGCTTGGCCACCGAGACCGAGGAGGCGATCCCCACCGAGCAGGTGATGCCCTGCTCGTCGTGGATCCGGGCACGCAACTCCTCACCGATGTCATAGGGCGCCCCGAGTCGACGAGTCGCCCCGCTGACATCGAGGAAGGCCTCATCCAGCGAGAGCACCTCCACCAACGGGGTCACCTGGCGAAAGCTCTCCATCACCGAGGACGAGACCAGAGAGAAGGTGTCGTAGTCGGGAGCCACGACCACTGCCTGGGGACAGGCCCGTCGAGCTCGGGTCATCGGCATCGCCGAGCGGACGCCGTACTGCCTGGCGAGGTAGTTGGCCGAGAGCACGACCCCGCGATTGCCTCCCCCCACGATGACGGGTACGTCGAGCAGTTCGGGGCGCTCACGGACCACCACGGAGGCGTAGAAGGCATCCATGTCGATGTGCAGGATGTGGCACTCGCGGGACTGCTCACGCAGGCTCATGGGAGTCCTGCCCGGGTCGGGGTCGGGTCAGCAGTGTGCGATGACGTGCAGCTGGGTGGCGAGGGGGAGGTACTCCTCACGCTCGGCGACGGCCTGCTCGAGCTCGACCAGGGCGGCTGCTGCACCGGGCTCGAGGTCGAGCAGCGAACCGGGGACCAGGTCGGCGAAGACCCGGACGCCGTGGATCGTGGCGATGGTGAAGCCGTTCGCCGAGAGCAGGGTGACGAGCTCGTCGCGGGTGAACCTGCGACCGGTCCCCCTCCCACCCGTCGAGGCACCGATCGAGGTGGCGGCGCTGTCCTCGTCGAGCAGCGCCCGGGCCTGCTGGAAGTGACCGGCCATCGCCCGGGCGATGACCGCAGCATGACGTTGGCCGACCAGGAGGCTGAGTGTGCCTCCGGGCCGTAGCACCTCGGCGATCGAGCCGAGCGCGACGACCGGGTCGGCGACGTATTCGAGGACACCGTGACACAGCACCACGTCGGCGCTGCTCGGCGCGACCACGTCGAGCAGGCTCGAGGCATCGCCCTGGTGACCGGTGACCCGGTCGGAGACGCCACGTTCCTGGGCCCTCCGCCCCAGAGCGGCCAGCGCATCGGGGCTGGGGTCCACCACCACGACCCGGTGGCCGAGCTCAGCGACCCGGACCGCGAAACCACCGGTGCCACCGCCGATGTCGAGGACGTCGCGGCTCTCCTTCTCGGGGCTCCCTGCGTTGTCGAGAACCGGGTGCAGGGCACTCCAGACGACAGCGGTGCGGGCGGCGCCTCGGCGCTCACTGGCGGAACGGTCGCTCGACATGGCAGCCAGCCTAGATGAGTGATTCGCCGACTCATCCCGCGCTCCCCGGGCTGCGGTGCCACAACTTGCGGGCCACGTCACGGGTCTCCTCCCCTGGTGGCTTGATGTCGGAGTAGGGCGACATCTGGAAACCGCTGGAGTGCACCAGCACCCGACGCCTTCCCATTCCGCCTGCGGCCCCCCGGCCGTCGGCTTCGGTCGGGGCCATCACCGGGCGGGTGCTGCGACTGTCTGCAGCACCCGCGATGGCCTCTTCGCCGGCCTGGGTATAGCCCTCGGGCAGGATCGACATGAACTCTCGGACCGCGTCGACTCCCTCCGCCCGCCACAGTGCGTGGAGTTCTGGCAGCTCCCAGCAGCCGGTGGCTCGCAGCGAGACCCCGCGGCGCCCGGTCCGGCGCAGCTCGCCCCGCACCACCAACAGCCAGGAGTGGAACACGGTGGCGGCATAGGGACCTTGGGCATCCTCGAAGAAGGTGGCATCCACCGGCCCGGTCGAGTCGTCGAGGGTGAGGAAGATGACTCGCCGCCCAGAGCGGATCGGAGGGGTCTGGGTGGCGACCTTGACCCCGGCGACCAACAGCTCGGACGTGCTGCGCCGGCTGAGGAGGTCTTTGCTGCGGGTGGTGCCGAGGTCGTCGAGGAACTCGGCGTAGGAGTCGACGACGTGGCGGCTGGCGTCGAGGCCGAGGATCTCGAGCTCGGCCTTCATGCGCTCCTGGGCATCCATCTCCGGCAGTCCGCTGACCTGTCCCTCCCCGGGCTCGTCGCCCAGATCGAGGGTGAGTTGGACCGAGGTCACCGGCGGCGGGGTGCGGGTGGCCTTGGACTGCGCGGCGGCCTTGGCCCAGACACCGTCTCGAGCAGGCCTGCCGTCGACGAAGTAGCCGTCGGCTCTCGGTGGTCGAGCACCGTCGCGGGTCCTCGGGTCGCTGCTGTTGCGCTCCCCTGCCTGGTCGACCGTGACGTCGGCGGGCCGCGAAGCGGACCCCAGGGCCACCCGCCGACCCGCCAGGCCGCGCCCTCGGCCCGCCTTCTCGACGGCTCGGGCATGACGGTCGAGCTCGGCGACCTGGAGCAACAGGTCACGACGGGTGACCTTGCCGCGGCGGCGTACGCCGTCTGCTGCACCGAGACTCGAGCCGATGCCGTAGGTGGAGTCGAAGCCACCGGCCAGCACCAGGCGCTCGACGATCGGTCGGGACACCCGGGCGCGGTGCCAGAAGTCGGTGAGCGAATGGAAGGGCCGCGAGGCGATGATCCGGTCGACCTCGGCCTCGTTGATGCCCTTCACCTCCGAGAGCGAGAGCCGGATCCCCCAGGGTCGGCCGTCGGGAAGCCCGGCCTCCACCGGTCGGGGCTCCTGACCCAGCACCGAGGGCGGCGGCTCGTCGAGCGGCCCCATGGGTTCCACGACATAGGTCTTCGCGCTGGCGTTGACGTCCAGGCCGAGAACGGCGATGCCGAACTGACGGGCATCGTCGAGGATCAGGCGTTTGGGGTACATGCCGGGGTCGTGGGTCAGGACACCGGACAGGAAGTGTGCCGGCCAGTGCGCCTTGAGCCAGGCCGACTGATAGGTCGGCAGGGCGAAGGCTGCGGCGTGGGCCTTGCAGAAGCCGAAGGAGGCGAAGGCCGCCAGCACCTTCCACATCTGTTCCACCACCGGGGTGGAGTAACCCCGCGCCAGCGCCCGGGGAAAGAACCACACCTTGGTCTCGGCCATCCCGTCCACGTCACCGAGGGCGCGTCGCTTCTCATCGGCCTCGGCGTAGGAGATGCCGGTGAACAGGGCGATCATCTCGATCACCTGTTCATGGAAGACCACCACGCCCTGGGTCTGGCTGAGGATCGGACGCAGGTCGTCGTGAAGGTAGGTCGGCGCCTTCCACCCCTGCTTGGCGTTGAGGTAGGGCGTGATCATGTCGCTCTTGACCGGGCCGGGACGGAACAGTGAGATGTCGGTGATGATGTCCTCGAAGCTCTCGATCCCCGACTTGCCGACCAGTTCACGCTGACCCGGCGACTCGATCTGGAAGACCCCGAGGGTCTTGGACTGGCTGATCATGGAGAACGTCTTCGCGTCGTCGAAGGGCACCTGGGCCTCGTCGTCCAGATCGATCTCCTGGCCGTCGACCCGCTTGATCTCGTCGAGGGCATGGGCCATCGCCGACTGCATCCGGATGCCGAGCACATCGAGCTTGAGGAGACCGAGGTCCTCGACGTCGTCCTTGTCGAACTGGCTCATCGGGAACCCCGCATAGCTCGCCTCGACCGGGGTGCGATCGAGCAGGGTGGCATCGGAGAGCAGCACCCCGCACGGATGGACGGCGATGTGTCGGGGAAGGCCATCGAGACGTTCCACGAGCCTGAACATCAGGTCGAGTCGTTCCTCTCCGAGCCCGCTGGCACGCAGTTCGGGCAGTTCGCGCAGGGCGACCCGGGCATCTCGAGCCCGGATGTGCGGGAACGCCTTGGCGATGGCGTCGGTCTCACCGGGGGGCATCCCGAGTGCCGCGCCGACGTCTCGCACGGCGTGACGAACCCGATAGGTGTCCATCATCGAGACACAGACACACCGCTCACCGCCGTATCTGTCCAGGATCGCGGTGTAGACCTCGAGTCGCCGCGCGGACTCCACGTCGACGTCGATGTCGGGCAACGCCTGACGCAGAGGAGACAGGAACCGCTCCATCAGCAGTCCATGGCGGATCGGGTCGACCCCGGAGACACCGAGCAGGAAGTTGACCAGGCTGCCGGCCCCCGACCCCCGCGCCGCACATCGCACTCCCATCTCCTTGATCAGGTCGGTGACGTCACCGACGGTCAGGAAGTAGGAGGCGTAGCCGAGCCGTCCGATGATCTGGAGCTCGTCGTCGAGCCGCTTCCAGATCCGCTGGCGGGGCGCGGAGCCGTAGCGATCACCGATCGCCCCCTCGCAGCGATCACGCAACAGCCGATCGGCCGAACTGCCTGCACCGGAGAGCTCGAACTCCGGGAAGTGCACCTCCCCCAGCCCGAGATCACGGCGCGGGTCGAGCGCGCACCGGTCGGCGACGGTGCGGGTGCGGGCCAGCAGGTCACGAGCATCTCGCTCCCCCAGCCCGGCGAGACGACAGATCTCCTCGGCCATCTCGTGCATCTGCTTGCCGGACTTGAGGAAGCCCTCGGCGTTGCCACGGTCGACATGGCGGTGGTCCAGCGCGACCAGTCGGCGAGCGGCATCGAGGACGTCGACGGTCGGGGCGTCGAGACGGTCGGCGTAGCGGACGGCGTTGGTGAGCACCACCCCGACTCCCAGACGATGGGCCAGCCCGGTCATCCGCGCGGCATGCGGTGACGAGCCGGGTCCCCACTCCTGTGACCTGCTGGGCAGCCGATGGGAGACGACCTCCACGAGCAGGTTCTCAGGTGGGACGATCTCCCGCCATCGACCCAGGGCCTCCCGGGCTCGGTCGTCTCGGCGCAGGCTGGCGGCCAGACCGACCTCGGAGGTCGGTCCGAGCAGCACCATCACGTCACCACCGGCGAGGTGCTCGGCGATCTGGTCGAGACTCACCATCGGGCGACCGCGCTCACCGGCCAGATGGGTGGCCGAGACCAGTCGGCAGATGGCTGCCCACCCGGCACCGCCTCCCCCACTGGCCAGGAAAGTCACCCGGGGCAGCCGGGGGTCGCGGAAGGCGCCTCCTCGCACCGGCTGGCGGCGTACTGCGTGGGCAAGGTGAGGGGAGCTGGGTGTCTCGGACCTCGAGGGGGATGCCGTCACGGAGGAGAGCGGGGTGTAGGCCAGGTCGACGCCCAGCACCGGGCGGATCCCGGCTCGCAGACAGGCCTTGGCGAACTTGATCGACCCGTAGGTGCCGTCCCGATCGGTCAGGGCGAGCGTGTCCATCTCCTGCTCGGCGGCGCGCTCCACGAGCACATGGGGATGGGACGCGCCGTACTGCAGCGAATAGCCCGAAGCGACATGGAGATGGACGAAGGGGTCAGGCACTCAGCCCTCCCCCGACCCTGCTGGAGCCGCCTGCGAACAGCCGCTCCTCGTAGGGAACGTGAGGACTGAGCCCCAAGGCGATCTCGATGACCGCGAGGAACCGGTCGGCATCGCGGACCAGGTCGTCGGCCTCCCGCGCCGTGACCGCCCGCCGAGAGCCGGCTTCGGCGGCAGCCCGCTTGCCTGCCCCGGAGGCGAAGAAGGCTGCCCACTCGGAGAGCTCCGGGGCGACGTCGGCCAGCAGCACCCAGGCGTTCTTCTGAACCTTGCGCCGGGCCGGCGAGGGGTGGGCGCGAGCCGCCAGGAGGGCCGCCGTTGCCCGGAGAGCGGACACATGGGCACACGCATAGCGGGTCGGGACGTCGGTCGAGGTGATCGCCTCGGTCAGGGACTCCGCCGCCCGGGCGAGGTAGGAGTGGGTGGTGGCCGGCAGGACCATCGGTGACCTCACCTCAGTCCACACAGCCAACGAGTTGCCAGTTGCCGTCGGCCCAGTCGAAGGCGAGATCGAAGACTCCCGACGATGACGGTCCGACACCGGCCTCGACCCTCCAGAACTCCCGCTCTCCCAAGAGGTCGGCGCCGCGTCCGCCGGCGCGGAGGTCGGTGAGCACCCCTCGGTCGTCGGGGTCCTCGGAGCCGATCGCCGCCCGCACCCCACCGGACTGCCACCAGGCTCCGGTCTCCACCCAGTGGGCGACGACCTCGCGCACCTTCCACAGGCGGCCATGCCACAGGAACTGCTCGGGGGCCTCCAGGGCGGGCTCTCCCACCACTCCTCTGCGCACTTCAACGGGATCGTCGTAACGCCGCATCGACCGCTCCTTCCCAGAGCATTTCACGAACCGGATCGACCCCTGGGCAGCTCCGGTGGGGACGGGGGTCGAGGTCGTCCCCACCGGAACCGGGTGTTCGAACACGTGTTCGAACAGAACCAAAGGTACACCTCCTCCTCCGACAGTCCGTCAATCCCCTGTCCGCTGGCTGGGGGACACCCGCCCCATCGGCCCGACGGAGCGCCGAGACCAGCGACCTCCGGCAGTCGCCTGGCAAGCACTGACTAAGGTCGGCGGCATGGCCGAACATCCTTCGATCGCACACTTCCGGACCACGCTCGAGAGCCTCGGTGGCACCGGCCGGATCGTCATCCTCCCCGAGTCCGTGCACACCGCCGTCCTGGCCGCGCAGGCCCTCGGCTGCGAGGTCGGGGCGATCGCGAACAGTCTGCTGTTCGACGCGGGTGGCTCCCCGGTGCTGATCCTGACCTCCGGCGCCCATCGGGTCGACACGGCCCTCGTCGCCGAGCACACCGGAAGGTTGAAGCGGGCCAGCCCGGAGTTCGTTCGCTCGCACACCGGCCAGGTGATCGGCGGCGTCTCGCCGATCGGGCATCCGGCTCCGGTCCCGACGTGGCTCGACACCAGCCTGCGTGCGTACGACGAGCTGTGGGCCGCCGCCGGACACCCGGCCGCCGTCTTCTCCACGACCTACGACGAGCTGCTCTCGATGACCGGAGCCCGCGGAGCTCACCGTCAACTGACGGCTGGAAGCCCGGCCCGGACCCACCCCCGTGGAGCCCCGGGCCGGGCTCGAGACCGATCCTGCCGTCGTGCACCGACTGGCCGGATCCGCCCGGATACTCAGTCCGGATCTCGAAACCCACGAGACCCCGCAGTCCTATGCTGACCCGCGTGGACTCACTCGCGCTCGCCTTCTCCAGTGGCTGGGCCAGTGGCATCAACAGCTATCTCGTGGTGCTGGTGCTCGGTGTCGCCGACCGGCTCAACGACTTCGACCAGATCCCGAACGTGCTCTCCCGCTGGGAGGTGCTGGTCGTGGCTGCGTTCCTCTACGCGATGGAGTTCGTGGCCGACAAGATCCCCTTCATCGACTCCACCTGGGACGCCATCTCGACTGCGATCCGGCCCACGGTCGGCGCCGTCATCGGCGTTCTCCTGGCCGGTGACGCCAACGTCCCTCGACCAGGCGATCTCGGGAGTCGTGGGTGGCGGCACCGCACTCGCGTCGCACTCGGTGAAGATGGGCAGTCGCCTGGCCATCAACGCCTCGCCGGAGCCTCTGTCCAACATCGGGGCCAGCCTGGCCGAGGACGCGGCCGTGCTGTCCGTCGTCTGGTTCGCGATCGAGCACCCTCGGTGCCGCAGCAGCGATCGCGGGCGTGCTCCTGGCGTTCGGGCTGGTCCTGCTCTACTTCGTCGCCAAGCTGATCCGCCGCGGCTGGCGACGATGGAAGGGCCGCGCTGACCCGGCTCTGGCCTAACCGGCCGAGCACCGCTGCCAGCCGAAGGCCACGCTCGCAGCGACGATCTGCGCCTGGGCGCTCGCCCGGCCGAGCGTCGGTCGCCCGTCACCGGGCTGGGTCCGTAGTCCCCGAAGTAGGCATGGACGGCACCCTCCACCGCCACGAAGGCGGTCGTGCTCGGCAGGTCGGCCCGGCTGTCCTCGATGTCTGCGGGGGTGGCAAGCCCGTCCTCGGTTCCCGAGACCGAGGTCACCTGGAGATCGGTCCTGGAGGCCAGCGAGTGCAGTGGGTAGGACGCCCACAGCAGCAGGCCCGACACCTGGGCGGGTGGGAGCCGGCGTACGACGAAGCGGCGACTCCTCCGAGACTGTGCCCACCGACCGCCCACCGGCTGATCTCCGGATGCCCGGCGATGATCCCGAACGGTGCCCCGAGAGCGGTGAAGCCGATGCCGAAGGGTTGCTTGACGATCACCACCAGGTAGCCCTCAGCGGCGACCTGCTCGAGGAGCGGCAGGTAGGCACGCGTGTCGACGCGCGCACCGGGCTGGAAGACCAGCCCGGTGTCGACCTTCGCCTGCTTCGGGGTCGAGGGTGATCGTGGTGGCCGAGTCCGCGACCGTGACCCGGGAGCTCCCGTCCATCAGGGCGATGCCGCCTCGGTCGCGCTGAACGGGCGCAGATAGATCAGTGAACCGAGCAACCGACGCTCACCACGAGCGCCAGGGCCCGCACCAGCACCACGAGCCACAGCCGGCGCGCCGGACCTGGACCTGCGCGCGTCGACGCCCCCACGCGAGGAAGGCGAGGGCGAGGAGCACCACCCCGACCAAGGCGGCCAGGGCCGCGCTGAGGGGAACGCCGGGTGACCCGCCAGAAGGACGCCCGGCCCGCGTCGCCCACAGCCAGGTCGCAACCGCCAGCCACGCGACCCCGAGCAGGCCGCGCCACCAGATCCGTCCGGCCGGGAGGTGGTCATGCCGCAGCCGTCGGCGCGCAGGACCGCCTCGATCCATGCCCGGGGCAGCGGAGCGTCCTCATGCGGGGTGGGGGTCATGGCGCCCAGCCTGCGGTGCAGGGGCCCGCCGACAACCCGAGCTCCGGGAACCGCCGTCCTCTAGGGTTCGGGCATGGCGGGAGTCGTGGTGATCGGGGGCGGGTTCGGCGGGTTGGCCGCGGCCCTTCGCCTCGCCAAGCTGGGACACCAGGTCACCCTCGTCGAGGCCGAGCCCACGCTGGGCGGAGCGTTGCGACCGGTCGAGCGCGACGGCTACCGGTGGGACGGCGACGGCGTCGTACTCCCTCCTCCCGGCCGTCGTTCGCGACCTCTTCCGCAAGTCCGGGCGCCCGATCGAGCGAGAGCTCGACCTGGTGCCGGTGCCGCTGCTCCGGGAGCATCGATTCGCCGATGGCTCCCGGTGTCCGTCCTCGGCGGGTCCCGCGCCGAGCAGATGCGCGCCTTCGACAGATTGGGGCCCGGCCTGGGCGACCAGTGGTGCGACTTCGTGGGGGCGTTCGCCGATGACTGGGAGCTGATCCGCCGCAACTACCTGGAGCGGCCCTGGTCACCTCTGGTGGCGCCCCCCGAACTGGCCGGCGCGACTGCTGTCGCGCGAGACCCTGCACCGGCGACTGAAACGCTCGTTGGCCGACCCCAGGCTCCGGTCGGTCGCGGCCTTTCCCCACGAGTACGCCGGCCACGACGTGCGTCGGGTGCCGGCGTGGCTGGGCACCACGTCGTACGTCGAGCAGGCGTTCGGCGCCTGGACGATCGCCGGTGGCCTGTCGGCCTTGACGCGACCGCTGGCCGAGCGGCTCACCACGAGGCGGGTGAGCGGTGCTCCACGCCACTGTCGACGACCTCGTGATCCGAGCGGGCCGGGCGGTGGCGGTGCGACATCGACGGCGGTGACCTGGAGGCCGAGGTCGTCGTCGTCGCGATCGATCCTCGTCGACTGCCCGTGCTCAGGCCACACCTGAGCCGGACCGTCCCCACCAGCCCACCCACGACCACTCACCTCGGCCTGTCCGGCGACGTGCCCGACCTTGCCCCCGAGACGGTCTTCCATGGCGACACCTCCCTGGTCGTGCGCACCGGCGGCCAGGCGCCCGAGGGCCGCCACGCCTGGACGCTGCACACCCGCGGAGGCGGCGATCCGCTGCGCCTGCTCGCCGCACACGGAGTCGTGGTCGAAGTCGACGTACGCGTGGACCGCAGTCCGGGGGAGGTGGCTCGCACCGGATCCCCGGACGGTGTGCGGTGGCGAGGGCGACGAACCATCTCGGACCGCCTGGGCCCGCGCACACCGATCCAGGGGGTCTACGCCGCCGGTGCACACGCGACCCCCGGCGGCGGGCTGCCGTTCGTCGGGCTGTCCGCCGCCCTGGTCGCCCAGGCGATCGGCCCGGCTCGGTGAGTCAGTGCTTGCGACGCCGCGGTGCGTCCACACCCGGGCCCGCCACGGTCAGCGCGGCGATGGCGGTGGTCACCGGGACAGCGAGAACGAGCCCCACGGAGGTCGTCAGGGTCCGGACGACCTCGATGGCGATGTCCTCGGTGCCGAGCAGGTCGAGCAGCGGGCGGTCGTAGAGGTAGAGCACCAGGAGCACCGACAGGGCTGCGCCGGTGTAGGCGAAGACGATCGTGTAGATCGTGGAGGCGATGTGGTCACGACCGATCCGCATGGCGCTGCCGAAAACCTCGCGACGGGTGAGGTCGGGCCCGGCGGCCCTGCAGCTCCCACACGGCAGAGGACTGGGTGATGGTCACGTCGTTGAGGACCCCCAGGCCGGCGACGATGATCGCGCACGTGAGCAACCCGCGGAAGTCGAGACCGCCCAGCTGAGACTGCAGCCGCAGCGCCGTCTCGTCCCCGATGCCACTGAGCCGGTTGGCACCCACCGCGAACTGTGCCAGGGCCGCGGTGATCCCCACTCCGACCAGCGTGCCGGCGAGGGCCGTGCTGGTGCGGACGGTGGGCCCGTGGGCGAGGTAGAGCACGACGAACATGATGGCCGAGGCGCCGGTGAGCGCCACGGCGAGCCCTGAGCCGCCCGCCACGAGAGCAGGCAGCATGAACTTCACGATCACCAGGCCGCTGATCCCGAGGCCCACCAGGGCCAGGAGCCCACGCAGCCGGGCCACAGCGACGACCACGGCCACGAACAGCAGGGTCATCCAGAGCAGCGAGTGACCACGATCGATCCCGAACAGCGAATAGACCGCCGGATCCTCCCCGGTCGGCGGTATTCGCTGCAGCTGCACGCTGTCGCCGGTCCGCAGGCCGGCGAGAGCCTGCGGGCCGACCAGCGGGACCAGGATCGTCGCACCCTTCTCCGGGCCGCCCGCGAGGGTGACGGAGATCTGGCCACAGGTGTCCTCCACCTTGTTCTCGCCCTCGGCCGCGTCGGCGCAGGGGGGTTGCACCGTGGTGATCGTGGCGTGCGGGTAGGTGACCCCTGGTGCGCTGAACGTCACGTCGCCGCCTGCGGCTCGCACCGCCGCCGCGTCCGGCCACAGCCTGAACAGCCCCAGCGCCGTCGCGAGCGCAGCGAGGACCAGGACGATCATCAGGACGGCCCGGGCCCGCGATCCGACCGCCACCGCCTCGGACCCGTCGTGGCTGTGAGAGTGCCCGCCGCCCACGGGTCAGGCGGTCTGGTCGGTGAGCTCGAAGGTGACCGACAGCGTCAGGTTCGTCGAACGTTCACCGGGCTGGAAGTCGGCCTTCGCCGCCGCGGCGAAGGCACGGGCGGCGCCGACGTGGCTGCCGCCTTCGCTGATCGCGAGCACCTGACCGACCCCGGAGCCGGACAGCGCCGCGAGCTCGCGGGCCCGGCCCACGGCATCGGCGTACGCCGCCGCGCGTGCCTGCACCTGCGCACTCGAGGAGTCGGAGACCTCCAGCGACACGCCCTCGACCCGGACCCGGTCACCCAGCGCCTCGACGAGTGCGCCGAGCAAGCCGCTCGCGGCCTCCAGGGACGGGCACCGGACCTCCACGGAGTGGCTGCACTCAAAGCCGTCGGGTCGGTTGTCGCGATCGGTCGTCGGCCAGATGCTCAGATCGCTCGAGCCGATCCGGTCGGCCTCGACGAACCCGCGGGCGGTCTCGGTGAGCCCGAGGACCGTGGCGTCGACGTCGGCGAAGGCCTGGCGGACGGAAGCGGCACGTGCCACGGCGGCCAGGCGAACCATTGCCGAGTCGGGGACGACTCGGGCACTGCCCGAACCTGTGACGGTGACGGTTCTGCTCATGCAGTGAAGGCTAGTGGCTACGCGGTGATCTGCAGCGCCGCGAAGATCTCCCTGGTCGCCTTCGACCGGTTCAGTGTGTAGAAGTGCAGGCCGGGTGCACCGCCGGCCAGCAGGGCCTCACACATCTCCGCGGCCACCGTGATGCCCTCGGCCCTCAGTGCGGCCGGGTCCTCGGCGTGGGCCGTGATCCGCTCGACCACCTCGTGCGGCAGCTCGCGGCCGGACAGCTCCGCCATCCTGCGCACCTGCCCGAGGTTCAGGATCGGCATGATGCCCGGAAGTATCGGGATGTCCACGCCGATCGCTGCGCAGCGCTGGACCAGCGCGAAATAGTCGGTGGCCCGGAAGACCATGTCGGTGATCGCGAACTCGGCTCCCGCCTGCTGCTTGGCGAGCAGCACCTCGGCGTCGCGGTCGAGGGACGGGGCCGCGGGATGCCCGTCGGGGAATGCCGCCACCCCGACCGAGAAGTCACCGGCCGCGAGGGCGACGAGTTCGCTCGCGTAGGTGAGTCCGCCCTCTGTGGGTGTCCACTCGGCTCGTGGACCGTCCTGGGGGTCACCGCGCAGGGCCAGCACGTTGTGCACGCCGGCGGCGGCGTACGAGGCCAGGATCGACTGCAGTTCGGCACGGGTGTGTCCGACGCAGGTCAGGTGGCCCAAGGGGAGCATCGGGGTCTCCCGGGCGATCCGTCCGGTGATGCGCACCGTCGTGTCGCGGCTGGTGCCGCCGGCGCCGTAGGTGACAGAGACGAACGTGGGTCGAAAGGGCTCGAGCTCGCGGATCGCGATCCACAGCTGCTCTTCGCCGGCCGCGTCCTTCGGTGGGAAGAACTCGAACGAGAAGGACCGCTCGCCCTCGCGAAGGCGCTGCCCGATGCCGCGTCTGCCGGAGGAGGTCATGACCCCAGTCTAGGAAGGTGACCCCGCCCCCTCGGACCGGTTTCACATGGGAATACGCTCCCCCGGTGAGCTCTCCCTTCGACCCGGCTGCCTTCGCTGCCCGGATCCAGGGTGTTCTGGATGAGTTCGTCGCCGAGCAGGCCGACCGGCTGGCCCCGCTCGGACCCGATGCCGCTGCACTCCTGGTGGAGGCGAGACAGTCGGTCACCGGGGGCAAGCGGTTCCGGGCGGCCTTCTGCTACTGGGGCTACCGGTCGCTGGCCGGGGGGACCATCGACGAGACCGCGCTGCTGCGGGCCTGCGCTGCCCTCGAGGTGTTGCACGCGAGCGCGCTGGTGCACGACGACCTGATGGATGCCTCGGCGACCCGGCGAGGCCGTCCCTCCACGCACGTCGGCTTCGCCGCCGCGCACCGCGAGTCCGGGTGGACCGGTGATCCCGAGCAGTACGGCGCGGCAGCGGCGATCCTGCTGGGCGACCTGCTCCTGACCTGGGCCGACGAGCTGCTGCGCCGCTGCGGCCTCCCACTCGAGCGCGTCGCTCGAGCGCTCGACGTGTTCGACCTGTGTCGCTCCGAGGTCATCGCGGGACAGTTCCTCGACGTCTCGGTGCAGGCCCGAGGCACGGCCGACGTGGAGACCGCGATGACGGTGCTGCGCTACAAGTCGGCCAAGTACTCCATCGAGCGCCCCCTGCACATCGGAGCGGCGCTGGCCGGGGCCACGCACGCCCAGCTGGCGGAGCTGAGTGCCTTCGGCTTGCCGCTCGGGGAGGCCTTCCAGCTGCGTGACGACCAGCTCGGTGTGTTCGGCGACCCGGAGACCACCGGCAAGCCCGCCGGAGACGACCTGGTGGAGGGCAAGCGCACGGTGCTGGTCGCCCTGGCGATGGACGGCGCCCCCAGCGAGGACCGCGCGCGTCTCGACGCCGCACTCGGCACCTCCTTGGCGGGTCCCCAGGTCGAGGAGCTGCGGCGCATCATCATCGACTCCGGAGCGCACGACCAGGTCGAGGCCGTCATCGAGGAGCTGACCAGGCTGTCCGTGGACGCACTCGATCGCGCCGACCTCGACGAGGATGCGCGAGCCGCCCTGCGACAGCTGGCTCGAGCGGCCACCCAGCGTCTGCTCTGACCTCGCTCAGTCGAGGGAGGGCACGTCCGGCAGGTCCGGGCCATCGCCGCGCAACAGCACGCTGAATCGTCCCGCCTCGTTCTCGTCGACCCGCTGCGAGAGCACGCTCAGGGCCACCGAGAACGACTTCTCGTCGGCACGGGCGAACGGCCCCCAGCCGTCCCAGAGGAACACGGTGCCGCCCTTGTCCTCGGGATCGTCGGGATAGCTCCCGACATCACGAAGGCAGTCGAGCAGCGCGTCGAAGTTGTGGCCGTAGTAGGCGGGGAACCCGAAGGACTCGCCGATGGCGGTCAGGAACTCTGCCTTGGTCTCGGTCTGCCAGCCGTCCAGGTGTGCGAATCGCCCGCCGGCGTGCTCCACGGCATGGCGTACGTCGTCGATCGCGAACGCGGCGTGCCAACGGTAGATGCCCGGCTCGTGGCGTCCGGCAATGAGCGAAGCAAGTCCCGTCATCGCGCGATCCTCCTGAAGGAGTCGTAGTGGTCGTCGGTGTAGTAGAACTCCCCGCCGTCGCCAGCGACGATTCGGCGAGCACCGCGATCGGATGAGCCGGGGGTCGCCACGGTGTACTCGTGGTAGTAGCCGCGGGACTCCTCGGGCAGGATTCCTTCGCGGTTCTCGAACCTCACGCCGTCGCGGCTCTCGGCGAAGGGGCCGCCGTCATCGATGAGAACAAGCATCTCCTGACCCTCGCGCGGGAGCTCGTCGACCGACATCCACCGCAACGCCGACTCGTCGTCGACGTTGTCGGTGACGGGACCGGCCGCGGTGGAGGTGGAGCCCTGAGCGGACGACTCGGGGGAATCGGCTCCGCCGGTGTTGCCCTGGAGCCACCAGACCAGGAGAGCCATCGCGGCTGCCAGCGCCAGGGTGGTCAAGGCCCGTCTGCTCGCGGCCGTCATCGTCGGTCTCCGGCGCTCAGATCAGGGCCTGGGCCCGGCGCTTGGCCTCGGACCCACGGTTCTCGCGCAGGGCGTCGATCGGAGCCCCGGGCAGTTCGGCGTCGGTGAAGATCCACTCGATGCACTCGCGGTCGTCGAATCCGTGGTCGTGCAACACGGTGAGCATCCCCGGCAGCCCCTTGACGATCTCGCCATCGAGGATGAACGCGGCGGGGATCTGCTGCCCCGCTCCCACGGTGGGCACGGCCGCGGCCAGCTGATGCTCGCGGATCATCGTGCGGATCTGGTTGACGCTGGCGCCCAGCGCAGCTGCTGCGGCCGCCCAGTCGAGCCACTGCGGCACCAGCGTGCCGAGCTCGACCTGGTCCTGGTGCTCACTCATGGAAACCACTCTTCCACCAGGTCATGGCACCTCGAAAATCGGCGCGGCCCTCCACCCGCTCCGACACGCCACGGCACCCGTCGCTTGAAGCCACACCCGTCCCATGCGTAACGTCGACGGCTTGAAACGAGGGACCTCCCCATGACCCCGACTGTTCGATCCCTCACCGTCGGCACGATGGCCGCCGTGGTGGCCTGCACGTTGACGACGCCTCCAGCAGCAGCCGTCGCGACGAGAGCAGACGACCGCCGGATCCCTGTGGTGCGCTCCGCGGCTCGCGCGCAGCGATCGAGACAGGCACACGGCCGGCATCCGCACCGTCGAGCCCACACCGGCCCCAGCAGGGCTCGGGTGCGGGCGGTCGTCGCGAGCACCGCGCGGCGGCACGGCGTCGACCCCCAGCTCGCACTCGCCGTCTCCTGGCAGGAGGCCGGCTGGCAGATGGGCCACGTCTCGACCGCCGGTGCGGTCGGAGCCATGCAGGTCATCCCGGACACCGGACGCTGGATGGCGATGTAGGCCGGTCGCCCCCTGCACCTGCGCCATCTGCACGACAACGTGACCGCGGGAGTGCTGTTGCTCCGGGTGCTGGGTCGGCTCACCGAGAGCCGTGGCGACCAGATCGCGAGCTACTACCAGGGCCGGGGCGCCGTGCGCGCTCACGGTTGGTACGGCGACACTCGCCGCTACGTCGCTGACGTCCGCGCGATCAAGCATCGGCCGGAGCGGGGTCTGCCACCCGCCTGATCCCCGAGCCGGCGCCACGCCGCACGCCTGCCCGAATCGGCCCACGCGCGCCCGCGACCGTACGATGGGGTGTCCGGATCCTTCCCCGTCCGGCCGTCTGGAGGACCAACCGTGGACGTCGACGCCCAGGGGCCGGCGCAGCCTGACCGGAGCGCCGGCCGCATCGCCGACCCGCTGACTGGTCGTGTCCTCGAAGGTCGCTATCGGATCGGGTCCCGCATCGCGCGCGGCGGCATGGCAAGCGTCTACGAGGCCACCGACATCCGGCTCGACCGGACGGTCGCGGTCAAGATCATGCATCCGGGCATGGGCGACGACGAGGAGTTCGCCGCGCGCTTCGTGCGTGAGGCCCGGGCGGCAGCCCGACTCTCGCACCCCAACGTCGTCGGTGTCTTCGACCAGGGCACCGACCAGGGCACCGTGTTCCTGGCGATGGAGTATGTGCCCGGACACACCCTGCGCGACGTGATCCGCAAGGAGTCGCCGATGCCGCCGGTCCGGGCCATGTCGCTGATCGACCCGGTGCTGTCCGCCCTGGCAGCGGCCCATCGCGCCGGGCTGATCCACCGTGACATCAAGCCCGAGAACGTCCTCATCGCCGACGACGGCCGGATCAAGGTGGCCGACTTCGGGCTGGCCAAGGCCATCAGCACCGACACCCAGCACACGGCCACCGGTGGAGTCCTGATCGGAACCGTCTCCTACCTGGCCCCCGAGCTCGTCGTGGACGGCAAGGCCGACGCCCGCGCCGACGTGTACGCCGCCGGGGTGATGCTCTACGAGATGCTGACCGGCCACAAGCCGCACGAGGGTGAGTCCCCCATCGCGGTGGCCTACAAGCACGTGCACGAGGACGTGCCCATGCCGTCGGCCGAGGTGCCGGGTCTTCCTGCCTACGTCGACGCGCTGGTGGCCCGGGGCACCTCGCGCGAGCGCAACAACCGGCCGGCCGACGCCAGCGTCTTCCTGCACCAGGTGCACCGGGTGCGTCAAGCGCTCGCCGAGGGCGTGCTGGACGATCCCGACCTCACCGCCGATCTGATGCCGCTGCCGTCCACCGAGCCAGTGGACGACGAGCTGGCCTACCTGCCCGAGGACCTGCACGACTCGACCCTGGAGCGGATTCCCGCCGTCCGCGAACACACGGTCGCCTTGTCGGCCGCTTCCCCGACGCCCGAGCCGGCAGTGGCGTCGGCCGCCGTGCCGGTGCCGGTGAAGACCGATGAGCCTCCAGCCCCCCGACGCTCACGCCGCGGCCTGATCCTGCTCATCGCTGCCCTGGTCCTGGCCGTCGGCGCGGGCGCCGGCGCCTGGTGGTTCGGCGCAGGGCGCTACACCCCGACGCCCGGCGTCATCGGCCTGACCGAGGCTGCGGCCCAGCAGAAGATCGAGGCCGAGGGACTCTCGGCCGATGTGTCCGACCGGGTCTACTCCGAGACCGTGGCCAAGGGCAGGGTGATCGGCACCGATCCTGGTCCGGGCGCCAAGGTGCTCAGCGGGGGCACCGTCGAGCTCGTCGTGTCGCTGGGCAAGGAGCGCTACGACGTACCGAAGCTGCGTGGCAAGACCGAGGACCAGGCCCAGGACGCGATCCTGGCATCCCACCTCGTCTTCGGTCGCAGCATCGGGCAGTTCAGCGAGAAGGTTCCCGAGGGCAGCGTCATCGGCTCCGACCCGAAGGCCGGCGTGAGCGTGAAGCCGGACACCGCGGTGGACCTGATCGTGTCGAAGGGCCCGAAGCCGATCAAGATCCGCGACTTCACCGGCAAGAACGGCGACCGAGCGCAGTCGGTGCTGAGTGGACTCGGGCTGGCGGTCGACCGCACCGACGAGTACAACGACAGCATCCCCGAAGGTCGGGTGATCTCCCAGGACCCCGACTCGGGCACCCTGTTCAAGGGCGACGGCATCCACCTGGTCGTCTCCCGTGGCCCGGAGCTGGTCGAGATCCCCGGAGGCCTCGTAGCCAGCGGGGTCGACTCGGCGACCACCACCCTCGAGGGCCTGGGGTTCAAGGTGGACGTCAAGCAGTCCGACAACTCCCTGGGCCTCGGCTTCGTCTACTCAGTCGATCCCGGTCAGGGCGAGATGGTGCCCAAGGGGAGCACCGTCACGCTCTATCTCATCTGACGGCGAGCTCAGACCAGCCACAGCTGACGTACGACCACGAAGGCCGCGATCAGGACCAGGCACACGAGCTCGGCACGCAGCAGGCGACCCTCCTCTCTCAGGGCGTCGTCGATCTCACGTTGATGCACCCGCGCCATGTCCTCGACGGGAGTGATCGGCTCGTGGTTCATGGGTGGTTGCCCACCTTCCCGGTCTTCTCGGTCTTGTCCCACTTCATCTCCGCCCCTCGCGCCTCCAGCACGTACGACGCAAAGGTCACCGCGCACAACAACGGGCCGTAGCCCCCGACGTAGACGAAGAACGGACTGAGGACACGATGTCCGTGCTCCTCCAGCTTCTTGCCCGCATAGGCGACCGGCATGCACAACGCGACCCACGAATAGGCGAAGAGCATGAAGCAGACGTGGACGGTGCCGTGCTGCGCGATGCCGAACTGCTCGAAGAGTCGATGCGCAAGGAAGGTGAACGGTCGAGGTGCGCACCCGTAGGCGATCAGGATGGTCGACACGATCCCCGGGAAGAGGATCCCCTGGAGCCAGGACTTGCGTGCCGTCTCCGGATCGATGCACAGGGCGAACGCGGTCACGAACAGGTAGGAGATCGAGTTGACCACCCACAACAGGCGGAACGTCTCGTAGGCATGTCTGTCGGCGATGAAGTAGAGCGACACCAGGGCTGCCGACGACAGGATCATCAGGATCGGCAGGAGGAAGAGGCTGAACCACACCAGTCCGAACGAGATGCTGCCGAGCCGGTGCTCGCGCGAACGCCGGAACCACACGTGCCGGTAGCGGCTCGTGACCTGCACGTTGCCACGTGCCCAGCGCAGCCGCTGTTTCCACAGGCCCACCAGCCGGTCCGGCTCCTCGGCCCAGACCGTCGCGTTGCCGTCGAAGACGACCCGGCTTCCGCCGATCTGCGTGTTGAACGTCGTGAACGTGTCCTCCGCCAGGCTGCTGGTGTCGATGCGCCCGCCGAGCGCCTCCAGGTTCGCCCTCGAGTGGAGTTGGGCGCCTCCGGCGAGACAGGCCATGGCCCCCATGACGTTCTGGCTACGCCGTGCCGCGGCCTGTGCCGTGACGTACTCGAAGGCCACGAACCTCTGGAGGTAGTTGGGTGGGTCACTGCCCTCTTTGATGTAAGCCGTGACCGCGCCGATGCGCGGGTCACCCAGGTGCCGTGCCATCTTGCGCAACGAGCTCCGCTCGTAGATCACGTCGGCATCCATGATCAGCAGAGCCTCCATCCACGGCTCGGCCAGGATCACGTCCAGGCCGTGGTTGAGGGTGTGAGCCTTGCCCTCGCCCCCCGTGGCGCGCCGCAGATGGATGACCCGGTGGTCGTACTGCACCGCCTTGGCCCGAATCACGTCGGGCGTTTGATCGGTGCTCGCGTCGTCGACGACGTAGACGCGCAGTCGATCGACCGGGTAGTCCATGGACATCAGCCTGTCTATCGACCGACCGATGACCGCAGCCTCGTTCCACGCCGGCACGAGGATCGCGACCCGGGGCAGGTAGGGAGTCGTGGCCCCGTAGTGGTTGCGCACGCGGTGCAGCCCGATGAGCAGTGACTGGTAGGTCGAGACCAGCAGCGGCACAGCGCCGAGCATGACCAGGAAGGTGAGCGCCCAGATGCCTGCGGCGCCCAGTGCGGACAACCCCGCCGGCACCTGGAGGCCACTCACGCCTGAACCTGTCGGGACCGGCCCTCCGCGACCTCGGCAACGTAGGTGTAGCGACCCACGTCCTGGGCGCGATGAGCGTCGCTGCCGGCCTCCAGACGTACGCCGAGCGCGACCAGCCGAGCGACCGTCGTGACCGAGGGCGTCGACCACTTCTCGTTGACCTCGACCGCGGCGTCCACCGCCAGGCAGGCGGTTGCCAGCACCTCGAGGGCTCCGTCCCCGACCAACGACTGGTCCACCCCGATCTTCGGCAGGATGCTGAACAGGTGGCCCACCACCGGCGCATCGAAGGCACCGACGGCCCGTGCGGTCGCCTCCAGGAGCTGCTCCACTGCCGACTCGGGAGTCATCGCGCCCTGATCCAGTGCCCGGCGTACCTCAGCTGGAGCCATGGGACCCCGGGAACCGGGAAACTGGTGGTCGGAGATCGTGACCTGCTCCACCCCACAGAGACGAGGTGGGAGATCGACCCGCCCTGCTGTGTCGAGGATCTTGGCCTCCACCCCACACGTCAACCGCAGCCCGGTATGGCGAGCGGCCCGCCGCACCTCCTCGATGTAGTCGGGCAGCCACGTGGTGGAAGCGCGAACGTGGTCGGTGATCGACAGCGCGGTCAGACCGCGAGCCTCGGCGGCCGCGATCACGGCCTCGAGAGGGTCCTGGGCGTCGTCGCTGGTCGAGGTGTGACAGTGGACGTCGACCGTGAGATCGAACAGCAGATCGCTCAAGGGGCCGGCGATTCGCTGGTGCGCGTCACCCGGTAGTCCTCGATCGGGACGACGATGTCGGCCAGGTGGCGCACGACAGCGACCTCGATCCAGTCGACCGTGTCGGGGACCGGCTCGCCCACCAGGTCTGCGAGGGCGAGGGTGCACATGTCGACCCCGGCAGCGGCCGTGAGGGTCAGGGTGCCGGGGACCCGCGGATTGACCTCCAACAGACCAGGCGTGCCGTCGGTGGCCCGTCGGAACTGGACGTTGCCGATCCCGACCAGACCGATCGCCTTCGCGACCGTCGCGGCCGCGGCCATCAGCCCTTCGTCACGCACCGTCCGTCCTGCGATGGCGACACCCGAGTCGATCCGGTCCCGGGTGCGTGGAACGGCAGCCATGAGCTGCCCGTCCGCGCGAACCAGGACGTCGACGCTGAACTCCTCACCTGGGAGCAGCTCCTGGAGAAGCTGGCTGCCGTCGGTGGGGAGTCGCTGGAGCTCGTCGAACGACTCCAGCACGTAGACCCCCGTCGAGCCGCTCCCACGCCGGGGCTTGGCGACCAGCGGCCAACCGATGCCGGCCCGCGCCAGGTCCGCCTCGCTCTCCGCCCCGGTCCACAGGACCGTCGCGGGGACCCGCACCAGGTCACCGCAGAGCTGGATCAGCTCCCATTTGTCGAGCGTCTTCTCCAGAGTGGCCAGAGAGGGGCTCAGCAACCGGATTCCGTCGTGGGCGAACTCGGAGCTTCGAGCAGCGAGAGGCAGCAGCTCGGTGTCGACCGTCGGTACGAGGACGTCCACCCCGAGCTGACGGCACAGGGTCAACGCCGCGTCTGTGAAGTCGGGTGAGTCGCCCCGCGGCAGCAGCACCCGTTGCTGGGCGGGCACGAGGTACAACCCGGACGCCACCGGGTCGATGTCGGCGGCGAACCACGTCACCCCCGGCCGGTCGACCATGCGAAGGAAGTTCACCGCAGCCGGCCCACCGCTTCCGGTGACCATCACCCTCAGCTTCGTCTCACCGACTGACACGTGGCACCTCCTGTGAGTCACGGACGACCTCGAACGGCTCGGCGTAGCGGCAGCGGCCGAAGCGGCCCCAGTAGCGCGCCGTCGAACGCAGCAGGTCCTCGTCGAGGTAGTCGCGGATGGCGACCTGGGACTCGAACGCGGCGATCGCTTCCAGCTTGCGGTCCAGCACGCCCTCGACGGACACGAAGCGGGTCGGACGGAAGTCCACCGTGGCCGAGGGCGACTGGTAGCAGAAGATCTGCGCGACCCCACGGCAGGCGACCATCGAGGCCCGATGCACGGCCCGATGGTCCTGGTGAACGTCGTGCTCGGAGTGGACGTACACGGTGTCGGGGTCGAACGATGTCACCGTGGCCTCGATCATGGTGACCGTGGCGCCCTGCTCGGCGATGTTGGTGTCCTCCAGGTCTCCCAGGAAGAGCTCCGCCCCGAGCAGGCGCGCCGCATGCGCCGCCTCGCCGGCGCGGACCTCGGCGTCGCCGCCGATGCGACCGCGACTCATGGTCAGGATCCTGATGTCGTCGCCCCGCCTGGCATGGTCGGCGAGGGTGGCTCCCGCCCCGATCTCGACATCGTCTGGATGCGCACCGATCGCCAGCACCCGGCGGGCATTCCCGCGGACCAGCGTCAGGGCCCTCGCGACCGACTTGAGGACCGAGTCGGGGTCGAGGGGCTTGACGAGGAAGTCGGTGAGACTCTGCCGGACGGCCAGCACTGCTGTGTCGACGCTCGGCTGGGAGGTCATCAACAGAACGGGCAGCCCGGGGTGGCGGCGGTGGACCTCCTCGGCGAGCTCGAGTCCGCTGGCACCCGGCATGTGCATGTCGGTGAGCACGACGGCCCAGTCCTCATCGCGCACCCGGAGAAGGGCCGCCTCCGCAGAGGCCACCGCGATCGCGTCGTACCCACCTCGGTGGACCAGGAGGTAGGTCAGGAGGTTGCGCACATCCTCGTCGTCATCGACGACAAGGACGCGAGCTGGGGGGGCCATAGATGTCAGTGTGGTGCATGAAGGGCGAATCGGCTGCACATGGGGGCCGCAGTGTGGTCATGTAGAGCCTGTGGCGCACGGGCGCCTGCCGACGACCCGGGTCGTCGAGCCGAGGGAGGTATCGCGTGCAGGACCTGGCCGAGCTCGACCGCTATCTGATCCAGCGGTCACCTGTCGGCGCCTGGGTGCTGGAGCCGGACGGGACCACCGTCTGGTTCAACCCGATCATGTGCAACTTCCTGGGGCGTTCGCCCGACGACCTCTTGTCCATGCGGGCCCATTCGGCGTTCGACGAGCAGGGGCAAGGACAGTTCGAGAGCTTCCTGGAGCGGATGCGGTCGGGTGTCGAGAGCGAACCCGCCGTGGAGTGTCTTCTGCACCGACCGGACGGCACGACGACCTGGGTCCTGATCACGGCCAGCACGATGACCATCCAGGGCCGGGCGATGGTGGTTCTGCGGGTGGTCGACTACGACCACCGCAGGTTGCTCCACGACGAACTCACCCAGGCCCAGACGCTGGGCCGGATGGGGAGCTGGCGCTTCGACCACCGGACCGGCGAGTCCTCGTGGTCCGACGAGCTCTTCCGCGTGGTGGGTCGGGACCCTGCGGAGGGTCCCCTGACCCCCGACCAGTTCGCCGGTCTGGTTCTCGACGCCGACCACGGGCTGGTGGACACCTTCAGCGTGGTGGGGCCGTTCGCCACGGAGCTGCCGCATCAGACGCCCAGGCGGGGAGATCGTCTGGTTGAGGTTGCAGGGAGAGGTCATGGGCGTGCCCGGCCACCCGGGCGACTCGCTGCTCGTCACCGTGCAGGAGACGACTGAGCAGAAGCAGTTGGAGCTTCGCCTCAGGGAGTCGCTGGAGACGAGCGCCTTCCTGCGCGCGATCTCGAGCGCTGCCAACAAGTCGACCACGCTGGCGACCACCCTGGACCTGTCCTACCAGCAGATGGTCGCCTTCGACCCGACCGCGCGCCTGACCACCTTCCAACCGGTGCACGGCGAGGACGGCCGGATGGAACTGGCGCCGCGATACCCGGGCCGCGACTACTCGGTCCTGAGCGAGGATCAACTGACGCCGACGCTCCGAGAGCAGGAGCTGGCCCTCGAGGCCTACGACACCCACGAGACGGTGATCGACGACCTCACCCTGCCCGGCTCGGTGCTGGTGGCCCGTGCCGTGCGTCATCGTGACGACGTCGTCGCAGTGGTCGTGCTCACCATGACCGACGAGACGTCGGGACATGAGCGATGGCTCGCCGTCTCCTCCGCTGCCGCCGCCCAGGCCGAACGCGTCCTGGAGCGCCAGCTCGTGAACGTCGAGCTCGCCGAAGCCCGCGACGCGGCCATGTCGGCCTCACGGCAGAAGTCCGACTTCCTGGCGACCATGAGCCATGAGATCCGGACTCCGATGAACGGTGTGATCGGCCTGAACGACCTGCTGCTGCGGACCCCGCTCGACGCCAACCAGCGCCGCCTGGCAGAGGGGGTTCAGGCCGCGGGTCAGGCTCTGCTTGGAGTCATCAACGACATCCTGGACTTCTCCAAGATCGAGGCGGGCAAACTCCACCTGGAGAGCGTCGACTTCGAGGTTCGACCCCTGTTCGATCGGGTCCTCGCCCTGCAGGGCCAGCGTGCCCACGCCAAGGGCATCGAGCTGGCGGCCGATCTCCATCACGACATTCCCGCCTTCGTCCGTGGCGACCCCACCCGCTTGGCGCAGATCCTGACCAATCTGGTCTCGAACGCCGTGAAGTTCACCCCCGAGGGCGAGGTCATCGTGACCTGTCGCGCAGAGACGGCCGAGCCCAGGGACGAGACCTCCGCATCCACCGAAGTGGTGCTCCGGGTCGAGGTCGCCGACACCGGGATCGGAATTCCTGCGGAACTGCAGGAAGGTCTCTTCGAACCGTTCACCCAGGCCGAGGACTCGACGTCGCGGAGGTTCGGGGGTACCGGGCTGGGACTTGCCATCTGCCGCCAGCTCGTGTCCGCGATCGAAGGTGACATCGGGGTGCGCAGCACGCCCGGCGCGGGAAGCACCTTCTGGTTCACCGGCAGGTTCGCCATGGGCGAGCCTGCTCCGGTGGTGACCGAGAACGAGGCGTCCCGGCACATCCTGGAGGGTCGACACGTGCTGGTCGTCGACGACAACGCGAGCAACCGTCGGATTCTCAGCGAGGTCCTCTCGGAGTGGAACATGCGCGTCGAGTCGGCAGCCGACGCTGACGACGCAGTGCACCGCGTGCGTGAGGCGGCGGTGCAGGGCCGGGCCTTCGACGTCGTACTGCTGGACCTGGTGATGCCCGGTCGCAGCGGGCTCGAGCTCGCCTCGATGATCACCGCGACCATCGACCCCCCGTGGCCTGCGATGCTGCTTCTCTCCTCTGCCCAGAGCGTGGAGCGACACCTCCTGGACGGCGCCGGGATCGGCCGCAGCCTGACCAAGCCGGTCGATCGATCGGCCTTGTTCGACGCGTTGGTCGAGATGCTGGCAGACATCCTCGGAGTGACCGCACTCACCTATGGCACCCCCGAGACACCGGTGGAGCGGCTCGGCCGACGAGTGCTCGTGGTCGAGGACAACGAGATCAACCAGATGGTCGCGATCGGGGTGCTCGATTCGCTGGGCTACGCCACGGACGTCGCCTCGGACGGTGCGGAGGCCGTCACGATGGCCGCTCAGACCCGGTACGACGCCATCGTCATGGACGTCCAGATGCCACGAATGGACGGTTACGCCGCGACCAGGGCGATCCGGGCGCAGGCTCCCGGCGACGAGAGGGTGCCGATCATTGCGATGACTGCGGCTGCCGTCGAGGGCGAGAGCGAGAGATGCCTCGCCGCTGGGATGGATGCCTTCCTGACCAAGCCGTTGCAGCCCAAGCAGCTCGCGGAGACTCTTCGGTCGCAGATCTCCAGTCATGCCGAGGCCCCCGCAGACGACGAGCCCGGCCCACCCGTCCAGGTGCTCGACGACTCACGGCTCGACACCCTGCGTGCCATGGGACCGGGAGCCGCCGAGCTCATCGAGCAGGCTGTGTCGCGGTTCACCTCCGAGGGGACCGGCTGGGTGGCGCGCATCAGCTCCGCCGCTGTGCTGGACGATGGATCGGAGCTGCGTGGGCTCGCCCACTCCCTGGGGGGAAGCGCGGCGAACCTCGGCGCGATCGGAGTGCAGGCGATCTGTGCGCAGCTGGAGAGATGCGGCGCAGCGAACAGCATGCAGGCCGCCGCCGACCTCCTGCCTGCGTTGGAGGGTGAGATGGTGGCCGCGGTGAACGCGCTGCGGACCGCGCGGTCATGAGCGGGACACGGGTGCACACGCTTGCCGCCGACTCCCAGCTCGTCGCCTGACCCCTCAGCTTTGGGAGCGATGATGAGCGAACGCAGGCTTGCCCTGGTGGCGACCCTGGTGCTGTTGACGGTGACGGCTCTGTGGGGGTCGACGTTCTTCCTGATCCACGGTCTGAGCGACCGGATCAGTGCGATCGACTTCCTTGCCATCCGGTTCCCGATCGCGACTGTCGCGCTCTTCGCCATCTTCCCCCGGGCGGTCTCTGCGCTGAGCACGGACTCCCGCAAGCATGCTGTCGTGCTCGGCGTGCTCTATGCGAGCGGCCAGATCCTGCAGACGATCGGCCTGGCCCACACTGCCGCCTCGGTCTCCGGATTCATCACCGGCATGTACGTCGTGTGCACACCCCTGCTCGCGGCGGCGATCCTGCGCACCCCGATCGGCGCACTGACCTGGCTGGCCGTCGGCCTGGCCATGGGTGGCATCGCCCTGCTTACCCTGCAGCCGGGCGGGCTGGCCTTCGGCTACGGCGAGACCCTCACCTTCATCGCCGCGGTCGGCTATGCCCTGCACATCGTCGGCCTCGGCGCGTGGTCGACCCCGGGCGAGGCGATGGGGATGTCGATCCTGCAACTGGCCACCATCTCGGTCGTCTGCGTCATCGGTGCGGCTCCGGGAGGCATCGATGTCCCCACCCGGGGCGGCGACTGGCTCGCGATCGTCTACATGGCCGTCTTCGCCGGTGCGTTCGCGATGGCGGGCCAGACATGGGCCCAGGCGCACCTCTCGCCGACCCGCTCCGCGATCATCATGAGCATGGAGCCGGTGTTCGCGGCGACGTTCGCAGTGCTGTTCGGTGGCGAGTCGGCGACAGTGCGACTGCTGTGCGGTGGTGCTCTGGTGTTGTCCGCCATGCTGATCGTAGAGCTCATGCCGCGCCGCAAGCTCGAGGGCGAGGTCGGCCACCTCGTGGTGTGAGCGCCGTGGACTAATCTGGTCTGCGCAGGAGGTGAAGGATGACGTACTGCCCGGACTGTGGCCATGCGTTGGGGACCAGCCGGTTCTGCGCCCAGTGCGGGCGCCCCGCGGACGAGGTCGTCGAGCTCGGGCACCAGCGCACCGACACCGCGGAGCGGCCCGCCATCCGTCCGCAGTCGCCGGAGCAGACTGCGGACCCCCTCGAGGCGCCGCCCACGTCGTACGCCGCCCGCTTCCCGCTCTACGCCGACGAGGTCACCGAGGCGACCGTCGAGACCCCTGCCCCGCCGAGCACGACACGACACGACGCGCCTCCCCGCAGGCGGCCGTGGCCCTTGCTCGCCCTGGGCGCCCTCGTCCTCGTGGCCCTTCTCAGCGCCGGCATCTGGTTGCTCGGCCCCGACGACAGCAGCTCGACCGCAGACCCGGGCCCCAGCACCGGTGCAACCGGAGCGAGTGCCGGGGACGGCGGGTCGAAGACCCCGGCCGTCGCTCCGCAGGACCCCGTCGAACTCGCTGGATCCTCTCGGGCGAAGGCTCCGGTGACAGCGCCACCCAACCTCGACGTACGCGGCGCCAGGGTCCGCTACGACGCCGCGAACATGCTCGACGGCACGCCGTCCACCGCGTGGCGCATGCCTGGCGACGGCACCGGCCGCACCCTGAGGTTCACCCTTCCCGGCGATGTCGTGCTGACCAGGGTGGGGCTGATCAACGGCTACGCGAAGCTCGACCGGACCCGCGGTGGCCGGGTCGTCGACTGGTACGCACGCAACCGACGGGTGCTGGCAGTCAGGTGGAGGTTCGACGACGGCACCCGCGTCGACCAGCGTCTCGACCGCACGCGTCGGATGCAGACCATGAAGATCCGCCCCGTCCGGACGGGGTCGGTGCGACTCACCCTGGTCGAGGTGTCGGCGCCGGCTGCTCGCAACGGGCGCGACTACACCCCGATCAGCGAGGTCACCCTGGTCGGAGGTTGACCGGACGCGTTCACGAGGTGTTCACCCGGATGCGACAGGATGCCACCTGACCCTCAGAGGAGAACCATGGCCAAGAAGTCGAAGTCCCCGAAGGCAGTGAAGCCCGCAGTGGTGAAGGAGCTCAGGTCGTCGGTGAAGAAGCTGGAGCGCGACCTGGAGAAGGCCCAGGCGAAGGCCGAGCGCTGGAAGGCTACGGCCAAGCAGCACGCCGCCGACGCCGCTGCGACGAGCAAGAAGCTCGCAAAGAAGGAGAAGGCCTGGGCGAAGGCCCGCATCGAGCCCGTGACCCAAGCGCCACCGACCTCGGCCCCTGCGGTCGCGTCCGAGACACCCGACGACACCTGGAACATCACCCGGCTGCGCGCCGCTGCGCGCGCCAAGAGGGTCACCAACTACTCGCGCAAGTCCAAGGCCCAGTTGATCGAGGACCTGAACGCCTGACTCACTTGCGTGCCGCGGGCAGAATCGAGAGATGCTCGACTCCCTGTCTCCTGCGCGACGGCAGTTCGTCGTGCTGGTGGCCGGGCTCGCGGCGCTCGTGGTGGTGGCAGGAGTGATCGTCGTCCTGCTCCGGCGGGACCGGCCGGTCACGCCCGTCAGCCAGGACGACCTCGGGCCGGTGCTGCTGGTCCCGGGCTACGGCGGCTCAACCAAGGCGTTGTCGGTGCTCGCGGCCGGTCTCCAGGACGCGGGACGAGACGCGACGGTGGTGCAGCTCGCGGGCGACGGCACCGGCGACCTGAACGACCAGGCGAAGGTCCTCGACGAGGCGGTGAGACGCGCGATGGCCGCGACGGGCGCCGACTCGGTCGATCTGGTCGGTTTCTCGGCCGGCGGGGTGATCGTCCGCCTGTGGATGCGGGACTTCGGTGGCGGCAACCTCGCCCGACGCATCGTGACGCTCGGCTCCCCCCACCACGGCACGGATGTGGCTGCTCTCGCGATCGACGTGGCGGGCGACCGATGCCCCGAGGCATGTGAGCAGCTGGCCACCGACAGCGACCTGCTCCGACGCCTCAATGCGAAGGACGAGACACCGCCCGGGCCGGCCTGGATCTCGATCTGGACGACCGACGACCGGACGGTCGTGCCCCCCGAGTCGGCATCCATCCAGGGCGCCCTCGACTTCTCGGTCCAGTCCGTGTGCCCGGGGCTCGAGGTGGCGCACGGCGACCTGCCCCGGACCCCAGCCGTCATCGCCATGACGATCGCGGAGCTGCGCGCGGCCGACCCGGCCCTTCCCGGCGCCAGCGTGTGTCGTTAGTCGCTGATGTCCTTGGTGGTGAAGTTGGCCCAGGCGGCGGCGAGGAACACCACGACGTACAACGCCTGCAGGCCGGTGCCCCGGACCACGTCGCGCCACAGGATCGGGTCGCGGAACAGGTCGACGAACGACAGCCAGTAGCGCGTCGGCAGCCACGGTTGCAACGCGTCGGCAGCGTCCAGGGTGAGCAGCAACGATGAGGCGATCAGCACCGCGAGGGCACCCATGGCCGCAGCCAGTGGCGTGTCGACCAGCGTGGACAGGAACAGCGCGATCGCCGCCACCCCCAGCATCGACAGCATCGCGTAGGCCAGCGCCAGGCATCGTGCGCAGCACGCAGATCCTGGCGTCGACAGTGTCGTCCCGGAGACGCTGGTCGAGCCTCCGACCACCTGCTCGTTGCCGAGCAGCACCGCACCGGCGACGTACGCCGAGGCCGCCACGACCAGGACCGTGAGCAGCACGAACGCCATCACACTGACCAGCTTGGCGACCAGCAGCCTGGTGCGACCCACCGGCCGGATCAGCATGTAGCGCAGGGTGCCCGCCTGGGCCTCCCCGGCGATCGCCTCACCGGCGGTGATGGCGACCGCGATCGGCAGCAGCAACGGCACCACGATGGCGATCGCGGCCAGCGGGAAGAGGGTGCCGTCGGTCAGCACGGCGGACAGGAATGCCGGCCCGGTCCCCGGGCGCGGCCCGACGTCGGTGGTGCCGAGCAGCACAGCCACGAGGAGCGGGAGGGCGTCGATCAGCAGGATCGTCACCCAGGTGCGTCTGCTGCGCAGCATCTTGCGCAGCTCGACCGCGATCATGCTCGATCCTTCCGGTCCGGGCTCACCCCGGTGGCGGCCAGCACCACGTCCTCGAGGGTGCGTCGCTCAGGGGCGAGCACGTTCGACCCGGACGCCGCCTCGGACCAGGAGCTCGTTGAGGGCGGCGGCGTCGTCGACGCGCACCAGCAGGCTCTCGGCGTCGCCCCCCTCCACCTGCCCGTCGAGCAGTGCCCTGGCTCGAGCAACGTCCGGCGTGCGCACATAGGTCCGGCCCGTCGGCTCCCTGAGCTGCGCCAGCTCCTCCTGGATCACCATCCGACCCCGGTCCAGCACACCGACGCGGGTGCAGAGCTGGTCCACCTCGGCCAGCAGATGGCTGGACAGGAAGATCGTCGTACCCGCCGCATGGAGGTCCAGGAGCAGGCGTCGGATCTCGCGGATCCCCTGAGGATCCAGCCCGTTCGTCGGCTCGTCGAGGATCAGCAGCCGGGGTCGTCGCAGCAGCGCGTTGGCGAGTCCGAGCCGTTGGCGCATGCCCAGCGAGTAGGCCCGCACCGGTCGGTTGTCGACTCCACCCAGCCCCACCTGGTCGAGGACGTCGTCGACGCGACCTGCGCGGGTGCGACGGGCACCCGCGACCCCTGAGGCCCCCATCGCATCGAACAGGGCCAGGTTGGCGCGCCCCGAGAGCCGGGGGTAGGCCGCCGGGCCCTCCACCAGTGCGCCGACCTGCGGCAACACCCGCCGGGCAGCCGACGGCATCGGCTCGTCGAGCACCTCCGCGGTGCCCGAGGTCGCGAGCACCAGCCCGAGCAGCATCCTCACCGTCGTCGTCTTGCCGGACCCGTTCGCACCCAGGAAGCCGTAGATGTCACCCTCCCGCACGTCCAGGTCGATGCCATCCACCGCGGTGACCGGGCCGAACCGCTTCGTCAGCGCCGTGGTGCGGATCATCTCGAGCCCTCCACCCGCGCGTCGAGCTGGCGCGCGGCGGTGACCAGGGTGCTCCTGTCGACCGTCCCGGACACCAGCCATCCGGCACCGCCGGGGAGGTCGGTCAGCACCAGGCCGAGCGGACCGACCACGAGATAGGTGCCCACAGGCAGCGGCGTGGACCCGGGCGTGAGCACCAGCTTCTCGCGCAGCGGCACCGCGGCGCGGTCCCACAACGGGATCGCGATCATCTGGGTCACCCCGGTGCCGTAGACCCCGACCGCACCACGGGAGTCCGAGGATCTGGGCAACCCGGCCAGGCGCCGGGGCGGCACCACGTCGGCGTACTGGTTGGCGGCATCGGCGATGTCGAGCACGTTGTCGAACGAGGTGACAGCGTCGGCCGGCGCCTCGAAGGCGGTTGCTGAGCCGTCTGGCCTCGAGTCGGAGAACTCCACGAACTGCGTCGTGAACGCCGCCGGCTCACCCGGGTGTGCGTAGACCTCGAGGCGCAGCGGGATGCCGGTGTCCCGAGCCGCCCACAGATCCACGTGGTCGATGCTCGACTGGGGTGAGGCCGGGGACAACCGCAGTCCGAGGGCGTCGTGGCCCGCCACCGACCGGGAGGGGAGGCGGACCAGCTCGTCCGGAGTGACGTCTTCGAGGAGTCGTCGGCCCAGTGCCGGGGGCAGCAGGTCCGCCGTGCGCGGCAGTCGGATGTCGGGGTCGACGTAGCGCTTGACCTTGGCTGCCTCGTAGTCCCACTGGGTGGTTCCGCCGGAGTCGTGGACGAGGTCGCTCTCGCCGGCCACCAGGAGCTTGTCGACCCGCCAGTCGTCCGCCCCCCGCCACCAGACTCGCAGTCTCGTGCGTTCGCCGAACAGGTCTCCCAGGTCGGTGAACTGGTCCGCCACCGGGAGCTGAAGAGTGCCGTTCGTCTCGACGTAGCCGGAGTAGCCGTCGCCCGCGGATCCCTCGACCCGGGCCAGGAGCGCGGCCGCGCCGACCTGCTCGTCGGGCGTGGGAAGGGACCGGAACACCACGATCCCCCCGGCACCCAGGACCAGCCCGGCGGCGAGGATGCACCAGCGCTGGAAAGCGGTCATAGCCGCAGGCTACGTCGGCGTCCCTGACGTCCGGTCCCTCCACCGCGACCGTGGCGTCAGGTGAGGAGACCGGCCAGCACCACGGCGGCCCGCTCGGCGCCCGCCCGGTCGACGTCGAGGTGGGTGACCAGCCGAACGGCATGTGGCCCCACCGCTGAGAGGAGAACACCCTGCTCGGCTGCGCGGCGTACGAAGGCGGGGGCGTCCGGTCGGGCGACGACGACGATGTTGGTGTCCACTGCGGCAGGGTCGACGCCACAGGCCTCGGCCAGGAGGCGCGCATGTGCGTGGTCCTCGGCGAGGCGTTCGACGTGGTGGTCGAGCGCGTGCAGCCCCGCGGCAGCCAGGATCCCGACCTGCCGCATCCCACCGCCCATCCGTTTGCGCCAGATCCGGGTCTCGTCGATGGCAGCCTGACTGCCCACCACCAGTGAGCCGATCGGGGCACCCAGCCCCTTGCTGAGGCACACCGCGAGGACGTCGGCCAGCCGTCCGTAGTCCGCCAGCGGGACCCCGGTCGCCACGTGCGCGTTCCAGATCCGGGCTCCGTCGAGGTGCACCCGGGCACCGCGGCGCTCGGCGTACGCCCGAAGCGCCTGCAGGTCGGCCAGCGGCTGGATGGCTCCGCCACCGAAGTTGTGGGTGTTCTCGACCGAGATGGCCCGGGTCGGCACGAAGAACGGCCCCATGTCGGGTGCGAAGATCCGCTCGATCATCGCCTGGTCGATGGCACCGTTTCGCCCGTCCACGTGCGCATCGTGATCCCGGTGTACGCCGCGTGGGCGCCGAGCTCGGCGCGGGCGATGTGGGCGCTGGAGTCGCACAGGATCTCCTCGCCCTGGCCGACCAGGGTCCGCACCGCCAGCACGTTCGCCATCGACCCGGTCGGGGTGAACAGGGCTGCCTCGTGGCCGAACAGCTCGGCCACCCGGTCCTGGAGCAGCCGGACCGTCGGGTCCTCGCCGTAGACGTCGTCGCCCACCTCGGCGCGCGCCATGGCCTCGCGCATGCCCGCGGTCGGCCTGGTGAGGGTGTCCGACCGGAGGTCGACGGGCTGGTGGACGGTCATGCCTTGCGGAGCATCGCGGCGACGAGGAACGCGAGCTCCAGCGACTGCACCCGGTTGAGGCGTGGGTCGCAGGCGGACTCGTAACGGTTGCCGAGGTCGACCTCGAGGAGCTCCTCACCGCCCCCGACGCACTCGGTCACGTCGTCGCCGGTGAGCTCGACGTGCACGCCACCGGGCCAGGTGCCCAGGGAGCGGTGCACGTCGAAGAACCCCTGGACCTCTTCGATGACGTCGTCGAAGCGGCGGGTCTTGTAGCCCGAGGACGCCTCGAACGTGTTGCCGTGCATCGGGTCGCAGACCCAGGCGGCCTGGACACCCGCTGCGGTGACCTTCTCGACCAGGTTGGGGAGTCCGTCGCGGATCCTGCCGGCGCCGAACCTGGTGATGAAGGTCAGGCGGCCCGCCTCGTTCTCGGGATTGAGCTTGGCGGCCAGAGCGAGCGCGTCGTCGGGTGAGGTGGTCGGCCCGAGCTTGACGCCGATCGGGTTCTTGATGTGGCTGAGCAGCTCGACATGGGCACCGTCGAGCTGCCGGGTCCGCTCACCGATCCACACGAAGTGGCCCGAGACGTCGTAGGGGTCCTGGGTGCGCGAGTCGATGCGGGTCATCGAGTGTTCGTACTCCAGGATCAGCGCCTCGTGGCTCGAGTGGAAGTCCACGCGGTGGAACTCGTCGGGGTCGGCCCCGATGGCCTGCATGAAGGTGAGGGCTCGCTCGATCTCGTTGGCCATCGCCTCGTACTTCTGGCCCATCGGCGACTCACGCACGAAGTCGGTGTTCCAGGTGTGCACCTGGCGGAGGTCGGCGTAGCCACCGGTGACGAAGGCCCGGACCAGGTTGAGGGTGGCCGCGGAGGAGTTGTAGACGTCGACCAGCCGCTGGGGGTCGGGGATCCGCGACTGCGGGGTGAAGTCGAAACCGTTGACCGCGTCGCCGCGGTAGGCCGGAAGGGTGACGCCGCCCCTGGTCTCGTCGTTGGAGGATCGCGGCTTGGCGTACTGACCCGCGATCCTGCCGACCTTGACCACCGGCACGGAGGCGGCGTACGTCAGCACGACCGCCATCTGCAGGAGCACCCGCAGCTTGTTGCGGACGTTGTCGGCCGTCACGCCCTCGAAGGTCTCGGCGCAGTCGCCGCCCTGCAGCAGGAACGCCTCACCGCGGCTCACGGCCGCGATCTTCTCCTTGAGCTCGTCACACTCCCCCGCGAACACCAGCGGCGGGACCCGACGGAGCTTCTCGACTGCGGCGTCCACGGCGGAGCTGTCGGGGTACGACGGCTGCTGGGCGGCGCCGAGAGCGTGCAGGGAGGCGAGGTCAGGGATGGTGCGAGTCACCGGCCCAGCCTACGCGTCGGTACGCCGCACCCGTGTCGCTGCACCCGGGGATGGACGCCTACTCGAGATGCTCGATGTCGCGGAACCCGGACTTCTTGGCGCGAACTCCGTGGTTGGTGGCCCAGGTGATGGCCCACAGGATGATGCCCAGGGCCAGCAGCCCGGCCGCGATCTTGTACTGCACGTAGTCGGCCTCGTTGCGGGCCCACGGTCCGACGAGGAACGCGCAGGCCACCGCACCGATCGCCGGGATCGCCGTGGGAGCCCGGAAACGGCTCGGGGTCGGGTCGCGGCGCAGCACCAGGCACGCGACGTTGACCACCGTGAAGACACACAGCAGCAACAGCCCCGTGGTGCCCGACAGGGCACCCACGATGGTGCTGTCGGACTGGGTGCTGACCACGATGATGAGAGCGAGGGCCAGCGTCGTGGTGAACAGGATCGCCGCCCAGGGAGACCGTCGGCCAGGGAGCACCTTGCCGAGCGAGCGCGGCAGGACGTCCTGTTGCGCCATGCCGTAGATCAGCCGGCTGGCCATCAGCATGTTGATCAGGGCGGTGTTGGCGACGGCGAAGACGGTCAGGAACGGGAAGAGCTTGTCGATCGCGATGCCCGGGGCGCCGATGCGTACGACGTCCAGCAACACTCCGGCCTCGGGATTCTGAGGGTTCAGGATGTCGCCGGGCGGGATGACGGCGACCACGGAGACGGCCACCAGCATGTAGATCACGACCGCGATCCCGAGCCCGGTGAGCATGGTGCGCGGGAAGATCCTGTCCGGCTCCTTCGTCTCCTCGACCATGTTGACCGAGTCCTCGAAGCCCACCATGGAGAAGAACGCGATGGCCGTGGCCACAGTGACTGCCGCGAACATCCCCTTGTCGCCGGGCGACTCGAACACGGTGATCCTCGCGAGGTCGGCGTCGCCGCGGCCGATCGCCAGGAAGCCGATGCCGATCACGATCACCAGCGCGCTCATCTCGATCAGGGTGAGCACGACGTTGAACTTGACGCTCTCCCCCACCCCGCGCAGGTTGATCGCGGCGAGCAGCCCCATGAACAGCAGGGCCACGATCAGCGACGCCGTCGCACCGGTGGGCACCCCGCCGATGACCTCGTCGAGACCGATGAGGAGGTTGGAGGCCAACAGCCCCGACGAGGTCGAGGCGCTGGTGATCCCCGAACACACCACCGTGAAGGCCACCAGGAAGGTGACGAAGTGGATGCCGAAGGCCTTGTGGGCGTACAGCGCCGCGCCGGCCGCCTGCGGATACTTGGTGACGAGCTCGAGGTAGGAGAAGGCCGTCAGCGTGGCGACGATGAACGCCACCAGGAACGGCAGCCAGGCCATCCCGCCGACCTCGCCGGCGATCTTTCCGGTGACGGCATAGACCCCGGCACCGAGGATGTCGCCGACGATGAAGAGCAGCAGCAACTTCGGGCCCATCACCCGCTTCAGGCCGGGCTCAGGGTCGTTGCGATCAGCTTCCGGCGTCGCCTGTGCGCTCATGTGGAAAGTCCCTCCGAGTCAGGTTTCTCCTTTGCCCACTCTTCCGGGGATCATGCGCAACGGGCAACCGTCAGCCGAAGAAGACCTTCGCCTCGGCATACTCCTCGGGGCTGACGAGCTTGAGCTCACCGGTGCCCTCGATCAGCGGGACCCGGACGATGTCGGCGCCTCGCAGCGCCATCATCGTGCCGAAATCGCCGTCCTTGACCGCGCTGATCGCGTGCAGCCCGAACCGGGTGGCCAGCCAGCGGTCGAACGCGGTCGGGGTGCCGCCGCGCTGGATGTGACCGAGCACCACCGCCCTGGCCTCCTTGCCGGTGCGGTCCTCTATCTCCTTCGCGATCCGGTCGCCGATGCCTCCGAGGCGGACATGTCCGAAGGCGTCCAGCTCGCCGGAGACGAGCGTCATGTTCCCGCCCTCCTTGGGCACCGCTCCCTCGGAGACCACCAGGATCGGCGAGTACGTCGACTCGAAGCGCGACTCGACCAGGGCACAGACCTCGTCGATGTCGAACGGCTGCTCGGGGATCAGGACGGTGGAGGCGCCTCCGGCGATGCCCGCGTGCAGGGCGATCCAGCCGGCGTGTCGGCCCATGACCTCCACGACCAGCACCCGGTGGTGGGACTCCGCCGTCGTGTGCAGGCGGTCGATCGCCTCGGTGGCGATGTTCACCGCCGTGTCGAACCCGAAAGTGAAGTCGGTGCCGGACAGGTCGTTGTCGATGGTCTTCGGCACGCCCACCACGTTGACGCCGAGCTCGGCCAGCTTGGTGGCCACTCCGAGCGTGTCCTCGCCGCCGATCGCGACGAGGGCGTCGACGCCGTCGGCCACCAGGTTGTCCTTGATCCGCTCGACGCCGCGCTCGACCTTGAACGGGTTGGTGCGAGAGGAGCCCAGGATCGTCCCGCCACGCGGCAGGATGCCGCGACACTGCTGGACACCCAACTCCATCGTGAGGCCCTCGAGAGGACCCTTCCAACCGTCGCGGTAACCGACGAACTCGAAGTCGTACTCGCGCACTCCGCGCCGAACGACGGCGCGAATGACCGCGTTGAGTCCTGGGCAGTCGCCCCCACCGGTGAGCACGCCGACGCGCATGGATTGTCTCCTCGAAGTTGGATCGTTCACATGACCGACCTCACAGCCTGCCACGAACTGGAGAGCATGGCGACCGTGACCGTCCGATGGATGAGCACTCGATATCGTGGGTGCATGGACGAACGTGAGGACCTCGAGGACACTCCCGAACTCCACGCCCACGCCCACGCGATGCAGGGCATTCCCGATGACGCACGCGCGCTCGGCCTCGACCGCAACACCACCGAGGGCGCCCTCGTCGGCATGGCCGGCTCGCTCAGCGGGGCCAAGCTCTCCCATCGTCTCGTCGCCTGGGCGTTGCTGCTCGTCTTCCTGGGTCCCTTGCTGCTGGGGATCGTGCGCACGATCTTCTGACCTGTCAGCCGGCCAGTGGCGTGGTCGCCGGGCGGTTGGTCACGCGCTGGGCCGCCTGCGGCATGGCCCTGCCGAGTCCCAGCGCGAGGCCGGCACCACCCAGGCTCATCGCGCACAGCGACAACCAGATGGCGCTGGGTCCGCGGTCGAGCAGCCAGGCGAAGCTGATCGGCGCCAAGGCCCCTGCGAGGTTCCAGGCCAACTGGATCAGCGACAGGTAGCGGCCCCGCAGATGCTCGGGGGCTGCCTCCGCCGAGAGGGCGGCGTGCACCGGTCCTCCGCTCACCTCCCCGAGGGTGTAGATGGCCGCCCCGATCAGAACCACGGCGGCGGCAAGGGCGACCGAGAGCCGGTTGGCGCCCCACAGGATCAGGAACGAGCCAGCGAACACCAGGTTGGCCAGGACGAGCACGTGCGAGCGCACCCGACCGGTCATCGCCTCCACCGCCAATCCCTGGCCGAAGCCCACGATCACCGTGTTGATGGTGAACACCGCCCCGGTCACCCAGCCGGGTAGACCGAGCACGGTGGTGGCGTAGACCGGCATCGCGAAGTTCAGGGCCATCATGGCCGTCGAGTAGGCCAGCTGACTGGCCCACAGCCAGCGATAGGGCCGGTCGCGCAGCACCACGGCCCAACTGCCGGGCAGGCGAGCATGGTGAGCGCTGGCGGTGGCCGGGACGGCCAGCAGCAACCAGAAGGCCACGACGTACGACGCAGCGTTGGCGACGACGACCAGGGCATAGGCGGTCGGGGTGCCGATGGTGATCGCCAGCCCGCTCACCAGTCCTCCGACGGCGAAGCCGACATTGCGGAGGGCGCCGAGGAACCCGAACCACTTCTCGCGCTCCCCCGGCACCGAGATGGCCGCGACTATGTTGCCGTAGGAGCCCCAGAACGCCGTGCGCCCCGTCGTCACGACGACCGTCCACACGATCACGGCGGCGAAGGAGTCGGTGACCAGGTAGGCGGCGTACCCCACTGCCTGCAGCAGGTTGCCCGCCAGGAGGACCTGCTTGGCGCCGACCCTGTCCACGATGCTCCCGATCAGCGGGCCGACCGGAAGCGCGACGGCCGAGGCCAGCGACAGGGCCGCTCCGACCTGCACCAGCGACAGATCGGTGGTGAACAGGAAATAGAGCATCGCCACCGGCATGAAGACGCCGCTGCCGACCGCGTCCACCGCGATCGCCGTCACGAACCGCCGATGCTCCCCGACCGACGGAAACCCGAGCCTGTTCAACACCCCTCCATTCTTCGACCTCAAGCACAGGTGAGGACAAGCGATTTTCGGTCCCAGCACCCACCCATCCCTCTCCCCACGAGTCACGGGAGTCCCAGGTTTCCCCGGATATCCGGGGATGTTGACGGTTGTCAGGGGTTGCAACGGCTGACAACCGCGAGTTTCCCCGGATATCCGGGGATCCCTGCAGCACCCCTCGCTACGCTCGGGCCCATGACGTTCTCCATCGTGGCCAGGTCAGCGGACGGCGAGTCGTGGGGCGTGGCAGTGGCCTCCAAGTTCCTGGCCGTGGGCTCGGCCGTGCCGGGAGCGGTGGCCCAGGTCGGCGCCATCGCGACCCAGGCAGACGCCAACGTCGCCTACAAGGGCTTGGCGCTCTCCCACCTTGACGAAGGCGCCACCGCGAGTGTTGCCCTGACCCGCCTGCTGGAGGAGGACGAGGGCCGCGACCACCGCCAGGTGGGCATCGTCGACGTGGACGGCGCAGCGGCGAGCCACACCGGATCCGCCTGCCTCGACTGGGCCGGAGGGATCGTCGGCGACGGCTACGCCATCCAGGGCAACATCCTCACCGGACCCGAGGTCGTGGCCTCCATGGAGCAGGCGTTCCTGGCCTCCGGCACCGACGCGCCGCTCGAGGATCGTCTGTTGATCGCGCTGACCGCGGGCGACGAGGCCGGCGGCGACAGCCGTGGCCGCCAGTCCGCCGCCCTGCTCGTGGTCCGTGACCAAGCGGGGTACGGCGGCAACGACGACATCGCCGTCGATCTGCGCGTCGACGACCACGACGATCCGTGCACCGAGCTCACCCGGCTGCTCGAGCTCAACAAGCTCTACCTGACCGCGTCCCGCGAGGACGAGAAGGTGGAGGTCGACGACGCTCTCCGTGCGGAGCTCGAGGACAGGGCCCGCTCCCTCGGAGCCCGCGACTTCCAGGCCTGGGTCGGCACCGAGAACTACGAGATGCGGGTCGCCCCGGACTCGGCCTGGATCGACGCGCGGATCCTCGCCATCCTCCGCGAGGCCTGAGGGCCGGCAGGTGATCCGGCTCATCATCGGCAACCATCAGGTCACCGTCGTCGCCGACGCCCAGTCCCGTTCCGAGCCGTACGACGCGACACCGGACTCTCTCTGGCGCGCCACCCTCGGAGCAGCCCGCTGCGCCGTCGGCAGCGCGCCGTACGACGCGACGGCGCTCGAGGTCACCACCGAGAGCGACCTGGTGGCGGTGTGGGACGTCGAGACGCTCGGATCACCGAGTCCACTGCTCAGCGCCGCCGAGGTCGCCTCGTTGCAGGACTCGGCGCCCCACACCTGGGCGTTGATGAAGTCGGGAAGGTACGCCGTCGGACACCTGGAGTCCTACATCGTGGCCCGGCTCACGCGCGGCACCTGGCACGTGACCACGAGCCGTGCCCCGCTGTCGGTCCCCCGGGGTGCCACCCCGAGTCCGTGGCGGTCGGCGAGACCGTCGCACGCACCGAGCCATCGGTGTTCCTCGGCATCGAGGCACCGATCCGGCTGGGCTGAGCCACTCAGGTCGCCTGCTGCAGCCGGGCGAGCACCGCCGCTGCGGCATCCCGGTCGCGTCCCAGCGAATCCAGGGTGTCCTGCGCCTCAGCCTTGACGTCCTCGGCATCGGAGAGCTCGTCGTCGACCTCCTCGGCGGCAGTCTCCAGATCGGAGAGCCGGCGCTTGAGCTCGTCGATCTCCGCCTGCAGCTGCATCGACCGGGCCTCGAGCTCGGCCACCTCGCTCGCCGCCGACTCCAGCGCAACCGCGGCCTCGGCGACCTCACCCTCCGCCTCCTCCAGACTCACCTCGGCCGCGGCGACGGCCTTCTCGTGGGCGTCCGGGTCAGGGACGACGTGCAGGTCCGGACGGGTCGGTGCCGGCCGCTGGACCGCGCTCGCGGCGAAGCCGATCGCCTCCGGGACGGCGACCGCGATATCGACCTCCCCGACCCCCGTCGCGCTGAGGGCGGCCACGAGCAGCCCGCTGCGCACGGCGGCTGCCGCCCTCTCGTCGACCATGGCAGCCGTCAGGGTCGCCTCGATCTGGTCGGCAACCGCGGAGGTCACCCGCACACCCGCCTCACCCGCGAGCGCCCGCGCCTGAGTGGTGACGGCCGCCGTGAGCTGCCGACGCTGGCGCGTCAGGGCTCGCAGCTCGTCCCCGTCCAGGTTCGCCTGAGCCTCGCGCAGAGCGACCCCCATGCTCAGCACCTGGTCGACCTGGGTCGACTCCCGGCGTACCAGCAGGTTCACCACCCAGGCCGCCAACGACGGCTTCCTCAGCGTCCTCACGGCCGCGGCGAGGTCCTTGTCGGAGGCCTTGAGCTCTTTGGCCAGGGAATCCCGCTTCGGGGTGAAGTCAGGCAGGCTGCGGGCGTACAGCTCGTCGGCGATGTCGAGTAGCCCGGTCACCCGCCCGACTCTAGTGAATCCGATGCGCCAACGGCCTGGGTGCCGACCTGCGGGTCAGTTGGTGACCACCGCGTCGAGGTCGATCCGCGGTCGCCCGGGGGTGGCTCGGTTGATCAGCGAGATCGTGTGGGCCCCGACTCCGAGATGGGTCTGCCACACGATCACCTCGTGCTGGGTCGCCGCGGAACCGGTGTCGACCACGGCGACCCGCGTCCCGTCGACCCGGACGGCGAACGTGCCCCGGTTGGCCGCCTTCTCCATCACCAGGCCCACCCAGCTCTCGGCGCGGTCCGCGGAGATGTCCACCCTGATGTCGGCGCGCGCGCCGGACGCTGAGGTCTTCCTGGTCGCACCACCCGCGAAGCAGGTGCACCTCGAGGAGCCCCATGAGCCGATGTACGACACACCCGCGCTCGGCCCGGTGCCGGCCCCGGTGCTGAAACCGGACTCCTGTGTGATCCGCGGCGAGGCCCCGTAGACCGCCCGCTCGACCGAGTTGCTGCCGTCGGTGGCCGTCACCGACCAGTTGCTGAGGTCGAACGAGCCACCGCCGAACTCGTCGGAGTAGTCATCGGCCCAGCCCGTGAAGGACAGGCTGGCGCCGTCCTGGGCGACCGAAGGCTCCGAACCCGCGTAGTAGTTCCTGACCACGTAGTACGCAACGACGGCGACGTCGTCGGTGGCGCTCCACGAGAAGGTCATCGGCACGTCGAAGAAGTCGGTGCCGTCGATCGGGGTGTTCACCAGCGTCCCACCAGTGACGTACTTCGCGAGCGCTGGGGTGTTCAACGTCGGCGGCGTCGTGTCGTGGACGGCGTTCGCGGGGGCGACGGCCAGGGGGCCAAGAGGGATCATGAGGGCGGCTGCTGCCGCCAGGGCGTGTCGTGCGCGCATCGGACTGCTCCTTCGAGTCGGGAAGCCTGACCGGCTCCGGCAGCGAAGGAGAACGACGGGATTCAGGAGATACCGACCCCAGGGTCGCTCAGGGGCGCCCCGCTGCGGTCCAGGCGTCGTGGCTGGCTCGCACCCGCTCGAAGAGGGCCTCCAGGGCGGTGGGCTCGACGTCGTCGACCCGCAGGCCCACAGCGTCGGTCAGCGCCTCGCGCCATTCGCCGTACGTCGCCACCTCGCGCTCGGCGGTGGCTCCCGGGGTGACGCGCAGCAGCATGCAGCCACGCAGGACGTCGATGCCCTCGGCATCTCGACGCAGCACGGCCAGCGTGCGCACGAACCCGGACGAAGGCGAGGTGGACAGGTCGCGGTGAGCCGTCGCCACCGCCTCCGGACCTGCTTCCAGCGAGCTGACCCGCACGCCTGCGAAGCTGCCCGAGGCATCGTGCTCGAACGCCCATCCGGTGTCACTCACCTCCCGCAGGGTGTAGCGGAAGCCCGCGGCGTCGCGGACCGGTCCGTCGACCAGCCGCAGGGGTGTCTCGAAGCCGTCGCCGAGCCCCACGTCGAACCACCAGGCCGACCCGGACTCGCCCGGCACCCTGATCATCAGGACCAGGTGATTGAGGGAACTCCCCTCGAGGTTCCCCGCCCACACCTGACCGTGGCGCCGCTCGACCTCGAAGCCCAGCGCACGCAGCAACACCTCCGCGGCGGTGTTCTGGTGGAAGCAGTAGCCGAGCCGACCTGTTGTGCCGACCCGGCGCACGCACGAGGCCGCGTCCACCGGATCCGGTGCCCCCAGCTGGATCGAGAGGTTGTCGTACGCGATGAGGCGCAGGTGCCGGCGATGCAGCTCGACCAGGGTCTCCAGGGTCGGGGGCGGTGGCTCGTCGTACCCCAGGTGCAGGAGGTACGCAGTGAGCTCAGGCCTCGTCGTCGTCGTCAAGTCCCTGCTCGATGGCCCAGCGGGTCAGCTCGACCCGGTTGTGCATCTGCAGCTTGCGCAAGGTGTTCTGCACATGGTTCTGCACGGTCCGGTGGGAGAGGAACAACCGCTCCGCGATCGACTTGTAGGAGACCCCCTTGGCCACCAGCCGGAGCACCTCGGTCTCGCGCTCGGTGAGCTGCGGGGCGTGGGGATCGGCGGCCGGCGCCTCGAGCAGGCGCCTGTACTCGCCCAGCACCAGGCCCGCCAGCCCTGGCGTGAACACCGTGTCGCCGCGGGCCACTCGGCGTACGGCCTCCAGGAGCTCCTCACGAGACGCGGACTTCACCAGGTAGCCGGTCGCTCCCGCCTTCACCGCGTCGAGCACGTCGGCCTGTTCGCCCGAGGCGGAGAGGATCAGGACACGGACCGACGGGTCCTGTTTGACCACCTCCGCAGTGACCTCCACCCCGTTTGGACCCGGGATCTGCAGATCGAGCACCAGGACCTGCGGGCGCGCCGCCGGGAAGCGGGCCAGCGCCTCGTCGCCGTTGGCGGCCACGCCGACGACCTCGAGGCCGGCGGCCATCAGGTCGCGTTCGACGGCGTCACGCCACATGGGGTGGTCATCGACCACCATGACCCGGATCGGCTGCTCGTCCACGCCCGGCACCCTACCCGGAGGAATGCTCGAAGCGGCCGCGCCGATGCTGCAGCGCGTCGTCACCCTCGCCGATCTCGAGGTGTTCGATGGCACAGGTCACCAACCGCGACCAGCCGACCTCATGGGCTTCGCTGAGCACCACGGCCGCCCACGTGTCCACGTCGGCCAGCCGAGGTCCCCACGCGGTGTCGACGAACGAGCCCTGGGCGAACAGTCCACCGGCAGCCGGGGCCTCCCCGGCGAACATCTCCGCCAGGAGCCGGTGTCGCCACGAGAGCAGGTGGACGACGCCCCGCCCGGTGCGCGCGAGGGCCTCGGCCAGGTCACCGTCGGGATCGACCAGCGCCACCACGCTCGCCGGCTCGCCGGTCGCCACCATCAGGCTGGAGACCGTCAGCCCGGCTCGTCCATCGCCTGCACCGCTGGTCCACAGGCTGACGGCGCCCCCCAACCGACCACGCAGTCGGCGCGCCTGATCGGGGTCGGGGTCCAGGAACGGGTTCTCGGAGTGGATGGTCACGACTTGGGCACCGTCAGCTCCCATTCGGTGCCGTGCGGGCCGGTGTCGAGTGCGGCCGTCCCCCCGAGGTCGCGCAGTCGTCCCCTGATGGACTCCGAGACTCCCAACCGGCCCTCGTCGGCGGCCTGGTCGAGGCGTCCGGCGGTGATGCCCGGCCCCTCGTCCCGCACGGAGATCGTCACCGTGTCCGCGAGGTCCTCGAGGAAGACCCACGCGGCTGCGGTGGCACCCACGTGCAGGGTGACGTTGTCCAGACATGCTCCGACCACGGCGAGCAGCTCCTCGACCGTGTGGGCCGCCAGCAACACCGGGGTTCCGGGGGTCACGACACTGATCGCGAGGGTGCGCCCAGCCCCGCATTGCTCGATCGCGGAGGTGAGGTCGACGGTGGTGGACGTGCTGGCCTGCACCAGAGAGTCCTGCTGCCGGATCAGCGCCCGCAGCGCCGACTCCTGGTCGCCGGCCAGGCGGGCCAGTTCGACACCGTCACCGCCGAGCTCGGCCCCCTTGCGCTTGACGAGTGCCAACACCTGGAGGACCCCGTCATGGGCTGCACGCGCGAGCCTGGCTCGCTCGGTGGCCACCGCCGCGGCCCGTTCTGCCCGGTCGCGTTCGGTCGCCATCCGCTGGATCGACTCAGCCAGGTAGCCGACGATCGGACCGCCGATCATGAGCAGGAAGATGTTCCCGTAGTTGGTCTGGGTGATCTCGTCGCGGATCAGGACGTCGGTCAGGGTGATCAGGCCGCTCGCGATCAGGCCACCCTTCCAATGCCAGTGGATCGCCCAGGACATCAGCACGGCTGCCACCCAGAATCCGGGGATGGTCGCCTGGAGGCCCTCACCCTTGATGAGCGGTGAGGCCAGCATCAGTCCGACGGCGACCAGGAGGTCGGAGACGAGCAGGAGCGGGACCCGCCGACGGCGAGCGTTGTAGGCCCAGACCGCGACAGCGGACCAGACGATCATCACCAGGACGGCGACCGCTCCCCACCCCGGGTGGTCGAAGTTGTCGCGTCGGATGACGTTGAGTGCCACCCCGTTGATCAGCAGGACGATCCGGAAGGCCGCGAGGGCGCGGTACATCCGGTCCTCGACGGCGACGGCGGCGGGGTCGTCCCACGGCCGGGACTGTGCGGTCAGGACGCCTTCTTCTCCGGCGCGGCAGGAGTCTCGGCCGGCTTCTTCGACTCGTCCTTGGCGCGGGTGGCGTACATGTCCACGTACTCCTGTCCGGAGAGCCGCATGATCTCGTACATGATCTCGTCGGTGATGGAGCGCAGGATGTAGCGGTCGTTCTCGAGGCCCTCGTAGCGGGAGAAGTCCAGTGGTGCTCCGAAGCGCACCATCGGGCGGGTGAAGGTCCCGAACTTCTTTCCGGGCGGGGCGACGACGTCGGTGCCGACCACGGCCACGGGGATCACGGGGGCGCGGGTCTCGAGTGCCAGGCGGGCGACCCCGGTCTTGCCGCGGTAGAGCTTGCCGTCGTGGGACCGGGTGCCCTCTGGGTAGATCCCGAACAGGTCGCCCTTGGCGAGGATCTGGCCAGCCGACCTCATCGCCCCCTCGGCTGCGTTGGCTCCCGCACGGTCGATCGGCACCTGCCCGGCGCCGGAGAAGAACTTCTTCTGGAACCAGCCCTTCACTCCCGGCGTGGTGAAGTATTCCGCCTTCGCGACGAAGGTCACCCTGCGACTCAGCATCATCGGCATGAACAGCCAGTCGGCGTAGGAGAGATGGTTGCTCGCGAGGATCGCCGGACCCTCGTCGGGCACGTTCTCGACGCCGGAGACCTGGGGACGGAAGATGACGCGAAGCGCGGGCCCGAGGGCGATCCACTTCATGAACCAATACAGCACGCGACGAGACTAGCCCCGAAACCCCTCGGATGGGGTGAGTGAAATCGGGTCGGCACTGACAGCCTTGCAGCGCTGGGGCAGAATCAGCCTGTGCCCATCGATCCCCTCGCCCTCCCCCTGTCGGTCGCCGCCCGGCCCGAGCTGACTGGAGGGCGCCGGATCGGGGTGCTGCTCTCCCACGGCTTCACCGGCTCACCCGCGTCGATCACTCCCTGGGGCGAGTCCCTGGCCGCGCACGGATACGCCGTCGAGGTGCCGCGACTGCCCGGACACGGCACCAGCTGGCAGCAGATGAACAAGACCGGCTGGCAGGACTGGTACGCCGAGATCGTGCGCGCCTTCGACAAGCTCGACGCCGAGAACGATGCCGTCGTGGTGTGTGGTCTGTCGATGGGCGGCGCCCTCGTGCTCCGCCTGGCAGCCGATCGTCCGGACCACATCGCCGGTGTGGTGGTCGTCAACCCCGCCGTCGGCACCGAGCGCAAGGACGTGCTGCTCCTTCCCGTTCTCAAGCACGTGATCCCCTCCTTCCCCGGCATCGCGAACGACATCAAGAAGCCCGGTGTCGAGGAGCACGGCTACACCAAGACGCCCCTTCGCGCGGCGGCCTCGATGTTCGCCGGCTACAAGCAGCTGCGCGCCGACCTGGCGAAGATCACCGCCCCGATGCTCTACCTGCGCTCCTCGGTCGACCACGTCGTCGACGGGCTGTCCGAGCAGGTCATCCTGACCCGGATCTCCTCGCGCGATGTCACCAAGACCATGCTCGAGGACAGCTATCACGTGGCCACGCTCGACAACGACGCCCCGACGATCTTCGCATCGTCGGCCGAGTTCATCGCGCGTGTGACCGCGGACCAGTGAGCCTTCGGTGAGCAGCAGCAGGGACGAGGACGCCTGGCGTCAGATCGTCGAGCACTACGGCGACGTGCCCGACTTCCCGGACGTCCCCGACGAGGGCGACGCGGTCGTCGAGCCGGTCCAGGCCGTCGAGTCGCCCGAGCCCGTGGACGAGGTCCCCGCGCTCGAGAGGTTCGTGCCGCCCGACCCGCCACCGGTCCCGCGTCCACGGGGCGCACGGCTCTTCGCCTGGCTCGGGATCGTCACCCCACCCATGCTGCTCCTGATCGGCGTCCTGCTGACGATCAGGCTGCCGTCGTCCATCTCCACGCTCCTGGTGATGTGGTTCCTGGGGGGCTTCCTCTACCTCGTCTACCAGATGCCGAAGCAACGCGACGACCCCTGGGACGACGGCGCCCGACTGTAGGGCACCCGTTGGTCGTAGGCTGCCGCTCGTGAGTGAGAACGAGAGAGTTGAAGTCACCGGCCATCTGATGGACACCGGCATCCTGAGCCGCATCCTGGACGACATCCGGGAGTACGGCGGCGACTACGTGATCACCCGCTTCGATGTGGGCCACGAGGCAGCCGACACGTCCACCGCGACGATCACGGTCAGCGCGGAGGACGACGAGGCGCTGCAGCGACTGCTCATGCGCCTTCAGACCCGCGGCGTGAACCAGGTCGACCCTGGTGAGGCCGCGGTGGCGGCCTGCGAGCAGGACGGCGTGTTCCCCGATGGCTTCTACTCGACCACCAACCTGGTGACCCGGATCCGTCTCGGGGGACGCTGGTTCGGCGTCGAGAACCCCGAGATGGACTGTGGGCTCATCATCGAGTTCGACGCCGGCCAGAAGCCCTCCCGGGTCTACACCCTGCCGATGGCCGACGTGCGGGCGGGGATGAACGTGCTGGTGGGCGCCGACGGCATCCGCGTCGAGGTCCCGGTGAACGAGAAGAGCGAGGGCGCCTTCGGATTCATGGAGTCCGACGTGTCCAGCGAGAAGCCCCAGGCCGTGCTGGTCAGGCAGGTCGCCGAGGGCATGCGCGAGGCAAAGGCGGCCGGCAAGAAGGTGCTGTGGGTGGGTGGACCGGGCGTGGTGCACACCGGTGCCGCACCGGCGATGGTCGCGCTGGTGCATGCGGGTTTCGTCGACGTCCTGTTCGCCGGCAACGCCCTGGCGACCCACGACATCGAGGCGTCGCTGTACGGCACGAGCCTCGGCGTCGACCTTGCCATGGGGCGCGGCGTGGAGCACGGACACGAACACCACATCCGGGCCCTCAACACGATCCGCAAGGAGGGCTCGATCCGGGCCGCGGTCGACAGTGGCACGCTGACCGGCGGGATCATGCATGCGCTGGTCACCCAGGAGAAGGAGTTCGTCCTCGTCGGCTCGGTGCGCGACGACGGGCCGTTGCCGGACGTCTACACCGACGTGATCGACGGCCAGCGGGCGATGCGCGCGAAGCTCACCGATGTCGGCTTCTGCCTGATGGTGGCGACGATGCTGCACTCGGTGGCGACCGGCAACATCCTGCCGGCCTCGATCCCCCTGGTCTGTGTGGACATCAACCCGGCCACCGTCACCAAGCTCTCGGACCGGGGGTCGTCCCAGGCCCGCGGCATCGTCACCGACGTCGGTCTGTTCCTCGAGCAGCTCGCCGTCGAGCTCGTGCCCGGCTACCGGTCGTAGGCTCCCCGGTCTCGGCGAGCAGCCTGCGGGTCCGCGGCCGCCACCGCCAGCCGATCGTCTCGCGAGCACCCTGCAGGCGAGCGAGGTCCGCAGCTCCGACCATGCCTGCCTCGGGTCCGAACGCCGCGCGGACGACGTCGGGGACCTCGCGGTGACCGGCTCCCACCAGCGAGCGCACGAGCGCGCGGCGGGCCGGCTCGAGCAGTCGGTCGCCAGCTGCGGACACACCGCCGCCGATCACGATCTGGTCGGGGTCGAAGGCCGCCACAAGGTTGGCCAGGCCGACCCCCAGCCAGTCGCCGACGTCGGCGAAGGCGGCCCGGGCGACCAGGTCGCCCTCTTCCGCGGCCTCGGTGACCATCGGACCGTTGAGGAGGTCGGGTTGGCCGGAGCAGAGATCCTCCAGGACGGTCGGCTCGATGCCCATCCGCGCCTTCGCCACCCGCACCAGGGCGTTGCCCGACGAGTACTGCTCCCAGCAACCGCGACCGCCGCATTCGCACAGCTGACCGTCGGGCACCACCTGCATGTGCCCGAACTCGCCGGCCATCCCGTTGCGGCCGCGCCACAGGCGACCGTCGATGACGATCGCCCCACCGATCCCGGTGCCCATCGTGACGATGATGGCGCTGCCGGCGCCACGGGCGGCGCCGTAGCGGTATTCGGCCCAGGCGGCCGCATTGGCGTCGTTGTCGAGCACCACCGGGGCGACGATGCGCTTCTGCAACCGCACCCGGACGTCCTCTCCCTGCCACGGCAGGTGCGGGGCGAACATGACGCGGCTGCCGTCGCGGTCCACGAAGCCCGCGGCGGCCACCCCGACTGCGGCGATCGGCAGGCCAGCGGCGGCTTCCACCACCGCCTCGACGATCGCGCGTTCGACGAGCTCGGGTTGGACCCTTCGGCCCGGTGTCGAGCGTCTCGCCGTACGCCGGATGGAGCCGTCGGCCTCGACGACACCGGCCAGCACCTTCGTGCCGCCGACGTCGACACCGATGGTCACCGGCAGGCCAAGGACTTCGAGCATGGCCACAGTCTCCCCGAAGCGGGGCCTCGTGCGCACGTTCCGGCGTGGCGACACGGCGACGAAGCGAGGTCGACGGGTCCGCGAACGCATAGCCCGTTCGGACTACCCGGGTCGCTGGGAAGCATCCTCATTCACGATCATTTCGAGCGTTGATTCACGCGTTTTCCCTCTGGGCAACCCCAGTCGCTCCTAATCTGTGCGAGGAAGAGGTGGGGAATCATGTTCATGCACAGGCTGCGCGCCAGACGCGGCGAGCGAGGAGTGGTAGCCGTCGAGGCCGCCATCGTCACGCCGCTGCTGCTCATGCTGGTCTTCGGGATCATCGAGTTCGCCCTGCTGATGCGTGACGACACCGCCTTGACCTCCGCCACCCGTGCCGGTGGGCGCGTCGCGTCCGCGAACGCCGACGCCGGTCCCGGCGGAGTCAACGAGGCCGGCGACTGCGTGACCCCGTGCAGCCCCGCCAACGCCCCGATGTTCGCCCAGCTGGCCGCGAACGCCGTCCAGCAGGCCGGGAGCGCCATGCCCAAGGACTCGATCACCGAGTTCTGGGTCTACAAGGCCAACGACAAGGGCTACCCGGGCGCCAACGGCTCGACCGTGATGACGTGCTCGACCAACTGCGTGAAGTACAAGTGGGTCGCCGCCAAGGACCAGTTCCGCTACTACAGCGGCACCTGGCTCTCCAGCACCGTCAACGGCTGCGCGGCCTCCCCGCCGGACTCGGTGGGTGTCTACATCCTGGCCAACCACAAGTTCCTGACGGGTCTGTTCTCGTCGAGCACGAACATCGACGACCATGCCGTCTTCGCCTTCGAGCCGCTGCCCACGCTGACCTGCGCCGCAGGGGCCCACGCATGAGGTGGGCCCTCAACCGCTGGAAGCGCCGTCGCGAAGCAGGCTACGCCGCCATCATGGTCGCGATGCTGGTCCCCACGGTCTTCCTGGGACTCGCTGCCCTCGGCGTCGACACGGCCCGTTGGTACGTCGAGGCGGAGCGGATGCAGAAGGCGGCCGACGCCGCCGCCCTCGCTGGCGTGACCTACCTGCCGGCGGATGTTCCGACCGCCATCTCCACCGCACTGAACGTGGCAGCCAAGAACGGCTACACCACCGGTGGATCGACCAAGGTGACCGTGGCCCAGGGTGAGGTGTCGAGCCAGCTGAAGGTCACCATCACCACCGTGGTGGACAACGCGTTCGGCAAGTTCATCGGCACCCCCCGGCAGCCGCTGTACAAGTACGCCGTGGCCGACTTCACCGCTCCTGCGCCGATGGGAAGCCCCTGCAACATCTTCGGCAACGAGCCGCCCAGCCAAGCCGGGGCGGCACAGCCCACCGGCACGGCACTGCCGTCGTCCCCGTTCCCCAACTGTTCCTCCACACCACAGTTCTGGGCGGCCATCGAGGGTCCGGCCACCGACAAGGTGCAGGGCGACCGCTACATGACGGACCCGTGCACGACCTCGGGGACCTTCGGCTGCTCCTCGAACTCGAACGACGAGACCCACCCGGAGGGCTACTTCTTCGCCCTGCACGTGGAGCCCGCTGCGGTCAACGCCCCGATCGACGTGCAGATCTACGACCCGGCCTTCGTCTTCACCACCATCAACTGCTCGTCGCTGCCCTCGACCGGCTCGCTGTCGAACAACATGAACGCCTACACCACCACTGACGGCAAGCTGCGCTACACCCAGTGGAAGAACAGCTCGAACACGGTACTCAACTCGGGGGCCCAGCAGTACTGCGCCGGTGACTACAACCCCGGTAACAGCTCGGCCCCCAATCCGCCGACGACCTCGTTCGCGGTCCGCGAGCAGACCGACACCGCCAACCCCATGAAGGGAGCGGTGGTCTCGGGATGCACCAAGCAGTACGTCGGGTCGTCGTCGGCGCCGACGGTCAACTCACTCACGACAGCCAACTCGTCGTTCAACCCGCAGCTCGCCAGCGTGTTCCACCAGTGGACGTCGTTGTGCACGTTCACGCCCACGCGGTCCGGGGACTACTACCTGCAGGTCCGCACCAACGTCGCGGAGGCGGGTGTGACCTCGGTCAACAAGAACTCCTCGAACAAGACCTTCCCGTCCATGATCTACGCGGGCAACGCGGCGGCCACGGCGGCGACCGGCAACGATCAGTCCACCCAGGGCCTGAACTCGTTCGCACTGCGGCTGGTGCCCACCAACTCGTCGTTGCGTGACGACGTGTCGGTCGCGGGCTTCTCGCGGATGCCGATCCTCCAGAACGCCAACACGAGCTCGGTCACCTTCAACCTCATCCGCGCCCTGCCGAACGCCCGAGGACAGTACGTCGCCTTCGACTTCTTCGACGCCGGTGACGGTTCGACGGGAAGCACCGGCAGCGTCAAGGTCACCGCTCCGGTCGATGCGACGGGGTCGATCAAGGCGACCAGCAACATCTCGAACTGCAAGGGGGCTCTCAACAACGCGCCCTACACCGCGCTGACCAACTGCAGTGTCCCGATCAAGAACACCACGCACAACGGGCAGCTGCAGCATGTGGTGATCCCGTTGCCGAACGACTACAACTGCGACCCGACGACCCTGGGCGGCTGCTGGTTCTCGGTCACCATCACCTTCAGCTCCGGCTCCGTCGTCACCGACTTCACGACCTGGGACGCCAACATCGGTGGCGACCCGGTGCGCCTCATCGAATAGGGGCTCAGCCGCGGCGGGCGAGGTCGGCAGCGCCGATCATGCCTGCTGCGTTGCCGAGCTCGGCCTTGCGGATCTCGAGCTCGGGGCGGTGGCCGCGAGCGGTCAGGTTGGTGCGGAAAGAGGCCCTGATCGGGTCGAGCAACAGGTCCCCGACCTCGGACACGCCACCGCCGATCACCGCGACCGCCGGGTCGAGCACGGCGGCGAGCTGAGCGATGCCCTCGCCGAGCCACTGTCCCAGCAGCTCGATCTGCTCGATGGCGAAACGATCTCCCTGCGCCGCCGCCTCACTGATCATCGGGCCGGTGATGTCCCTGGGAACGCCTCCGGCCCGGTCCAGCAGCCCCTGGGCCAGCAAGGATCCGTTCTCGGCCGCCTTCCTGGCGCCGCGAACCAGGGCGGAGCCTGAGGCGTACTGCTCCCAGCAGCCCCGGTTGCCACACCCACAGGCCCTGCCGTTGCGCTCCACGCGCAGGTGGCCGATCTCAGCGGCCACCCCGAAGCCACCGCGGTAGAGCTCGCCATCGAGCACGATCCCACCCCCGACTCCGGTCCCGACCGTCACCAGGAGCAGGTCGACGACGTCCTTGCCTGCGCCGAACTCGAACTCGCCCCAGGCCGCGACGTTGGCGTCGTTCTCCACCACGACCGGCAGCGACAGCCTGCGCTCGAGGTCGGCCTTCATCGGCTCCTCACGCCACGCCAGGTTGGGGGCGAACATCACCGTCGAGCGGTTCTTGTCCACGAAGCCGGCAGCGCCCACCCCGACCGAGGTGATGTCGTGGTCGAGGGCCAGGAGTCGAACCACCTGCTCGATGGCGTTCTCGATCGCGTCCGAGTCGGTGGCCGGTGACTCGACCCGCGCTTGGGCCAGAATCGTGCCGTCGGCGTCGACGACTCCCCCGGCGATCTTGGTGCCACCCACGTCGATGCCGCACGCCAGTCCGCTCACGTCTCGTCTTCCCTCTCGTCCGGCCACTCGCCCTCGTCGGGCCACCCACCGTCAGCCACCTCGTCGTCGAGGTCGATGTGCTCCACCGGCGCCCCTGGGGGGCGGGCCGGCGACGGAGGTGCCATCAGTGCACCGAGCGCGGACACCAGCGAAGCGGCCGCGGCCCCGAGATGTGCCTTGACCTCGGGACTGGTGCTCCGGAGCAGATGAACGCCTCGGCAGATCGGACAGAACGTACAGTCCTCGCTGCCGGTCGCGAAGTGGTCGTTCACACCGTGGGCAGCCTCGGCGGCGTCGGAGAGCCCGTGCCCCGCCACGTCAGCCAGGCCGTCACCGTGCTCGCGTGCCCAGCCTGCGAGCGCCCCGAGCAGCTTGACGGCCTCCTCGCTCACGCTCCCCACTGCCTCCGGGCCGTCCTCGGCCCGGCGATCGTCACCCGTGGTCATGTGGTCGCCTCCTCGAACCGGACCTGCAGCTCGCCGTGCTCCACGCGAGCGGCACTCACCCGGTGCCGCGACAGGCTCGCGGGCAGGGAGAGCAGTCGGCGATAGCCGCCGACGGTGACCACGAGCTCGTCACCTGAGCGAGCGAGGTCGACCTCGCGGCGTTCGGCGTGGGGAAGGGACAGGTGCAGCACGGCACCACTCTGTCCACTGGAGATCCTCAGCGCCACCGTGTCCTCGGGGTCGGCCAGCGGGTCGTCGCCGCCATACATCTGCTTCGCCAGGTCGCACAGCGCAGGGATGCCGACAGGCTCGCCGGGGAGGTACGCCGAGCGCCACACCGGCAGGCCGGCGAAGGACGCCTCCACGTCCGCGAGCACCTCGCGTTGCGCCCTCACCCAGCCGGCGCGCCAGCCATCGTCCTCGCCGTCGGGGAACACCCGGTTGGCGAGCACCCCGTCGACGCGGTAGCCGAACAGGGACAGGGTCGTGAAGGATCGTCGCGCCTCGGCCAGCACCATCCGCTCCGGCGTCAGGACGAGTCGCACGCTGGCGCGGGGGCCGCTGAGCAGGGCTCGCACCTCGTCGAGCTCGGCGTGCAGCCGCTCGAGCGCGTCGAAGAACGGGCTGCCAGGCAGGGGCACCCCGGCAGCCCGGGTCAGCACCGGTCGCAGAGCGGCCACCAGGTTCCGCTGGAACCCGAACAGCCGCTGCATGTACCACCCGAGCGCCTCGGGCAGCGCCAGCAGACGCAGCGTCTCCGCGGTCGGCGCGCAGTCGACCACGACCACGTCCCAGCCGCCGGCGACGACCTGCTCGCGCAGCTCCAGCAGGGCGAAGATCTCCTCGGCGCCCGGGATCACGGTCAGCTCCTCCGCAGCGACCGCATCGACACCCGCAACCTCGAGGACCGAGCGCAGATAGGTCTGGATCTCCGCCCAGGAGGCCTCGAAACGGGCCTGGGCGTCGACCTGCTGGACGTGGAGACAGTCGGAGACCTCGGTGGGCTCGCCGCCGAGGGGGGTCCCGAAGGCGTCTGCCAGCGAATGAGCGGCGTCGGTCGAGAGCAGGAGGGTGCGACGGCCCGACGCCGCTGACAGCGCCGCCGTCCCGGCGGCGACGGTGGACTTGCCCACGCCCCCCTTGCCGGTGAACAGGAGGATCCGAGGACCCTCGGTCAGCTCGGTTGAAGGCAGGGTCACTGTGACTCGACGCGCTTCTTCAATCCCTTCAGCGCGGTGTCGATCAGGATCTTCTCGCCCTTGCGCTTGAGCATCCCGATGAGCGGGATCGAGACGTTGAGCATGAGCCGGTAGGAGACCTCGGTGCTCCCGTTGCCCAGGTCTGCGAGCACGTAGGAGCCGTCGAGGGCCGTGAGCATCTTGCCCTGCACGAGCGACCAGGTGACCTCACGGTCGCCGTCCCAGACGTAGGCCAGTGAGTATTCGTCCTTGATCGGCGAGACGTCGATCTTGAAGAAGACCTCCTTGGCGCGCCCGTCGGGGAAGGTCTCGCGCACCTCGGCGATGATCACGCCCTTCGCCCACGTGGGGTAGGACGGGAAGTCGGCGATGACCTCCATGACCTGTGCCGGAGGGGCATCGATCACGATCGAAGAGGTGGTCTGCTCGGGCATGGTGGAACCCCTGTCGAGTCCTGAGCGCTGGTGCGCCGACCTTACCGGATCCCTGCCGTCCACCGGACGGCCCGGCGGCGCTGCGGCCGAGTAGTCTGCGTCCTGTTCCCCTCACGGGCTGGAAGCGAACAGGAGGCCAGGGTGCGCGAATTCTCCACCCCCATGACCATCGAGATCCCCCAGATCGGCAACCTCACCGACGACGTCGTCACGAACGGACGTCAGCACGCGTCGGACGTGGTCTTCAGTCGCAACGTCGGCGGGGAGTGGGTGGAGGTCACGGCCGCCCAGTTCCTCGGCGAGGTCCAGTCGGTGGCGAAGGGGCTGGTCGCGGCCGGGATCGAGGTCGGCGACCGGGTGGCCCTGATCTCCAAGACCCGCTACGAGTGGACGCTGCTCGACTACGCCATCTGGTTCGCGGGAGCGGTCACTGTCCCCATCTACGAGACCTCCTCGGCCGAGCAGGTCGGCTGGATCCTGGAGGACTCCGCGGCACGCGCGGTGGTGGCCGAGGGGTCCGAGCATCTGGCGCGCATCCGCTCCGTGCGCGACTCGCTCACCGAGCTCAACCACGTCTGGTCGCTGGAGGACAACGCGATCTCGGTGCTGGTGCGCCTGGGCGAGGACATCAGCGACGCGGCGCTCGAGACGCGGCGTACGACGGCCACGCCCCTCGACCTGGCGACCCTGATCTACACCAGCGGCACCACCGGCCGACCCAAGGGCTGCATGCTGACCCACGGCAACTTCATGTTCGAGCTCGGCGTCGGGGTCGACGAGCTGGACGTGCTGTTCCACGACGACTCCTCGAGCCTGCTCTTCCTGCCGCTGGCCCACGTCTTCGCCCGTATCGTCCAGATCGGCTGCGTGAAGTCGCGCGCCCGGATGGGACACTCGGCCGACATCAAGAACCTCGTGGCCGACCTCGGGGCGTTCAAGCCGACCTTCATCCTCGCGGTGCCGCGTGTCTTCGAGAAGGTCTTCAACACCGCGTCCCAGAATGCCACCGCCGACGGCAAGGGAAAGATCTTCAACCGGGCGGTCGAGACCGCGATCGCCTGGTCGCGGGCGCAGGACGCCGGCAAGGTGTCGTGGCGCATCAAGGCCCAGCACACCCTGTTCGACCGGCTCGTCTACGGGCGGCTGCGCGACGCGCTCGGCGGTGTGTGCGAATACGCCATCTCCGGCGGGGCACCTCTCGGGGACCGGCTTGGGCACTTCTACCGGGGCATCGGTGTCACCGTGCTCGAGGGCTACGGCCTCACCGAGACCACGGCCGCGCTGACCGTCAACCTCCCCGACGCGCTCAAGATCGGCACCGTCGGCCGCCCGCTGCCGGGAACCGCCGTGCGGGTCGCCGACGACGGCGAGCTCCTCTTCAAGGGCGGTCAGGTGTTCGCCGGCTACTGGAACAACGAGGCGGCCACCGCTGAGTCACTGAGCGCGGAGGGCTGGTTCCACACCGGCGACGTCGGCGAGGTCGACGACGAGGGCTTCGTCCGGATCACCGGGCGCAAGAAGGAGATCCTGGTGACCGCCGGAGGCAAGAACGTCGCGCCGGCGGTGCTGGAGGACCGGCTTCGCGCCCACCCGCTGGTGAGCCAGTGCATCGTCGTCGGCGACGGCCAGCCCTACATCGCAGCCCTGGTGACCATCGACACCGAGGCGTTCCCCGCCTGGGCGAAGGCCCACGACAAGTCGCAGAAGCTCGCCGACCTGGTCGACGACCCCGACCTGCGCGCCGAGGTCGAGGCAGCGGTCGAGGAGGCCAACAAGGCGGTCTCGAAGGCGGAGTCGATCCGGAGGTTCGCGATCCTCCCGGTGGACTGGACGGAGGAGACCGGAGAGCTCACCCCGAGCCTGAAGTTGAAGCGAAATGTGGTCATGCGCACGTTCCGCGACGAGGTCGCAGCCCTGTACTCCTGACTCGACAGATCGTCATGAGCCAAACGGGCTAGTCTTGTGCCAGATCCGTAGTCATTATGGGTCATGTCACCCTATTCCACGTCGCTGGGGTCGGAGCTTCGGCAAAGTTGGCGGAGTTCACATGGATGGCCGTTCCGCCCGGGCAGAAGCACCCAGCGATGCGGTCACAATGACCGAGTAGAGGTATCCACACATGGCCCGTCGCGGGATTCTCCTGACCGTCGCTGCGATCATCGCCGCCCTCGGCACCCTGCTGGTGTTCCTCTATGTGAACGGTGCCGACGATCGTGCCGCGGCCCCGTTCGACACCGTCGACGTCCTGCGTGCCGTGAAGGTCATCGCCCCCGGCGAAGCCGTCGAGGACGCCCAGGCCGCCGGCAAGTTCGAGCTCCAGCCCGTGCCGAAGAACCAGGTCCTGGCCGGCGCGCTCGCCGACACGACCAGCCTCGAGGGCAAGGTCGCCACGACCACCATCTATCCCGGTGAGCAGATCATCGCCTCGAAGTGGGGCGGCTCGGCGGAGACCGACGTACTCCCGATCCCCAAGGGCATGATGGCGATCTCGGTGAACCTCACCGACCCCGCACGGGTCGCCGGGTTCCTGACCCCAGGTGCGGAGGTCTCCATCTTCTACCTCGGTGACGACCCGAAGAAGGAGGGCTCACCGCTGGCCCGGATGATGCTGCCGCGCGTCACGGTGATCGGCGTCGGCTCCACCACGCCCGGCCAGACCACGACCACGGCTGCCGACGGAACCGCCACCACCGAGGTGCTGCCCAAGACGCTGCTCACCATCGCGGTGAGCAAGGAGGATGCCGAGCGGGTGCTCCTCGCCTTCAAGAACGCCGAGCTCGCGTTCGGTCTCCTCACCCAGGACTCGCTGACCCCGGACGGCCCGGGCTCACACCCCGAGAACCTGTTCGAATCCAAATTGCTGAAGAAGTAAGGACCCGTCCATGCCCGTCATCGTCGACCGTGACCCGGAGGTCATCGCGTCCCTCACCGCCATGCTGCCGCCCGGCACGCATGCGGTCGAGAACGCCGACCGACTGCTGGCATGGCTGTCGAACCGCAGCGACGAGTACGTCATCTTCCTGGGCCCCAACGTGCCCATGGACGAGGCGACGGCACTGTGCGACGAGCTCAGGATCTCGCAGCCGAGCACCACCGTGGTGATCGTCCGCGACGTCGTCGACACCGCGATCCTGTCCCGCGCCATGCAGGCTGGTGCCCGTGACGTCGTCCTGACCACCGACCACGGTGCGATGGCCGCCGCCGTCAACCGCGCCCAGACCCTCTGGGTGGCGCTGCGCGGACCTGGTGGCGCCGCCCACGTCGGACAGATCATCACGGTCTTCTCCCCCAAGGGAGGCGTGGGCAAGACGACGACCTCGGTGAACCTCGCACTCGCCCTCTCCCAGGGCGGGGCCTACAAGGTGTGCCTCATCGACCTCGACCTGGCGTTCGGTGACGTTGCCATCACCATGCAGCTCGTCCCGGCGCACACGATCGAGGAGGCGATCGGCTCGGAGGAGCAGCTCGACTCCACGCTGATCGAGACGCTGCTGACCCGGCATGAGGACTCCCTCATGGTGCTGGCCGCACCTGCCCTGCCCGATGCCCGCGACCGGATCACCGCTCGCCTGGTGTCGCGGATGCTGCGCACGCTCAAGCAGGAGTTCGACTTCGTGGTGGTCGACACCGCACCCACCTTCGACGAGCAGACCCTGCAGGCGCTCGACGAGACCGACGAGTGCGTGATCGTTGCCACCCTCGACGTACCCACCCTGAAGAACGTCAAGGTCGCCTTCGAGACCCTCGACCTGCTCAGCATCGCCGTGGACCACCGCCACCTGGTGCTGAACCGCGCCGACGATGCAGTGGGCCTCGACAACGCCCGAGTCGAGGCCATCCTGGGCGTCCCGATCTCGGTCCCGATCCCGACCGCGGTCGAGGTGGCCGCGGCCACCAACGCCGGGCGACCGATCGTCCTGGCCAATCCCGATCACGCCGTGAGCCGAGCATTTCGACAACTCGCCCGCACCGTCACCGGTGACGAGACCGAGGAGCCGGCGGCGGGCCGCAACGGCACCAAAAAACCCGACGCCGAACGGCGCGGCAACCGCAAGATGTTCCGGAGGGGATGACGATGGGTAGCCTCAGAGACCGCCTGGCTGCTGCGAACGCACGTCCGGAGAGCGCCGACCCCGCTCTGGCCGCGCCCGAAGGTGCGCCGCCCTCCGCCTACGCAGGGCTCCCCGCGCCGGGCTCCGCACAGTCCCCCGACGCACCCTTCGTGGAGTCGTCGCCAGGCCGCAGGCTGGCCCCGGTCCTCGACGACACGTCTGCGCCACGCGACTATCAGACCTCGAGCTACACGGCGTCTGGACAGCCGACACCCGGGCACGCCTCGGGTGGCGCCAACGGGGCCTCCGGCCCCGCAGCGGCCAGCGCGAACCACGAGGCCGAAGCGCGCCGCAAGGCCTTCGTGTCGACCCAGAACGACCGGATCGAGGAGCTCAAGTCGCACATCCACGCCGAGCTGCTCAAGCAGCTCGGACCGCAGCTCTACGACATCAAGGTCGACCAGTCCGAACTGGCCCGCAAGGTCCGAGACGTCCTCAAGGACGTGCTGGGAGCCCAGGAGCGTCCGCTGTCCGGGGCAGACCGCTCGCGGGTCACGCAGGAGATCACCGACGACATCCTGGGCAACGGGCCGATCGAGCCGTTCCTGCGCGACGAGGACGTCACCGAGGTCATGGTCAACGGCTTCGACTCCATCTACCTGGAGAAGTCCGGCAGGCTCACCAAGGTCGATGCCAGGTTCTCCGATGAGGCGCACCTGCGTCGCACCATCGACAAGATCGTCTCCCGCATCGGTCGCCGGGTCGACGAGTCCAGCCCGATGGTGGACGCCCGACTTCCCGACGGCAGCCGCGTCAACGCCGTCGTCCCGCCACTGGCCGTCGACGGCTCGTCGCTCACCATCCGCAAGTTCTCCGCCGACCCACTCACCGCGGCCGACCTGATCCGGTTCGGATCCCTGTCCGAGCGCACCTGCGACTTCCTCGACGCGTGCGTGCGCGGTCGCCTCAACATCATCGTGTCCGGGTCGACCGGCGCCGGGAAGACGACCACCCTCAACGTGCTCTCGTCGTTCATCCCGACCGACGAGCGCATCGTGACCATCGAGGACGCCGCCGAGCTCCAGCTGCACCAGGACCATGTGGTCCGTCTGGAGAGCCGCCCGGCCAACATCGAGGGCAAGGGCGCGGTCAACATCCGCGACCTGGTCAAGAACAGCCTGCGCATGCGTCCCGACCGCATCATCGTCGGCGAGGTCCGTGACGCGTCCGCGCTCGACATGCTGCAGGCCATGAACACCGGTCACGACGGCTCGATCTGTACGTTGCACTCCAACGGTCCTCGCGACACGCTCTCCCGCATGGAGACCATGGTGCTGATGGCCGGCATGGACCTGCCGATCCGTGCCATCCGTGAGCAGGTCGCCTCCGCTGTCGACATGATCGTGCACCAGGCCCGGTTCCGCGACGGCTCACGTCACATCACCCACATCACCGAGGTGGAGCGGATGGAGGGCGACGTGATCACGCTGCAGGACATCTTCATCTACGACCACAGCGCCGGCTTCGACGAGAACGGCAAGAGCCGGGGCCGCCTGGTCGCCACCGGCCTGCGACCCAAGTTCCTGGACAAGATGCTCCACTCCAACGTGAGCGTCGACCCGATGGTGTTCGCCACGGACGGCCGCTGATGAACCGGACCTTCCGCACGCTGGGCCGCGCCACCGCGATGTGGGTCGTGGCCCTCTTCGTGGTGGTGCTGGGCGCTCCGGCGATGGCAGCCGACGACGCGACCATCTCGCACGTCGAGCCCAGCTCCGACGGCATCCAGATCCTCGTCTCGGTGCCTGCAGGCGCCGAGGTCGACCTCGACCAGGTCTCGGTGACCGTCGCCGGCAAGGACGCTCCTGCGACCGCCACCTCGGCATCCGGCGACGACCAGGTCAAGCGCACCGCCGTCCTCGCCATCGACACCAGCCAGAGCATGCAGGGTGACCGCTTCGAGGCTGCCAAGGCCGCGGCCAACACCTACCTCGACGCGGTCCCGGACAACGTCGCGGTCGGCATCGTCACCTTCGACAGCAACGTCAACCGGGCGCTGGAGCCCACCCTGGACCGCGACGCTGCCCGGGCGACCCTCGACGGCCTCACGCTGGAGCGCCAGACCCGCCTGTTCGACGGGGTTCTGGAAGCGGTCTCGATGGCCGGGATCGACGGTCAGCGCAACATCCTCATCCTGTCCGACGGCAGGGACACCAGCGACACGGACCTGGGCGACGTCACGACCGGCATCACCGATGCCGACGTGCTCGTCGAGGCCGTGGCGCTCGACCAGTCGGCTGCCGAGTCCGGGCCGCTGATGGCGATGGCCGAGGCCGGCAAGGGCCAGCTGATCAACGCAGATCCGGCCGCCCTGCGCGAGACGTTCGCCGCGGAGGCCGACGCCCTGGCCCGCCAGGTGCTGATCACCGCGCAGGTCCCCGACGGAGTCACCGCCACCCAGGCGCAGATCGCGGTCACGCTCGCCACCACCGACGGCGCAGACCTGGAGGCTCAGGCCTTCGTCCCGATCCAGTCGGCCGACCAGGCCACCGAACTCGCTGCCAGCAGCAGCGGGTTGCTGTTCGGCCTCCAGATCACCAGCAACCACCATGCTCGCCGGGCTGATCGCCTTCGGCGTCGGGCTGCTGGGCATGATCATCATGGTGACCCGGATGGCCACGGTGAGGCCGGCCAACGACAGTGCCGAGGCCCGGATCTCGCAGTTCACCAGCGGTCGCAAGGAAGGCAAGCGCAAGTCGGAGAAGGACGTCGACCTGCGTGCCCAGGCCTCCACAGCCGCAGCGCAGATGCTGGAGCGCAACAAGTCGCTCGAGGCACGCATCGCCAATCGGCTGGAGTCGGCGGGTTCGGCCCTCAAGCCGTCGGAGTGGTTGCTCGTGCACGCCGCCATCACCTTCGGCAGTGCCATCGTCGGCACGCTCCTGTGGGGAGGCCTTGGGCTGCTCGTCTTCCTCGTGCTCGGCGCTCTGCTTCCCTGGCTGTGGCTCGGGCGAAAGCGCAAGAAGCGCGTCGCGGCCTTCAACAACGGGCTCGCCGACACCCTGCAGCTGATGTCAGGCAGCCTGTCCGCCGGCCTCTCCCTGGCGCAGTCGGTCGACACGATCGTGCGCGAGGGCAGCGAGCCGGTGACCAGCGAGTTCAAGCGGGTGCTGGTCGAGGCCCGGCTCGGGGTGACCCTGGAGGACGCCCTGGCCGGTGTCTCCGAGCGGATGCAGAGCAAGGACTTCTCGTGGGTCGTCATGGCCATCAAGATCCAGCGTGAGGTCGGCGGCAACCTGGCCGAGCTGCTCACCACGGTCGCCGCTACCCTGCGCGAGCGCCAGTACCTCCGCCGTCAGATCGCCTCGCTCTCGGCTGAGGGTCGCCTGTCCGCCTGGGTGCTCGGAGGCCTGCCGCCGGTGTTCATGCTCTACCTGCTGCTCACCAACGGCGACTACGTCAAGCCCATGTTCCAGGAACCGATCGGCTGGGCCATGCTCGGTGTTGCCCTCGTCCTGCTGTTCACGGGCATCATGTGGATGAACAAGGTCATCAAGGTGAAGGTATGACAAGCATGGTGCTCTTCCTCGGTGCCGGACTCGTGTTCCTGGCTCTCTTCATGCTGTTCGCCGCGATCGGCGGGTTGCAGTCGGAGACCCGCGGCGTCAACCGCTCCCTCGCCGTGCTCGAGGCCATGACCTCGGCCCCCAACGAGATGGCCAAGGAGTACGACGTCCCGTTCGGCGATCGCGTGCTGGCCCCGCTCTACGAGCGCGTCACCAAGCTCGGCAAGCGGATCACCGGTGCCGACGCGGCCGACCGGATCCGGCACAAGCTGGATCTGGCCGGCAACCCGCCCGGCTGGACCGTCGACCGCGTCTCGGCCGGCAAGATCGTGGGTGCCGTCGCCGGTTTCGGCCTCGCCGGGGTGTTCGCCCTGCTGCTCGGCTTCGGACTGTCGGTGTCGCTGGTCGTGATCGCCGGTGGCACGGTGGCCGGCTTCTTCGGCCCCAACATGTACCTCTACCAGCAGGCCTTCGACCGGACCGCGAAGATGCAGTCCGAGCTCCCCGACGCCATCGACCTGCTGACCATCTCGGTGGAGTCCGGCCTGGGCTTCGACGCGGCGCTCATGCAGGTCTCGCGCAACACCGATGGCCCACTGGCCGGCGAGTTCAGCCGCGTGATCCGGGAGATGCAGCTGGGCATGGGCCGCTCCGATGCCCTGCGTGCGCTGGGAGACCGCAACTCGATGCCCGACCTCAAGTCGTTCGTCTCCTCGATGGTGCAGGCCGACGCCTTCGGCATCCCCGTCGGCCAGGTGCTGCGGGTGCAGTCCAACGAGATCCGTGTCAAGCGCCGCCAATGGGCTGAGGAGCAAGCCCAGAAGGTGCCGGTCAAGATCACCGTGCCGCTGATCTTCTGCATCCTCCCGTGTCTGTTCATCGCGGTGCTCGGACCTGCGGTGATCCAGATCATGAACAGCGGAATCGTGTAGTGACCCTGCTGCGCAAACAGACCAGATACATCGGGGTGGGTGGCCTCGCCCGGGTCTTCGCCCTGATCTCGATCGCCGTACCCGTCATGTGGTCCTCGCTTCAGCCGGCAGCGCTGGTCGGCGTACTCGGGCTCGCACTGATCTGGATGGCGTCGCTCACCGTCGCCGGACTGTTCCGGATCCCCCGCTGGGTCGTACTGATGGTCGAGGCCGGACTCATCGGCTGTGTCGTGGGTGCGTCGTTGCAGGTCAGCCTGCTGCTCGCTCCCGCGCTGGCGGTGACACCGTTCGTGGGCGGGTTGTCCCGCGGCGTACGAGGTGTCGTGGAGAGCCTGACCGTGCAGCTCGGCGCCGTCTCCTTGACCGCGGCGATGACCGGCCATCGCCCCGACCCCACCCAAGGCAGTGCGCTGTTCACCTGGATGCTCGCCGGCCTGGGCTTCGGACTGCTCGCCTCCTTCGCCCGGTCGCTCCAGCAGACCGATGACGACGACCTCACCCCCTATCGCGACGCCCGGTCCCTGATCACCAAGCTGCTGGACCTCACCGGCGAGCTGAGCGAGGGGCTGGATGCCGTCACCATCAGCCAGAACGTGATCTCGGACGCCCGCGAGGAGCTTCCGTTCGTCGGAGCGGTCGTCTACGTGCGCCGCCATGACGAGCTGACTCCCCTGCTCCAGTCCGCCGAGCACGCCGGCCTCGACACCGGCTCCCGGGAGTCTGCTGGTCGAGCGGGTCTGGTCGAGTGCGGCCCCAGCCGTGCAGGGCGGCGAGATCGCGTTCCCGTTGCGAACCGACTCCGGCGTGGTCGCGGTCGTCGCCGCCGGTCTCTCGGCAGAGCTCGTCTCGCGTCTGCCCGTCCAGCAGACGCTGGAGACCCTGACCGTCCGGTTCCGGCCCGAGGCGTTCCAGCTCGACACGGCGTTGCTCTTCGACGCCGTCAGCGCCGAGGCCACCGCCGAGGAGCGACGTCGACTGGCCCGCGAGGTGCACGACGGAGTCGCGCAGGACATCGCGTCGCTCGGCTACATGGTCGACGACCTCGAGGAGTCCGCGACCAGCCCCACCCAGGTCGAGCTGTTCGGCATCCTGCGTCGTGAGATCACCGGAGTCGTCGCCGAGCTGCGTCGCTCGGTCTTCAGCCTGCGCAACGACGCCTCCACTGTGGGCAGCCTCGGCGAGAGCATCGGGGCGCTGGCACGCCACGTGACGACGGTGGCGGGCATTCCCGTCCACCTGACCCTCGACGAGGGCTCGACCAGGTTGCGCTGGGAGGTCGAGGCCGAGCTCCTGCGAATCACCCAGGAGGCCATGAACAACGCAGTGAAGCACGCCAGGGCCGACAACATCTGGGTGCACTGCACCGTCAACGCCCCCTCTGCCGAGGTCGTGGTGCGCGACGACGGACGTGGCCTCGGAGACCTGCGCCATGACTCCCACGGAGTCCGCATCATGCATGAGCGGGCCAGCCTCATCGGCGCCACCGTCACGCTGGAGAACAGCCCCCAGGGCGGGGTCGTTATGCGTGTCGTGGTCTCGTTTGCCCCGATTTCTACTGGAGAACTGCAACAATCGCTCTTGCCATGAGCGAAACAGAGAAGATTCGTGTCGTACTCGTCGATGATCACGAACTGGTGCGCCAAGGATTGGCCCGCGCCTTCGAGCGCGATGAGTCGATGCAGGTCGTCGGACTCGCCGGCAGTGTCGTGCAGGCGCTGGCGGCCTACAAGGAGCAGCAGCCCGACGTCCTGGTGACCGACATGCAGCTGCCCGACGGCTCGGGGCACGACATCATCCGCGCCATCCGCGCCGAGAACGACGAGGTCGGACTCGTGATGGTCACCATGCACTCCGGTGACGACCAGATCTTCGCGGCCATGGAGGCGGGCGCCTCGGCCTTCGTCGGCAAGGACGCGCCGTCGCGCGAGGTGGTGGCCTCGGCCAGGCATGCCTACATGTCGCCACGCTCGTTCCTCTGCGCGGGCCTGGCGGGCGCGATGCTGCGCCGTGGCACCTCGGACGTCCCCAAGCTCTCCGCACGCGAGGTCGAGGTCCTGGACCTGCTCGCAGAGGGCCTCGGCACCGGCGCGATCGCCGGCCAGCTCTACATGTCGGAGTCGACGGCCAAGACCCACATCGCCCGGATCTACCAGAAGCTCGGTGCCATGAACCGGGCCCAGGCCCTGGTGACGGCCATGCGCATGGGACTGCTCTCGAGCGTCAACCCCAACGGCTGACGGACTCCCTGCCTACCGCGTTTCACGCGCGGATGTGGCGGTTTCGCGAAGGATCCCCCGGACACGAGATCCAAGACACCAGGACATAGTCACAAGTGACTACTGGGGTCGAAACGAACACCCGATACCGGAGCCTCCTGCGAGGAAGCAAGATTGTCCTCAGATCGGGTTGCCAACCTGCACACCGGTCGGCAATCAAATTCAAGTGGGATTGAAACCAAAACTTTCCGGAGGGGAAATTATTATGTTGGACTACCTGATCATCATGCTCGACGCCAAGAAGGCCAAGATGGACGAGCGCGGCGCGTCCGCCGTCGAGTACGGCCTGCTGATCGCCGGCATCGCGGCACTCGTCGTCGTCGTCGTCTTCGCGTTCGGTCACGTCATCTCCGACGTCTTCAAGGGCACCTGCAGCACGGTCAAGTCGGGCGCTGGCACCAGCGTCGCCTCCACCTGCTGATCGAACCGTCATAGCCTGGTGGCCGCGTCACTCTGCGGAGGGACGCGGCCACCACGCTTCAGGCCAAAGAAGGTGAAATGATGGAACGCATCAACGACACGGACCTGGTCCGCGACGAGCGTGGCGCTTCCGCAGTCGAGTACGGCCTGTTGATCGCGGGGATCGCGGCCCTCGTCGTACTGGTCGTCTTCTCCTTCGGCCATGTCACCTCTGATTTGTTCGGGAACAGTTGCGGCACGGTCGCAGGCAAGATCACCGGCGCGAGCTGCTGAGCGAGGCGGCGAACTGCTCGGCGATCGCCACCCGCTGAAGGGCGGTTGGATGAGAGCCGAACCAGAACTGTGACAAGGCTGGCGGTGTGGGGTCATTGAGACCCCGCACCGCCAGTTGCCTTTGTACGGCGATGAACGAGTCGGGGTCCTGCGTCGCCTGCAGGGCCTCCACATCCGCCCGGGTCTCCACCTGACGCGAGATCGTGTTCTGGATCGGACCGCCGAGGAACGATCCCCAGGCCGCCAGTGCCAGCACCAGGGGCACGACGCCCACTCGGGCGAGGGCCCGCTGGCTTCGCCTGTCGTCTGCGACGATGAGGCCGAGCAGACCCACGGCCACCAGAGTGCCCAGCGCCCCCAGCGCCGATCCGACGAGCGGGTCGTTGTGGCGGGCGTGGGCCAGTTCGTGCGCGACCACCGACAGCGTCTGGGACTCCGGGAGGTCGTTGACGAGGTTGTCGTAGACCACCACCCGCCGGGTGTCGCCGTAGCCGGACACGTAGGCGTTGAGGGTCGTCGTACGCCGGGAGGCGTCGCTGACCAGGACGTCGTCGACACGCACGCCCTCCTGCTGGGCCAACGCCAGGATCTGGGTGCGCAGGGTGCCGTCGGGAAGCGGCTCGAAGTGGTTGAACAGCGGCTCGATCAACACCGGGTAGGCGAACGACCCGATCATCACGAAGGCTGCCAACGTCACTCCGGCCACGGCGGGCCAGGCGCGTGTCCAGCGCCGAGCCGAGCCGATCAGGACCAGCAGGACCAGGCTGCTGACCAGCCAGCCCAGCGCGAAGTTGGTCACCACGTCACGCAGGTAGCCGGGCGTCGACTGGGTGGTGAGTCCGTAGTCGATCAGACGGCTGCGAAGCGCCAAGGACAGGGGCAGGGTGGCGAGCCGGCCGATCAGCAGGACGGCGCCGGCACCGAGCACGACATGCAGCCACCAGGGCCCGCGCACCCGGCTGGTGAGCGCGTCCATGAGCCGCCGGCCCCACGAGGAGAAGCCCAGGACCGACGCGACCGCCAACGACAGGGCCAGCGAGCTCCAGCCCCAGATGCGCGCCTGGCGCGCGAACGACTCGGCGCGGGCGATCTGGGAGGCGCTGAAGACCTGATCAGCCGGCACGCCCGAGGGCATCCCACCTGGAACCGGGTGCCAGGGCACCAGCCAGAGGGCCAGGAGGACGAAGGCGATCGAGCCGGCGACGGCGACGGTCAGGGCGACCGATCTCGCGGAGGACTTCACTCGGCCAAGTGTCGCAGGCGAGCCCGCCAGGAACGGATGAGGAAAGCATGAGAAACCCCGAAGACCTCACGCGTCTCGGTGGCCACCGACCCGCCTTCCTGCACGCGATCGTAGAACTCCACCAGCCGGTGCTCTCCCCCGAGGTCGGCCAGGGTGACGCAGGCCAGCCACGCGGCCTCGTACGCGGCGTCCAGCTCGGCCTCACCGGATCCGAAGGCCGCGTCGGAGGGCAGTTCCGTCGGCGGTTCGCCGTCGAGCACCTGGGTCCGCAGCTCGGCTGCCGTCTCGCTGAGCGGCAGTCGTACGTCGTGCAGCGCGACGTAGTCGGCGAAACCCTCCACCAGCCAGAGCGGGGCGCTGGACGTGGCAGCCCGCATGGCCACGTGGACCACCTCGTGCGTCATCACCACCTGGGAGCCGGGGTGGCGCAGCGGCTCGTAGACCTCGGGATTGATGAAGACGTGCTGAGGACTGCGCCGGGCCCGGGTGCCGTCGACCGTGGTCGTCACCGCGGCGATCTCGTCATACTCCCCCGGTCGGGCGAGCAGCGCCGCATCGAGCTCCTGCGTCGATCGCGGCACCTCCACCACGACGCCACCGGTCCACCGACCCACGACCGCCCGGACCTGGGCTCGTGCCGTGGAGGCAAGTGCGGCGTACCGCCGGGCGACCGCATCGCCGCCCTGCGCCAGGACGACCACGCCGGGACGGCGCACCACCGCGACCGGGTGCGCCAGCCAGAGGGGAGTACGCCGCCCGTGCCCGCCGATCGCCGCGATCACCGCCTGCGTGCCCACCCGGCGAAACGTGAACGAGATCGGGGCTCGGACCGGTCCGGGGTCGATGCCGGTGAGCCGCCAGGTCGCGTCGACGGCGGCCACCCATTGCTCGGAGCCGCCGGTCAGCGCGCCGGGGTCCTCCTCCACGTAGCGCAGGTGGAAGTCGGAGATCCGCAGCGCACCGGCGTTGGCCAGGACTGTGCCCGAGGCGTCTCCCGTAGGCGCTGCCGCGTCGTGGTTCGAGACGGCCAGCTCGAGGCGACTCAGCACTTCAGAGGCGAGCTCGGCCCGCTCCCGGCGATCGGGGCGCCCCGTCGAGAGACTGTCCTGGGAGGTCGTGGACTCCTCGACGTGCACCAGCACCACGACCGCGCCCGCCAGCAGCACCAGCAAGGCACCGAGGCCGGCCGCCCACCTCAGTGGAGGACCGGCCCTGTCGGAGCGTGGGTCAGCCAGGGCGCACTGCGCCGACGTACGGCATGGCGTGCAGTCCGGTGACCTTGATGCCGGCGCCCGGGTTCTCGGCGTTCACGATCAGACCGTTGCCGATGTACATGCCGACGTGGCTGATGGGGCTGTAGTAGAAGACCAGGTCCCCCGGCTGCAGGTTGGACTCAGCGATGCGGGGACCGCTGGAGAACTGCGCGGAGGAGGAGTGGGGCAGGCCGACACCGGCCTGGGCCCAGGCCATCATGGTCAGGCCGGAGCAGTCGAAGGCATTGGGGCCGGCGGCACCGTAGACGTAGGCCTTGCCGACCTGGGCCATCGCGTAGTGGATGGCGGCCGCCGCGCGACCGGAGGCAGGGACGTTGGGCAGGCGGGTGACGTCTCCGCTTCGCGATGCCTCGAGGATCGCAGCCTGCTGCTTCTGCTCGAGGTCGTCGAGCATGGCCTTGGCCTGGTTGTAGTTCTTGTCGACCTCGGCCTTCTCGGTGGTCAGCTGCTTCTGCAGCGCCTCCGCCTCGGCCACTCGCTTGTTGGTCTCTTCCTTGCGGATGTTGAGAGCCTTGAGCTCCTTGGCGTAGTCGCCGAACATCTCCGACTGCATGTCGTTGAACTCTGACATCGTCGTGAGCTGCTCGAGGAAGGCGGAGGGGTCGTCGGAGACCACGACCTGTCCGACCGCAGAGATGCTCTCACCCTGGTATTGGTCGACGATGGAGCCGGTGACCTGGCTGCGCACCGCGTCGACGCGGGCCTGCTGACGGGCCTGGTCCGCGCGAAGCGCGTCCAGCTCCTTGGTCACGTCGTCCAGGCGGACCTGGGCGTCGTTGAGGCGTTCCTGCGCGTGCTCTGCCTGCTCGTAGAGACGATCGACCTTCACCTTGACGACGTCGATGTCGGGCTCGGCGGACGAGGGGGACATGGGGACCAGCGCGACACACACAATCGTCGCTGCGGCGGTCAGTGCGAGCGTGGCTCGCTTCCGTCCGTGAAGCACGCGCGGAGGTTCTCCTCTTTGTCTACGCCGACCGGGTGAGCTGACGGGTTCGGGCACAAAGAAAGCCCTACGTCTGCTCCTCGCCGAGGCGCCTTGCAGACGATTCACCCCAGGGAACGGTGGGTCCCCGGCTCCAGTTCCACGGACTTCCCCGTCCATGGTCCTGAATTAGGCGTGGCACCCGCACAGATCCGTGTGACCTGCTGGCACGGGCGCCTGAGCGGCAAGGCTACGACGCCGGGCCGCCCGCCTGCAAACTGCCGGACCGCATGCTGGGGTGTGTCCGTCGACCTCGTCGCTCATGCCGACTCGATCTGGGGTCCGGGGACCGGCGTCACCAGTCGTAGCGGAGGCACCAGACCCGACTCAGCCAGAATGTCGAGGGCGGCTCGCTCGTCGTCGTCGAAGGACAGCTCGGGGGGTGGTCCGAGCAGCACGGTGACCACGCAGTCGTGGCAGGCCAGCCCACGCACCACGCAGGTGTCGCAGTCGATTCTCGTCGTCATGTGCACGACAGTGACAGGCAGCACCGACAGTCCGTCGCCCCGTCGTGCGTTGTGGCCCGTTCTCGAGCGCCACGCCCTATCCTCACAAAGGTGCCCGGTACCCAAGGAGAGAACTACGCCCGCCGACTGACCACGCTGAGCGGCGCACGCTGGAAGCGCCTCCTGAACGTGCAGGCGCCCTATCAGTGGAACCTGCGACGACAGGACCTCGGCCGCACCCTCGACGTCGGGTGTGGCATCGGCCGCAACCTGGGCTCGCTGGCCGCCGGCTCGGTCGGCGTGGACCACAACGCCGCGTCCATCTCAGTGGCACGGGCAGCGGGGCACGAGGCCTATACGACGCAGGAGTGGTCACAGCAGACGCCGTACGCCGCCGCCTCGTTCGACTCGCTCCTGATCGCTCACGTCATCGAGCACATGAGCCCTGCGTCGGGACTGGGCCTGGTGCGCGACTACCTCGGTTTCGTACGCCCAGGTGGCAAGGTGCTCTTCATCTGCCCTCAGGAGCGTGGCTACGCCTCCGACGAGACCCATGAGCGGTGGACGACGGGGGCCGACCTGGAGGATCTCGCCCGCGAGGTGGGCCTCGACCCCGATCCCTGGCGGAGCTTCCCGTTCCCTCGGCAGGTGGGCAAGTTCTTCACCTACAACGAGTTCAATCTGCTCGCGCACGTGCGCTAGCGCGTCAACAGCCCGATGAGGGCCGCCGACTCCACCGTGCGCGCCCCGCTCCGGCGTACGTCGGCCACCACCTCCTGGTCGGTGCTCACCACGACGACCACCCGGCCCTCGGGCTCGGCGCCCACCAGGTCGCGGATCACGTCGTCGGCGATCATGCCCATCGGGCTGAAGATCACCTTCACCCCCCGAGGCGGGTTGACCGGTGGTCGGGACTCACTGGACGCCGCATCGAAGACGACGGTCGTCTCGGCGCCCGTGCGCGCGACCAGTGGCGCGATCCCGGCGAGCAGCCTGATGCGCTGGGCCTCCAGGGACGAGTCGGCCCAGGCGCTCTTGCTCACGTTGTAGCCGTCGATGATCAGGCGAGCCCTCGGCAGGGCCAGGTAGTTCTCCAACAGCATCGGGCTCGAAGGCCCCAGGGTGCCGGCCGCAGACGTGCTGCGCACGCCAGACTCCGTCGAGACCAGTGCCGTCTCGACCCGGTCCCCCGGCGACCCGCTGACAGCGGGGAGGGAGAGCTCGCGGCGCAGTCCCTGGGCGGATTCCAGCACCGTGTCGAGCAGCAGCCGGGCTCGCAGCGTCCCCTCGTCCCGCTCGGCCCGCGACTCGCGGCGGGCCGCCCCCGCAACGGCCTCCAGCTCCACGATCCTGGCCCGAAGGCGCCTGAGCTCGCTGTCGCCGGCCGCAGCTGCGTTCTGGGCGACCTCGCCCGCGGTCCTGGCCGCCTCCACCGCCTCCTGGCTCACCTGGCGCGCGGCCCGCTCACCCTCTCGGGCGTCGCCCAGCTTGCGTCGAAGCACACTGTTCTCGCTCTTCAGTGCGTCGATGCGGGCTCGGGACCTGGCCTTCTGCTCGCGTGCCTCCTGCTCGCTGTCGGCCAGCCTCGACCTCAGCCGCTCGAGCTCCTCCGCGTCGCGCCCCGACCCGATCGACGCCTGGCGCTCGGCGACACGCCCGTTCGCGGTGGCGAAAGCCTCCCGCCAGCCCTCAGGACGCAGCAGCCAGAGCAAGGCCGCCACGTCGACCGGGTCCGCGGTGTCCGGGATCTCGCCCTCGTGCACCGCCGTCGCGAGCTCCGGCAGGAGTACGCCGACCTGCACGGCGACGTGGCCACGGAACTCGTCGTCGAGGCCGACCGTGAGAGCGATCTGGCGCGCTCCGAGTCTCGCCCGGCGCGAAGCGGTGAAGTCCGCGACGCGCTTGAGCTGCGCGGGCAGCGGGCTCACCTGGGGCAGCACCTCGGCGGTCAGGGCCACGATCCGGGCGCGCACCACTTCGGTCAGTGGCGGGCCGTCGGTCGGTTGAGCGGTCATGAGGATGGGCTGCTCATCCCTTCGCCGTGTCGCGACTGACGATCTCGATGGCGTCGGCCCGGCCACACCATCGACACGACACGGCCTCCAACGTCTCGGCGCGCACCTCGACGTCCTCGACGAGGTGGGCTCCTGCCAGATCGAAGTGCCAGTACTCCGTCGTACGTCGGGTGCGGGTGACGTCGAACCGGGTCAGGTTGCCGCAGCCCGCGCAGCGCCAACGGTGGGTCTCGTCTGGGAGGGCTGAGCTCACGTCGCTGCTCCTGGAGTCGTGGTCGCACCCAGCCTATTGCGCGCGTCTGCCCCGAATTGTCGGTGCCCGCATCTACGGTCCACAACAAGGAGGTCAGCCACGTGGGTGTTGTGAGTCAGACTGCGGGCTCCCGGTGGGAGTCGCAACGCAGTTTCGACGAGTTGGGCAGGCCCCTGCGTGACGTCACGTTCTGTGTGGTCGACCTCGAGACGACGGGTGGCTCGGCCGCAGGCGGCTCGATGATCACCGAGATCGGGGCCGTCAAGGTGCGCGGCGGCGAATGGCTGGCGGAGTTCCAGACCCTGGTCAACCCGCACACCGAGATCCCGGCCTTCATCGCCGTCCTGACCGGCATCAGCAACCACATGGTCGCCGACGCACCCTCCATCGACTCCGCTCTCCCGGCCTTCCTGGAGTTCGCCCAGGGCTGCGTGCTGGTGGCCCACAACGCGCCCTTCGACGTGGGCTTCCTCAAGCATTTCGCAGAGCGTCAGGAGCGTGCCTGGCCCCGCTTCGAGGTGCTCGACACCGCCAAGCTGGCCCGCCGGGTGGTCACCAGGGACGACGTCCCCAACTGCAAGCTCTCCTCGCTGGCTCAGCTCTTCCACTCCACGACGACCCCCAACCACCGGGCCCTCTCCGATGCCAGAGCCACCGTTGACGTCCTCCACGGACTGATGGAACGGCTCGGCGGCCTGGGCGTGCACACGCTGGAGGAGTTGCAGACCTTCTCAGCCCGGGTCAGCTCGGCACAGCGCCGCAAGCGACACCTGGCCGAGCGACTGCCACACTCCCCCGGCGTCTATCTCTTCCGAGACGAGCAGCGTCGCGTGCTCTACATCGGCACTTCCCGTGACCTGCGCACCAGGGTCCGGTCCTACTTCACCGCCTCGGAGACCCGCACCCGGATGGGCGAGATGGTCGGCCTTGCCGACTCGGTCACCGGCATCGAGTGCGCGACGCCTCTGGAGGCCGAGGTCCGAGAGCTGCGACTCATCGCCGAGCACAAGCCGAAATACAACCGGCGCTCGCGGTTCCCCGAGAAGGTGCACTTCCTCAAGCTCACGCGTGAGGCCTGGCCGCGGCTGTCCATGGTGCGCCGCGTGGTCGACGACGGGGCCGACTACCTCGGCCCGTTCTCCTCCCGCAAGACCGCCGAGAAGTGCCTCGCCGCACTTCACGAGACCTTCCCGGTTCGCCAGTGCTCCGACCGGCTGCCGCTGACCCCGAGCCGCTCGGCGTGCGTGCTGGCCGAGATGGGTCGTTGCCTGTCCCCCTGTGACGGCAGCATCGAAGAGTCGGCCTACGCCGCAGTCGTGGCCGATCTGCGTGCCACCCTCTCCCAGGGGCCGGACAAGGTGGTCGAGGCGATCGGTCGGCGGATGACTGCGCTGGCCGAGCGCGAACGGTTCGAGGAGGCCGGCGTGCACCGCGACCGGCTGGCTGCCTTCCTGCGCGCCGCCGCGCGAACCCAACGACTCTCGGCACTCACGGGGTGCCCCGAGGTGATCGCGGCACGCCGGGAGGACGACGGCCGGTGGGCGGTGCATGTCGTCCGCCACGGCCGACTGGCTGCGGCGGGGGTGATCCCGCCCGGGGGCGACGCGCACGCCTACGTCGCCAGCCTGCGCGCATCCGCCGAGACCGTGCGCACCGCCCCGGGCCCCACCCCTGCCGCTACGGCGGAGGAGACCGAGAAGGTGCTGCGCTGGCTGGAGTCCCCCGGGATCCGACTGGTCGACGTCGAGGGTGAGTGGACCTGCCCGGTGGCCGGCGCCACCCGCCACCTGGCCCTGCATGACGCGGTCAACCAGTCACGTCTCAGCCTGGTGCCGTTCGATGACCGACGAGATCTGTCGCCCGTGCACCGCCCGGCTCGCTAACGTGGACCCATGATCACTGCCATCGTGTTCGTCAAGGCCGACGTCGCCCGAATCCCCGAGGTGGCGCAGGCGATCGCTGCGCTCGACGGCGTGAGCGAGGTCTACTCGGTCACCGGCCAGATCGACCTGATCACCCTGGTGCGCGTCAAGGACCACAACGACGTCGCGAACGTCGTAGCCGACCGCCTCAACAAGGTCGACGGTGTCACCTCGACCGAGACCCACATCGCGTTCCGGGCCTATTCGCGACACGACCTCGAGGCGGCGTTCTCCATCGGCCTCGACTGATGCCGATCTGGTCAAGTGGCTGCGAAGATCCGGCAACACTTCCTATCGTGAGGACGTGACGTCGATTTCCGCCTGAGCTCTCCGAGCGCACCGGCCCGAAGGTTCAGCGTGCTCCGCGGGCACGTCGGGTCTTCTGGTTGACCTTCGCGGGCCTCCTGGCCGTCCAACTGGCCTGGGCGATGATCATTCCGGCGTTCCGCGGCATGGACGAGCACGACCACGCCTACCGTGCGGCCTCGGTGGCGCAGGGTCATTGGCTGCCGGACTACCAGGTCCCCGAGGACGGTCGGGGAGACCTGATCCCGGTGCCGGCGAGCATGGTCACCGCCGCCAACCGGGTGTGCGAGTTCCTCGACTACACCCGGCCCGACAACTGCGTGGCGGTCCGCGACGCCGGCGACGGCGACGTGCTCGTCGCCAGCGCCGCCGCCCGCTACAACCCGGTGTTCTACTGGGTGGTCGCGACTCCCGCCCGGCCGTTCGAGGGCGCCACTGCGCTCTACGTCATGCGAGGCATGGCCGGCCTGATGTGCGCGGCCCTGATCGCGGCCGCCGCAGCACTGACCAGCCGATGGCGCTCGACTCTCTGGCCGTCGGTCGCGCTGCTCGCAGTCGTCACCCCGGCCATCACCCACAGTGCGATGGTCGCCGCACCCAACGGAGTGGAGCTCACATCCGCCGTGCTGCTGTGGGTCAGCCTGCTCGGCCTCGCCACCTCAGCGGACCCACGCCTGGAGCGACACCTGCTCATCGCCGGTGGACTGGCCGCGGCCTGCCTGACGACCGTGCACACCCTGGGGCCCCTGTGGCTGGCTCTGATCCTGTTCGTCGGCCTGTGGGTGATCGGACCCAGAGCGGTCAAGGGCATCGTCGAGCGACACCGGCGTCTGTGCCTCACCGTCGTGGCCACCACCGCGGTGACGACGGCCTGTGCGGTGGGCTGGACCCTGATCGCCAGTCCCAACAACCCGGCCGCGGAGGGCAGCCTGTGGACCGACTCGCCCTGGCCCTCCATCGCCCTCGGCATCCCCTTGTGGGTGCTGCAGTGCATCGCTGCCTTCCCGCTGCGCAACCAAGCTGCACCACTTCCCGTCTATGCGGGGTTCCTGGCGCTGTGGGCCGTGCTGATCACCTACGGCGTGCGTCTCACGCACCGTCGGGGACCGATGGTCTTCGTGGCTGCGATGAGCCTGCTGATCCCCATCCCACTCACCTTGGTGAGCTACAGCCATGTCGGTCTCGCCTGGCAGGGCCGCTACGGCTATCCCCTGTCCATGGGAGTGCTGCTCCTGGCGGGACTGGCCGTCGACCGCGCCGGGATGCGGGCGCCATCTCTGGCACGGTTCGCCTGGGCCGTGCCCGCGGTCGCCGGGATCGCGACCCTGATCGCGCAGTTCGGGGCCCGCCGGATCGTGATCGCCGACGACGTGGCTCCCGCCTGGCAGATCGGCCCAGCCTGGCTGGTCGTCCTGCTCACCGTCACCGGCTACGTCCTGCTCACTCTCTCGCTCCAGGCTCGACGTACTGACTGATCAGCCACAGTTGGATAGCCCGAACGGGCCATCTGGACCGAAACCCCTGCGAGCGCCCGGTCCCCCGCCCTACGTTCGACGTGAGGTGAGGGAGGGCCAGGCCATGAAGGCACGCGATGTGTGCGTCGTCGTACGCATGTACAACGAGGCCGCCGTCGTCGGTCCGGTCGTCGCCGAGCTCACCGAGAGGTTCGAGCATGTGGTGTGCGTCGACGACGGCAGCCAGGACGCCTCGGGCGACATCGCCCGGGCCGCGGGAGCGCTGGTCGTGACCCACCCCATCAACCTCGGTGGTGGGGCTGCACTGAAGACCGGTCTTCGCCATGCCCTCGCGGCGACCACGGCGACCCACTTCATCACCTTCGACGCCGACGGTCAGCACCAGGCCTGCGACGCACTGTCGATGCTCGAGCACGCTCGCACCGACCAGCTCGACGTCGTTCTCGGCTCGCGCTTCCTCGGCGTCAAGAGTGAGATGCCTCGCAGCCGCCGGGCGCTGCTGCGCACCGCAGCCGTCTTCACCCGCGCCACCACCGGCGTCGCGCTCACCGACTCGCACAACGGTCTGCGTGTGCTGAGCCGGTCGTTCGCCAGCGGGCTACGCCTCACCATCCCCGGCATGGGCTACGCCAGCGAGCTGATCGCGGCCCTCGCCGGCGAGGGCATCAGGTATGCCGAACACCCGGTCACCGTGCTCTACACCGACTACAGCCTGGGCAAGGGCCAACGCAATCTCAACTCGGTGAACATCGTGGTCGACCTGGCCCTGACCCGGTTGTGGGCGACCGCGTGATCATCAAGGTCCTTCTCGTCGCCGCACTCGCGGGAGCCGTCTTGTTCGCGATGCGCACCCAGGCGCGGGGCAACCATCTGGCTGTCCGGCGGATCGTCGCCGGCGGCTTCCTGCTGGCCGGCGCTCTCTCGGTGCTGTTCCCCGACATCACCGTGGTCGCGGCCAACGCGGTGGGCGTCGCCCGGGGCACCGACCTGCTCCTCTACGTCCTCGTGGTGGCGTTCCTGTTCGTCACGATCGGGCTCTATCAGCGCGTCCACTCGCTGGAGCGACGACTCACCGACCTGGCTCGAGAACTGGCACTGCGCACGGCGGACCGGGCGAGTCAGGATCACTGAAGCGTCATCGGCAGGGATCATGAGCACGTGATCGACGTGCTCCTGCCCTTCTACGGCGACCCTCGCCTCCTGAGGGAGGCGGTCGAGAGCGTGCTGGCCCAGACGAGTCCGCAGTGGCGCCTGCTCGTCGTCGACGACTGCTATCCGGGCGAGTCGGTCGAGCCGTGGCTGGTGAGCCTGGCCGACCCGCGCATCGTCTACTCGCGCAATGCCGAGAACCTGGGTGTCAACCGCAACTTCCAGCACTGTCTCGAGCTCGCCGAGGCCGACCACGTGGCCTTCCTCGGGTGTGACGACCTGATGCTGCCGCGCTACGTCGAGGTGGTCGGTGCCGCCGCCAGGGCCACCGGCGCGGCCATGGTGCAGTGCGACGTCGCCGTGATCGATGCCCAGGGACTGCCGTCGCGCACGCTGACCGACCGGGTCAAGCGCCTGCTGATGCCGAAGTTCGACGACCAGCTGACCCTTGCCGGAGAGGACTTCGCCCGCCGTCTGCTCACCGGCAACTGGGCCTACTTCCCGGCCATCTGCTGGGACCGCGAGGTGGCGCTGGCGCAGGGATTCCGAACCGGGCTGGACCTCGTGCTGGATCTGGGGCTGATCCTCGACCTGGTGGCCGCAGACGCCGAGTTCGTCCTGCTGGAGGAGGTCTGCTTCGCCTACCGCCGCCACGGGGCCAGCGCCTCGTCCGTGGCGGCCGTCGATACCCGGCGCTTCGAGGAGGAGCGCGCCTTCTTCGGCGCAGTGGCTCGGCGCCTCGACGACAGGGGCTGGCCGAAGGCTGCTCGGGCCGCCCGCGCGCACGTCACGTCCCGCCTCCATGCGGCTGCACTGGTGCCGAAGGCGATCGGTGCCCGCGACGGCACCTCCGCGAGATCGTTGCTCAGGCACCTGGCCCGCTAGCCTCGCGGGGTGAACTGGCTCGACGCGATGGGCTGGGGCGGCAGCGCCCTGCTCGTCATCTCCCTTCTCCAGACCCGGGTGCTCCGTTTCCGGGTGCTCAACCTCGTCGCCTGCGGGATCCTGCTGTGCTTCAACGCGATCCTCGGGATCTGGCCGATGGTGGCCATGAACGCGGTGCTGAGCGCCATCAACCTGTGGTTCATCACCAGGCTCCTGCGAGAGAGCCACGATGAGGCGGCCTTCGACGTACTCCGGGTGCGCTCCGCCGACACCTATCTCGCACACGTGCTCCGAGTCCACGGCACCGACATCGCCACCTTCCAACCGGACTTCGCCGGCACGACACCGAGCAGCATCGCCTTCCTCGTGATGCGAGGCGACGAGACGGTGGGGGTGGTCGTCCTGCGGGTCGAGGGCAGCACCGCCCTGGTGGAGCTCGACTTCGTGACGCGTCGCTACCGCGACTTCTCCCCCGGCGAGTTCGTGTGGCGGCAGAGCGACCTGCTCGCGAGTCTCGAGGTCAACCGGGTGGTCAGCCCGGCCGGCATGCGGGAGGCCTACTACGGGCGGATCGGGTTCGTCCGACAGGGCGCCTCCTGGGTTCTCGAGCTGCCCCACTAGGTCGATTCAGCCACGCGCGCCCCACGCGACGTGAGATTGTTGCGCGGTGTCCACGCCGCCTGCAGCCGAGCCGCGCGCCGACGACGACGTGGTGGATGCCGACGACGTCGTGACCCGCATCGTGCGGATCTTCCCCTTCGTGCTGCTGCTCCTGCTGTTCCTCGCCGTCGCAAGATCCGCGGCCTCGCCGGTGACAAACGCCGACACCCTGTTCCACCTCCGATTCGGTCACGAGTTCCTCACCGAGTGGTCGCTGCGCCACCCGGGGAGTGTCAGCACCCTGGCCACCAACCCGTGGGTGCCCACCCAGTGGCTGTCGGAGATCGTGTTCGCGAAGTTCGAGACGTGGTTCGGGCTGGGGGGCGTCGCCTGGCTCACCGGGCTGCAGGTGCTCACCTTCGTCCTCGTCCTCTTCGTGATCTGCCGAAGGTGGGCCTCGGCATCCGCGGCGGTCGTGCCCACCCTGCTCGCGACCATCGCCGCCGGCGGCGGGCTTTCAGGGCGTCCCCAGGTGCTGAGCTACATCCTCGTCATGGTGGTGACCGATGCCTGGCTGCGCACCCGTCAGGACGGCCGGATCCGATGGTGGCTCATCCCCCTGACCTGGCTCTGGACGATGCTGCACGGCATGTGGCCCGTGGGCATCGTCATCGGGATGGTCGCGATCCTCGGAGGACTGCTCGAACACCGCTCGCTGCGCCAGTCGGCACGCGAGCTCGCCGTCCCGGTGCTGTCCGTCGTTGCTGCCGCGCTGACCCCGTTGGGTCCCGCGGCGTACGGCGGGGTGGTCGCCGTGGGCGACCGGGCGTCGTACATCCCGGAGTGGGCGACACCCGACTTCACCTCCGTCGGGCCACTCGCGCTGGTATCGATGTTCGCGCTGCTGCTGCTCATCCGCGTGCGCGCCGGCGGGATGACCTGGTCGCACACCCTGCTGCTGCTGCTCGCAGGTGGCTGGGCCGTCTACTCGGCACGGACGGTGCCCGTGTCCGCAGCCGTGGTCGCACCGCTGTTGGCGATGTCGCTGCAGACCTTGCTGCCGCCCCGGACCAAGGTCAACCGGCGGGAGAGGCAGGTCGTGCTGGGTGGCTTCGGCATCGCCCTCGTCGCACTCGCGCTCGTGCTTCCCCGTCTCGACCTCGCCCCTCAGCAGCCGGACTGGCTGGACCCGGCCCTGGATGCCCTGCCCGCCGGCACCACGATCCTCAACGAGTGGCCGGTCGGGGGCTACCTCATGTGGCGCCACCCGGACCTCGACATCGGCATGCACGGCTACGTCGACACCTACACGAAGCCCGAGATCGACCGTCTCGTGCGACTGCTCGACACCGCCCCCGGCTGGGAGGACACCCTGAGCGCCACCGGCGCGACGTGGGCACTGCTCACGCCCGACTCCACCCTGGCCTACCGGCTCGAGAACGAGCTCGGCTGGACCGTGGTGCACGAGTCGGAGGGCAAGGCCCTCCTCCGAGCACCGGACGCGGAACCCTCAAACAGCTGAGCTTGCCGCGATCCAACGCTCCAGCACGTCCTGGGCAGCACCGGAGTCGATGGCCTGCCCCGCCAGCAGCATCCCTTCGGTCAGCGCCTGACCGACGTCGGTCACCACGGCGCCGTAGACCGCCAGCGCGGCCCCCGCATTGAGGACGACCGCATCCCGCACCGGACCGGCCTCACCGGCCACCAGACGGCGTACGACCTCGGCGTTGTACGTCGCATCCTGTCCGCGCAGCCCCTCGGGGGTCCCGAGGGAGAGCCCGAACTCGCGGGGGTCGATCGTGGTCTCGAACACCGTCTCCTCGCGCACCACCCACAGCGACGAGGTCGTGGTGGTGGTCAGCTCGTCGAGTCCGTCGTCACCGCGGAAGACCCAGGCATCGACGCCTCGTCGGGCGAAGACCCCGGCCATCAGTGGTGCCATCCGTCGATCCGCGCACCCGATGGCCTGGGCCGCGGGGCGGACCGGGTTGGCCAACGGGCCGAGGAAGTTGAACGCCGTGCCGATGCCGAGCTCGCGGCGCGGAACGGCGGCGTGCCGCAGCGCCGGGTGGAAGGCGGCCGCGAAGCAGAACGTGATGCCGACCTCCTCGGCGATCGCGGCCACGGCAGCGGGCGGAAGATCGAGCCTGATGCCCAGCTCCTCGAGCACGTCGGCGGTGCCGGCCTTGGAACTCGCCGAGCGGTTGCCGTGCTTGACTACCCGGGCTCCCGCACCGGCGGCCACGATCGCGGCCATCGTGGAGATGTTGACCGACATCGACCGGTCGCCGCCGGTGCCGACGACGTCGAGCAGCCGACCCGGCACCGCGATCGGCGTGGCCTCGGCCAGCATCGTGTCGGCGAGCCCGATGAGCTCGTCGATGGTCTCCCCCTTGGCCCGCAGCGCAACCGCGAAGCCGGCGATCTGCGAGGGCGTCGCATCGCCCGCGAGCACCTGCGCCATCGCCCAGGAGGTCTGCTCGGAGGTCAGGTCGTGGCCGGCGACGAGTGGCCCCAGGACCTCGGGCCAGCTGAGGGTCATGCTCAGACGGCGGCGCGCGAGCGCATCAGCGAGATGACGGCCTGGGCCAGCTGGATCGGATCGATGGGGTGCGGCACCGCAGCCTCGGCCCGCGACCAGGTCGCCAACCAGGCATCCTGCGGTCGCCCGGTGAGCACCAGCACCGGGGGGCACTGGTAGATCTCGTCCTTGAGCTGTTTGGCGATGCCCATGCCCCCGGCCGGGGCGGCCTCGCCATCGAGGATGGCCAGATCGATCGCGCCGGAGTCCATCTGCTGGAGTACGACGGGCTCGGTGGCCACCTCGACGTACTCGAGCTCGGGAAGATCCGGGTGAGGGCGACGCCCGAGGGCGAGGATCACCTGTTGACGGGTGTTGACGTCGTCGCTGTAGACGAGCACCTTCAAGGCCTTGGCGGTCACTCGTGCATCGTAGCGTCGCGGGCGGCTCGGGCATCCAGCCGGTCCAGCCGACGATCCTCGCGCACGGCCTCCTTCATGGACGAGCGCACCCACTGGGTGAACAGGGTGGCGAAGAAGAGCAGTCCCACCAGGTCGCCGGCCCCCCACAGGATCCCGCCGGCCAGGTGCTGGTCGTCGAGCGGGTCCGGCAGCCACCCCCCCATGGGCCCGTTGTGGAGGCCGGGGTACCAGTCGCCTCCCAGAAGCGTGTTCCCACTCATGATCGCGACGCCGAGGAAGGCGTGGAAAGGCAACGTGAGCACGGTCAGCAGCACCCGGAACGGATAGTCGACGCGCCCCGGGATCGGGTCGATCCCCACCAGCGGCCAGAAGAACAGGGCCCCCACGGTGACGAGGTGGAGGTGCATCATCTCGTGGACGAAGGTGGAGTGCAGCGACGCGCCGTACCACCCCGAGAAGTAGAGCGCCCACGGGGAGATCACGAAGAGGGCGAACGTCAGCGGTGGGTAGGACAGCACCTTCGCGACCGGCGAGTGCAGCGCTGTGAGCAACCATCTGCGCGGCGTACCTGGCAGGGTGCGCAGCGCGAGCGTGATCGGGGCGCCGAGAGCCAGGAACAGCGGAACCACCATCGACAGCACCATGTGCTGGACCATGTGCACGCTGAGCAGCGTGGTGTCGTAGGTCGCGATCCCGCTCTGGGTGACGACGTAGAAGCTGCCCATGCCGCCCCCCACGAAGGCGATCGTCCGGCCCACGGGCCACGCGTCGCCTCGACGCCGCAGGGCCAGGACCCCGGAGAGGTACAGCCCGACCACCCAGATGGTGGCGATGAAAAGCACCGGGTCGATCCCCCACTGGGTGATGACGCTGGCGAGGGTGAACCGGGGAAGGTCGGGGATGGACATCAGCACGCTGTGAACTTTATGTCGTACAAAGTGAGGGGGTCGGGGTGCCCTCACACCCAGGTCATGGACATAATGTCCCTGTGGCGACTGCAACGGCTATCCCGGCATCCCGACTGCACGGACATCATGACCGTCCGAGCATGGTCAGCGTGGGCACGATCATCTGGCTCTCGAGCGAGTTGATGTTCTTCGCGGCCCTGTTCGCGTGCTACTTCACGATTCGGGCCGCAACCCCGGACACCCACGCTCTGTGGGCCCAGAACACCGCCCTGCTCAACGTGCCCTTCGCGGCTGTGAACACCACCATCCTCGTGCTGTCCTCGGCCACCTGCCAGATGGGGGTCTTCGCCGCCGAGCGTGGCCAGGTCGGTCGATCCGGCTCGCTGCTCAGCGTGGGCAAGTGGGGTCTGCGCGAGTGGTTCGTGCTGACCTACATCATGGGCGCGATCTTCATCGCCGGACAGGCGACTGAATACGCCGCCCTGATCCACGAGGGCGTCACGATCCCGTCCTCCGCCTACGGCACGATGTTCTACCTCACGACCGGCTTCCACGGCATCCACGTGACAGGCGGTCTCATCGCGTTCCTGTTCGTGCTCGGCCGCACGTTCCTCGCCAAGCGGTTCACCCACGAACAGGCGGTCAGCGCCATCGTCACGTCGTACTACTGGCACTTCGTCGACGTGGTGTGGATCGGCCTGTTCGCGACGATCTACCTGATCAAGTAACACCAGCCTCGGACGAGAACCAGGACTGAATCTGTGCGCCTCTTGAATCGCTCCGCCGGACGGATCTCTCGGCATCGCCGTGGTCCGCTGGCTGGCTTCGTTGTCATCGTGCTCGGCCTGCTGCTCAGTGGAGGCCTGTTCGCCGCCTTCGCCCCGGCCAACGCGGACCAGGCCGAGACGGACGCTTCTCAGGTGGCTGCCGGACGCCAGCTGTTCCTGGTCGGCTGCGCCTTCTGTCACGGGCAGAACGGTGAGGGCATCCTCACCGAGGACGGCACCCAGCAGCTCGGTCCCTCGCTCGTCGGCGTCGGCGCTGCCGCAGCGCACTTCCAGCTCGGCACCGGACGCATGCCGCTGGCCCAGCCCGGCCCCCAGGGGCCGCCGAAGAAGGTCGTCTACTCCGAGGAGGAGATCCTCCAGATCGCGGCGTACGTCGCCTCGCTCGGCCCCGGCCCGGCCATCCCCGACGAGTCCGAGTTCAGCAGCGAGGGCATGTCGGACGCGGAGAAGGAGAAGGCCATCGCCAACGGTGGTCAGATCTTCCTCACCAACTGCACGGCGTGCCACAACTTCGGTGGCAACGGCGGCGCGATGCCGGAGGGTAAGATCGCCTACCCGCTGACCAACACCTCGCCGATCCACATCTTCGAGGCCATGCTCACCGGCCCGGGCCAGATGGACGTCTTCTCCAACGGAAACCTGTCGCCCGACGAGAAGCGCGACGTCATCCTCTACCTGCAGTCGATCCGCGAAGCCCCGCAGTACGGCGGCCTCGGACTCGGCGGCCTCGGCCCCGTCACCGAGGGCATGGCAGCCTGGTTGATCGGCATCGGCATCCTGGTCGGCTTCGCCGTCTGGATCGCGGCGCACACCACTCGGTCGAGCAAGACCAAGAACGAGGAGGTCTCCGCATGAGCGACCACTCCGACCACCTGCCCGCCGAGACGGGCTCGAGCCTCGAGGTCATCCCCAACCCGGGGATGCCCGAGCACCACTGGCGTCCCACCGACGTCGATCCGAAGGCCGAACGACGCGCCGAGCGCCAGGTGGCGACCCTGTTCGGTCTCTCCATGGTGTGCACGGTGCTCTTCGTCGTCGCCTACTTCACGCTCAGCATCGGCGAGGACGCGACGGTGTTCGCCGGCTTCGGCGCCTCCAACGTGGCTCTCGGCCTGAGTTTCGGGCTCGCCCTGCTCTTCATCGGGATCGGCATCATCCAGCTGGCCCGCAAGCTGATGGCCGACCACGAGATCTCCGAGATGCGTCACCCCGCGAAGTCGTCCGACGAGGACCGGGTCGAGGTCGTCGAGACCCTCGGGCTCGGACTCGAGGAGTCCGGCCTGGGGCGTCGCACCCTGGTGCGCAACTCCATGCTCGGTGCCGTGGGCCTCATCGGGATCCCGCTCGTGGTCGGCCTTCGCGACCTGGGGCCACTGCCCGGTGACAAGCTGCTGCACACCATCTGGGAGAAGGGCATGAGGGTTGTCCGCGACGTCACCGGCACCCCGATCCTGCTCTCCGACATGCAGATCGGCGATCTGTTCAACGCCCAGCCGGAGGCACTCTTCCCCACTGAGGAGAACGGCTACCCGGAGCTCACCGGCCTGGAGATGCAGGTCGGCAAGTCCAAGGCCTCGGTCATCATGATTCGGATGGACCCCGACGAGATCGTGCCCAACAAGGACCGCGAGAACTGGTCGGTGTCCGGGGTCGTCTGCTACTCCAAGATCTGCACCCACGTCGGGTGCCCGATCTCGCTGGCCGAGCAGAAGACCCACCACCTGCTGTGCCCCTGTCACCAGTCGACGTTCGATCTGGCCGACTCGGGCCGCGTCATCTTCGGCCCGGCCGGCCGTTCACTGCCCCAACTGCCGATCGCGGTCGACGACGAGGGGTACCTCATCGCCCAGAGCGATTTCACAGAACCCGTAGGCCCGAGCTTTTGGGAGCGTGACTCATCATGAGTGCTACCGACGACGTCGCCACCACCAATGGCAAGACCGCAGCCAAGGCCACCAAGAAGAACCCGGCCGGTGCCGCAGCCGAGTGGGCCGACGACCGACTCGGTCTGGCCACCCTCGCGAAGAAGAATCTGCGCAAGGTCTTCCCCGACCACTGGTCCTTCATGCTCGGCGAGATCGCCTTGTGGAGTTTCGTCGTCCTGCTGCTCACCGGCGTCTTCCTGACGCTGTGGTACAGGCCGAGCATGGCCGAGGTCGAATACATGGGCTCCTACGCGCAGTGGCGCGGCGTACCCATGTCCGAGGCCTTCCGCTCCAGCCTCGACATCTCCTTCGACGTCCGTGGCGGACTCCTGATGCGGCAGATGCACCACTGGGCCGCCATGCTGTTCGTCGCCTCGATGATGATCCACATGCTGCGGGTGTTCTTCACCGGCGCCTTCCGCAAGCCCCGCGAGCTCAACTGGGTGATCGGGTCCCTGCTGCTCCTCCTCGGCACGCTGGAGGGCTTCACCGGCTACTCGCTGCCCGACGACCTGCTCTCCGGCACGGGCATCCGTGCCGCTGACGGCTTCATGAAGTCGATGCCCGTGGTCGGCACCTACATGTCGTTCTTCCTGTTCGGAGGAGAGTTCCCCGGCGAGGCGATCATCCCCCGCCTCTACACAGTTCACGTGCTCTTGATCCCCGGAGTCCTGCTCGCCCTGGTCGCGGCGCACATGCTGCTGCTCGTCTACCACAAGCACACGCAGTGGCCCGGCCCCGGACGCACCAACGACAACGTCGTCGGCTACCCGATGCTGCCCGTCTACGCTGCAAAGGCCGGTGGCTTCTTCTTCATCGTCTTCGGCGTCGTCGCCCTGATGGGTGGCCTCCTGACGATCAACCCGGTGTGGAAGTTCGGTCCCTACGATCCGTCGAAGGTGACCGCTGGCTCCCAACCCGACTGGTACATGGGCTGGCCGGACGGCGCGCTGCGGATCATGCCCGGCTGGGAGACCCACCTGTGGGGTCACACCTTGTCGTGGAACGTGTTCCTGCCGATCATCGTGCTCCCGGGCCTGATGTTCACGATCCTGATGATGCTGCCGTTCATCGACTCCTGGATCACTCAGGACAAGCGTGACCACCATCTGCTCTACCGACCGCGCGACGCACCTACGCGCACCGGCGTGATGGTGGCCCTGATGACGTTCTACGGAATCCTGTGGGCCGCCGGCGGCAACGACATCATCGGCATCACCTTCCACATGAGCATCGAGCAGATCACCTACTTCAACCGGGTCGCGGTGTTCGTCGGTCCGGTGATCGCGTTCATCATCACGCGTCGTTGGTGCATCTCCCTGCAGCGCCACGACAAGGAGATGGTCCTGCACGGCTACGAGTCCGGTGTGATCATGCGCTCGCCTGAGGGTGGCTACAGTGAGAAGCACCTTCCGCTGCCCGTCGAGACGGCGTACAAGCTGACGGCCCGCGAGGCCGACAAGGTCTACACGGGTCCGGGCGCGACCGATGCCAACGGCGTCGCCGCGCCTGGCACGCTGAAGGAGAAGTTGCGCGCCAGGCTGTCGACACTGATGTACGCCGACAACATCGCTCCCCCGACTGCCGAGGAGCTGGAGGAAGGTCACCAGCACGCGGATCACGAGCACGAGCTGGAGGCCGGCCTCGACCACTCTGCCGACGGTCACCAGTTCGATGGCCGCCATACCATCGACGACGAGCCGATCCGACCAGGTCACTGACTCACGCGTTGGCCCCCGATCCGAGCAGTCGGATCGGGGGCCTTCGGTCATTGCGGGGAGGTGCCCACATGATCAAGGCGGTCGTGTTCGACCTCGACGGCACCCTGTTCGACCATGCTGGCGCTGTCCTCGCCGGGCTGTGCGCGCCTGGTCTCAGACCCTGCGTCCCACGTCGTACGCCGGCTACCTCGCGGCCCACGCGGCCGCGTGGCGGGCTTTTGACGACGCTCTGGTCGCTCTTGGACGACACGCGTCGCTCTGGTCGCCAGGTGGCCGTCCTGACCCACGGCGACGAGGACCGGCAGTCCGCCAAGCTGAGGGTGGTCGGGCTCAGCGAGCAGTGCGGCCAGGTCTTCGCCTCATCGCGCTTCGGGATCGCCCAACCGACACCCTCGCCGACCTGTCGCAGATGTACACCTGATTCGCGCTCACCCGTCGCAGATGTACATCTGATTCGCGCTCACCCGTCGCGGATGTACGCGGCTATCCGTGCACGCCGAAGCGACGACGCGAGCGAGCGATCCCTCGACGAAGCAGCCGATCAGCGTCCTGGAGAGGGCCATGGATGTTGGGCGCGGTGAACACCTGCAGCTCAAAGCCCAGTCGGGTCCGCACCCACTGCCTGCGCCTCTCGTCGTGCTCACGTCGCTCCGGGCCATGCCACAGCTCGCCGTCATACTCCGCGGCGTAGCGGAGCTCTGGGAGGGCCAGGTCGAGGAAGTACGGCCCCGTCGGCCCCGGCACCTCGAGCTGCGGCGTGGGCGGCGGCAGTTCGGGGCACTCGATCCACCGCAACCGGAGAATGCTCTCACCGGGCGACTGGGCGCGACCGTCCGCGAGAGGTGCCAGGTATCGCAGTTGACGGATGCCACGATATCCCCGGAAGCGCCCTGCGCGTTCGACGAGTTCCTCGCGGCCGAAGGCCGTCAGCCGCATCATCGCGTCCAACGCCGCGAATGCCTGATCACGATGCAGCAGCCGGCCCAGGTCACAGGCGGTCCTGATCGGGACGGTCACTTGGATGCCGTCGATCTCGGTGACGTCGTCGGCGGCCAGCGTGCGCTCGCCGCTCGAAGACAGGGAGTTGCGCAGCCGGTATCCGGGGGGACGGAACACGGACGCTCGCGGCACCACCTCGTGATCTCCTGGGGCGAGCACCATGGGTGCTCCATGCAGCCAGCCCGCAGTGCGGTCTGTCACCACCGCATCGGCTGGTACGACGAGTCTCAGGCATTCGAGGCGCAGGCCGAGCGAGTCCGACAACTGGGCCGCGTAGTAGACCCCCGCAACAGGATGCACGAGGAACCCTTCGCGCACCCAGCGCGACAGAAGGCGACGGTCCACGCCACGCGCTCGCGCGTCGGCATACGAGAAGGGGCGGTCCACCGGCACTGGACCGGCGCCGTCGAGGAACGGTCGCACGAGGGTTCTCATGCGAGTGAACGTGCCTCGGCCGTTCCAGCCGCGCCAGCGGCAATCCGTCAGGCTGTGGACAACCCCATGCGTTGTCCACAGTTAGGCGTACATCTGCGACGGGTCGGCGCAATTCGCGTGTACATCTGCGACAGGTCGGCTAGAGGGCGGAAGCTCCGGCGTACGCCGAGAACGACTCGTTCCAGTCGCCATAGCCATTGGTGAGCGTCATCGGGCGATCGGTGCCCGTGTATTCGACGACATCGCCGCGCTTGGACATGTCGAAGAGCCACTTCGCGTTGGCATCCGACATGCCCGTGCAGCCGTGGGACACGTTGGCGTACCCCTGCGAGGAGACCGACCACGGAGCACCGTGGATGAACTCACCGGAGTAGGTCACACGCATGGCCCACTTCACGTCGTTGATGTCGTAGCCGTCCGGGCTGTCGGCGGCGATGCCGACCGTCTCGGAGTTCATCCGCTTGGACGAGAACTTCTCGATGATGACCTTGGTGCCGGACCGGGTCGTGAAGCCGGGCTTGCCGGTCGTGATGGGGAGCGTGCGCAGCAGCTTGCCGTTGGAGTAGACCTTCATCTGGTGCGTCTGGGCATTCACCTTGTAGATGTTCGCCGACCCGACGTGGAAGTCGATGTGGCGGTCCTCCTGGCCGAAGATCCCGTTGCCGGCCGGAACGCTGTTCACATCGACGTCGACCGCGACGTCGGTGCCGGCCTTCCAGTAGGTCTTGGGACGCCAGTGGACCTCCTGGCCGCTGATCCAGTGCCAACTGCCCTTCTGGGCAGGCGTGCTGGTCACCTTCAGGTGCTTCTCGATCGACGCCTTGTTGGTCACGGGCACGTCGAAGGTCACGATCACCGGCATGCCGACCCCGACGGTCTCACCGTTCAGCGGAGCGACGGACGCATAGGTCTGCTCGTCGAGGGTGAGGTCCTTCGTGCTGAACTGACTGCGCTGACGCTTGGTCGAACCGTCCTGCGACGTCGCCACCGACGTGACGACGTACGTCGTGCCGGGCTCGAGCAGCTGGCTGGCCACCCACGCGCCGGAACCGTTGATCGTGCCGGGCAGGGCGCCCTCGGGCGACTTCACCTTCACCTTCTCGAGGGTGCCGCCGCTGGCCTGCACCTTGACCACCGAGTCGACCGCGACTCCCTTGCCGCGAACGCTGGTCGTCACCTTGACCGGCGCAGCCGACGGTGAGTCGGAGGCAGAAGGGCTCGTGGACGGGTCTGAGTCGCCGGATGAGCCGGCGGCAGGCGCACCTGCGCTGCCGGTGCAGGCAGACAACGAGACCGTCGTCAGTGTGGCGATGCTCAACGCCGCGAGGATGTGGCGCACAGACATTTCGGTTCCCCCAGAGAAGGTTGACTAGTTCAAGGGTAGGTGGGTGAGGCGGCAACACAAAAACACCGCCCGAACTCTAGACGCGAGTCCGGGCGGTTTGGTTGCTTGATGCTCAGTGAGCGTGCTCTCCACGGTAGAACTCGAACACCCAACCGCTGAGGGCGATGATGCCGAGCGCCGCACCCAGGATGAACAACCACCACCCGAACACGACGCCGAGGACGCAGATGGCCAGGGTCAGCCCACACCACAGCGGCCACCAGGAGTAGGGCGGGAAGAAGCCGAGCTCGCCGGCTCCATCCGCGATCTCGGCGTCCTTGCGATCCTCGGGCCTCGGCTCCATCTTGGAGGCGTGGAATCCGAGGTAGAGCGAGATCATCAGCACCAGCAAGGTGGCCATGGTCAGGGCCGAGGTGCCCGTCCAGTCGCCGGTGATGAACCAGTAGGCCGGCGACACCAGCACCAGGAATGCGGTCGTGATCCCGAAGATCCAGGTCTCGTCCTTCATCGGGCGTCATCCTCCTGGCCGTCGATCCGCTCCGTGAGCATCTGTTCACGGCCCTCCATCTCGGAGGCGTCGGCGACCTCGGGACGGTTCTCGAGCCCGTCGTTGTGGTCGTACTCCAGCGCAGCGATCTCAGGGTGGTGCAGATCGAAGGCGGGCGACTCGGAACGGATCCGGGGAATGCTGACGAAGTTGTGCCGTGGCGGCGGGCAGGAGGTCGCCCATTCGAGCGAGCGACCCCAGCCCCACGGGTCGTCAACCTCCACCATGGGCGCGTTGCGGGTGATCCACACGTTGTAGAGGAACGGCAGCGTGGAGGCACCCAGCAGGAAGGCACCGATCGTGGAGACCTGGTTGAGGGTGGTGAATCCGTCGTCGGGCAGGTAGTCGGCGTAGCGCCGCGGCATGCCCTCCACGCCCAGCCAGTGCTGGACCAGGAAGGTCGTGTGGAACCCGACGAAGAGCAACCAGAAGTGGATCTTGCCCAGACGCTCGTTGAGCATGCGCCCGGTCATCTTGGGCCACCAGTAGTAGAACCCCGCGAACATCGCGAACACCACCGTGCCGAACACCACATAGTGGAAGTGGGCCACCACGAAATAGGAGTCCGAGACGTGGAAGTCGAGCGGCGGACTGGCCAGGATGATCCCGGTGAGGCCACCGAACAGGAAGGTCGTCAGGAACCCGATCGTCCAGAGCATAGGGGTGTCGAAGGACAGAGATCCCCCCCACATCGTGCCGATCCAGTTGAAGAACTTCACTCCCGTCGGCACGGCGATCAGGAAGGTCATGCCGGAGAAGAAGGGAAGGTCGACCGCGCCCGTGACGAACATGTGGTGGGCCCAGACCGCCACGGACAGGATCGCGATGCCGAGCGTGGCTCCGACCAGGCCGACGTAACCGAAGATCGGCTTGCGGCTGAAGACCGGCAGGATCTCGGTCACGATGCCGAAGAACGGCAACGCGATGATGTAGACCTCTGGGTGCCCGAAGAACCAGAACAGGTGCTGCCAGAGGATCGGCCCCCCATGGGCCGCGTCGAAGACGTGGGCCCCGAGTAGTCGGTCAGCCTCCAGTGACAGCAGCGCGCCAGCGAGGATCGGGAAGGCGATCAGCACCAGCAACGACGTGATCAGCGTGTTCCAGACGAAGATCGGCATCCGGAACATGGTCATGCCGGGGGCGCGCATGCAGATGATGGTGGTGATGAAGTTGACCGCACCGAGGATCGTTCCGAGACCGGCCATCCACAGGCCCATGATCCACAGGTCGCCGCCGATGCCCGGGGAGCGGACCGCGTCGGAGAGGGGTGTGTAGGCGAACCAGCCGAAGTCGGCCGCACCCTGCGGAGTCAGGAAGCCGGAGGCCGCGATGAGGCCGCCGAACAGGAACAGCCAGTAGCTGAACATGTTGAGTCGTGGGAACGCCACGTCGGGCGATCCGATCTGCAGCGGCATGATCACGTTGCCGAACCCGAAGAACAGAGGCGTGGCGAACAGCAGCAGCATGATCGTGCCGTGCATGGTGAAGAGCTGGTTGTAGACCTCGTCGTTCACGATCTGCATGCCTGGGTACGCGAGCTCGGACCGGATCAGCATGGCCATCAGTCCGCCGACGAGGAACCAGCAGAACGACGTGACGAGGTACATCTTGCCGATCAGCTTGTGATCGGTCGTGGTCATCATCCGGACCAGGAGCTGACCCAGCGGCTTGCGATCTGGGAATGCCGTGGCGCTCACTCGGAGCCTCCCTGGGAGTCGTCCTGGCCGGTCACGGTGGTGGCATCCTCGCCACCGAGCAGCGGCTCGTCGGCGACGAAGCCAGCGTCGATCTGGTCTTGGAGGTATTGCTCGAAGTCGGCCTCGGTGACGACCCTGACATTGAACAGCATCCGCGAGTGGTAGACCCCGCACAGCTCGGTGCACTTGCCCTTGAACTCACCGATCTGGTTGGGCGTCACCTGGAATCGGTTGTTGCGGCCCGGTACGACGTCCATCTTCATCAGGAACGCCGGAATCCAGAAGCCGTGGATCACATCGGGGCTGCTCAGGTCGAACTCGACCGTCTGTCCCTCCACCAGGACGAGTGTCGGAATCTCTCGAGCGGTGCCGGCCGAGTAGACGACCTTGCCGCCGGCGACGTCCTCGTCGACGTAGTTGAAGGTCCACGACCACTGCTGGCCCACGACCTTCACGACATGGTCGGGATTGTCCTCGAGCTTGAGCACCGCGTTCTGCGCAAGCACGGTGTGCTGGAACAGCACCACGACCATGATGATCGGCGCGATCGTGTAGAAGATCTCGAGCGGAAGGTTGTAGCGCGTCTGAACGGGGATCTCGTCGTCACTCTTGCGGCGGTAGCGCCACACCACGAAGAAGATCAGACCCCAGACCACGACACCCGTGACCAGCGCAGCGACCCACGACCACTTCCAGAGGTCTGCGATGTGCTGGCCCTGAATCGTCGCCGGAGAGTCTGCAGGCATCGCGAAACGCGCAGCCTGATCCTTCGTCTCCTGGGAGCATCCGGCGAGCATCAACAGACTGAGACCCAACAGAGCCGCAGCGCCGAAACGCCGGCTGACCCGGTGGGCAGTCTTGGGGAGGTGCAGACCCACGAACGAGCCTCTCTCTCAACTACAGCGGACAGCAAGAACACTACTGGACTTCAGGGCCGGTGTGGACGGCAGGTCGCCCGGTAGGTTCGGCGTGTGAGAAAAGTGTCCGGGCCCACGCTCGGGTCAGAAGCCGTCTACCTCGATGCCGCCTCCTCGGAGGCGCTGCACCCTGCCGCACACGGCGCCCTGATGGCCGCGCTCGAGAAGGGGTACGCGGACCCGCGCCGACTGCATGGCCCAGCCCGTGCGGCTCGCCTGCTGCTCGACAATGCGCGTGAGGTCGTGGCCGAGTCACTCGGGGTGAGGGCCGACGAGGTGAGCTTCACCGCCTCCGGCACCGAGGCCGTCCACCGCGGGCTCCTCGGACTCCATGGTGCACGCGTGCGCCACGGCTCGACGATCGTCCACGCCGCTGTCGAGCACTCGGCCGTGGTTCACGCAGCCGAGTGGGCCGAGGGGACCGCGGCAGTGGCGGCTGTGGACCGCACCGGTCGGGTGATTGTGGACGACCTGCTGACTCGCGCGCGCTCACCCGGCGTGTCGGTGGTGGCCCTCCAGTCGGCCAACCACGAGGTGGGCACCGTGCAACCCGTCGCCGAGGTGGCGACCGGGCTCGGCGACGTACCCCTGTTCATGGACGCCTGCGCCTCGATGGGCCGGCTGTCGTTGCCGGCTGGATGGCACGCGGCGGCCGGCTCTGCCCACAAGTGGGGCGGACCGGCGGGCGTCGGCGTGCTCGTGGTCCGCAAGGGCGTCCGCTGGCGCAACCCCTTCCCGGGTGACGACCGCATCGACGAGCGTGCCGCAGGATACGAGAACGTGCCCGGCGTCCTGGCCGCAGCGGCAGCACTGCAGGCAGTGGTCGCGGAGCGCGAGGAGGTCGGGGCCCGGCAGCGCCTCCTCGTGGACCGCATCCGGCGCGTGGTCGGCGAGGAGATCCGGGAGGTCGAGGTCGTGGGCGATCCGCTCGACCGCCTCCCCCACCTCGTCACCTTCTCCTGCCTCTACGTCGACGGCGAGGTGCTCGTGGAGGCACTGGACCGGTTGGGCTTCTGTGTGGCGAGTGGCTCGGCGTGCACCTCTTCGAGCCTGAGGCCCAGCCACGTGCTCGCGGCGATGGGCGTGCTGACCCACGGCAACCTCAGGATCTCCCTCGGACGCGACACGACGTCGGCCCAGGTCGATCGCCTCTTGTCGCACCTGCCCGGCATCGTCGCCGGCATCCGCGCGGAGGCGGGACTGTGATCAGAGAGCTCGACTGCCGAGGGCAGCGCTGCCCGATGCCGGTCATCGAGCTGGCCCGGATGTTCGCGCAGCTCGAGATCGGCGAGACCGTCGCGGTCGCATCGACCGATCCGGCCGCGCGGATCGACCTGGTGGCCTGGTGCCGGATGCGTGAGCAGGAGTACGCCGGCGAGGACCTCGCCCCCGATGGAGTGCCGCGCTTCCTCGTGCGCCGCCTCACCTGAGCGCGCAGGGCAGCGAGAGCCGAGGCTACGGGCGCAGTGTGACGAGGTGCGGCTCGATGTCGGCCACCGCGTCCGGCCCGTAGGCCGCTCCGAGCCGAGCGAGGAACTCCGCACGAGACAGGACGTACTCCTGGGTGCCGACCCGCTCGACGACGTACACAGCCAGCAGGCAGCCGAGCTGGGCGGCCCGCTCGTGGCCCAGGCCCCAGGTCAGGGCCGCCAGGAACCCGGCTCGGAAGGCGTCTCCGACGCCCGTCGGCTCGACCTTGCGGATCTCGGGGACCGCCTCGACGGTGAAGCGCGCGGACCCTTTCGCCTCGACCGCGACCCCTTCGGCACCGAGGGTGATCACCCATGTGCCCACCCGCTCCAGGACGTCGTCGTGGGTCCATCCGGTCTTCTGAATGATCATGCTGGCCTCGTACTCGTTCGAGACCAGGATGTGCGCTCCGTCGATCAGCTCGCGGATCAGCTCGCCGTCACCGAAGGCGAGCTGCTGGGAGGGGTCGGCGATGAATCGGTAGCCGCGCTGACGGCACTCCTCGGTGTGGCGCAGCATCCCCTCGGGGTCATCGGGCCCGATCAGGACGTAGTCGGCCATGCCGACCCGGTCGATGATCGGCTTGAGCTCGATCTCGCGCGACTCGCTCATCGCTCCGGCGTAGAACGAGGCGATCTGGGCCATCGCGGTGTCGGTGGTGCACACGAACCTCGCCGTGTGGCGGGTCTGGGACACGTGCACCGACTCGCAGTCGACGTGGTGCCGCTCGAGCCAGGCACGGTATTCGGCGAAGTCCTCGCCGACCGCACCGACCAGCACGGGGGTGAGGCCCAGGTTGCCGAGTCCGAAGCAGATGTTGGCGGCGCATCCTCCACGGCGTACGTCCAGATCCTCGACGAGGAACGACACCGAGAGCTTGTCGAGTGCGTCGACGACGAGGGAGTCCGAGAACTTGCCCGGGAAGGACATCAGGTGGTCGGTGGCTATGGAGCCCGCGATCAGCAGCGACATGTTGGAAGACACTACCGTCGCCGACCCCGGGTGCTCCCTTCTGGGGATACCAGCTAGTAGCGAATAGCCTCAGGACATGGACATTGACCGACGTGCCTACGACGAACTCGCCGAGCCACGTGAGATGTACGACGATTGCCGCAGCATCGGGGTGAAGCTGCGCTTCGACCGCATCGCCCGCGCGGCGGCTCGCCCCGCGCCCTCCCTGCACTTCGAGGACTTCCCCCACGACCTCTCCAAGCCGGAGATCTCGGTGAGTGCCGCCGCGGCGCGACTCGCCACCGCGCTCTACACGGACTGATCACGCACAAGAGCCCCGCCGGAGTGACCCGGCAGGGCTCTTGTCATGTGTTGCTCAGCTGAAGGAGTCACCGCACGCACACGAACCCGTGGCGTTGGGGTTGTCGATCGTGAAGCCCTGCTTCTCGATGCTGTCGACGAAGTCGATGACCGCACCGTTGAGGTAGGGGACGCTCATCCGGTCGACGACCACCGAGGTGCCGTCGAAGTCGGTGACGACGTCGCCGTCGAGCGTGCGTTCGTCGAAGAAGAGCTGGTAGCGCAGTCCCGAACACCCACCGGGCTGGACCGAGATGCGCAGTGCCAGATCGTCGCGACCCTCCTGGGCCAGGAGGCTGCGGACCTTCTCGGCCGCCACCGGAGACAGGTTGATCTGGTCGGTGCGAGTCTCGAATGCCTGCTCAGTCATGTATCTGCTCCCAAAAGTCTGGTGGTCTTGCAGATCTCAATTCTCGCACACGTTCGGTTATTCCCCTGACCGGTCGCGATGCGGCTGCCGCGCCCCGCGCCCACGTCGCTAGCGCGACCAGGTCCGCGCGGTGCGCTGCGCGAGTTCGGCCAGGGACCCGGCCGGGTCGGACATGGCGCGGTCCAGGCCGACCAGATCCGCCAGGGAGTACGCCGCCTCGATCCCGAGGACTCGCATCTCCCGAGACCCGATCAGCACCTGACCGGCCAGGGCGATGCACGGCCGCAGAGCTTCGGCAGACAGGTGAGCCACACCGTAGGGCACCTTCCCGGAGCGGCTGGAGAAGTCGAACGCGCCCTCACCGGTGACTACCAGGTCTGCCTTGCGGGCCCTGGCGGCGAGCCCGACGATGTCGGCGACCAGGTCGATGCCGGGCGTTCGTGTTCCACCGAGGAGCATCAGTGCGAACCCGAGCCCACCTGCCGCACCGGCGCCCTTCGCGAGGGCCACCCGACGGTCGGTGCGAGCCGCGAAGTGCTCGAGCAGTCCGTCGACCGCAGGCAGCCGCTCCTCGGCGATCCCCTTCTGGGGGCCATAGGTCTTGGCGGCGCCGAACAGCCCGGTCAGTGGGTTGTCGACGTCGGAGGCGATCACGATCTCCACGTCCGGGGCGCCCGGCAGGGTCACGGTGTCCAGGCCGGCAAGCCCGGCGGCGCCGGCGCGCAGGTGATCGGCAGGCTCAGCGCCCAGTGCGGCCAGCAGGCCCGCTCCCCCGTCGGTGGTGCCGCTGCCGCCCAGTCCGACGACCACTCGCGTGGCACCGCTGTCGACGGCCGCGGCGAGCAGTCCACCGACGCCGTAGGTCGATGCCTTCTCCGGGTCTCCGTCACGGGTGAGTGCCAGTCCGCACGCCTGGGCGCTCTCGACGTACGCCGTGTCGCCGTGCCGCAGCACGAGCGCGGGCACCGCGTCACCGAAAGGCCCCTCGACCGTGACCGCCAGCAGGTCTCCCCCGATCGCCGCGTGGATCACGTCGATGAAGCCCGGGCCGCCGTCCGACATCGGGGCCAGGTCGAGCTCGTCGTCGGGAGCACGGCGCCGCCAGCCCTCGGCGATCGCCTCGGCCGCCTGGACGGCCGTCAGCGTTCCGGCGAACTTGTCCGGCGCAATCAGAACCCGCATGCGCACATCTTGACCTCCCACTAGGTTGGCCCCGTGACCGAGGTGACCATCCGGCCGATGCGACCCGAGGACGTGCCGGCCGCCGAGCGCCTGAGCGCCGTCAGTTTCCACGAGCTCGAGGTGCGCACCGCGTCTGCCTCCCTGCCCGTGCCCGAGCTGCGCGCGCCGAGCCGTGCCGCTGCCTGGATCCGGCGCACCCTGCACTTCCTGCACACCGATCCAGGCGGCTCCTGGGTGGCCGAGAACGACTCAGGGCTTCTGGGGATCGCCACGTCGTACAACCGCGAGAAGCTGTGGTGCCTGGCGACGTACGCCGTGCTGCCCGGGCAGCAGGGGCGCGGCATCGGCAAGCAGCTGCTGGGGGCGGCCCTGAGGCACGGCGACGGGTCGCTGCGGGGGATGCTCGCGGCATCCGGGGACCCCGCGGCCGCGCGGCGCTACCGGTTGGCCGGCTTCTCACTGCACCCGCAGATGTTCCTGACCGGGACCGTGGATCGCTCGACGCTGCCGATCGTGGAGAAGGTGCGACAGGGGTCCGTGTCCGACACCGACCTGATGGACTCCATCGACCGTCAGACCCGCGGTGCAGCCCACGGCCCGGACCACGAGGTCATGTCCACCCTGTGGCGGCTGATCGTCTCCGACTCCACCACCGGATCGGGCTATGCCTACCTCGGTGACGGGGGCGACGTGCAGCTGCTCGCCGCCACCAACCGTCGAACAGCCGCGCGGCTGCTCTGGGAGGCCCTCGCCGCCAGTGAGGGCACAGCGACCGTCAGCCACCTGACTGCGGCCAACGAATGGGCTCTCGACGTCGGGATCGCCGCCCGGCTCGACCTGCATCTCGACGGCTACCTGGCCCTGCGTCGGATGGGACCGCCCACGCCCTACCTCCACCACGGGTCGTTCCTGTGAGCCGGACTACGATGAGCCCATGACGACGATCGACCTGCCACTGCTCCCCCTCGGCAAGGGCAAGGACCTCGACTCCGAGCGCGGCGTCGAGTGTCCTGGGGATCTGCCGGCGGCCTCCGACCCGGACCTGGTGGAGCGCGCCAGAGCCGCCAAGGCGGCGCTCGGCGACCGGCTCTTCGTGCTCGGCCACCACTACCAGCGCGACGAGGTCATCCAGTTCGCCGACGTCACCGGCGACTCCTTCAAGCTCGCCCGCGACGCTGCGGCTCGCCCCGATGCCGAGTACATCGTCTTCTGCGGCGTGCACTTCATGGCCGAGTCGGCCGACATCCTGACCTCCCCCGACCAGCAGGTCATCCTGCCCGACCTGGCTGCGGGCTGCTCGATGGCCGACATGGCCCGGCTCAGCCAGGTCGAGGACGCCTGGGACGCGATGGTCGACGCCGGCATCGCCGAGAGCGTCGTACCCATCACCTACATGAACTCCAGCGCCGACATCAAGGCGTTCTGTGGGCGCAACGGTGGTGCGGTGTGCACGTCGAGCAACGCCGACGTCGCTCTCGAGTGGGCGTTCGACCAGGTGCCCGACGCGAAGATCTTCTTCCTCCCCGACCAGCACCTCGGCCGCAACACCGCAGTGCTGAAGATGGGCCTCTCCCTCGAGGACTGCGTGGTCTGGGACCCCCGTCAGCCCAACGGCGGCAACACCGTCGAGGAGCTGCGGGCCGCGCGCATGATCCTGTGGAAGGGCCACTGCTCGGTGCACGGCCGCTTCTCCGCAGCCGTCGTCGACGAGCTGCGCGCCAAGGTGCCCGACGTGAAGATCCTGGCCCACCCGGAGTGCACCCACGAGGTCGTCCTCAAGTCGGACCTGGTCGGTTCCACCGAGTTCATCATCAAGACGATCGAGGCGGCGCCGGCGGGCTCGAGCTGGGCCATCGGCACCGAGCTCAACCTCGTCAAGCGGTTGGCCGCGGCGCACCCCGACAAGAACATCATGTTCCTGGACAAGAACGTCTGCTACTGCTCGACGATGAACCGCATCGACCTACCGCACTTCGTGTGGGCGCTGGAGTCGCTGGTGGCTGGCAACGTCGTCAACGTGATCTCGGTCGACCCGGACACCGAGCACTGGGCAAACATCGCTCTGCAGCGCATGCTGGACCTGCCCGGCAAGTCTCATCGTGACTGAGAACAGCCCCCGGGATTGACCGGGATCCTCGAAGGCTTCGCCACCATCGGCGTCGTCATCGCCGTGGGCGCGCTGCTCGCCCAGTTCCGGGTCGTGGATCTCTCCGGCGCGCTGGTGCTCTCGAAGCTCGCGTTCTTCGTGGCGAGCCCGGCGCTGATCCTCTCCCTGGTCTCGCGAACCGATGTCTCCCACGTGCTCTCCCGACAGCTCCTGGCGACCGTGGTCGGCGTCGTGGTCCCGCTCACGATCTACCTCGCCTGCGCCCGCTGGGTGTGGGGACGGGGCCTGGGTCACACCGTGATCGGCGGGTTCTGCTCCTCGTACGTCAACGCAGGCAACCTCGGGCTCCCGGTGGCGGCGTACGCCCTGGGTGATGTCACCTACGTCGTCCCCACCCTGTTGTTGCAGCTCGCGGTGCTCACTCCGATCGGCGTCGGACTGCTCGACCACGACGCGGCCCGGGACCGCTCGCGCGCCGCGTTGCTCCTCCCACTCGCGAACCCCCTGACGATCGCCGTGGTCCTGGGACTCCTGCTGTCGGTGACGGGCACGCCGATCCCGGGGTCCGTCTCCGCGCCCCTGGACCTCATCGGCGCCATGGCGGTCCCGTCGGTGCTGGTGGCATACGGAATCTCGCTGCGACTCGGTGGCGGGTTCGGCTCGGGCGGCAGCACGAGCGAGATAGCGGTGGTGTCCGGCCTCAAGCTCGTCGTCCAGCCCACGGTGGCCACCCTCACCGGAAGCCTCCTCGGTCTCACGGGCACCGCGCTGCTCGCGGTGGCGGTCCTCAGCGCCTTGCCGACCGCACAGAACGTCTTCACCCACGCGACGCGCTACCAACGCGGTCAGCTCCTCGCCCGCGACACCATCCTGGTCACCACGAGCCTGTGCGTGCCGTCGATCCTGGTGATCGTGGCGGTGCTGGGCTGATCAGTCGCAGTAGTCACAGACCCCTGAGGCGGGCAGCGCCATGAAGCAGCGGTCGCAGACCTTCGGCGGCGGAGCGTCGCTCTTTGCGACCCTGGCCGGCTTCGTGGGCTTTGCCACCCGCGGCGCCCGCGGACCGGCGGACGTGCGGGGGCTCGCGGTACGGGTGCGAGCACCGGGAGCCCGGACGGTGCGGGCCGGTTCCCCACCGCCGGCCGGCAGCTCCGCACCGTTGCGTCGGTAGCACTCGAGCCGCTCGATGGCCGCGTGCTCGTCGGGATCGGCCACCCGCTCCGATCGGAGGGTGAGGATGGTGTCGGCGTACCAGTCCCCCATCGTGCCGTCGGCGCGGATGCACAGGGCCCCGAGGTTGGGCTCTCGGCGACGTTCACAATCGGTGGCCACGCGATACAGGACGTCGCCGATCCAGTAGTGAACGGCCTGGCGGGTCCTGATCCGGCTGCGCTGCTGGACGCCGTCGCCGAGCTCCTGGACCGTCATCACGGCGTGATACTCGCCAGCGACGTCAGCAAGCAGGTGCCGCGCCGCCAGGGCCCAGGTCTCCCGGGCCGCCTCACTGCCGATCGTTGCAGCCTCGATCCACGCGACGTCGTTCATGGTGCACAAGTTACCTATTCGGTCACGCACCGCGCCCAGCCAGGGTCTCTGTAGTCACAACAATCCCCTACAAGCCCGGCGCACCCCACAGGGCCATCCACTTCGTCAGGTCCTTCTCGATCGGGAGCTCGCCGGCGAGCAGGTCGCGCACCTGGATCTCCAGGAGGTTGTCGCGCACCGGCGACTCCTTCGGCGCGAAGGGATAGAACGTGCCCTGCTTATAGAGGTAGACCAGACCGAACCGGCGTCCCGTGGCCTCCGCGAACGGGACCATCGAGCACAGCAGTCCAGAACCGAAACCCTGCTCCTCGAGGCCGGTGTTGATCGCGTGGAGGTCGGTGCACAGAGCCGACATGTCGGACTGCTGGGAGACCAACCAGGTGAAGCCGAAGGAGTCGGTCACGGTCTCGACGTCGGGACCGTCGCCGCCCGTGCCGAGCAGCTGGACGATGTCGGCCTGGGTCTGCGCCGCGGCGGCGCCCTCGGCCGCCCGGAAGCACACCGCCCCGGAACCCAGCGGGACGAACCCCGAGGTCGTCTCCAGGGTCAGGGCGGCGTTGGGCAGGCCGAACAGGGCGTCGAGCTTGGCTGCGCGCGGGCGGTTGCGCCCCAGGATCGAGTCGATGAAGTTCACGGCATCGGCCTGCCGAGCTCGGTGGCGATCTCGGCCAGCTGCTGCAGACGCTGCTCCAGGGACGGGTGGGTCGCGGTGAGGGTCTTGAGGCTGACACCACTGATCGCCGGGGCGATGAAGAATGCGTTCATCGAGCTGGTCGCGCGCAGGTCCTTGGCGGGGATGGCCGCCAGCTCGCCGGTGATCTTCTGCAGGGCCGAGGCGAGGGCGCCCGGCTTCTGGGTCAGGTAGGCGCCCGAGCGGTCGGCGCACAGTTCGCGGTAGCGCGAGAGCAGGCGCATCGCCAGGAAGCTGATCGCGTAGACGATGAGGCTCACCGCAAGCACGACGAGGTAGGCCGGAGCCCCACCGTTGTTGCTGCGATTGCGTGAGTTGCCGGCCAGCGCGAATCCGCCGTACTGCGCCGATCTGGTCAGCATGCCGGCCACGATGCCGGCCGAGGATGCCAGAGTCATCACGAGTACGTCGCGATGCGCGACGTGGGACAGCTCGTGAGCGAGGACCCCCTCGAGCTCCTCAGCCGTCAGCCGCTGCAGGATCCCCGTTGTCACACAGACTACCGAACGGCTCGGTGAGCGGCCGGTCGCGAACGCGTTGGGCAGGTCGATGTCGGAGATCCCCACCCGTGGCTTGGGCATGTCGGCCAGCTGGCACAGCCGGTCGATCATGCCGTGCAGCTCGGGCGCCTCCTCGGGCGTGACCTCGCGAGCCCGCATGGCCCGCATGGCCACCGTGTCAGAGGTCCACCACTGGTAGAACACGAAGCCGAGCGCGACCAGGCCGATGAAGGGCGCGTACTGGGGCGGGAAGACGAACAGCAGGGTCACGACGACGGCCACGAACAGGGCCCCGAGGAAGAACATCACCGAGGTCATCCGGATCGTCAGCCCGGTGTCCCGGATGAAACGAGAGGTGGCCACCGTCAGCCAGGGATCAGTCCGTCGTCGTTGAGGAGCTCGCGCACCTCGTCGATGCTGGCGTCGCCCGGCGGCAGGATCAGGTCGGACGGGTCCAGGGCCTCGTCGTCGAGCACCGTGCCCGACGCCCGCACACCCTCGAGCAGAGCCGTCAGGGCAGCCACGAAGGCCCCCTCGTCACCCGACTCGACAGCCGACTCCACGTCCCGGTCCAGCGCGTTCAGGGCGTCGAGCTTGTCGTCGGCGACGTCGTACTGCCCCTCACCGAGGATCCGGACGATCATGCCTGGCCCTCCTGCTTGACCGACTCCACCTGAAGGATGTCGCCGCCGTCCTCGGCTGCGTCGATCGCGGGCGGAGCCGCCGAAGGAGCGGGAATGCCCTTGAGGGCAGCGAGCTCGGCCTCGACATCTGCCTGCGAGCTCATCGAATCGAGCTCGCGAGCGATGTCGTCGCCCGAGCCGATCGCGGAGACGTCGTCGAGTGCCCCCGAGGCGATCAGCTCGTCGATCGCGCCGGCGCGGGCCTGCATCTGGGCCGTCTTGTCCTCGGCGCGCTGGATGGCCATGCCGACGTCGCCCATCTCCTCGCCGATGCCCGACATCGCCTCGTTGATCTTGGTCTGGGCCTCAGCGGCGGTGTAGGTCGCCTTGATGGTCTCCTTGCGCGTGCGGAAGGACTCGACCTTCGCCTGCAGGCGCTTCTGGGCGAGAGTGAGCTTCTCCTCCTCACCCTGCAACTGCGCGTGCTGGGCCTTGAGGTCCGTGATCTGCTGGGCGAGAGCGGACTTGCGCGTCAACGCCTCGCGTGCAAGGTCCTCGCGACCCATCGCGATGGCCTTCTGGGCCTGGTCGGTCAGCTTGGCGGCCTGGCCGTCGAGCTGGTTGACCTGGAGCTCGACGCGCTTGCGGCTCGTCGCGACGTCGGCCACGCCGCGGCGCACCTTCGTCAGCAGATCGAGCTGGCGCTGATAGCTGTAGTCGAGCGTCTCGCGCGGGTCCTCGGCGCGGTCGAGGACCTTGTTGGCCTTGGAGCGGAAGATCAGGCTGATGCGTTGCATGAGACTCATGGGGAGATTAACCCCTCTCTGGTGGTGAAGACCCCGTGGTGAACAGACGTCGTGTCTGGCTCAACCCTAGAGGGAAACGCAAGTCCCGACGAGAGTGGCCGTCCGGGTAGGGTGGCCTCATCAGCAAGACCTCCAGCTCCCGTGAATCCAGCCCTGTGCGCGAAGGACCATCGTTGTTCCGCAGAACCAAGCCCGAGTCAGTCGACACCTCCGAGGTCAAGGAGGGCGGCAAGGGGCGCCCCACGCCCAGCCGCAAGGAGGCTGAGGCAGCGGCCAAGGCCCGCGCCAAGGCGCCGAGGACCCGCAAGGAGATCGCCGCCGCCCAACGCGAGGGCCGGATGGACTCGACAGCCAAGACCCGTGCCGCTTTGAAGGGGGGCGACCCCCGCTACCTTCCGGCCCGCGACCAGGGGCCTGTCAAGGCGTTCCTGCGCGACATGGTCGACGCCCGCTTCTCCTTCGTCGAGCTGATGATCCCGCTGATGGTGGTCACGCTGGTCCTGGGCTATTCCGGGAGCACCACCCTGGCCCAGCTCGGCAACTCGATCCTGCTCGGCACGCTTCTTCTCGTCGCGGTCGAGATGTTCCTGCTGCGCATGCGCAGCAAGCGTGAGCTCGCCCGCCGGTTCCCGAACGAGTCCACCAGGGGCACCACCTCCTACGTCCTCATGCGCGCGCTCCAGATGCGGTTCATGCGGATGCCGAAGTCGCGGGTGAAGATCGGGCAGGAACTGCCCGAGACCTACCGCTGACGTGCTGATCGGTCTGGCTGCGGCTCTCCTCGCAGCCGCCCTCTTCGGGCTCGCCGCGGTGGCCCAGGCCGCCGCCGCCCGCCGGATGCCGTCAGGCCTGGGTCTGCCCGGGTTCGTCAGGCACTCCGTGGCGGACCCGCTGATGCTCGCGGTCGTGGCGGCGTACCTCGGCGGGTTCGTCTTGCACGCGGTCTCGATCTGGTACCTCCCCCTCTACCTCGCCCAGGCCGCCATCTCGCTGTCGATGCCGATCACCGCGGTGGCCGCCTCCGTCGCCCTGCACGAAGGTCTCGGCGCCGCACGCTGGCTCGGCGTGGCCGGAGTGACTCTCGGTCTGGCGCTGCTGGCGATCGGGTCCGGGGAGGCCGGCGCAGCCGAGGCGACGATGGCGTTCGCAGTCGTGCTGTGGGTGTCGACGGCCGGCATCGTCCTTGCCGGGTTGCGTTCGGGCAGGTGGCCGGGCGGATGGCTCGGCTTCCTCGCCGGTCTGGGGTACGCCGGCTCCGCGGTCGCCGTCCGCGGCGTCACCTCACCCGTCACGGCCACGGTGCTCGTCACCGCGCTCAGCGTTCCGGTGCTGGGACTCGTGGCCTTCTGGGTCTACTCAGGTGCGCTGGACAAGGCCTCGGTGACAGCGGCCACCGGGCCCTTGATCGTCACCCAGACCTTCGTCCCCGCAGCCATCGGGGTGATCGCGCTCGGTGACGGCATCCGTTCCTGGCCGCTCGTCCTCGCCGGGTTGCTGCTCGCGACCGGGGCCACGATCGCGCTGAGTCGCGAGCAGGGCAGGATGTCGGCATGAGCAGTCCCGGACCCACCGCCGATGTCTCCGTGCGAATCGCCTGGGCGGACGACGCCCGCGGGATCGCGGACGTGCAGGTCGCCGCCTGGCGCACGGCGTACGCCGAACTGCTGCCACCGGAGGAACTGGAAGCGTTCGACGTCGAGGCGTTCGCGCAGGGGTGGCACACGTCGCTGAGCAGACCCAAGGATGCCCGCAACCGAGTGCTGGTCGCCCTGGAACGCAACCGGATCGTGGGGTTCGCGATCACCTCGCCCGGCTCCGACCCCGACTGCGACCCCGTGGCGGACGGAGAGGTCTCGGACTTCACCGTCCTCCCCGCAGAGCAGCGGAAGGGCCACGGCTCCCGCCTCCAGCAGGCTGTCGTCGACACCCTGACGGCCGATCGGTTCTCCCGAGCGCTGACGTGGGTGAACTCCTCGGACGACGTACTCCGGTCGTTCTTCGTCGACGCAGGCTGGGCCCCCGACCAGGCGCATCGCGAACTCGACCTCTACGGAGACGGCTCGGTGACGGTCAAGCAGGTGCGGCTGCACACGGCGATCGACGGCTGACCCGCCGTGGTCGCTCCGGACCCTGCGCGGCGACGGCGGATCATCCGTGATGCCGCGGCGGTCTCCGTGGCGACCGGTGCCTACGGGATCTCGTTCGGGGCGATCGCCGTCACCTCCGGACTGTCGCTCTGGCAGACCTGCGCCTCGTCCCTCCTGATCTTCACCGGCGCCAGCCAGTACGCCCTGGTCGGCGTCCTGGGTGCTGGCGGCGCGCCACTGTCGGGAGCACTGACCGGCCTGCTGCTGGGCACCCGCAACACTCTCTACGGCCTGAGACTGGCGCCGCTGCTGGGCCTGCGGGGAGTACGCCGACTGCTCGGTGCCCACCTCGTCATCGACGAGTCGACGGCCATGTCGGTCAACCGGGAGTCCCCCGAGGAAGCCAGGGTCGGCTTCGCGGCGACCGGCGTCGGCATCTTCGTCCTGTGGAACCTCGCGACCCTGCTCGGAGCGCTGGCTGGTGACCAGCTCGGAGATCCCCGCACCTACGGCCTCGATGCGGCGGTCGGCGGCGCGTTCCTCGCGCTGCTGTGGCCGCGACTGAGCGATGCCCGCAACCGGCTCGTGGCCGTGCTGGCAGCAGCCCTGGCGCTGAGCCTGGTCTCTGCCACGCCGGCCGGTGTGCCGGTGCTCGCGGCGTCCGTGGTGGCGATCGGGGTGGGACTCATGTCGCGCGCGGACGGTGACGACACGGAACTCTCGGACCGGGGGGACGGGTCGTGATCTGGGTGGCTGTGATCGGCTGCGGGGTGGGGTGCTATCTGTTGAAGCTGGCCGGACTCTCGTTGCCTGCCAGGGTGCTCGAGAACGCGCTCGTCGAGCGCGTCGCCGACCTTCTGCCTGTGGCACTGCTGGCGGGGCTGATCGGCGTGCAGGTCTTCTCGGTGTCCGGCCCCGATGGTCCGCACCTGCAGTTGGACGCGCGGTTGGCCGGCCTGGGCGTGGCCGTCCTCCTGCTGCTCGCTCGTGCCCCGTTCCTGCTCGTGGTGATCGGGGCGGCAAGCACTGCGGCCCTGATCCGACTCATGTGAGTCAGACCAGGGCCGCGGCTCCGTCGCCGGTGGATCAGCCGGGTTGCACGGACCCGAGGACGTCGAGGACGTCCTGAGGGCTGGTGGCCGCGTCGAGGCGAGCGACCTGGTTGGCATCGAGGAAGATCTCCGCGATCTGGCCCAGCAGCTTCAGGTGGTCGTTGCCGAGAGCGGCGATGCCGATGACGTACTTGACCTCCTTGCCGTTCCACTGGATGCCGTCCGGGTAGCGAACGAACGACAGCGCCGTTCGCTCGATGCTCGGCTTCGCCTCGTTGGTGCCGTGCGGCAGCGCGAGCAGGTTGCCCATGTAGGTCGACACGGACTCCTCACGAGCGTGCATGGCATCGACGTACGACGTGGGAACGGCGCCTGCGGCGACCAGCAGCTCCCCGGCCCTGGTGATGGCCGCGTCGCGGCTGTCACCTGCGCCGTCCAGCACGATCGAGCTGGCTGCGAGCAGGTCGGCACCGCCGGTCTTCTCAGGAGCAGGCGCGGAGTGGGACCCGGCCGAGGCCGCGCCCACCGAGCTGGTCACGTTGGTCTGCTGGAGCAGTTCCACGATCTCGTCGTACTTCGGGCTGTTCATGAAGTTGTCGACCGACACATGCACGGCAGAGCCGGTCCTGGCCTGCGCCCGGGTCGTCAGGTCCTGATGGGTGACGACCAGGTCGTAGGTGTCCTCGAGGTTGGAGATCGCCTTGTTGACGACCGTCACGTCGGTGAATCCTGCAGCGTGGACCTTCTTGCGCAAGACCGAGGCGCCCATGGCGGACGACCCCATGCCGGCGTCGCAGGCGAAGACGATGGAGCGGATCGCACCACCACCGGTGGCCGCCGAGCCCGCGAGCATCGCGGAGACAGCCGACTTCTTGCCCTTGTTGGCTTCCATCTGAGCGGTGGCTTCCGACAGGTCGCCCTCGTCGACGTTCCGGTCGGTCTTCAGCAGGAAGGCCGCCACCAGGAACGACACGGTCGCCGACGAGATCACCGAGGCGGTCACGCCGAGCAGGCTGCTGGGCGGGGCTGCCGCCCAGACCGCGATGATCGATCCCGGCGAGGCAGGCGAGCGCAGACCTGAGTCGAACAGCAGGTTGGTCGCGATACCGGTCATGCCGCCGAGGATCGTGGCCAAGATCAGCTTGGGCTTCATCAGGACGTAAGGGAAGTAGATCTCGTGGATGCCGCCGACGAACTGGATGAGCAGCGCACCGGGAGCCGAGGCCCTGGCCGCACCCTTGCCGAAGAACATGAAGGCGATCAGCAGTCCAGCGCCCGGGCCAGGGTTGGCCTCGAGAAGGAACAGGATCGACTTGCCCTTCTCGGCCGCTTCCTGGACTCCGAGGGGAGTCAGGATGCCCTGGTTGACAGCATTGTTCAGGAACAGCACCTTGGCGGGCTCGATGAAGATCGAGGTCAGCGGCAACAGGTTGTTCTCGACCAGCTTGTCGATCACCGTCGAGGCGAACTTGCTGAACTCGTTGACGAAGGGTGCTGCGACCAGGAACCCGACGAACGCCAGGATCATGCCCCAGATGCCGGCTGAGAAGTTGTTGACCAACATCTCGAAGCCAGGACGGATCTTGTGGGACCAGAGCGCGTCGAGCTTCTTCATCGACCACCCACCGAGCGGGCCCATCACCATGGCGCCGAGGAACATCGGGACCGGAGCGCCGGCGATCGCACCGAACGTGGCGATCGCGCCGACCACGCCGCCGCGCACCGTGTCGTTGTACATCATCCGGCCACCGGTGTAGCCGATGAGCAGCGGCAGCAGGTAGGTGATCATCGGGCCGACGATGCCGCCCCAGTTGCTACAGGACTGGAGACCGTCGGCCAGCTGGCTGCCGACCCCGTCCGCGCCCGTGATCATGTTGGTGCAGGAGTCAGGGTTGATCGACCAGCCGCCGAGCTTGGCGATGATGCCGTAGTGCTCGGGGTTCTGCTTGTCGCCGAAGAACAACCAGTCACCGACGAGGGTGATCCAGCCGGTCTTGATGACCAGAGCGGTGATCAGACCCCAAGCGATGAAGGCGCCGATGTTCGGCAGCACCATGTTCGACAGAAACGTGCCGAACCGTTGGACGTGGACCCGCATGCCACCACTGCTGGTGGACGGACTTGTTGATGTGGCCATGAAGACCTTCCCTTGGACCGACACCGACGAAGCGGTGTTCCTGAGCGGTGACCTGAGCTGGCACGTATGCGTGTGATGCCAGTCACGTATCTGTGATTGTGTTTATATCGACTGATTGAGGTCCACGTCAAGCATCTAAACCAACATGTTCGCAGGAATAACCACTCAAATGAGGTAGAGTCGATCCACTGGTGGGCCCGTGACCTCGCCGTTACAGTGGCAGCGTCCGGTCACCACGACCCCTTGATCGAATCACATCCCACTGACACACCTGGAGGAGAAGATGAAGGCCCTGCGCTTCTACGCCCCGGAGGACGTCCGTCTCGAAGACGTCCCGGAGCCGCAATGCGGCCCCCGCGAGGTCAAGCTGAAGGTCAAGGCCTGCTCCACGTGCGGGACGGACGTCAAGATCTTCTACAACGGCCACCAGAACATCACCCCTCCGGCCACCATGGGCCACGAGATCGCCGGCGAGGTGGTCGAGGTCGGCTCGGAGGTCAACGCGACGTACGGCGCCGACTGGAAGCCGGGCGACCGGGCCCAGGTCATTGCGGCGGTGCCGTGCGGCGACTGCTACGAGTGCAACAAGGGCTGGATGGCCGTGTGCCAGAACCAGACCTCGGTGGGCTACCAGTACGACGGCGGGTTCGCCGAGTACATCATCGTCCCGCAGCAGGTGCTCAAGGTCGACGGCCTGAACCGCATCCCCGACAACGTGGGGTACGACGAAGCCTCGGCGGCCGAACCGTTCGCCTGTGCGATCAACGCGCAGGAGCTGCTGGGCATCGAGGAGGGCGACACCGTCGTGGTCTTCGGTGCAGGCCCGATCGGCTGCATGCACATCCGGATCGCGCGCGGCGTGCACAAGGCGGGACGGGTGTTCCTGGTCGACGTCAACGCCGACCGGCTCAAGATGTCTGCAGACGCCGTCCAGCCCGACGAGATCATCAACGGCGCCGAGGTCGACGTCGTCGAGAAGGTCATGGAGCTCACCGGAGGCCGCGGGGCCGACGTGATCATCACCGCGACCGCCGCCAACGTCACCCAGGAGCAGGCCATCTCGATGGCGGCTCGCAACGGCCGGATCTCGTTCTTCGGCGGACTGCCCAAGACCGACCCGTTCATCAAATGCGACTCCAACCTCGTGCACTACCGCCAGCTGCACATCCATGGGGCCAACGGCTCAGCTCCCGAGCACAACAAGCGGGCCCTGGAATACATCTCCACCGGCCAGGTGCCCGTGAAGGACCTCATCACCGAGCACATCCCGCTCGAGCGGGCGCTCGAGGCCTTCCAGATCGTCAAGGAAGGCCGAGCGATCAAGGTGACGGTCGTTCCCTGAGCGAACTCCCACGAGCCACGAGGGTCGCGCCGGCTGCCGGTGCGGCCCTCGTGCCTGTTCGAGGGTCCCGAACGTCAGGACAGGTCGAGGAAGTGCTCCAGCCCTACCGTCAGGCCGGGGTGATCGGTGATGGCGCGCAGCGCCCGCAGCACACCGGGCGTGAAGGAGACGCGATCGAGGGAGTCGTGGCGGATCGTCAGGGTCTCCCCCACGCCTCCCAGGATGACCTCCTGGTGTGCCACGAGACCGCGCACCCGGAGACCGTGCACCCGGACCCCGTCGACATCGGCTCCACGCGCCCCGTCCAGGGACGTGGTCGTCGCGTCGGGGATCGGGGCGGACCCCGCAGCACGTCGGGCGGCCGCGATCAGCTCCGCGGTGCGCCGAGCCGTGCCCGACGGGGCGTCGGCCTTGTCGGGATGGTGCAGCTCGACCACCTCGACCGACTCGAAGAAGGGTGCTGCCTCGGCCGCGAACCTCATCATCAGGATCGCCCCGACGGAGAAGTTGGGGGCGATCAGCACACCCGTGCCCGGGGCCTCCTCCAGCCAGGACTCGAGCCGGCCGAGTCGGTCGTCGTCGAAGCCGGTGGTGCCGACGACGGCATGTATCCCGTGCCTGATGCAGAAGCTCAGGTTGTCCATCACCACGTCGGGATGGGTGAAGTCGACGACTGCCTGGGCGCCCGAGGAGAGCAGGTCCTCCAGCGGGTCACCCGCGTCCACCTGGCTGACGAGGTCGAGATCGGGCGCACTCCGGACCGCCTTGCAGACCTCGGCGCCGACCTTGCCTCGCGCGCCCAGCACGCCCACTCTCAGTCCACTCACACGGCTCAGCCTACTGATCGACCCGCCCCTCCAGCGTGGCAGTGACTGACGCGGACGCCCGGTAGTGGCAGGCTGTCCCCCATGGCACAGCACCAGGTCCCTCCGCGGATCACGTGGGCGGTCGGGGTCCTCGACGTCCAACCCGCAGATCAGGTCCTCGAGATCGGCTGCGGGCCGGGTGCTGCCGCCGAGGTGATCTGTGCACGGCTGGAGAAGGGGAGGCTCTTCGCCATCGATCGGTCCGAGTCTGGCGTCGATCGAACGAAGCGGCGCAATGCGAAACACGTCTCGGCCGGTCGGTTGACCGTGCGCCAGATCGACCTCGCCACTCTGCGGGTGCCGGTCAAGCGGCTGGACAAGGTGTTCGCCTTCAACGTCAATCTCTTCTGGGTGCGGGCCTGCGCCGACGAGGTGGCCCTCCTGCATGAGCGGGTGAGCCCTGGCGGTGGCGTCTATCTGTTCTACGAGGCGACCCATCGCGAGCGGGTGCCGCAGATCGTCGAAGGGGCCTCGGCCGCGCTCACCGCCGGCGGATTCCGAGTATCGGTGGTGGACAGTCAGAACCCCCCGGTCATCGGCATCATCGGTCGCCGTTAATAAGGTTCTGATCTTCTATCGGCTCGACATAAGTTTCTAGACTTATGTACGCTGTCCATCAGTTCACGACCTGATGGAGTGGTGTTCATGGTGCCGATGGTGTTGACCGTCGACCAGCGTTCCAGTCGGAGCCGCGCCGATCTGGTGCCCGGCCAGCTGGGCGAGCTCTCAGCGCTGGCGACGCTCAGGGCCTTCGAACGGACGGCCGGCGATGAGATCCAGGGCATCGTCGACGCCCCGGACGTCGCCGCAGCAGCCCTCCGCCTGCTGATGCGTCGGGGCGAGTGGAACATCGGCCTCGGCATCGGTCCGGTCGAGCTCCCGTTGCCAGCGCACGCTCGCGCCGGACGCGGATCGGCCTACCTGCACGCTCGCGAGGCGGTCAACCGCGCCAAACACGTCCATGCCCGCATCTGCGTTGTCGGTGACGACGTCTACCGTGCCGATCAGTTGGAGACCGTGCTGTGGCTCTGGAACAGCCTGCTGGAGCGCCGCAGCGAGCGTGGTTGGGAGGTGGCGGAGTTGATCGGGTCGGGGTTGTCCCACGCGGAGACCGGTGTCCGGCTCGGCGTGAGCCAGTCGGCGGTGAGCCAGCGCGCCCGAGCCGCCAATGTGGTGGAGGTCGAACGCGCAGCGCGGCTGGCTCAGCAACTGATCGCGGAGCTGATGAACGCAGAGCCCCGGTGATCGGCGGGCTGACCCTGCTCGGGTTGTCACTCGCGGCCGTGTCGACCGGCTGGGTCGTGCGAAGTCGCCGTCTCCAGGCGACCGCCGTCCTGGTCTCGGCCCTGGCCCTGGCAGGCGTCGCAGCGATCGGGTCGCTCCGCACCGACGGATCCGCCGCTGCCGCCTGGCCACACCTGGTCCTGATCTCGATGGGCGCTCTTCTCGCCGTCAGCGGCGGCGGCCCGGTGACGACTCTGGTCTTCGCACTGATCGACGGCTCCGCCTCGCCGGGAACCACCAGCATGGCTCAGGCCGGTCAGGTGCTCAGGGGCGGCGCCTGGATCGGGGCCCTCGAACGCGCAGCCGTCTTCGCCACCCTGGTGTGGGGCTGGCCCGAGGGACTCGCGGTCGTTCTCGGGCTGAAGGGGCTGGGCCGCTATCCCGAACTGCGCAGCGGCGAGAGCTCCGGCCTCGCCGAGCGATTCATCATCGGCACCTTCACCAGCGTGCTGTGGGCCGCGGCCTGCGCCGGGTCGGTGCTGCTACTGCGTTGAGAGGCCGGCCGGAGCCACGATCGCCAGGATCTCAGGGCCGGTGAACAACTCGGCAGCCAGCTCACGCACCTGCTCCGCGGTGACCGCCTCGAGACGCGCGATGATCTCCTCCAGGCTGAGCAGCTCGTCGTAGACGAGCTCGGCCTTGCCCAACCGCGACATCCGGGACCCGCTGTCCTCCAGCCCGAGCACCATGCCCCCGCGGATCTGACCCTGGGCCCGCACGAGCTCGAGCTCGGTGATGCCCTCGGCGGCGACACTGGCGAGCTCGGCTCGCACCGTGTCGAGCACGGCGTCCATCTTGCCGGGAAGGCAGCCCACGGAGATCCCCACCAAGCCGGCATCCGCGTGGTGGGAGGCGAACGAGAACACGGAGTAGGCCAGTCCCCGGACCTCGCGGACCTCCTGGAACAGCCTGCTTGACGTACCGCCACCCAGGGCGGCGTTGAGCACGCTCAGCGCGAAGCGCCTCTCATCGGTGCGGGTGATGCCCTGGACGCCGAGCACCAGGTTGACCTGTTCGAACGGTCGGCTGAGCCGGGCGACTCCCGGGTGCACCCGGCGAGGCCTGTCGTGCGTCTGCACCGGCTCGGGCAGGGCGTCGGTGTCCAGGAAACCGTTGAGGGAGAACGCCGCCTCGACCGCGCGTACGACGGCGCTGTGCTCGACGTTGCCGGCCACGGAGACCACCATGTTGGGGGCCCGATAGTGACGCCGGTAGAACCTCAGGACCTGCTCGCGGCTCATGGCCTCGATCGACGCAACGGTCCCGGCGATGTTGCGGCCCACCGGGGCGTCGCCCCAGGCCTGCTCGGCGAACAGGTTGTGGACGACGTCGTCGGGGTCGTCCTCGTGCATCGCGATCTCGTCGAGGATCACGTCACGCTCCGCCTCGACGTCCTGCGGAGTCAGGGTGGAGTTGGTGACCATGTCGCCGAGGACATCGATGACCATGGGCAGGTCCTGGTCGAGCACCCGAGCATGGAAGCAGGTGTACTCCTTGGCGGTGAAGGCGTTGAACTCACCGCCGACGGCATCGAGGGCCACCGAGATGTCCATCGCTGTGCGCCTGGTCGTGCCCTTGAACAGCAGGTGCTCGAGGAAGTGTGAGCACCCGTGCTGCTTGACCGTCTCGTCGACCGACCCGACGCCGACCCACACGCCGATGCTGGCTGAGCGTACGCCGGGCATCTGCTCGGTGATCACGCGCAGCCCGCCCGGCAGGAGGCTGCGACGGACCACACCGTCATCGGAGGACAGCACGGTCCGGGTGGCACCGATCGTCTGGTCAGACGACAACCGGCCAGCAGGAACCTGCTGGCCGGTCGTCGTCACTGGGTGGAGAGTCACTCCGCGGCGACCTCGTCGGACGGCGCGGCGGCCGCCTCGTCCTCGTCGGTGACCGGGATGAGCGAGAGCTTGCCGCGGTCGTCGATCTCGGCGATCTGGACCTGGATCTTCTGACCGACCGAGACGACGTCCTCAACGGCGTCGACGCGCTTGCCGCCGGCGAGAGTACGGAGCTTGCTGATGTGCAGCAGGCCGTCCTTGCCGGGCATCAGCGAGATGAACGCACCGAAGTTCGTCGTCTTGACGACCGTGCCGAGGTAGCGTTCGCCGACCTCGGGCATCGTCGGGTTGGCGATCCCGTTGATGATCGTGCGGGCAGCCTCGGCCGACTCGCCGTTGGTGGCGCCGATGTAGATCGTGCCATCGTCCTCGATCGAGATCTGGGCGCCCGTGTCGTCCTGGATCTGGTTGATCATCTTGCCCTTCGGGCCGATGACCTCTCCGATCTTGTCGACGGGGATGCGCACGGTGATGATGCGCGGCGCGTGCAGCGACATCTCCTCGGGAGCATCGATCGCCTCGGCCATCACGTCGAGGATCGCCACGCGGGCGCCCTTGGCCTGGGTGAGGGCCGCTGCCAGCACCTCGGCAGGGATGCCGTCGAGCTTGGTGTCCAGCTGGAGAGCGGTGATGAACTCCCGCGTCCCGGCGACCTTGAAGTCCATGTCACCGAACGCGTCCTCGGCACCGAGGATGTCGGTCAGTGCGACGTACTGCGTCTCGCCGTCGACCTCACCCGAGATGAGACCCATGGCGATGCCGGCGACGGCAGCCTTGAGAGGTACGCCGGCCTGGAGCAGCGACAACGTCGAGGCACAGACCGAGCCCATCGAGGTGGACCCGTTGGAGCCCATCGCCTCGGAGAGCTGACGGATCGCGTAGGGGAACTCCTCGCGGGTCGGCAGCACGGGGAGGATTGCCCGGCGCGCCAGCGCACCGTGTCCGACCTCGCGACGCTTCGGCGAACCCACGCGACCGGTCTCACCGGTGGAGAAGGGCGGGAAGATGTACTTGTGCATGTAGCGACGCGACTTCTCCGGGGAGAGCGTGTCGAGCTTCTGCTCGAGGCTGAGCATGTTGAGCGTCGTGACACCCAGGATCTGGGTCTCGCCGCGCTCGAACAGCGCTGAGCCGTGCACCCGCGGGATCACGGCGACCTCGGCGTGCAGCGGACGGATGTCGGCCAGACCGCGACCGTCCATGCGCACCTTGTCACGCAGCACGCGCTCGCGCACCAGCGACTTGGTCAGGGACCGGTAGGCAGCACCGATCTCCTTCTCGCGACCCTCGAAGTCGGCGCCGACCTTCTCGAGCACCGAGGCCTTGACGGCGTCGAGCTTCTCCTCCCGCTCGAGCTTGCCTTCGGTGACGAGTGCAGACGCGGTGTCAGTCTTGCCGGCAGCCTCGACCGCAGCGTAGACGTCGTCCTCGTAGTCGAGGAAGATCGGGAAGTCGGCGACCGGCTTGGCGGCCGCCTTGGCGAGCTCGGCCTGGGCCTCGCACAGCTGCTTGATGAACGGCTTGGCCGCGTCGAGCCCGCCGGCGACGACCTCTTCGGTGGGTGCCTGGACGCCGCCCTGGACCAGGGTCCAGGTCTGCTCGGTGGCCTCGGCCTCGACCATCATGATCGCGACGTCACCGGTGTCGGTGACCCGGCCCGCGACCACCATGTCGAAGACGGCGTTCTCGAGCTGGCTGTGGCTCGGGAAGGCCACCCAGGTGCCCTCGATCAAGGCGACGCGGACGCCGCCGACCGGCCCGGAGAACGGCAGGCCGGAGAGCTGGGTGGAGATCGACGCGGCGTTGATCGCCAGCACGTCGTAGGGCATGTCGGGGTCGAGCGCCATCACGGTGATGACGACCTGGACCTCGTTGCGCAGACCTTTCTTGAAGGTCGGGCGCAGTGGACGGTCGATCAGGCGGCAGGTCAGGATCGCGTCCTCGCCGGGACGACCCTCACTGCGGAAGAACGAGCCGGGGATCTGACCCACGGCGTACATCCGCTCCTCGACGTCGATCGTCAGGGGGAAGAAGTCGAAGTGGTCCTTCGGCTGCTTGCCGGCGGTGGTCGCCGAGAGCAGCATCGTTTCGTCGTCGAGGTAGGCGGTCACCGAACCGGCGGCCTGGCGGGCGAGGAGCCCGGTCTCGAACTTGACGGTGCGGGTGCCGAACTTGCCGTTGTCGATCACGGTCTCTACGGCGGAAATGACGGGTCCCTCAGTCAAGGGTGTCCCTTTCTGTGAGCGGAGCTTGCCGCTTCGTCGCACCCGGGCTGTGAGCCCGAGGCGGGGCATTCGAAGTGCTTCCCGCCATCCCTTGATGTTCAAGGGGGCCGGTCTTCGATCGAGGCCCGCAGATCGGTGATCTGAGAGCCACTACCGAGGACCGGGCCAGACGTGTGCGGGTCGCTCCTGGGGGTGGTTTTCCGGTGTTCAGTTCTGTAGGTCGAGCCTAGCGGCCCGGCCGGGAAATGCGACGGGAGCGGCTGTCCGGATGGACAACCGCTCCCCTAGATCATCGGCGCAGGCCGAGACGCTCCACGATCGAGCGGTAGCGCGCGATCTCGGTCTTCTGCAGGTAGTTGAGCAGGCGGCGACGCTGACCGACGAGCAGCAGGAGTCCGCGACGACTGTGGTGGTCGTGCTTGTGCTGCTTGAGGTGTTCGGTGAGGTGTGCGATGCGGAAGCTCAACAGAGCGATCTGCACCTCCGGCGAACCGGTGTCACCCTCGGACTTGCCGTATTCAGCAATGATCTTCTTCTTGGTCTCCGCGTCAGTACCGATCGACATGCGGGGCTCCTTCCGGATTCATCCGTTGCGCGGCGCCCCGGACCTGTTTACCTGGGGCTCTCTCTATCCGCGGCCGTTGAACGGCGACGTCGTCCCGCCAAGGACAACCTGTGAAGATTATCAGCGCCCACGACGCATCACCCAATCGAGCGCTCAGCGCTGCGTCGGGCCGGGGTTGGGCGACAGCCGCGCAGTGGGCTTGGTGCTCGGCTGGGTGCTCGGCTGGGCCGCTGGTGCCGCTGCACCGGGTTGCGTCGCTTCCGGCAGGGTCGACTCCGCAAGGGTCACCCCGGGCACGCTCGCGAACAGTGCCGGCGGCAGCAGAGGCGGGCGCTCGGAGTCCCAGGCGTCACCCCGGTAGGTGGCATAGGACTGTCGGCGCACCGGCAGCGGATAGACGTTGTAGAGCCGGGAGGTGCCGTTGAACCAGGGGTAGGGCGCCATCCAGCCCGCCTCTCCCGGGATCCGGTAGGTGCCGGCCCACGCGGGATCGACCGCCAGCGGGCGGCCGCTCTGGTCGAAAAGCTGCACCCCCGTGACCGGGTTGCCCGCCCTGTCGAAGGCGTAGATGTTCGACACCCCGTGCCCGTCGTTCACGACGCCCTGGACGCGCCCGCCGCCACCCGAGCGGACATAGATCGCGTTGTCGGTGCTGTCGAGGACCATCGGAAGCGCGACGAGGAGGGCGAACACATTGCCGGCGACGATCGCGCCGAGAGCCAGCCGTGACGTGGTCCGCCGGGTCGCCGGCCACCAGGCACCGCGGCCCAGCTGGACGCTGGCCACGAGGGCGGCCAGCAGGAGGACCGGACCGACCAGTGGCATTCCCAGGCGAGGGACGACCTCGAACGACTCGTACGGGCCGGCGACCCGGTCGAGGAGCTCGACCGCCAGCCAGGCACGCAGCACCCACCAGGCAGGTCGGAGCGTGACGATGAAAGCCAGGCACGCCTGTGCCCAGGGTCTGGCCTCGATCTCCCGTCCGAGCCTGCTCCAGGCTGCCGTCCCTGCCGACCAGGTGCGGGCCCACAGACCGACGCCCCTCCTCCGTAGCAGGCGCCTGGTCGAGCCCGGGCGCTCCAGCCCTGCTGCACTGCGCAGTTCCTCCGCGTAGACGGCCGGGTCACCCAGGACCTCTCCGAGCGGTCGCTCACCCCCGTGATCAGCGACCAGCTCGGAGAGGTCGGCCTCGAGGCCGTCGGTCAGCTCCTCGCGCACCTCCGGGTCGAGGTCCGCGAGCCGGGCTCGCACCCCGCCGACGAACACCGTGATCTCCGGGCGGGTCTCGAGTCCCAGGTTGTCGCTCATGCGGTTGCTCCCTTGGCCTGCAGCAGGTGGGTGACGGTCGTGGAGAAGTGCAGCCAGTCGTCGCTCTGTCGCTTGAGCAGGGAGCGCCCCGACGTGCTGATGCCGTAGTACTTGCGGTGCGGCCCCGCCTCGGAGGGCACGACGTACGACGTCAGGGCGCCGCCGGCGTAGAGGCGACGCAGCGTGCCGTAGACCGACGCGTCCCCGACCTCGTCGAGGCCACCGGCCCGCAGCCTGCGGACGATGTCGTAGCCGTAGCCGTCCTCGTCGTCCAGGACCGCCAACACGGCCAGGTCGAGTACGCCCTTGAGGAGCTGGGTGCTGTCCATGCACTGCATACTACTGCGTTATACGCGGTACTGCTCGGTGCGACACACCTAGCTCGGGTCACCGCAGTCACCGCGGGTCGAGCAGTCGGTCCAGAAGGGCGGGAACATCGTCCACCCCAGCGACCTCTCCGAGCCTGGCTCCGCTCTCCCGGGCGATGCGACGGGCCTCGTCGGCGTCGTCGGCGGGGGCGAGGATCAGGAGCTCATCCAGCGCCCGCGCGGCCGGCAGTGCATCGATCTCGTCGGTGGAGCGGCAGTCCGAGAGCAGCACGGTGACCCGCCTGCTCGCTCGCGATGCGGCCAGCTGCCGGCGCGCCTCCTCGAGGGCGGCACTGACCGAGGTCATCCCGTGTCCTCGCAACGCCAGCACCTCCTCGACGATCCGGCCCGGCTCCTGGCTGCCCAGCAGCGGGGCGAGCACGTCGGCGTACCTCGCGAACGCGATCACGGCGTGCTCGCGCGGGGCGCGCACGAGGCACGCGGCGGCGGTGACCGCCGCGGTTGCGAGCCGCGCTCCCGACATCGACCCAGAACGGTCGACGACCAGGCACAGGGCGAGCTCGGGACGTCCCCAGTCGCGAGCGGTCAGCTCATCGAGTCCCGGCGCTCGACCCTCTCCGGAGGCGGTGGCGATCGCCTCCATCGACGCATCGATGTCCAGCTCACCACCGATGTGTGCCGGCACGTTGCGGGGGCGACCGACGCCTCGGCGACGCGGCATGCCGGTCCGACAGCGATCCAGGATCAGGCGGGGCGCCAGCGCACGCACCAGACGCCGCAGGTTCTCGTCGGTCGCCGAGGCCATCGCCACCAGCAGGGTCAAGGTGTCGTCGGCGTCCTCGCTCAGGGCGTCCTGCAGAGCCTGGTGGTCCAGCTCCCCCACCTCGGGTGACAGGTCCGCGAAGCGCGGGTTGCGCGCCAGCTCGCTGCGCCCGGTGCTCCGTCGGCCGGGCTGGCGATCGCGCGGGCTCGTGGATGGTGGTCCGGATGGCTGAGATGCGCCCGCCGCGGGGGGCGGGCTCAGGCTTCCCCCGAGGAAGCCCCGTCCGCCTCGCTGGTGGGTCGAGGTCCGAACACCTTCTCGTAGAGCTCCGCGACGACCTGTTCGGGTGTGCGGGGGCAGGACTCCTGGAGCTTGATCCGACCGGTCAGCGCTGCGGTGGCGGCGTGGAGGCCGACCATCCAGTCGTCGAGCGGTACGCCGCGCAGCAAGGCCAGCTGCGCGGCCAGCCCGACCGTGTCGATGGCGCCGCGCACGGAGGACCCCACCCGGACGTCGGCGTGCTCCCGAGTGCTGCGCACCAGTTCGACGACCCGATCGCGCCAGCCCTCATCGGTGCAGTCGGTGCGCAGCGCCAGGATGCGCTGTTCGGCGGCCTGGGACTGGTAGCCCATCGCGATCCGGCAGGTCCGGTCGTAGAGCGCCGAGGAGATCCTGGCCGTGCCGACCGCGTCGTAGGGGTTCATCGCGGCCACGAGCCCGAAACCCGGCCCGGCGTGCACCCGGCCCAGACGGGGAACGGTGATCTCCCCCTCGGACATCACCGTGAGGAGCACGTTGATGGTCTCCTCGGGCACCCGGTTGAGCTCCTCGACATAGAGCAGACCCCCCGACCTCATGGCCTCCAGCAGAGGGCCGTCGACGAAGATCTCCGAGCGGTAGCCCTTGCTGAGCACGAGCGCCGGATCGAAATGCCCCACCAGGCGCGACGGGGTGAGCTCGGCATTGCCCTCGACCAGCACGAACCCCACCCGCCGGCCCGAGGCGACCTGCCGGAGCAGCGTCGACTTGCCCGTTCCGGGAGGTCCCTCGAGGAGGACGTGCGCGCCGCTGAGCAGCGCAGCCTCGAGAAGCTGCGCCTCCAGGTCACGGTCGACGACCGGCTGGGGGGAAGCGGTCATGCGTGCTCGTGCACGACGACACCGCGGACGTTCTTGCCGGCCAGGAGGTCTTCGTACCCCTCGTTGACCTGGTCGAGCGTGTAGGTCCTGGTGATGATCTCGTCGAGCTTGATGTCGCCCGACTGGTAGAGACCCAGGATCCGCGGGATGTCCACCGTCGGGTTGCAGTCGCCGAACAGGCTGCCCTTCAACGACTTGCGGTAGAGCGTCATGATCGTCCCCGGCAGCTCGATGGTCTGCTCCATGATCTTGTTCAGACCGGTCAGGACCACCACGCCGCCCTTGCCGACGGCATGGAAGCCACCGGCCACGATCTCCGAGGTCATCAGGCCGGGCGTGAGGATCGCGGCGTCGGCCATCTGACCCCGCGTCATGTCGGTGATGGCCTCCATGGCCTCGTCGGTGCTCGCGAAGCTGTGCGTGGCGCCCAGCTCCATCGCCTTCTCGCGCTTGTTCTCCAAGGGGTCGATCGCGATGATGTTCTTCGCTCCCGCCAGTCGGGCACCTTGCACCGCGTTGATGCCGATGCCGCCGACACCGACGACCAGGACGGTCTCTCCCGGCTTGACGTTGGCGGTGTTGACGGCCGCTCCCCAACCGGTGGGTACGCCGCAGCCGACGAGCACTGCCTTCTCCAGGGGGAGGTCGTCATCCACCTTGATCACCGAGTTCTGGTGGATCACGCCGTACTGGCTGAAGGTGCCGAGCATGCACATGGCGCCGTACTGGCCGCGCGGTCCGCTGATCGGGAACCGCTCCCCCGGCAGGTAGCCCTCGAGGATGGTCGCGCCCATGTCGCAGATGGACTGCTGGCCCGAGGCGCAGTAGCGGCACGTGCCGCAGTTGGGGATGAACGAGCAGACGACGTGGTCGCCGGGCCTGACGCGGCTCACTCCCGGTCCCACCTCCTCGATGATGCCCGCGCCCTCGTGGCCGAGCACCATGGGCAGTCTCGCCTCGAGGTCGCCGTGTGCCACATGGACGTCGGAGTGGCACAGGCCGGCGTGGGTGTAGCGGATCAACACCTCCCCCTCACGGGGCTTGTCGAGCTCGAGCTCCTCGATCTCGATCGGCTTGCCCGGTTCGTAGACGACAGCGGCGGTGGTCTTCATGCGCGTTCCTCCAGAGGGGTGGTGTGATGCCCACCACACTGGCACGGCACCACCCGCCGGGATGTTCATTAGTTGGACATTCCCCGCGCTAGGGCGGGCGGGCTAGTCTGACCACACAACACACCGCGTTCGGGTCGCGGATCGCAAATCCGCTGTCGCACGACGGGAGGGTGACAATGTCGCTGACCGACGACTCCTCGACCCGCCTCCGCCCAGCCATCGCCGAGTCCTGGCACCGCGCCGATCTGGTCGGACTGGACCCCTCCTCGAGGTTCGACCATCTCGAGCAGGTCGACGTGGACTTCCAGGGTTCGCTGATGGTGGCCGCCGGCCCCGTGCTCGACGAGCTGGACGGCCGACTGCGCGACACCAAGTACTCCACCATCCTGGTCGACCGCGATTGCCGGATCGTGCGCCGCTGGTCCGACGACCGTCGCATCGACGCCGGCTTCGACGACCTCCACCTCGGGCTCGGCAGCAGTCTGCTGGAAGAGGACGTCGGCACCAACGCCCTGGGGACGGTGCTCGAGACCAGGACCAGCATCACCATCAACGGCACGGAGCACTTCGCCGAGGCCCTGCGGGGGTTCAGCTGCTACGGGCATCCGATCCGGCACCCCCTGACCCGTCGGATCGAGGGCGTGCTCGACATCACCGCGCTGGCACCCGAGGCGAACCCGCTCCTGCCCGCCCTGATCGATCGCGCGGTGGCCGACATCGAACAGCGCCTGCTCGACGGGTCCAGAGCCTCGGAGAAGAGCCTGCTCGACGCCTTCCAGGCAGCCACCGGCCTGCGCCGCCGCGCCATGATCGCCATCGGGGAGGACGTCGTGCTGTCCAACCAGGCGGCCCTCGACCTCCTCGGCCCGGGCGACGTCGCGATGTTGCGGATGCTCGCGATCGACGCCCACCGCCACGGCGCTCGGCTCGACCTCTCGCTCGAGTCCGGCCGCGCCGTCACGGTCGAGATCTCGTCGGTCAACGGCGCCCGCCGCGGTGCGCTGCTCCACGTCGAGCCCCTCGACAAAGAGCGCGCCAGGACCGTGGCCCGACGTTCCCGGAACGCTCGGGAGCAACACACCAGTCCGTTGCTTGTCTGGGGGCCTCCCGGCACCGGCCGCACGACCCGCGCCCGCGAGCTCGCCGAGCAGGAGCCCCTCACGGTGCTGCGACCAGGGGCGGCCCTCCTGGACGGCGACACCGCCTGGGCCCGCGACTTCGAGGCCCTGATGAGCCGCAGGACCGGGTCGGTGTGCATCGACGGGATCGACCTGCTGTCGGATCGGCTGCTCGAGCTGGTCGGTCTCCGCGTCGACACCGTGGACCGGCCGCACCTCATCTTCACCAGCGGTCCGGTCAGTGAGCTGACCGGCCGTGCCGCCGTACTCGCCGGATCCGCGACCCGCCGCGAGGAGACCCTGCCCCTGTCCGCGCGCCGCCAGGACATCCCGGCCATCGCCGGCAGGATGCTCCTGGAGCTGGAGCCGACAGCCCGCCTCCACCTCGCCCCCAGTGCCATCACCGCGCTCTCGGCCCAGTCGTGGCAGGGGAATCTGCGTGAGCTCAAGGCCGTCATGGCACACGCGACGCAACGCCGCTGGAGCGACGCGATCACCGTCTCCGACCTGCCGGAGGCCTACCGGTCGGGTGAGCCGGAGAAGCCCATCGCACCGCTGGAGCAGGCGGAGCGCGACGTCATCGTCGCCACCCTGCAGCGCTGCGAGGGCAACAAGGTGCGCGCCGCAGCCGAGCTCGGGCTGTCGCGGACGACCCTCTACGCGCGGATGAGGTCCCTGAGGATCACGACCTACTGAGCCGGGGTCGAGCCCCACGGTCGGGTCGCGGACGTCTGACACGATGGCGTCATGGAGAAACGCATCGGCGTCTGCAACCTGTGCGAGGCGATCTGCGGCCTCGAGATCACCGTCGAGGACCGGACCGTCGTCTCCGTGCGAGGCAATGCCGAGGATCCTCTGTCCCGAGGCCACATCTGCCCCAAGGGGGTCGCGATCGGAGACGTGTACGCCGACCCCGACCGGCTGAGGCGGCCGGTCAGAAGGATCCTGCTCGACGGTCAGCCGCACTGGGAGGAGATCGGCTGGGACCAGGCCTACGACCTGGTGGCGGCTGGGCTCGCCCGGGCGACCAACGAGCACGGCAGAGACGCCGTCGGGGTCTATCAGGGCAACCCCAACGTGCACAGCCTCGGCTCCATGACCCACGGCCAGGCGCTGGTGAAGCTGCTGCCGACGCGCAACCGGTTCAGCGCGACCTCCGTCGACCAGCTCCCCCATCAACTGGTGGCGCACCTCATGTACGGCCACCAGCTGATGCTGCCGGTGCCCGACATCGATCGCACGTCGTACTTCCTGGTGTTCGGTGCGAACCCCATGGCGTCCAACGGGTCGTTGATGACCGTGCCGGACTTCCCGAACCGGCTGCGGGCCCTCGACAAGCGCGGCGGATCCATGGTCGTGTTCGATCCGCGGCGCACCGAGACCGCCAAGGTCGCCCGCGAACACCACTTCATCCGACCCGGCACCGACGTCCACGTGGTGCTGGCGATGCTGCAGGTGCTCTTCGAGGAGAAGCTGGTCACGCCCCCGACGTACGCCGACGGTCTGGACGTGGTGGCCGCATCGGTCCAGTCCTTCACCCCCGAGCGGGCCGAGCTGGCCAGTGGCGTGCCTGCCGCGGACATCCGCCGGATCGCTCACGAGTTCGCCGCCGCCGACGCGGCAGCCGCCTACGGCCGGATCGGGGTGTCGACGACCGCCTGGGGCACGGTGGCCCAGTGGGGCGTGCAGATGCTCAACCTGGTCACCGGCAACCTGGATCGCGAGGGCGGCACCCTGATCACCTCGCCCGCGATCGACGCGGTCGGTCGCGGCCTGATCGGCAAGGGCCACCACGGCCTGTGGCACAGCCGGGTCCGTGGGCTGCCGGAGAGTGGCGGGGAGCTGCCGGTCTCGATCCTGCGTGAGGAGATCGAGACACCGGGAGAGGGCCAGATCAGGGCCGTGCTGACGCTGGCCGGCAACCCGGTGCTGTCGACGCCCGACGGGGCGGCGCTGGACCGGGCCCTGGCCGGGCTCGACTTCATGGCTTCGGTGGACATCTACATCAACGAGACGACGCGGCACGCCGACGTGATCCTGCCGCCGACCTCCGCGCTGGAGCGAGATCACTACGACCTGGTCTTCCACACGCTGGCGGTGCGCAACACCGCGAGGTTCACCCCAGCGGTGTTCGACAAGGAGCGCGACCAGCGCCACGACTGGGAGATCTACCGCGAGCTGGGCAAGCGCCTGACCCGGCGGCTGGATCGCAAGCCGACGCTGAGGAAGCGCCTCGCCAGCCGCGCTCGGCTGGCGATGAGTCCGACGTTCCTGATCGGTCAGCTGCTCCGCTCCGACGAAGCGGGCGTGAGCATCTCGCAGTTGAGGCGCGCACCTGAGGGGGTGGATCTCGGCCCACTCCGTGCGGGTTCCTTCCCGGATCGGCTGCAGACGCCCGACAAGCGCATCGTGCTCGCGCCTGAGCTGGTGATGACCGATCTGGCCCGGCTGGGCGCCACGGATCTGCCGGACGCCGGGGAGCTGCTGCTGATCGGACGACGCCACCAGCGCGACTGCAACTCGTGGCTGCACAACTCCGGCCGACTGACCCGCGGCCGGGAACGGCACCAGCTGCTGATGAACCCCGGCGATCTGTCCGAGCGTGGGCTCACCGACGGTACGACGGTGACGGTGACCTCGCGGGTCGGCGCCGTGAGCGTCGAGGTGCTGGCGACCGACGACCTGATGCCCGGCGTCGTGTCACTGCCTCACGGCTTCGGTCACCAGCTGCCGGGCACTCGGATGGCCGGCGCCGCTGCGGTGGTGGGAGTCTCGATCAACGACCTCACCGATCCCGAGCTCCTCGACGTGTCGGGCAACGCCGCGCTGAGCGGCGTGCCCGTCACCGTCACCGCCGACCCGTCGTAGATGTACGCGCAGATCCTGCCCACCCGTCGCAGATGTACAGCACGCGTGTACATCTGCGACGGGTCAGGCGTGCACGAGCGGCGGGTCCAGCTCTTGGACCGGTGCTCCGACCGGGACCGACGGATGGTTCGGCCACCACGCCCGATCCCCCAGTAGGACCAGGATCGCCGGCAGCATGACGAGACGGATCACGGTGGCGTCGATCAGGATGGCGGCAGACAGCCCCACCCCCATCATCTTCATCTCGAGCATGCTCAAGGTCGCGAAGATCGCGAACACCGACACCATCACGGCCGCAGCGCTGGTCACGACGCCGGCGGTGTCGCGCAGCCCCCGCTCGACCGCCAACCGCACAGGCAGACCGCTCCGGACGTGTTCTCGGATCCGACTCAGTACGAACACGTGGTAGTCCATGGACAACCCCACGAGCACGACCAGCACGAACAGGGGGATCCAGTCGATGAGGAAGCCCGGGGTGGAGAAGTCCAGCAACCTATGGCCCCAGCCGTGCTGGAACACCAGCGTCATCAGCCCGAAGGCCACCCCGACCGAGGCCAGGTTGAGAGCGGTGGAGATGAGAGCGATCGGCACACTCCTGAAGGCCAGGCCCATCATCACCATCGTCAGGATCAGCACGAACCCGATCACGATCGGGAGGTAGGTGCCCAGCCTGTTCGAGCTGTCGAGGGCCTCGGCCGGTCCCCCGCCCACGGCGTAGTCGCTCGAGGCTCCCGCGAGCGCGGCGGGCACGAGATCCGAGCGCAGATGCTCGACGGCCGTGTCGACCTGGGGGTCCGATTCGGCATACGGCATGGCCAGGGTGAGCCGCGAGGTGCCCCCGTCCGAGGAGGTTTCGATGGGGGCGGGCGAGTCGCTCACGAAGTCAACATCCGAGCGGGCGAGGTCGCGCAGGCGGACGAGTGCGCCGCGCACCTGGTCGCGTTCCCCCGTCGCAACCACGGTCGCGGTCGCGCCCTCCTGGGGGTAGAGGTCGACCAGGTCGCGGAACGTCTGGACCTCCGCGATACTCCCCGGCAGCGTGTCCAGGTTGGCGGAGTGGATCTTCATCCCCAGCGCCGGGACGCACAGGGCGAGGACGACGGCCGAGGATGCGAGCAGCGCCGCCACCGGATGCCGTACGACGGGTGCGAGGATCCGCCGGCTGAGCCCGCCGCGACCGATCCGGCGGTTCAGGCGCCACAGCAGCGGCACCTTCGGGCGGTCCACCCAGCGTCCCAGCTTGGCCAGGAGCGCCGGAAGGACGGTGATCGAACCGAGCACAGCGACACCGACCACGAGGATGGACCCGGTGGCCAGGGAGTTGAAGGTGGCTCCTCCGATCACGTACAGCCCGGCCATCGAGGCGATGACCGCAAGTCCCGACACCAGGATGGAGTGCCCGGAGGTCGCGGCCGCGATCTCGACCGCGTCGAGCGTGCTGGCACCCCGCGCCCGCTCCTCGCGTTCACGCTTGAGAAAGAACAGCGAGTAGTCGACCCCCACGGCCATGCCGATCAGCACGATCATGCTGCTGACGGTGGGTTCGGCATGGACGAGGTGGGACAGCGGCGCTGTGACTCCGATCGTGACCGCCACGCTGGTGACGGCCAGGAGGACGGGGATGCCCGCGGCGATCAGGGCCCCGAAGGCGAGCAGCATGAGCACGAGGGTCACCGGCAGGCTGATGCCTTCGGCCGATCCGAGGTCCTCGGCGACACGGTCGTTGATGGCGGCGTCGATCGACAGGTCCCCGGCCTCGCGGATCGCCAGCTCGGGGTGGTCGGCCGCGACGTCGGCCGTGACCCGTTGCAGCGCGGTGGCATCGTCCTGATGCGTGGCCAGCTGCACGGACAGGAGGAGCGCGTGCCGCTCTGGGCTCCAGACGGGTGGACCGACGGCTTCAACCCCGTCCAGATCGGCCAGGGCGGCCGAGAGGTCACGGGCGGTCGCGAGCGCGGCGGCGTCGAGCCTCGCCCCGGTTCTCGAGGTGATCAGCACGCTCTCGGCATCGGGGTGCTCGAGTCCCGCTGCCGACACCATCGCCTCGGCCCGTCCCGAGTCCCCCAGCCGGTAGTCGGCATCGGTGGTGCTCGTGGTCGGGATCGCCACGGCTAGACCGACGGAGACCAGGACCAACAGGAACCAGGCGAAGATGGCTCGCCACGGGTGGCTCGCACTCCAGCGTGCGGCTCGTAGCGGCAGGCCGGCGAGCAGGTTGTGGACCGACATCGGATGCTCCTCGGGTGGGTGGGAGGTGATGACCTCCAGCCTCGCGATGCGCGGCCGCCGTGTCAGGGGCGCCAGATCCCCTCACAGGGGTGGACCCAGCACCCCTGTGGAGTCGGCTCCGATCGGCGAGGATGGGTCCATGGACACGACCAGCACGGCGAGCCGCAAGCTGCGCCTCACGGGGTACGCCGCGCAACAGCTGCTGCTGGCGATTCCTGTGCTGCTGGTCTTCGTGCTGTCCGTCGTCGGCGGGGTGCTGGTGATCGTGTGGATCGGGATCCCGCTGCTGCTGCTGACCATCCCGGCCGGGCGCTGGGTCGCCGATCGGCATCGGGCGATGGCCGGCGACGTCCTGGGCTCGGCCCTGCCGTCGCCCTACCGGCCCCGGCCACCTGGCGGTCGCGTCGCCCAGCTGACCAACTGGGCGAGTGACCCCATGACCTGGCGAGACCTGGGTTGGATGCTCTACGCGGTCACCGTCGGGTTCGCGGTCTCCCTGTTGACGGTGCTGCTGCTGCTCATCGTCGTCACCGGGGTGCTCTGGTGGTACGGCACCGAGCCGATCATGCGGGCCCGCTGCTCGATCGACCGCTGGTTCCTCTGCTACGGCCACACCGAACACCTGGAACAGCGCGTCCAGGACCTCACCGTGAGTCGCACGGAGAGCCTGGATCATTCCGCAGCCGAGCTGAGGCGCATCGAGCGGGACCTGCACGATGGCGCCCAGGCTCGCCTGGTCGCGCTGAGCATGAGCCTCGGCATGGCCGACGACATGTTCGCTGACGACCCGGCGGCTGCCCGGCAGCTGGTCGCGGAGGCCAGGGCCACCACCGGTGCCGCGCTCGGAGACCTGCGCAACGTGGTCCGGGGCATCCATCCGCCAGTGCTTGCCGATCGCGGTCTGAGCGGAGCCGTCCAGGCACTGGCGCTCGACATGGCGGTGCCGGTCCGGGTCGAGGCCATCCTGGTGGGGCGGCCACCGGCACCGATCGAGTCGGCGGTCTACTTCGCGGTCGCGGAGTGCCTGGCCAACGTCGGCAAGCACTCGGGCGCCCAGCACGCTTGGGTGGACCTGGAGCACGATGGCACGTTGCTCAGGGTCAGGGTCGGCGACGACGGCCATGGCGGCGCAGATCCGGCCGGTGGCACCGGGATGCGCGGGGTGATGAGGCGTCTGGCGGCGTTCGACGGCACGATGAACCTGAGCAGCCCCGTCCAGGGGCCCACCATCGTGACGCTGGAGGTCCCGTGCGCCTTGTCCTCGCCGAAGACCATGCCCTCCTCCGGGACGGCCTGATCCGCCTGCTGGAGGCGAACGGCTTCACCATCGTCGCCGCCGTCGACAACGCCTTCGATCTGGAGGGGGCGCTGGCCGATCCGTCGTTGGACGCTGCCGTGGTCGACGTACGCCTTCCGCCGTCGTTCACCGACGAGGGGCTGCGGGCGGCCATCGCCGCGCGCGCGGCCCGGCCCGGCTTCCCGGTCCTGGTGCTTTCGCAGTACGTCGAGCGGCTCTATGCCCGCGAGCTGCTGGCGAGCGGCGAGGGAGCCGTCGGCTACCTGCTGAAGGACCGGATCGCAGACGTGCGCGAATTCGTCGAAGGAGTACGCCGCGTGGCGGCCGGAGGCACCGTGATCGACCCGGAGGTGATCGCCGCGATCATGGCTCATCGCCCTGACACCCCGGTCGAGCGCCTCACCCCACGTGAACGCGAAGTGCTGGCCCACATGGCCGAGGGCCGGTCCAACACCGCCATAGCGTCGGCCCTGTTCATCACCGAGAAGGCGGTCGCGAAGCACACCAACAACATCTTCACCAAGCTCGACCTCCCGATGGCCCTCGACGACAACCGTCGGGTGCTGGCGGTGCTGGCCTGGCTGGGAGTGTGAGGGTCTAGAGACCCAGTGCGGCTCGCACCGCAGCGCGACCGGCCATCGGATCGGACGCCGACAGGGCGGCCTCGGCGGCGTCCTCGCAGGTGTCCATCCCGACGATCGACAACTGCGCTCCGACCGGCTTGACCGCCTTGGCTGCCATCGAGAGCGATGTGATGCCCATGCCGACGAGCGCGCAGGCCAGCAACGGGTCGGCGGCAGCCTCCCCACAGATCCCGACCGGCTTGCCGGCCTGCTTGCCCGCCTCCGCGGTGATCGCGATCAGCTGGAGCACAGCGGGCTGCCACGGGTCGGTGAGGTGGGCGAGATCAGTGGCCATCCGGTCGGCAGCCATCGTGTACTGCGTGAGGTCGTTGGTGCCGATCGAGAGGAAGTCGACGACCTCGAGCATCCGGTGGGCGAGCAGGGCAGCCGAGGGCACCTCGACCATCACTCCGGGCTTCAGGCCACGTTCGCGGACCTTGTCGGCGAAGTCACCTGCCTCGGCGACGGTCGCGACCATCGGCGCCATCACCCACGTCTCGGTGCCGGTGCGCTCGGCGGCCAGGGCGATGGCGTCGAGCTGACGGTCCATGAGACCGGGGTTGTCGAAGGACAGGCGCAGGCCACGCACTCCCAGAGCAGGGTTCTCCTCGCCGGTGTGGGTGGCGAAGGCGACCGGCTTGTCGGAGCCGGCGTCGAGGGTGCGGATGACGACATACCCGACGTCGGCGAACGCCGTCAGCACCTCGGCATAGATGTCCGCCTGCTCCTCGACGGTGGGCTCCTCCTTCTGGTCGAGGAAGCAGAGCTCGGTGCGGAACAGCCCGACGCCCTGGACCGGCGCCGAGGCAGCGCTGCGGGCAGAAGCGCCGTCGGCGACGTTGGCCAGCACCTTGACCGGTGTTCCGTCGGCGGTCCGGCCGGGACCGGACCAGTTGGCCGAGGCTTCGCGCATCTCCTTGTCCGCGGCGACGAGCTTGGCCGCCTCGTCTGGCGCGACCCCACTGGTGATGGTCCCGGCCGTGCCGTCGACCAGCACGTCGACGCCCAGCGGGAGATCGAGGCAGCCGGGGGTGCCGACGACGCAGGGGATGCCGAGCTGTCTGGCGATGATCGCGGTGTGGCTGGTCGGCCCGCCGCGCTCGGTGACCAGCGCCAGCACGACGCTCGGGTCGAGGCCGGCGGTGTCACTGGGCGCGAGGTCCTCGGCGACGAGCACCGACGGGGTCTCGGGAAGTTGGACTCCGGGCTCGGGCTCGCCGATGACGTGGGCCACGATGCGGCGTTCGATGTCGCGCAGGTCGGTGGCGCGCTCGGCCATCAGACCACCCATCTGGGTGAAGATCTCGACGAACTGCTCGACGGCGTCGTGCACGCTCGCGACGATCGGGGAGCCCGTGTTGAGGTGTTTGCGCACGGCGCCGCGCAGACCTTTGTCACGGGCGAGACCGGCGCTCGCGGTGAGCACCTCGGCGGCGGCTCCGGAGGCCTTCTCCGCCTTGCGGGTGAATCCGTCGGCGACCCCGCTCGATGCCTCGTCGTAGGCCGCGAGGGCGGCCTCAGCGTCGGCGTAGGGCCCGGCGCCGAAGCGCTCGACGGCCTCGGCGGAGACTTCTCCACGCACGATGAGGGCTGGCCCGAAGGCGACACCGGTGACGACCGGTGTGCCCTGGAGAACGTCCGAACTCGGCTCAGTAGGGGTGACCATGGTCACAAGTTAACCCCACGACCCTCTTGACAGTCAACACGTTCGGGCGTAAAACAACACATACAAAGATCCTGTACTGTCTGCGATTCCGGGAGGTGAGGGCCATCAGCATGTACGCCGAGGAACGTCAGCAGGCGATCGCCCAGCTGGTAACCCGTCGAGGCAGGCTATCGGTCAACGAGCTGGCTGACCAGTACGACGTCACCACCGAGACGGTGCGTCGCGACCTGTCCGCACTGGAGCGGATGGGGCTCGTCCGACGGGTGCACGGAGGCGCCGTCCCGGCCAACACCCTGATCGCCATCGAGGCCGCGCTGGCCGACCGCGACTCAGCCAACACGGTCGAGAAGGACCACATCGCGGAGGCCGCGATCGCCCTGCTGCCGCCGCCCGGGTCGACCGTCGTGATCGACGCCGGCTCCACGACTTCCAGGATCGCCTCCTACCTGCCCCGCGACCACCCGCTGATCGTGCTCACCCACGCCGTCCCGGTGGCTGCGCGCCTCGCGCTGCTGCCGCAGATCGAGCTCCATCTGCTCCCCGGACGGGTGCGCACCAACACCCAGGCGGCGGTCGGTCCCGACACGGTCGTCGCGCTCGACGGCGTGCGCGCCGACGTGGCGTTCATCGGCACCAACGGCATCTCGATCCTGCACGGACTCTCGACCCCTGATCGCGACGAGGCGGCGGCCAAACGTGCCATGGTGGCCTGTGCACGGCAGGTGGTCGTCCTCGCAGACGCAGACAAGATCATGGTCGAGTCGCCCATTCGCTTCGCCACTCTCGCCGAGGTGGACGTACTCGTGACCGACAACCGGATCGCGAAAACCGACAAGGACGCGTTGACCCGCGCCGGAATCGAGGTCGTGGTCGCATGATCGTCACACTCACCCCCAATCCCAGCCACGACCGGACCGTGATGCTCAGCGGACCGCTGGAGCGCGGTGCCGTGATCCGCACGCTGTCGGTCACCTCGCAGGCCGGCGGCAAGGGCGTCAACATCTCCCGAGCCGCCGTCTCGGCCGGCCTTCCCTCGATCGCTGTGCTGCCCGCTGCCAAGGACGACCCCTTCGTCATCGAGTTGCTCGCCGCCGGCATCGACTGTCGCCCGGTGCCGAGTGGGGGCGACCTGAGGGTCAACATCACCATCACCGAGCCTGACGGCACCACCACCAAGCTCAACAGCCCGGGTGCGGAGGTGACTCCAGGAGTGCTGGCCGACCTCGAGGGCGCTCTGAAGCGCCGGGCCGGCGCCGCCGACTGGATCGTGCTGGCCGGCTCGCTGCCCCCCGGTGCACCACCGGAGTGGTACTCCCATCTCGTCGGCGTCCTGCGTCGTACGTCGGCCAAGGTCGCCGTGGACACCAGCGAGGCACCGCTGCGTGAGCTCGTGGCGCGGCTCGACGTCGCCCCACCCCACCTCATGAAGCCCAACGGTGAGGAGCTGGCATCCTTCACCGGCGGCGACCCCGACGCCCTCGAGTCAGACCCGGCGCTGGCCGCCGGCGCAGCCCGCACCCTGGTCGAACGCGGCGTCGAGTCGGTGCTGGCGACCCTCGGAAAGCACGGCGCGGTCCTGGTCACCCGAGACGGCGCCTGGCACGCCACGCCGCCGCCGACCACGGTCGTGAGCACGGTGGGGGCTGGCGACTCCAGCCTTTTCGGATACCTTCTGGGAGAAGTGAAACAACGCGATCCGGCCCAGCGGCTCGCCCTGGCCGTGGCTTACGGCAGTGCGGCTGCTGGGTTACCCGGCACCACGATCCCCATCCCGTCGCAGGTCCGACCCGAGCTTGTCTCGGTCCGCGAGCTCGACCTCACCCAAGGAGGGTGAAATGTCCGATCTGATCACCGCTGAACTTGTCAGTCTCGATGCGAACCTGGGCACTGACAAGCACGAAGCGATCCGTTCTCTGGCGGCCCTGGTCGCCGGTGCCGGACGAGCCGACGACGTGGACCAGTTGGTTGCCGATGCCTTCGCCCGCGAGGAGACCTCGGCGACGGGGCTTCCCGGTGGCATCGCGATCCCCCACTGCCGCACCGCAGGGGTGAGCGAACCGACGCTCGCGTTCGCCCGCCTCCAGCCGGAGGTCGACTTCGGTGCCAAGGACGGCCCGGCCGACCTCGCGTTCCTGATCGCGGCCCCCGCCGGCGGAGACGCCACCCACCTCCAGCTGCTGACCAAGCTCGCCCGAGCCCTGGTCAAGCCCGCCTTCACCGACTCGCTGCGTGACGCTGAGAGCGCCGAGGAGGTGGTCACGCTGGTGATGGCAGTCCTCGAGCCCGCCCCCGCTCCCGCGGCAGCACCGGCCGCGGCTGAACCCACCGCGGCGGGAGCGGCAGCTGCGCCGGCCACCCAGGAGCCGGCTTCGGCCGTACGCCGCCGCATCGTCGCGGTGACCGCGTGCCCCACCGGCATCGCGCACACCTACATGGCGGCCGAGGCGCTCGAGGCAGCGGCGCTGCGTGCAGGTGTGGACATCGCCGTGGAGACCCAGGGCTCAGCCGGTTCCACTCCCCTTTCGCCCACCACGATCGCCGAGGCCGACGCCGCGATCTTCGCCGTCGACGTCGGGGTGCGTGACCGCGGCCGGTTCGCCGGCAAGCCGCTGGTCTCGTCCGGGGTCAAGCGACCCATCGACGACGCCGACAGCATGATCGCCGAGGCTCTGCGGTACGCCGAGGACCCCAACCCGCCCCGTGTCGAGGGCACGGCTTCCACGTCCACCGCCTCCGCCGGATCAGGCGCCGGCGAGACCTGGGGCGGACGAACTCGCCGGGTGTTGATGACCGGCGTGTCGTACATGATCCCGTTCGTCGCAGCCGGTGGTCTGCTGATCGCCCTCAGCTTCCTGTTCGGTGGCTACGAGATCGTCGGACCTTTCGGTGACATCGTGGCGAACAACACCCTGTTCAACCCGCCGGACGTGCAGGCACTCGGACTTGACCACGCACTGTTCGGCTCCGGCGCCATGGCCTACCTCGGCGCATTGTTCTTCGTGATCGGCAAGACCGCCTTCCTGTTCTTCGTCCCGGCGCTGGCGGGCTACATCGCCTACGCCATCGCGGATCGCCCCGGCATCGCCCCCGGCTTCGTGGTGGGTGGTCTGGCCGCCAACGTCAGTGGATTCTCCGACGCCAACGGGGTCGGCCTCCCGGCCACCGGCTTCCTGGGCGCGATCGTCGGCGGTGTGCTCGCTGGTGTGATCGCCCACTGGATCGCCGGCTGGAAGGTCCCGACGTGGGCGCGGGGTCTCATGCCGGTCCTGGTCATCCCCCTGTTCACCAGCATCATCGCCGGGCTGGTCATGCTCATCGTGCTCGGCAAGCCCATCAGCTGGCTGATGAACCAGCTGACCGATGGCCTCAACAGCATGAGCGGCTCGAGCGCGGTCCTCCTCGGAGTGATCCTCGGGCTCATGATGGCCTTCGACATGGGTGGCCCGCTGAACAAGGTCGCCTACAGCTTCGCGGCTGCTGGTGTCGGCGCTGCTGCCACGGCCGCCGCCGACGACCCCCGACTGCAGATCATGGCAGCCGTCATGCTGGCCGGCATGGTGCCGCCGATCGCGCTCGCACTGGCGACGGTGGTACGGCCCCAGTTGTTCTCGGTGCCCGAACACGAGAACGGCAAGGCAGGCTGGCTCCTGGGAGCATCGTTCATCACCGAGGGTGCCATCCCGTTCGCTGCCGCGGACCCGTTGCGGGTCATTCCCGCCATCATGCTGGGCAGCGCAGTGACCGGCGGCCTCTCCGAGGCGATGCACGTGGCCGTCCGGGCACCACACGGCGGCATCTTCGTGCTCTTCGCCGTCGAGAACGTCCTCGGCTTCCTGATCGCGCTGCTCGCTGGTGTCCTCGTCGGCGCCGCTGCAGTGATCGCGGCAAAGACCATGTGGCCCAGCAAGGTCTCCGTGGACGCCGAAGCCGTGATGGTCTGATCCTGAACCCGAACGCACACAACAACCACTCAAGAGGAGCTCCACATGCCCACCAAGACCGTCGTCGTCGGCTCGTCCGTCGGATTGCACGCCCGCCCGGCCGCGCTCATCTCGGAAGCCGCCGGCGAGCTCGGATCCGACGTCTTCATCGGCCTGCCCGGTGACGACCCGGTCGACGCGAGCTCGTCCTTGATGATCATGACCCTGGGAGCCGGAAACGGCGACACGGTCGAGGTCTCCGGCGAGGACGAGGCTGCGGTCGACGCGATCGCAGCCATGGTCGCCTCCGACCTCGACGCCTGATTCCAGCTCTGGGCCGGGCCACCCTCGTGGGTGGCCCGGTTCAGTCGTCCAGGACGCGCCTGGCCCGCTCGACGTCGTTGCGCATCGTCTCGACCAACGCCTCGACCGACTCGAACTTGACCATCCCGCGCAGACGGTCGACGAAGGACACCTCGACCTCGACGCCGTACAGCTCCAGATCGGTGCGGTCCAGCACATAGCTCTCGACGCGGCGCTCGCGCTCGCCGTCGAAGGTCGGGTTGGTGCCGACGCTGATCGCCGCAGGGTAGGTATCACCGGTGTCACTGCGCCGCAGCCAGCCGGCATACACCCCGTCGGCGGGAGCTGCGGCCAGCGCGCTCGTCGGCACGTTGGCGGTCGGGAAACCGAGTTCGCGGCCGCGTTGATCTCCCTTCACGACGACTCCGCGGACACTGAAGGGACGACCCAACGCCTCAGCGGCGCCGGCCACGTCACCCGTCGCGAGGCAGGTCCGGACGTAGGTGGACGACCACACCTGGGGGCCACCGTCGAGTGGCACTCCCACGGCGGTGAAGTCGTGAGTCCGCCCGGACTCGGCCAGCGTGCGGACATCGCCTGCCGCCCGGTTGCCGAAGCGGAAGTTCGCACCGACCACGACCGCTGCCGCGTGCAGGGCCTCGACGAGGATGCGCTCGATGAACTCGTCGGGTGTCCAACTCGCCACTTCGAGGTCGAAGGGGAGGACCAGCACCGCGTCGACCCCACAGTCCCCCAGCAGGGCCACCCGGGTCTCGATCGAGGTCAGGCCCGAAGGTGCGTGATCGGGACGCAGGACTGCCATCGGATGCGGGTCGAAGGTCACGGCCACCACGTCGGCAGCCCCGATCTCGGCCGCCATGTGAACCGCCCGGGTGAGCACAGTGCGGTGCCCGAGATGGACGCCGTCGAAGTTGCCGATGGTCACGACAGTGCGTCCGAGGTCGGCGGGAATCTCGCCCAGCGATCGCCATGTCTGCACGGCCGACAGCCTCCCATATCGGCCGCCCCCGGGGTGGAGGGACCCTCGTCTCCACACGAGTTCGGGCCCGGCGGTCTCCGGCCTAGCCGGTGAAGACGGCGAGCGGGCGGGCGACGCCTGGTTCGTCGGCGCGCGCCTCGTAGAGGGCCAGGAACTCACCGTCCGGTGCGAACACCGCGGTGATCGCGTCCAGCGCGAGCGCAAGCCGGCGGCCCACTCTCACATCGACTGCCTGCGCCTCGTCGAGCTCGAGCGCGGGGAACGTGGCTCGCGCAGCGTCCGCGATCGGCACCACATCGAAGTGGTCCGCGAGCTCCTCGAGGGTGCGCGCTCGGGCGAGGTCGAACCCGCCCACGGCGGTGCGTCGTAGTGCCGTCAAGTGACCCCCCACCCCCAGGGCTGCCCCGAGGTCACGGGCGATCGCCCGGATGTAGGTGCCGCTGGAGCACCGCACCGAGACCTGCACGTCGATGCACGAACCGGTCGGGACCACCCTGTGCACCTCGATGGAATGCACCGTGACGGGTCTCGCCTTGAGCTCGACCGTCTCGCCCTCGCGGACCCGCTGGTAGGCCCGCTTCCCGTCGACCTTGATCGCCGAGACCGCGCTGGGGACCTGGTCGATGTCGCCGACGAAGCCCACCATGGCAGCGCGCACCGAGGCCTCGGCGAGGTCCTGCGTGGTCGTCACCGTGACGACGTCACCCTCGGCATCATCGGTGGTGGTGGAGACACCCAGGCGGATGGTGGCGTCGTACGCCTTCTCGGTCAGCATCAGGTGTCCCAGCAGCCGGGTGGCCCGATTGATGCCGAGGACGAGCACTCCGGTCGCCATCGGATCGAGCGTGCCGGCATGGCCGACCTTGCGGGTGCCGGCGAGCCGGCGCACCCTCGAGACCACGTCGTGCGAGGTGACTGCAGGGGGCTTGTCGACGATGACGAGCCCCGAAGCGAGGCTCACGCTTCCCTGTCGTCCTGGGGGTCGTCGTCGAGGACGTCGTCCTCGTGCGGCTTCTTGTAGGGATCGGCGTCGCCTGCGTACGTCGTACCGCGGGCTGCCGCGACGGCCTCGTCCTGGGCCTTCGCCCGGGCCAGCACCTCGTCGAGCGCTCGCGCGGACTCGGGCAGAGCGTCGTGCACGAAGGTGAGCGTGGGCGAGATCCGCATGCCGAGCTGCTTGGCGACCTCGGAGCGCAGGACGCCCTTGGCGGACTCGAGTGCGGCGGCCGTGCCGGCCATCTCCTCCTCACCGCCGAGCACCGTGTAGAACACGGTTGCCTGCTGGTTGTCGCCGGTCAGGCGCACGTCGGTGATGGTGATGAAACCCAGGCGCGGGTCCTTGATCCGTCGCTCGAGCATCTCGGCGACGATCACCTGGATGCGGTCGGCGATCTTGCGGACGCGGGGGTTGGCCATCTCGTTCACTCCTTCTCGTTGACCTGTCGCGGATGTACGCACGAGGGCCGTTGACCCGTCGCAGATGTGCACTCGTCTGTGTACATCTGCGACGGGTCGATGGTTCAGCTGCGCGGGATCTCGCGCATCTCGAAGGACTCCACGACGTCGCCGAGCTTGATGTCCTGGAAGTTCTTCAGCACCAGACCGCACTCGAAGCCCTCGCGGACCTCGGAGGCATCGTCCTTCTCCCGCTTCAGCGAGGCGAGGTCGAGGTTGTCCGCGACCACCTGGCCGTCGCGGAGCAAGCGCGCCTTGGCGTTGCGCCGCACCGTGCCGGAGGTGACCATGCAGCCCGCGATGTTGCCGATCTTGGAAGACCGGAAGATGTCGCGGATCTCGGCCTGGCCGAGCACGGCCTCTTCGTACTCCGGCTTGAGCATGCCCTTGAGCGCTGCCTCGATCTCCTCGATCGCCTGGTAGATGACCGAGTAGTAACGAATCTCGACACCCTCCTTGTCGGCCATCTGGCTCGCCTTGCCCTGGGGCCTGACGTTGAAGCCGATGATGATCGCGTCGGACGCGGCGGCAAGGTCGACGTTGGTCTCGGTGATGGCACCCACGCCGCGGTCGATGACCCGCAGGCTGACCTCGGCACCCACATCGATCTGGGCCAGCGAGTCTTCGAGGGCCTCGACCGAACCGGACACGTCGCCCTTGAGGATGAGGTTGAGCTCCTGGCTCTCCCCCTTCTCCATGGAGGCCATGAAGTCCTCGAGGGTGCGACGAACCCTGCGCTTGGCCTGCATGGCCGCACGTTCACGCGACTCACGCTTCTCGGCGATCTGGCGAGCCATCCGGTCGTCGTCGACGACGATCAGGTTCTGACCGGCACCGGGAACGGCCGTGAGACCGAGCACCATCGCTGGGCGCGACGGCGTCGCCTCCTCGATGTTGTCGCCGTGCTCGTCGAGCAGCGCCCGGACCCGCCCGTAGGCGGGACCAGCGACGATCGAGTCGCCCACGCGCAGCGTGCCGCGCTGGACCAGCACCGTTGCCACCGGACCACGACCTCGGTCGAGGTGAGCCTCGACGACAAGACCCTGAGCGTCCTGGGTCGGGTTGGCGCGAAGGTCGAGCGACGCGTCAGCCGTCAAGATGACCGCCTCGAGCAACTTGTCGAGGTTGAGCTCGGACTTGGCCGACACGTCGACGAACATCGCGTCGCCGCCGTACTCCTCGGGCACCAGACCGTATTCGGTCAGCTGTCCGCGCACCTTGGTCGGGTCGGCATCAGGCTTGTCGATCTTGTTGACCGCGACCACGATCGGGACGCCGGCGGCCTTGGCGTGATTGAGCGCCTCCACCGTCTGCGGCATCACGCCGTCATCTGCCGCGACCACGAGGATCGCGATGTCGGTGGCCTGCGCACCACGTGCACGCATGGCCGTGAAGGCCTCGTGGCCAGGGGTGTCGATGAAGGTGATCCGACGCTCGGTGCCATCGACGTCGGTGGCGACCTGGTAGGCACCGATGTGCTGCGTGATGCCACCGGCCTCCTTGTCGACGACGTTGGCGTTGCGCAGGGCGTCGAGGAGCTTGGTCTTTCCGTGGTCGACGTGACCCATGACCGTCACGACGGGTGGACGGACGACCAGATCACTCTCGTCACCCTCATCCTCACCGAACTCGAGGTCGAAGGACTCCAGCAGCTCACGGTCCTCGTCCTCCGGCGAGACGACCTGGATGATGTAGTTGAGCTCCTCGCCCAGCAACTCCAGGGTCTCGTCGTTGACCGACTCCGTGGCTGTGACCATCTCGCCCAGCCCGAACAGCATCTGAACCAGCGCTGCGGCGTCGACGCCGATCTTCTCGGCGAAGTCGGTCAGGGACGAGCCACGAGCGAGACGAACCGTCTCTCCGTCACCCTTGCGAACGCGGATCCCACCGATCGTGGGCGCCTGCATCTGCTCGAACTCTTGACGACGAGCACGCTTCGACTTGCGGCCACGGCGCGAGGGACCACCCGGGCGACCGAAGGCACCTTGGGTCTGGCCACGTCCACCCTGACCGGGACGACCGCCACCTGGGCGGCCACCACCGGGGGGACCGAAGGAGCCGGGAGGACCACCGCGACCGGGGGCACCGGCGCCGGCACCAGCCGGAGCGCCGCCACGGGACGGAGCGCCGCGTCCACCTGGAGCCGGACGACCCGGAGCGCCACCGCGGCCTCCGGGGCCACCCGGGCCACGCGAGCCGGGCCCCGAACCGAAGGCGGCCGGGGACTTGGGCATCATGGCCGGGTTGGGCCGTGGCATGCCGGGGCGACCGGCGTTTGCCGGCCCACCATCACGGGCTGCAGCTGGGCGCGGAGGGCGCTGGTCACCGGGAACGCCGGGTGCAACGGGCGCGCTGGGCGCACCCGGGGCGGCGGGGCCACGATCGGCGGGAGCAGGACGACGGCCCATCCCCTGGCTCGGCGCGAACGGGTTGTTCCCCGGACGCGGCGCACCGGGGCGCGCAGACGGCCGCGGAGCGGGTGCTCGCGGCGCCGGCGAATCCGGGGCCGCAACCTCGGCCGCAGCAGCAGGAGCCTGGGGTGCTGCTTCGGGGGCAGCCTCCTCCGGCTCGGGCTTGCGCGGTCCGGGCTTCGGACCTGGTCGAGCGCTGGTCTGGCTGGGAGCCTCGAAGCTCGCTGCCGGTGCGGCGGGCACAGCAGGCTCGGCGGCAGCGGGCGCCGGTGACGGTGCACTCGGGGCCGCGGCAGCGGGTGCCGGGGTCGGTGCTGCCGGGGCCGCCGGCGTTGGGGCAGGCGCGGCGACCGACTTCAGCTGGTCGCCGTACTGCTTCTTGAATCGCATCTCGACAGGTGGCTCGACCGTCGACGATGCCGACTTGACGAACTCACCCATCTCTTTGAGCTTCTCGAGAACGAACTTGCTCTCGACACCGAACTCTTTTGCGAGTTCGTGGACTCGGACCTTAGCCACGCTTCTCCTTCTGGTCCGAGCCCCAGACTCCCAGTTGATCGGGTGGGGTGATGCGGACCGCTAGTGGTGTTGCACGCTCATCGGAAAGAACTCATCGAGTGCTCATGAGCTGCTGCTCCAGTTTCTTCTCGGTCGATCACGGTCAATGTGGTGCGAGCGGTTCCTCGCGCAGGTGCCTCCGTACCGCTTCGCTGTCGAGCGCCCCTGGAACCCGTAGGGCCCGTGGGAACGCCTTGCGGCGAACGGCGAGGTCGTAGCACGCGATCACGGGGTGCAGATGCGCTCCGCGACCGGGGGCCGTCCGCGCCGGATCGGCTACGAGAACCGGGTGGCCCTCTGCATCCGTCCCTGCGACGACCCGCAGCAACTCGCTCTTGGAGGTCCGCTCCCTGCACCCCACACACGTCCGGACAGAGTCGAGAGACGTCCGGGCAGGGGAGACGAGTTCGTGAACCACCATCGAAGAGTCTATCGCGTCAGGCAGGGAACTCCGAACCGGCCGTCCGCTGGCCGTTGTGCTCGACGGCCCCAGGCGGCGCGGCAGGGTCGCCTTTCGACGATGACTTCGACACCCGAGGTTCGACGAGTCGGTCTGGAGGCGAGCCGCGTTCGCCGTGTACCGGGTCACAGGATCCGCCTGGTATGACCCTGAGGGGCGCGCCGCGGGACCGTCCGAGGCGCCCACCTCACTGCGCGAGCCCTCTCGATTTCGCCGCCATTGCGCTGATCCCTCTGGTCACCCGAGTCCCACCGGTCAGGCTCTGCCGGTGGTTGTCAGGGGTTGCAAGGGCTGACAACCGACAGTTTCCCCGGATATCCGGGGATCCATGGGGCTAAGCGGGGTCGGGAGCCTCGTCAGACCGGATGTCGATGCGCCAGCCGGTGAGGCGGGCGGCGAGGCGGGCGTTCTGGCCCTCCTTGCCGATCGCCAGCGACAACTGGAAGTCGGGCACCACGACACGAGCCGAACGACCGGGCAGGTCGATGATCTCGACCTTGGTGACCTGCGCCGGGGACAGCGCGTGCGCCACCATCTCGGCTGGATCCTCGGAGAAGTCGACGATGTCGATCTTCTCGCCGTGCAGCTCTGCCATCACGTTGCGCACCCGCTGACCCATCGGGCCGATGCAGGAGCCCTTGGCGTTGACCCCGGGCGTCGTGGTGAACACCGCGATCTTCGTGCGGTGACCGGCCTCACGGGCGATGGCGGCGATCTCCACCGTTCCGTCGGCGATCTCCGGCACCTCGAGGGCGAACAGCCGTCGGACGAGGTTGGGGTGCGAGCGCGACAGCGTGATCTGGGGGCCGCGCATGCCTTTGCGCACACTCACGACGATGCACTTGATCCGCTCCCCGTGCTCGTAGCGCTCCCCCGGCACCCGCTCACCCAGCGGCAGGATGGCCTCGAGCTTGCCGAGGTCGATCATCACGTCGTCGGGGTTGCGTCCCTGCTGGATGACGCCGGAGACGATGTCGCCCTCCTTGCCGGAGAACTCCCCGAACCGGAGGTCGTCCTCCGCGTCACGCAGTCGCTGGAGCATGATCTGCTTCGCGGTGGTGGCGGCGATGCGGCCGAAGCCCTCGGGCGTGTCCTCGTATTCGGTGACGAGGTTGCCCTCCTCGTCGAGCTCGGCGGCCAGGACCGTGACATGTCCACTCTTGCGGTCGAGGGTCACCCGTGCGCGCGGCTGGGCCCCGGGGGTCTTGTGGTATGCCGTCAGCAGGGCCTGTTCGATCGCCTCCACCAGGACGTCGAACGAGATCTCCTTCTCGCGCTCCAGCATCCTCAGGATGCTCAGGTCGATGTCCATCAGTCCTCCTCGACTGTCCTGCGGTTGAACTCGATCTGCACCTTCGCGCGGGTGATGTCGGCGTAGGCGATCGTGCGATCGACTCCGTCGACCTGCAGCGTCGAGGACTCCTCGTCGCTCACGACGATGCGGCCGGTGACGTCGGTCCCGTCGGTCAGGTCGATCTTGACGAGGCGGTCGGCATTGCGCCGCCAGTGGCGGGGCAGGGTGAGCGGTCGGTCGACACCACGCGAGGTGACCTCCAGCGTGTAGGCCTGCTCGCCGAGGGCGTCGGAGTCGTCGAGCACCTCGCCGATCGCCCGGGTCGCCGCGGCGACGTCGTCCATGGTGACCCCGCCGTCCTTGTCGACGGCGACCCGCAGCACCCGCCGCTTGCCGGCCGGCGTGAGTTCGACGGCCTCGAGGTCCAGCCCGAGTGCCGCAAGGGGGTCGGAGAGCTCCGCTGCGATGCGATCACAGGTGGCGTCCTGCTTGCTCACGCGATCCGACCTCCCTTGTGTTGTTGTGGACCGCCAGCCTACCGGCTCGTCACCGGGCTCCCGGCCAGCGCCCCGCGGACTTGTAGGGTCGAGTCGTGTCCTCTCCGGGAGTCCCGCACGTGACGCGACGCGCGAGCCTCGTCGCCGTCGGCGGCACCGTGCTCTGGGGTGCCGGCGCGTGCACCGGCGGCACCCGCTCCGGCTCCACGTCGGGACCGTCGGCGACCGGTGCGGCATCAACCGGTGCGACCGCCGCCCCCGACCCGGACGAGCGCATCGTCGAGGAGGCGCGGGCCCAGCTGTTGCGCGCGATCGACCTGATCCGCCGTACGACCTCGACCCACCCCGGGCTGTCGTCGACCTTGACCCCGTTGCTGGACCTGCACGTCGCCCATGACGCGGTGCTCGTCGACTCCTCCCCCGACTCGGTGGCGGCTCCGGGCCCTGTCGTACCCGACTCGCGAGTGGTCGCCCTGCGCGTCGTACGCCGCACCGAGTCCTCCTTGCCGGCCGAATTCGCCACCCTCGCCCGAAGGTCCACCAGCGGCGCTCTCGCGCGGATCCTGGCAAGCATGTCGGCGGCGACCGCCCAACTGCTCAGCGCGGAGCCCACCCAGAGCTCGGAGCCGACATGACCACGACCCTGGAGGCCCTGCAGACCACCCTGGCCGGCGAGCACGCGGCGGTGTGGACCTATGCGACCCTCGGCGGGCAGACGTCGCAGTCCGCGCAGGCCACGCTCTTCGACAGGATCACTCGCGCCTACACGGTTCACCGGTCCCGGCGAGACCAGCTGATCACGATGGTCCGCGATCTCGGTGTCGTCCCTGCCGCGTCGGCTGCCGCCTACGAGCTGCTCAACGACGCCAGCACCCCCGTCAAGGTCACCCACGCGGCCCTGGATCTCGAGCAGCGCTGCGCCGGCCTGTACGCCGACCTGGTGGCCAGCACGGTCGATCAGCAGCGGCGCTGGGCGATCACGGCGCTCACGGATGCGGCGGTCCGCGGACTCGGCTACCGAGGAAGTCCCGAGATCTTCCCCGGCCTGGCCGAGTTCGCGGACCGCTGAACCACTTTCCGGATGGGTTGGGACCCGTCGCAGCTGGGAGATCCGTAACGGTTGACTCGATGATTCAGCACCCATCTGGCAAAGGCGACGATCAACGTCCTTCAACTTCCTGCATTGCACAAAGTTGCAATGTCAAAGTTTCAACTTGTCCGCCTCGATGGGGTCGGATCAGCGCCACGGGGCGATGATGGTCCAGACGTCGGACAACCGGTGGGCGACGCCATCAGGCTCCCCCTCGGAGTGCCCGACCTGACTGGCCGGAATGTCGCTGTGCGGGACGTGGATCGCCCGCATCCCGGCCCGCTGGGCGCCCCAGATGTCGTCGTACAGCCGGTCACCGACGTAGACGCAGGCGGACGGGTCGGACACCCCGACTGCTGCCATGGCTGCCCCGAACGCCTCCGGGGACGGCTTGGTCCACGGAATCTCGCTGCTGTAGACGTCCCCGTCGATCAGCCCGAGTACGCCGTCGCGCTGGAAGAAGTCACGGTGCCACTGGCGGGGCCAGATCGTGTTCGACAGCACCCCGACCTTGACGCCTGCGGTTCGCAGCTGCTGGAAGAGTGGTCCCACCCCGGAATCGGTGTAGGTGTGGGGCTCCCAGAACTCGTAGTAGGCGTTCAGGAGGGCGGGGTCGTGGTCGAGTCCGGCCTCGGTGAACAGGTCAGCGACGGTGGCGCTCCTCTGGTGATCCCGGCTGCGCCCCCAGACGGCAGCGCCGGCTGCGTGCAGCGCCGCCGCGTGGATGCGGTGCTCGTGCTCGCCCGCATCGCGCACCGCATGGGCCAGTGCCAGCGACTCCTCATGGAAGTCGATGTCGTGCCAACGGGTCAGGGTGCCGCCCCAGTCGAAGATGACCGCCTCGATGCTCATGCCCGCAACCTATCTAGGCTGGGCACCATGGACATGACCTACCGCCCGTTGGGCAACTCCGGCCTCATGGTCAGCGCCGTCGGCGTGGGCTGCAACGCATTCAGCCGCCGCGTCGACCAGACCGCGGTCGCATCGATCCTCGACGCCGCCACCGACGTCGGGGTGACCCTTCTCGACACCTCCGACACCTACGGCATCGAGCCCGGCGCGAGCGAGACCATGATCGGCGTGGCGCTCCAGGGGCGACGTGACGACTTCGTGCTGGCCACCAAGTTCGGCATGGACATGCGCGGCGCGAACGGTGCTGACCACGGGGTGCGCGGCTCCCGGCGCTACGTCCGACGCGCCGTGGAGGCGAGCCTGCGCCGCCTCCAGACCGACCACATCGATCTCTACCAGCTGCACGAGCCCGATCCCGTCACACCGATCGAGGAGACGCTGGAGGCGCTTCACGACCTGGTCCGCGAAGGCAAGGTGCGCTATGTCGGATGCTCGAACTTCGACGGCTGGATGATCGCGGATGCCGCGTGGACCGCCTCCACCTCTGGGCTCACGCCGTTCGTCTCCGTGCAGAACCGCTACTCGCTGCTCGACCGCACCGTCGAGGCCGAGGTGACGCCGGCCGCCGAGAAGTTCGGGCTCGGCATCCTGCCGTTCTTCCCACTGGAGTATGGGCTGCTGACCGGCAAGTACACCCGCGGGGCGGCGGCCCCCACCGGGTCGCGAGCCGACCTCGACCCCACCCGGTCGGACTGGCTGGGCACCGCCGACTGGGACCGCATCGAGGCGCTCACGGCCTACGCCGCCGAACGTGGGCTCAGCATCCTCGACGTGGCCATCGCCGGGCTCGCCGCCCAGCCGGCCGTGGGCTCGGTGATCTCGGGCGCCACCTCGGCTGAGCAGGTGCGCGTCAATGCGAGAGCGCTTCGCTGGTCACCCACCGCGGACGACCTGGCTGGCCTGGACGAGCTCTGAGCCACTGAGGGGTCGCACCCTCGACGCCAGACTCAGCCCCGCACCAGCGCCGAGAGATGCTCGACCGCGTCGGAGAGCCTCACATCGTGGCGCTCTCCGCTGCGACGATCCTTGACCTCGATCACACCATCGACGAAGCCCCGACCCACCGTCACGATGGTCGGCACGCCGATCAGCTCGGCGTCCTTGAACTTGACTCCCGGGCTCACCTTGCCGGGCCGGTCGTCGAAGATCACGTCGAGCCCCGCGGCCGAGAGGTCGCCGGCCAGGGCCTCGGCTGCCTCGAACAGCGCCGGGTCCTTGCCCGCCGCGACGAGGTGCACGTCGGCGGGTGCGATCTCCCGCGGCCAGATCAGGCCGAGCTCGTCGTTGTTGCCCTCAGCGATGGCCGCGACGGCTCGAGAGACGCCGATGCCGTAGGAGCCCATGGTCACCGTGACCAGCTTGCCGTTCTCGTCGAGCACCCGCAGGTCGAGTGCCTCGGCGTAGAGGCGGCCGAGCTGGAAGATGTGGCCCATCTCGATGCCGCGGGCCGACTGCAGGGTCCCGTCGGCGCAGTTGGGGCAGGGGTCGCCGTCTCGGACCTCAGCGGCCTCGATGGTGCCGTCGGGCGTGAAGTCACGCCCCACCACGAGGTCCAGCACATGCGAGCCGTGGACATCGGCACCGGTGACCCAGCTGGTGCCCTCGACCACGCGAGGGTCGACGACATACCTGATCTCCGAGCTTGCCTTCTCTCCCAGCGCACCGGGGCCGATGTAGCCCTTGACCAGCGTGGGGTGCCGGGCGAACTCGGCCTCGTCCATGGCCTCCACCTCGATGGGCTCGAGCTGGCCCTCGAGTCGCTTCTGGTCGACGTCTCGGTCACCTGGTACGCCGATCGCCAGGGGCTCACGCCTGCCGTCGGGGTGCTTGAGGACCACCAGCACGTTCTTCAGCGTGTCGCCGGCCGCCCAGGGCCGGTCCGTGCGCGGGAACGCCTCGTTCAGATGGTCCACCAAGGTCTCGATGGTCGGCGTGTCCGGAGTCGGCTCGGCGTGCGCGGCGGGCAGCCCGTCGTAGGGCACCGGCGCGGGCGGGCGTACGGCGACGGCCTCGACGTTGGCGGCATAGTCGCAGTTGGTGCAGCTGACGTACGTGTCCTCGCCGACGGTGGCCTTGGCCAGGAACTCCTCCGACTTCGAGCCACCCATCGCGCCCGAGGTCGCCTTGACGATGACGTACTCGAAGCCGAGTCGGTCGAACGTGCGCACGTAGGCGTCGCGGTGGGCGGCGTACGACGCGTCTAGGCCGGCGTCGGTCGTGTCGAAGGAGTAGGAGTCCTTCATGATGAACTCGCGTCCCCGCAGGATGCCTGCGCGCGGCCTGGCCTCGTCGCGATACTTCGTCTGGATCTGGTAGAGCCAGACGGGCAGGTCCTTGTAGGAGGAGTAGAGGTCCTTGACCACGAGGGTGAACATCTCCTCATGGGTCGGCCCGAGCAGGTAGTCGCCGCCCTTGCGGTCCTTGAGGCGGAAGATGCCGTCGCCGTACTCCGTCCACCGGCCGCTCGCCTCGTAGGGCTCCCGGGGCAGGAGCGCGGGGAACGAGAGCTCCTGGGCACCGATCGCGTCCATCTCTTCGCGGATGATGCTCTCGACGTTGCGCAACACCTTCAGTCCCAGCGGCAGCCACGAGTAGATCCCCGGTGCGGCGCGTCGCACGTAGCCTGCCCGCACCAGCAGCCGGTGGCTGGGCACCTCGGCGTCGTTCGGGTCGTCTCGCAGGGTGCGGACGAAGAGCGTGGACATGCGCAGGATCATGCTGGCAAGGCTACTGGTGGTGGCCGCTCGCAGACGAAGGGGTTATGCGCCGTGCGCGGCCCTGAGGGCCGTGCGGATCAGGGGCAGCTGCAGCGGGAGGCGCGCGAAGGCCGCGATCCGGACAGCCTGGTTGTTGCTGCGTCTGGCGTCGTCGGCCATCTTCACGTTGCCGGGGAACACGACGACCAGCAGCGCCGCGCTGGCCCAGCCGGCCAGCACGCGCGTGCGTGGGTGCAGCAGGCCGGCGGCACAGGCCAGCTCGGCGGCCCCGCTGGCAAGGATGACTTCGCGGTGCTTCGGCACCCAGGCCGGCATCAACGGCTGGTAGACGCTGGGCTTGGTCAGATGGATCGCTCCGGAGCCGGCGAAGAGTCCGGCCAGACCGAGCACATCCTTGGGGATCGTCACCCGCGGCAGCCTAGAACATGATCGTGGTGAAGCGCGCGGTCTCGGTGAACCCCACCCGCTCGTAGGCACGCCGCGCGGCGAGGTTCCAGTCGTTGACGTAGAGCGACACGGTCGGGGCGATCGAGGCCTGGACCTGCTCCACCACAGCCGCCATCCCGGCCGTCGCCAGCCCGTGGCCCCGGCGGTCAGGGACGACGTACACACCCTGGACCTGCGCGGCGTACGGCGAGGAACAGGCCACCTCCGCCTTGAACACCACGCGGCCGTGCTCGAAGCGGGCGAACGACCACTGGCGAGAGATCAACTGACTGATCCGCGCACGGTAGAGATCTGCGCCACCACCACACTCCGGGGAGACCCCGACCTCCTCGGTGTACATCGCAACGCAGGCGGGATAGAGCGCGTCGAGGTCGGCCCGGCGAGTGAGCCGCACCGCGGGGTCGGGCGCCACCAGCGGCGGTCCCGCGATCTCCAGATGGGGTTGGCCGCCCCGGACCTCGCGAGGGGTGCCCCAGTCGCTGCCCACGCGGTTCCAGAACGCGTCGACCGGCTCCTGGGGCCCCACGATGGTGGTGATGCTGCGCCGCCTGCTCAGGGCACGCTCGGCGAAGGCCTCGGCGTCCTCGGGGCTGCACTGCACCGGCACGAGGTTGGCCCCGGCGTGACACGCCGCCACGAGCCTGCCGTCGGTGTATCGCCCCCACACCTCGCCTCCCAGCCAGCGGGGCAGCAGCTGGGTGGTGCGGGCCCGGTAGTCGGCGAACACGTTGACGACCGGGTCCTCGTCGGCGAGCGCGAGGAACTCGGTGAGATCATCGGCGCCGAGCGTTCGTACGCCGTGCCGGGTTGAGAGCACATCAGGACTCTAGCGGCCGGACGGCCACCGGCGATCTCCCGGCCACTCCCCTGCCCGGGCCGAACCCCAGTGATCAATCCCTAGGGTGGAATCTGGCACAGACGGACCACCTGTCAGCACCATGAGGTCATTACGGACGAGCCGCAGATTTGAGACGGTTCGGTGGACCGGTTCCTGTGGGGAGCCTATGAATGTTTTCTGGAGTGTGGGGACTCGCCATGAACGAACATCTGCTGCCGCGAACGCGCAGGAATCTCAATTCGAAGATCGCGCTTCTGGTCACGGGGGCTCTGTCGGTGTTCGGGCTGACGCTCGTGACCGCACCTCCGGCCTCGGCTGCGCCGGGCACGCTGTCCTACGTGGGCGGCGCCAGCACGGCAGGAAGCCGGAGCAACCACCGGGTGGTCGTCCCCGCCGCGGTCCAGCCGGGTGACGCCCTGGTGCTGTTCCTCAGCACCAACTCCTCCACGGCCACGGTGAACAGCTCGGTGGCCGGCTGGACGTTGATCGAGACTCGCGACGGCAACGGCACGCGCGGTCGCGCCTGGACCAAGACGGCGACCTCGACCGATGACGGCGCCACGGTCACGGTCACCAGCAGCAAGGGCGTGAAGTCGGTGATGAGCGTCGTCGCCTACCGCAGCAGCGCCGGCCTGGCCGACGTGACCGCGTCCGCCAGCACCGTCGTCAACACCTCCTCGGCCAGCCACCCCACGGCGACGGTCCCCGTCGCCGAAGCGGGATCGTGGCTGGTCAACGCCTGGGCCGAGAAGTCGAACACGGTCCAGACCTTCACGCTCCCGGCCTCCGTCAGCTCGCGCACCACCGGCGCCGCCACCGGCACCGGCAAGGTCAGCGGCGTGGTCGGAGACTCGAACGGCGCCGTCACGGTCGGCACCGCCCCCTCCCGCACCGCCACCACGACGACCGCCGCGAGCCGCGGCCTGACGTTCTCCGTGGTTGTCAGCCCCGGTGACGAGGCCGGCACCCCGGTCAACACGGCACCCACCGCCAGCTTCACCTCGAGCTGTGCCGGCCTGACGTGCTCCTTCAACGCCGCCGCCTCCTCCGACCCCGAGAACGACTCGCTCACCTACAGCTGGAACTTCGGTGACAGCCAGACCGGCACCGGCGTCTCCCCCGCCCACACCTATGCCACCGGTGGCGCTCGCACCGTGACTCTGACCGTCAGCGACGGCTCCCTGACCGGCACCACGACCCGGCAGGTGAGCCCGACCGCGCCCGCCGGTGGTCCGGGCCACACGGCCCTCGTGCCCGAGATCGTCTCGACCAACATGCCGCGCATCACCACGGGCGAGATCCAGGACCTCGAATACATCGGTGACCGAGTCTTCGTGGCCGGTGGCTTCACCTCGCTGCGCAACAACGCCGGCGGAAACACCACCTCCTACAACCAGCGCTTCCTGGCGTCGTTCAACCTGACCACCGGTCTCGTCGACGCCAACTTCCGGCCCACCTTCGACGGGAGTGTCGAGGACATCGAGGCCAGCCCCGACGGGACCAAGCTGTACGTCGCCGGCTCCTTCAACAACGTCAACGGCGTGGCCAAGCGCAAGTTCGCGTCCATCAACCCCGTCACCGGCGCCACCGTCACCGGGTTCACGGCCAACGGTGACGCGGTCGGAACCGAGCTCGAGGCCACGAACTCCACCGTCTACCTGGGCGGCAAGTTCACCCGCATCAACGGGGCCTTCCACCGCGGCCTGGCCGCCGTCGACGCCAACACGGGTGCCCTGCTCGGGCGCACGAACGGCAACCCGGCAGGCACCTGGAACAACGACATCACCGGCGGCATCGGTCCGAACGGTGCTCTGAACGTGCAGGAGATGCTGCTCACGCCCGACCAGTCCAAGCTGATCGTGCTGCACACCGGTCGCCAGATCGCGGGCCAGGACCGCTACGGCGTCGGCATCATCGACACCCAGAGCGGCACGTTGACCCCGTGGCGCAGCCGCCTGTGGGAGGACAACCTGCAGTACGTCGGCGGCATCCAGCGCATCTACGGCGGCGCAGTCTCGCCGGACGGTCAGTTCTTCGTCGCCACGAGCGGCTCGGGAGGCGACCGGCCGCCGATCAACGACACCGCGGTGGCACTGCCGATCGCGGGAGGCGACTTCGTCGACCCGCTGTGGATCTCGCGCTGCTTCGACAGCGTCTACTCCGTGGCCATCTCCGAGGTGGGCGTCTACCTCGGCGGTCACTTCTCCTGGATGGAGTCGCCCACGGCCAAGGACCCTTGGCCTGGCCTCGACAACGTCGGCTACGGCACCGGGCAGGGCCTGTCCGGCTACGGTCTCGGTGACGACGTCGTACGTCGCGACCACATCGGCGTGATCAGCCCGACCGACGGCAAGGCCCTGGAGTGGAGCCCGATCTCGAACTCCTTCGAGGGCAACAAGGCGATGCTGGTCACCCCGCGCGGCGTGATCACCGGCGGCGACGCGACCACCCAGGGTGGACAGAACGTCGGCCGCCTGGGCGTCTACCTGTTCTCCAGCACCCCGGCTGTGGGAGCCAACGAGACCACGATCACCAACCCGATCGAGGGGCGCGTCGAGGAGACGGGCACCGAGTTCACGATCGATGGCACGGCCACCGCGACCAGCGGCGTCAACCGGGTCCAGGTCGAGGTCCAGGACCGCAACACGAACCAGTACCTCCAGGACGACCTGACCTCGTGGGGCGCCTCCAACACCATCAACGCCAACCTGTCGAACGCAGGCGCCACGTCGACCAACTGGTCGCTGCCGGTGACGATCTCGACCAACCGGGTCCTGCGGGTGCTGGCGCGCACCTACGCCACCAACGGCACCAACGACGCCTCGAAGGCCGGCAAGAAGTTCGAGACGTTCAGCGTCTCGGACGCGGCCCCGCGTGCGTCGATCACGGGTCCGTCGGGCATCGTGCCGTCCACGACGTTCAACGTGACCGGAACGGCCACCGACGACGTCGGGGTCCGCTCGATCAGCTACGTCATCAAGAACGGCCCCAGCCTGTTCCTGCAGGACAACGGGACGATGTCGACGCAGTACAACTCCTTCACCATCCAGCCCGACGTGGTCGACGCCACCAGCACCACCTGGTCGACCGAGGTCACGGTGCCCTACGAGGGGGAGTGGCGCATCGCCGTCACACCGCGTGACACCGCGGGTCAGTCCTCGCTCGACGAGTTCACCCGAGACTGGATCGTCAGCTCGACCGGGATCGCGCCCTCGGTGAAGATCACCGCTCCGGTCGCCATGACGCCGCCGACCGCGGTGCCCGCCTTCACGGTGGCGCCGGGCAGTCCCATGACGTTCAGTGGCACCGCCACCGACGACGAGAACCTCGCCAACGTGGAGATCCAGATCCGCAACACCACGACCCGAGAGGCGCTCGCCACGGACGGCACGTGGGGCGTCGGACTGTCGGCAGGCTGGTTCCGGGTGACCGCGTTGAACGTGAACACCGACAACCTCACCTGGAACTGGACGACGCCGTTCAACCTGTCGCCGGGCTCCTACACGTTCGCCGTGCGGGCGACCGACGACCTGACCCTCACGACGTCCGGAAGCCAGCAGGGCAAGCTGTCGTTCAACGCTCAGGTCGCGGGTGACAACCCGCCCAACGCGTTGCTCGACGTCACCGGCACGATCCTCGGCGGCCAGGTCCTGCACCTGGATCTGACGGGGACCGCGACCGACGACTTCGGTGTGGCCAGTGTCCGGGTCGCCCTTCGCGACGTGGACACCAACCGCTACCTCCAGCCCAACGGCACGATGTCGGCCTCCTACGCCGACCTGCCGGCCACGTTGGCCAACCCCAACGCGACGAGCACCACGTGGTCGTTGTCGCGGGACCTGCCGACGCAGGGTGACTGGTCGGTCACGGCCTACGGTTTCGACACGGTGGGACAGCAGGACACCTCCACCACCGGAGCCACGGCCCGCTACGAGATCTACCCGGGTGACCAGGCGCCGGTCTTCAACGAGAACCTGCGCGTTCCCTCGGGTGGTGAGACCTACACCGAGGGCAGGATCCCGGTCTCGGGCCGCGTCGAGGACGACCAGCAGATCGCGGCCGTCCAGGTGGCCGTGCGCAACGCCGCCGGGCAGTACCTGGGCTCGAACGGCACCTTCACCAGCACGAACGAGAGCTGGCGCACCGCGTTCCTGAACTCCCCCGGCTCTCCCGGCTCGAACTACTCCTACACCACGCCGGTGATCCCGGCCGGGGAGTACGTCGTACGGGTGCGAGGTGTCGACCAGCACGGCTTCACCACCAACCCCTCGCTGGACGCCAACGTGACCGTGACCCAGCCTCCGAACAACCCGCCGGTGGCCAACCTGGCCGTGAGCTGCAACAACAACGTGTGCGGCTTCGACGCACGAGGCTCGACCGACGAGAACCCCTCGGCGCTGACCTACTCGTGGAACTTCGGGAACGGCACCGGCAGCGGAGCGTTCGTCAGCCGCACCTACACCAGCGCGAACACCTACACGGTGACGTTGACGGTGACCGACGAGTACAACGCCACCGCCACCGCCACCCAGACGGTGACGATCGTGGAGCCGGCGAACAACGTGGCGCCCAACGCGGTCATCTCGACTCCGAGCTGCAGCGGCCTGATCTGTGGCTTCTCGAGCTCGGCCTCGACCGATCCCAACGTGGGTGACTCGATCAGCCGGCTGTGGAACTTCGGAGACGGGACGACCTCGACCTCGACCTCGCCCACCAAGACGTACACGGCGGCCGGGACCTACACCGTCTCGCTGACGGTGACCGATGGATGGGGCAAGGCCACCACGGTGACGAGGCAGGTGACGGTGGCTCCCTGAGGGCGCCGTTGAGTCCCAGCAGCTGCATCAGCCGGTCACTGGCGGCTGCTGGTAGGGGCGGTCCTGCCCGGTCGCGGAGGTTTCGCGGCCAGGCAGGCCGCCTCGAACCCGTTGTCGCTCAGGAGACGCTGACGCTGGCCCCGGCACCCTCGACGGGCTCCATGGTCTCGGCCAGCCGCAGAGCCTCCTCGATGAGGGTCTCCACGATCTTCGACTCCGGCACGGTCTTGATGACCTCGCCCTTGACGAAGATCTGGCCCTTGCCGTTTCCGGAGGCGACACCGAGGTCGGCCTCGCGTGCCTCGCCGGGTCCGTTGACGACACAGCCCATCACGGCGACCCGCAGCGGGACCTCCATGCCCTCGAGGCCAGCCGTCACCTGCTCGGCCAACGTGTAGACGTCGACCTGGGCACGACCGCACGACGGGCAGGAGACGATCTCGAGCTTGCGTGGACGCAGATTGAGGGACTGGAGGATCTGGATGCCCACCTTGACCTCCTCCACGGGAGGCGCGGACAGGGAGACCCGGATGGTGTCACCGATCCCTCTGGACAGCAGCGCACCGAACGCGGTCGCCGACTTGATCGTGCCTTGGAACGCGGGACCGGCCTCGGTGACGCCCAGGTGCAGTGGCCAGTCGCCGGCCGCGGCGAGCAGCTCGTAGGCACGCACCATCACGACGGGGTCGTTGTGCTTGACCGAGATCTTGAAGTCATGGAAGTCGTGCTCCTCGAAGAGGCTCGCCTCCCAGACCGCGGACTCGACCAGCGCCTCCGGGGTGGCCTTGCCATATTTCTCCATCACCCGCTTGTCCAGCGAGCCGGCGTTGACCCCGATCCGGATCGACGTGCCACGGTCCTTGGCGGCTGCCGCGATCTGCTTGACCTGGTCGTCGAACTGGCGGATGTTGCCCGGGTTGACGCGCACGGCGGCGCAGCCGGCATCGATCGCGGCGTAGACGTACTTCGGCTGGAAGTGGATGTCGGCGATCACCGGGATCTGGGAGTGCTGCGCAATGGCGGCCAGTGCGTCGGCGTCGTCCTGACTGGGGCAGGCCACCCGGACGATGTCACAGCCGGTGGCGGTCAGTTCGGCGATCTGCTGGAGCGTCGCATTGACGTCGGAGGTCAGGGTGGTCGTCATCGACTGCACCGACACCGGGGACTCGCTGCCGACCCCGACCTTCCCGACCTTGAGCTGGCGGGTCTGTCGACGGGGGGCCAGCACGGGGGGTGGCAGAGCGGGCATGCCCAAGCCGATGGAAGTCATGCCGCCAGCCTACTTTCTCGCCTCACGACGTGAGATGGACGGGCACGATCAGGTCGGCGAGGATCAGGATCACGCCCATCACCAGGAACGCACTGGCCATCACGTAGGCGACCGGCAACAGCTTCGCGACGTCGACGTAGCCGGGATCGGGGCGGCGCCTGAGCCGGGCCACGCCTCGCCGCGCCGCCTCGTAGACGGCGCCGGCGATGTGCCCGCCGTCCAGGGGCAGCAACGGCACGAAGTTGAACATGCCGATGAAGAAGTTGAATGCCGCCACCAGCATCAACAACGAGACCAGCTTGTCCTTGACCGGGAAACCGTCGCTCGAGGCGACCTCACCGGCCAGCCGGCCTCCACCGACGATGCTCACCGGGCTGTTGGGGTCTCGGGTCTCGAGGCCGACCAGTGCCTTGGCGACGCCGAACACCTTAACGGGAAGGGTGCCGAGCGCCTGGACCGTCTGGACGGTCATGTCCCCCATCTGCTGCACCGTGTAGAACGGGCCGCCGTGCACCACGATCGGAGTGGCGACGGGTTGCACACCCAGGAAACCCACCGGGGTCAACGTCTGGGCGTCCGCGGGGTCCAGGGGACGCGGCTGGACCTGCGTGGTGACCTCGAGCTCGAGCGGTCGGCCGTCGCGCTCGATGCCGATCAGGGCCGTCTTGTCGTCGTTGTCGCGGATCAGCTTCTGCAGCTGGCTCCAGGTGGTCACCGGGGTGCCGTTGAACGACACGAACTCGTCACCCGCCTGCAGACCCGCCGCGCTCGCCGGCGAGGGGTTGTCGCGCAACTCCTTGGCCGTGCAGGCGCGGCCGTCCTCGGCCGCCGGCACGATGCACGGGATCACCTGGTCGACCTGGGTCTCGACCTTGTAGTCCACGACGTTGCCGACGGTGGCGAAGACCCCCCAGAAGATGAGGAACGCGATCAGGATGTTCACCGTGGGACCGCCGGCCATCACGATGACCTTCTTCCACCACGCCATCCGGTAGAACAGCCGCTCCTCGTCCCCCGGCTGCACGTGCTCCCATTCGGCCGAGCGTGCGTCGGAGATCAGCTGGGTGAACATACCGGTGTTGGACTTGCGCACCCGCACGACCTGGTTGCCCTCGGAGTCGTAGGCGACCTCGTCGGCCAGCTCCGTGGCTCCGGGCGGGAGCATCCCGACGATCTTGACGTAGCCGCCGAGCGGGATGGCCTTGACGCCGTACTCCGTCTCACCGATCTGCCTGCTCCACACCGTTGGCCCGAAACCGATGAAGTACTGGGTCACCTTGCCGCCGAACTTCTTGGCCGGGATCATGTGGCCGAGCTCGTGCAGTCCGATCGATGCGAGGATCGCGAACACGAAGAAGAGCACGCCGAGCGTGTAGAACAGGACGGTCATCGAGACCCTTCGGTGATGATGCGGGTGGCTGCCGATCGAGCCCACGCGTCGGCGGCGAGGACGTCGTCGACGGTGAGCTGCTCCTTCGAGGGTACGTCGTGGTGCGCCATCACGCGTGCGACAGTCGTCACGATGTCGGTGAAGGCCAGGCGAGCGTGTCGGAACTCCTCGACGCACACCTCGTTCGCCGCGTTGTAGACCGCCGGGGCGGTGCCTCCGGTTGCGCCGGCGGCCCGGGCGAGGGTGACGGCCGGGAACGCCTCGTCGTCGAGCGGCGTGAACTCCCAGGTCTGCGGTCGCGTCCAGTCGACCGAGGGGGCTGAGTCGGGCAGTCGACGGGGCCAGTTCAGCGCCAGGGCGATCGGGATCATCATGGTCGGCGGACTGGCCTGGGCCAGGGTCGACCCGTCGATGAACTCGACCATCGAGTGCACCACCGACGTCGGATGCACCACCACCTCGATGCGGTCGTACGGGATCCCGAAGAGCAGGTGCGCCTCGATCACCTCGAGGCCCTTGTTGACCAGGGTCGCCGAGTTGATCGTGATCACCGGCCCCATGGACCAGGTCGGATGGTTCATCGCCTGCTCGGGAGTCACCCTCGTGAGCTCCTCGCGGGTGCGCCCCCGGAAGGGGCCCCCGCTGGCCGTGAGCACGAGCCGGCGTACCTCCTCGGGGGGGCCGCCGCGCAGGCACTGGGCCACGGCACTGTGCTCGCTGTCGACCGGGATGATCTGCCCGGGGGCTGCTCGGTCGACCACGAGCGCACCCCCCATGATCAGGGACTCCTTGTTGGCCAGTGCCAACGTGCTGCCCGCCTCGAGGGCCGCGAGGGTGGGCAGCAGCCCGGCCGCGCCGGTGATCGCGTTGAGCACCACGTCGCATCCCAGGCCCGCCGCCTCCACGGAGGCGTCGCGGCCCAGACCGCTGTACGAGGGGGCGAACTCGGCCACCTGGGCATCGAACAGCTCCGGGGACGACCCGCCGGCGGTCAGGCCGACGACCCGGAACCGGTCGCGGTGCCGTCGTACGAGCTCGAGGGCCTGGGTCCCGATGGAGCCGGTGGAACCGAGGATGACGATGTCGCGTGCGCTCACCTGGTCATCCTCGCAGCCCCCACCGATGGGTCGGCGCCGCATGGCCCATCCGGATCATCTGCGGCGAAAACACCTACGGGGAGCCGTCGCCAGGTGTGTGGTGGGGAGCGGAAGACGTCGGCACTACTTGGGGGGGAACCCGAATGCCAGCTCTACTGATCGATCCGTCCTACGTGGAGCTCACCTACCTGGCCGGCCAGCAGGTCGACGCGATGGTCGACGCCGGATCCGTCCGGCTGTGGCTCGAGCACGTCTCGACCCCTGTCACCTTCGCGGGTCGGCTCAGCTTCAGCGTTCGCCTGACGGGGCCCGTCGACAAGCCTCTCTCACCGGGCGCGCACCTGCTCAGCACCGCCCAGGGCGAGTTCATGCTGGTCCTCGAGCCGGTCGCCCACGATCTGCGACACGCGCACTACGAGGCGTTCCTGACCGAGGCCGAAGCGGTTAACTTCTGACATGTCATCACGCCGCTCGACCCGGCTCGGGCTGCTGATGGGCATCGCGCTGGCTGCCGGGCTGGGTGCAGGGCTGAACGGTGCCGGTGCGACCGCCGGTGCCCCGCCCTCCGGTGCCCCTTTGTCCGATGCCACGATGCCGGCCGTCGCTCGCGCGCTCGCGTCCCGAACGGTGAGCGCCTGCAGCGCGGGCCTGGTGGCCCTGACCTTCGATGACGGCCCCTCCGCGGCTGTGACTCCTGGGCTCGTGCGCCTGCTGGAGGACCGCCGGGTGCCCGCGACCTTCTTCATGGTGGGCGAGCGGGTAGCCGCCGCCCCGGCCACCGCTCGCCTCGTGTCCCGCCACGGCTTCCAGGTGGCCAACCACTCCTACCACCATGCGCTGATGACCTCCCAGAGCACAGCGGCCGTCCGGGGCACTCTGCGCTCCACTGCCACGGCCCTACGCAGCGCCGGCGCGGTCCCGTCCGGGCTGATGCGACCGCCCTATGGGGGGATCGACGATCGCGTACGCGCCGCCGTCCGGTCCGTGGGTCTGGTCCCCGTCCTGTGGGATGTGGACTCTCGCGACTGGGAGGGTGGGTCGTCGGCCGCGATCACCAGGAGTGTCCTGGGACAGCTGCGACCACATGCGCGCAACATCGTGCTCCAGCACGATGGGGTGACGAACTCTCCCGCTTCCGTCGCGGCGGTCCCTTCAATCGTCCGCACGGCTCGCGCGCGTGGCTACTGCTTCACCTCCCTCGGCCCTGGTGGCCGACCTGTGGTGCCGGTGCCCCGCGCCAGCCTCCGCCGCACCACGGTGCGCGAGGGCCAGACCGCCCGGGTGGTCGTCCGGCTCGACCGACCCACGTCGCGGCCCACCAGGGTGCGCCTGACCACGTCGGCCGCCAGCGCCACCGCAGGGCGCGACTACCGCGGTGTCGCTCGCTGGGTCAGGTTCGAGACCGGCCAGACCCGTGCCGTCATCCGGGTCGCTGTGCGCGAGGACCGACTCGACGAACCCGTCGAGCGCTTCCGGGTGCGGCTGGGGCATCCCTCCGGGCTCACCCTGGGTCACGGCCTCTCCACGGTGCGCATTGCGGACAACGACCCAGCCCCCTCCCTGACCCTCCTCGGCACCACGGTCTCGGAACCACTGGAGGGCACGACCGAGGCCACGATCCGGGTCACGCTCGACCACGTGAGTGGTCGCCGAGTGGGTGTGCGGCTGCGCTCCGTCGCCGGCACCGCGACGGAGGAGGACTTCATCCCGCTGGACCGGATGATCAGCTTCGATCCGGGCACCCGGACGGTCGACGTACCGGTCTGGATCCTTGCCGACGCCCTCGACGAGCCCGAGGAGTTCTTCAGGGTCACCGCATCAGGGCTGGCGCACGCGCGTGCGTCCGTGCGCACAGCGTTGATCACGATCCGCGGGTGAGTCGTCGCGGACCCACGCTCGGATCCGTGGCGCTGGCGGCCCTGCGAGCCTAGGCTGACACCATGACCGCAACCGTCGCCGCGCCCGTCACCGGCGGGCCCACCCTCCCCCAGCAGCGCCTACTCGTCACCGAGGTCCCCGGGCCGCTGTCCACGGCCGCCCTCGCCCGGAAGAAGAAGTACGTCGCGGACGGTGTCGGCACCACACTGCCGGTGTTCGTGGCGGCTGCGGGCGGCGGGATCATCCTGGACATCGACGGCAACTCACTGATCGACCTGGCGTCCGGCATCGCCGTCGTCAGCGTCGGCAACGCCGCCGAGGAGGTGGTCAGCCGGGTCACCGAGCAGGTCGCAGCCTTCACCCACACCTGCTTCATGGTCACGCCGTACGACGTCTACGTCGACGTGTGCGAGGCCCTCGCCGAGCTCACCCCCGGCGATCACGCCAAGAAGACGGCGCTGTTCAACTCCGGGGCCGAGGCGGTGGAGAACGCCGTGAAGATCGCCCGGGTCTTCACCGGCCGCGACGCGGTCGCGGTGTTCGACCACGCCTATCACGGTCGCACCAACCTGACGATGTCGATGACGGCCAAGAACATGCCCTACAAGAACGGGTTCGGACCCTTCGCAGGCGAGGTCTACCGCGCCCCCATGTCCTACCCCTTGCGTGACGGGCTGTCCGGTCCGGAGGCGGCCGCGCGCGCCATCGACATCCTCGAGAAGCAGGTCGGCGCCGACAACCTGGCCTGCCTGGCCATCGAGCCGATCCAGGGTGAGGGCGGCTTCATCGTGCCCGCCCCGGGCTTCCTGCCCGCCCTCTCCGAGTGGTGTACCGCCAACGGCATCGTGTTCATCGCCGACGAGATCCAGTCGGGCTTCTGCCGCACCGGCTCCTGGTTCGCCTGCGAGGCCGAGGGCGTGGTGCCCGACCTGATCACGACCGCCAAGGGCATTGCCGGTGGGCTTCCCCTTGCTGGCGTGACCGGCCGAGCCGAGATCATGGACTCCGTGCACGTGGGCGGCCTGGGGGGCACCTACGGCGGAAACCCGGTGGCCTGCGCAGCGGCGCTCGGCTCACTGGAGGAGATGCGCAGTCACGACCTGCCGGGACGGGCGCGCCAGATCGAGACGATCATGCGCGGTCGCCTCGAGCAGATCGCCGCCGAGCACGCGGTGGTCGCCGACATCCGCGGCCGGGGTGCCATGATGGCCATCGAGCTGTGCCAGCCCGGCACCACGACTCCCGATGCTGCGCGCGCGGCCGCGATCACCGCCCGCTGCCACTCCCAGGGCGTGGTCACGCTCACCTGCGGCACCTGGGGGAACGTCTTCCGCTTCCTTCCGCCGTTGGCCATCGGCGACGAGCTGCTCAACGAGGCGTTCGACGTGGTCGCGGAGGCTTTCGCCGCGACCGCGTGACGTCGCCGCCGACCGGCCTCAGAGCTCCTTGATGCCCCAGGGGGCGCCGTAGGCGGTGAGCAGGTCGAGGAACGGCACTGCGTCGAAGGCCTCGGGGCCGAGGATGCCGGTGCCCGTCCACACGCCGGTGGCGAGCAGCTCCAGTGCGACGACGGGGTTGACCGCGGTCTGCCACACGACGCACTGGTGACCGTACTCGGCCATCGTCCACGCGTTGTCGACCACGTGGTAGAGGTAGGTCGACCGCGGCTGACCGGACAGGTCCGTGCCGGTCACCCACAGCCCGGCGCAGGTCTTGCCCGTCATCCGCGGCCCGACCGTCGCCGGGTCCGGCAGCGCGGCGGCGACCAGGTCGCGAGGACTGACCTCCACGCCCTTGACCCGGATCTTCTCGGTGCGGTCGAGTCCCAGGGTGTGCAGCACCCTGAGGATGTTGATGAACTCCTCGCCGAGGCCGTATTTGAAGGTCGCCCGCTTGCAGTCCACCCAGCGCGGCATCAGGAGCACCTCCTCGTGCTCCACGTTGACGCACTCGACGGGGCCGATGCCCTCAGGGAAGTCGAAGACCTCCGGCTCGGAGAACGGCGCGGTCGTGAACCAGCCTCGCTCCTTCTCCCAGATCACCGGTGGGTTGAGACATTCCTCGATCGTGGTCCACATCGAGAACGAGGGTGCGAAGATCTCGTTGCCTTCGTCGTCGGTCACCACCAGGTTGGCGCCGTCCCGGGTGCCGAGCTCGTCGATCTCGCTGAAGAGATGGTCGGCGGCGTAGCGGGCGAACACGTCGGAGAGCCCGGGCTCGACGCCGATCCCGACGAGCGCGAGCCGTCCGGCGCTCTCCCAGTCCTCGGCCACCGCGAACTGCTCGTCACCGAGCTTCACCCCGGTCTTCTCGTAGGGTGCCTCCGGATGCGGCTGCGACAAGGACATCGCCATGTCCAGGTAGTCGGCGCCGGCCGCAGCGGCCCCGCCGAAGATCGACATGTTGAAGATGGGGTCGACCGCATTCATCACATGGCTGATGCGGTGCTCACGACACAGTGCCGCGACCGAGTCCGCGGACGAGGCGTCGATCTGCGCGGCGACGAAGCGCCCATCGACCGAGGCCGCCTTGGCCGCGCGCGCCGGGTCGTAGTCGGCGATCACCACCGTCTCGAAGAAGTCCCGACGCGCGGCGATGGCCGCGATTGCTCCGCCGACGCCGCCGGCTCCGACCAGAAGGATGCGCATTCTCTCTACTCTCCGATGTAGGACATGACGTGCTTGATGCGCGTGTAGTCCTCGAGGCCGTACATGGACAGGTCCTTGCCGTAACCGCTGTGCTTGAAGCCGCCGTGCGGCATCTCCGAGATGAAGGGGATGTGGGTGTTGATCCAGACCACCCCGAAGTCGAGCCCCTTGGACATCCGCATCGCACGGGCGTGATCCCGCGTCCAGACGCTCGAGGAGAGGCCGTACTCGACACCGTTGGCCCAGCGCAGGGCCTCGGCCTCGTCGGAGAACTTCTGGACCGTCATCACCGGACCGAAGATCTCGTTCTGGATCTGCTCGTCGTCCTGGCGAAGGCCCGAGACCACAGTCGGCTCGTAGAAGTAGCCCCGATCGCCCTTGCGGGCACCGCCGGTGCGGAGGTCGGCGTGGTCGGGCAGCCGGTCCACGATGCCGGCGACCCGGTCGAACTGGTTCTGGTTGTTCAGCGGCCCGTAGTAGGTGCTCTCGTCGTCGGGCATGCCGGTCGGCATGCCCTTGGCTGCCTCGGCGAGTGCGACGACGAAGTCGTCGTGGATGCCAGGACCGACGAGCACCCGGGTGGCCGCTGTACAGTCCTGACCGCCGTTGAACAGACCGGCCGCGGCGATGCCCTCAGCGGCCTTCTCCACATCCGCATCGTCGAAGACGATGACGGGCGCCTTCCCGCCGAGCTCGAGGTGGACCCGCTTGAGGTCGAGGGCGGCCGAGGTGGCGACCTCCATGCCGGCCCGCACCGACCCGGTGATCGCGACCATCTGAGGAGTCTTGTGCTCCACCAGGGCGCGCCCGGTGCCGCGGTCGCCGCAGACGATGTTCAGCACGCCCGGCGGCAGGAACTCCTGGGCCAGCTCGGCCAAGAGCGTCGAGCTCGCGGGTGTGGTGTCACTCGGCTTGAGCACGATCGTGTTCCCGCCGGCCAGGGCCGGGGCGATCTTCCAGATCATCATCAGCAGGGGGTAGTTCCACGGCGTCACCTGACCGACGACACCGACCGGCTCGCGTCTGATCCAGGACGTGTGGTCGGTGAGGTACTCCCCGGCCGACTTGCCCTCCAGCACCCGTGCGGCACCCGCGAAGAAGCGGAAGTGATCGGCGGCGTAGGGCATCTCCTCGGACATGGTCAGCGCCAACGGCTTGCCCGTGTCGAGGCACTCGACGGCGTTGATCTCCTCGATCCGCGACTCGATGCCCTCCGCGATCCTCAACAGCGCGAGCTGGCGCTCCTTGGGGGTCGTCGCGCCCCAGCCCGCGAAGGCCGCATCGGCAGCGCGGTAGGCGCGGTCGACGTCCTCGGCGCCCGAGAGAGGTGCCGAGGCGTAGACCTCCGCCGTGGTGGGATCGAGGATGTCGTAGGTCTGCCGCGACGCGGCATCGACCAGCTCGCCGTTGATGATGTTGTGAAACTGCGTGTCTGACATCTCGATCCCATCGATTCGAAGCCCGGGTGTGAGGGAGCCTAACCATCGCGCAACGAATTCTGTAGGGGCAGGGCAGGTGTTTCGAGGGATTCCATGCAATTGAGCGGTTTCGGCGTTCGATTCCGAAGCAACCAGTCATACGTCAAGATGTACGCAGGCGTTTGGGGCGGGATACGAGGGGGCACGCATGCGGCGGACGACGGTGGTGGGGCTGCTTGCCGTCCCGCTGAGCATCGCGGGACTTTACTGGCTGATGGTCCACGGCTTCCTGAAGCTTGCCGCGATCCTTCTGGTGGTGGCCGTCATCGGGATGTTCGTCGCGGCGCTCTGGGAGTCACGACACGGTCACCGCAAGTGGGCCTCGCTGCTGCTCGCCGGCGCCCTGGTGACGGTCGGGGTCGTCGGCTACTACGGCTGGAACCTCAACCACCAGCTCGACAAGGTCGACCGCATCAAGCAGCCGGCAGCACTCAACGAGGGTGTGCGCCCCGAGCCGAAGCCCACGAAGGCGCTCAACATCCTGCTGATGGGTGCCGACAACCCCGACCAGAACGTCGACAAGCCCACGGTGGCCGAGGAGCTGTCCGACGGCACCTGGGACCCCGGTGCCTACCGCAGCGACACCATCATGGTGGTGCACATCCCCGCCGACCGGAAGGCGGCGTACGTCGTCTCGATCCCGCGCGACTCCTACGTCCCCATCTACGACGAGGCCGGCAAGGACCACGGCGAGAACAAGGTCAACGCGGCCTTCTCCGAATATGGCCCCTTCGGCACGCTCCGCACGGTGGAGAAGCTGACCGGTCTGCGGATGGACCACCTCGCTGTCATCGACTACGAGGGTTTCCGCGACCTGACCACAGCGATCGGCGGCGTCGATGTCTATGTGCCCGAGACCGTCTACGACAGCTATCAGGACCAGACCTGGGAGAAGGGCTGGAACCACCTCGAAGGCAATCTGGCACTGAAGTACGTGCGCCAGCGCCACGGGCTGACCAACGGCGACTTCGACCGCGTGGCGCGCCAGCAGAACTTCCTGCGCGCGGTGATGGAGAAGGTGCTCGACGACGGCACGATCGGCAACCCAGTCACGTTCACAAAGACCCTCGGCGCGATCACGAGCCACCTCACCGTCGACGACAGCTTCTCCAACTCCGACATCCGCGGTCTCGCGCTCAGCCTCGAAGGCCTGGACGCCAAGAAGGTCAAGTTCGTGACGCTGCCGCTCGACCACTACGAGACGGTCGAGAACGCGGGCTCGGTGAACATCATCGACGCCGCCCGCGCCAAGAAGCTGTGGAGGGCCGTGGGCGACGACCAGATGGGGCGCTACCTGCAGAAATACCCCGACGACGAGCTGGGGAACCAGCGAGACGTCAGCTGAGGTAGATCGCCTCGCCGTCGACCCAGGTCGACCTCACCGTGGCGGCACCTATCTCGCCGATCGGGCCGGCGAAGGGGTCTCGGTCCAGGACCACCAGATCGGCGACCGTGCCCACCTCCAACACCCCGGCCTCGTCCCGGTGGTTGAGGCGCGCCGAGCCCGAGGTGTACGCCGCGAAGGCGGTCGTGAGGTCGAGGGCCTGCTCGGGCAGCAGCGGATCGTGGCCCTCGGGTCCCTGGGCGGCGTACGCCGTGCGGTTCACCGCGACGTGGATCGCCGCAAGCGGATCAGGGCTGGACACCGGCCAGTCGCTCCCCATTCCCAGCGGTGAGCCCGTGCGTGCGAGGTCGCCGAAGGGATACTGCCAGCCACTTCGCTCGACCCCCAGGAACGGCAGGGTCAGCTCGACCATCTGGTCGTCGTTGCAGGCCCACAGCGCCTGCATGTTCGCGCCGACGCCGAGTGTCCCGAAGCGCGGCACGTCATCGGGGTGGACCAGCTGCAGGTGGGCGATGTGGTGCCGTCCCGCCCCGCTGCGCTCCCCGAGCGACTCGAAGGCGTCGAGGGTCTCGCGAACGCCGCGGTCGCCGATGGCGTGCACGTGCACCTGGAACCCTTCGGCGTCCAGCGCGGCGACGTACCCGCGCAGGGCGGTCCCGTCAACGAAGGAGTGCCCGGTGTTCGTGGTCGGATGGCCGCACCGGTCGAAGTAGGGCGACAGCATGGCCGCCGTGCCGTTCTCGGCGATCCCGTCCTGCATGATCTTCACGCTGGTCGCCCGCAGCCGCCCGCGGGTGAGCCGCTCGCGACGGTCCAGGAGCTCGGGGAGCTGGTCGAGCCCTCGCTCACGGTCCCACCACAGGGCGCCGACGACCGTGGCGGTCAGGTCACCCGCCTCGGCAGCGCGAAGGTAGGTCGAGGACGGGTCGTCGATGCCGGCGTAGTCGCCGAGGATGGCGTCCTGCCACCCGGTGACCCCGTGGGCGTGGAGGTAGCGCTGCCCCTCCAACAGCCCCCGGTAGAACTCGTCGGGGTGGGTCACCGGCATGTACGGCGTCACCGCACCCATGGCCCCCTCGTGCAGGGTGCCGGTCGGGTTGCCATCGGCATCCCTGTCGAAGTGACCGTCGTCGGGGTCGTCGGTCCTCGCATCCACTCCCGCCAGCTCCAGGGCACGGGTGTTCACCCAGGCCCCGTGGTGGTCGCGGTTGACCAGGAAGACCGGCCGGTCCGCAACCAGGGCGTCGAGATCGGAGCTGGGTGCGCTGTTGCCGGGGAAGGCAGCCATCGACCAGCCTCCTCCGAGGATCCAGGGCAGGTCCGGGTTGCGGGCGGCGTACTCCGCGATGCGGGCGAGGTACTGCGCTCGCGTGGTGAGGTCGGAGAGGTCGCACCGGATCCGCTCGAGGCCCCCCTGCACAGCGTGCACGTGGGCGTCGATGAAGCCGGGCGCGACGAGCCCGCCGTCGAGATCGACGACGCGGTCGACACCGCTCGGCGTCTCGGTGCCTCGAGCGGGGCGCGCCGTGATCACCCCGTCCTCGATGACCAGGCCCTCACCGGGACGGTGTCGGTGGCCATCGAACACCGACCCGTTGACGAAGGCCGTGATCATGCGACGCCCAGCGCTGTGATCTTCATGCACGATTAGTACCAGTTGCCCCTCCGCCTCGGAAGGAACCGACGAAATCCGCAAACAATCGGGGGCAGAACTACGAATTCGCTTGCCGAAAGCGGGCGGAGGGGTCACGATTGGGGCATGGATCAGCACCCCGACTACGACCACCTGCAGCAGGCCGCCAAGGACCACCTGTGGATGCACTTCACCCGCCACTCGACGTACGACACCTCAGACGTGCCGATCATCGTCCGCGGTGAGGGCGCCTACATCTACGACGCCAAGGGCAAGCGCTACCTCGACGGTCTCGGGGGGCTGTTCGTCAACCAGCTGGGCCACGGACGCACCGAGCTCGCCGAGGCCGCCGCCAAGCAGGCCGCATCGATGGCCTTCCACCCGCTCTGGTCGTACGCCCACCCCGGCGCGATCGAGCTGGCCGAGCGGGTCGCCGGCTATGCGCCGGGCGACCTCAACCGCGTCTTCTTCACCACTGGGGGCGGCGAGGCAGTCGAGTCGGCGTGGAAGCTGGCCAAGCAATACTTCAAGCTCACCGGCCAGCCGACCAAGCACAAGGTCATCAGCCGTGCGATCGCCTACCACGGCACTCCCCAGGGAGCCCTGTCGATCACCGGCATCCCCGGCATGAAGGCCCCCTTCGAGCCCCTGGTGCCGTCGACCTTCCGGGTGCCGAACACCAACTTCTACCGCGCCCCGGTCCACCAGGACGACGAGGAGGCCTTCGGCCTCTGGGCGGCCAACCGGATCGCGGAGGCCATCGAGTTCGAGGGCCCCGACACCGTTGCGGCGGTCTTCCTCGAGCCTGTCCAGAACTCCGGCGGCTGCTTCCCACCGCCGCCGGGCTACTTCCAGCGGGTTCGCGAGATCTGCGACGAGTACGACGTCCTGCTGGTCAGCGACGAGGTCATCTGCGCCTTCGGGCGACTCGGCCACATGTTCGCTGCAGAGCGCTACGGCTACCAGCCCGACATCATCACCTGCGCCAAGGGCATCACCTCGGGCTACGCGCCGCTGGGGGCCATGATCGCCTCCGACCGCCTGATGGAGCCGTTCCTGCAGGGGCACAACTCGTTCATGCACGGCTACACCTGGGGCGGTCACCCCGTCTCCACCGCGGTCGCGCTCGCCAACCTCGACGTCTTCGAGAACGAGAACGTGCTCGAGCACGTCCGGGCGAACGAGGACGGCTTCCGCGCCACCCTGGAGCGGCTGCACGACCTGCCGATCGTCGGTGACGTCCGTGGGGCCGGCTACTTCTACGGCATCGAGCTCGTCAAGGACAAGGCGACCAAGGAGACCTTCAACGACGACGAGGCCGAGAAGCTGCTGCGCGGCTTCCTGTCCAAGGCGCTCTACGACGAAGGTCTCTACTGCAGGGCCGATGACCGGGGCGACCCAGTCATCCAGCTCTCTCCCCCGCTGATCTGCGACCAAGCCCACTTCGACGAGATCGAGCAGATCCTTCGCGTCGTCCTGGACAAGGCCTACACGCTTCTGTGAATGCCCGGGGGGGCCATAGGGCGGCTGACAGTTGAGCTGCGACCCATCCTGAGATGGGTCTCGCGCCGACCGTCAGCCGCCTTCCCCCTTTTTAGGACCACGTCGGGATCCCCGGATATCCGGGGAAACTCGCGGTTGTCAGCCGTTGCAACCCCTGACAACCGCCAACAACCCCTGACACCCACGCGGCGACCGGGGCAACTGGATGAGCCGTGGCCCACCGCGCTCGAGCTCGGTGGCGTGCCTGGCTGACAGGTGCCGTGACGAGCCCGAGGGTCCAC
>CAWIOB010000005.1:0-47173 GCA_963837595.1 uncultured Actinomycetota bacterium | reverse complement strand
AGCCGTACTCGTGCACGACCGGGGTGATGCCGTGGGTGAGCAGGTCGGCCATCAGCTGAGCGGTCTCGACCCTGATGCCCGTGTGGCCGGTCGCCAGGGTGGAGAGCCTCAGCAGCATGAGGCCGCGGGTGACCTCACGCTCGACCTCGGGCCCGGAGCCGGCGGCGTGGGAGCGGACCAGCGACTTCTGCAGCTGGGCACGCATGTCGGTCGGGATGTGGCGGGTCGCAAGGGCACCGAACCCGGTGGAGATTCCGTACGACGGGGTGGGGGCTGCCGCCAGCTCCTCGACGACGGCTCGGGCCCGGACGATCGCTGCTCGAGCATCGGGTGCGATCACGACGCCGGCACCGTCGCGGGTGACTGCTGAGGACGTCGTCGAACGAGAGCGGGCCGATGCCGACGGAGACGGAGGTGGTCATGGCTTCATCAAACTCCCGCACCGGCGCAGCCGCTAGATGCGACACCAGGCCCGCCGTCTCGGATCCGAGACCGCTCACCGGCGATGACGCTTCTCACAGATCATCGGGTGAGATCGGGTCGGTCCCTCGCCCGGGGACGGCGTTGACTGGTCCGGTGCGCACGACCCTGCAACCTCCCGACATCGGCGAGCTGCGCCGGTGGGGCATGCTCGCGGTCCGCACCTTCGCCCAGGCGGCGTCGCCATCGCGGTGCACGGGCCGGCCTTCCTGATCCCCGCCCTGCACGAGCGACTCGGCCTCTCCCTCTTCGAGGCCGGTGTGGTGGCCGCGGCGCCGATGCTCGGGGTGATGACGACCCTCGTCCTGTGGGGCCTGGTGGTCGACCGTCGGGGCGAGCGATTCGCCCTGTTGGCTGGGCTCCTGGGCGCCGCGCTCGCAGGCGGGGCCGCCGTCCTGGTCGAAGGGCCGGTGTGGCTATCGGTGCTGCTCTTCCTCGCCGGCGCCTGCGCCGCGAGCACCAACTCGGCCAGCGGTCGGGTCGTCGTGGCCTGGTTCCCGCCGGACCGGCGCGGCCTGGCCATGGGCATCCGTCAGATGGCGCAGCCGGTCGGTGTCGGACTGGCGGCCATCACCCTCGCGGTGCTCGCGGACCGGCAGGGCATCTCTGCCGCCCTGATCCTTGCTCCGGTCGCGACCCTGGTGGGGGCCCTGGCGGTCGCCCTCGTCGTGATCGACCCACCCCGGCCCGAGCGCACGGCTGACACCGCACCCAACCCCTACCGGCAGGGTGACTACCTGGCCAGGATCCACGGTGTCTCGACGCTTCTGGTCGTTCCCCAGTTCGTCGTGTGGACCTACGCCCTGGTGTGGCTCGTCCAGGACCGGGGCTGGTCGCCGGCGGCGGCCGGCACCGCCGTGGCGGCCGCGCAGGTGTTCGGCGCGTTCGGTCGGATCGCCGCCGGCCAGCTCTCCGACATGGTCGGCAGTCGGCTCCGTCCCCTGCGCTGGGTGGCAGTCGCCGCAGCGGTGACCATGGCGGCGCTCGGCCTCACGGCCTGGCTCGACTGGGGCATCGCGGTGGTCCTGATGGTGGTGGCGACGGCCGTCACGGTCGCCGACAACGGGCTCGCCTTCACCGCGGTGGCCGAACGCGCCGGCGCCTTCTGGTCCGGCCGGGCTCTCGGCATCCAGAACACAGCCCAGTTCCTGACCGCGGCCGCCGTACCGCCCCTGGCCGGGCTGCTTGTCCCGGCGACAGGTTTCCCGGCCCTCTTCATCGGCGCCGCTGCGTTCCCTCTCCTCGCCACCTTCCTCGTTCCGGTGGCGAAGGAGCGGGCCCTGTCCTGAGTGGGCCTGTCCTGAGCGGGCCCTGTCCTGAGCGGGTGGCGGCCCTAGACTCGACACACCGCTAGTTCTCGAGGTGATCGGAATGGACGACGAGATCCTGGTCGAGGTGTTCTCCGAGGGTTCGCAGGCAGATCCTGAGGAGCTGGACCGCATCACCATGGGCCTGCGACGCGAACTGCTGGAGATCCACGAGGTCGGACAGGTTGCCGCCGCGAAGGCCGGGCCGCGCCGCCGGGCACCCGGGGCCTGGATGTCGCGGCGATCGGGGCTCTCGCGGTCAGCGTCAAACCCACCCTGGACGTGCTCGAGAAGGTCTTCGGCATGCTTCGCGCCTGGCTGGGGTCGCGCCATCCACACCGGCGGCACCCTCGACCCTTCGAATCACCGTCAACGGTCAGTCGATCGAGCTCAACCCCACCGAGGAGCAACAGGCCGCGCTGGTCGAGGCCTTCATCGCCCAGAGCGCGACGGCCCCGAGCCCTGAGCCTCATCTGGTGCCCCAGGCCGGCGGGCCGAGCTTGCCGCTGAGCTCGGGAATGTCGATCGAGGACGCCTCGCCCCGGCGGATCCCGTCCACAGCAGGGTCCCGCCACCGGGAGCGGCCTGGACCCAGATGGCCCGGTCGGCACTGGTGGACCAGGTCGGTGACCTGGCGGCGCCTCGTCGCCGAAGAAGCTCAGAGCACGGTCCTCGTCGATGCTCGCCACCCGACCCACGTCGGCCGCGGACGAGGACACGAGGACCAGCAGCCCGTTCTCGGACCAGTCCGGATGGCTGTAGGAGCCCGGCATGTCGGGCGTGATGTCCGTGGCCTCTCCCCCGTTGCGGGGGACCGAGAAGAGCCGGGTCTGCTCGGAGGAGTCACTGATCTTCTCGTAGACGACTGCGTCGTCCCCGGTCCAGGTGGCGCTGCCGGTCACCTCGGAGGACGAGTCGAGCTGCTTGCCCAGAGAGCGGTCGGCGAGGTCCACCGTCCACAGACCCATCGAGGTCAGCGCCTGGTCGTAGCACACCACCGCCACCAGCCGGCCGTCGAGTGAGAACGCAGGGCGACCGGTGAAGGGGCACGTGGACCTCGCGGCGTCGTTGAGCAGGGGCCGGACCTTCGACCCGTCGGCGCTCGCGAGCATGGGCTCCCAGCCGGTCTCCTGAGACCCCGTCAGATAGACCATCGACCGCCGGTCGTCGCTGATGGTGGGCAGGCCGACATCCCCCGGCAGGCCGTCGTACGTCGAGCGGTTGCCGTTGGCGTCGTCGAAGGCGATCAGCTTCTTGCCCGTGTGGTCGTCCTGGTCACCAGGAACTCCGACGGGCTGAGCACGTCGCCACCCTGGGTCACCCCCAACGGACCCGTGGCGGAGGACGGGCCCGGGCCCCCGGTCGTCGATCCGGACCCGCTTTCCTGTGGGCTCCCGGCCGTCGACCCTCCACCGTCGGAGTCGGGCAGGAGCCAGAGCACCACCCCCACGATCACAGCCAGCGAAGCGACCGCCGCGACCGCCCAGAGCGGCCGACGGTCGCGAGGCTCGGGGCGCTCGGGCACGGGCACGGGCACGGGTTCGGGCACGGGCTCGGGCACGGGCTCGGGTTCAGGCACGGGTTCAGGCACCGGTTCGGGCATCACGGATCGGGCACCAGGTTCAGGGGTGGGCTCGGGCACCGGTTCAGGGGTGGGCTCGGGCACAGGTTCAGGGGCGGGCTCGGGCACCGGTCCGGGCGGGCACCGACGCCAGCGCAGCCACCGCAGCCGCGCGCACGCGGACACTGTCGTCCTCGGCAGCGAGCCGCTCGAGCGCGCGGCGCGCACCCAGTGCCCGGCCGGGGTGCCCCGCCCCGAGCAGCGCCTGCAACGGCACCACCGCAGCCTCGCGCTCCCACGTGAGCAGGCTCTCCAGCGACCCCTCGATCTCCTCGGGCAGCTCGCTCGGCGTGGTCACCGGCGCCCCGCGCCGGGCGACGTACACGTCGCCCTCGATGTCGAAGGTCCACTTCTTGGGCGTCTGTTGCGGCGAGACCCGGGTGACCTCGTCATGGACGAAGGCGTACAGCTCGTCGAGAGAGACCCAACCGTCCTGGTCCTTGTCGGCCTCCCCGGTGCGCAGGCCCTGGACCAGCGCGCTTGTGAAGGCGGACGGCCCGTTGGCGTCCAGCGCGCCGTCGGCCAGGTCGTCGCCCTCGAAGGCGAACTGGAGGGCCGACGAGGCCGTGATCACGGCCCTGCCCCGGCCACCGAGTCGCTCGTTCACATCGACCGTCCCGACGGCGCGCGGGACCATGCCTCGTGCGAAGGCTCCCGAGTAGCAGCAGTCCAGCAGCAGGACGACGCGTCCGGCCCGGGAGCGATCCATCGTCCGGCTGACGAAGCTCGAGGGCACCGCGGTCGCCTCGAGCAGGTCGAGCCGGGTGTCGGTGGCGGCGAAGAAGAGCTCGCCGCTGTCGTCCTTGAGTCCGTGACAGGAGAAGTGCACCAGCAGCAGGTCGTCGGGTCCACGGTCCTTGAAGAACTCCGCGACTGCCCGGTTCACCTCGTGACAACGGCCGTTGACCACGGTGACGACCTCGAAGCCCCCGATGTCGGGATCGGACAGGACCTCGGCGAGCTCGTCGGCGTCCCTGGCGGGCGCGCGCAGTCGAGTGAGACCCGGGTCCTCGTGGAGGTAGGTCGCCACGATCAGTGCGCTTCTGGTGCCAGGCATGACTCCGTCTCTCGGTCAACGCCGTCCCAGCCAGATTGCCGACTTCACGGCTCGTTGGCAAGGAGTCGGCACCGGCACGGGAGATACACCGCAGGTGTCGTTGACCGCAAACGCTTGCCACCGCACGCGCCGTACGGGCAGGTTGAGTCCACGAGCATCAACGGGCAGGAGCCACGCATGAAGCACCCCAGCACACCGCCCGCCGGCGCCGACGACATCGGCACGGCGACCGGAGGCCGCGACCGTGCCGACTACACCAAGGCCGGCAAGCTCAGGTCGGCGGTCTACGAGGCCGAGATGGAGCGACTGCAGGAACAGCTGGTGCTGCTGCAGTACTGGATCCAGAGCCAGGGTCTCAAGGTGCTGGTGATCTTCGAGGGGCGCGGCTCGGCCGGCAAGGGCGGCGTGATCAAGCGCATCACCGAGCGCACCAGCCCGCGCACGGTGAAGGTGGTGGCGCTGCCGAAGCCCACCGAGCGCCAGCGGACCCAGTGGTACTTCCAGAGGTACGTCGAGCACCTGCCGGCCGCTGGCGAGATGGTGCTGTTCGACCGCAGCTGGTACAACCGCTCCAACGTCGAGTGGGTGATGGGCTACTGCACCGAGGACGAGCACCAGGAGTTCCTGCGCACCACCCCCGAGTTCGAGCGGATGCTGGTGCGCTCGGGCATCACGGTCATCAAGTATTGGTTCTCGGTGTCCTTCGAGGAGCAGCGCAAACGGTTCGAGGACCGCAATGCCGAGCCTCTGAAGCGCTGGAAGCTCTCCGACATGGACCTGGCCGAGCACGAGTACTACGTGCGCTACTCGATGGCCAAGGACACCACCTTCCAATACACCGACATCAAGCAGGCACCGTGGTACGTCGTACCGTCCGATGACAAGAAGGGCGCGCGGCTCAACTGCATCAACCACCTGCTGGGCCAGTTCGAGTACGTCGACGTCGCGCCGGACCTCGTCGAGCTGCCTCAGATGCGTGAGGTGCCCTACGTGCGGCCGCCGATGCACGAGCAGACGTTCGTCCCGCAGCTCTTCTAGGGTGAGCGCGTGAGTCAGGTCCCTGCCGCCACCCGAGCCCTCAGGGTGCTGCGGTTCCTGGCCAGCCAGCCCGACCCGGTCGCCCTGGATCGGATCACCCGGGCCTGCGACCTGCCCCGCAGCACGGCGTACCACCTGCTGAACGCGATGATCGCCGAAGGGTTCGTGGTGCACCTGCCCGATGAGCGCCGCTACGGCCTCGGGGTGGCGGCGTTCGAGGTGGGCAGCGGCTACTCGCGGCAGGAGCCACTCCAGCGCATCGCCCGACGTCCGCTCGCCGAGCTCGTCGACCGCACCCGGCAGAGTGCCCACCTGGCCGTGCTGCACGGGCGTGACGTGCTCTACGTGGTCGAGGAGCGCGCGCCCGGCCGACCGCCGCTGGTCACCGATGTCGGCGTACGTCTCCCCGCGCACCTGACCGCCAGCGGGCGGGCGATCCTCGCTGCCCTGCCGGCCAGCCAGGTGCGGGCGCTCCACCCCGACCGCGATGCCTTCGTGAACCGCCATGGCAAGGGTCCGACGTCGCTGAGCACGCTGAGGACGCTGCTGTCAGAGACCCGGCAACGCGGTTACGCCAGCGAGGACGGGGAGGTCACCCCCGGCTTCGCCAGCGTCGCCGCGGCGGTGCTCGACCACAACGGGCACCCGGTGGCCGGGATCGCGGTGACCTATGCCGACGACGTGGACGCCGCCACCATGGTCGACGCGGTCCTGCACACCGCCCGGACGGTGACCCGCAGGCTCAGTGGGCAGGCTGCTCGCTGAGCGGGGCGCCGCCGACCCTGCCGGAGCGCCGGGCGCGCACCCAGTGCCCCAGAGCCACCAGAGCGAAGCCGACACCGAAGATCCCCAGCGTCACCGCCCCGTAGGGCCCTGGGAACTCACCCGCCTTGAAGGCCGGCTCCTTCGCGTTGCCGAGGGAGTCGAGAAGCAGGTAGAGCGTCTGGAACGTGAACGCCCACAGGTACGCGACCGCGTACGCCGTGTTGGCGGCCAGCCGTGACCGCATCAGGTAGCCCAGCGGGAAGGCCAGCAGGACAGTGACGATCGCGATCATCTCGCCCCCTCAGTCCAGCACCGGCACGGGCCGGCGCGCTGGCGAGAACATCAGGATCAGGGCGACGATGCTGAGCGCGATGCCGACTCCTGCGGCCAGCTTCAACCAGACGGGGATGTCGACGAAGAGCGCCGGCAGCGAGGACAGCACGCTGACGACCAGCGCACCGGCCACCACCCGGAGAGCGAGGGAGCTGCCGCGCCAGGCCGGGAACACGCCGACGAAGCCGACGATGCCGAGCACCGTGGAGAGGACGAGGATCCCGAGCGGAGGTCCGACCTCGCCGTCGGGGGTCGGCGTGAGCACGCTGGGCACGGAGGTGAGGCTGATCAGTCCGGCGAGGACGAGCCCCACCTTCTGACGCCCTGAGTTGGGATTCATGGTGACTCCTGGTGAGAGGGACGAGCTGGAGGCTCCACCGTGGGCCCGTCCGCATTCCCGCGCCCAGCAGCATCCTGCCCGATCAGGTTCCCGCGCGCTCCCGAAGATTCGGGAGGAACTTCCCGGGGTCATCGGGTCGCTTGAGCGCCATCATGGGACCCATGAACGTGCGCGTGGTGATCGCCGACGACCACCCCGTCGTGCGTGGCGGCCTGCGCGCCCTGCTCGACACCATCGACGGCATCGAGGTGGTCGGCGACGCGGCCGATGGCGAGGCCGCCGTACGGGAAGCACAGCTGACGTGCCCCGACGTGGTGCTGATGGACCTGCGCATGCCTGGCGTCGACGGCGTCGAGGCCACTCGGCGGATCCGGGCGAGCGTCCCGGAGACCGCCGTGCTCGTCCTGACGATGCTGGAGGACGACGCCACCGTCTTCACCGCCATGCAGGCCGGCGCACGGGGCTACCTCCTCAAGGGCGCGGAGCAGGACGACATCGTCGGTGCGATCCGAGCGGTCGCCAACGGTCAGGCGATCTTCGGGCCGGGGATCGCCTCCCGCCTGCTCGACTTCTTCACCGATCCACCGGTCGTCGTCAGCGAGGAGCCGTTCCCCCAGCTGAGCAGCCGTGAGCGCGAGATCCTGGCGCTCCTGGCCGACGGGCGGCGCACGAGCGCGATTGCGGAGCAGCTGTTCCTCTCCCCCAAGACGGTGAGCAACAACCTGACCAGCATCTTCGCCAAGCTGGAGGTCGCCGACCGGGCCTCGGCTATCGTCCGGGCCCGTGAGGGCGGCCTCGGGGGCGGTCCATGAGTCCGTTCCCACCGTCGGTGATGGTGGCGCTGACGGTGGTGGCGCTGGCGTTCCTGGCCAGCGGCGTGGCCCTGCTCGTCACACCACGAGGCCGGCTGGCCGGAGCCCTGCTCGCGCTGGCGGGTGCTGTCGGACTGGCTGGCGTGCTCCTCGAGTCCCGCGAGCTGCACGATGCACGGGCGCTTGCCCTCACCGTTGCCGGGGCCCTCCTGGTCCCGCTGGCGGTGACGGCGTACCCCGTGCTGCGCTGGCAGCACCCGGTGGACTTCGTGGCCCTGGCGGCGCTCCTCGGGTGCGGAGGGCTGTCGGTGGCCCAGTGGCGCAACGACGTGGTGATGAGCTCGCTGGGCCTGACGATCGGTCTCATCCTGTTCGCGCACACCTGGTTCCGGATCGAGCGTGGGGAGGGCGCGGAGCGTCGGGCGCTGCAGTGGATGGCGCTCAGCGCAGGAACGTGCGGCCTGATCGCGGGTGCCGCGATGTTCGCCGCGGACGGCTCCGCGGGGTCCGGAGCCGGGCTGGGGCTGTTCGCTCTCGTCGGCCCCGCCCTGTACGTCGGGGTGGCGATGCCCGAGATCGTCGACGTGCGCGCCCTGGTCGTGCGCAGCGTGGTGCTCGCCGTGGCGGTGGTGACCTACCTGGCCCTGTTCGTGGCGCTGGCCTCGTTGCTCGAGCTGGTCGGCGGCCGGACGCTGTCGATCGGCGCTCTGGGCCTCGTGGGTGCGGTGGTGGCGCTCACGTTCGCCCCGCTCCAAGTGGTTCTGCGGGGCGTGGTCGACGAGCTGCTCTTCGGCACTCGACCGGACCCTCTCGACGCGGCCAGCCGAGTGGTGGTGGGGATCGGCGAGGACCCCGTGCTCGCACTCCGGGCCATCCGGCAGGCCCTGGTGCTGCCGTACGCCGCCGTGGTCTCCGGCGACGAGGTTCTCGCGGCCTCCGGCATGGTGACGACCCAGACACGCACCTTCGAGCTCGAGGGTGGGACCCGTCGGCTGGTGGTCGGCCTCCGCCCCGGTGACCTGACCCTGTCCCAGGACGACCTGCACGTGCTTCGGCTGACGGCCCCTCTGCTCGCGCAGACCCTGCGCGCCCGGGCTCTGGCCGCCGACCTGCTGGAGGCTCGCGGCCAGGCCATCGGCGTGATCGAGGAGGAACGCCGCCGTCTGCGCCGCGACCTGCACGACGGGTTGGGACCGCGCCTGTCGGGCATCGCCTTCCAGGCGGACGCCGCGCGCAATCTGCTGCGCATCGACCCTGATGCCGCCGACGAGCTGCTGCGGAGCCTGCGCAGAGAGACCGTCACCGCCATCGACGAGATCAGGCAGCTGGTCTACGCCATGAGGCCGCCGGCACTCGACGAGCTCGGGCTCGTCCCGGCTCTCCGTCAACAGGCCACGGCGCTCCGAGCTCAGGACGGATCGCCCCTGACCGTGACCGTCTCCTCGCCCGACCACCTGCCCGAGCTCTCCGCCGCCGTGGAGGTCGCCGCCTACCGCATCGTCCTCGAGGCCCTCACCAACGTCTCTCGGCACACCTCCAGCCCCGCCGCCACGGTGCTGCTTTCCGCCGACCCCACGGGCCTGAGGATCCGGGTGGCCGACGTGGGAGGACCCACCCAGGACTGGTCGGCGGGCGTCGGACTGGCATCGATGCGCGAGCGTGCCGTCGAGCTCGGTGGAACTCTCGTGGCGGGACCGGGACCCACCGGGGGCTCCGTGGAGGCTGTGCTGCCGTTGCTGCCGTGATCCGCCTCAGAGCCCGTTGGCGCTGCCCTCCATCAGGAGTGACGGAGACTGAGCCTCGTCGTCGGTCGGGATCACCGGGCTCACCGGGGTGCACACGAGGGTCCGCACCTTGCAGGTGACGACCTGCTGTGCACGCAGCACGTTGACGGCGTGCTTCTCGTCGATTCGCTCCGCGACACCGAAGAACGTGTCCTCGTCGCTCCACCCGGCCAAGGTGAAGTGCCTCCAGGGAGCGCCGATCGAGCGCTGGCGGCCGGTCGCCGCGTCGTACACGACCGCCGGGGTGGGCCACATCGACACGTCGAAGATCGTGCTCCGGTCGGGCGACAGGCGCCCCACACCGAACATCGAGGACTCGGCCAGCTCGCGGTGCCTGCCCTCACCGCCGATGTTCACGCGGTAGCCGTCGGGGAAGAGCGTCTCGGCGTAGCCGTCGTACACCTCGACACTGTCGGCATCCAGAGTCGCGGGCACCGTCGAGCCGTCCCCGAGATCGATGGTGGTGCTGTCGAAGAAGAGGCGCTCGTCACTCACCCCGTGGAGCAGCGGCATGATCTCGCCGTACAGGTCGGCCAGGTCGTCCTTTCTGTCCGGCTCCTCATCGGGAGTGCGGTAGAGCTGCTCGCCTGTGCGGGTGTCGAACGCCGCCACCTGGAGGACGTGGGTCCCATAGTCGTCGGTCGGGCCCCGCGACTGGTCCACTGTGGCGAAAACCGATCTGTCCGCCGAGACCGCCAGGTTGCCCCAGCCCACGTCCTCGACCTTCTGCGTGTCCCCCTCCGCGCTGGTGAACATCAGGGTCTGGCCGCGCATCCAGTAGGCGCCGGTGGCGCCGAGGACGAACTGGTCCACCCGGTCGCCCAGCTCGACGCTCTGCTCACCCACGTGCAACGTGCCGTCGTGAAACCAGGCCGGGGCGCTCGCATCCCACTGGGTCGGCCCGACGGGCAACTCGAACGGCTCCCCCTGCGACGCACTCGCGGTGGACTCGCCGCATCCGGCCAGTGCCAGGCAGGCCAGCGCACACACCATCAGCCCCCGTGCGTTCATCAGACCATGATCGCATCCACACCCAGGAAGGACTACGCCCCTGCGCCGTCGAACGGGGGCGGGACCTCGAGGCCGAACCTGTCCGAGATGCGGCGCACGTCGACGTAGTCGACGGGGCGCGGTTCATAGCCCTGGTGCATGACGAGCTGGTCCTCGGCGGAGGCGCAGCGGATCGCGACACCGGCGATGGACCCCTGTACGGGAGGGCTGTAGTGCCAGCGTGTGCCGTCCTGCAGCAGCTGGTAGCCGCCCCCGCCGGGAGACGGGTCCACGGGGTGTAGGTCGACCTCCCGCCCAGCGGGCCCGCGGTAAGCCAGGGACGTCGGCAGCCAATCCCTGATGACCTCGTAGCCACGGGCGGTCAGCAGTCCCCTGACGACGGACACGTGGTCTCGGTGGAGGACAACGTCCAGGTCGCCATGGGTCCTTGTCTCCTCGCCGAGAAGGCAATCGACGCCCCAGCCGCCGTCCAGCCAGTAGTCGACGCCCACCCCGTCCAACTCGCTCAGCAGGTCCAGGACGTCGGTTGCCTTCACAGGGGAAGCCTGCCATCGACCCCTGCGCGCCTCTGTCCACAGGCCGGGGGGATCGTCCTGCGGGGTGTCGGAGTTCGAGCGTAGAATCGAACGCATGTTCGAAGACCACCCAGTCGCTGCCTCCGCTGCCGGTGATGAGTGGGTGGCTGCGCTGGGTCGGTTGGTCGGTGACCTCGCCACGCTGGGCGACGGCCCGGGTGGCGACGTCTTCGTCATCGATGCCATCTCCGGGCCGGAGCGGGTCAAGGCAGCGGCGGCCGCCGCCCAGGCCCGGCTCACCGAACGCCTCGACATGATGCGCAGAGCCGAACACCTCGCCACCGGACTCGGTGAGGACCAAGCCGGTCGGGGGGTAGCCCAGGAAGTCGCTTCGGCTCGCCGGGAGAGCCCACACCACGCACGCCGCCACCTCACCCTGGCCCGGGCCCTGGTCCACGACCTCCCCCAGACCCTGGCTGCCCTGGGTCGCGGCGACATCAACGAACACCGTGCCGAGATCATCGCCCACGAGACCCGGGTCCTCTGCGCCGAAGACCGGCGCACCGTCGATGCCACCCTCACCCACCAACTGAGCGAGCTGGGGGACAAGGCGCTGCTGTGGGCGACCCGCAGACTGTCCTTCGAGCTCGACGAACACGCCACCCTCAAGCGGATGGCCAAGGCCCGCACCGAGCGTCGGGTCACCTCGCGACCTGTAGCGGACGGGATGACCCTGATCAGCGCAGTCGTGCCCGCCCCCGAAGGCACCGCCGTCATGCTCGCCCTCACCGGGCACGCCGCCCTCCCACACACCGAAGACGACACCCGCACCCGCACCCAGCGGGTCGCCGACACCTTCTGCCAACGCCTCGTGGGCCTGTCCAACACCCTGTCCAGCACCCTGACCTCCACCCTCAACGTCGAGGTCCAACTCGTCATGACCGCGGAGATGCTCCTCGGCGACCACACCGGGTCCGGCTCCGGCCGGGCTGCGCACCTGCGTGGCCACGGCCCCCTCCCCTCGCCCACCGCCCGCGACCTCATCGCCACCACCCAAGGACGCGTCCTGATCCGCCGCCTCTACGCCAAGCAGACCCCCGGCTGGACCCACCACACCACCCACACCTGGCCACACCCACACCACATCGACATCACCACCCCCACCCGACACCGACATACCAGCCCCGCACCACCACTCCCCGTCAGGATCACAGCCGATATCGGGGCCTGATTCCTGGTTCTCCGGCGGAAACGACGACAACCGGGCACGATGGTTCGGGTCGACAAAGAGGAGCCCACTGCATGCCCACACGCGAAGAGGCGTGGCCTGAAGGCACCCCCAACTGGGTGGAGGTGGCCGTCGACCACCCGCAGGAGGCTGCGGCGTACTACCGCAACCTCTTCGGCTGGGACTGCTACGAGGCCGGCGCCGAGGAAGGCGACTACATCCTCGCCTTCAAGGACGGGCGACCAGCCGCGGCCATCGGCCCGAAGGACGACGACGAGGTCCCCGCGAGTTGGGCGACCTTCTTCGCGGTCGAGGACGCCGACGAGACGGCTCGACGCGTCCGCGCCGCCGGCGGCGATGCCCACTTCGATCCGGTGGACGTAGGACCCAACGGCCGGATGTTCTTCGCCTCCTCCCCCGACGGGGCCAGCTTCGGCGTCTGGCAGGCCGGGGACCACACGGGTGTCGGCATCTACAACGAGCCAGGAAGTCTCGCCCTCAACGTCCTGCACAGCAACGACCTGCCGATGGCCCGCGAGTTCTACGCCGACGTCTTCGGCTTCAGCTATCGCGACCTGAGCCGGCCCGAGCTTGACCTGTTCGCCCTGCTGCGCTCCTCCGACGGGAGCGGAGTGGCCGCGATGAGCACCAACAAGGTCGCCCCTCAGGGCACGCCCTCGCACTGGATGACCTGGTTCGCGGTGGAGAACTGCGATGAGTCCGCCATCATGGCCTGCCGGCTCGGCGGCCGGGTGCTGATCGAGCCTGAGGACACCCCGTTCGGCCGCACCGCCCTGGTCTGCGGAACGGAGGGCGAGGTCTTCGGCGTCGTGGACCTCCGCACCACCCGCAAACTGTTGGCCGTCGCGAGCTGAGCAGGGTGCCGACCGGGCTTCCTCGGCGGCGCGCCAGACGCTGTCCAGCGTGTGCCAAGCAGACAACGCACCTCCGTGGGGGAATTCTCACAGCATGAAGGGGTCACAGGGTCTCGGCCTGCGTAGGTCCTGAGCCGTAGGCTGCAGCGACGCACACCCGTAGGTGCCGGCACTGAGGAGCACTCACCGCATGCAGATCTTCGCCATCGTGGTTTCACTGTCCATCGCGCTCGTCGGCGTGGTGCTGTTCGTCCGGGCGATCCGGCAGATCATCGCGGTGTTCAAGGTCGGTCAACCCGCCAGCCGCACGGACAACCCGGTCGGCCGCACGGCCACCATGCTCAAGGAGTCGCTGGGGCACACCCGGATGTTGCAGTGGCACTGGGTCGGCGCCGGTCACTGGTTCATCTTCGTCGGCTTCGGACTGCTGTTCTTCACCCTGCTGACTGCGTTCGGTCAACTCTTCGACCCCCATTTCGCGCTACCACTGATAGGCCACTTCGTGCTGTGGGAGTGGGTCTCGGAGCTCTTCACGGTGATGATGCTGATCGCCATCGTGGCTTTCATCACCTACCGCGCAAACCGCCCCACCGAGCGCGTGCGTGGCCCGCGGGGGCGCTTCTTCGGCTCGACGATGTGGCAGGGCTACTTCGTCGAGAGCGTGATCCTCGGTGTCGGCCTGTGCATCATGGCCTTGCGTGGTCTGGAGTATGCGCTGCTCACCAACACCGGTGAGGACGCCTCGGCCCTGCACTTCCCCTTCACGTTCTGGCTGGGTGAGCTGTTCTCGGGGCTGTCGGTCGGCACCATCGAGAACCTCATCTATCTGGTCGCCATGATCAAGATCGTGATCTCCTTCGCCTGGATGATCACGATCTCCCTGGACATCACGATGGGAGTCGCCTGGCACCGATTCCTCGCGTTCTTCAACATCTGGTTCAAGCGGGAATCCTCAGGCCGGACGGCGCTCGGTGCCCTGAAGCCGCTGACCTCCGGCGGCAAGGCCATCAACCTCGACGACATCGACGATCTCGATGAGGACTCCGTGCTCGGCGTCGGCTCGATCGAGGACTTCAGCTGGAAGGGCCTGCTCGACTTCACCTCCTGCACCGAGTGCGGTCGCTGCCAGTCGCAGTGCCCCGCGTGGAACACCGAGAAGCCGCTCTCGCCCAAACTGCTCATCACTGCGTTGCGAGACCACGCGCACGCCAAGGCGCCCTACCTCCAGGCCCCGGAGTCCGAGCGCGAGGCCATTCTGGCTGCTGGGGGCGACACGCTGACCAAGGAGGTCGAGCGACCGCTGATCGGCGACGAGTCGGCGTACGGCGTGATCGACCCGGACGTCCTGTGGTCGTGTACGTCGTGTGGCGCGTGTGTGCAGCAGTGCCCGGTCGACATCGAGCACGTGGACCACATCGTCGACATGCGGCGCTACGCGATCCTGGTGGAGTCCAACTTCCCGGCCGAGCTGAACGGCCTGTTCAAGGGGCTCGAGAACAAGGGCAACCCGTGGAACATGGCGCCGTCCGGGCGCCTCGACTGGGCCAAGGGCCTGCCGTTCGACGTACCGGTCGTGGGAGAGGACCTCGAGTCCCTGGACTCGGTCGACTGGCTGTTCTGGGTCGGCTGCGCGGGGGCCTACGAGGACCGCGCGAAGAAGACCACCCGGGCCGTTGCCGAGCTGCTCGACCTGGCCGGGGTGTCCTTCGGGGTCCTCGGCAACGGCGAGACCTGCACGGGCGATCCCGCCCGCCGAGCCGGCAACGAGTTCGTGTTCCAAGGCCTCGCCCAGCAGAACGTCGAGACCTTCAAGGAATACCGCGTCAAGAAGGTGGTCTCCACCTGTGCGCACTGCTTCAACACGCTGAAGAACGAGTACAAGGACTTCGGCATCGAGCTCGAGGTCGTGCACCACACCCAACTCCTCAACCGGCTGGTCCGGGAGGGCAAGCTCACCCCCGTCACCTCCGGCGCCGGTGCCGCCAAGCGATCGATCACCTACCACGACCCCTGCTACATCGGTCGGCACAACGGCGTGTACACCCCGCCGCGCGAGCTGCTCCAGGTGCTGCCCGGGGCTGAGTTCGTGGAGATGGAGCGCAACTCCGAGCGTTCCTTCTGCTGCGGCGCCGGCGGTGCCCGGATGTGGATGGAGGAGAAGATCGGCGAGCGGATCAATATGAACCGCACCAACGAGGCCGTCGCCACGGGGGCCGACCAGATCGCCGTCGGTTGCCCGTTCTGCCGCGTCATGCTGTCCGACGGACTGACCTCCGCTCAGGCGTCCGGCACGGCCCGCGAAGAGGTGGAGGTGCTCGACGTGGCCCAGATGCTGCTCGCGTCGGTGAAGGGGGAGGTCGCCACGAAGGTGAAGAAGCCAGCTGCTGCTCCCGCACCCACCGCTGCTCCGGAGGTCGTGGAGGCTGCCGCGGCCGAACCCGCACCGCCCGCCGAACCCGCCCCCACCACCGGCGGCTCACTCTTCGACACCCCCACCACGCCAGCCGAACCCGCACCGCCCGCCGAACCCGCCGAACCCGCCCCCACCACCGGCGGCTCACTCTTCGACACCCCCACCACGCCAGCCGAACCCGCACCGCCCGCCGAACCCGCCGAACCCGCCCCCACCACCGGCGGCTCACTCTTCGACACCCCCACCACGCCAGCCGAACCCGCACCGCCCGCCGAACCCGCCGAACCCGCCCCCACCACCGGCGGCTCACTCTTCGACACCCCCACCACGCCAGCCGAACCCGCACCGCCCGCCGAACCCGCCGAACCCGCCGCACCCGCCGAACCCGCCGAGACCACGGCCACCACCGAGCCGTCGGCCGGCAAGGGCCTGTTCGACATCGAGCCCGAACCGAGCCCCGAGCCGCCGGCTGAGGAGCCGGCTGCAACGCCCGAGCCGGAGGACGAACCCGCCTCGGAGCCGAAGACTGCCGCCGAGCCCGAGGAGCAGGCGAAGAAGGCCGAGCCAGGGTCGCTCTTCGACTTCTGATGCCCGAGCGCACCATTTCCCCCCTCGTCCTAGGCTGACCGGGGACGGTGGAGACATGGAGTTCGACCAGTACGTCGCGGCGCGTCGCACGACCTTGGTGCGTGCGACCGCCCTGCTCGGATGCCCCGAGGCCGAGGCGCCCCAGGTGGTCAATGCCGTCGTCGCCCGCGCGGCGCGTGAGATCAAGCGCGCAGAGAACCCGGATCCGGAGGTCTACCGCGCGCTGATGGCTGCCCTGGCGTCCCGTGCACCGGGCGACCCGGCCTCGCTCCCCAGGGAGGACGGCCGAAACGCAGACGGTCTGGCCGTGCGCCGCCGGCTCGCCGGTCTCGAGCCGCTGCCGCGTGCCGCCGTCGTACTCCTGCACTACGCCGACCTCACGCTCCGCGAGGCGTCCGAGGCCGTCCGCGCAAAGCCGGCCCTCGTCCAGGAGGCCGAGCGGGCGGCCCGTGACGAACTGCAGTGGGCGACCGCTGACGAGACGCGGCGCCGCCTCGAAGCGGCCGCCGACGCCGTGGAGGCAGCCCCCACCGGACTGCTGGTGCCGGCACCCCCGCCTCTGCGTTGGCCCTGGATCTCCGCTGCGGTGGTGGTCGTGCTCCTCGCTGCGACGATCCTGATCGCCTCCCGGTCGACCCCACCCAAGGCCGACGAATCACTGGACGCCGACCAGATCCCCTCCTTGTTCGCCTACGACGCGGAAAGCGCGAGGGCTCTGCTCGAGCAGCGGGGTTTGCAGGTGACCTTCGCGCTCACCCAGACGTGTGAGCCGAACGGCAGGGCACTGGCCACCGACCCGCCCACCGGGGCTCGATTCCAGCCCGGCGACCGAGTGATCGTGTACGCCGCCACCACCGGCGGGAGCGACTGCGAGGCCGAGTACGGCGAACGCAGCGACGCGTGGGAGTTCATCGACTTCGCGAACGGCCGCGGACCGGCGCCCCGGTTCGCCGACCGCGTCTACCTGATCGCCGACGGCAGCGTGCCCGAGGCGATCACCGGCACCGCCGCCGCCCAGGACCCCTCGGCGTGGGGTGGCGTGTCGGCGATCGAGGAGATCCGACGCGTCTCCGGTCAAGTCCTGCACGATGAACCGCAGAACTACGTCACCCCCACGCTCACCGTGGCGAAGGTCATCCCACCGCCGCGGACCTGCGCCGTGGACAGGCCGGCCGAAGCCGGGACCCGCGCCGTGCTGCGCCTCACCCTGCGTGTCGCCAGAGACCCCGAGACCCGCTGCCCCTTGACCGTCGACCTCTATCGCAGCAGCGAGGGCATCGACGCCGTGGTGCTCTACACCGGCACGCCGCCGGACCCCGATCGGCTGCTCAGCCCCCCTCCATGGGCTAAGAGTCCTCGTGGCTGACCGTCTCCGGCACCTGGATCGGCTTGACCCGGACCCAGGCCAAGAACCCGAGACCGACGACCAGAAGGCCGATGCCCGCCCACAGGTTGGCGTTGATGTCGCCGGTCTTGTCGAGCGCCTGGTCGCCGAAGACACCCATCAGCAGCAGGATCAGGCCGTAGGCCGTCAACAGGTAACCGATCACGCTGCGGATGTCCAGTGCGCCGGCCGCGTGCTTGTCAGTCTTCTCGCTATCCATCTCTCACTCCTCAGAAAGCCACATTGAGCACGATGACCATGGCGAGCGCCAGGCAGGCCAGCGGGACGGTCCGGCGATACCAGGGGTACGACGCCTCGTTCGGGTCGGTGCGCTGATCCTTGGGGGTCTCGGAGTAGACCAACCCCACGAGTTCGGAGTCAGGTTTGGGTTCGGTCACCATGGAGACCGCGATGCTGAGCAGGACGTCCACGACGAACGCGGTCGACGCGGCCAGGAACGCCGCGCCCTGCCCGGGCAGGTCGAGCGGACCCCATTCGTTGAGCGCGAACACCACGATCGCTGACGACGTGCCGGCCACCAGGCCGACCCAGCCGGCCGTCGGGGTCATCCGCTTCCAGAACATACCGAGGATGAAGGTGGCGAACAGGGGGGCGTTGAAGAAGCCGAAGAGCGTCTGCAGATAGTCCATGATGTTGGAGAAGCTGCCCGCGATCGAGGCCGTGAAGATGGCCACCACGGTCGCCACCACGGTGGCGATCCGGCCGACGCGCAGGTAGTACTCCTCCGAGCGTCCCTTGACGACGTAGTCGCCCCAGAGGTCGTAGCTGAGAACCGTGTTGAAGGCGGAGATGTTGGCTGCCATGCCCGCCATGAAGGCGGCCAGCAGGCCGGTGATCGCCAACCCGAGGAGTCCGTTGGGAAGCACGTCGCGCATCAGGTAGAGCAGAGCGTCGTTGTACGCGACGCCATCTCCGGAGGCGCCCCCGGGCGGGGATCCGCCCGCCTTGAGATCCGCGATCTCGGACACCAGGACAGCGGCGATCATGCCGGGGATGATCGTGATGAACGGGACGAACATCTTGGGGAAGGCGCCGATGACGGGGGTCTTGCGAGCCGACGAGATCGAGTCGGAGGCCATGGCCCGCTGGACCTCGACGAAGTTCGTCGTCCAGTAGCCGAAGGACAGGACGAAGCCGAGGCCGAACACGATGCCGATGACCGACCAGACCGGATTGTCGAAGCCGGACAGAGCCTGCCCGGGCCATGAGTTCAGCTGCTGCTCGGCAGGCGGCGCATCGCCGATGCCGGCGGCGGCGGTGATCTTGCTCTCCAGTCCACTCCAGCCCCCGACGCGATGCAGGCCGATGAGGGTCAGCGGCAGCAGCGAAGCGACGATCACGAAGAACTGCAGGACCTCGTTGTAGATCGCGGCCTTCAGCCCACCCAGGGTGATGTAGGAGAGGACGACCAGGGCCGCGACGATCAGGGCGACCCACAGCGGCCAACCCAGCAACGCGTGGACGATGGTGCCCAGCAGGTAGAGGTTCACCCCCGCGATCAGGAGCTGGGCGACCGCGAACGAGATCGAGTTGACCAGGTGGGCGGGTTTGCCGAACCGGCGCAGCATGAACTCCGGCACCGAGCGGACCTTCGAGCCGTAGTAGAACGGCATCATCACGACGCCCAGGAAGAGCATCGCCGGGATGGCACCCACCCAGAAGTAGTGCACCGCCGGGAGACCGAACTCGGCACCGGACGCCGACATACCCATGATCTCGACCGCGCCGAGGTTCGCCGAGATGAACGCGAGTCCGGTCACCCAGGCCGGCAGCGATCTCCCGGAGAGGAAGAAGTCGAGCGAGTCGGACATCTGCCTGCTGGCCAGCCAGCCGATCCCCAGGACGAAACCGAAGTAGATGGCCAGGATGAGGTAGTCGACGGGGCCTGCGTCGATCAAGGTGGCCATGGGGGTGATACCCACGCTCATGCTGAAGCTCCGTTCCGAGTCGGTGCGTTGTTGTCACCGTAGACCCGGGACGTACCCAGTCAAGGACCTCTCACCGCGCCGACTGAGGAACCGACCGAGTGACGTCATTCTCGCTTGACATGACATCACTGTGATGTCAAAGTGATGCGCATGGACATCACGCCGTACGTCGACAGCCTTCGCCGGGACCTCGTGGCCGCTGCCGAGGCTGGCGGCCCCGAGATCACGCAGGCGGCCGAGCGACTCACCCTGGCCCTCGACCCGGCGGCCCGACTGGCTCTCATGGAGGCCCTGTCGCACGCGGCCGCCGAGATCACCTCCGAACTGCCGAGCGGCTCGGTCGACGTGCGCCTGAACGGACGAGAGCTCGACTTCGTGGTCAGTACGCCGCTCGCCGAGCCGATGGCCGACAAGGTCTCGGCTCCCCGGGCCGAGGAGACCGAGGAGGACGTCGCCCTGGCGCGCATCACCTTGCGCATCCCCGAGTCGGTCAAGGCCAGGGCCGAGGAGTTCGCCGGGCGCCAGGGCCAGTCGCTCAACACCTGGTTGGTGGGCATCGTGCGGATGGCCACCAGCAGCGAGGCGGTCGACATCGACCTGTCCAGCCTTCCGTTCTTCGCAGATCCCTTCTCCCGACAGAAGGGGTCGACCAGCCGTCGCATGACCGGCTGGATCTGACCAACCACCAGGAGACGCCATGAAGCAGACATTCGAGACCCACGAGCCGGTCGAGCTGTTCGTCGAGATCGGACGCGGGAGTGTCACCCTCGACGCCGCCGAGGTGACCGAGTCTGCCGTCGAGGTGACCGGTGACCGCAGCGACGAGGTGTTCCTCGAGCTCAGCGGCAAGCAGCTGTCCGTGATCGGCCCCCGTCACCGCACCGGCTTCTTCGGTGGCGAGGCCAACCTGTGCGTGACGGTCTCCGTGCCGAGTGCCAGCCAGCTCCACGTCAAGACAGGCAGCGCCGACGTCAGTGCGACGGGCAGCTGGGGCGCGACCCAGGTCAAGAGCGGCTCGGGGCAGGTCCGGCTCACCGAGATCGGCGCGCCCGCCCTGATCGAGACCGGATCCGGTGACATCACCGCCGAGCGGATCCTAGGCGAGGCCAGGATCAAGAGCGGCTCCGGTGACGTGAGGGTGCGTCGCGCCGACAGCGCGGCCCTCGTCAGCACCGGATCCGGTGATGTCGAGCTGGGCGTGGCGTCCGGTCCCGTGGTCGTGAAGACCGGGTCGGGCGACCTTCGGGTCGCCACCGCCGACGGTGACGTCTCGATGTCGACCGGCAGCGGTGACGCCGTCGTGGAGCGGCTCAACCGCGGCACGTTCTCGGTGAAGGGGGCGTCGGGCGACGTCGCCGTCGGCGTTCCTCCGGGCGTGCCGGTCTGGACCGACCTCTCCTCGATCTCCGGCCGCGTGCAGTCCAACCTGGTCGGCGCCGGCACCCCAGCCGACGGTCAGGACCACATCGAGCTCCGGGCGAAGACGGTCAGCGGAGACATCATGCTCAAGCAGCTGTGAGCAGCCCCTCACCCGCGCATCGCGACACCCCGGCGCCAGTAGCCCATGAAGGCCACCTGGCGCCGGTCCATGCCCAGCTCGTTGACCAGGCGGCGCCGCAGCGCGGTGACGACGCCGGCCTCACCGGCGATCCAGGCGTACAGCCCGTCGAGGTCGGGCTCGAGAGTGACGGGGGCTCCGATGTCCTCGCCCGAGGAGGAGTAGGTCGGGGTCTCCCAGAGGTCGCCGTCGCCGTCGCCCGACATACTGGCCGGCTCCCCGGCACTCGCGACCCCGAGATGCGCGAGTACAGCGGCGTTGAGACGTTCGCCCAGCGGGGCCCCGCCGCGCGGCAGCCAGGCCACCTCCATCCCGATAGGGCGCCGTACGTCGAGCACATCACCCGCCTCGGGCACCTCGAGGAAGGCATGACCCCGAGTCCCGTCGGGGAGGGCGTCGAGGATGGAGCTGATCGCGGGCACCGCGGTCTCGTCCCCCACGAGAAGCACGCTGCGTGCGCCTGCCGGATCGAACTCGATGCCGCCGAAGGGCACCCCCCGTCGCGGCGCGATCGCGACGAGTCGATGGCCCACCCGGGCACCCGCGGCCCAGGTCGAGGCAGGCCCGGTGGCGCCTTCGGCGAGGTGCAGCACGAAGTCGACGACCAGGCGGGTATCGGTTCCCGAGCCGCGCACCGCCCGCACCGTGTAGGTGCGCATGGGCCCGCGCTCCTCGGGCGCCGCGCGCCAGTCCGGGCTTCCGTGGACCGTCGGAAAGACCAGCTTGATCCGCTGGTCGTAGAGCGGGCCGTCGACGCCGAAGTCGGCCAGTGACTCGCCCCCGAGCTCGATGCGGACGAAGCTCGGTGAGATCCGCTCGACCGAACACACCTCGACCTCATCGAGAATCATCGGGCCTCCTCGCAGTTAGTGAGGCAAGCCTAACCTAATGCGTTCGAGCCTCAGATCTGGGTTCGGTGGAAGTTCTGGAACGACTTCGACGGCGTGGGCCCCCGCTGGCCCTGGTAGCGCGAGCCGTACTTGGCGGAGCCGTACGGGTGATCGGAGGGCGACGAGAGGCGGAAGAAGCAGAACTGACCGATCTTCATGCCCGGGTAGAGCTTGATGGGCAGGGTCGCGACGTTCGCCAGCTCCAGCGTGACGTGACCGGAGAAGCCCGGATCGACGAAGCCCGCGGTGGCGTGGGTCAGCAGCCCCAGGCGGCCCAGCGAGGATTTGCCCTCGACGCGGGCAGCGATGTCATCGGGCAGGGTGACGACCTCGTACGTCGAGCCGAGCACGAACTCGCCCGGGTGCAGGATGAACGGCTCATCCCCGTCCGGCTCGACCTCCCGCGTGAGGTCGGACTGGTCCGCGGCCGGGTCGATGTGCGGGTATCGATGGTTCTCGAAGACGCGGAAGAACCGGTCGAGGCGTACGTCGATGGACGACGGCTGGAGCATCGCCGGATCCCAGGGATCCATCGTGATCCGGCCGGCGTCGATCTCGTCAAGGATATGGCGGTCGCTCAGCAGCACGCAGGTAACCTACCTTGACCGCTGCCCCCCTAGCCTGTGCTCATGGATTTCCTGCGCTACGTCGCCCTGGGCGACTCGTTCACCGAGGGAGTGGGCGACGTGGATCCGGACCGTCCCAACGGCGTGCGTGGCTGGGCCGATCGGGTCGCCGAGGTGCTCGCCGCCCAGTCCACCGACTTCACCTACGCCAACCTGGCGATCCGCGGACGCAAGCTCGACGGCATCCTCGCCGAGCAGCTGGAGCCCGCTCTCGCCATGGCACCAGACCTCGTGAGCATCTACGCCGGCGCCAACGACATCATGCGGCCGCGCGTCGACATCGACGCCCTGATCGAGCGGTACGACGCCGCGCTCGGCCGGATCGCCGCGAGTGGGGCGACCCTGGTGGTGTTCACCGCCTTCGACACCGGGGGCTCGGCCATCTACGCCAGCATCCGGGGCCGTTTCGCGCTCTACAACGAGCTGCTGCGCGAGAGCGTCGATCGGCACGACGCCACCCTGGTCGACTTCTGGCGCATGCGGGAGCTGCGGGACTGGCGCCACTGGGACCCCGACCGGATGCACCTCGGCCCGGCCGGCCACCAGCGGATGGCGATGGCAGTGCTCGATCGACTGGGTGTCGCCCACGACCTGAGCCCCCTGCCGCTCGGCGAGCTGGTGGAGCCCACCCGTCGCGAGCAGATCGCCCAGAACGTCGACTGGGTGCGCGGCCATGCCGTCCCGTGGGTCCACCGGCGCCTCACCGGGCGCTCCAGCGGCGACCTCGTCTCGGCTCGCCGCCCCGACCTGACCCCCGTCGAGTGAGCAGGTAGGATTCCCGTGCCTCCCACGGGGGCGACTGCGGATGTAGCTCAGTTGGTAGAGCGCGACCTTCCCAAGGTCGATGTCGCGAGTTCGAGTCTCGTCATCCGCTCCACCACAGAACGGCCCGGCGTGTGCACGCCGGGCCGTTCTGCGTGTCGGGCCGTTCTGCGTGTCGCTCAAATGTTTCTCGTGTGACTTCTGGGAAACTTGACGTCTTTTGAGGTTATTGTGGACAGTGGTACTTCCCTGCCCGCCACTGAACGAGGTCTTCCCCATGCCCCGCGCATCTCGGCAACGCTCCGGCACGCCCCTGCCCATCAAGATCGCCATCGGCCTGCTGGCCGTGCTCCTGATCGGTGCCCCCTTCGTGCCACGTGGCGGCGGAGACGACGGCGCGGTCCGCCCCTCCGCAGCCGGGGAGTCCACCGACCTCGGCTCGGCCACCGCCGGCGACAGTGCAATCACCGCAGCAGCACAGGACGAGATCGACCGCGTGGTCGCCGAGGGAGCCGTGTCGAGTCGCACTCTCACCGGCCACGTCACGCCGATGCGCCTGGCCCAGACGCAGGTGCGGTGCGCGGACTTCGAGGGCCAGCGCTACTGCCTGCACAGCGGCTGGACGACACAGACGCCGGCCGAGGTCGTGTCCGGGATCGCCGAGGAGGCGACCCAGGAGTCGACCAAGAGGTCGACCCAGGGTTCTGACCGCCGAGCGACGGACGGAGTGAACACCGGCGACGAGGACATGCTCACCACGCTCCGGCGTTCGGCCGCCCTCTCCCCCTCGGCCAGGGCCGCCGCCGACCGTGCCGAGCTCACCGCTGCCGCGCGTTCGGTCGCGAAGGTCTGGCTCCTGCGCCACCAGATCCAGGGCGTCCCGCTGCCGGAGGGCTTCCTTCGAGCGCATCCGGAGGTCGTGGCACCCGCGACCCAGCCCAGCACCGCCAAAGCGGCCGCCTCGGCCACCACCTCCGCCACGCCCACGACCGCCTCGGCGCCGACGGAGAAGTCCAACAAGGACTACCCGCAGGGCAGCTGGATCCTGGACTACAAGAAGGTGTCCGAGCAGACCATCACCTACTACTGCGGCCCGACGTCGATGCAGATGATCGCCTGGAACTGGAGCGGGACCCGCAAGTCGCAGAACTACTGGGCGGACCGGCTGGGCACCACGTCGAGCGGCTCGGCGATCAGCGACATGGTGCGGGTCACCAACGCCGCCACCGGCTGGGACCGTCCGGCGTACGCCGGGCCTTACATCGTGCTCGACATCAAGGACTTCACCTACGCACAGTGGATGCGGCTGACCATGCGCCACATCGTCGACTACAAGGCGCCGCTGATCTTCCACCCGATCCTTCTCAAGCAGTTCTACCCCTACCTGGACGACGACGCGTCCGGGCACTTCCAGGTCGGTCGGGGCTACAACAAGCGTGGCGCCAAGGCCAACCTCGTCAGCTATTTCGAGCCGTGGAACCAGCAGCGCTTCGACCCCTCGGAGCCCTACATCGCGCGGGTTCAGAACCGGAGCGCCTACAAGAGCTTCCGGGCCAACCAGGCGCACTTCCAGCACAACATCGGAGTCTGATGGGGGCGGTACGCCGTGCGAGTGCGGCAGCGGTGATCCTGACCTTCGCCGCCGCGGGATGCTCGGGCGAGACCGACTCGACTCCGCCGACGACCACCAGCCAGTCAACCGGCCAGTCGCCCAGCCGGCCGCCCAGCCAGAGCGCAAGCGCCCCGTCGGGTGGCACCTCGGACAGCCCCCGGGCGGTGAAGGCGAGCACACGTCTGCTCGACTGGACTCCCGTCGAGGCGGCGACCGGTGACACCGTGACCATGACCGCAGGCACCACCGTCACCCTCGACCAGAGCCGTCAGCACGTCAGCCTCACGGGCAGCGGCCCCGATCGTGTGCTGCGGGCGCCGAGACGCTTCCAGTTCAGCGACGTCATCACCGACGGCACCTGGCTGGTGGCGGTGGCGCAGGACAAGCAGGAGTCGCGGCCCAGCCGCGCCACCGTGATCCAGCTCGAGTCGGGCAAGAAGACGGTGCTCGACGGCGACTCCGACATCCCGACCATCAACGGTGGGTCCTGGGCCGTCGGGAACGACACCGTCCTGCACCCGACCTACCGGGGCACGAAGTACTGCCTGGCGAGCGTCGACCTCACCGACATGACGTCGACAGCGGGCTACTGCGCACCGCGTCGTGGCGGCTTCTCCCAGGTGCTGATCTCCCCCTCCGCCACCAGCCTGCTGACCTTCAGCGGGCAGCCCCAGTGCCGGACCGTCGCCCAGCTGGACGGCACCGAGATCGTGCCCTTCGCCGGCGTCACCGACTGCAAGGGCTGGGACGGCGCGGTCACCGCAGACGGGGCGATCTGGTCGGTGGTCCGCAACGAGAACCGGGTCGAGCAGGGCGAGTTCCTCGCCGCCACCGGCGGTGGCTATGTCGACCTCGGTGTCGGCACGACCGGCTCGCTGACGTGGTGCGGGGACTCGGCCTACTTCGTGCGTGACTCCCAGACCGACAAGGACAAGGCCCGGCTCCTGCGCTGGACGCCCGAGGGGACCCTGGAGGTCGCCTACGAGTCGCCCGGCACGGGCGAGGCGTTCCTGGCCACTCCACGCTGTGCCGGCGACGTGCTGAGCATCAGCGCCTTCGGTGAGGGCGGCGACGAGCAGGTCTGGGCGAAGGTCCCGTAGTAGCGTCCCTGGGGTGTCCGACTTCACCGGCTTCCCCATCGCTGCCCTCGACTTCTACGACGACCTGGAGATGGACAACACCAAGTCGTTCTGGGAGGCCCACAAGCCGGTCTACGACACAGCCGTGAAGGCCCCGATGACCGCCCTCGTCAAGGCCTTGGAGCCTGAGTTCGGCACGGCGAAGGTGTTCAGGCCCTACCGCGACGTTCGGTTCGCCAAGGACAAGACGCCCTACAAGACCCACCAGGGCGCCTTCGTGGCCACCGGCCCGTCGACGGGGTGGTACGTCGAGATCGCGGCGCGCGGCATGCGCGTGGGCGCGGGGTTCTACGAGGCCGGCGGTGAGCGCCTGGCCGGCGTACGCGATGCCATCGACGACGACAGGACGGGGCCGCGCCTGGTCCGCCTGCTGCGCAAGCTCGAGCGCTCGGGGTTCGAGATCGGCGGCGAGCAGCTCAAGACCTCGCCGCGCGGGTACGATGCCGGCCACCCTCGGATCGACCTCCTGCGCCGCAAACAGCTCCTCGCCGGTCGGTCCTACGGTTTCGAGCCCTTCATCCACCAGGCCTCCCTGCTGGACAGGGTCCGGGAAGACTGGCGGGCCCTGGTGCCGCTGCTCGACTGGTTGGGTGCGGCGACCCACTAGCCACCGATTTCGGCTCGCGACACGCGATGTTCACCCGCAGGGCGCCCGGGCATGTCACCGTGGAGGCATGACACGTCGCAAGGTCTTCCTCCACATCGGCCTGCCGGGCACCGGCGCGGGCTTCGTCGAGCAGGCCCTGCTGAGCCACTCCTCAGCCTTGGCCGACGCCGGAATCGACGTCGCGGGCGCGTCGACCGAAGAGATGTTGCGGGTCGCCATCGAGATCCGCCGGGACCACAAGGACTGGGGCTACCAGCGCTCCGAGGTCGAGGGCACGTGGGCCGACGTGTGCCGGCGCATCCACCGGCGCAAGGGCAACGTGGTGCTCAGCCAGGAGCTGCTCGCCGGCGCGAGCCGCGACCAGGTGGACCTGTTCCTCGACGGGCTCGCGGGACGCGAGGTCCACGTCGTCGTCACCGTCCGTGACCCCGGCACGCAGGTTGCGGCCGGATGGCAGGAGTCGGTGAAGTCCGGCGACTCGGTCACCTTCGGCCGGTTCCACGAACGCGTCATGGATCCCGACCGCAGCCACGTCCAGGCGCGCGAGTTCTGGAACTCCCAGGACCTCGTGGAGGTGCTGGGGCGCTGGAGCGGCGTGAAGGCTGAGCGGGTCCATCTGATCGCCGTACCCCAGGTCACCGACCCGCGAGCCGCGATCTGGGCTGCGCTGGGCAGGATCGTCGGCTTCGACGCCGGACGCTTCACCCCCGACGTCGCGCGAGCCAGCCAGCCCATCCTGGGCACCACCGAGGCGGCCGTGCTGCGAGGGGTGAACGAGGCCATCGACGGCCGGATCGACGGTCAGCTGCGCCGGACCGTCGTGAAGCGCTACTTCGCCGACCGGATCCTGGGCGACACCACCACGCCGCCGGCGACCACCCCGCCCGAGCTCTACGACGAGCTGCTGGCGCGTGCGGAGGCCTGGCAGAAGTTCGTCGCCAACGCGGGTTATGACGTCACCGGGCAGCTGGACGACCTGCTGCCCAGGCTCCCGGTCAAGGCGGCGGTCTCTCCGGACGACGTCCCGGCCAAGGAGCGACTGCGCACCACCACCAACGCCCTGGCCAATGTCCTGGTCGAGGTGGCTCGGTTGCGCGAGCACAACGAGCAGCTCGAGATCCGCAACACCAAGCTGGAGAAGAAGCGCAAGAAGCTCAAGCGGCGGCTGGCCGAGCGACCGGAGGCCTGAGCAGGGATCGGCGGGTCAGTGGGGCTGCCAGGCGTCTTCGTCGCCGGTGCGGCTCGTCACTGCCTCGGGCAGCCTGCCGTCGGCCATCTGGCGCAGGCTGACCTGCTCGAAGACATCGCGCAGGGAGCTGCGGGCGGCGATCCAGACGTGCTGGAGGACCGCCGCGGACTCGTTGTAGCTCACCGACTCCGGTCGCAGCCCGTAGACCGAGACCAGCGGCCCGTCGACCGCCCGGATCACGTCGGCGACGCTGACCTCGTCCGCGTCGCCGTTGAGCCGCCACCCGCCTGACTGCCCTCGCTGCGACACCACGATCCCAGCTCGGCGCAGGTCGGCCAGGATCGCCTGGAGGAAGCCGTGCGGGATTCCCTGCAGGCGACCCAGCTCCTCGGCGCTCACCGGGACGGCGTCGGTGCGACCGGCCATCTCGATCAGGGCGCGCAGCGCGTAGTCGGACTTGGCGGAGACTCGCATGGCGACAGTGTGTCAGATATGTGCACCTGATCCATCGACCAAGAGGGGATATGCGCAGCGCCCCCAGCCGAGGCGCGGCGCCACCTGAACGTGGCCCCGGTCACACAATTCGCCGCAGGAGTCCGGGCGTTCGCCTTGCGATCTCGGCACTGAGGACGGATACTTAAGTTACCGGCCAGTAGCCCAACGAGAACGGAATAGGTGGAGCAGTGAGCCACTACAAGAGCAACCTGCGCGACATCGAGTTCAACCTCTTCGAGGTCTTCGGACGCGACCAGGTCCTCGGCACCGGACCCTTCGCCGAAGTCGACACCGAGACGGCGCAGTCGATCCTGCGCGAGGTGGACCGACTTGCCCGCGAGGACCTCGCCGCCTCCTACGAGGACTCCGACCGGAACCCGCCCGTGTTCGACCCGGCCACCCACACCGCCGACATCCCCGAGAGCTTCCAGAAGAGCTACCAGGCCTGGATGGACTCGGAGATGTGGCGGCTGCAGGTGCTCGAGGAGCTCGGCGGTCAGCTGGCCCCCTCGTCGCTCATCTGGGCGACCGGTGAGCTCGTCCTGGGTGCCAACGCCCCCGTGTGGATGTATGCCGCCGGACCCGCCTTCGCCAACATCGTCTACCGCAACGGCAACGAGCGCGACAAGCTCATCGCCCAGCACATGGTCGACCGCCGATGGGGCTGCAGCATGGTCCTGACCGAGCCCGACGCCGGTTCCGACGTCGGCGCCGGGCGCACCAAGGCCACGCTCAACGACGACGGCTCGTGGAACATCGAGGGCGTCAAGCGCTTCATCACCTCCGCCGAGCACGACATGAGCGAGAACATCATGCACCTGGTGCTGGCTCGCCCCGTGGGCGTCGAGGGCGTCGGGGGACCCGGCACCAAGGGGCTGAGCCTCTTCCTGGTTCCCAAGATCCACTTCGACCACGAGACCGGCGAACTCACCGGCGAGCGCAACGGCGCCTACGTCACCGGAGTCGAGCACAAGATGGGCATCAAGGTCTCCAACACCTGCGAGCTCACCTTCGGCGACGCCGGCGTGGGCGGCGGCGAGGCTGCCAGGGGCTGGCTCCTGGGCGAGGTGCACGACGGTATCGCCCAGATGTTCCAGGTCATCGAGAACGCCCGGATGATGGTCGGCACCAAAGCCATCGCGACCCTGTCCACCGGCTACCTCAACGCACTCGACTACGCCAAGACCCGCGTGCAGTCCGCCGACCTGACCCAGGCCGCGGACAAGACCGCGCCACGCGTGACGATCACCCACCACCCCGACGTACGCCGCTCCCTGATGACGCAGAAGTCCTACGCCGAGGCGATGCGCGCGCTGGTTCTCTACACCGCCACGTGGCAGGACAAGGTGATGATCGCCGCTCACCAGGGCGAGCGCGACGAGCAGGCCGAGGCCGTCAACGACCTCCTGCTGCCGATCGTCAAGGGCTACGGCTCGGAGAAGTCCTGGACGCTGCTGGGCACCGAGTCCCTGCAGACCTACGGCGGTTCCGGGTTCCTGCAGGACTACCCGATCGAGCAGTATGTGCGTGACGCCAAGATCGACACCCTCTACGAGGGCACGACCGCGATCCAGGGGCAGGACCTGTTCTTCCGCAAGATCGTCAAGGACCAGGCCAAGGCGCTGGGCTTCGTCGCCGGGGAGGTCGAGAGCTTCCTGGCCTCCGAGGCCGGAAACGGGCGGCTGAAGGTCGAGCGCGAGCTGCTCGGCACCGCGTTGGCCGACGGCAACGCGATCGTCGGCGCGATGATCGGCCAGCTCATGTCGGCCGACGTCAACGCCGAGGGGGGCGACCTGCGCAACATCTACAAGGTGGGCCTCAACTCGTCGCGGTTGCTGATGGTGCTGGGCGACATCGTGTGCGCCTGGCTCCTGCTGCGCCAGGCCGAGGTCGCCCTCACCCGGCTCGCCGGCGAGGTGTCCGCCAAGGACAAGGCCTTCTACGAGGGCAAGGTCGCGGCCGCCCAGTTCTTCGCCCACAACGTGCTCCCGAAGGTCACCGCGGAGCGGGCGATCGCCGAGTCGGTCGACCTCTCGCTGATGGACCTCGCGGAGGAATCCTTCTGAGCCACCACCCACAGGGGTGTGCCGCAGACCCCATGCCGCCCGCCAAGGTGGGCGGCATGGGTATAGGAATCGGAATCGTCCTGTTGGTCGTCGGCCTGATCCTGGTCACGGGAGCGGTCGATCTGCCGGCCAGCATCGACGACGCCATCGCCTCCGAGACGCTGGGCTGGATCTGCCTCATCGTGGGTGTGCTGGCCATCGTGCTGGCACTGGTGATGAACAACCAGCGCAGCCGCTCGACCACCCGCGTGGAGCGGGTCGAGGAGCAGCGTCGTCTCGAGTGATGCTCTACGTCGTCCGGGAGAGGACCTCTCGGACGACCTCGAGGCTGGTGTCCGGGTGCAGGAAGGCGAAGCGCCCCACCGTCTCACCATCCCACTTGCTCGGCGGGATGAACGCGACCTGGTCGCGATGCAGTCGCTCTGCCCAGGTGTCGTAGTCGTCCGCCTGCCAGCCGATCCTGCGGAACAGCACCACTCCGAGGTCGGGTTCGCGAATGAGCTCGAGGTGCTCGGTCTCCCGGATCAGCTCGGCGGTCTGCCGAGCCAGGGTGGCGGCCACCTCGATGGCCTCCCGATAGGCGTCCACGCCGTAGACGGCGAGCGAGAACCACAACGGCAGACCGCGCGCGCGGCGGGTCAGGTGGTAGGCATAGTCGGTCGGGTTCCACTCCCCGTCAGAGGTGTGGATGACATCGAGGTACGACGCGTCCTGGGTGTGGACGGCCCGTGCGAGCTCCGGGTCGCGGTAGAGCACCGCACAGCAGTCGAACGGCGTGAACAGCCACTTGTGCGGGTCGAGGATGAACGAGTCCGCCAAGCCCAGTCCGTCGTAGAGATGCTTGAGGGAGGGCGCGAAGATCCCCGCACCGCCGTATGCCCCGTCGACGTGGAACCACCAGCCGTTCTCCTTCGCGACGGCGCCGACACCGGCGAGGTCGTCGACGATCCCCGCGTTCGTGGTGCCCGAGGTGCACACCACGGCCGCGATGTCCGACGGGTCGGGGTCTGCCCCCACGGCGGCCTGCACGGTCGCGGCCGTCAGGCGATGATCCGGGGTGTCGACGACCAGGGCGTCCAGCTCGAGCAGCCGCAGGGTGTTCACGATCGAGGAGTGGGCGTCCGTGCCGACCACCACCCGGAGCCGGCGCCCGGCCAGGGATGAGCCCAGCCGCTTCTTCGCGGTCTCGCGGGCCACAGCCAGGGCGGACAGGTTTCCGGCCGACCCTCCGGAGACGAAGCAGCCACCGGCCGACGACGGCAGCCCCGCCTCGTCGGCGATCAGGCGCAGCACCGTGTTCTCGGCAGCGATCGCCCCCGAGGCCTCCAACCACGAGATCCCCTGGATGGAGGCACAGGAGACGAGCATGTCGAACAGGAGCGCCGCCTTGGTCGGCGCGGCAGGGATGAAGCCGAGGAACCGCGGACTGTCGGCGGAGATCACACTGGGCGCGATCACCGATGCATACACCCCGAGTACCTCGTCGGGGGGTCTGCCGGCGTCCCGGATCAAACCCTCGAGGCGGTCGTAGAGCTCCATTGCCGGCAGAGCGCCGCGATCCAACGGGACCGGATTCATCCGCAGCCGGTTCTCTGCGTAGGCCAGGACGCTGCGCACCATCTGCTCGGTCGTCTGGTCGATGTCGTGCACGGGAGGTCAGTCCTGCCCACGCTCGGCCAGCAGCGGCAGGCCGGGGTCCCAGGTGGTGCCGTCCCGGGCGTCACGCCGGCGCCGGGCGATGGCCGACAGCGACTCGAGGACCACGCGGTTGCCCAGCGCCGCGGTGATCTCGGCGTGGTCGTAGGGCGGGCTGACCTCGACCACGTCCACCCCGACGACCGGCAGCTCGAGGCAGATCCGGCGTACGGCGTCCAGCAGCTCGCGGGCCGTCAACCCCCCCGGCTCGGGGGTGCCGGTGCCCGGCGCGTGTCCGGGGTCGCAGACGTCGATGTCGACGGACAGGAAGACCCCGTCGCAGTCGTCCATCGCGATCGTGAACGCCTCGGACAGGCAGTCCGCCAGGCCCCGGTGGCCGATCTCGGTCATCTCGTAGGACCGCATCTGCTGCCCCGCCATCCAGTCCAGCGTCTCGGGCTCGGGCCAGTAGCCACGCAGCCCCATCTGAAGGAACCGGTCGCCGCGCAGAGCCCCCGACTCGATCAGGCGCCTCATGGGCTGACCGTGTCCGTAGAGCGAGCCGAACTCGATGTGGCCGGTGTCGGCGTGGGCGTCGAAGTGGATCATCGAGATCCGCCCGTGGCCGAAGACGTTCGCCACGCCGGTCGCGTCGGGCAGCGTGACGGAGTGGTCACCACCGAGGATCACCGGGATGGCGCCGGCACGCGTCACCTTCTCGACGGCGACCTCGAGGGCCGGCAGAGCGACGTTGATGTCGCCGGAGTACATCTCGACGTCACCCGCGTCGACCACCCGGAGATCGACGAGCCCGTCGGTGCGCAGGGCCAGGCTGGGGCGTGACCCGTCATGCGGGAGGTAGTCGCGCATCCGGATCGCCATCGGACCGAACCGGGCGCCGGAGCGGCCCGAGGTGCCGCCGTCGAAGGGTGCCCCGATGATGACCACGTCGGCCTCGGCGTACGACGCCGGCTCGTCGAGGTCGCACATGGGAACGCCCAGGAACGTGAAGTCAGGGCCGAACTGCTGGCCGTAGCGAGTCATCCTCGGAGTCTCGCAGCGAAGCGTGTGATGTCAACAGCCACCGCGCGACCGTAAGCACCCCGCCGAACTTCCCGTCGTACCGCTGGACGACCGTCCGACTTTCGGGACCCAGGGGGGATCACCACACATGTTCAGCGCGCAACGAAGAAGCAGACGCGGGTTCACCGCACTCGTCACAGCCCTGCTGCTCGGGCTCATCTCCGTCGTCGGCCTGCCGTCGGCGGCTCAGGCTGACGTGATCGACAACGCGATCACCAGCATCAAGCTCACCACCACCGGAGACGTGTGGGACGGCGAGCGGATCCAGTTCTCGTGCACCTGGAGCGTCCCTGTCGGCTCGCAGCCAGGCGACACCTTCACGATGCAGCTGCCCGACGAACTCCGGTGGCAGGGGGCCACGACGTTCCCACTGATGGCTCCGGACGGAGTCACACCGGTCGCGCAGGGAGTCGTGTCGGCAACCGGATCGGTCACGTTCACGCTGACCGACTACATGCTCGACCACAGCTCGGCCAGCGGCACCTGTGCGTTCACCACTCTCTACCAGGCCACCGGCCCCGGTGATCACGACCTGATCTTCGACGTCGGCACCGGAGTCATCACCATCCCGGTCACCGAGGGAGAGCGGTGCCAGGTCGACTGCGGGGTCCGCCGGGCGACGAAGCGCGGCTGGCTGGTCGACGGCGGCACCAAGCTGCAGTTCGTCATCCTCGCGCCGGCGACCTCCTCGGACGCCACCACCGTGAAGTTCACCGACAACCCCAGTCCGGGCTACGACCTCGACTGCGGCACCCTCACCTCCTCCGTCGCGGCCACCACCGACGACGGGGGCAGCCTCACCGCTCCCTTCGCAGGTCGCTACGACGCTCGCACCAGCCCGCCCTACGCCACCGGGCAGAGCCTGGCGGCGCCGGCGATCACCTGCTCGGCCACCGGGCTGACGGTGACCTGGACCGGGGTGCCGATCGACATGTACTCCGAGGTCCGGATCAGGGCCGACGTCACCGACCCGACGTTGAAGGAGTACACCAACACCGGGGTCGTCACCATGAACGGGCGAGACCAGTCCGACGGCGTCATCATCAAGAACCCGACGCCCACCGGCGACGGTGCCGGGCCAGCGATCCACCTCGAGAAGTGGTCGACCGACGACGGAGGCCCAGCCACCACCGACGGGTCCGACTTCCCGGGTGACTACGACACCGCACCAGGAGCCGACCTCGTGGTCGGCGAGCCGACCGCGATCACCTTCACCATCACCAACACCGGCGACGAGGACCTCGTTGACGTGCAGGTCACCGACGCCACCATGGACGGGCCCGCCATCACCGGCATCAGCTGCGACTTCTCCGCTCTGGGCGGGCCGGCCACCGGCACCACCTGGGCCGAGGGGCCCTTCAAGCCCGGTGACTCCTTCACCTGCACCGGCACAGTGCCCGCGATGGCCGCGGACGACCTCCATGCGGACGAGGCCACCGTCACCGGGGTCGGCACCGCCACGGGCACGACCGTGACCAGCCACGACCAGTGGCACGGGCACACGCCCCCGAAGCTCCAGCCGCGGCTGAGCACCACCACCTCCAAGGCGGTGGCGAAGCCGGGCGTCACCCTGCGTGACGCAGTGACGGGCAGGGGCTTCGCCTCCTCCTACACGGGTGCCGGCGCGGCTACGCTCTACGGTCCGTTCACCTCACGGGGAGCGTCCCGCTGCACGGCTGCCCACGCTGTCGGCACGGTGGCGTTCGCACCCCGCAACGGCACGGTCAGGACCCCCGGAATCATGATCACGGAGCCAGGTCACTACACCTGGGTGGCCAGCACGACGGCCGACGAGCGCCACCTCGCCGCCACCCACCGCTGTGGGATGGCCAGCGAGTCGTCCCTGGTCCGCAAGACGCCGTTGCCTCGCGCACCGAACGTCGACTCGGGTTTCAGTGGCACCCTGACGCGGCCGCTGGCACGGTCGGCCCGGGTGAGCTCCCGCCTGCGCTTTCGCGGCATCGGGGTCAACGCCGTGGTCTCACCGACCAGCATCGTGCGGCACCAGATGGTGCTGCCCCACAACACCCACCGGCTGGCCCTGCTGGACCGCACCGCCACGCCGGGCGATGCGATCGGCACCACCGTGATCGCCGGTCACGTCAGCAACGACCACAACGTGCCCGGCGCCCTGTGGACGCTCCGCAAGGCACGAGTCGGGCAGGTCGTCGACTATATCGGGGGCGACGGGGCCATCCACCGCTACCGGGTCACCGGGCATCGGCTGTTCCGTCGCGGACACCTGCCGCGCAGTGTGTTCGCGACCACAGGGGCGCCGCGGTTGGCGCTCATCACGTGCGCTCGCATCAAGGTCTCGGCGGGCGGCCGGTTCCACTACACCCGCAACCTGGTGGTGTTCGCCAAGCAGATCTGATCGCCAGGGGGCGTGGCCGTCTGGCCACGCCCCCTCCGGTCCCGCCCACCGATACCATTGGACAATGCAACGGGGCGAGCGCGGCAGCAGTGCGACGCGCCTGGCTGCGGTGATCGCGGGCATCCTGTTCTGCGTCGTCACGGGGGGACTGCTCGGTTGGGGTCTCGCGAGCGCCACCACCGAGGAGCCCGTCCCGAGCGACGTCACCCAGCCGCTGGTCGCCATCTCACCCAGCGCGCCCACCTACGCACCCGAGGCGCCGTACGCCGACGACGTCGTCTTCCCACCGCTCACCACGGACCTCGACTACGTCACCGCTCGCATCGGCGGGTCGGCGTACGCCTGGCAGACCAGTGTGCCCAAGGGGTGGACGTCCTCGGTGATCGGCCCGAACGAGAACAAGTACCTCCCGCCCGACGAGCCGGTGGGCGGCTACGGTCTGCGACTCGAGCTCGTGCTCGGTCAGCGACTCTCGCCCACCGCCCTGGTGAACCAACGACTGGTGGCCTTCCGCAGCCTGTTCGACGACGTGCACGTGCTGTTCAAGAACGGCGACACCATCGCGATGAGCTATCGCGATCCCCAGGACAACTGGCTGCGCTTCAACACCTTCCGGTGGATCCCGGACACCAACGGCACGGCGGCTGTCGAAGTCTCGGTGGCCGGGCGTGAGCAGGACCGGATCGGGATGGACGACCTGCTGAGCAGGGTCACCTCGAGCGCGCGCCCCGCCGTCTAGATCCGGAGTTCGGCCGTGGCCTGAGCCGCCACGCCCGGCGACACCCGCATCGACACCGACGCCGACTCCGGCACGAGCAGGTCGAGGGCGAAGTCCGTCGTCCGTGCATCCTCTGCTGTGAGAGCGCAGCTCAGGATGAGCTCGGAGTCGGCAGCTGCCTGACACGCCCAGGGCCCGAACTGCTGGTCGCGGTGGGCCAGCCACTGGGTGGCACCGGTGATGCGGACCTCGAGGCGCGTGCCCGAGTCTGCTCCTGAGATCGGCAGCAGCACGTGGAACCACGGTCGACCCGCGCCCTCGATGAGCGAACCCGTCGGTCGGCCCAACCGGGCCCGGGAGGGCATCGGCTCAGGGCTGGCGGACGGAGTGGACGCCGCCGGCGAGGACACGGCGGTTGCTGCCGGGGACGAGGAAGCCACCGGCGGGCTCACGACCTCCGCTGCCGGCGCGAGCGTGGGCACCGCCTCAGCCGGCGGGCCGCGCTGTGACGTTCGCCGGCGACCGCGGCCGAGGGGCGGTGGCGCTCGGGACCAGCACGTCGGTGGGTGAGACCACGCGCGCGGGGTCGCTCGCGTCCGGCACGGGACCGGTGGGCTGACCCAGCAACCTCAGCGCCACGACGACCCCCGCCGCAACGAGTGCAGCCGCACTCAACGGACGGATCAGGCCACGGCCGGTCGACACCGGCGGGTCGGCCTCCACCCCGGCCCGGTAGGACTCCAGGAACCGAGGTGCCGACACGCCCAAAGCGGCTGCGAAGACCACCCCGGCCACGTTGCGACGCAGCTGGCCCAGGTCGGACAGGGCCTCCCGGCAGTCCTCGCACCCGGTCAGGTGAGCGTCGAGGCGGGCGCGCTCGGCGGGAGTCGCCTGGTCTCGCAGCACGCTGGGAATGAGGTCGCACGCCTCTGCGCATTCGGGCTTCGGCGAGCTGCCCAGATAGGTCGTCACGTAGGCCTGGCGAAGGGCTTCGCGCGCCCGGAAAGCCAACGCGGCCACCGCGTTGGGCTTCAGGCCCAGGACACGTCCGATCTCACTCTGGGTCGCGCCCTCGACCGCGCCGTACCAGAGCACGGTCTGGGCGCGCTGCGGCAGCGACTGGAAGGCTCGCTGCATGATGGTCGCGTCCAGCAGCTGATCGGGCGATCCGGGATCCACCAGGTCGTCCTGGAGTCCTTCGAAGTCGTCGACCGGGACCTGGCGTGAGTCCCGGCGGATGTGGTCGACATGGCGGCGGCGGATCGCGGTCAGCAGGTAGGGGCGGAAGGCGACGTCCGGCCCGCCGCCGGAGCGGATCGCTGCGAAGACGCGCTCGAAGCTCTCCGAGACCAGGTCCTGCGCCAAGGTGGGGCCGGCGATGCTGGTCGCGAAGGCCATGGCCGACCGGTGGTGGCGCCGCCACAGGCCCTCACTGCCGGCGAGGTCGCCGGCGCGGAGCTGGGTGATGTACTCGGGGTCGCTGGCGGAGTCGAGGTCTTCGACGACCTCCGGAAGCCCCCTGGGCGTCGGACTCATATAGCTCAAGACGTGCCAAACCGTCGAATCTGACGCAGAGGACGCACATTCGTGGCGATTCAGTCAGTCAAACAGGTCCACAACGACGGAATCAGGACAACCCGTGCACGTCGACCCCGTCGAGCACGTCGTTGGCGGTCGCCCGGTCCTCGGTGCGCACCTGCACCCACAGCCAGCGGTTGGCGGTGACGCGCACCACCCGCTCGACGATCACGCCGGGGCAGTCGGTGTGCCACACCGTCGTCGCTCGCTCCCCACCGACGCCCTTCACGGCCGGCTCCTCGCGACCGCACTCCGGGTGGCCGGGCATCAGGTCGGGCAGCGCGGAGCCCGGCATGAGTCCGGCGAACACGGCCGGCCCGCTGGTGTGAGAGCCGACCTGGACGGCGGGGAACGACGTCGCCTGACCGGGTGGCTGCCAGCCCGAGTCGCCGACGGTGGTCTCCCAGGACCGCGGGACCTCGACCGTGATCGCCCCCTGGGCGTCCTGGACAGTGACCACCGGGTCCTGCGCCCGGACGAACAGAGCAGCCCCCACGGCCGCGGCGGCAGTCAGCACCAGAGCGGCCGCGCCGACGCCCCACCGGAGACGACCAGACGTCCTGCGGGGGGGATCGCTGACGGCCTCGCCCGGAGCCACCGGCTCCTGGGTCGGGCGCGCCCCGACCGCCGTGAGGTCGGGGTCGAGGAGCTGACGGGTGGGCCAGGTCGGGACGGGCCCGCCCGAGGCGGCCGCCGTCAGGGCCTCCAGATAGGCCGAGATGTCGGGCCAGCGGTCCTCTCGCTCGGGTGCGAGGGCCCGGGCGACCACCGCCTCGAACCCGCTCGGATAGGGCGTCTGGGGGGTCCCCATCGGCGGCACAGGAGGGGGGACGCCCGCAGCCGCCAGGCTCGCGTGCTCGTGGGGTGGGCGGCCCGTCAGCACGAGGTAGGTCAGCGCACCCAGGGAGTATTGATCGGCCCGCGCGTCCAATGCCGAGCCCAGGGCCTGCTCTGGGGCGATGTAGCTCGGGGTGCCGGCGATCATGGTCAGCCGCGAGGACATGTCGAGTGACTTGCCGAGACCCAGGTCGCCCAGCATCGCGCGCACCTCCGCCGAACCATCGGAGTCGTCGGTGCGGAACAGCACGTTCTGCGGCTTCACGTCACGGTGCAGGATCCCTCGACGGTGCAGCGCACTGAGCCCGAGACCGACCTGCCGGATGATCGCGATGCCCTGCTCGGCCGCCAACGGGCCCCGTGCCAGCCGATCGGCGAGGGTGCCCTGGTCGGCGTACGTCATCACCAGATAGGGGCGGCCGTCCTCGAGCTCCCCGGCATCGTGCACCCCCACGACGTAGGGCGAGTCGACCTTGCGCAGATAGCGCCCCTCCTCGACGAAGCGGCGGCGGACATGGGAGTCCTCGGTCCAGTTGTCGGCCAGGACCTTGATCGCCACGGGCGAGTCGAGCTGCTCGTCGTAGGCCAGCCAGACCGTCGCGAAACCACCGGATCCGATGCGCCGACGTACGGCGTAGCGACCGAGACGCGCAGGAAGGGACACCCCTGCATTATGTTGCAGAGGAGGAACGGGGGGACGACCGCATGACCGGCAATGACCAGACACCGACACCAGACGAGATCGACGCACTCGCCATCGCGGCCCGAGAGGGCGACGCGCAGGCTCTCGAGGACGTGATCCGCCTGCTTCGTCCGCGGGTGCTCAACATCTGCCGTGGAGTGCTCCCCTACAACCCCGATGCCGAGGATGCCTGTCAGGAGGCGCTGATCAACATCAGTGCCAAGATCGGCTCGTTCCGCGGGACCAGCCGGTTCACCACCTGGGTGCACGCCGTGGCCGTGAACAGCGCCCGATCGACGTATCGTCGGATGAAGAACCAGGCGTACGCGACGGACGACGTGTTCCTCGAACGCCCCGACCCACGGACCACCAGCGTGATCGCCGGCACCCGACTCGACCTCCTGGAGGCGATGGACATCCTCGAGCGGGACCACCCCACCTTCGTGACGCCGCTGTTGCTGCGCGACGTCTACGGGCTGTCCTACGAGGAGATCGCGGCCGAGACCGCCGCCCCACTGGGCACCGTCAAGTCCCGCGTCCATGACGGCAGACGGCTGGTGCGTCCCCTGCTGCGGGTGACGGAATGAGCCACCTCCACCTGCGCACGCTCGAGCCGCGCGACCATGGCTTCGTGATCGAGCTCAACCGGCTCCACGTGCACCTCACCGCACCGATGGAGGAGCCGCGGATGCTGGAGCTCCTGGAGTGGACCGACCGGGCCGTGGTCATCGAGGTCGACGACACCCCGGCGGGGTTCGTGTTCACGTTCCCGGCGCACACTCCATATGACTCGGCGAGCTATCGCGAGCTGTGCCGACGCTTCCAGCACTTCACCTACCTCGACCGGATCGTCATCGACGACGCCTTCCAGCGCCGAGGCCTCGGCAGCCTGGTCTACGACGAGATCGAGGCCTCCGCCGACACCCGGGTGGTGCTCGAGGTCAACATCGACCCACCCAACGAGCCGTCGCTGGCCTTCCACCGGGGCCGTGGCTACGTCGGCGTCGGCGAGTTCGGACCCGATGACCACCGGGTGCTGCAGATGTCGAAGGAGCTGAGGTGAGGCGGCGCTGGATCGCGCTGGTCGTCGTCCTGCTGGTCGTGGTCGCTTTCGTGACCCTCCGGGTCCTGGACTCCGGCCGGTCCTCGCCCCGTGAACCCGCATCAGGGGCGTCCGCGGCCGTCGGTGAGCCCCGAAGCGGGCCGGCGTACGACGCCGCGCTCGATCCGGCGCTCAGCACGCCGCTCGAGGACAGCTACTACCCCGACCAGGGCGATCCCGGGATCGACACCCTGCACTACGCTCTCGACCTCGGCTGGGACCCGGACTCCTCGGTGCTGACCGGCGTCGCCGACATCACCCTGCGCGGCACCACCAGCAGCGACACGTTCCAGCTCGACCTCCTGGACGCACTGAAGGTCTCCTCGGTCACCGTCGACGGCGAGGACGCGACCTACTCCCAGGCCGAAGACCATCTCGTCGTCGACCGGCCCCTCGCCCAGGACGACCGCGTCACCGTCCGCGTGTCGTACGCCGGGACCCCGGCCCCGGTGCCCGCTCCGACGACCCGGTCCGACTTCAGCACGACGGGTCTGACCGTGACCGGCGACGGTGAGATCTGGACCATGCAGGAGCCGTTCGGGGCGTTCACCTGGTACCCCGTCAACGACCAGCCGGCCGACAAGGCGCTCTACGACTTCACCCTCCGCGCTCCCCGCGCCTGGGTGGGGGTGGCGAACGGCGAGCTCACCTCGCGCCGCATCCGGGGCGGCCACACCATCACCCGGTGGCACCTCGCCCAGCCGGCTGCCTCCTACCTCACCACCCTGGCGGTGGGCGACTTCGTGCACACCGAGGACACCTCGCCCAGTGGAGTGCCGATCAGCTACTGGACCCACCGGGGCGCTGCGAGGGACCTGCGTGCGCTTCGGGTCACGCCCGAGGTGATGGCCTGGAACGAGGCGCGCCTGGGCCCCTACCCGTTCGACTCGCTCGGCATCCTGGTCGTCGACTCGGAGTCCGGGATGGAGACCCAGACCATGATCACGCTCGGCGACACGGAGTACACCCTGTCGCCGGCCGTCATCGAGCACGAGCTGACCCACCAGTGGTATGGCGACCTCGTCACCCCCACCGACTGGCGCGACGTGTGGATGAACGAGGGCATGACGATGTTCATCCAGGGCGTCTACGAGGCCGACCAGGAGGGCATCAGCATCGACCGGAAGATGTCCCAGTGGGCGCCCTACGAGCGTCAGGTCCGGGCCCAGTCCGGGCCACCTGGCGCCTACGACGCCGGTGAGTTCGGCGAGGGGAACGTCTACTACGGCCCGGCCCTGATGTGGAACGAGCTGCGACACCGGCTGGGCGACGCGGCGTTCTGGAGGATGGTGCGCGCCTGGCCCGCCGTCCACGCCGACGGCAACGCGACCCGGGAAGAGTACTTCGACTGGCTCGAGGAGGAGACCGGGCTCGAGCTGAGCTCGTTCCTCGACGACTGGATCATGGGCACCAGCACCCCCACTGACAAGATGGCCCCATGACTCCCACCGCTGTCGTGACCGGGGCCAGCAGCGGCATCGGCGCCGCCACCGCCCGCCGACTGGCCGCCGACGGATTCGAGGTCGTCTGCGTTGCTCGGCGTGAGGACCGGCTGGCTGCCCTGGCCGAGGAGATCGGTGGGCGCTACGTCGTGTGCGACACCACCGACCCCGCCAGCGTGGCAGGGCTCGCCGCGCAGGTGGGCCCCTCCCTCGACGTCCTGGTCAACAACGCCGGCGGCGCGCTGGGGGCGGACCCGGTCGCGCAGTCGTCGGTGGCCGACTGGAAGTCCATGTACGACGTCAACGTCATCGGCACCCTGCAGGTCACCCAGGCGCTCCTGCCGGCCCTGGTCGCCAGTGGCGACGGCCTTCTGGTCAACATCACCTCGACCGCGGCGCACGAGGCCTACGTCGGGGGCAGCGGCTACACGGTCACCAAGGCCGGTGTCTCCGTGCTGACCCGGACCCTGCGTCAGGAGCTGCTGGGCCAACCGGTCCGGATCACCGAGCTCGCACCGGGCATGGTGGCCACCGAGGAGTTCGGACTGCGCCGCTTCGGGGGCGACCAGTCCCGCCGCGATGCGACGTACGCCGGCGTACCCGGCCCGCTGTCGGCGTCCGACGTCGCCGACACCGTGGGGTGGATCGCCGGCCTGCCGTGGCACATGAACATCGACCTGCTCGTGCTCAAACCCCGCGACCAGGCAAGCCAGACCCAGATCAACCGCACCCAGGCGTAGGTCACACTGGTCGGGTGATGAGCGTGCACCTCGCCCGGGCCCTGCGTGAGGCAGGCGTCGACTGGGCGCCCGTCAACGGCGATCGGTTCGTGGTCGAGGACCGCGATCTCGACGACACCGTCTTCGTGCTCAGCGACATGGTGATCGAGGTCCGCGAGACCCCCACCGGCCCGCTCCTGGCCTTCAACGGCACCACCGAGTGGGCACTGGACAGCCTCGAGGCCGACGCAGCCGTCTGGCTGCCGCGCGAGGACCAGATGCGCGAGCTGCTGGGCGACCGGTTCGTCTCGCTGGAGACCGTGGGCGGCGCCAGTGTGCCGGCCGGCTTCGCCGTGACCGTGCTGGTCGGTGGGAGTCCACAGCGCGAGGTCGACGTCGACGCCGAGGCGGCGTACGCCCGCGCCCTGCTGACGGTGCTGGGCTCATGAGGCTGCTCGTGCTCGGCGGCACGGTGTTCCTGTCCCGCGCGGTGGCCGTGGAGGCCCTCGGTCGTGGACACGACGTGACCTGTGCCAGCCGCGGCGCCTCGGGCTCGGTGCCGGAGGGGGTCACAGCCCTGGTCGTCGACCGTTCGCAGAGCGACGGCACGGCCCTGAGAGGCGACTGGGACGCGGTGGTCGACGTCGCCCGCATCCCTTCGTGGGTGCGCAGCGCGGTCACCGCGGTTCCGGACGCGCACTGGGTGTTCGTCTCGACCATCAACGTCTACGCCGACACGACCACCGTCGGCGCCACCCCCGACACGCTCGGACTGATGGAGCCGCTGACCACCGACGAGGACCCGAGCACCGGCTCCGAGGTCTACGGCGCCATGAAGGTCGCCTGCGAGCAGATCGTGCGGTCCGGCGCCGCCTCGGCGATGGTGGTCCGGCCCGGACTGATCGTCGGACCCGGTGATCCCACCGGACGCTTCACCCACTGGCCGCAACGGCTTGCCGACGCCGGCGAGGTGCTGGCCCCGGGCGACCCGGGCGACACGACCCAGGTCATCGACGTGCGTGACCTCGCGGCCTGGATCGTCGACAGCGTGGAGGTACGCCGCGAGGGCGTCTACGACGGCGTCGGGCCGGTCGTGGAACGGGGCTCGATGCTGGCGCAGATCGCGGACGGCGTCGGCACCGCGCCCGAGTTCACCTGGGTGGACCAGGAGTTCCTGATCGCTCAGGGGGTGGAGCCGTGGGCCGGCCCGTCGGCGCTGCCGCTGTGGCTTCCGCTCCCGGAGTACGACGGCCTGCTGGCCCATGACCCGACACCGTCGCTGCGAGCCGGGTTGACGACGCGACCGATCGCCGAGACCGCCAGGGACACGTTGGCGTGGCTGCGCAACGGCGGTGGGCCCGCGACCGGCCTCAGCAGGGTGGACGAGGCCCGTGTGCTCCGGGCCTGGCACGAGGCTCGGGGCTGACCCCGATCAGCTCTTGTCGAGCTCGACCGGGCTCTGCCCGCCCGCCTCGTCCTCGCCCGCCTCGTCCTCGGCGACCGCCGCCTCGGGGAGCGGATCGACCGCGAACCCGGCCGCCGAGCCCGAGAGGGTCTGCAGCATCTGACGCACGTTGGACAGCTGGGCATTGATGCTGTCGCGCCGCTGGGACGCGGCAGCGAGCTCGCGGTCGGAGTCGGCCCGGACCCGGTCGGCGGAGGCACGCGCCTCCCGTACGAGCTCGGCAGCGCGGCCCTCGGCCTCCTCCACGATGCGACGAGCCTCGGCCTCGGCGGCCGCCTGCTGGCGTTCGGCGGTCGCCTTGACCTCCTCGACCCTGGCAGCCATCGCGTCGAGCTGGGACTGGGTGGCGGCCTGCTGCTCCTGGAACTCCGCGGTCGTGCGTTCGCGACGCTCAGCCAGCGTGGTCTCGAAGTCCGAGGCAGCCTTGGCGGCATTGGCGCGCTGCTGCTCGTGGATGGCCTCCGCCTCCTGGCGGCGGGCTGCGGCATCCCGCTCCGCCGCGTCGCGCTCGCCATCCGCGGCGCGCTTGGCGTCCGTGACGATGCGGGTGGCCTCGGCGTCGGCATCGCGACGGCGCTGGTCGGCGTACTGGTCCGCCTCGTCGCGGATCAGCAGCGTGGCCTGCTCGGACTCCTTGCGATGTGTCTCGACCTCGGCGCGCACCTGGTCACGCAGCTCGTTGGCCTCGGCGTCGGCCAGGCCCAGGATCTGACCGACCCGGGCACCGAGGTGCTCGAACGTGGCAGGTTGGGCGGTGCTGGCCCCTTGTTCGGCCTTCGCCTCGGCCGCCTGGAGCCTGGCGCGAAGGTCGGCGACGCCCTGCTCGGTCGTCGCGATCCTGGCCTCCAGCTCGGCGACGGTGCGGTCGACCTCGGCCGGCTCGTAGCCACGCATCACGACGCGGAACTGGTGCTCGGGCTGGGTCATGTCTGCTCCTCATGGGGTTCTGCTGTGCCGGTCTCGTCGGGCTGGTGACGGAGCGCCTCGGGCACGGCCAGTGCCTCGATGACTCCGGACAACTGGGTGAGCTCGCTGGTGATCTGCTCACGCCTCGAGCGGAGCGCGGTGACCTCCGCGCGGGCGTCGTCGAGCACCTGGTGTGCCTGGCTGCGCAGCTCGTCCGCCTCGGCCTGGGCACTCGCCAGCCGGCTGGCCGACTCCTCGCGAGAGCGGCGGACGTGCTCGGCTGCCTCCGAGCGCAGCCGGACGACCTCGTCGGCGACGTGCGCCCGCATGGCACTCGCTCCGGCCTCGGCCTCCGCGCTGCGGCGGTCGGCGCGCTCGGTGGTGCGCGCGGCCTGGGCCTCGGCGTCCTCGATGAGGGCACGGCCCTGCGCCTCGGCCCGGTCTCGTCGGTGGACTGCCTCTGCCTCGGCCTGCTCGAGGGCGAGGGTCGCCTGGCTGTGCAGCTCGGCGGCGCGCTGCTCCGCCTCGGCGAGGTCGGCACGGATGCGGTCGTTGGTGCGGTTGACCACCGACTGGATGCGACGCCGGACGTCACCGAGGTGGCGCGCGGCGTCGTCGTGCCCGGTCTGGCGGATCATCTGCGCCTCGGAGTCGGCTGCGGCCAGCAGCGCCTCGACGGTGGTCTGGGTCCAGGCCGTCTCGGCAGCGGCGCGCTGGAGCTCCGCCTCGCTGTCGGCGCGTGCGGTCGCGATCAGGGACTCCGCCGTACGCCGCGCCTCGGCGACCGCGTCGCGGGCCTCCTCCTGGCGGACCGTGATCTCCTTCTCGGCGTTGCGCCAGAGCTCGGCGACCTCGTTCGTGGCGACCTCGCGCATCGCGGCCGCATCGGTGGTGGCCGCCGTCAGGTGCGCCTCGGCGTTGGCCTGGGCACTGTCGACGAGGGCGGCGGCCCGCGCGGCCGACGCGGCGGTGATGCTTGCGGCCTCCTGGCGAGCCGCGTCGAGATGGGCCTCCGCCTCCTGTAGGGCGGCGAGCCGAGCCGCGTCGGCCTCGGCACGTTGACGGTCCGTGCGCTCCTGGGCGGCGCTGCGTTGGGCGGCGAGCTCGGCCTGGAGCTCATCGAGAAGGCGATCGCGCTGGGCCTCCGCCGAACTCATCAGCAAGGACGCCTGCTCGCTGGCGTCGGAGATGATCGCCTGGGCCTCACCGGCAGCGTCGGCCAGCACGCGGGTGGCGCGGTCGTGCATCCGCTCGGCCGCCGAGTGCTTCTCCGCGACCTCGCCGTGCAGTCGCTGCTGCTCGGCCTCGAGCCGCTGAGCCTCGCTCGTGGCGCGCTCGGCCTCTGCGACCGCCTCCTCGTGCAACTGGTCGGCGATGTCCTGGGCCCGGCGCAGCAGCGAGGCGGCTGACCCCTCCGACGGCATCGCCTCGGCCCCGGTGGGGAGGTTCGACGTGTCGGGCATCCCCCAATTCTCGCAGGTCTGGCGGTCAGGTCAACGCGGTATGCCCGGAATTGTCGAGCGGACACGCCGTGCGCTGCCCGGAAACCCGAACTCCGTGTGTACGCCGGGACTGAACGCGAGGTGGTCCGGGCGCCGATCCGCCAGCTCCGGCAGGCCGACCGAGCCCATCAGCCCGTCGCTGAACTCGACGAGCTCCGCGTCGTGGAGCGGCCAGGTGGGATGGGTGTTGGGGATGTAGAGGGTGCGGCCGAGCCACCGGGTGTGCAGTCCCCAGCGGGCGGACACGAACTCGTCGAGCGGCGTCGACTCGCGGGTTGACCCACCCGGACGACCACATGGCTGGTCACCGGAGCGCCTCGGCGTCTGAGGCGAGCCTCGTAGGTGTGCTCCAGCCAGGCACCCGAAGGGCGGACGCGATGTCGCATCGCCGCCCACCGGTAGGGCACGTTGAAGGCCACCCGGGCGCCGGCCACCACGACGGAGCGATCGATGTCGAGGCTGAGGAAGACGACCCCGCGGCGACCGGTCGAATCGACGGAGTAGAGCCGCACGTTGGTCTCCAGGAAGGATCCGAGCCACGGCGTGCCACGACCCTGGAGGGGTGCCGCATTGACCATCCGGAACGGGATCAGGCCGACATAGGTGACCCCCGAATGCGTGTCCGGGCGGACTCCACGCGGCATCAGGTGTGCCACCCGCTCGGGTGGCACCGCCCAGTGCAGGAA
>CAWIOB010000004.1:0-145726 GCA_963837595.1 uncultured Actinomycetota bacterium | reverse complement strand
CTGGCCGCCTCGACGTACGCCCTGCGCCTCTACGTCGGCCTTCGCCGCGAGGTCCAGGGTGCGAGCACGGCCGACCCGAACCCCCCGATCCGCCCGCTCATCACGCTCCTGGTCGGCGCCATGGGCGGTCTGCTCGTCGGCATCACCAGCGTGGGCTCGGGCTCGATCATCATGATCGCGCTGCTGGCCCTCTACCCTGGCCTGTCCGCCTTGAAGCTCTGGTCGGCACCGACCTGGTGCAGGCAGTCCCGCTGGTGCTCGCGGCCGCCATCTCCAACATCGCCCTCAACGGACTCGAGTGGGACCTGCTGATCCCGCTCGTGCTGGGTTCGGTGCCCGGGACGATCGTCGGCAGCATGATCGCCCCCCGGGTGCCGCAGTCCATCATCCGACGCGGCATCGTCGTCGTGCTGACGATGTCCGGCGTCGCCCTGCTGGACAAGTCCGGCTGGGCACCCCTCGGGGCCGGCGAGGACGACACCCACCCCGTTCTGATCGGCGTCATCGGCATCGTCATGGTGTTCCTGGTGCCGTTGATCTGGGGCCTGCTGCGCAAGCGAGAGGGTCTGCCCATGTTCGGGGCACCCACCGTCGAGCAGATCGAGACCCTGAGGGCCGATCGCCACGGAGGGCACCACTTACCACGACCCGTCACCGACAAATTGTGAGCGGACCAGCGCCGGTTACGATATCCACTGCTGTCCCGATGAGAGGCAACCCTCAGACATGACTGAAACCCATGCCGACTACCAGCTGAGTCAACTCGACCAGCTGGAGGCGGAGTCCATCCACATCTTCCGCGAGGTGGCGTCCGAGTTCGAAAAGCCGGTGCTGATGTTCTCCGGCGGCAAGGACTCGATCGTGATGCTCCGGCTGGCCGAGAAGGCCTTCTACCCCTCGAAGATCCCCTTCCCGATGCTGCAGGTCGACACCGGCTTCGACTTCCCCGAGGTCCTGGCCACCCGCGACAACTGGGTCAACCGACTGGGGGTCCGCATGGTCGTCGCCAGCGTCGACGAGGCCATCGCCAGCGGCGTCATCGTCGACGACGGCAAGACCAGCCGCAACCGCATGCAGATCGGCACCCTCCTCAACGCCATCGAGGAGGAGGGCTTCACCGCCGCCTTCGGTGGCGGGCGTCGCGACGAGGAGAAGGCCCGTGCGAAGGAACGCGTCTACTCCCACCGTGACGAGTTCGGGCAGTGGGACCCCAAGATGCAGCGCCCCGAGCTGTGGAGTCTCTACAACGGCCGCATCCACGCCGGTGAGCACATGCGGATCTTCCCGCTGTCCAACTGGACCGAGCTGGACATCTGGTACTACATCCACCGGGAGCAGATCGAGATCCCCTCGATCTACTTCTCCCACCAGCGCGCGGTGATCGAGCGCGACGGCATGCTGCTGTCGGCGTCCGACGCGGTCCAGCCCAAGGGGAACGAGACCATCACCGAGCGCACCGTGCGGTTCCGCACCGTGGGCGACATGACCCTGACCGGCTGTGTCGAGAGCGACGCCGCCACGACCGCCGCGATCATCGACGAGATCGCCATCGCCCGGGTGACCGAGCGTGGCGCCACCCGCGGTGACGACCGATTCTCCGAAGCAGCCATGGAAGACCGCAAGAAGGAAGGGTACTTCTGATGCCGGAAGAGACCATGCACCAGATGGACCTGCTGCGCTTCGCCACGGCCGGGTCCGTCGACGACGGCAAGTCGACCCTCATCGGTCGCCTGCTCCTCGACTCGAAGTCGATCTTCGAGGACCAGCTCGAAGCGGTGGAGTCGACCAGCGCGTCCAAGGGCTACGACTACACCGACCTTGCGCTGCTGACCGACGGGCTGCGCTCGGAGCGGGAGCAGGGCATCACCATCGACGTCGCCTACCGCTACTTCGCGACCCCCGCCCGCAAGTTCATCATCGCCGACACCCCGGGCCACGTGCAGTACACCCGCAACATGGTCACCGGCGCCTCGACGGCCGACCTCGGCCTCGTGCTGGTCGATGCCCGTCACGGGTTGACCGAGCAGTCGCGTCGCCACGCGGTGATCCTGTCCCTGCTGCGGGTGCCGCACCTCGTGCTGTGCGTGAACAAGATGGACCTCGTCGACTACTCCGAAGAGGTCTACGAGCGCATCCACACCGAGTTCACCTCGTTCGCCACCAAGCTGTCGATCCCCGACCTCGAGATCATCCCCATCTCGGCGCTCCAGGGCGACAACGTGGTGACGCGCTCCGAGAGCATGCCGTGGTACAGCGGACCCACCCTGATGCACCACCTCGAGCACGTCCACGTGGCCTCCGACCGCGACCTGGTCGACGTCCGCTTCCCCGTTCAGTACGTCGTGCGCCCGAAGTCCGACGAGCACCACGACTATCGCGGCTACGGCGGCATGGTCGCCGGCGGCGTCCTGAAGCCTGGTGACGAGGTGATCGTGCTGCCCAGCGGCATGACCTCCAAGATCGCCGGGATCGACCTGTTCGACAAGGAGCTCGACGAGGCCTTCCCGCCGATGTCGGTGACCGTTCGTCTCGAGGACGACGTCGACGTGTCCCGTGGGGACATGATCGCCCGGCCGGCCAACGCACCCAAGCCGAGCCAGGACATCGACGCCATGGTCTGCTGGATGACCAACGAGCCGCTGCGCCCACGCCAGAAGCTCGCGATCAAGCACACCACGCGCACCGCCCGCGCCCTGGTCAAGGACGTGCAGTACCGCCTCGACGTCAACACGCTCCACCGTGACCAGGACACCAAGGAGCTCGGACTCAACGAGATCGGCCGCGTCCAGCTGCGCACCACGGTGCCGCTGCTGTGCGACCCCTACTCGAAGAACCGCACCACCGGGTCGTTCATCCTCATCGACGAGGCCACCGGCATCACCGTCGGCGCCGGCATGATCAACAGCGCCAGCTGAGAGCCCGTCCCGAGAGACCCGCCCGACCACGAACGCCCGCCGAAGCACTGCTCCGGCGGGCGTTCTGCAGGTCGCGGTGTCTCAGACCTCGGCCTCATGGCGGCCGTAGTCGTCGGCGATCCGGCAGATGTCGTCCTCACCGGTGTAGGCGCCGTGCTGGACCTCGATGATGACCAGGTCCTCGCTGTGCTCGTTGCTGATCCGGTGGGCCGAGCCCACGGCGACGTCGATCGACTCACCGGGACGCGCCACGCGCACCTCACCGTCGATCAGGCAGGTCGCGATGCCGAAGATGACGACCCAGTGCTCGCTGCGGTGGGTGTGGGTCTGGTAGGACATCCGATGCCCGGGGCTGACGTGCATGCGCTTGACCTTGTAGCCGGGCCCGACATCCAGGACGTGCCAGGAGCCCCACGGTCGTTGCGCCGAATCGAGAGACATGACCCAAGGGTAACCTCCGCAGCGAACTCAGCCCTTGGAAACCGCGGCCCTGCTGCCTGCCCCCACCAACACCTGCAAGCCGGCCAGGAGCACTCCGCTGAGGGCCAGTGACCACACGAGCCGCTCCGGGGTCATCTCATTGCCCCACAGCAGCACCACCAGGCCGAGACCGACCGCCACGAATCGGAGCCAGACGACGTTGCCCGCCACCCACGCGCCTGCGGGCCCGGCCGGGCCACCGGACGCGGCTCGGCCCACGGTCTCGAGTCCCCCGGTCACCCCAGTCCGGACCGCGCCCGCCCAGGCGGTCGTGCCGGCGTACCAACCGGCGACCGCCAGCGCCAACCCGAGCCCGAGCATCACCTTGCGGCCGTTCTCGAGGTAGACGAGCAGGGTGTTGTAGAACACCCTGCTGGCCCGGCTGAACACCGTCCCGGCCAGCTCGTTGACGAACAGTTGTCGCCCGATGCTGAGTGCCAGGGCGATGAGCACGGCGTTCACCACGAACGACAGGCCGATCAGCAGGGCCATCCTCGGGCGGCGTCGGGCCAGGAGGAGCGCTGCGGCGAACAGGGCGACCACCAGCACGATCAGCCACTTCGCGACGGGGTTGCCGAACGCGTAGATGGTGCGCAGCTCTCTTAGCTGCGGCGCCTGAACCAACACGATCTGCCGGTCGGTGTCGGGGATCGGGACTCGGTCCACGAGCGTCAGCCCCTGGTCCACGAGCCGGAGCCTGACCTGGTCGATGACCTGCGAGACGTCCAGGACGACCTGGTCGTCGGCGACCGAGACCGCACCGGTGTCCTCGCCGCGCAAGAGCTTGAGGAGCACCTGTTGGGAGCGCGTGTTGACGGTGATCCAGATGTCCTCGAAGGCATCGGAGGAGATGAAGGCACGGACCTGCTGGTCGATCAGCGCGTTGATGGAGGCGGCGAGCGGGCCGACCAGCAGCTGCAGTCGCGGGCGGTCGGCGATCACCCCCGAGAACGCCTCGTTGAGCAGTGCCTCGACATCGACCTGTTCCTCGAGGGCTGCGGTCACCTTGACCGCGATCGCATCCTGGACCTCGGGTGAGTCGACGAGCGGCCCGACGGTGGCGACATAGCGCTGGGTGTCGTTGAGCGTGCGTTGACCCCAGTAGGCCAGCAGGGCGGGAGTCGTCAGGACCGTCGCCAGCATGAGCAACACCGCGGCCGCCAGGGAACGGCCGGTGGATGGCCTCGGCACAGTCGCCACCTCCTCAGTTCTTCAGGGGCCTGAAGTGTCGCCCGATCTCGGGGTCCACGACAACCTCCTGGGCCGCCGGAAGCCCACCTGCGTCGAGCTCGGCATCCACCGCGACGTTGCGCTTGACCAGGCCCAGGGCGATCGGCCCCAGCTCGTGGTGCCTCGCCGACGTCCCGACCCTGCCCACCACCCTGTCGCCGTCGCGCAGCTCGCTGCCCACCTGCGGCAACAGGTTCTCCGAGCCGTCGAGATGCAGGAGCGTCAACCGTCTCGGCGGCCGACCCAGGTTGTGCACCCGCGCCACGGTCTCCTGTCCGCGGTAGCACCCCTTGTCCATGTGCACGGCCGTGTCGATCCAGCCGACCTCGTTGGGGATGGTCCGGTGGTCGGTGTCCAGGCCGAACCTGGGCTCGCCGCGGGCGATCCGGAGGGCGTCGTAGGCCCACACCCCGCAGGCGGGGCCGGCCGCGGCAGCGTAGGCCGCGAGCTGATCGCGTGGCACCAGGTCGAACTTGCCCGCCTCCGACCCCACGGGTCGCCAGGTGACAGCGAAACCTGCGGTCTCGTCGGTGATCTCGACCCTGGTCATGAACTTCATCCGCTCGAGGTAGGAGATCAGCGCGGCTCCCGCACCCGGCTCGGTGTGAGCAGTGAACGCCTCACCGTCGTCGAGGCCGGTGAAGGCGTGCTCGACGTGACCCTGGGGACTGAGGATGAGAGCGGTGACCTGCTGTCCTGTCATCAGTCCCTCGAAGAACTGGGTGGTGATGGAGTGCAACCAGCTCAGTCGATCCGGGCCGGCGATCCGCACGACATCGCGGTGGGACAGGTCGACGAACCCGTCTCCGGCCACCAGCGTGAGCTGTTCGGCGTTGAACGAGCCATAGTGGGCCGCCACCGGCGCGTCGATACCGTTGGCCGCCACTGCTCCGGGCACTTCCAGCATGTCTTCTCCGTCGTGGATCTTCGGGTGGTTCAGTCGTGGTGGTGGGGGGTGTGGGTGGTGTCGCAGTCCACGCATCCACCGAACACCGCAAGGTGTCCCAGATCTGGCACGAAGCCGTGCTCGTCACGCAACCGAGCCACGAACTCCGCGGCCACCTCCGGGGCAACAGACGTGACCTTCCCGCAATTCCGGCAAACCACGTGGAAGTGGTCCTGGCCGGTGGACGAGTGATAGGTGGGGGCGCGGTCGCTGAGGTGGGCGTGGCGGATCAGGCCCAGCTCCTCGAGCACCTCGAGGGTCCGGTAGACGGTGGACAGGTTGACCGCGGATGACTCTCGGCGTACCTCCGCCAGCACCTCGTCAGGGGTGGCGTGGCTGAGGCGTTGGACCGCCCGGAGGATGAGCTCGCGTTGAGGCGTGAGCCGGTAGCCGCTCCCGCGCAGGCGCGCGGCGAGCTCAGGCGGACTCGGATCACTCACTGCCGGACCAGCTGGGCATGGGTGTGCGGCTGGAGCTCGTGACCCATCGCGGCCATGTCGAAGGCGTAGAGCAGATCGCCGTTGACGTAGCCGTAGAGACGCTTGCCGCCGACATACTCCTTCGCCGTGGCGGTGCGGGCGACGGCGTCGGTCACGATCTCGAAGCGGGGCTGCTCGGCATGGATCTCACCGTGCCAGACCTCGGTGAAGCCCAGGTTGTGGCTCAACACCATCTCCAGGGTGCCGTCCTCCTGCGGCCGCAGGAAGCCCGTCTCCTGAGCGGCCTCCCGCACGTGGTTGCCCTCGGCGTCCACGATCCAGGCTCTGCTCACGTAGTGGATGAACGGGCGGCCGTCCTGCTGGAAGATCAGCTCCTGACCGAACTGGAACGACTCGATCCCGGGGTACTCGCCGTGGCCGTTGCCGGCCCAGGTGCCGATCATCCAGGCCAGCCGCGCGCAGTTGGGATGGATGTTCTCGGGGATCTCGAAGGCCATGGTGTGACTGCTTTCCTCGGTTTACAGGAGCTTGTACGCCGCCCAGAGTGCGACCGCCCCGAGTGCGAGCACCACAGCGAGCATGATCCCGACGAAGACGGCGTCCATGTCCGGGAGTCTAGTCTGGCGGCATGAGGAGCCTGCGGATCAAGGTGACGTGTGGCGGCGAGGATCCCGAGCGCTGCAACCAGGCCTTCACCGTCGCGGCCACCGCCGTCGCGGCTGGTGCCGACGTCGGACTGTGGCTGACCGGCGAGGCCGCGTGGTACGGCGTACCGGGTCGGGCTGAGGAGTTCTCGCTCGCCCTCGCCCCTCCCCTCGCCGACCTGCTGGCGGCTGTCGTGGCCGGCGGTCAGGTCACCGTGTGCACCCAGTGCGCGGAGCGACGAGGCATCACCGCCGACGACCTGATCCCCGGGGTCCGGATCGCCGGCGCTGCAGTGTTCACCGAGGAGATCCTCGGTGACGATGTCCAGGCACTCGTCTACTAGAGGGCGTCGAGACCCAGGGTGGTGCGCGCCTCGGCCGGGGTCATCGGCACCCGCTGGGCCATCCGCGCGATCTCGACGGCACGCTCCACGAGCTGGGCGTTGGACTCGACGGGCACGCCGCGGCTGATCGTCAGCACGTCCTCCATGCCGACCCGCAGGTGCCCGCCTTTCGAGAGGGAGGCCAGCATCACCGCGAGGGTGGAGCGGCCGATCCCGGTGGCCGACCAGCTGGTGGTCGCGGCGGGGAGATCGCTGACGGCGGCGACCAGGGCGTCCGTCGTGCCGTTCATGCCGCCAGGCACACCCATCACGAGGTCGACGTGCACCTTGCCCCCTGCGGGCAGCCCGTAGCGGTCCAGCAGCCGAGTCAGCGCATGCACCTGGCCGAGATCGAAGAGCTCGAACTCGGGGACGACGCCTCGGTCCTGGCTGAGCTGGTAGAGCTCGCAGACGAACGGCCAGGGATTCATGAACACGTCGTCACCGAAGTTCGTGGTGCCCATCGTGAGGCTGCAGGAGTCCGGGCCGGCATCGAGCACCTTGAGGCGAGTCTCGAGAGGGTCGTGGACCGACCCGCCGGTCGACAGCTGGACGATCAGGTCGGTGGACTCCTTGAGCGCCGTGACGGTCTCGGTGAGCCGGCCGAGGTCGAGCGTCGGCCGGTGCTCCTCGTCGCGGATGTGCACGTGGATCATCGTCGCCCCGGCCGCCTCGCACTGGACGGCGGTGGCGACGAGCTCGTCCAGGGTGGTCGGCAGCTGGGGACAGTCGGCCTTGGTGGTCTCCGCGCCGGTCGGGGCGACGGTGATCATCAGGCGGTCGGCGGGTACGGCGCTCATGGCGCCCATCGTGGCAGAGTGACGGGGATCCACTCAACTGAGCACTACTGAAGGATTTGCGGATGCGAGCCGTTGTTCAACGAGTTCTTCAGGCCGACGTCTCCATTGACGGGACGGTTGTCGGTTCACTGACAAGTCCGGGCCTGCTCGTCTATCTCGGTGTCACCCATGGCGACGGCCCGGACGAGGTCGCCTGGCTGGCCCGCAAGATCTGGGACCTGCGGATCCTGCGAGACGAGACGTCCGCCGGCGACGTCTCGGCACCGGTGCTGGTCATCTCGCAGTTCACCCTCTACGGCGACGCCCGCAAGGGCCGGCGCCCGACCTGGCTGGCCGCTGCGCCGGGCCCCGTCAGCGAGCCGCTCTATGCGTCGTTCTGCGCCGAGCTCGAACGGCTCGGCGCCCACGTCGAGCGGGGGGTCTTCGGTGCCGACATGCAGGTGTCGTCGATCAACGACGGCCCGGTCACCCTTCTTCTCGATCGGTGACCGACCGGTCAGAGAGTGATGAGCACCTCGGCGACCGAGCCCACCGCCGCGACGACCTTCTTGTCCACGGTCTCGGCCTGCGGCGCCAGGGTCCGCAGCGTCCACTCGCCGTCACCGGCGAAGAACCGGAAGTGGCCGGTGGCCGAGGTCGGCACCTCGGCGGTGAACTCGCCCGTGCGGTCCAGCAGGCGCACGTAGGCACTGCCGACGGGTTCACCGTCGCGCACGACCCGACCCTGGATCACGGCCTCCTTGGCGACATTGACGCCGTCGAGCGACAGGCCACCCTCGGTTGCCCCGCACATCAGGCGACGCCCGGCTCATCGCCGAGGGCCACCGGTACGCCGACCAGCGAGCCGTACTCGGTCCAGGAGCCGTCGTAGTTCTTGACGCTCTCGTGGCCCAGGAGCTCCTTGAGCACGAACCAGGTCAGCGAGGACCGCTCGCCGATGCGGCACAGGGCGATCGTCTCCTTGGAGTCGTCGATCCCGACCTCCGCGTAGAGCGCCTTCAGGTCCTCGTCGGACTTGAAGGTGCCGTCGTCGTTGCAGTTCTTGCTCCACGGCACGTTGAGCGAGGTCGGGACGTGACCGGCGCGCTGGGCCTGCTCCTGCGGGAGGTGGGCAGGGGCGAGGAGGCGACCGGCGTACTCGTCGGGACTGCGCACGTCGATCAGGTTCTTGACCCCGATGGCGGCGACCGTCTCGTCGCGGAACGCCCGGATCGAGGAGTCCTGCTCGCTGGCGGTGTAGGAGGTGGTCTCGCGGGTCGGCACCTCGTCGGTGAGCTCGCGGGAGTCCAGCTCCCACTTCTTGCGGCCACCGTCCATGAGCTTGACGTCGGCGTGACCGTAGAGGGTGAAGTACCAGTAGGCGTAGGCGGCGAACCAGTTGTTGTTGCCGCCGTAGAGCACGACGGTGTGATCGTTGCCGATCCCGCGCGAGGAGAGCAGGGCCTCGAACTGAGCCTTGTCCACGAAGTCACGACGGACCTGGTCCTGCAGGTCGGTCGTCCAGTCGAGCTTGATCGCTCCGCGGATGTGGCCCTTGTCGTAGGAGGTGGTGTCCTCATCCACCTCGACGACGACGATCTGGGGGTTGTCGAGATTGTCCTCCACCCACTGGGCGGTGACGAGCGAGTTCTCGCGGCTCATGTTCTTACCTTTCTTGTGCACCGAAGTCCGGCGCGGGGGCTGGGTGGGATGGATCAGGAACGGGCAGGGCGGGCCCGCTGGATCAGCAGGTAGAGCTCGCAGCCGAGGCAGAGCCCGAAGACCGCGTTGAGGAGTGCCGCCACGAGCGCGAAACCGGTGGCGATGAGACCGACCAGCGAAGCACCGGCGAGGAAGGCCACCAGCGCGACGACGGCGAAGCTCAGACCGACTGCCTGCGCGAACCGGGGCGGCTCGGGGTCCTCGAGCTCGGCCGGCGCGCCCAGGCGCGGACGGATCACGGTGCGGAACACCCAGGCATGGGGTGTGCGCTTGACTCCGAGAACGGCCCCGAGGGCGAAGAGCACCGTCTGGACCGCGAGGAGGGCCACCCCCACTCCGGCGGGGGCGAGCAGGAGCACGCCGATCAGGACGGCGGCGGTGACCGTGGCGGCGAACTGCTGCCCGCGCGGATCGACGCGCCCGCCGGAGGCGGCGGCGGTGCCCGCCGAGGTGCGCGTGGAGGGGCTGGTGGAGCTGAGGGTGGACATGTCACTCCTGGTCGAATTGGCCTGGTCGAGCTCAAGGCACAGGCGCGATCTCGTCCCGGGTGGGAGCCACAACGTCAGCGTTAGTCTACAGATTCAGTAGATTAAGGGGGTTGGGTGAGACGGCCCGTCAGGACATTCGACACAGCGACGAGCGCGTGCGGCAGTGATCCACCGCGCGGCGCTTGGTCAGCATGGTCGTGAACATGTTCTCGAGAGTAGGGCCAGCCACCACCCGGACAGAACTGTCCGTCTCAATTGCTGGACACACGTCTTGAATCATGAGATGGCCTCGGACAGTGCACTCAGTACGTCCTCCTTGCGCGGCGCCCCCGCGGCTCGGCGTACCTCTCGGCCGTCGGCATCGAGAACCAGCGTCGTGGGGGTGCGCAGGATGCCGAGCTCGCGCACCAGCGACAGGTGATGCTCCGCGTCGATCTCCACGTGGGCGACTCCCGGCACCACCGCGGAGATGTCGGCCAACACCCGCCGGGTGGCGCGGCAGGGTGCGCAGAAGGCGCTGGAGAACTGCAGCAGGGTCGCCCGCTCACCCCACTCGATGCCCTCGATCGACAGCCCGGGCGAGCTGGGCTCGAGCCCGGGTGTCGCCTCGGAGGCCGCGACGGGCACGCCACGCACCTGATGGGTGCCGCGGAACCGGCCGTCGGTGGCAGCCCGCCACAGGCCGAACGCGAGCGCACCCACGGCGGCGACGAGCAACACGATCTGACCGGCAGTCACATGGGTCCGAACGCGGGGGCCGGCCGTCGCATTCCCCTCACCCGCCGGCGAACGGTGGGAGGAACTCCACGGTCTGCCCGGCACGCAGCTCGACGGTGGCGGGATCGCGGTTCCTCACCGGCTCGTCACCGCGCAGGACCGAGCAGGCGTGGAGTACGTCGGACAGGTTGCTGCCTGGATGGCGAGCCACCAGCAGCACCATCAGATCGGCCAGTGACAAGGCCCCGGACACCGGCACCTCCTCGGCGTCCAGACCGGCCGCGGCTCGCGCGGACGCCCAGTAGTGGACGGTGATCACATCCGTCTCGCCGGCAGGTGGTGAATCGTTCGACGCGCGCATACTCCGATATCCTTCCTTATCCGATCTCGGCCGGCCCGAAGAGGAGTTGCCATGAGCACGCTCTTGCTCCTGACCAGCGCACTCCAACCGAGCGCCGAGGTGATGCCCGCGCTCTCGCTGCTGGGACACACCGTGAAGATCCTCCCTGCCGAGGGCAGCGCCCTCCTCGAGGCCCCCGACTCGGACCTGGTCCTGGTCGACGGGCGGCAGGAGCTCGCCCATGCCCGCGACCTGTGCCGGCTGATCCGCACCACCGGCAGCGACGTACCCGTGCTCCTCATCGTCACCGAGGGCGGGCTGGCCGTCGTCGCGATCGACTGGGCCATGGACGACGTCGTGCTCCACACCTGCGGTCCCGCCGAGCTCGAGGCGCGGATCCGGCTGTCGATCGGTCGCCTGGCGGCCCAACGCGAGGCCGACGACCCGGAGTCCCACGTGATCCGCTCGGGCGAGGTCGTGGTCGACGACGCGACGTACACCGCCAAGCTCGGCGGCCGGCCACTCGACCTCACGTTCAAGGAGTTCGAGCTGCTCAAGTTCCTGGCGCAGCACCCCGGCCGGGTGTTCAGTCGCCAGCAGCTCCTCCAGGAGGTCTGGGGCTACGACTACTTCGGCGGCACGCGGACCGTCGACGTCCACGTCCGACGTCTGCGAGCCAAGCTCGGTCCGGAGCACGAGACGCTGATCGGCACCGTCCGCAACGTCGGCTACCGCTTCGTGCTCCCGGCCAAGGAGAAGGAGACCGCGGAGTTCCGCGTCGAGGCCTGAGCAGCGGGCTAGGGTCGGTCGGGTGATCGAGGTCAGCGACTACGGCGAGGCGGAGAGAAGGACTATCGCCGCCATCCGAGCGGCGTGCGAGTCGACCGACGGCCACGACCCGCTCGACGAGGCCAGCCGCCTGCGCCTGCAGAACCATGGGCTCGCCGGCTCCCGGCTCTGGCTGGTCGGCGAAGCAGGGTTCGCGTTCCTGCACGACGGCAGCCTCGATCTCGCCGTCCTGCCGGATCACCGCGCCGAGGGCATCGGCAGCACGCTCGCCCACGCGGCGAGCGGGGCCGAGCGCGCCTGGTCGCACGGAGATCACCCCGCTGCCCGCGCGCTCGCGGCGAGCCACGGCTTCGCGGCGGTGCGAGAGCTCTGGGTGATGCGGCGTGCGACCGCCATCCCGCTCGGTGAGCTGCACCTGCCCGAGGACGTCACGATTCGCGGATTCCAGGCGGGCGACGAGGCCGACTTGCTGCGCGTCAATGCGACGGCCTTCGAAGATCATCCTGAGCAGGGCGGCATGGACGCCGCGGAACTGGCCGAACGGATGGCCGAGCCCTGGTTCGACCCGGCGGGACTCCTGATCGCGGCCGACCAGACGGGGATGCTGGGTTTCCACTGGACCAAGCGGCATTCCCCGGTGCTCGCCGAGGTGTACGTCGTCGCGATCGCCCCGGCAGCCCAGGGCCGTGGGCTGGGCAAGGCACTCACCCTGGCCGGCCTGCACCACCTCGCCGACGCCGACGAGGTCATCCTGTACGTCGAGTCCGACAACCTCCCTGCCAGAGCGGTCTACTCCGGCCTCGGCTTCACGCACGGAGCCAGCGACACCCACGTCCAGTACGCCCGCTGACCGTCCGGGCTCGTGGCGCGCAAGGCTCCGCCGAGAGCGGAGCGAGACGCCCGAGAACTTCACCACATGTTCACGTGGGCCTGTCAGACTTCGGGCATGGCCCCGGAATCCACTCGACTGCCCACCCACGTCGCCGGATCGATCGACGAGGGCCCGGTGGAGGCCGGGCTGAGGGTCGTCGCGACCGACACGTTCGACGTCGAGCCTCCGTACACCCCCTCCCCCGAGGCCACGGCCGCCGTCGAGAAGTACGACGACCGGTTCCTCGACCGTGAGGTGTCCTGGCTGCACTTCAACCAGCGGGTGCTGGAGCTCGCCGAGGACGCCAGCCTGCCCCTCCTGGAACGGGTCCGGTTCCTCGCCATCTTCACCAGCAACCTCGACGAGTTCTTCATGGTCAGGGTGGCCGGCCTGAAACGCCGGATCGCGGCGGGAGTCGCGGTGCGCTCGGCCTCGGGGCAGCTCCCCCGCGAGGTCCTGCAGTCGATCTGGGCGCACGCCAGCACCCTCATGCAGCGACACGCCAAGATCTTCCGCGACGTGATCAAGCCGGCCCTCAACGCCGAAGGCATCGACGTGGTCCGGTGGGAGGACCTCGACCGCGAGGAGCAGAAGCAGTGCAAGCGCCTCTTCAAGGAACGGGTGTTCCCGGTGCTCACGCCGCTGGCGGTCGACCCTGCCCACCCGTTCCCCTACATCTCGGGGCTCTCGCTCAACCTCGCCGTGCTGGTGCGCAATCCCAAGACCGCCAAGGAGCACTTCGCCCGGGTGAAGGTGCCGCCGATCTTCCATCGCTTCGTCCCGCTGGGCAATCAGCGGTTCGTGCCGTTGGAGGACGTGATCGGCGAACACCTCAAGCGCCTGTTCCCCGGCATGGAGGTGCTCGAGGTCCACACGTTCCGGGTGACCCGCAACGAGGATCTCGAGGTCGAGGAGGACGACGCCGAGAACCTGCTCGCCGCCCTTGAGCGTGAGTTGCTGCGCCGCAAGTTCGGCCCCCCGGTTCGACTGGAGGTGGAGGAGTCGATCGACCCCACGGTCCTCGAGCTGCTCGTCTCCGAGCTCGACGTGTCCGAGCAGGAGGTCTACCGGCTCCCGGGGCCGCTTGACCTGCGGGGCCTGCACGACATCGCCGATCTCGATCGCCAGGACCTCAAGTACGACGCCTTCCTGCCCAGCACCCACCCGCTGCTCGCGCCGGTCGAGTCGGCGTCGCCCGTCGACGTGTTCAAGGCGCTCAAGCGCAACGATGTCCTCCTGCACCACCCCTACGACTCGTTCAGCACCTCGGTCCAGCGTTTCATCGAGCAGGCTGCCGCCGATCCGCACGTGCTGGCCATCAAGCAGACCCTCTACCGCACCTCGGGGGACTCGCCGATCATCGACGCCCTCGTGGACGCGGCCGAGGCCGGCAAGCAGGTGCTGGTGCTGGTGGAGCTCAAGGCCCGCTTCGACGAGTCCAACAACATCCGGTGGGCCCGCCAGCTGGAGCACGCGGGCTGCCACGTGGTCTACGGACTGGTCGGCCTCAAGACGCACTGCAAGCTGGCGATGGTGGTGCGCGACGAGGCCGAGGGAATCAGGCGCTACACCCATATCGGCACCGGCAACTACAACTCCAAGACCGCGCGCCTCTATGAGGACTACGGGCTCCTCACCACCAACGAGGCGATCGGCGAGGACGTCGCCCACCTGTTCAACAACCTGAGCGGCTACTCCCGCAACGCGTCCTACGAGCAGCTGCTCGTCGCGCCCGACTCGGTCCGCGAGGGCCTGATCACGCAGATCCACCAGGAGATCCAGCACCATCGCTCAGGGCGACCGGCGCGGATCAGGCTGAAGGCCAACTCGGTGGTCGACGAGGCCCTGATCGACGCCCTCTACCTGGCCTCGCAGGAGGGCGTCGCGGTGCAGCTGTTGGTGCGCGGCATCTGTTCGCTGCGGCCGGGCGTCGAAGGTCTCTCGGAGAACATCGAGGTGCGCTCGGTGCTCGGTCGGTTCCTCGAGCACAGTCGGGTGTTCTGGTTCGAGAACGGCGGCGAGCCCTCGGTCTGGATCGGCTCGGCCGACATGATGCACCGCAACCTCGACCGACGGGTCGAGGTCCTGGTCAGGTTGCCCTCGGCGGCCATCACCGAGCGCGTCGGCTCCGGTCTCGACCTCGCCTTCGACGAGGAGACCGGCGCCTGGGTGCTGGGCTCCGATGGTCAATGGACCCACAACGGTCAGCACGTGCACCTGCAGGAGACCCTCATCGAGGGACAGCGGCACCGCCGCTCCTGAGCGCCCGGGTTGCGCCCGACGGCGTGCTTGCCCATAGCATGTGACCCGTTCAGGCCTCGCTCACCAGGAGTTCGACGTGGGTTTCAAGTTCCGGCCGGTCGATTCGACCTTCTACGACCTCTTCACCGAGGCTGCCCAACACCTTGTCGTCGGCGCCGACCTGCTGGCCGAGATGCTCGCCGAAGGCAGCGACCGGGTCGATGTGGCCTCCCGCATGCGGGCAGCGGAGCACGAGGCCGACGAGACGACCCACGCCATCGTGCGACGGGTCAACAGCACGTTCGTCACCCCGTTCGACCGCGAGGACATCTACTCGCTCGCCTCCGGGCTGGACGACGTCATGGACATGATGGACGAGGCCGTCGACCTGGTGCTGCTCTACGAGGTGCAGTCCTTCCCGTCGTCGCTGTCCGAGCAGGTCGAGGTGCTCCAGCGGTGCGCGGAGCTGACGGCAGACGCGATGCCGCGCCTTCGCGGGCTGAAGGATCTCGAGGAGTACTGGATCGAGATCAACCGCTTGGAGAACACCGGGGACAAGAACTACCGGCGCACCCTCGCGCACCTGTTCAGCGGCTCGTTCAAGGCTCTCGAGGTGCTGAAGCTCAAGGACATCGTGACGTCACTCGAGGGTGCGATCGACGCGTTCGAGAAGGTGGCCAACATCGTGGAACAGATCGCGGTCAAGGAGTCCTGAGCGTGGACCTCGCGATCATCATCGCGGTCGTCGTCGTTGCCCTCGTCTTCGACTACACCAACGGCTTCCACGATGCGGCCAACGCCATCGCCACCTCGGTTTCGACGCGGGCGCTCACGCCCAGGGTGGCACTCGCCATGGCGGCTGTCATGAACTTCCTCGGCGCCTTCCTGGGGCAGAAGGTGGCCAAGACCGTCTCCGACGTCATCACGCCTCCGAGTGGATCCCACGGCCTCGTGATCGTGATGGCCGGGCTGCTCGGTGCCATCGCCTGGAACCTCATCACCTGGTACTACGGCCTGCCCTCGTCCTCCTCCCATGCCCTGATCGGCGGTCTGGTCGGCGCTGCAGTCGTCTCCGGCACGACGGTGCAGTGGGCGACCGTCGTGGACAAGGTGGTGATCCCGATGATCCTGTCGCCGATCGTCGCCTTCTCCCTCGGCTTCCTGCTCATGCTCGCGATCATGTGGCTCTTCCGCCGCCAGAACCCCGGCAGGACCATGCGCGGCTTCCGTCTCGCGCAGACCGCCTCGGCAGCCGCCATGGCTCTGGGACACGGGCTGCAGGACGCGCAGAAGACCATGGGGGTCATCTTCCTGGCGCTGCTGACCGGCGGTTACGTGACGGCGGACCAGGGGCTGCCGCTCTGGGTGATCATCTGCGCCGCGGGTGCCATCTCGCTCGGCACGTGGTCCGGCGGTTGGCGCATCATGAGGACCCTGGGCCGACGCATCATCCACCTCGACCCCGCGCGCGGCTTCGCGGCCGAGACGGTCGCGGCCTCGGTGCTCTACACGACGGCCTACCTCTACCAGGCCCCCATCTCCACCACCCATACGATCACGTCGGCGGTGATGGGAGTCGGTGCCACCAAGAGGCTCTCGGCGGTCCGCTGGGGAGTGGCCAAGTCGATCGTCACCGCCTGGGTGCTGACGTTCCCCATGGCAGGTCTGGTCGCCGGCGGCTGCTACCTGATCCTGCACCCCGTCCTGGGGGCGTGACCGGCTCAGCCGAAGCGGCCCGAGATGTAGGCCTCGGTGGCGTCGTTGTCTGGGTTGGCGAACATCTTCTGGGTGGAGTTGAACTCCACCAGGTGCCCGGGTTCGCCGGTGGCCTTCAGGTTGAAGAAACCGGTCTCGTCGGAGACCCGGGCGGCCTGCTGCATGTTGTGGGTCACGATCACGATCGTGTAGTCCGACTTCAGCACGTGGATCAGGTCCTCGATGGCCGAGGTCGAGATCGGGTCGAGGGCCGAGCACGGCTCGTCCATCAGCAGCACCTCGGGCTCGACGGCGATGGCTCGCGCGATGCACAGCCGTTGCTGCTGCCCACCTGAGAGGCCCATGCCGGGCTTGTTGAGGCGGTCCTTGACCTCGGTCCACAGGTTGGCGCCCTTGAGGGACCGCTCGACGATCTCGTCCGCGGCCGGCTTCTTCAGCTTCTTGGCGTTGAGCCGGTTGCCTGCCAGGACGTTGTCGTAGATAGACATCGTCGGGAACGGGTTGGGCCGCTGGAAGACCATGCCGATCTGGCGTCGCACGGCGACCGGGTCGACGTTGTCGGCGTACAGGTCCTGGCCGTCGACCATCACCTTGCCCTGGACCCGGGCGCCCGGGATCACCTCGTGCATGCGGTTGAGCGAACGCAGCATGGTCGACTTGCCGCAGCCGGACGGCCCGATGAAGGCGGTCACCGAGCGTGCCTTGATCGTCATGTTGACACCCTGCACGGCGAGGAAGTCGCCGTAGTAGATGTCGAGGTCGGAGACTTCGATGCTCTTGGCCATGAGTAGTTCTACCTTTCTGCGCCCGGTCTCAGCGGGATGTGGGAGGGGCGAAGATCTTGCCGATGAGGCGGGCGACGAGGTTGAGCACCATCACCAGCACGATGAGCACGAGTGCACCACCCCAGGCATAGTCGATGCCCTTCGGGGTCGAGGTGGCGTACTGCGTGAAGATGTAGACCGGAAGGGTCATCATCCGGTCGGAGAACAGATTCGTGTTCAGCGAGTCCGTGAAGCCGGCGACCACCAGGAGCGGCGCCGTCTCACCGATGACGCGCGAGATGGCCAGCACCACGCCCGTCACGATGCCGCCAAGCGCGGTCGGGATCACCATCTTGCTGATCGTGCGCCACTTCGGGACACCGAGTGCGTACGCCGCTTCGCGCAGGTCGTCGGGCACCAGGCGCAGCATCTCCTCGGCGGAGCGCACGACGGTGGGCACCATCAGCAGGGACAGGGCGACCGAGCCGCCGATGCCGACGCGGATGGCCGGCCCGAACAGCAGCGTGAACAGCGAGAGGGCGAAGAGGCCGGCCACGATAGACGGGATTCCGGTCATCACGTCGACCAGGAAGGTGATGGCACGGGCCACTCGGTTCCGCTTGCCGTACTCCACCAGGTAGATCGCGGTGAACAGCCCCAGGGGCACCGAGATGACCGTGGCGGCGAGCGTCACGAGCAGAGTGCCCATGAGGGCGTGGTAGAGACCGCCCTGGGTGTCCCCGACGACGTTGCGCATGTCGAAGGTCAGGAACTGCGGGAAGTTGTGCAGGACCGTCGGGAGCCCGTTGCTGACCACGGTGTAGAGCAGCCAGACGAGTGGCACGCAGGCCGTGCCGAAGGAAGCCCAGATCAGCCCGGTGACCAGGCGGTCGGTGGCTGCTCGTCGGTTCTCCACGCTGGCCGACCAGACGGGGAGGACGATCAGGAAGATCACCACTGCCAGGATCACCACGGCGATGAGCCCCCAGCCGAGGAGGAGCGACAGCAGGCCGGCGGCGGCCAGGGAGATCGCGCCGGCCAGGGCGGGTGCCCAGGTGGGCAGCTTGGCATGGCTCAGCGGCAGTGCCGTTGGCTGGAGGTCGTCGTGCAGTCCCAGGCTCATCGGTTGAGCCTCCTCTCGCTGCGTCCCGCGACCCAGCGGGCGGCGGCGTTCACGGCGAAGGTGAACGCGAAGAGCACCAGTCCGGTCGCGATCAGGAGCGCCTGCTTGTCGGGGGTCGCCTCCTTGTAGTTGGAGGCGATGTTGGAGGCGATCGTGGCCGGGTTGGTGCTCGAGATCAGGTTCAGGGTCACGACCGGTGTGGCGGACAGCACCATCGCCACCGCCATCGTCTCGCCGAGCGCGCGCCCCAGGCCGAGCATCACCGCGGACACCATCCCCGAGCGCGCGTAGGGGAAGACCGACATCCTGATCATCTCCCAGCGCGTGGCGCCGAGCGCGAGGGCGGCCTCCTCGTTGAGTCGCGGCGTCTGGTTGAAGACCTCCCGCGAGATGGCGCTGATGATCGGAAGCACCATGATGGCCAGCACGACGCCCGCGGTCAGGATCGTCCGTCCGGTCGCTGAGGCAGGGCCGGCGAAGAACGGCAGGAACCCGAGGTGGTCTTCGAGCCACACGAGCCCCGGCTGGATGGCCAGGGCGAGCACGCCGCCGCCCCAGAGGCCGTAGACCACGCTGGGGACGGCGGCGAGGAGGTCCATGACATAGGAGATCGGGGCGGCGAGTCGCTTGGGGGCGTAGTGCGAGACGAACAGAGCGATCGCGATCGCGAACGGGACCGCGATCACCAGCGCGATCACGGCGGCCAGCGTGGTCCCGTAGACCAAGGGCCCGACGTAGCTCAGGAAGCTGGTCGCCGGACGATAGATCTTCTCGGGGGCGTTGAGTCCGTCGCGCCCCTCGAGGGCGAGGAAGATGAAGACCCCTGCGAGCGCGAGCATGATCGACAGGCCTGCTCCCAGCGCGAGCCCGGAGAAGATCCGGTCGCCCAGCTGAGTGGGGGGCTTGTCCCTGGTGGCGGTGTCGGACACCGTGTCTCCTGCCTGATCTGGTGCGTGTCAGTTGTCACGACTGTGCGGCGGCCCGGGTCCCCGAACCGCCGCACAGTATCGCGCTTCGTGCGTCGACTACTTCGCTGCGATCGCTCCGAGGATCCCGTTGGCCTCGTCGGCCAGTCCTGAATCCAGGGGGGCGGAGCCGGCCTCGGCCGCCGAGGCGGCCTGACCGTCAGCGGAGACGATGTAGGTCAGGAAGCCCTTGACCAGGTCGGCCTGGGCCGCGTCGTCGTAGTGCTGGCAGGCGATGAGGTACGACGTCAGCAGCAGCGGGTAGGCGCCCGAGTCCGTGATGGTGCGGTCGATGTCGATCGCCATGTCGACCGAGGCACGACCCTCGGCACGGGGCGAGTTCGCCACCACCAGCGCGGCGCCCTCGGCGGACGGCGGGTTGAACTCCGAGCCGACCCCGATCGCCACGACCCCGAGGTCGGTGTCCTTGATGGCGCTCTCGTCGGCGTAGCCGATCGCACCCTCACCGTTGGTCACGGCACCGACGACACCGGAGGTGCCCTCAGCGGCCTCGCCGCCCTTGATCGGCCACACGCCGTCCGGGTCGTAGGACCAGGCACCCTCTCCTGCCTTCGACAGGTAGTCGGTGAAGTTCCCGGTGGTCCCGGAGTCGTCCGAACGGTGGACGGGGGTGATCTTGGTGTCGGGCAGGTCGGCGTCGCCGTTGACCTCCGCGATGGCCGGGTCGTTCCACTTGGTGATCTTGCCGTCGAAGATCTCGGAGATCGTCTTCGCCGACAGGTTCAGCGTGTCGACACCGGGGAGGTTGAAGGCCACGGCGATCGGGCTGACGTAGGCCGGCACCTCGATGGCGTCCTCGCCACCGCAGGTCTCCGCGGCGGACGAGAGCTCACCCTCGTCGTCCTTGAGGTAGGAGTCGGAGCCGGCGAACGCGTAGGCACCGGAGATGAAGTTGGCGCGGCCGTCACCCGAGCCCACCGGGTCGTAGGTGATCGTGACGTCAGGGTTCGTGGTCTGGAAGGCGGCACGCCAGGCCTGCTGGGCCTTGTCCTGGGCGCTCGAGCCGCCGCCAGCAAGGGTGCCGCTGAGACCGGAGTCGCTGCCGCTGGGGGTGTCGCTGGAGGTGTCGTTGCCGGAGCTGCAGGCCGTGGCCGAGAGGCCGAGGGCGAGGGCAGCGACAGCCGGGACGACAGCCCGACGAATGGAAGTGCGATTCACTTCGATGTCTCCTGAATTCGATAGGGAAGGACACCACGAAAACTAGGCAGACCAGGTGACCGGATGCGGGGGAGCCGGTGAACGAGGGGTGAACGCTGGCGGCCCATTCGACGACACTCGTGCCGCCGTATGACGACCGCCACATGAACGGCGACCGTCAGCAGCCGTGGCGCTCCGTCGCGACGACCTTCCCCTTGCGCAGGTGGGCCACGACCATGGCGCCGGGATCCAGGCGCACCTCGGCCATGCCGAGGGCCTCGAAGACGGCCGGCAGCACGGGACGATGGGTGCACAGCACGACGCCCTCGTCGAGCGCGACGAGCCGGGTGACGATCTTCTCCACAGTGGCAGGGGTCGCGTCCTCCTCGCTCAGCCCGTGGTGGGTGCGCAGTCGATAGCCGGTCACGTCGGCGTACGGCGTCAGCGTCTGCACGCAGCGAGCGCTGCTCGAGGCGGCCAGCCGCGTCACGTCGTACGCCGCGAGCACCGGGACGGAGCGCTGGGCCTGCAGAGTGCCGGGCTTGAGGAGGGGACGGAGTCGGTCGTCCTTGCGCCAGGTGCGGCGGGCCCGGGCCTGGGCGTGGCGCATCACCACGAACGCGCGGGTCTTCTTGCGGACCAGCGTGGACTCCCGCAGGGTCTCGCGGTCGTAGGGATAGCTCAGCAGGTTCATCGCGTCGTCGAACGGGACCCACGCGACCTCGTCGATCTCGTCGTTGGGGACGTAGGAGCTCACGTCGTCGTCGCCGATGACGCGGCCCATCCAGTAGTTCACCGTCTTCATCCGGTTGCCGGTGGCGTAGCGCTGCGCCCGCAGCGGCGGCCCCAGTCGGACGTCGAGGCCCGTCTCCTCGGCCACCTCGCGCACCCCGGCTGCAGTGACGTGCTCGCCACGGTCCAGCTTGCCCTTGGGGAACGACCAGTCGTCATAGCGGGGCCGGTGGACCAGCAGCACCTTTCCACCGGCCCGGGTGACGACCGCCCCTGCGGCGCGTACGTCGGGCAGCGTGGGCGCGTTCGACATGGTCGTTAGTCTCACATCTCCTCGCGGTGGCGCAAGGGGCGGTCCGCGAGTCAGGAGAAGCGTCGCAACCGCAGGCTGTTGGTGACCACGAAGACCGAGGACAAGGCCATCGCGCCGCCTGCGAGCATGGGGTTGAGCAGACCGGCCGCCGCGACGGGCAGACCGATCACGTTGTAGGCGAGCGCCCAGAACAGGTTGCCCTTGATCACCGCGAGCGTGCGACGGGACAACCTGATCGCGTCAGCGGCCACCCGCAGGTCTCCGCGCACGAGCGTCAGGTCGCTGGCCTCGATGGCGACATCGGTGCCGGACCCCATGGCGATCCCCAGATCCGCCTGAGCGAGGGCCGCCGCGTCGTTGACGCCGTCTCCCACCATCGCCACGACCCGTCCCTCCCGCTGAAGGCGGCGTACGGTCTCGACCTTGCCGTCGGGCAGCACCCCCGCGATGACCTCCGTGATGCCGACGGCTGCCGCCACGGTCGCCGCCGACCGCTGGTTGTCCCCGGTCAGGAGGATCGGTGTCAGCCCGAGGGCTCGGAGGTCGGCGATCGCCTCCCGCGACGTCTCCTTGAGCTCGTCGGCCACTACCAGGAGCCCACGGGCGGCCCCGTCCCAGCCGACGGCGACGACCGTGCGCCCGGCCCCCTCAGCGGCGTCGAAGGCCGCCTGGAGCTCGGCGTCGAGGTGCTGGGCCTGGTCCGCGAGCAGGGACGGGCGTCCGACCAGGACGGCATGACCGTCGACGACGCCCTGCACGCCGAGCCCCGGCAGGTTGGCGAAGTCCTCGACCTCGGGGAGTACGCCGACCCTCGTGCGCGCGCCCTGCGCGATGGCCTGGGCGATCGGATGCTCCGAGGCCGTCTCCAGGGCGCCGCCGAGGCGCGCCACCTCGTCACCGCCGATGACGTCCACGAGGCTCATGCGTCCTGTGGTGACGGTGCCGGTCTTGTCGAGCACGACCGTGTCGACTCGCCGGGTCGACTCCAGGATCTCGGGGCCCTTGATCACGATGCCGAGCTGGGCCGCACGACCGGTGCCGACCAGCAGCGCCATCGGCGTCGCCAGTCCGAGGGCGCAGGGGCACGCGATGATCAGGACGGCCACCGCTGCGGTGACGGCGGCGGTCGCTCCCGCTCCGCTGACCAGCCATCCGGCGAAGGTGAGCAGGGACAAGGCGATCACGATCGGCACGAACACCGAGGAGACCCGGTCTGCGAGTCGCTGGACCTCGGCCTTGCCGCTCTGAGCAGCTTCGACGAGGCGCCCGAGCTGGGCGAGCTGGGTGTCGGCGCCGACCTTCTCGGCACGGACCACGAGGCGACCGCTGGCATTGACCGTCGTGCCGATGACCCGGTCGCCCGGTCCCACCTCGACCGGCACGGGCTCTCCGGTCACCAGCGACGCGTCGACCGCGGAGATGCCCTGATCGATGATCCCGTCGGTCGCGATCTTCTCTCCCGGACGCACGACGAAACGCATGCCGACGGCCAGCTGGTCGATCGGGACCTGTCGCTCCTGACCGTCGACGAGCAGGGTCACGTCCTTGGCGCCCATCTCGAGCAGTGCAGCCATCGCGGCGCCACCCTGGCGCTTGGCGCGGTGCTCGAACCAACGACCGGCCAGCAGGAACACCGTCACCCCCGCGGCGGCCTCCAGGTAGATGTTGTCGGCACCGTCGGTGCGGCTGATCGCGAACTCGAAGGCGTGCGTCATGCCCGGCATGCCTGCTGTGCCCAAGAACAGGGCGTAGAGCGACCAGCCGTACGCCGCCAGGACCCCGACGGAGATCAGCGTGTCCATGGTGGTCGCGCCGTGCCGCAGATTGGTCCACGCGGCTCGGTGGAAGGGCCAGGCCCCCCAGACCACGACCGGCGAGGCCAGCGCCAGCGAGGCCCACTGCCAGTTCGTGAACTGCAGAGCGGGGACCATCGCCATCGCGATCACCGGAACCGACAGGATCGTCGAGATCACCAGCCGCTGCAGCAGCGGGTCCGTGAGGATCCCGTCCTCGATCCCGGCCTCGCCGTCGAGCTGCCCTCGAGGCGGCAGCTGCGCGCCGTACCCCGCTGCGGCGACGGTGTCGAGCAGCTGGTCGGTGCCGAGTGTCTCGGGAAAGCTCACCCGAGCCTTCTCCGTCGCGTAGTTGACCGTGGCAGTGACGCCGTCGAGCTTGTTCAGCTTGCGCTCGATGCGATTGGCGCACGAGGCGCAGGTCATGCCCGTGATGGCCAGCTCGAGGTCGGTGCTCATGAGAGGAGCTCGTATCCCGCGTCGGCAACGGCCGCGGAGACGTCGGCGCGATCGAGCGCGCTGGCGCTGATCACCGTCACCGCACCGGTCTCCAGAGTCACCTCGACCGACTCGACCCCCGCGAGCTCGCCGACCTCCTCCTGCACGGAGGTGACACAGTGAGCGCAGGTCATGCCGCCGACCTGCCAGGTGCTGATCTCAGACATGGTGATCCCCTTTCAGGACCGCACGAGGCGGCCGATGGCGTCGACGGCTTCCCTGACCTTCTCCTGGCCCTCGCGATCCCCCTGGCGGGCAGCGTCGAGCACGCAGTGGTTGATGTGGTCCTCCAGCAGGCCGAGGCTGACGGCCTGGAGGGCCTTCGTGGTGGCGGCGATCTGGGTGAGGATGTCGATGCAGTACTTCTCCTCCTCGACCATGCGCTGCAGGCCACGAGCCTGGCCCTCGATGCGTTTTAGCCGCTTGAGGTAGTCGTCCTGATGCTGGATGTAGCCATGGTGATGCTCGGTCATACGTATACCCTACCCCCCCAGGGTATGTATCTCAACACGACGCTCGGCCGGTGGTCGAGGGACCGGCGCAGGTCAGAAGGAGGGCGCGCGCGGCGCCGGCGGGATCGGGCCGATCCCGAGGATCTTGTCGATCTCGTCCTCGCTGAGCGGCCCGTCGGACTCGCTCGCGGCGATGATCAGGTTGGTGGTGAGCTCGACCTCGGTGAGCAGGTCGCTGTCCTCGAGGGAGATGTCGAACTGGTCGTGCACCGTGTCTCCCTCTCGCTCGGCGGATACGTCTACCTACAGCCTGCCCGGTTTGGGACCCGAATCACAGGGTGACACGGAAATCTTCACCGCGCAGGCAAAGAGGCCCCGACCCGGAGGTCGGAGCCTCTTCACACGAGTTCAGGACAGGTGCTGTCCTGAGGTTTCACTTCAGAGAGCGCGAACGTTCTCCGCCTGCGGACCCTTCGGGCCCTGCGTGACGTCGAACTCGACCTTCTGGTTCTCGTCCAGGGACTTGTAGCCCTGGGTCTGAATGGCCGAGTAGTGCACGAAAACGTCGTCGCCGCCGTCTTCCTGCGCGATGAAACCGAAACCCTTTTCGGCGTTGAACCACTTCACGGTGCCTTGAGCCATTGCTCGTTACTCCTGTTATCGGGGCGAGAGGCCGTCACTTCGACGGCCCCGCATCAGATGCGGTGACACGTCGCTCCGACTTGCGTGACTTGCAGACACACGAGAAGAAACGCCGTTGGATCACAAACTCCGCGGGCGTCTACCTGCTGGAACTTGCACCTGTTGCATGGTGAGCGTACCAAGTCATTGCCTTCTGGGCACTGTTGAGGGCTACACATTCTGTTTGCCCCCTCGCCGGCACCGTAAGCGAAGGCGTCTTCAGACCGTCGTCTTGCGACCTGACATGCCCTCGGCGACCCCGATCAGGAGCACGGCGGCGACGACCGCGAGCACGAAGCCGAGGATGTTGAGCTCCCAGATGCTGCCGGTGCCCAGGAAGCTCGCGATCAGGCCGCCGATGACGGAGCCCACCAGCCCGAGCAGGAGCGTCATCAGGATGCTGAGGTTCTGCTTGCCGGGCTTGATGAGGCGGGCCAAGGCGCCGATGATGAGGCCGGCCACGATGAATCCGAGCATGAGATGACTCCTCCGGTGTCGATGGTGCCCGGGGTGCCCCGGTCCCCCCACGATATCGGCGACCTGGTTGGGCGAGAGCGCCCCCGGCGATGCGCGGCGGCGTACCCGCCTCAGGCATACTGACCGGGCACAACTGGGCCGCCGTCGCGGGCCCGCGGGCCCCTAGCTCAATTGGCAGAGCTCCGGACTTTTAATCCGTTGGTTGTGGGTTCGAGTCCCACGGGGCCCACCTCAGGCACCTGGTGTGGCGACCCCGTGCGACCCGGAGACGAACCCGATCTCCTGCCGTAGGGCCCTTCCCAAGCAAGAACTGGCGTGCCACTCTCACTTCGCTGGCCGTTGTCACCGCTAGGAGCCCTCACATGCGCAAGATCCTCCTCTTTCCCATCCTGACGATCTCGGCCCTCGCCCTCGTCTCGTGCGGCGATGCCGACACCGGAGGTGGCGGGGACTCCCCGAGCAGCGACGCCGCCGGCGACACGGTCTGCGCCACCACGGATGCCACCGACGACCTGCTCGCCCAGATCTGCGACAAGGGAGTGCTCACCGTGTCCACGGACCCGGCCTACCCGCCGCAGTCGAAGTACCTCCCCAAGGCGGGGAAGTACGAGGGCTTCGACATCGACGTCGCAACCGAGATCGCCAGCAGGCTCGGCGTGGAGATCGCCTGGGAGACGCCGTCGTGGGACGTCATCACGGCCGGTGGCTGGAACGGGCGCTGGGACATGAGCGTCGGCTCGATGACCCCGACCAACGACCGTCAGCAGGTGCTGGACTTCACCAAGCCCTACTACTTCACTCCGGCCGTGGCCCTGGTCAACGCGGAGAACACCTCCGTCGCGGATCTCAGCACCGACCTGGACGGCAAGAGTGTCGGCGTCTGCAGCGGCTGCACCTACGAGCAGTTCCTGGACAAGTCGCTCGACATCGCCGGCTTCACCTTCGACTTCGTGATCGACGACGCCGAGATCAAGGGCTACGACACCGACACCACGGCTCTGCAGGACCTGGCGCTGGGTGACGGCAGCCGGCTCGACGCCGTGATCACCTCCTCCACCACCGGGCAGGGCTACATCAACGAGGGCAACCCGGTGAAGATCGTCGGCGACCCGCTGTTCTATGAGCCGCTGAGCGTCGCCATGGACAAGAGCTCCAGCCTCGACCCCGCCAGCCTCGCAGAGGCGGCTGACCAGATCGTGGCCGAGATGCACGCGGACGGCACCCTCACCGAGATGTCGAAGAAGTGGTACGACGGGCTCGACCTCACGGTCCAGCAGTGACCGACACCCGAGGCGAACACTGGGAGCGGGTGGCCCTCGCCTCGGCCAGGATCCCCTTCCGCCTCAAGGTGGCCGCCGTGTGGGCGGTGCTCTTCCTCGGCGTCGGCACGCTGTTCTACCTGGCCGACTACGACACCGACTGGATGAGGGAGAACTTCACCTTCATCCTGGGTGGCCTCCGCTTCACGCTGCTGATCGCCCTGTGCGGCATCGTGCTCGCCATCATCCTGGCCACTCTGGGCTCCTTGGCCCGCCTGTCGCGGAACCCGATCGCCTACGGGGTGGCCGGCTTCTACGTGTCGTTCTTCCGCGGGACCCCCCTGATCGTCCAGATGTTCCTGATCTATCTGGCCATGCCCCAGATCGGTCACAACCTGGTGATCCGCTACCCCGGCATCGGCACCAACCTCGAGCAGGCACTGATCCTCGAGGCGGCCACCGCCGGAACCATCGCACTCGGCCTCAACTACGGCGCCTACATGACCGAGATCTTCCGCGCGGGCATCCAGTCCGTCAGTCACGGGCAGGGAGAGGCGGCCGACGCCCTCGGCATGACCTACGCGACCAAGATGCGGCGGGTCATCCTGCCGCAGGCGTTGCGCGTGATCATCCCGCCGACCGGCAACGAGTTCATCGCCATGATGAAGGACACCGCACTGATCTCCTTCCTCGGCGTCACCGCTGCGAGTGCCGAGATCTTCAGGAGGAGCCAGCTCGTCGGGAAGGCCGACTTCAAGAACCTCGAGGCCTACGTCCTGGCCGCGATGTTCTACTGGGCGCTGACCGCCCTCTTCACGCTGTTCCAGAGCCGCCTCGAGGCCAGGATGGCCACCGGCTACGTCCGCGACGCCGGCGCGATGGCCAAGGCCGTCACCCCGCCCCACCCGGGAGCTGGAGGGGTGGCATGAGCGACGTCGTCGTACGCGTCTCCGGTCTCCGCAAGGCCTACGGCAGCAACGAGGTCCTGCGCGGCGTCGACCTGGACCTGCACCAGGGTGAGGTGATCGTCATCTTCGGGCGCTCGGGGTCGGGCAAGTCCACCCTGCTGCGCTGCGTCAACTTCCTGGAGGACCCCACCGAGGGCACCATCGAGATCGCCGGCATCCGCCTGGGCGGCGGCCACCGCACCCGGCGCAAGCGGGAGCAGATCCGCACCGTGCGGGTGCACGTCGGGATGGTGTTCCAGCAGTTCAACCTGTTCCCGCACATGACGGCGCTGGACAATGTGATGTCCGGCCCGCTCGCGCTGAGGCGTGCCGACGGCCAGGGTGGACGCGACCGCGCCGCGATCCGGACCCGGTCGCTCGAGCTCCTCGACCAGGTCGGCCTTGCGGACAAGGCCGAGCAGCACCCGATCCGGCTCTCGGGAGGACAGCAGCAGCGGGTCGCGATCGCCAGGGCCTTGGCGATGCAACCTGAGGTGATGCTCTTCGACGAGCCGACGTCGGCTCTCGACCCGGAGCTGACCGGGGAGGTCCTGGCCGTCATGAAGCAGCTCGCCACCGAGATGCACATGCCGATGATGGTGGTGACCCACGAGATGGGCTTCGCCCGCGAGGTGGCCAGCCGCATGGCCTTCTTCCACGAGGGCGTCATCCTGGAGCAGGGCACCCCCACCGAGGTGTTCACCCAGACCCGCCACCCGGAGACGCGCACCTTCCTCGACGCCGTGCTGTGAGCGCTGTCGGCGATCGGCGACGCCCGGGTCAGGCCAGGACGGTGTCCAGGGCGGTCGCCTCGATGCCGTGCGCCTCACCCACCGGGGCATAGGTCAACTCGCCGGCATGGGTGTTGAGTCCCAGTGCCAGACTCCGGTCATCACGACAGGCCTGCGCCCAACCCTTGTCGGCCAGCGCCACCGCATACGGCAGGGTCACGTTGGTCAGCGCGTACGTCGAGGTATGCGGCACCGCCCCCGGCATGTTGGCCACGCAGTAGAACACCGAGTCATGCACCGCGTACGTCGGGTCCGCATGCGTCGTCGGCCTCGAGTCCTCGAAACAGCCACCCTGGTCGATCGAGATATCCACCAACACCGAGCCCGGCTTCATCCTCGAGACCAACTCGTTCGAGATCAACGTCGGCGCCTTCGCCCCCGGCACCAGCACCGCACCGATCACCAGGTCCGCGTCCAGACACGCACGCTCGATCTCGAAACGATTCGACGCGACCGTCTGCATGTGCCCCTGATAGATCCGGTCGGTCTGCCGCAGCCGCTCGATGTTCAAGTCGAGCAGCAGCACCTCAGCCTGCATGCCGAGCGCGATCGCCGCGGCATTCATGCCAGACACCCCGGCACCGATCACGACCACCTTCGCGGCATACACCCCCGAGACACCACCCATCAGCACCCCGCGCCCACCCTGGGCACGCATCATCGTATGCGCACCCACCTGCGGCGCAAGACGACCCGCGACCTCCGACATCGGAGCCAACAAAGGCAACGCCCGATCCGCCGTCTGCACCGTCTCATAGGCGATCCCAGTGACCCTACGTGCCATCAACTCATCGGTCAGGGAACGGTCCGCAGCCAGGTGCAGATACGTGAACAACACCTGCCCCTCACGCATCCGCGGATACTCCTCGGCAATCGGCTCCTTGACCTTCAAGATCAACTCACCCACACCCCACACCTCCTGCGCCGACTCAAGGATCGTGGCACCCGCCGCCACATACTCCCCATCAGTGATCGAGGAACCCACCCCCGCATCCCGCTGCACGAACACCTCATGCCCATGCACCACGAACTCATGAACACCAGCCGGCGTGATCGCCACCCGATACTCGTTGTTCTTGACTTCCTTCGGAACGCCGACCTTCATGAGCCTCACCTTTCGCCTGGAATCCATATGATGAGGCCGATGTGCGGCATAGTGGTGCCCAGCCGAATTTCTGCCTCTCTGATCAGGCGGTTGCTGTGCAGGATTCGGGTCGGCCAGGAAAGGCGACGAGCGTGCCGAAGATTGTTCAGGACTCCCCACCGAGCAGCCGTGAGGTGATCCTCGACCCTGTCGACCACCTGCTCCTGGAGCTGCTCAGTGCCGACGGGCGCGTCGCCAACAACACCCTCGCCAGCAGGGCGGGCATCGCCCCGTCGACCTGTCTGGCCAGGGTGCGGCGGTTGCAGTCCTCAGGCGTGATCCGCGGGTTCCACGTCGAGGTCGATCTCGCCGCCTGCGGGCGCCCCCTGCAGGCACTGATCGCCGTCCGCCTGCAGGCCACGGCCCGAGACCGGATCGCCCAGTTCCAGCGACAGATCGCCGCGCTCCCGGGGGTGCTGAACGTGTTCTTCCTCGCCGGCGAGGACGACTTCCAGATCCATATCGCAGTCCGCGATCCCGACACGCTGCGCAGTTTCGTGGTCGATCACCTGAGCCTTGCGAGCGAGGTGGCGATGACGAAGACCAGCCTGATCTTCGAGCACGTGGGCAACCACTCGATCGATCCCTGACGGGTTCAGGCCACCTCGGGCGTGGGGTGACTCGAGCGCCGGAGCGTCTCGATCTCCACCGACGACGCGGAGTCGAGGCGGAACTGCAGCCAGTCCTCGGGGAGCTGCAGGACAGCCGCCCTGTCGTGCCGGGAGGCCTCGCGGGCGAAGGCCCACCGCAACGAGCACAGAGGAAGCGCCCGGCCGACGGCGAGCCGCTCGACGAGCGCCTCCTCGGATCTCCCGCACTGACCGGCCACGTCGCCCCGGTCGGCATGCACCAGCTCATGCCACAGGAACCGGCGGCGCTCCGGGCGCAGCAGTCCGCGCCGGAGCACGATGGTCCTCTCTGCGTCGTAGTAGCGCGCCGGCTCTGCGATGTCGGCGTACATCAGGTTGAGCCAGGGGCGCGCAGCGAGCGCAACCCACGGACTCGGAACCGGGCTGTGCCCGCCCGGCCACCCGTCGACGCAGCACCCCGACGTGCGTCCACAAGTCCCGGCCCGCCCCGAGCAGGTCATCGGTCGCCCCCCGCCTCGTCGCGCTCGCGTCACGACGTGGCCGCATTCTGCCGGGTGGCACCGACAGCGGAGGGTGGAGCGCCTGACCTAAGACCCGTGCTGTTCCAGCCTGGCCAGCCGATCGGACATGGTGCGGATGTCCTCCTGCATCGCCCGGATCGCCCTCAGCACCTCATCGTCGCTGTTCGAGCCCGGACGCGGTTCACCCGGGGCAGGCACGAAGGGAGTCTGCTGGGAGGTGGTGGCTGGGTTCAGGGGGAGGCCCTGACTGTCGAGACCGAGGACGTCGAGCACCGCTGCGCGCTTGACGTCCTGGACGCCGTCGCCGTCCTCGACCCGCTTCCACGTGGTCCGGCTGATCTCGGCACGCCGAGCCGCGGTCTCGACGGACCAGCGCCTGTCCACGCGCGCTGCCTGGACCCGGGATCCCAGTTGCCTCAGATGTTCGATCACGCCCACATAGTGCCAGTCACGCTGAGTCACATCTAGTCACACCTAGCGAAACGTTTCTGTGCATGACTGAGGTATATATCCAATTTGTCCAGACGTCTACATCCTTTCTCCACAGTTCTGGACATGGATACTTGCTTGTATGCCGGGTCCTGACTATCTTTCTCACCATGTCTGACGACCAGTCCCGGCGCGGCACGGTGGAGGTGCACGGCTACGCCCTGCGGATGATCCGAGAGGCGCGAGGACGCAAGGTCGCCGATCTGGCGGCCGGGCTGGAGGTCGACCGTTCCTACATCGCCCACCTCGAGAACGGCAGCAAGCGCACGGTGGGCGCGGAGTTCTACACCCAACTGCTCGCGGAGCTTCAGGTTCGCGACTACCGCGCCCTCCTGGCGACGGCGCCGCGACGCACGTCGGCGACCTGACTCCGGACCGCGAGAGCCGTACGCGCATGATGGGCGCATGCGCACGACGTTCCTCGCCGACGACCCGGCCGTGAACCCCTACCGCTTCCTCACGGCCCTGGTCGTCCCCCGACCCATCGCCTGGGTCTCGACCCGCTCCTTCGAGGGCGTCGGGAACCTGGCGCCACATTCGTTCTTCTCGGTGGCCTGCGCCCGGCCGCCCATCGTGTCGTTCACCTCGGTGGGCCGCAAGGACACCCTGGCCAACGTCGTGGCCACGGGCGAGTTCGTGGTCAACCTCGCCAACCACCCCCAGCTGGATCGGGTCAACAACTCGAGCGCCAGCTTCGGACCTGGCATCGATGAGGCCCAGGCCCTCGCGATCCCCATGGAGCCGAGCGACCGGGTCAGGCCCTACCGCGTGACCGAGTCACCAGCCTCGCTGGAGTGCACCCTGCATTCAACGATCGAGCTCGGGGACTCGGTGCTGGTCCTCGGGAACGTCATCGCGATCACCGTCCTCGACGAGGTGCTCGTCGACGGCCACCCGGAGTTCTCGCTGCTCCGACCGCTGGCCCGGCTCGGGCGCTCCGAGTGGGGGCTGCCGTCCGAGGTCGTATCGATACCTCGCCCGGCACACCCCGACGACATCGTCGGGTGACCCCGGCGGGTCAGGTGGCGCCTATGCCCGCGTACGACGCGCGCAGTACCGACGTCACGGAGTGCTCGGGGTCGCCGTCATCGGACTCCAGACTCACGTCGACGGCCGAGTATCTGCTGATCAGGCCGTCGTCGAGAGTGAACGACGCGACACCACCAGGACCGACCTGGCCCAACGGCAGCATCTTGTTCGTCGTGGGATCCAACAGCCACGCGTAGTAGAACTTGTCGGCCCGCAGGCTCGGCAGGTCCGAGGTCTCGATGGTCATCCGGGTCGTCGAGGCGGGTTCGTGCTCCATCAGCACCACCCCGGCTCCCGCACCGGCTCCCGCCACGTCCACGGGCTCCAGGGTCGCCTCTGCGAAGGGCTGTGGTTGCGGCTGCTCGGTCGTTCGCCCCGGCCGCAGGACCGCCGTCAGCCCGACCCCGATCACCACCACGGCCACTGCCGCCATCGCCAGGAGCCGCCGACGATGCCGAGCCCGTCGGCTGGGTGAGACCTGGGCCGGCAGGTCCTCGGTGGGATTGGGCTGGACCCCGGTGAGCCCTCCCAGCGTCCGGGACGCGGAGGCGAGCAGAGCATGCCCCACGGCGAGCTCTGCCAACTCGCGACGGCACTCCTCACACTCGTCGAGGTGGTCGGCTGCCGCCGCCACGTCGGTGTTCCTGAGCTCGCCGAGCAGCAGTCCGCTCAGGTCGAGGTGATCGTCGTCGAGATTCATGACACTCCTCCGTAGGTGTCGATCCTGCGGATGAGTGTGGCAAGCCGGCGCGTCCCCCGCGAGGAGCGTGCCTTGACAGTGCCATGAGGCACGTCGAGTCGAGCCGCGATCTCGCGATGGCTCAGCCCGCCGAAGTAGGCCAGCTCGAGCACGGTGCGCTCGTGCTCGGGGAGCGCCGCAAGGGCTGCCCTGACCTCGGCGGCATCCGCGTAGCGGTCGGCGGTGTCCCGCCCGTCCTCGCCCACGAGGGTCCGGGCCAGATCGACGTCCACGATGTCGTGGCGCCGAGAACGCAGCGTGTCGACAGCGCGTCGGTGCGCGATCGTGAACAGCCAGCTGCTGAAACGCTGGCTGGCGTCGTACCGTCCAGCGAAGCGCCACACGTCGAGCAGCGTGCGCTGCAGCACGTCCTCGGCCTCGTCGCGCCCGACGAAGCGGGTCAGGTAGGCGCGCAGGCTCGGACCGTACGTCGTGTACACGTCCTCGAGGGCGCCCTCGTCACGTCGCGCAAGGCGACTGCCGATGGCCCGACCGCTCTCCATGCATCTACTTCGCAGGCCGAGGCCAAGCGGTTGCCGAAGCCTCCACGTCCACGGGTCAGCCCCGCCTGTCCACGTAGGAGACGACCCGGGCGAACAATGACGCCGCATCGGCCGGGTCCGGCGACAACGGTGGTGGATCGCCGGCCAGCTCCTGGGTCAGTTCAGCAGCCAACGCCGCCACCTGCGGCGAGCCCGCAGACTCCGCGATCCGGGCACACACGCGCGCCGCGTGGCGAACCGCCCGGGGGTCGATGGTCCACACCGACTCGAAGACCCTGTCGCCGTCCGCCACGGACTGCTGGCCGGGGAGCTCCCAGGCTGACAGGACGACCGGAAGGTCCATGGCGTCGCAGACCACCACCCATTCGCGCCGCATCGGGGAGTCGTCGGCCAGGTGCACCCGGGCCGGTCGTTGCTCGCCGTCCGGTGCGGACCGGAAGGCTGCCATGGCGACGGCTGCGCGCGAGACCCTCGCAAGCTCCTTCCAGCGCGGCTCCGCCCGGCGGTAGTAGCGCTCCTCCTGGAAGCCGCCGAAGATGGTGGCCCGGTGGGCTCGGGCACAGCACTCGTCCTCGATCGCCCACGTCAGCGCAAGCAGGGTCGACTTGCGCAGCCGATGCGCCTCCAGCCGGGGATGGGCGCCACGGAGCTCGGCGAACACCGAGTGCCGCGGCGCGGTGGGAGCTCCGAGTGCCTCAGCGATGGCGACCTCGAGCCGGGTCCCGGCATCGCGGCGGCGAAGCACGCCCTTGATCAGGATCACGTCCGCCTCTGTGTAGCGCCGGTGCCCGCTCGGCAGGCGGCGCGGTCTCGGGAACCCGTGGCGCGACTCCCAGACCCGCAGCACCTCGGGGGTCACCCCGGTACGACGGGCCAGATCGCCGATCCGCAGATTGGCGACGTCACCCTCTTGCTTTTTACCCTCTTCCACGGTCACTCTTGAACAGTAAACCTCAACAATCTGTTTAGGGAAGCGTTTAGGTTCAGGAGAGAGGCGTCATGACCGTCAACAGTCAGCCGGAGCAGGGAAGTCTCGACGACCAGGTCGTGGACTGGAGCGACCTCGGCCAGAAGATGTGGTCGTTCCTCACCGGCCGCGAGGCTGCGATCAACTACCGGTTCATCGACATGAGCATCGAGGTCCCCCGCGACACCGGCGCCCAGGCCCCGCGAGCCGTGTGGAAGGTCGACGGCACCCTGCAGGTGACCACCCGCGACAACGAGGTCAGCCCGGCGCGGACCTCCTGAGCGCCCTGATGGTGACCCAGCTCGAGGTCGAGGCCGACCTCACCTTCGCCGTCGCCGTTCCCGGCCGAGAGCCGGTCAGCGGGTCGCTGCACAGTGCCGCCAGCGGCCTCGTCCTCCGGGTCGACGATCCGCAGTTGTTCGCCGGGCGCGGCGACGCCCCCGCGATCCGACAGCTGGCGGCCATGCTGGCCTCCCGGGGCCTCAAGGTGCACGTCCACGACGGGCAGACCCACCTGGTCTCGCTGGGAGCGGTTCGCACCCCGTGGTGGCAGCGACGGCTCACGGGCTCGCGGCACATCCGGCTCGGCAGTCTTCGGGGAGCGTGGACCTCTGCGCGCTCACGCACCCGCACAGCCGACACCCCGGTCCTGCCCGACGCCACCATGCTTCCGCCCGCCACGATGCTTCCGCTCGCTCCCACCTTCATGCGCCGTCCCCGGCGGAGGGTCACCACGACGAACGATCCCCTGCACGGAGGCAACCCGCGATTGATCCTCGCGCCCGGACAGGCCGTCGGGGCCTCGGTCGGGCGCGAGCGTCGCTCCACGACGTACTGGCTCACACCCGTCACGACCCTGGGGAGCGACCGCGCCTGCGACATCGTGCTCCCCGGCCTCGAGGGCGTGCATGCCACGATCACCCAGGACGAGAACGACGAATACGTGCTCACCTCCGACGGACCCCTGGTCCGTGTGCATGGCGAGCCGACCCGGCAACGGGTGCTGCGCACGGGCTCTCGTCTGGAGCTGGGCACCTGGGTCCTGACCTACTACCGCGAGGAGTACGCCGACCATGGCCGCCCCTACAGCGGGCGGGTGGGCGGGGAGCTCGGTCGACAGCGACGACAAGCCCCCCAGAGCGAACAGTGAGCATGCCGGTCGGTGCCGTGCGACGTTCGCTGGCCCAGGCGCTGCGCCACCGCATCGCCGGGGACGATGCCGCAGTCCGGGCCAGACGGATCTGGTTGGCAGAGGGCGAGCGATGGTTCACCCCCGACGACCCGATCTGGTGGGTGCACATGGACGCCGCGATGTTTCCCGGTGGGATCCGAGCACTGCTCCTGCAGTCGTTGCACCCGCTCGCGATGGCCGGGGTCGACCAGCACTCGGCCTACCGCGACGACCCGTGGACCCGGGTCCAACGCACCAGCACCTACATCGCCACGACCACCTTCGGCACGGCCAGGCATGCCGAACAGGCCATCAAAGCGGTCCGTGGTATCCATCAGCACGTCCGCGGCAGCGCCAGCGACGGCACGGCCTACCGGGCCGACGACCCCCACCTGCTGATGTGGGTGCACGTGGCGGAGGTGGAGAGCTTCCTCACGACCTACCAGAGGTTCGGGGCACGGCCCCTGAGCCCCGGGCAGGCCGACACCTACGTCGCCCAGACGGGCGTCGCCGCCGAGCTGCTCGGCGTGGTGAACCCGCCGCAGAGCGAAGCCGACCTGCGCGCGGTGCTCCAGGGATACCGTGCCGAGCTGGTGGGGTCTACGGAGGCTCGCGAGGCGGCCCGGTTCCTGCTGCGCCGACCTCCGCTCCCGGTCCTGGCGCGCCCCGGCTACCACGCCCTCGCCGCCGGGGCCGTGGCCACGCTGCCGGGCTGGGCTCGGCGCGAGCTCGGCGTCGTACGCCGTCCTGCGGGTGCTCGGACCGGCGCCCTCGCCACGTCGGCGGTGCGCTGGCTGATGAGCGATCCGTCGGTCAGCGACCGGCCGGGCCTGGTCAACACCTGAGATGGTGAACGGTGGTGGCCCCGTCCCACACGAGGCCACCACCGTCCGCGTCATTCGCGTCGCAGGACGAATCGGTGCGGGATCCGCCCACCCCCGACGTGAGTGAGACAGGACCAGCATGGGGCGAAGTCAAGCATCGACACATCGGTCGATCAGGCACTTGGGCACCACCCGGTTGGGGGGATCGGCACCGACCGGTCAGTTGCTCACGCCACGCAGGTTGTCGTCACTGAGCCGGGACTCCTCCGCAGCGCGCGCTTCGAGCTCGGCGCGGCGGGTGGTCTCGAGCAGCTCGCGGCTCGCCTCGTAGGCCCCGGGCTGGGACACCAGGTCGGTCGCCCCGCCGCGCAGGCGTCCCAACGCGGCTCGACCGAAGACCTGCTGCTCGGTGGTGGTGCGCTCAGAGCTGCCGCGCCCCACGAACGACACCGCCCAGTGCAGGAGGGCCGTGATGCGGCTCTTGAACCCGGTGATGTAGATGAGGTGCAGCGCCAGCCACATGAGCCACGCGATGAAACCGGTGAACCGGAGCTTGCCGACCATGGCGACGGCCCGGAAGCGGCTGATGATCGCCATCGAGCCCTTGTCGAAGTAGTGGAACGGCGGCTGCGGCGCCTTGCCTCGGAGCCTGTTGTTGATCTCCTTGGCGGCGTACTTCGATCCCTGGATGGCGACCTGGGCGACACCGGGCAGGTTGTCGAGGGCGATCATGTCGCCGACCACGAAGACCTCCGGATGCCCCGGAAGCGTCAGATCCGGGTTGACGGCGATCCTGCCGGCTCGGTCGAGCGGCGCGCCGGTCTGCTCCGACAGGGTGCGCCCGAGTGGGTTCGCCTGCACACCTGCGGCCCAGATCTTGGTGACGGCCTCGATGCGCTCGGTGGAGCCGTCCTTGCGCTTCACCTCGAGGCCGCGTTCGTCGACGTCGGTGACCATCGCTCCGAGCTGCACCTCCACGCCGAGCTTCTCGAGCTCGCGATGCGCCTTGCCGCCCAGCTTGGCTCCGAACGGCGGGAGGACCTGAGGTGCCGCGTCAAGCAGGATCACCCGGGCCGCCCGCGAGTTGATGGCCCGGAAGTCCTTCTTCAGCGTCCGGCGCGACAGCTCGGCGATCTGGCCGGCCATCTCCACGCCCGTGGGTCCCGCGCCGACGACGACGAAGGTGAGGTCGGCGTCCACGTTCTCGCCGCGAGCGGCACCCAGCTCCGCCATCTCGAAGGCCCCGAAGATGCGACCTCGCAGCTCGAGGGCGTCGTCGATGCTCTTCATGCCGGGCGCGAACTCGGCGAAGTGGTCGTTGCCGAAGTAGGACTGGCCCGCTCCCGCAGCGACGATCAGGGTGTCGTAGGGAGTGACGCTGACTCGTCCGAGGACGTGGTGGGTGACGGTCCGGGTGTCGAGGTCGATCCCCGTGACGTCACCGAGGAGGACGGCTGCGTTCTTCTGGCTCGACAGGATCTCCCGCGTGGGCGGAGCGATCTCGCCCTGCGACAGGATGCCTGTCGCGACCTGGTAGAGCAGCGGCTGGAAGAGGTGGTGCGAGGTCTTCGCGATCATGGTGACCTCGACATCGGCCCTGGCCAGGGCCTTGGTCCCGAAGAGGCCGCCGAAGCCCGAGCCGATCACCACCACCCGGTGGCGGCGGGGCTGCCCGGTTGACTCTTGCGCTGCGATGTTGGCTGCCATCGGGCTGCCCTTCCTTCACACATTCTCACCGTGGACGGGGTTCCGTCTCCATTGTCCAGCGCGGCCAGCCACATTGCACATCCGCAGCCGCGTTATGGAACAGTTGACAGGGTTCCCAGAATTTCTTCGCCCCCAGGGAGCGACAAGATGGGAAATATGTGCGATTTTGGCGTGATGGGGGTTTGGCCTGACGGGGGTGGGGCATGAGGTCCATGATCAATTCGAATCCTGGCCGGAGTAGCGCTTGACGCCGACTGCTGCGTCGCTCACGCTCAGCTCGAGCCCGCGTTCGGTTCAGGACGCGCGACGCTGGGTCATCGACGCCTGCCTCGACATCGACCGCGCGGACCTCATCGAGTGCGCCGAGCTCGCGGTCTCCGAGCTCGTCACCAACGCCCTGTTGCACGGTCAGCCACCACTCGTCGTCCGTCTGGGGGGGACCCGCACCCACCCGCGCATCGAGGTCGCCGACGGCTCCGTCGAGCCGCCCTTCCCCAGCGGTCGGATGACCGACGAGCAGGAGCTCCTGTCCACGGTGGGTCGCGGCCTGGGCCTGGTGGCGATGTGCTCGGCCGTGTGGGGAGTCCGCATCCACCGAGACGGCAAGGTCGTGTGGTTCGTCCCTGCGCGCGAGGCGCGTGCCGACGCCAACCTGAAGTCCCTCCAGATCGAATACGAGGAGCTCTCCGACCTTCCCGGACCCGATCCGGACCTCGCCGACCCCGTGCTCGTGCGGGTTCTCGGCCTGCCGACGCAGTCCTACATCGAGTTTCGCCATCACTACCGCGAGATCCGGCGAGAGCTCCGCCTGCTCGCCCTGGCCAGCGAGGACAGCTATCCCATCGCACGACACCTCTCCGAGCTGTTCGTGCTGTTCGAGCGCGACTTCCGGCTGAGCTCCGGCACCGACGCCATCCAACGAGCGATCGAGTCGGGCAACCCGACCGTCGACGTCGACGTCCTGGTGGATCGTTCCTCGATCTCGACCATCGCCCAGATGATCGACGTCCTGGAGCTGGCGGACGCGTTCTGCCGAGCCGAGCGGTTGCTCTCAGTGGCGGCCTCGCCTCCCCAGCGCGCCTTCACGCGGTGGTACCTCGGTGAGTTCATCAGCCAGGGTCGTGGCCGAGCGCCACAGCCCTGGGCGGGCGGCTACATCCGCGACGCCGAGCTGCACGACTCGTGAGACCGGCCCTCCTGGCCGTCGCTGTGGGCGGCGCCCTGGGCGCACTCCTGCGCTGGGGGCTGGGCGAGCTCATCCCCGGCGGCGACGGCTTCCCCTGGACGACCTTCGCGATCAACGTCTCAGGCTCGTTCCTGCTCGCCCTCCTGCCTGCCTTCTCGGTGATCAGGAGGCGTCCGGTGCTCCCCCTGTTCTTCGGCACCGGGATGCTCGGTGGCTACACCACCTTGTCCACCTACGCCGAGGAGACCCGGGCGTTGCTCGCGAACGGCGAGGCCGCCACCGCCCTGACGTACCTCCTGGGGACCCTCGCCGCCTGCCTCCTGGCCGTGTCGCTCGCGCAGCACTGGTCCGGACCGATCGCCAGGGCCGAGTTCGAGGACGAGGGCGGTGACGAGTGACCGGGCTGCTCGTCGCGCTCGGCGCGGCCCTCGGAGCCCCGGCCCGCTTCCTCATCGCCCAGCGACTCGACCGGCCGGGCTTCGCGTGGGGCACGCTCGCGGTCAACGTCGCAGGCTCCTTCCTGCTGGGTTGGTTCAGCGCCCTCACGCTGGGCAGTCACGCGATGGCCCTCCTCGGGACAGGCTTCTGCGGCGGCTTCACGACCTACTCCGCCTTCGCGGTGAAGAGCGTCGAGCACGGCTGGCATGCGGGCACGGCGTACGCCGCCCTGAGCGTGACGGGCGCAGTCGCTGCCTGTGCGCTGGGGTTCTGGATCGCTCAGGCGTAGCCCAGCTCGTGCAGCCGTTCGTCGTCGATCCCGAAGTGGTGCGCGACCTCGTGCACGACGGTGATCCGGACCTCGGCGACGAGCTGGTCCTCGGTGGTGCACATCTCGAGCAGCGGCATTCGGAAGATCAGGATGCGGTCCGGCAGCTCGCCACCGAACGCTCCGTCCCGTTCAGTCAGGGCGACCCCGTCGTAGAGACCGAGGAGTCCGGGCTCGTCGGCCGGCGGGTCGTCCTCGACCAGCACCACGACGTTGCGCACGAGGCGGGTCAGCTCGTCGGGGATGTCGTCGAGTGCCTCGGCGACGAGCTCCTCGAACCTCTCCCTGCTCATCTCGATGCTCATATGGCCAGTTTCGACCATCGGACCAAGCCACTGGGATGACAGAAGCCCTCACCGGACGGTGAGGGCTTCTGTCGCTCTGCGACCCCGACGGGACTCGAACCCGCGGCCTCCGCCGTGACAGGGCGGCGCGCTAACCAACTGCGCTACGGGGCCAGGTTGTGCTGCTCTGGAACGCTCCTTGCGAAGCGGGGGAACTCTAACTCATCCCCCACTCGGGAAACCAATCGGCCGACTGCTCCGACTCAGGTTCGCACCCCCAACGGGATTCGAACCCGTGCTACCGCCGTGAAAGGGCGACGTCCTAGGCCGCTAGACGATGGGGGCCTGTCGCCTTGCGGCAACCGGCACATCATAGGGGCAGCCGAACGGGCGCCCCAAATCCCTCGCGAACCCGTTTTCGTGCTCGCCGACGGCCTGCGGTATGGTTTCCGCGCTCAGCAAAGTGGGGCAGGTAGCTCAGTTGGTACGAGCGTCCGCCTGAAAAGTGGAAGGTCGGCGGTTCGACCCCGCCCCTGCCCACCCGAGCACGCAGGTCTCGGACCTTGCAGCAGCGCCCTCGCCGGTTCACGGCGGGGGCGCTGTGCGTTGACCGCACCGTTTCGGCGTCCCCGAGGAGGGCGCGCTCCCCGTCACTAACGAAACGAACCCGTTCCGTTTCGTGCTAGCGTTGACCCGTGGACACCGGTGAGGCCAGGCCGCCGTACGAGCGCCCCCGTGGCCGGCCCAGGGACCCGAGCCGGGACGAGGCGATCATCGAGGCCACCGTCGACGCGCTCATCCGCGATGGCTACGACCGGCTGTCGGTCGAAGGCGTCGCCACCGCGGCCGGGGTCGGCAAGGCCACGGTCTACCGGCGCTGGGCCAACAAGGCCGAGCTGGTGATCGACGCCATGACCACGCTGAAGCAGGCCCTGGGACCGATCGACACCGGGACCTTCGACGGAGACATCGAGTTGATGATCTCCGCCTCGTGCAGCCCGACCTCCCAACGGCTGCTGCAGGTGATGGTCAGCATCTGCTCGGCCCTACCCCGCGAGCCTGACCTGCTCGAGGCCTTCAAGACCCGCTTCACCGAACCGCGCATCGCGGTCATCACCGAGATGCTGCTGCGGGCCAGGGGCCGAGGCGAGCTCGGACCCGAGGTCGACGTGGCCATGGCCGCGAGCCTCGTCCCCTCCCTCATGCTGCAGCGCGCCCTCATGACCGGCCAGCCGGCCGGTCGCGCCTATGCCGAGCAGGTGGTGGGCAGTGTGCTGCTGCCCGTGCTCGGACGCCCCGCCCGATCCCTCTCGACCACCGACTCGGAGCCGAGCCATGACTGACGCACGACCCTCCAACGCCACCCGCAACGGCGGACTGGCCCTGGCCGTGATCTGCGTCGCGCAGCTCATGGTCGTGCTCGACGCCACCGTGGTGAACGTCGCACTGCCGAGCATCCGGCAGGATCTCGATTTCTCGCTCGACAACCTCACCTGGGTCGTCACCGCCTACTCGCTCGCCTTCGGCGGGCTGTTGCTGTTCGGCGGGCGCACCGGCGACATCTTCGGTCGTCGACGCATGTTCATGATCGGCATCGCGATCTTCGCCAGTGCCTCGCTCGTCGGCGGCTTCGCCACCAACGAGCCGATGCTGATCCTCGCCCGCGCCGCGCAGGGCGCTGGAGGAGCGATCGCGGCGCCCACTGCGCTCGCTCTCCTGGCGACCACGTTCACCGAGCCGGCGGCCCGTGCTCGCGCCTTCGGCGTGTTCGCGGCGATGGCAGCCTCGGGCGGCGCGCTCGGGCTCCTGCTCGGTGGCGTGCTGACCGACTACGCGAGCTGGCGCTGGGCCCTGTTCATCAACGCCCCGATCGGCGCCGTCGTGCTCATCCTGGCGCCTCGCGTGCTCAACGAGTCGCAGGGCTCAGGCACCAAGCTCGACCTGCCGGGCGCGATCTCCGTCACCGCCGGCATGTCCACCCTGGTCTACGGCTTGACGAAGGCGGCGAGCGACGGCTGGACCTCCACGACCACCATCGCCACCCTCGGCGTCGCGGCCGCGCTGCTGGTTGCCTTCGTCGTGATCGAGCAGATCTCGACCCATCCCCTGATGCCGTTCCGGATCTTCGCCGACCGCAACCGCACCGGTGCATACCTGATCATGCTCTTCCTTGCGGCAGCCCTCTTCACGACGTTCTACTTCCTGGCGCAGTATCAACAGAACGTGCACGGCTGGAGCCCGTTCCACACCGGCGTCGGCTTCCTGCCCATGCCGGCCACGATCATGTTCATGTCGATCGTGGTCGTCCGGCGGCTCATCCCGATGCTTGGGATCCGGCCCTTCCTCACGGTCGGTCCGATCCTCGCGATCGCGGCGATGGTCTCCTTCTCGCGACTCGACGCCGCCAGCAGCTACTGGCCGTTCCTGGGGTCCATCCTCCTCCTCGGCATCGGCATGGGCTGCAGCTTCGTACCCCTGACCATGACCGCCGTCAACGGCGTCGCACCCCACGAGACGGGTCTCGCCTCGGCGTTGCTCAACACCGGCCAGCAGGTCGGCGGCGCGATCGGGCTCGCAGCCTTCGGCACCATCTTCGCGCACGCCTCTGCCGACCGCGCCGGGGAGCTCGGCGGGAGGGCGGCCACGGCGGCGGGTCAGGCCGACGTGTTCGTCACCGGTCAGCAGCATGCGTTCGAGGCCGCGATCGTGGTGACGGTGCTAGCCCTCATTGCGTCGCTGGCCCTCATCCGCGTCAACAAGGTCGCCCCGCCGTCACCGGCGCAGGCATCCGCGCTGGCCGAGTAGCCGCCCCCGCCTGCTCGGCCGGGGCACCCTCGCAGGGGTCGGCAACCAACTGGTCGACGCGGTGCTGCCCGGTCGAAGGGACGTCGGGGACCTCAACCCGCGAGTTTCGCGGCGACGTCCACTGCCGAGGGCATCTCGGCGATCACGGCTTCCATGCGGGCGGCGCGCTCCCGGATGCCGGGATCGTGCAGCAGGCGCTCCACCGCCTCACCTACGGCTGAGGCGGTCATCGTGTCTGGTCCGAGGACCAGACCGGTGCCGGTGTCTGACGCCGCCTGTGCGTTGCGGAACTGGTCGGCGGCCTGCGGGAGACACAGCTGTGGGATCCCGAGGGCCAGGGCCCCGAGGAAGGTCCCCGACCCGGCGTGGGAGACCACCACCGAGCTGTGCCGCAGCACCTCCGACTGCTGCACCCAGGTCACCACCGAGACGTTGTCAGGCTGGTCACCGAGCGTGTCCGGGGACCCCTGTGGGCCGACGGACACCAACACCCGCACCGGCAGTGCCGCGACGCCGCGGACCGCCTGGGCCAACGTCTCGACCTGCACGCCGACGGTGCCGAGGGTCACGTAGACGAGTGGTCGATCGTCTGGAGCGGTCACGATCTCCGGAAGGGCACCGAGCTCCTCGCCGGTGTAGGACTCCGGCCTGATCTCGAGGCGTCGGCGGACGTGCGTGAGGGACTGGGTCTGCAGGGGCGCCGGACAGATGTCGAGATAGCCGTCGGCGTAGCACCCGGCGTACTCGCGGATCACCAGCCCGTGCTGGGACCACAGGCCGCCGAGCCGCTCGCCAGCGGCCACGACGAAGGGCGCCGGGACCGCCCCGCCGAAGCTGTGCGTGATGAGTGGGACGCCGAGCGCGGCGGCCACGAGCGGGGCGGCGAGCTCCGCCTGCTCGTGCACGATGAGCTCGGGCCGCCAGGCGCTGGCGAGGTCGAGCAGACCCGGCGCCATGGCCGGCGTCGCCCACGCCCCGAACATGTGCGGAAAGGCGAAGGCGGCGCGCTCCGGCGGCGGGCGCTGCGAGACCGCCTGCGCGTTCCGCCCCACGACCTCGCGTACGCCGGCTGCGTCGAGACCGGTCCGGGTGACCTCGAGCCCGGCAGCCGCCACGATCGCGATGGCGGGCTCGTGCGTGGCCCAGCGCACCTCGTGCCCGGCCGAGCTGAGGGCCTGAGCCAACGGCACCATCGGGAACACGTGACCGTAGCCCCAGGTAGAGGTGAACAGGATGCGCACGGGACTGACGATCCCCCTCCTGGGGTACACATGCAAGATGAGCCCCGACTTCCAGAGCGACGACGAGTTCGAGCGCGACACCACGTACATCGCCGACCGGATCACCCGCGACTCCGCCCGCTGGCCCGTCGAGCCGGGGCGCTATCGGCTGATCGCGGCCAAGGCCTGCCCGTGGGCCACCCGCTCGATCATCGTGCGTGAGCTGCTCGGACTCGAGGACGTCATCTCCTTGGGCCTGTGCGGCCCCGTCCACGACGAACGGTCCTGGACCTTCGATCGGGATCCCGGAGGCGTCGACCCGGTTCTCGGCTACGAGCGACTCCGGCAGGCCTACCTGGCCCGCGATCCGGACTACGAGCGCGGGATCACCGTCCCGGCGATGGTCGACGTCCCCAGCGGAGCAGTGGTCACCAACGACTTCCCGTCGATCACCCACGACCTGTTCTTCGAGTGGCGCGACCACCATCGACCCGACGCCCCAGACCTGTGGCCACAGGCCTGTCGGGCCGAGATGGACGAGGTCATGCAACGCGTCTACACCGAGGTGAACAACGGCGTCTACCGCTGCGGGTTCGCCGGCACGCAACGGGCCTACGACGCGGCGTACGAGCGTCTCTTCACCGCCTTGGACTGGCTCGAGGACCGGCTGGCCGGAAGGCGCTACCTGATGGGCCCGGCCATCACCGAGGCCGATGTCCGGCTGTTCACGACACTGGCCCGCTTCGACGCGGTCTACCACGGACACTTCAAGTGCAACCGCACCAAGCTCAGCGAGATGCCCGTGCTCGGTGCCTACGCCCGCGACCTCTACGCGATCCCGGCCTTCGGGAGGAACACCGACTTCGACGAGATCAAGCGGCACTACTACCTCGTGCACACGGACCTCAACCCCTCGGGAATCGTCCCACTCGGCCCGGACGAGCGCTGGTGGGACGAGCCGGTCGTCCGCTGAGAAGTTCCGGTCTCGACCGTCATCAGGAGCCAGGTCCGGCCGTCCTACTGATCGACACCGTCGCGAAGACCCCATCCTCCGACCGGTGTGCACCACCGCTCGCCCCGTCCTTGCCGCTCCCTACCGACGAGGACGGGGCGGCCCGAGCGGCCGTTGCGGGCAGTCATCGTCGGCGCAGGGGTCTACGCTGAGGCTCGTGACCCGACGATGAGCAAGATGGACGGCCTGCGGGCCATGCGCGAGGCCCGCTACGAGCAGGCTGCGGCGCGACCCAAGCCGCCCCCGCCCGATCCGACCCTCGAGACCCCCTGCGGCCACCGTGCCATCGGGGGACGCACGTGCACGCGCGAGAAGGGCCACGAAGCCAAGAGCCATCGCTACTCGTGAGGCCTGATCCTGCAGCCTCGTGCGCCGGCTGATCCCCAACCTGGCCGAGACTCAACCGGGCAGGCGCCCGACCACGTACAGGCGTGGCGACTTCTCGCCCTTCCAGGTGGCAGCCCCACGGTGGTACCACTCGACCTCGACCAGGCCGGCCGCCTTCACCAGCTCGACGATGTCCGCAGGCTCATGCAGCACGAAGTCGAGTTCGATCGCCTCGCCGTACCATTCATCGACATGGCGGACCTCTCCCCCGGTCAGGATCCCGACGACCAGCCAGCCGCCCGGCACCAGCGGTCGTACGAGCGCAGCGAGCGCCGCCGGCAGTTCCGAGGCAGCCAGATGCATGAGGGAGTACCACGCCAAGACGGCCGCCCAGCCTTCGCTCGCCGCAGGCCTGGCCAGCCGGCGCAGGTCTCCCACCTCGAAGGCGACCTCGGGGTGGCGGGTCCTCGCCTGCGCGACCATCGCGGGCGACAGGTCGATCCCCAGGGCATCGGCCCCGCCCGCCGCGAGGTAGGCCGTGACCTGACCGGGCCCGCTGCCCACCTCCACGACGGGCCGCCCTGCGGCGTGGGCGAGGACCCGGTCGAGCAACCAGATCTCGAAGTGCATTCCCGGCAGCTCGTCGGAGAACTCCTCGGCGTAGGCGCGCGCCACCGTGTCGTACGCCGAGCGCACCCGGTCGTCTCGTGCCTGTGCGCCGTCCGCAAGGACGGCGTCACGGTCGACCGCCGGCGTCGCCGCCCGGCCAACCTGCTCCGGAGCCGGGCCGAGCAGATGCACCCAGCGGGCATCCTGCTGACCGGGTCGTCGGTCGAGTTCGAGAACGAGCGGCTGCGTCCGCTCGGCCATCCGGCGCAGACATGCCTCCACGAGCGCCCGGTCCGCGAACCCGTGCAGCCGCTCGGTGCGAGTGCGCAGCTCTCCCGGGGCCTGGGGCCCACGCAGCAGGAGCACCGTGAGGATCGCCCGCTCGTCGGCAGGGAGGCCGAGGTGCTCGTCGAGGGTCTGGTGGTATTTCAGGGTCCGCCGGCCGGTGTCGGCCCACACGATCCGGAGCAGCCCACGCTCCTTGAGCGCGCGTGCGGTTCGGTCGACGGTCTCCTGGTCGAGGTCGACGACGGGATCCCGGTTGCTCGTCTGGTTGCAGGCGGTGCGCAGGGCGTTGCCAGAGAGCGGGTAGGACGCAGGCACGGTCGTCTGCTTCTCCAGCAGGCTCCCCAGGATGCGCTGTTCGTCGGGATCCAGGACCGGCAGCTCACTCACAAGGACGACCTTAGAACGGACTGGTGATCTACGGTCGACGGTGAGGCAACCTCTCTCGGCAGGTGGGCGTGTACCAGGACATGAACGAAGCGATGATCAGCTCCGCGGAGGGCGTCGGAGGAGACTCCAGCGCCCGTGCGGACGACTTCGACGCCTACGTTCGGGCGAGCGAGCGGCAGCACAAGCGGCTCGCGTTCCTGCTCACGGGGGATCTGCATGCGGCCGAGGACCTGCTCCAGGCCGCCTACGCCAAGATGTACCCGAAGTGGGGCAAGGTCCGCACCTACGACGTCCCCGACGCCTACCTGCGCCGAGTCATGATGTCTCTGCGGACGTCCTGGTGGCGCCGTTCCCGCAACCGCGAGTGGTCGATGTCCGAGGTGCCCGAGGCACTCCATGCGACCGGCGACCGGCCCTCCGACCCGGCCGGCGCGGTGGCGGAGACCCAGACCCTGCTGAACGCGCTGCGCCGGCTTCCCGACCGGCAACGGGCGGCCGTCGTGCTCCGGCACTGGTGCGACCTCTCGGAGGCCGACACGGCCGCGGCCATGGGCTGTTCCCGTGGCACCGTCAAGAGCAACACGAGCAAGGGCTTGGCCCACCTGCGTAGCGCGCTGGGTCAGTCCGAAGGGCGCACGTCATGAACACGCAGCAGCGAGACCCCCTGTTCGAGTCCCTCGACCGCCTGGCCGGCCTTGCCGACAACGACGTCGTCGGCGACCGGATGCCCGAGATCCGCCAGCGCGTGAGAGTGGCCCGTCGGCGCAGGGTTGCCGTGGTGGCGGCGGCCGCAGCCGTCCTGGCCGTGGTCGGGGTGGGTGTCTGGAAGGCGACGCCGGCCCAGCGCACGGACCCGCCGATCGTCACCCAGGACGAACCGAGGCAGGAGATCGCCATCAACGCCGAGGCCCGGGGCTCCACGATCCGGATCAGCTTCACCGTCTCGGGACAGTCGACGGCGTACACCGACCCCGAGACAGGCGAGCCGTTGGAGTACGCCGGCCCGGAGTCCACTGAGGTGAGCGTCGACGGCGCCAGCGGGAGCGGGGAGGGCGCCACTCCCCTGTCCTGCGAGCCCGGTGGCAAGCTCACGTCCTACTCGCTCGACTACCACGTGAGCGACCCCGTGGTGGTGCGCGTGTCGCCCGGCGAGCACACGGTCGTCGTCAAGGCGCCGTACTGCTCCGACGGGAAGGTCGTCCCGAGCACCGAGACGATGACCGTGACGACCGGCACGGCCGGCATGACGACCACCGAGCGCAGCCGGGCCGACCTCGACGGCGACGGCACCGCCGAGGTCCTGAAGCTCAAGACGCCACGGGATCCCACCGCAGAGAACCAGGTGCTCGAGGTGACCTGGGGAACAGGTGAGACCAGCGTCGCGGACCTCAGCAACACGATGACCTACGGGCTCGTCGACCCCGTCGACCTCGACGGCGACGGTGACCTCGAGGTGATCGTCTACGGGGGCGGCGGCGAGACGGCGCTCTACTGGGTCTACCAGGCCGACACCGATGGTCTGCACCAGGTGGACACCGTCGACTCGGACGGCAGCGACCTCCCCCTGTCCTCGGCCGGGGGAGACCCGACGGGCTGGCAGGTGTACGCCGGCCCCGAGGGGATCAGGACCTATCGGCTCCAGGACCCGACGACCACGGACTTCCCCGCCCCCGTGGACGTGCGCGACTGGTCGCTCGTGGCGAACACCCTGACCCGGTCGCCGACGACGGGGACCGCGTGTGTCACCTTCCAGCCGGTGCTCATCCTCGGCCCGTGCTGATCAGTCCTGCGCGGCGAGCAGCTCGCGCACCCGGGGCACGACCTCCTCGCCGTACAAGCGGATCGAGCTGAGCCGCTGGGCGTGCGGCAGCGTGCCGACGGCGTACTTGAGCTGGAACCGTGAGAGGCCGAGGGTGCGGATGGCCCAGGCGATCTTGACGGCCACGGTCTCGGGAGATCCCACGAACACCGAGCCGGTGGGAGCGGCACCGTCCTCGAACTGCTCCGGTGTGTAGGGCCCCCAGCCACGTTCTGCGCCGATCTTGGTGAACGCGGCAGCCTGGTGCGGATACATCTCCTCGCGAGCGAGTTCGTCGGTGCGGGCGACATGTCCCGGGCTGTGCATCGAGATCGGTCGCTCGTCGTGGCCGTAGTGCGCGAGCGCGCGGTGGTAGAGATCGGCCAGTGGCTCGAAACGCGCCGGGGAGCCACCGATCACCGCAAGCACGAGCGACAGGCCGTACGACGCCGCGCGGATCACCGACTCCGGCGTGCCGCCGACCCCGATCCAGGCCGGCAGACCGTTCGCCGTCCGTGGGAACGCCTGTCCTGCCACCAGGGGTGGACGGAAGGATCCGGTCCAGTCGACCGGTCGCTCCTCGAGCAGCTGGGCGAACAGGTCGAGCTTCTCGCTGAAGAGCGACTCGTAGTCGTCGAGGGACAGACCGAACAGGGGGAAGGACTCGGTGAAGGATCCGCGCCCGAGGGTCACCTCCGCGCGCCCCGACGAGACCGCGTCCAGGGTCGAGAACCGCTGGAACACTCGGATGGGGTCGTCCGAGCTGAGCACCGTCACCGAGGTGCCCAGCCGGATCCGGCTCGTCTGCCCGGCGATGGCGGCCAGGACGACGTCGGGGGAGCTGACCGCGAAGTCGGGCCGATGGTGTTCGCCGATCCCGAAGAAGTCGAGGCCCACCTGGTCGGCGAGCACGGCCTCGGCGACGACCTGCCGAATGGCGTGCGGGTGGCTGACCACGCTCCCGTCCGCGCCGAGCTCGAGGTCGCCGAAGGTGTCCAGGCCGAAGGTCGGCTCGGCGGTGGTTCCGAGCAGGGCAAGATTCATCGGTCCTCCTGGGCCTGCAGCGCCTGGCGCTCGGTCGGTGTGAGGGCCAGGGAGGTCCCGCTCGCCCGATCCCAGCGGACCGTGACCGAGCGCGAGCGGGCGACGACCCGTCCGTCGGCGGCGAAGACCGTCTCAGACAGGGTCAGGCTCTTGCTGCCGACTGCCTCCACCTCGAACTCGGCCCGCACCGCGGTGTCCTGCGGTCCGAGCGGGTCGACCCAGTCGATCTCCATCCGGGCCAGCACGAAGTCGATCTGGTCCCCGAGGCCCAGACGGTCCACCCAACGGCTCCGGGCCTCGTCGAGCAGGGTGAGGAACTCGGCGTGATAGACGTGGCCGTAGGCGTCGAGATCGCGGAATCGCAGGGGTAGCCAGTCCGGAGCTGAGTGGTTCATCGGACTCAGTATGGCCGCTCGACCAGGTCTTAGTACTCAGGAGGCCTGAGCCCCACGGGACTGTCCCGTTTGGTGCGATCCGTGAGGTGATCGATTCATGACGAAGTACGCCGACCCGCAGGTATGTCCCGACTGCCGCTCCTCGATCGAGTTCGGGACCCCCACGTGCCCCCACTGCGACCTCCGCCTCACGGGCACGGCCGCCCAGCTCCTGTTCGCGACCCTGTCTCGTGCTGACGAGCTGGTCGCACAGCTGCGGCTCCCCGAGGCCGCCGGATCGGCTCAGGAGCCCTACCCCCTCCAGCGGCCGATCGCGGCTCCTCAGGCGGGTCGCGGCCCGAGACTCAGCGCGGCCTCGGTCCCGCGCATCCTGCTCGGTCTCGGTGCCGTGTGTCTCCTGGTGGCCGCACTGGTGTTCCTGGCCGTCGCCTGGTCCGCCCTGGGGGTCGGCGGGCGCACAGCCGTCCTGGTGCTGCTGACGGCCACTGCGGCCACGTTGACCGCCTGGCTGGCTCGCAAGGATCTGCGGGCGGGTGCGGAGTCCTTCGCCGCAGTCGCGCTGGGCCTGCTGAGCCTGGACCTCTTCGGCGCCGACTCCTCGGGATGGTTCGGAGACCTCAGCACAGCTCAGTTCGTGATCGTCCTCGGCACCTGTCTCGGCCTCGCCGGCGCCGGCGCCGCCGTCGCCGCGCTGGCCAGTCCGGTGGAGCGGCTGGCCGCAGCCGAGCTCGGCTCCGCACTGGGGCTCCAGCTCGCGCTCACAGGAGTAATGGTTGGCGACTGGTTCGACCCATCGGCAGCTCGAGTCGGCGCAGTCCTCGTCTCCGTGCTCCTGGCAGCCCTGGCCTGGCGGCGCCGACTGGTGTTCCTCAGTGTCGCGACCGCCGCGATGGGCGGTCTGTGGTGGGTGGCGCTCGTGGCCGGAGGCCTGGCGGACGCGCTCGAGGAGCCCACCTTCGCCAGGCTGTGGGGCGAGGCAGCGGTCTGGCCGCTGCTCATCGCCGCCGCACTGGCGGCCGTCCCGGCAGCCGTCGACCGACTGCCCCGGGTGCTCCGGGTCACCGCCCTCGGCGTCGGCCTGAGCGTGCTCACGCTGACCGTCGGACTGACCACCGCCGACAACAGTCTCACCACCGTCGCCACGACAGCGCTGGTGATCCTGGCGGTGTCGAGCCTCGGTGCCTGGTTGGCTCCGGGAGACTGGGGCTGGTCGGCGATCGGCGCACTGGTCGGCTCCGCCGTCCCGGTCCTGATCACCTGGAGCGCCCTGTCAGCAGAGGCGTTGTCGCGCGTCGGTGCCGATCCCTGGTCGGTCACCGCCGCCTCCACCCTGAGCGGACCGACCCCGCAGGCCTCGCCGCTGCTGGTCCTGCCCTGTCTGCTCGCGTCCGCAGCCGCCGCGGCGGCCGTGCTCCGGCTGAGCTCACGATCGAGAATCACCTCCGCACTGGTGTCCGCCTCGATGGGGCCGCTCGTCGCGCTCGTCGCGCTCTCGGTGGCCACCACCCTCTCGCTCTACGCCACCCCTCGGTGGGCTGGGGTCGCCGTGCTCCTCCTCGCAGCGGTGTCGACCTGGCTGCTCGCGGGGTCGCGCGTCAGCGGGCGACTGGTCACCGTGCTCGTGGGCACGCTGAGCCTCGCACTGGCTCTCCCGTCATCCACCCTGACCCTCGCCGCCCTGGCGCTGACGACCGCGCTCGCCGTCGCCGACGACGTACGGCGTCGCGGCGAGCGGTGGCAGGTGGCCGCGGCCGCCACGATCCTGCTGCTCGGCGGGGCACTGTGGACCGGCGCACACGTCCTGGCGGTGGGCGAGCAGTGGGCCGCTCTCGTGGTGATCGCGACTGTGCTGGCGCTGACCGTCTGGCGGCCGATCGCCGCCTACGAGCTCCCAGCGGCAGCCGTGGTGGCCTCCGCGGTCGGCTACGGCTCCCCGGACGCGACGTGGCTGGCCGTGCACCTGACGCTCGCCGGCGCACTGGTGTCGATGAGCAGCCTGCTGCACCGCCGTCGTGACCTGGGATGGATCGGCACGGGACTGCTCCTGTCGGCAACCTGGGTCCGGCTGGCGGACCTGGGGGTCACCACCGTCGAGGCCTACACGATGCCGCTGGCGTTGGCCCTGGTCGGCTTCGGGCTCTACCGGATGCGTCGTGACGGGGCTGGTTCGCTCACGTCGTTGTCACCCGGGCTCGGCCTGCTGGTCGTGCCCAGCCTGCTGGTCGCCCTGGTGGAGCCCGTCTCGCCGCGGGCGCTCCTGGTGGGGCTGGGCTGCGCCGCCCTGATCGCCGCCGGTGCGTCCCTGCAGTGGAACGCTCCGCTGCTCGTCGGCGCCGGGGCCGGGCTCCTGCTGGTGCTCCGTGAGGCGGCGTACGCCCAGCTGCTGCAGCAATGGGTGGTGATCGGCCTGGTCGGTGCCCTGCTGATTGTGGCCGGTGTCACGTGGGAGAGCCGGGTCCGCGAACTGAGGCTCGCGACCGGCTACCTGCGCCGACTCCGCTGAGCTTTGGCAGAGTGGGCCCGTGCTCCCACGGTTCGAGGTCATCGATCGCCTGCGGCCCGTGAACGTCCTGGCCCCCGGACAGATCCGGACCGACCGCTCGTGGTCGCACCCGGCGCCGGACTCGGACTGGTCGCCCGGTGCCGCGGTGGCGCCGTACGTGGCGCTGGAGCTGGAGCTCGCCCAGGGCGAGGTCGACGGCCGGATCAGCTTCGGCTGGAGCGGTGCCGACGGCAGCCGCCTGCTGGGGTGGTACGACGGCCGGCGCCGCCTCCTCGGCATCGACCTGGTGACCTCGGACGGGACGTCCTCGAGTCATCGAAGCCGGCGGTTCGGGCGCCTCGACGGGGAGTCGGCGGCACCTACTCTGGCCCTGACCCTCACCGGGACGCACCTGACTGTGCTGACCGCCCATCGGGGCATCTGGTCGGCGCGGGCCAGGGTCGACCTGTCGGACACCCAGGACACCCACGGGGAGGGCTTCCTGGACGGTCTCGAGGTGGGGTTCGACTGGCGGCCGACGGCCGACGCGGCCTCACCGGTGCGGCGGTTGCGGGCAGGGGGCTTCGGCCAGCTGGGACTACGGGACCTGCACGTCGCGACCCAGGCCGACGGCGAGATCGTGCGGCACCAGGGTCGCATCGTGCTGACGGCCACCCATGCCGGTCCCGGCTTCTTCGACACCGGCCACACCGGAGTGTGGACCTTCGATCCCGAGACGGTCCATCTCGAGCACGTGGCGGATCTGTTCTTCCGGCGACCTGATCGGCACGGCGTGTTCGGCGACCATGCCACGCACCTCGTGCGCGACGGCGACCAGTGGCTCGTCGCCACCAGCACCTGGGGGGACTTCGACCGTACGTCGGTCTCGATCACACTGGCACGCACCGATGCCGACGTGCTGCACGGTCAGCACGTCCTGGACACCTCGGAGATGAAGGTGCCGAGCACCGGGGTCGGAGTGTGGGACCCCCACCTGACGAGGATCGACGGCGTGTGGCACGTGGCCTATGTCTCGGCACAGAAGTTCTTCGCCTTCCACCCCGCGCTGTGTCGCGGAAGGAGTCTCGAGGAGCTGCACGCGGTCGCCGAGGACCGCACCCGTCGAGCCACCGAGGGCACGGTGCTCGTCGCTCTCGACGGGGAGTGGCGGTTGCTGGCCAGCGACGGGCCGGACAACCCGCGCGGCCGGCGCGAGCGCTATCCGGTCTACGACCTGGACATGACCGAGATCGGCGAGCTCGATGCGCCGTACCCGACGAACATCCCGTGGCCCATGGTGGTGCCACACGGCGATGCCTGGCTCATGCTCACTTTCGACGGGACGCGCTATGGGGGTGGAATCCTGGGCTATGGCACACACGGGGACGTGGTGGTCATGCGGACCGGGGCGCCGGCGCCCCAGCCGCGCTGATCACTCGTCGTCGACTGGCTTCTCGACCGTCTCGCCCTCGAGAAGGTTGCGGATCTCGGTCTCCCTGAACCGCCGGTGTCCCCCCAGGGTCCGAATGGAGCTGACCTTGCCTGCCTTGGCCCACCGAGTGACCGTCTTCGGGTCGACCCTGAACAGGGCAGCGACCTCGGCTGGCGTCAGGAGGGTCTCGGAGTCTGTGGACTGTGCGCTCATGGACTTGTGTTCCACTCTTTCCATCCCTACCGATACTCCCCGCGAGCCGCGGTGGGATGCTTAGAGTGTGCCACTTGCTAGCGGTGGTCTCAAAAGGAAAGCCCGCTCGTGCACGCATTTTTACCTTCTACACACGTTTAGTCTGAAATGACCGTTTGGCAAACCCACACAAATAGGTTTGCAAGCGACAAAACATCACCACCCCCGATGTCACGTAGAGAGAGTCCCACCCATGTCTGACTCCGAAGAACGCCCCACGGACCTGTTCGCCCAGGCCGCCGAGCACGAACAGGTCGTCCTCTGCCAGGACTCCGCCACCGGTCTCCAGGCCGTCGTCGCGATCCACTCGACCGCCCTGGGCCCCGCTCTGGGAGGCACCCGGTTCTATCCCTATGACTCCACAGCCGACGCCGTCGCCGACGCGCTGGACCTGTCGCGCGGGATGTCCTACAAGGCCGCGCTGGCAGGGCTCGACCTCGGCGGAGGCAAGGCCGTGATCATCGGTGATCCCCACACCCTGAAGTCCGAGGCGCTGCTGCGTGCCTATGGCCGGTTCGTGCAGTCACTCGGGGGCCGCTACCTCACCGCCTGCGACGTGGGCACCTACTCCGAGGACATGGACCACATCGCTCGGGAGTGCTCCTACGTGACCGGGCGCACCGTGGCGCAGGGAGGCGCGGGCGACAGCAGCGTGCTCACGGCCTACGGCGTCTTCCAGGGGATGCGTGCCGCCGCCGCGGCCACGTGGGGAAGTCCCACCCTGGCTGGGCGCACCATCGGCATCGCCGGGGTCGGCAAGGTGGGTCACCACCTGACCGGACACCTGATCGAGGATGGCGCCTCGGTGATCGTGTGCGACGTCTACGACCCGGCCATCGACCGGGTGCGAGCCGAGTTCCCGCAGGTCGTCGTCGCCGAGTCGACCGACGACCTCGTGACCCGGGAGCTCGACGTCTACGCGCCCTGCGCGCTCGGCCATGCCCTGAGCGACCAGGTCGTCGAGGCCCTCAGCGCGAGGATCGTCTGCGGCGCCGCCAACAACCAGCTCGCCCACCCAGGGGTCGAGAAGGCCCTGGCTGAGCGCGGCATCCTCTACGCACCTGACTACTGCGTGAACTCCGGCGGTCTGATCCAGGTCGCCGACGAGCTCAAGGGCTTCTCGTTCGAGCGGGCCAAACAGCGCGCCGCCGGCATCTTCGACACCACGGCGCGCGTCTTCGCGATGGCGGCGGCAGAGGGGGTCGCCCCTGCCCTCGCTGCAGACCGCCTGGCCGAACGGCGCATGCGCGAGGTCGGTCGGTTGCGCGGAATCTGGCTCGCTTAACAGTCCCGACGTCCCTGAGGCGCCAGGTCTGGGTCAGTCGCGTCGTGAATCGACGTAGTCCGGCCAGTCGTCCTCATCGGAGGACTCGGTCTGCGTGGGCTCGGCACCGCTGGCGGTGTCTCCTCCATGCAGCTCGGCGGCTAGCGCCCCGAAGTCCGTCTCGTGAGTGCGGTACTTCAGGTCGCGAGCGACCTTCGTCTGCTTTGCCTTCGCTCGGCCGCGCCCCATAGGGTCCGACCCCCTCGCACGCTTGGCCGGGGCACTGTGGCTCCCGGTCTGACTGTCAGGATTATCGTGAGGACAACGCTACCTGCTCGGTGGCTGTTCCCGCACACCCGGGCCGGTTTTGGTCATCGTGGCGTGCCCCGATCACCTCGACGGGTCACCAGCCGGGGTGCTGACCGACCAGCTCGACGCGACCCTCAGCACCCTCGGAGGCGAGCTGGGCGGAGCCCGCCACCCAGGCCCGGATGCCGTGGCGGGCCAGCACCGCGATGGCGGTGTCGGCATCACTGGGATCAGTGAGAGCCACCATGCCCACCCCGCAGTTCAGGGTCTGCTCGAGGTCGGCCTGCGGCACGGCACCGACCTGCCGGACCAGGTCGAAGATCGGGGCAGGAGTCCACGTGGCACGATCCATGGTGACCGTCAGCTCGACCGGCAGCACCCGCTCCAGGTTGCTGGCCAGCCCGCCGCCGGTGACGTGGGACATCGCATGGGTGGCAGTCTCGGCGGCCAGGTCGAGGCAGGCCTTGGCGTAGATCCGCGTGGGCTCGAGAAGCTCCTCGCCGAGCGCGCGGCCCAGCTCTGGGACCTCACGGTCGAGCTGCCAGCCCGCACCCTGGGCGGAGAGGAGCACATGACGCACCAGGGAGTAGCCGTTGGAGTGGAGCCCGCTGGACTCGATCGCGATGACGGCGTCCCCGGGCCGGACCCGGCCCGGGCCCAGCAGGCGGTCGGCCTCCACCACGCCGGTCGCGGCGCCGGCCACGTCGTACTCGTCGGGGTCCAGGAGGCCCGGGTGCTCGGCGGTCTCGCCGCCGATCAGCGCGCAGCCGGCGGCCACACAGGCCTCCGCGATGCCCTTGACGATCGCCGCGATCCGCTCGGGGACGACTCGACCCGTGGCGATGTAGTCGGTCATGAACAGCGGCTCCGCACCACAGACGACGAGATCGTCGACCACCATGCCGACCAGGTCGAACCCGATCGTGTCGTGGCGATCCATGGCCTGGGCGATGGCCACCTTGGTGCCGACGCCGTCGGTGGACGTCGCCAGCAGCGGTCGCTGGTAGCGCGTGAGGGCGGAGGCATCGAACAGTCCGGCGAAGCCACCGATGCCGCCGATCATCTCGGGACGGCGGGCCTTCTCGACCCAGCCCTTCATCAGCTCCACGGCCCGGTCGCCGGCCTCGATGTTGACACCCGCCTCGGCGTACGCGGTGTTGAAGGGCTGCTCGATGTGGGTCACGTCAGTGCTCCTGGCGGCGGTGGCTGCTGGACGGGAGGTCAGGGGTTGTTGAGGACGGGCAGGGCCTTGCCGAGGGTCGGCGAGTTCAGGGACACCTCGAGGAGATGCTTGCCGAGCAGGCTCTCGTCGGGCAGCTCGATGGGGTACTCGCCGGTGAAGCAGGCCTTGCACAGGCGCTCGGCGCTCTGACTGGTCGCATCGACCATGCCTTCGAGGGAGATGTAGCCGAGGCTGTCTGCGCCGATGCTGGAGCGGATCTCCTCGACGTCGAGGCCGTTGGCGATCAGCTCGGCTCTGGTGGCGAAGTCGATGCCGTAGAAGCAGGGCCACTTCACCGGAGGTGAGGAGATGCGCACGTGCACCTCGAGGGCACCCGCCTCGCGCAGCATCCGCACCTGGGCTCGCTGGGTGTTGCCGCGCACGATCGAGTCGTCGACCACCACGATCTTCTTGCCACGGATCATGTGGTCCAGGGCGTTGAGCTTGAGCCTGATGCCCAACTGGCGCAGGGTCTGGCTCGGCTGGATGAACGTGCGGCCGACGTAGGCGTTCTTCACGAAGCCCTGGCCGAACGGGATGCCGCTCTCCTCGGCGTAGCCGGCCGCCGCCGGGGTGCCGGACTCGGGGACGGGCATCACCAGGTCGGCCTCGACCGGGAACTCACGGGCGAGCTGTCGACCCATCTCGACCCGCGCCTCATGCACGCTGCGTCCGCTGATGGTGGCGTCGGGGCGGGCGAGGTAGACGTATTCGAAGACGCAGCCCTTCGGCTCGGGCTCGGCGAACGTGTAGGAGCGCAGGCCGTTCTCGTCGATGACGATCATCTCGCCGGGCTCCACCTCGCGCACGACGCTCGCACCGATCGTGGCCAAGGCTGCCTGCTCGCTGGCCACCACCCAGCCACGATCCAGTCGACCGAGGACGAGCGGGCGGATGCCTTGGGGATCACGGGCGGCGTAGAGCGTGTCCTCGTTCATCCACACGAAGCAGAACGCCCCTCGCAGCGCGGGCAGCACCTCGAGCGCCCGCTGCTCCAGCGACGTGTCGGGGTGGTGCGCCAGCAGGGCCGTGACCAGGCTCGTGTCGTTGGTCGAGGACTCCTGGGGTCGCGTGTGCAGCTCGAGCTGGTCGGCGGGACCAGGCAGCCCCTCGACCATCTTGGAGAGCTCCAGGGTGTTGATCAGGTTGCCGTTGTGACCCAGCGCGATCGACCCGTCGGCGGTCGGGCGGAAGGTCGGCTGGGCGTTCTCCCAGGTGCTGGCCCCCGTCGTGGAGTAGCGGCTGTGCCCGATCGCAAGGTGCCCCTTGAGGGAGTTGAGCGTGGACTCGTCGAACACCTGGGACACCAGGCCCATGTCCTTGTAGACGAGGATCTGACGCCCGTTGCTCACCGCGATCCCGGCCGACTCCTGGCCGCGGTGCTGCAGCGCGTAGAGACCGAAGTAGGTCAGCTTGGCGACATCCTCACCCGGGGCCCAGACCCCGAACACCCCGCAGGCGTCCTGGGGTCCCTGGTCATGAGGGTCGAGCGCCGCGGTCAGTCGCCCGTCGCCGCCCTTGCGAGAGGACGGTCGCGTGGGAAAGGGGGTGGCCACGCCCCGCAGTCTACGGTGGGTTCGGCGCTTCACCCATTCGTGGCGCGCAGCAGTCGGCAGGGAAGAGGGGTGGGACGTGGCCGGGGAGTCCACAGCACGCAGCCGGGAGCAGTCGGGGCTCTACGACACCCTCCAGGTGATCGTGGAGGGCGTCACGCAGGTGGCCGGTTTCGCGGCCGCCACGATCAGCATCGTGCACTCCTGCGGTGACACCGAGGTGGTCGCCACCGCAGGCACCCAACCCTCCCTCCCGGTAGTGGCTGAACCGGCCGGGGCCTGGCTGGTCACCGACCTCCTGGACGCGGACGGCGTACGCCGGGGAGCCTTGGCCGTCCAGCCGCCCGACGACGGGCCCCTGAGCGAGGGGCCCCGGCGCAGTCTCGACAGGTACGTCGACCAGGCGGCCCGCGCCATCGTCAGCTGCCTGCATCGAGAGGACCTGGGCGAGCAGGTGCGCCTGGCCGACACCGCGCGGCACATCGTGCGCAGTGCCAGCGCCCAGCTCAGCCTGCAGCGCATCATCGAGGACTCCCGGCAGGCCATCGTGGAGGGTTTCGGCATCCAGGGGCTGTGGCTGCACAGCTTCGACGACGGTCGGGTCTATGCCTACTCGTCGGCCGACGAGAGCCTCGAGCTCGCCGACGAACTGGTCCAGCTCGCCGAGTCCGCGGCCCGGATCGGCTGGGCCCAGCAACGCATCGGACTGATCTCGCGAGGCCAGAGCCTCACCGACATCGTCACCGGCGCGGAGCGCGAGAAGGTGCTCGCCTTCCTGGCCGACGCCGGTGTCTGCTCGCTGATGTTCATCCCGCTGGGCGCGCGCAACGAATGCCTCGGCACGCTGGTGCTGACCCGGGACGACACCGCCCCGGACTGGAGCGCCGCGGAGACCGACGCAGCCCTGGACATCGGACACGACCTCGGCAGCGCACTGCTCAACGCGCGCACCTTCGAGCAGGAGCAGCGGCTGGTCGGCGAGCTCCAGCGGCTCGACCGGTGGAAGAGCCGGTTGATCGCCACGGTGTCTCACGAGCTCAAGACTCCCCTGACCACCATCTTCGGACATCTCGAGCTGCTGGCGGGCCAGCTCGACGATCCCGAGGTGACACCCTCCCTGGCTGCGATCGGACGCAGCAGCGAGCGGCTGACGCGCCTGGTCGAGGACCTGCTGCTGCTCTCACGGGTCGATGACCCGGACACCCCGCTGCGCGCCGTACCCGTCGCCCTCGACGCGTTGGTCGACACCGTGGTGGACGGCTTCGAGGTGCAGGCCCGGGCCGGGGACGTGTCGCTGACCTATCTGCGCCCGCCGGAGCCGGTCCTCGCCGCCGGCGACCACGCCGAGCTCGAGAGCCTGGTCGGGAACCTGGTCGCCAACGCGGTGCGCTACACGCCGGCCGGCGGCACGGTCACGCTGGCGCTGCGGAGGACCGCGACGCAGGTGCTGCTGACCTGCACCGACAACGGGATCGGGATCTCCGAGGACGACCAGCAGCGCGTCTTCGAGGAGTTCTTCCGCTCCTCCAACCGCGTCGCCCTGGCACTGCCCGGGACCGGCCTCGGTCTCGCCATCTCCCGCCGCATCGTCGAGCGGCACGGCGGGCGGCTCGAGCTGACCTCGACCCTCGGGGTGGGCAGCACCTTCAGTGCCTGGCTGCCCGCCTCCACCTGACCGCGATCAGGCACGGCCCCCGAGGCGCCCGAGAAGCAAGGCCTCGGCGACACAGACCCGTTCGAACTCGGCGAGGTGCAGCCCTTCGTTGGCGCCATGGGCCCGCGTGTCGGGGTCCTCCACACCGGTGACCAGCACACCGGCCTCCGGGAAGCTCTCGAGGAACTCCGCGATGAACGGGATCGACCCGCCGACCCCCATGTCCACCGGCTCGGTTCCGTCCCAGGCATCGCGGAACGCCGACCGCGCCACGTCGTACGCCGGACCGCTCGCCTCGATCTGCGTCGCCTCCCCGGTGTCCACGACGGTGAGCGAGAACTCCGCCCCCCACGGGACCCGTGCCTCGAGGTGGGCACGCAGGCAGGCCAAGGCGTTGTCGGTGGTGTCGCCCGGGGCGATCCTCAGCGAGATCTTCGCCCGCGCACTCGCGACGAGCGTGTTGCTGGCGCCGTCGACCTTCGGAGCATCCAGGCCGGTGATCGACAAGGACGGCTTGGTCCAGAGCCGTTCGACGGCCGAGCCCGAGCCGATCCACTGCAGCCCGGCGACAGCACCGGACTCGGCCCTCAACCGCGCCTCCGGGTAGTCGACGTCAGCCGCCGGACCGGCATGCAGGCCCTCGACCGCGACATTGCCGGCGTCGTCGTGCAGGGACGCGATCATCCGGCTCAGGGTGATCAGGGCGTCGGGCACCAGCCCGCCCCACATCCCGGAGTGAACGGCGTGGGTGAGCGTGCGGACCTCGATGTCGGCACGGACGAGGCCGCGCAGGCTGGTGGTCAGCGCAGGAACCCCGATGTCCCAGTTGGTGGAGTCGGCGATCACGATGACGTCGGAGGCCAGCTCGTCGCGGTGCTGGGCGAGCAGGGCGCCGAGGGACTCCGAACCGACCTCCTCCTCACCCTCGATGAACAGCGTCACGCCCACCGGCAGGTCCTCGCCCCAGACCCGGACCGCGGCCAGGTGGGCGGCGATGCCTGCCTTGTCGTCGGCCGCACCGCGGGCGTAGAGGCGGCCGTCGCGCTCGGTGGGCTCGAACGGTGGCGAGTGCCACTCGGAGTGGTCGTTCTCGGGTTGCACGTCGTGGTGGGCGTAGAGCAGCACGGTCGGGGATCCGTCGGGGCCGGCGCGGTGGGCGATCACGGCGGGGGCACCACCCTCGGCGCTCGAGATCTGGACCGCGAAGCCCTCGGCCGCGAACAGCGCGGCCACCGCCTCGGCGCTGCGCTGGACCTCGGCGGCTCGCGCCGGGTCCGCACTCACCGACTCGATCCGGACCAGGTCCTCCAGGTCGCGGCGAACTCCTGGCAACAGGGCGCGCACCTGTGCGCGAATCTCCTCAGTCATGCCGGTCACCCTAATCGTGCCGGCTCACAGGGGCAGATAGGCCGACAGGTCGGTGCGCTCCCCCGAGGCCAGGACCCGGCCGGCAGCAGTCGCCGTCTGCCAGTCGAGGGCTCCGGTGGCGAGCGCGATCCAGGTCTCGGCGTCGAGCTCGACCACGGCGGGCGGCGTGCCCCGGGTGTGGCGGACGCCGGGGACCACCTGGGCGGCGGCGTACGGCGGGACCCTGATCTCGACCGAGTTGCCCGGTGCCCGCTCGACGAGCAGGGCGAGGTAGTGCTTGGTCAACAGCCGGTCGTCGGCTCGTGACCGCTCGGGCCGCGACAGCGCCGAGGCGACGTCCTCGGGGTCGGCGGGGACGAGGCGCATCAGGCCCGGTGCGCCGGTTGCAGGATCTGGAGCAGCTCATAGGTGTGGGCCGCTGTGGCGACACCCTGACCACGCAGCCGCCAGGTCTCCACGAGGGCCTCGAGCTCGGCCGCGAAGGCCCGGGCATCGTCCCGGGTGAGGCGCAGCGCGGAGTTGGACACGACCACCGTCGAGTCCGGCTGGCGTTCTGCGGTGAAGGCGCGGTCGACAGCCGTGTGGGCCGCGGCGGTCGCCTCGTTGCGGTAGACCGTCGCGGCGGCCTTCCCTCCGGGCACCTCCGCCAGCTCGTTGATGTTGATGGTCAGCCCCGACTCGTGAACCGCCCGCCAGACCCGGTCCCGCCCGTCGCGGGCGGCCTCGGGAGCCTCGACGACCAAGCCGTACTTGGCGAGCTGCCGCAGGTGGAAGCTCGCCTGGTTGGCAGGGATGCCGAGCACGCTGGCCATGTCCGCCGCCCGTTGCGGGCCGCCGGCACCCAGTTCCTCGAGGATCCTGTTGCGGACCGGGTGGGCGATGGCGCGCAGCACCCGGGGGTCATGGACGTGCTGGGCCTCGTCGGACATCCTCCGAGCCTAGCCGCGCGGCGTCCTCCTCGATCAGCACCATGTTGATCCAGGCAGCCACCTTCACCGCCTGGGCGGATGCCATCCCCACCTGGGCGCCCGGATCGGTGACGTTGCCGGCGACGTACACGCCTGGGATCTCGGTCTCGCCCATCGCGTCGGCCGCCACGTGGGTGCCGACCACCCACTCGCCCATCAGGAAGTCCTGCGCAGCCAGGCCGAGGCTCTCGAGCACGGCGGAGCGCGCAGTGAACGTCGGACCGACGACGACCGCCTGACAGGGCAGGACCGCGCCGTCCTTCAGGAGTACGCCGGAGACCGCGTCATCGCTGATCTGAATCCTCTGCGCCAGTCCCTCGACCAGTCGGACACCTCTCGCCTCCAGCTTGCGCCGCGTCACCTCGTCGGGTAGCGGCTGCGCGTCGAGGAGAAGGGCGACCCGGTCGCTCAGCTGGCTGAACAGCAGGGCCTGGTGGGCGCCGGCTGGACCGGTGGCGAGCACGACGATCTCCCGGTCCCGGACCTCCCATCCGTGGCAGTAGGGACAGTGCAGGACGTCGCGTCCCCAGCGATCGGCCAGTCCGGGGAGGTCCGGGAGCGCGTCGAGCAGGCCCGTGGTGACGACCAGGCGGCGGGCCTTCGCCGTCGACCCGTCGGCGAGTGCGACCTCGAAGCCCCCGTCGGTCTGTTCGGCGGCCTCGACCGTGCCGGAGCGGACCTCGCCGCCGTAGCCGACCAGCTCCGCGCGACCGCGCTCCAGCAGCTCCAGCGGCGAGATGCCCTCGTGGCCGAGCAGGTTGTGCACACCCGACGCGGGCGCGTTGCGGGGTTCACCCGCATCCACGACCAGCACCCGGCGGCGGCTGCGGGCCAGGGTCACGGCGGCGCTCAGGCCTGCGGCTCCTCCGCCGACGATGATCACGTCGTAGGGCGGGTGGGTGGTCTCCATAGGGCGAGGATGGCTCGACAATCGCGCAGATGACAAACTATGTTGCCGAAATGGCAAGCGAATCGTTCCACCACCAGGTGGGCGCGCGGCTGCGCACCCTGCGACTCCAGCGTGACGCGACCCTGGCGGTGGTGGCCGAGGAGACCGGCATCTCCGTGAGCACCCTGTCCCGACTCGAGTCGGGACGACGGCGCGCCAGCCTGGAGCTCCTGCTGCCGTTGGCGCGCAGCTATCGGGTGACCCTCGACGAGCTGGTCGACGCCCCGTCGACCGGCGATCCGCGCGTGCACGCCAAGCCGAGCACCCACGGGCGCACGACGACCATCTCCTTGACCAACCGTCCGGGCGGGCTGCGCACGTTCAAGACCGTCCTGCGCCCGAGCCCGGCGGACGATGTCCCGGACCAGCGGAGCCATGAGGGTTACGAGTGGCTCTACATCCTCGACGGGCGGTTGCGACTCCTGCTGGGCGACCAGGGGTTCGTGCTCAAGCCTGGGGAGGCGGTCGAGTTCGACACCCGGGTGCCGCACTGGTTCGGCTGCGGGGAGTCGCGACCGGTCGAGTTCCTGTGCGTCTTCGGGCCACAGGGAGAGCGGATGCACATGCGGAGATAGTTGCGCACGTTCTATTGCGCATTATTAGTTGCGCACGTTATGGTGTGGAAATGACCAGCTTCCGCAGCCTCGCGCACAACCATGACTTCACGGTGCTCTGGGTCGGCCAGACCATCAGCGAACTCGGCAGCCGAATGAGCATGTTCGTGTTCCCGCTGCTCGCCTACCAGCTCACCGGATCCGCCCTCGCCGCCGCCGTGGCGGAGAGCAGCCACCTGCTCGGTCTCGCGCTGACACTGCTCCCCGCCGGGATGCTCGCCGACCGGCTCGACCGCCGGCGCCTGATGCGTTTCGCCAGCGCTTCGGGAGTCCTCCTCTACTCCTCGCTCGTGATCGCCGCCCTCGTGGGCGAGCTCACCTTCGTCCATGTCGTCGTTGTCGCCCTCCTGACCGGGGCCGCGACCGGGGTCTTCGCGCCGGCGGAGATCTCGGCGATCCGAGCCGTCGTACCCTCCGAGGAGCTGCCGACCGCCCTGTCGCAGAACCAGGCCCGCCAGCACGTCGCGTCGCTTCTGGGGGGACCGGTCGGCGGGGCGCTGTACGGGGTGACCCGCTGGCTCCCGTTCGCCGCAGACGCCATCAGCTTCGCGATCTCGTGGGTGCTGCTCGGACGGATCCGCACCGACCTGTCGGCACCTGCGAACCCGAACCGCAAGCGACCCCGCGAGGACCTCCTGGCGGGTCTGGCGTTCATCCGCAGCCGCCCGTTCTTCCGGGTGCTCACACTCTGGGCGGCCAGCACCAACCTGCTGGTCAACGCCGTGTTCTTCGTGGCGGTCCTACGCCTGATCGACGCCGGCTTCGATCCCGTCCACATCGGCCTGGTCGAGACCTCGGCGGGCGTGGCCGGCATCGCCGGCGCCGTGTGTGCGCCCTGGATCATCGACCACCTCCGCACCGGCCGACTGACCGCCGCAGCAGCCTGGAGCTTCGTGCCTCTGCTGGTCCCCATGGCGCTGTGGAACCACCCGGCGATCGTGGCACTCGCCCTCAGTGGCGGGGTGTTCCTCAACCCGGCCGGCAATGCCGGCATCGGCGCCTACCGCATCGCCGTGACCCCCGACGAGCTCCAGGGGCGGGTCCAGTCCACGATGCAGTTCATCACGATGTCGACGTTGCCGCTCTCCCCACTGCTGGCCGGGCTCCTGCTGGCGCACCTCGGCGGAGCGCCTGCCGTCGTGGTGCTCGCCGTGCTGTGTGCCGGCGCGGCGCTCATCCCCACCCTGAGCCCGAGCATCCGGGCCGTCCCCCGCCCGGCGGAGTGGGTCACGCAGGAGCCTGGCGCCGTGGCGGTCGCAGCACCCTAGAACCCCTGACCTGTCGCAGATGTACACCGACCCGCGTACATCTGCGACAGGTCGACGACATTTCCGCGTACATCTGCGACAGGTCAGGGGAGGGTGGCCAGGATCTCCAGGGTTCGACTCCACGCGACCGAGTCGGGGTCGATCACCGCGAAGTGGTCACCGTCGACCGTGACCAACCGGGCGTCGCCGCCGGCCGCCAGCGCGGCCGCGACATAGCCCTCCGACTGACTCAACGGCACCGTGTCATCGGCGCGACCGTGCACGCACCGCACGGGCACGTCGAGCGGCACCTGCTGGATCGGGTCGGCGCCGCGGTCCCCGACACCTGCGGGGTGACCCAGGAAGGCCTCCACGGCCCCGCCGCCCAGCCCGGCAGCGTCGGCGCTGCGCAGGTCGAGCACCCCCGCCTGCGAGATCACGGCGGTCACCGGCACCTCGTCGGGGAAGCCGAACCTGCCCCGGGCTGCAGCCCAGGTCGCCAGGTGGCCGCCCGCAGAGTGCCCGAGGGTGACCACGGTCGACACGTCGAGGTCGTCCACCGCAGCGAGCGCGTCGAGGCCCGCCGCGACGTCGTCGAGCGTCGCCGGGGCGCCGCCACCGCCCCCCGGACCGGAGCCGACCCGGCGGTACTCGAGGTTCCAGGTCGTCCAGCCGGCCGCCACCAGACTCGGCACCAGGGGGCGACCCAGCGACAGGTCGTAGGACGACCTCCAGAACCCCCCGTGGATCACGACGACAACCCCGCGCGAGGTCCCGTCAGGGCGGGTCAGCTCGGCGAACTGGCTCGGGTCCGGCCCGTAGTCCACCCGGGTCGGTGCGGACGCCGCCTTCATCCGGTCAGGCCCCCGGTCGCCGGCGGCACAGCCCGCGAACGCTCCGGTCGCTGCCAGCGCGAGCACCGTTCGTCGAGGCAGCCCCACACGGTCAGCCCAGGGCCGTCGGCAGGGTGGCCGACCAGGCGGTGCGCAGTTCGTCGACGGCGAGGGTGAACTGCCCCTCGACCACGACGTCGGTCCCCCCGGTGCGACCGATCACCGCGAGCGGCACCGCGTGGGCGGCGGCCAGGTCGGCCAGGGCGGCGAGGGCGCCGTCGGGCACGGTCACGACCACCCGGCCGGCCGACTCCGAGAACAACGCCACGAACGGGTCGCCGTCGACCGCCACCGTGGCACCGACCCCTCGACGCATCGTGGACTCGGCCAGGGCCTGGGCCAGCCCCCCCTCGGACAGGTCGTGAGCACTCGAGATGGTGCCGACCGCAGCGACCAGCAGCTCGGCAAGGGCGCGCTCGGCGCCCAGGTCGACCCGCGGCGGCAGGCCACCGAGGTGGCCGTGCACCACGTGGGCCCACTCGGAGCCGGACAGCTCATCGTAGGTGTCACCGAGGAGCACGATCTGCTCACCGGCGGCGACGAACCCGCTCGGCGTACGCCGGGTGACGTCGTCGATCACGCCGAGCACAGCCACCACCGGCGTCGGGAGGATGGCCGTTCCGCCGGTCTGGTTGTAGAGGCTGACATTGCCTCCGGTCACCGGGATGCCGAGCTCGAGGCAGGCCTCCTTGAGTCCGCGGCACGCCTCCACGAACTGCCACATCACATCGGGGTCCTCCGGAGAGCCGAAGTTGAGGCAGTCGGAGATCGCGAGGGGGCGGGCACCGCCGGTGGCGACGTTGCGGTAGGCCTCGGCCAGAGCCAGCTGGGCGCCGGTGTAGGGGTCGAGCTTGGCGTAGCGACCGTTGCAGTCGGTGGCGAGGGAGACGCCCAGATTGGTCTCCTCGTCGACCCGGACCATGCCGGAGTCCTCGGGCTGCGCGAGCACGGTGTTGCCGCGGACGTAGCGGTCGTACTGGTCGGTGATCCAGGACTTGTCGCACAGGTTGGGGCTGGCGACCATCCGGAGCATCGTCTCGGCCAGCTCGCTGCCGGACGCCGGACGGGGCAGCGAGTCGGCCGCGTCTGCCTGCAGGGCGTCCTGCCAGTCGGGGCGCGCGAAGGGCCGGTGGTAGGTCGGGCCGTCGTGGGCCACCGACCTCGGGGGTACGTCGACCACGCGCTCGCCGTGCCAGTCGATCTGCAACCGGCCGGTGTCGGTGACCTCGCCGACCACGGTCGCGTCCACCTCCCACTTGGCACAGATGGCCAGGAAGGCCGGCACGTGGCGGGGCTCGACGACCGCCATCATCCGCTCCTGGGACTCGCTCATCAGGATCTCCTCGGGAGCCAGCGTGGAGTCACGCAACGGCACCGTGTCGAGGTTGACGTGCATGCCGCCGTCGCCCGCGCTGGCCAGTTCGGAGGTCGCGCAGGACAGCCCGGCACCGCCGAGGTCCTGGATGCCCGCGACGAGGCCCGCAGCGAAGATCTCGAGCGTGCACTCGATGAGCAGCTTCTCCATGAACGGGTCGCCGACCTGCACACTGGGGCGCTTGGCGGGGCCACCCTCGTCGAAGGTCTCCGAGGCGAGCACGCTGACCCCACCGATGCCGTCACCGCCGGTGCGGGCGCCGTAGAGGATGACCTGGTTGCCCTCGCCGGTCGCGTTGGCGAGATGCAGGTCCTCGTGGCGCAGCACACCGACACACAGGGCGTTGACCAGCGGGTTGCCGAGGTAGCTCTCGTCGAAGACGGCCTCGCCGCCGATGTTGGGAAGGCCCAGGCAGTTGCCGTAGCCACCCACGCCGGCGACGATCCCCGGCAGCACCCGGTGCGTGTCGGCCTCGTGCAGCGGACCGAAGCGCAGCGGGTCCATCACCGCGACCGGCCGAGCCCCCATCGCGAGGATGTCGCGGACGATGCCACCCACGCCGGTCGCGGCACCTTGGTAGGGCTCGACGTACGACGGGTGGTTGTGGGACTCGATCTTGAAGGTGACGGCGTAGCCCTGACCGATGTCCAGCACGCCGGCGTTCTCGCCGATCCCGGCCAGCATCTTGCCCACCGGTGTCTCCTGGGGGATCTCGGAGAACTGCTTGAGGTGCACCTTGGAGGACTTGTAGGAGCAGTGCTCGCTCCACATGACCGAGTACATCGCCAGCTCCGAGCTGGTCGGACGGCGGCCGAGGATCTCGCGGATCTCCTGGTATTCGTCGGCCTTCAGGCCGAGCTCGGACCACGGCTGCTCACGGTGCGGGTCGTCGGTGGCGAGGGCAACGGTGTCGAGCTGGGAGCGGGTCTCTGGCACGGGCGACAATCTACCGTCAGCGCAGAAGGCCGTCGGCCACGACTCCCAGCAGCGGACGTACGACGTCCGGCGCGAGCTCGCCCTGGTCGGCGACCGTGGCGACCCCGCCGACGAGGCGGCACATCTGGACCGCGTCGACACCCTCACGAAGGGCGTCCTCCTCGGCCAACCGCTCGACGATCCGCTCGGTGGCACCGGTCAGGGTGCGGCACTTGGTCGCGATCGGCGACCCGGTGTCGCCCAGGGCCGAGGTGATCTTGGCCGGTCCACCCTTGTGGAGGCTGATGAGGCCGACGTATGCCTCGAACCAACCCAGGAGCACCTCACGCGGGGAGCCCTCGGCGACCACGGCCTTGTCGGCGGCGTCAGTGACCCGGTCGACCCAGCTCTGCATGATCGCGTCGATGAGGTTCTCGCGCTGCGGGAAGTGCCGGTAGAGGGTGCCCGGCCCGACGCCGGCGCGCTTCGCGACCAGGTCGAGCGAGGCGTCGTACCCCTGCTCACGGAACACCTCGCGGGCGACCTCGACGATCCGGTCACGGTTGCGTTGCGCATCGGCGCGCATAGCTCACCCCTTGCTAAACGGAGACGGTCTCCGTATTGTTGACTCCAGAACCGGAGCCATCCTCCGAATAGTGTACGTCGGCCCATCCGGCCAGAACAGGACACCCTCCATGTCTGTCTCAGAGACCTCCCGCCCCACCCTTCCCACCGACCTCCCTCCCGACGCGGCCCGCGCCGCCACGGGCATCGCGATCGTGCTCGTCGCCCAGCTGATGCTCGTGCTCGACGCCACGGTCGTCAACGTCGCCCTGCCCGCCATCGACGCCGACCTCGGGTTCGGCCCCGCGGGACTGTCGTGGGTGCTCAACGGCTACACCCTCGCCTTCGGCGGCCTGCTCCTGCTCGGCGGACGCCTCGGCGACGTCCGTGGTCGGCTGCGCCTCTTCGAGATCGGCCTGACCCTGTTCACCGCGGCCTCCTTGCTGGGCGGACTCGCCCAGTCCCCCGGGTGGCTGGTCGCCGCGAGAGCCGCCCAAGGTGTCGGTGCCGCGCTGGCGGCCCCGAGCGTCCTCGCCCTGCTGACCACCAGTGCGCCCGACGAAGCGGCCCGCAACCGCGCCTTCGCCCTGTTCGCCGCCGTCTCCTCGGGAGGAGCCTCGATCGGACTGCTGCTGGGCGGCTTCGTGACCGACATCGGGTCGTGGCGCTGGACGCTCTTCATCAACGTGCCGATCGGCATCGTCGTCCTGCTGCTCGCGCGGCGGTTCGTCACCGAGACCCAGCAGCGACCCGGCCGCTTCGACGTCCCAGGTGCGGTCACCGCGACACTCGGCGCCGTCTCGCTGGTCTGGGGCCTGATCGGCACCCCCGAGCACGGGTGGACCTCGCCGCGCACCCTGGGCGCCTTCGCCGTGGGCATCGCCTCCCTGGTCGCCCTTGCCATGATCGAGCGCCGTGTCGCCCACCCCATGATCCAGCCGCATCTCCTGCGGAGCCGTCGCCGCATCGCCGCACTGGCGGTGATGGCCCTGGTCGTGGGCGCACAGCTGTCGATGTTCTTCCTCGTCGTTCAATACGTCCAGCGGGTCCTGGGCTTCGGTCCGCTCGCCTCGGGGTTCGCGTTCCTGCCGCTCAGCCTGGGCATCTTCGCCATGTCGCGGTTCGCGCCGCGTCTCGTGGCGCGGTTCGGTCCCGGAGCGCTGATCATGACCGGCACCCTCGGCCTGACCGCCAGCTTCGCGCTGCTGAGCAACGTGGGCGCGACGAGCACGTACGCCGCCTCGGTGTTCGGGCCGATGCTGCTCAACGGCCTGTCCGCGGGACTGGTGTTCATGCCGGTGACCGCCACAGTGCTCGCCGGGGTCGAGCCCGAGCACGCCGGGTCGGCCTCCGGGCTGCTGCAGACCACCCAGCAGCTCGGCAGCGCGGTGGGAGTGGCCGTGATCGTCTCGGTCTATGCCGCCGGCGCGATCCCCGGCGAGTTCCTGCCGGGCGCCCGAGCCGCGTTCCTCACGTCGGCGACGTTCGCACTGCTCGCCTTCGCCGTGAGCACGGCAGTGCTGCGGCCGCGTCGCGCGAGCGCAGCACTGCCTGCCCGTGACCCTAGTGAAGGCCGAGCGCGCGCTTCATCGTGAAGAACAGGTCGGTCTGGTTGGTGACTCCCAGGACGTTGGCCGCCTGGGGGCCGCCGGCCGCGATCCGCACCTCGGTTCCGGTGTGCTGCTGTGAGCCGGGGAAGGGCGTCGTCGCATAGCTGATGGTCATGTCGGCGCCCTCGACCGTGGTCAGCGTGGCCGTGACACCGGTGGTGGTGGTGCCGGTCTCGACGATCTGACTGGTGTGACCGTGGTCGGCGGTGACCACGACGAGGGTGTCCGGATGCGACTTCTGGTAGTTCAGCGCCAGCTTGACGGCATTGTCGAACTCGACCGTCTCACCGATCTGACCACACGGGTTCGCGGCGTGGTCCTGCTTGTCGATCGAGGCGCCCTCGATCTGCAGGAAGAAGCCCTTCCTCGAGTGCCTGGTCTTCTGGTCCAGGATCGAGATCGCCTTGCCGGCCATATCGGTCAGATGCGGCTGGGTCGAGGTCCGGGCCGTGTTCGCGGCGCAGGTCGACGGGTCGGTCCCGGTCGGCGTCGGCGTCGGTCCGGTCCACTCCAGGTCAAGGTTGTTGGGAGCGAAGAGGCCGAGCACCGGGGCCTTGCTGTTCACCGCGCCGAGCCCGTCGGCATCGGTGACCACCTGATAGCCCTTCTGCTGCGCCCGCTCCAGGACGGTCTGTCCGGCACCGGGGCCGGCCTGGACCACCTGGTCGAAGTACTGCTTCCCGCCGCCGAGGGTGACGTCGGCCCGGGTCCTGACGATCTGCTCGGCGATGGAGCCGAGGCCGCCGTTCTCCGATGCGTCGCTGGGGCAGTCCGTCATCGACTGCGGGCCCTTGCAGTTGCGGCTGACGACGTGGGAGGCCAGCACCGCCGGGGTGGCGTCCTCGATCTCAGCCGTCGTCACGTTGCCGGTGCGGAAGCCCGCCCGCTTGGCCAGCTCCAGAACGGTCGGCACCGGCCGCCCGTTCGGGAGGACGCTGATCGCGCCGTTGTAGGTCTTGTGGCCGGTGGCCCAGCCGGTGCCCGAGGCGGCGGAGTCGGTCACGTAGTCCGGAAGCTCGGGGTGATCCTGCTGGACGGCGTACGTCGTGTAGGCGCCGGTCAGCGGCAGTCTGTCCATGGAGAGCCGGCCGGCCGCGCCTACCGAGTAGTTGCGGGCGATGGTGATCTCGCTGTCTCCCATGCCGTCGCCGATCAGCAGGATGACGTTGCGGGCCTTGCCGCCCACGATCGCCTGGCGTGCGGCGTGGGTGTTGTCGAACTTTCCTGCGGCTCGGTTGACCTGGTGCGAGCGGACCTGGGCGACCGCGAGGGCCGTGGAGGGCACGGCGACGACGGCCGTCGCCACCAAGGCGGTCGCCACCCGGCGGCGGCGCGTGGAGAGGATGTTCATGGAGTTCCGATCTGTCTCGTGGGGTTGTCCCAGCCACACGACCACCGCCGGGTTGTCTGGACCGGACCTCCCAGGTGGACAGTTCGGAACCTCTTGGCCAACTTCTCGCGCTCGGCGCCGAGCGCCAGGCCGACCGATCCGTGTCCGCTCTGAATTACAGATCTGTAGTTATCTGTGAAAGGTGTTGCTGGTGTTACTTGTGTGGTTAAGGTGACTCCGCCGGCACGGGGACCAGGCGACGCCCCCCGACTTCCTGGTCCCGTGCCCGGCCCTCATCTGAGCCTCGACCGGAGAGTCCCATGCCCAGCCCTGACCGCCGCCTCGCCCGCCGCTTCGCCGTCCCGCTGATCGCCTTGGTGAGTGGACTCCTGCTCATCTCGGGGGCCACGACACCGGCAGGCGCCCGGGAGGGCAACGTCGCCACCCCCCGGAACTTCACCGGCTACGGCTTCGACCAGTGCCTGGCCCCGGAGCAGTGGAAGATGGACCGCTGGCTGAACCGGTCACCGTTCCTCGCCGTCGGCATCTACGTCTCCGGCGACTCCCGTGGCTGCCGGAGCCAACCGAACCTCACCCCCACCTGGGTCTCGACACAGCTGCGCAACGGGTGGCGACTCCTGCCGATCACGCTGGGACCACAGGCCTCCTGCTCGACCCACTTCCCGCGCTACGGCACGGACAAGACCATCGATCCGTCGCCCGGCCCCCGGGGGAGGTACGGCCGCGCCCGCGGCCAGGCCGTCGCCCAGGCCAACGAGTCGGTCTCCGACGCCGCTGCCCTCGGCATCGGCAAGGGCAGCGCACTCTGGTACGACCTCGAGGGCTTCGACGACTCCAAGACCGCCTGCCGAGAGTCGGCGCTGCGGTTCCTCAGCGCCTGGACCGCCCGTGTCCGCGCTCTCGGTTACCTCGCCGGGGTCTACTCCAGTGCCGGCTCCGGGATCGAGATGCTCGACAAGGCCCGCGCGGCGGGGACCGGCTACAACTACCCGGACTACATCTGGATCGCCCGCTGGGACGGCCTCGCGAACACGCGCACGTCGTACATCTCCGACGCCGGCTGGAACCCGCACCGCCGGATCAAGCAGTACCAGGGCGGCCACAACGAGACCTGGGGCGGCGTGACGATCAACATCGACCGCAACTGGCTCGACCTGGGCACCGGCAGCGTCGGTCCACGCAACCTGTCGCTCTGCGGCGGCGTGAGACTCAACTTCTTCGTCTACCAGGCCTTGGCACCGGGTGTGAACCGGCCGCGCAAGACGGCCGCGCTGCAATGCCTGCTCAGCGAGAAGGGCCTGTACGACGGCAGGTTCACCGGGACGTACGACGCCGCCACGATGGCGGCCGCGAACCAGTGGCAGACCCGGGTCGGCGCGAGGGTCTCCACCACCTGGAGCGCCTCCAACTGGTCCACCCTGCTGTCTGCCGGTCCCGCGCCCGTGGTCAAGATCGGCTCCGCCAATCACGCCGTACGACGCCTGCAGCGGGCGCTCAACGCCGAGATGCCCACCGCGCGACTGCACACCACCGGCCTCTTCGACTCAGCCACCAGCAGCGCGTTGCGCACCTGGCAGCAGCGCTCCGGCATGCCCGTCAGCGGCGTCGCGGCGTTCAACACCTGGGCCAGACTGCAGCGCTAGAGGACGGCCGCCGCCAGCGACGTGAAGAACCCGAGACCGTCGGTGCCAGGACCGCAGAGGTCCTCGATCGCGTGCTCCGGATGGGGCATCAGACCGACCACGTTGCCGCGCTCGTTGGTGATGCCTGCGATGGCCCGCTGAGAGCCGTTGGGATTGTCGCCGAGATATCGCGCCACCACCCTGCCCTCGCCCTCGAGGACGTCCAAGGTGTGCTCGTCGGCCACGAAGGCGCCCTCGCCGTTCTTGAGCACGATCGTCACCTCCGCACCCTCGTCGTAGGACGAGGTCCAGGCGGTCCGGTTGTTCTCGATGCGCAGCGACTGGTCGAGGCAGCCGAACTTGCGGTGGTCGTTGCGGATCAGCGCACCGGGGAGCAGATGGGACTCGCACAGGATCTGGAAGCCGTTGCAGATGCCGAGCACCGGCATGCCGCGCCCCGCAGCCTCGAGCACCTCGGTCATCACCGGGGAGAAGCGTGAGATGGCACCGCAGCGCAGGTAGTCGCCGTAGGAGAAGCCCCCTGGAAGCACCACGGCGTCGACGCCGCGCAGATCGTGCTCGCCGTGCCACAGGGCCACCGCCTCATGACCGCCGACGGTCACCGCCCGGCGGGCGTCGACGTCGTCGAGGGAGCCCGGGAACGTGACGACGCCGACCTTCATGAGGTGTGCTCACCCGACGAGTCATCGCCCTCGACGTGCACGGCGTAGTCCTCGATGACCGGGTTGGACAGCAGGGTGCCGGCGAGGTCGTTGATGCGCGCCAGGACCTCGTCGGTGACCTCCCCGTCCACCTCGAGCTCGAACCGCTTGCCCTGACGGACGTCGGTGACCCCGGAGAAGCCGAGGCGCGGCAGCGCGCCGTGCACCGCCTTGCCCTGGGGGTCGAGAATCTCTGGCTTGAGCATGACGTCGACGACGACACGGGCCACGGGTTGCTCCTCGGCAGAAGGCGTGCAGGTGCGGCACCGAGTCTAGGGCCGCCGGTGACCGCCGGACGCCCACGGGTCAGGTGTCGGGCAGAATGAGGTCATGGCAACCCCCGATCCCCGTCTGTCCCGAGGCCTCGACCTCGATTTCCCCCAGTCGCTCGCCGTCTACTCGGACTACGCCGCTGCGCAGAAGGCCGTGGACTTCCTCTCCGACAACCACTTCCCGGTGGAGAACTGCATGATCGTCGGCACCGACCTCAAGCGGGTGGAGCGGATCACGGGCCGCCTCACCACCGGACGGGTGGCCATGGCCGGCGCCCTGTCCGGCCTGTGGCTCGGCGTGTTCGTCGGGCTGATCTTCGCGATCTTCGGCGGGAACGACCCGGTCTGGGAGGTCGTGCTGACGACGGCCGGTTTCGGGCTCGTCTTCGGGGTGATCTGGGCTCTGCTGGGCTTTGCCGCCTCCCGCGGCCAGCGCGACTTCTCGTCGGTCAGCCAGGTCGTGGCCACGCGCTACGAGGTGCTCGTGGAGAACAAGCACGCCCAGGCCGCGCGGGACCTGCTGGCCAAGCTCCCCGGCGCGCTGCCCGACCCGTTCGCCTGAGTCGGTCTCAGCTGAGCTCTCGTTTGAGGATCTTTCCGGTGGCCGTCATCGGCAGGGCAGTGACGAACTCGACGAGGCGCGGGTATTTGTAGCCGGCCATCTCGGTCCTCCCCCAGGCGACCAGCTCCTCGGGCGTGATGCTCGCGCCCTCGTTGAGGATGACCACAGCCTTGATCTCCTCACCGTGGCTCTCGTTGGGGACGCCGATGACTGCGGCCAGCGAGACGTCCGGGTGGGTCATCAGCACCTCCTCGACCTCGCGCGGATAGACGTTGAAGCCGCCGCGGATGATCATGTCCTTCGACCGGTCGACGATGTAGTAGAACCCGTCCTCGTCGCGGCGGCCGAGGTCCCCGGACCGGAACCATCCGTCCTGGATCGCGTCGTCGGTCGCTTCGGGTCGGTTGTAGTAGCCCTTCATGATGTTGTGGCCCTTGATCGCGATCTCACCGATGGCGTCGGGGCCGGCGGCGACCTCGTTCCAGTCGGAGTCGATCAGCCTCATCTCCACTCCGGGGATCGGGACGCCGATCGAACCGACCCGCGGCTCCTCGCCGAACCGCGAGAAGCTCGCCACCGGGGAGGTCTCGGAGAGCCCGTAGCCCTCGAGGATCGTGACCCCGAAGCGCGCCTTGAAGTCCTTGTGCACCTCGACGGGGAGGGCCGACCCGCCGGCTGCCGCCACCCGCAGGTTGGCCGCCAGGGCAGTCACGTCGACGGTGTCGTCGAGGGCGCCGAGCAGGCCCCAGTACATCGTGGGTACGCCGGCGAAGAACGTCACCTTCTCACTGCTCATCAGCGCCAGAGCGGCATGTGCCTCGAAGCGAGGCAGCATCACCACCGTGCCTCCGAAGGCGAACGCACCGTTCTGGATCACGGTCTGCCCGAAGGAGTGGAACAGCGGCAGGACACAGAGATAGGTGTCGGGGTTGGCCGCATCGGCACCGAACAGGTCCTTGCCTGCGACCGCGTTGTCGCGCATGTTGCGGTGTCGCAGCTCCGCGCCCTTGGGCTGCCCGGTGGTGCCGGAGGTGTAGAGGATGACGGCGGTGTCGTCGGCGTCCGTGGCTACCGTGTCGAACGTGGGCGCCTGGCCCGCAGTCGCCTGGGCGAAGGTCTCGGCGCCCTCGATGGGGGACGGCGCGGTCGGGTCGGCGGTGATGAGCACGAAGGTCTCGCAGGCGGGCGTCTGGCCGAAGGCGGCGTAGCCGTCCTGGCCCATCGGCAGCTCCGGAGTGCCCTGGAAGCAGAAGTACGCCTTCGCGTCGGAGTCGGCGAGGTGGTAGGCGATCTCACGGCTCTTCAGCAGCACGTTGAGCGGCACGACCGTGGCGCCGGCCTTGAGGATGCCGAAGTAGACGATCGTGAAGTAGGGCAGGTTGGGGCAGGTCAGCGCCACCTTGTCCCCCGGTGCGATGCCGCGCTCGACCAGCAGGTTGGCGACCTGGTTGGCCGCGCCGTCGACCTGTGCATAGGTCAGCCGCGACTCCCCGAGGACGACGGCCTCGCGGGTCGGGTAGTCACGGGCGGAGTCCTCGAGTAGTGCTGCGAGATTCAACATGTCGCCAACCTACTGGGCCGGTGTGAGTCGCGTCACCGTTCGGTTCGAGACAACGACCCCGGCCACCAGAACCGGCGACCGAGCAGGGCCACGAGGGCCGGAACCAGCAGGCTGCGCACCACCAGCGTGTCGAGCAGGACGCCGAAGCCGACGATGACGCCGATCTGGGTGAGCACGATCACCGGGAGCACCCCGAGGACGGTGAACACGGCCGCGAGCAGCACCCCCGCGCTGGTGATGACCCCGCCGGTCACTGCGAGGGCAGTTGAGATCGCGGTGGTGGTGTCGGCTCGGAAGGCCTCCTCACGGGCGCGGGTGGTCAGGAAGATGTTGTAGTCGACCCCCAGGGCCACGAGGAAGAGGAAGCTGAGCAGGGGGACGCTCAGGTCCAGGGCCGGAAAGCCGAACCAGTGGCTGAACGCCAACCAGCTGGCGCCCAGGCTGGCGACGTACGTCGCGACGACGGTGAGCACGAGCAGCAGCGCGGCCACGACGGACCGGAGCAACAGGAGCAGGACGATCAGCACCACCGCCAGGATCAGCGGGATGACCACCTTCTGATCCCGCGTGGCCGCTGTCTGGGCGTCCAGCCCCTCGGCGTCCGAGCCACCCACGAGGGCGGCCGGGTCCGCCGACCTGGCTGCGTCGCGCACCGCTCGGACCTGGTCGAACGCCTCGTCGGACGACGGACTGGCACTCAGCACCACGGAGAGCTCGGTGTGCATGTCGTTGCCTCCGGCCTTCTCCACCGACTGCACCCCGTCGACGCCGGTGACCGCCTTCTGCACCGCCCCGGCGGCCTGCGGCGTGGTGAGGACCGACGTGGGCTGTGACGCACCGGCGGGGAAGTGCTGGGCCAGCACCTCCTGACCGGTCACCGACTCCGGCTTGACGCGGAACTGTTCGGTGGCCGACAGGCCGGTCTGGACACCCAGCAGCGGCAGCGCCAGGACCACCAGGAGGCCGAGGCCGACCACGGTGACCAACCGGGGTCGGGAGGTGACGACCTTCGCCACCTTCGCCCAGAACCCGGTCTCGGTGGGCTCCGGCTGACCCACCCGTGGCACGAACGGCCAGAAGAGACGACGGCCGAAGACGGTCATGGCGGCAGGCAGCACGAGAAGCGCGAACAGGACCGCCGTGACGATGCCGATGGCTCCGGCGTAGCCGATCGCCCTGCTGGACGGGTTGTCGGCCAGGGCGAGGCAGAGCAGGGACAGTACGACCGTGCTCGAGCTGGCCAGGATCGCCGGGGCGGCACGGCCCAGGGCGACACGCATGGCGTCGTACCGGCTCTCCTCCCGACGCAGCTCCTCGCGATAGCGGGCGATGAGCAGCAGCGCGTAGTTGGTGCCGGCGCCGAAGACCAGCACCGAGGCGATGCCCGTGGTGGCACCGTCTGCCGCGAACCCGAAGACGTGGGTGCCGGCGGCCAGCGCCGTGGCGGCGACCTGGTCGGCAACTGCCACCACCACCAGTGGGACCAGCCAGAGCCACGGGCTGCGATAGGTGAGCAGGAGCAGCAGTGCCACGACCACCACCGTGGTGACCAGCAGCTTGATGTCGGCGCCGTCGAAGGCCTGGGAGATGTCCACGGTGAACGCCGGGCCGCCGGTGACGTTGCTGCTCAACCCGTCGGGCAGGTCGGCGGAGGCGATGTCGCGGATGTCGTTCACCGGGCCCGCCAGGTCCTCCTCGGGGATGCCGGAGGAGAGAGGAACCCCCACGAAGGCGGCCTGACCGTCATCGGAGAAGACCGGGAAGACCTGCTGACCCTGCGCGGCGACCGGGGTGAGTGCCTTCACCTTGGCAGCCACCGTCGCACGGTCGCCGGCGGTCAGCGGTTCACCGCCACGGTCGAACACGACGATCGCGGGCACGTACTCAGCGGTCGAGAGCGACGCCTGGATCTCCGCGGCCCGCGCCGACTCCGAGGTCGTCGGGAGGTTGGCGGTGGCGTTGGGGGCAGTCTTCGCGGTGACCCCGGAGGCCAGGACGGCCCCGGAGAACAGCACGGCCGCCACCACGACCAACCAGCTCAACCGGGGGCCCACAGGGTGCAGGAAGCTCAGGCGACTCTTTCCGGCATCGAATATTTCCACGCTGGAAAGAGTATGATGTCGTCGTGAAGAATGCAACGCGGCGAACAGGCGGCCCGCCGACCGGCGAGGCGACCCGGCTGGTCCGGGCCCTGCGGGCCTATCTCAACGAGACGGAGATCTACATCGGGGCGGCCGGCCGCGAGGCTGAGATGCACCGCACCGATCTCACCGGTCTCACCCTGATCATGGACCGGGGCAACGTGGGCGCGAGCACGACGCCGGGTCAGCTCAGCACCGCGATGCGCCTGAGTGCTCCGGCCACCTCCGCGATGCTCGACCGCCTGGAGAGGCTCGGACACGTCGTCCGCCACCCGCACCCGAGCGACCGACGCTCCGTGGTCCTCGAGATCACCGACCATGCCCGCGAGGTCGGCGAGGCGATGTTCGGTCGTCTCGCCGCCCACCTCGCACCCATCCTGGGGGAACGGTCCGAAGGCGAGCTCGCCGACCTCGCCGGCCTTCTCGAGCAGATCGTCGAGGCCACCAAGGCCGCCAGCGACGAGATCCGCTGATCAGCGCGCGGCGAGCAGTCGCGCCGCCCGGCGCAGATCCGGCAGGACGCCGAACACGGCGACCCGGTCCACGGCGTACGCCGGGAGCCAGGCGGGGCCGCGACCGGACACCCGGAAGGTCGGGGTGACCAGGCAGCCCGGGCCGTCCTCGGTGAAGTCGAGCGTGAGCACGGCGTGGATGCCGTGCCACGTGCCGACCTCGGTCCAGGTGTGTGGCCGATCGAGGACCGTCGTCTCCATCAGCGGACGAAGTCCCGGGACCGTGACGTCGACCCACCGCTGACCCACGCGGGGCTCCCCGTCGACCGACTCCACCCGACGCAGGGACGACTGCCACTGGGCCCGATGGTGCGGGTCGACGAGGTAGTCGAACGCGACCCCGGCGGGGACCTCGAAGCGCACCTGCCTGGTCATCAGAAGCTGGTGCCGGTCAGTCGCTCGAACGCCTCGACGTACCTCTGCCGGGTCAGGGCGACGACCTCGTCGGACAGCGCCGGCGGCGGACCACCGGCTGCCCGGTCCCAGCCGCTGTCGGCGGAGAGCAGCCAGTTGCGCACGACCTGCTTGTCGAAGGACGGCTGGGAGCGGCCCGGCTGCCAGTCGTCGGCCGGCCAGAACCGGCTCGAGTCAGGCGTGAGGACCTCGTCGGCCAGCACGAGGGCACCGCCGGGCCGGCGACCGAACTCGAACTTGGTGTCAGCCAGGATGATTCCCTGCGCACGGGCGATGGACTCGGCGCGGGCGTAGACGTCCAGCGTCAGGTCGCGCAGCGCGGCAGCATCCTCGGCACCGATGGTGGCGACCACCGCGTCGTAGGACACGTTCTCGTCGTGATCGCCCAGCTCGGCCTTGGTGGCAGGGGTGAAGATCGGCTCCGGCAGTCGCGAACCGTCCACGAGCCCCTCGGGCAGCACGACCCCGCAGACCTCGCCGCTCGCCCGGTAGTCGAGGAGTCCGGAGCCGGTGAGGTAGCCGCGGGCGACGCACTCGACCGGGAACATGTCGAGTCGCTCGCAGACCACGGCCCGGCCCCGCACGGCCGCCGGGACGTCGGTGGACAGGATGTGATGGGGCACCCCGAGCTGTTCGAACCACCACAGCGACATCCGGGTCAGGATCTCGCCCTTGTCGGGGATGCCGGGGTCGAGCACGTGGTCGAAGGCGGAGATCCGGTCGCTGGCCACCATCAGCAGCTGTCCGGCGTACTCGCCGCCGTCCAGCGTGTAGAGGTCGCGCACCTTGCCCGAGTGCAGGTGGGTTGCGCCGGCGATCACGGGTGCGGCTGGGAGGTCCATGCTGCGGAGCCTAGCGGCGCCCCGTGGAGAGCCTGGGTGGCGGTCCGGCGGCATCGGAAGGTCTCCACCACCCGTGGGGTCCACCTGGGCTACAGCGACGCCCGTGGTGCCGATTCGGCACTGCGTCACGGCGTGGATCCGCCGGGTCAGTTCTCCCGTGACCTGTGGCGCTACGCGATGCTGGTGGTCCGCGGGTGGCTGGTGGTGCGGTTCGGCTATCGCGACGTGATGGACCGATCGGACCATGTCTTTGATGCGCTGAGACGCTCGTTCACACGGGCGGAAGGCAACCCGGGTCGACCAACGCCCGCGCTGACGGCTGAGCGCAGAGGACCATTGCCCGTTCGGCCCGACCGGGTCACCATCGTGCCCGCCAGAGCTGGCCTAGAGGATGTCTCCCGGGGAGTATGCCGCGGCCTCCGGGTGCGCCTTGGCGACCTCGTCGATGCGGCGACACACGGCCTGAACCTGCTCGACCGCCGCGCCGGTGAAGGCGATCGGAGCCGCCACCAGGGAGGCGATCTGATCACGGGTCAGACCCAGGCGCGAGTCGCGCGCCAGGCGATCGAAGAGGTCGTTGACGGCGAGCCCCTGGCGCATCTCCAGCGCCACCCCGACGGCGTGCTCCTTGATCGCCTCGTGCGCGACCTCGCGGCCCACCCCGTTGCGCACCGCGGCCATCAGCACCTTCGTGGTGGCCAGGAACGGCAGGTAGCGATCCAGCTCGCGCTGGATCACCGCCGGGAAGGCACCGAACTCGTCGAGCACGGTCAGGAAGGTCTGGAACAGCCCGTCGGAGGCGAAGAAGGCGTCCGGCAGGGCCACCCGGCGTACGACCGAGCAGGAGACATCGCCCTCGTTCCACTGGTCCCCAGCGAGCTCGCCGACCATCGAGAGGTGGCCACGCAGGATGACGGCGAGCCCGTTGACCCGTTCGCACGAGCGGGTGTTCATCTTGTGCGGCATGGCACTCGAGCCGACCTGGCCATCCTTGAAACCCTCGGTCACGAGCTCGAGGCCGGCCATCAGACGGATCGTCGTGGCCAGGTTGGATGGACCGGCCACCAGCTGCACCAACGCGGAGACGACCTCGAAGTCGAGGGAGCGGGGGTAGACCTGTCCCACGCTGACGAACACGTTCTCGAAGCCGAGGTGACGGGCCACCCGCTGCTCCAGGTCGGCGAGCTTGTGGGCGTCCCCGTCGAGCAGGTCGAGCATGTCCTGGGCGGTGCCCATCGGACCCTTGATGCCCCGCAGCGGGTAGCGGGCGAGGAGCTCCTCGATCCGCTGGAGGGCGACCAGCAGCTCGTCGGCGACACTCGCGAAGCGCTTCCCCAGCGTGGTGGCCTGCGCCGCGACGTTGTGCGAACGGCCGGTCATCACGGTGGCCTCGTGTTCGGCGGCGAGCCGCCCGAGGCGTACGACGGTGGCGACGCCGCGGTCGCGCAACACCTCCAGGGAGCGGCGGACCTGGAGCTGCTCGACGTTCTCGGTGAGGTCGCGTGAGGTCATTCCCTTGTGGATGTGCTCGTGACCCGCGAGGGCACAGAACTCCTCGATGCGGGCCTTCACATCGTGACGCGTGACCCGTTCTCGGGCGGCGATGGAGGCGAGATCGACCTCGTCGATCACTGCCTCGTAGGCCTCGACGACGCCGTCGGGAATCTCGACACCGAGGTCCTTCTGAGCCTTCATCACCGCGATCCAGAGCTGGCGCTCGAGGACGATCTTGTGCTCCGGGGACCACAGGTCGGCCAGATCGGCGCCGGCGTACCGGGTCGCCAACACGTTGGGGAAGCCTTGGGATGCGGTCACGCCTTGCTCGCCTTCAGTGCGATGTCGGTGCGGTGCTGGGCACCCGGGAAGCTGATCGAGGCCACCCCCTCGTAGGCCTTCGCGCGCGCGTCGGCGAGGTCTGCGCCGACGGCCGTGACGGCCAGCACCCGGCCGCCTGCCGTGACCAGGGCGCCGTCCAGCAGAGCGGTCCCGGCGTGGATGACGTGGACGTCGGGCTCGGGGCCGAGGGTCTCGGTGCCGACGATGACATCGCCCGAGGAGGACGATTCCGGGTAGCCCCTGCTGGCCATCACCACGGCCACGGCTGCGCCCGGCTGCCACCTCGGAGGAGGTACGTCGGCGAGGCTGCCGTCGGCCGCGCCCATCAGGAGCGGGCTCAGCGGCGAGTCGAGCAGGGCCATCAGCGCCTGGGTCTCGGGGTCCCCGAAGCGGGCGTTGAACTCGATGACCCGGATGCCCTTCGAGGTCAGGGCCAACCCGGCATACAGCAGCCCCCGGAACGGAGTGCCCCGGCGCGCCAGCTCGTCGACCGTGGGCTGCAGGACGTCGCGGAGCACCTCGCTGACCAGGTCTTCCGGCGCCCACGGCAGGGGCGTGTAGGCCCCCATGCCGCCGGTGTTCGGACCGGCGTCCTCGTCGAAGATCCGCTTGAAGTCCTGCGCGGGTTGGAGGGGGTAGACGGTGCGGCCGTCGGTGATCGCGAAGAGCGACACCTCCGGTCCGTCGAGGAAGTCCTCGATCACGACCCTCGCGCACTGTCTCGCATGTGCCATGGCGACGTCACGGTCCTCGGTGACCACGACGCCCTTGCCTGCTGCGAGGCCGTCGTCCTTGACGACGTACGGCGGCCCGAACTCGTCCAGCGCCGCGGCCACCTCGCACGGCGTCAGGCAGATCCGCGCCGCGGCGGTGGGCACGCCCGCGGCTGTCATCACGTCCTTGGCGAAGGCCTTCGATCCCTCGAGCCGGGCTGCGTCCCCCGACGGCCCGAAGACCGCGATCCCGCGGCTGCGCACGACATCGGCCACCCCGGCGACCAGGGGCGCCTCGGGCCCCACGACGACCAGGTCGACCCCCAGGCGCTCGGCCAGATCGGCCACCTCGGGACCCGACATCGGATCCACCGCGTGCAGGGTGGCGAGGTCGGTCATCCCGGGGTTGCCGGGAGCCACGTGCACCTCGCTCACACCGGGATCGCGGGCCAGCGCCCAGGCCAGCGCGTGCTCACGACCGCCGGTGCCGATGACAAGAGTCTTCACAGGGGTCGATCCTATCGGCGCCGCCGACTCAGCCGCGGACGAGCACCGTCTGCTCGCGGCCGGGCCCGACGCCGACTCCCCAGAACTGGGTGCCGGAGATCGCCTCGAGGGCCTCGACGTAGAGCTGGGCGTTCTTCGGCAGATCCTCGAAGCTCCGGCACCCGGAGATGTCGCTCTGCCAGCCGTCGAAGTATTCGTAGATCGGCTTCGCGTGGTGGAACTCCGACTGGGTCATCGGCATCTCGTCGTGGCGTACGCCGTCGATCTCGTAGGCGACACACACCGGGATCCGGTCCCAGCTGTCCAGCACGTCGAGCTTCGTGAGGTAGTAGTCGGTGAGTCCGTTGACGCGGCTGGCGTAGCGCGCCACCACCGCGTCGTACCAACCGCAACGGCGGTTGCGGCCGGTCGAGACGCCGACCTCGCCGCCGATGTCCCAGAGCTTCTCGCCGTCCTCGTCGAACAGCTCGGTCGGGAACGGACCGGAGCCGACGCGGGTCGTGTAGGCCTTGATCACGCCGATGACCCGATCGATCCTGGTCGGGCCGACCCCGGCACCGGTGCAGACGCCGCCGGCGATGGCGTTGCTGGAGGTCACGAACGGGTAGGTGCCATGGTCGACGTCGAGCATCGTCGCCTGGGCGCCCTCGAACAGCACGGTCCTGCCCTCGTCGAGCGCCGTGTTGAGCAGCAGGCTCGTGTCGGTGACCATCGGACGCAGCCTGTCGGCATAGCCGAGCAGTTCCTCGACGACCTCCTCGACGGCGATCGCCCGCCGGTTGTAGACCTTGGCGAGGAGGTGGTTCTTGGTGTCGAGGGCACCCTCGACCTTCTGGCGCAGGATCGACTCGTCGAACAGGTCGGCGACCCGGATTCCGGTGCGGTTGATCTTGTCGGCGTACGCCGGCCCGATCCCGCGACCGGTCGTGCCGATCTTGTTCTGGCCGAGGAAACGCTCGGCGACCTTGTCGATCGTCGAGTGGTACGTCGCGATGATGTGCGCGTTGGCGCTGACCACGAGGTTGGTGACGTCCACCCCTCGCGACTGCAGTCCGTCGATCTCGCGGAACAGCGCCTCCGGGGAGATCACCACGCCGTTCGCGATCACGGCCGTGCAACCCGGCGTGAGGATGCCGCTCGGCAGCAGGTGGGTGGCGAACTTCTCACCGTTCACCACGATGGTGTGGCCGGCGTTGTGGCCGCCGCTGGTGCGCACGCAGTAGTCGATCGTGGTGCTGGTGGCCAGCAGATCGGTGGCCTTGCCCTTGCCCTCGTCGCCCCACTGGGCGCCGAGGATGACGATGGCAGGCATCGCATCTCCTTCGGTGGTCGAACTGTGTCGAGACCCGTGAAATGCAAGGTGCCCCGGCAAGAAGGCGCCGGGGCTCTTGCGACCACACGCTACCAAAGACCGGGTCGGTAGTGTCTCGGCCATGGATCCTCTCCTCGTCATCACCAACAGCGATGCCGGCTCGGCAGACCAGGAGAGCCTCGACGCCACGCTCGCCATCCTGCGCGCCGACGTCTCCGTCGAGCTGGCGGCCACGTCCAATCCGGGCGAGCTCGACGGTGTTCTCCATCGTGCAGCCTCGCGGCGCATCGTGGTCGCAGGGGGGGACGGATCGCTGCACGCCGTCGTGGCGGCGCTGCACCGCCGCAACGAGCTGAAGGACAAGATCCTGGGCCTCATCCCGCTCGGCACCGGAAACGACTTCGCTCGCGGCACCGGCATCCCGCTGGACCCCGAGGGGGCGGCCGAGCTGATCCTGCACGGCCAGATCAGGTCGGTCGACCTGATCGTGGACGAGCTCGGCGAAGTGGTGGTCAACAACGTGCACGCTGGGATCGGCGCCCAGGCCAGTCGGCGCGGACACCGGTGGAAGGGCCGACTGGGCACGGTCGGTCTCGGGCGGCTGGGCTACCCGATCGGCGCGCTGCTCTCGACCTTCCAGCCCCCGCACGTGCGCCTGCACATCGAGGTCGACGGCAAGGTAGTCGTGGACGTCGACCAGCCGGTGCTGCAGATCGCGCTCGGCAACGGGTCCCATGTCGGCGGCGGCACCCCGCTGAACCCCGACGCCGACCCCGAGGACGGGCGGATCGACGTGGTGATCTCGCGATCCCTGAGCCCGCGGGCCCGTCTGGGGTATGCCGTGCAGCTGCGTCGCGGAGACCACCACGAGCGCCCGGACGTGATCAACCTGAAGGCGCGCGAGGTGTCCATCGCGGGCGAGGAGTTCTGGTGCAGTGCCGACGGCGAGATCTACGGGCCGGAGCGGCATCGCAGCTGGCACCTCGAGCCGGCTGCCTACTCGATGACGCTGCCCGGCTAGAGGAGTCCGCGGCGGGCGGCCTCGACGCCGGCCTGGAACCTGGTCTCGACATGGAACTCGTCGAGCAGGTCGGCCACCCGACGTCGTACGGTGCGCAGGCTCAGGCCCAGCGACCGGGCGATCTGCTCGTCCTTCGCGCCTCGGGCCAGCTGACGCAGCAGCAGTTGGCGGCCCTGGACATGGCTGCGGCGCTCCTCGAAACCCGGCACGGGCAGCGCCTGGGCCCAGGTGTTCTCGAAGAGCATCGTGAGTGCGCCGACGATGGCCGGCTGCCGGATCAGCAAGCGCGGTTCGTCGGCATGGCCGAGAGGTTCGGGCAGCACGGCGTGCGTCGTGCCGATGACGATCAGCCGTGTGGATAGCTCGGAGACCACGCGGATCTCCTCACCGGCGTCGGCCCGGGCCCGCAGCGCGTCTCGAGCCTCGTGAACAGCGAGAGCGGGATAGATCGCCCTGGATCGTCGGCCCGACCGAACGGCTGCGGCGATGACCTCGGCCATCGCGGACTCCCGCGGGATCCGCCAGGCGTCCGGGCGGAACCAGAGCAGGTCGCCGCGACTGTTCTCGACCAGGGCCCGGAGCAGCTTGAGCGGGTCGCCACCCGAGGTCACCTCGCCGTCGAGATCGGCGACCTCCGCGACCTCACCCGGGGCGGGACGGCTGACTGCCGCGACGAGGTGGGGTATCGCCAGTGCCAGATCGTCGAGACGCTCACGGGAACGGGCCGCGACCTCGGCCTCCGCCGACACCATCTTGGCCAGCACCGCGGAGGGCGTCAGCACGCGCACCCGGTTGTCGATCTCCTCGACGAGCCCGAAGTCTGCGAGCCTCGACAGGTCGACCTGCAGCTCGGCCGGGGTGGTCACCAATCGGGACGCGAGAACACCGAGGGTGCTTCCCGAGAGCGGCAGGATGCGCTGGTGGAGTCGTTCCAGTTCGGTCGACACTCCCAGGGCGGCCAGAACGGACGCAGCAGGACGACGAGACATGCTGGCAGTTTAGTGCCACTGGCATCTTCAGGGGCGAAGTTCGGCCCGACGCAATGCGACGATGGCGCCTCCACTCGACCTCACCTGACGGTCCCACCGCGGGGGATGTGACTTGCCGGGGGTGGCAGTGGACGCGCGAGGCGCTGGATTCGATCACGGGTCGACTCCGGCGCCTCTCGCCATTCAGGGCGTATGGCCAGCAGCTGCCCTCAGGGCCGCGACTCCGGCCGCAGGTGCGGGAACAGGATCGTCTCCCTGATGTTGGCGCCGGTGAACAGCATGATCAGCCGGTCGATGCCGAGTCCCAGACCGCCCATCGGCGGGGCGCCGTACTCCAGCGCCCTCAAGAAGTCCTCGTCCAACTGCATCGCCTCGTCGTCACCTGCGGCCGCGAGCTGCGACTGCGCGGTGAGCACCTCGCGCTGCACGACCGGGTCGATCAGCTCGGTGAAGCCCGTGCCCCGCTCGACGCCGGCGATGATGAGGTCCCAGGCCTCGATCAGCCGGGGGTCGTCCCGGTGCTGGCGGGCCAGCGGCTGGGCCGACGGCGGATAGTCGTAGAGGAAGGTCGGCTGCAGCAGGGTCGGCTCGACCAGCTCGCCCAGGAGCTCGAGCACCAGCTTCTCCGCTCCCCAGGCGGGATCGAAGGCGAGCTCGTGGCGCTCCAGCAGGGCGCGCAGGGTCGCGACGTCGGTGTCCGGGGTGATGCTCTGAGCGACGGCCTCGCTCACCGCGGGGTAGACCGGGAGCCAGCGCCACTCGCCGTCGAGGTCGACCACCCCGGCCGGGGTGTCGATCTGGCGGCTGCCGAGCGCGTCGGCGGCTGCCAGGAACATCGCCTGCATCAGCTCGGCGATGCTGCGCTGGTCACCGTAGGCCTGGTAGGCCTCCAGCATGGTGAACTCAGGGCTGTGGGTCGAGTCGGAGCCCTCGTTGCGGAAGATGCGGCCGATCTCGAAGACCTGGTCCACCCCACCCACCACGGCCTTCTTGAGGTTCAGCTCGAGGGCGATGCGCAGCGTCATCTCCTGGTCGAACGCGTTGATGTGGGTCCGGAACGGGCGGGCGGAGGCGCCACCGTGGATCAGCTGGAGCACGGGGGTCTCGATCTCCACATAGCCGCGGTCCTCGAGCGTCGACCGGACGGCTCGCACGATGAGGGACCGGTTGCGCACCATGTCGCGGGACTCCTGGCGCACGACCAGATCGGCGTACCGCTGCCGGACCCGCGACTCCTCCGACAGGTCCTTGTGGAGCACGGGAAGCGGCCGCAGGGCCTTGGACGCCATCTCCCAGCCCGAGGCCATCACCGACAGCTCACCGCGCCGCGAGGAGATCACCCGGCCCTGCACGAACACGTGGTCACCGAGGTCGACGGTCGCCTTCCAGTCCGCCAGGGCCTCCTCACCGACCTCCGCGAGGCTCAGCATCACCTGCAGGCGGGTGCCCGCGCCCTCCTGGAGGGTGGCGAAGCAGAGCTTTCCGGTGTTGCGCACGAAGATGACCCGGCCGGCCACCCCGACGACGTCCTGGGTCTCCTCACCGGTCTCCAGGTGGCCCCACTGCTCGCGGACGGCCTCGAGGGTGTGCGTGCGTGCCACGGCGACCGGATAGGGCTGCCTGCCCTCGTCGAGGAGTCGCTGACGCTTGGCCCGCCGCACCCTCATCTGGTCGGAGAGGTCGAGCTCGGGCTGTTCGGGGGTGTCGCTCACCCGCGAAGAATAGCGAGTGTGCGCACTGCCCCCTGCCTAGCCCAGCAGCTCGTCGTAGGCCGTCGGGCTCGAGTCGCGCAGGAACTCAGAGCACCGGTCCCACTCGGCGTCCTCGCCGATGGCCTTCGCCGAGACGGCGAGCAGAGCCAGGCAGCGCAGGAAGCCACGATTGGGCTCGTGCTCCCACGGCACCGGGCCGTGCCCCTTCCACCCGTTGCGGCGCAGCATGTCGAGGCTGCGGTGGTAGCCGACCCTGGAGTAGGCGTAGACGGTCACGTCGTCGGCCCCGTCGGTCTTGGCCTGGTTCGCCAGCGCAGCCCAGGCCCAGGGGGACGCGGGGGAACGCCGTACGACGTCGACCGGGTCTGCGCCTGCGACGAGCTCGGCGGCGGCGGGGTCGACGGGCAGGTGGGTGGCTGGAGGTCCTGCCATCAGGTCGAAGTGGCTCATGGGCCCAGCGTAGTCACCGGCGCGGAATCGATGTCGGCGGTCGGGTGTTGAATACAACCATGTCCGAAACCATCGACACCAGCGCACCCACCAAGGCGCCGCACGAGCTCAACCCCTGGCCGGCGCTCTTCGCGCTCTGTCTCGGATTCTTCATGATCCTGGTCGACTCCACCATCGTGTCCGTCGCGACGCCGGCGATCATCGCTGACTTCGATGCGGGGGTGAACCAGGTGGTCTGGGTGACCAGCGCCTACCTGCTCGCCTACGCCGTCCCGGTGCTCATCACGGGTCGGCTCGGCGACCGGTTCGGACAGAAGCGGATCTACCTGATCGGGCTGGCCGTCTTCACGCTGGCGTCGCTGTGGTGCGGACTCACCGGCACGATCGAGCAGCTCATCATCGCGCGGGTCGTCCAGGGCCTCGGCGCCGCGCTCATGACCCCCCAGACGATGGCGACGATCACCCGGATCTTCCCAGCCGAGCGGCGCGGTCAGGCGATGGCCCTGTGGGGCGCCACGGCCGGGGTCGCGACCCTCGTGGGCCCGATCCTCGGCGGGGTGCTCGTCGACTCCCTGGGCTGGGAGTGGATCTTCATCATCAACGTGCCGGTCGGTCTGGTGGGGTTCGTCCTCGCCTACCGCCTGGTTCCCACCCTGTCGACCAATCCACACCGCTTCGACTGGCTGGGCGTCGCGCTCAGCGGCGCAGGCATGTTCGCCCTGGTGTTCGGCATCCAGGAAGGTCATCAGCACGAGTGGAGCACGGCGATCTGGCTGTTGATCGCGGCCGGGGCAGTGGTGATGGGGCTGTTCGTGTGGTGGCAGTCCCGCAACACCCGCGAGCCGCTGGTCCCGCTGCGCCTGTTCGGTGACCGCAACTTCTCGCTGGCCAACGTCGGCATCACCACGATGGGCTTCGCGATCACGGCGATGGCGATCCCGCTGATGCTCTACGCCCAGTTGGTCCGCGGTCTCTCCCCGACCGGGGCCGCGCTTCTGCTGGTGCCGATGGCGCTGGTCACCCTGGGCCTCGCCCCGGTGGTCGGCAAGCTCACCGACACGGTGCACCCACGCCTTCTGACCGGAGCCGGCTTCGGCCTGACAGTCACCTCACTCGTGTGGCTGTCGCGGGTGATGACGCCCGGCAGCGCCACGTGGGAGATCCTGCTGCCGATGGCTCTGCTCGGGCTCGGCAACGCCGGCGTCTGGGCTCCGCTGAGCGCCACCGCCACCCGCAATCTCGAGATGCGCGAGGCGGGCGCAGGCGCGGGTGTCTACAACGCCACCCGTCAGTTCGGCGCCGTGCTGGGGGCGGCGGCGATCGCCGTCCTCATGGATTCGAGGCTTGCCGCCAACCTTCCGGGCGTGGGCTCGACGGGCTCGGCCGAGGCTGCCGGCGGTCAGCTTCCCGACGCCATCCAGGCACCTTTCAGCCATGCCATGGCTCAGGCGATGCTGCTCCCGCCGGCAGCACTGCTCATCGGCCTGATCGCGGTGCTGTTCTTCGCGAGGCCGCGCCATCTGCAGGCGAGAGCCTGACTCAGGCCGTGACCGACGTCCCCGCCGAGCGCAGGTTCTGGCAGGCGGTGACGACGCGGGCAGCCATGCCCTCTTCGCCCGCCTTGCCCCACGCGCGCGGGTCGTAGGCCTTCTTGTTGCCGACCTCACCGTCGATCTTGAGGACGCCGTCGTAGTTGGAGAACATGTGCGCCGCCACGGGACGCGTGAAGGCATATTGGGTGTCGGTGTCGACGTTCATCTTGATGACGCCGTAGTCGACGGCGGCCGCGATCTCCTCGGGCAGCGAGCCCGACCCACCGTGGAAGACCAGGTCGAACGGCTTCGAGCCGGCCGGCAGACCGAGGTGGGAGGTGACGGCCTCCTGGGCGGTCTTGAGGACCTCCGGGCGAAGCTTGACGTTGCCCGGCTTGTAGACGCCGTGCACGTTGCCGAAGGTGAGCGCGGTCATGTAGCGCCCCTTCTCCCCCACACCGAGCGCGGCCACGGTGGCCAGCGCGTCGTCTGCGGTGGAGTAGAGCTTGTCGTCGATCGCGCCGACGACGCCGTCCTCCTCGCCTCCGACGACCCCCACCTCGATCTCGAGGATGATGTGGGCCGCGGCCGACAGGGCCAGGAGCTCTTCGGCGATCTGCAGGTTCTCGTCGAGGGGTACGGCGCTGCCGTCCCACATGTGCGACTGGAACAGCGGGTTCTCGCCACGGGCCACCCGCTCCGCGGAGATCGCCAACAGGGGCCGGACGAAGCCGTCGAGCTTGTCCTTGGGGCAGTGGTCGGTGTGCAGGGCGACGTTGATGGGGTAGTTCTTGGCCACCTCGGCGGCATAGGCGGCGAACGCGGCCGAGCCGGTGACCATGTTCTTGATCGACGGACCTGACAGGTAGTCGGCGCCTCCGGTCGAGACCTGGATGATGCCGTCGGATCCGGCGTCCGCGTAGCCCTTGAGGGCAGCGTTCAAGGTCTGCGAGGACGACACGTTGATGGCGGGATAGGCGAAGGATCCAGCCTTCGCGGCGTCGAGCATCTGGGCGTAGACCTCGGGGGTGGCGATGGGCATGCGAACTCCTGAGAAGCGGGTGGTCGATGAGACTCACACCACACTAGTGGCTACCCGGCGGTCGCTTCACCCGTCCGAATCCCGGTCAGCCTCTTCCTGCCCACGTCGCAGTGCGAGCGCAGCTACCGGCCGATGGTCTGCTTCACCAAGACCCACAGCCGACCCAGCTTCGATCAACCCCGCCAGGCGGGAACCTCGGCGGCCCCCGACAGATCGGCGTACGTCCTGATCCAGGCGTGCATCGCGATGGCGGCGGCCGCCGAGGCATTGATCGAGCGGGTCGACCCGAACTGGGCTATGGAGAACGTGCCGTCGCAGACCTCACGCGCCCCCGCCGAGAGCCCGGGTCCCTCCTGTCCGAACAGGAAGCAGACGCGCCGGGGCACGTCCATGGTCTCGAGGTGCGCCGAGCCGGGGAGGTTGTCGATGCCGAGCAGCCGTACGTCCTGCTGGTGCAGGTGGTCGGCCAGGTCCTGGGCGGTCTCGTGGTGGCGGATGTGCTGATAGCGGTCGGTGACCATCGCTCCGCGCCGGTTCCAGCGCCGGTTGCCGACGATGTGCACCTCGCCGGCGAGGAACGCATTGGCGGTCCGGACGATGGTGCCGATGTTGAAGTCGTGCTGCCAGTTCTCGATCGCGACGTGGAAGTCGTGGCGTCGCGCGTCGAGGTCGGCGACGATCGCCTCCATCCGCCAGTAGCGGTAGCGGTCCACCACGTTGCGCCGATCCCCGTCGGCCAGGAGCTCGGGGTCGTACCACGGCTCCGCCGGAAATGGCCCGGACCACGGACCGACGCCCACCTCGGCCGGACCGTGGGGCATCGGGTCGTAGGGGGCCCGCTGATCCGTCTCACGCTCGCCTGCCATGACACGCGAGCGTAACCGCCGCACGGTTAGGGTTTGAGGGTGACCGCACTCTTCCTGCAGCCGTGGCTGCTGGGCATGAACTGGATGGATCCCACCTGGCTGCTCGACCAGTTCGGGCAGGAGCTGTTCTGGATCAGTCTGGTGATCGTCTTCGTCGAGTGCGGGCTGTTCTTCCCGTTCCTGCCTGGCGACACCCTGCTGTTCGCGATGGGGCTGTTCATCGCCACCGAGCAGATCGACATCTTCGGCGGCCACCACTCGGTCGACCTGATCGCGGCTCTGGCGCTCTTCAGCGCTGCGGCTCTCCTGGGCAATGTGGTGGGCTACGAGATCGGGCGCCGGCTCGGACCTCCGCTCTACGAGCGCGAGGGCCGCATCCTGAAGCGGAAGTACTTCGACCAGACGCAGGTCTTCTTCGACAAGCACGGCAGCAAGGCGCTGGTGATCGGCCGCTTCGTGCCGTTCGTGCGCACCTTCATCACGGTCGTGGCCGGGGTCACCCGGATGGAGCGCCGACGGTTCTTCGTCTGGAGTGCGGTGGGCGCCGTGCTCTGGGTCTTCACGATCACCCTGCTGGGCTACTTCCTCGGCACCAGCCCGATCGGCGACTGGCTGCAGACCAACATCGACTACGCCATCCTGCTGCTCATCGCCCTGTCGGTGATCCCGGTGGCCTTCGAGTGGTGGCGACACCGGCAGTCGGCTGCCGACATCGCCGACTGAGCTACTTCCGCTCCTTCGACTCCAGGTGCCCGAAGGCGATCATCCGGTCGTCGGTGTGGAAGATCTCCGAGCAGGTGGTCAACGTGATGAGCCGCTGGCCCTCCTTCTGGGATGGCTCGACTCCGCCATCCGGGTTCGCCGGGATCGGGTCGAGGACCCAGATGCTGGTGAACGGCACGACCAGGGCGTCACCGGCCGTGTCGAGGACGTAGGTGTAGATCGTGGTGCGGGTCTCGACCACGATCTCGTCGCCCACCTCGAGGTCCGGCATGTTGCGGAACGGCTCTCCGTGCGTGACCCGGTGGGCGGCCAGGGCGTAGTTGCCGATCTGACCGACCGAGGCGGTCTCGGTGAAGTGCCCGACTCCCGCGGCGAGCACGTCGTCGTCGGTGCCCTGGAGGATCGGGACGACGTAGTCCTTGCCGAACCGGGGCACCCGGAGCAGGGCGTCGGCCTTCATCGTGTCGCGGGTCGCGAAGTCCTTGCCGTCCTCCCACTGCTGTTGCAGCGATGCGGTGATCTCCCGGTGTTTGCGGCCCGAGACGACGTTGGTGCCGTACAGCTGCCACGCGACGTAGGCGATGAGGGACAGTCCGCAGACGATGAGCAGCCACCCGAGCCGGGACTGCCAGCGACGGCGCCGTGGTTTCTCAGCCATGCCGCACATTGTCGCCCACTAGTCTCGGCCTCATGACACGTGTCGCGCGCCGGCTGCAGGGAATCGCGCCGACGATCTTCGGCGAGATGTCGGCGCTCGCGGTGCGCACCCGGGCGGTGAACCTCGGTCAGGGCTTCCCGGACGCCGACGGACCCGCTTCGGCGATCCTGCGCGCCCAGCTCGCTCTCGGAACTGGCGAGAACCAGTACGCCCCGGGACCGGGCAGGCCGGAGCTGCGCGCCGCGATCGCCCGCCATCAGCAGCGGGAGTACGGCATCGAGCTCGACCCGGCCACCGAGGTCGTGGTGACGACCGGCGCGACGGAGGCGATCGCGGCCGCTGTCCTGGGGCTGGTCGACCCCGGCGACGAGGTGGTGGTGCTGGAGCCCTACTACGACTCCTACGTCGCGGTGCTCCAGATGGCCGGCGGCGTACGCCGGGCGGTGACGCTGCGGCCACCCGACTTCCGGCTGGACACCGCGGCACTGGCCGCCGCGGTGACCGACCGGACCCGGTTCCTGCTGGTGAACAGTCCCCACAACCCGACCGGCATGGTCCTCGACGCCGCCGAGACGCAGGCGATCGCGGACGTGGCGATCGCCAACGACCTGGTGGTGATCACCGACGAGGTCTACGAGCACCTCACCTACGACGTACGACATGTGCCGCTGTGCACCTTGCCGGGGATGGCAGATCGCACGCTGACCATCTCCAGCGTGGGCAAGTCCTTCTCGTTCACGGGGTGGAAGGTGGGCTGGGCGAGCGGTCCCGCGGAGCTGGTCGGAGCGGTGCTGGCGGCCAAGCAGTGGCTGACCTACACCTCCGCCGGCCCCCTGCAGAGCGCAGTGGCCACCGCGCTCGACGACGAGCAGGCGTGGCCGAGGGGTCTCGCGGCCGACCTCCAAGAGCGCCGCGATCTGCTGTGCGCCGGGCTGTCGGACCTCGGGCTGACCACCACCCGACCCGAGGGAAGCTATTTCGCCCTCACCGACATCACCGAGCTCGGGTGGCCGGACGGTCGCTCGTTCTGCCTCAGCCTTCCCGAGCGGGCCGGCGTGGTGGCGATTCCGCTGCAGGGCTTCTACGACGACCAGGAGGCCGGGCGCCAGCTGGTCCGCTGGGCGTTCTGCAAGGACCGTTCGGTGATCGAGGAGGGGCTGCGTCGCCTCGGGGCCGTCGATCTGCGGGCACCCGGATGAGCTTCGAGGTCACCGCCGACGCCTACGGGCGCTTCATGGGCCGGTTCGCCGATCCCCTGGCCCCGCTCTTCGCCGACCTTGCCGGCGTACGTCGTGGACAGCGGGCTGTGGACGTCGGCTGTGGCCCCGGAGCCCTCACCGCGGTCCTGGTCGGGCGGCTCGGTCCTGAGGCGGTGACGGCGATCGACCCCTCCGCATCCTTCGTCGCGGCCACGGCCGCGCGCTTCCCCGGCGTCGAGGTCGGGCCCGGTTCCGCCGAGGCGATGCCCTACGACGACGACGAGTTCGACGTGGCGCTGGCCCAACTCGTGGTGCACTTCATGGCCGACCCGGTGGCGGGCCTCCGGGAGATGGGACGGGTGACGCGTCCGGGAGGCTCGGTGGCGGCCTGCGTGTGGGACCACGCGGGTGGAGCCGGCCCGCTCTCACTGTTCTGGCGGTGCGCCGCAGAGCTGGATCCGCGGGCGCCGGGAGAGGCGACGCTGCCCGGCACCAGGGAGGGCGATCTCGCCAGGTTGGCCGCCGAGGCCGGGTTGGCGGAGGTGACCAGCGGCTCGCTGAGCGTCGCGGCGCACTGCGCGACGTTCGAGGACTGGTGGGAGCCGTACACGCTCGGGGTCGGCCCCGCCGGCGCCTACGTCGCCGGCCTGGCGCCGCAGGCGCGGGAGGCGCTCAAGGGGCTGTGCGCCTCGCAGCTGCCGCCTGCCGACTTCGAGGTCACGGCGAAGGCGTGGAGCGTGACTGCCCGGGCTCCGGCGAGCACCAGGCGGCCGCCCGCGAGGTGAGCATCAATCGCATCACCACTCCTGCGGCGATCAGGACCGGGAGGGTGACCAGGCTGGTGAACAGGGCCAACGCCGCCACCGCGACCACGATCCCCGAGGAGATCAGCAGCGCCCGCCGGGCCCACGCCCGACCCTGCCAGACGAAGTAGGTCGCCACGACCACCAGGACGGCCCAGGTGAACATCACGGCGATGACGACACTCACGCCGGCGAGCAAGGCCCCCTGCGACATCCCGGAGGTGGAGAGATCGGGATTCTGAGCGATCGCCTCGTCGATGAGTGAATGCCCGTCGATGAGCAGGGCCAGCAGGCCGGCCCCGAGGGCCAGCGCACTCAGTGAGGAGAACGCCCAGCTCACCACGCAGGCCCAGAGGATCTGGTCGGGGCGGAGCTGATCGGGCCGGGCCCGGTGCGCGAGGGCGTCGGCGGGCGGCGGCGGCAGGGTGCCGAAGCCGACGTACGGCGCCGCCTCTGCGGGAGGGGGTGCCTGCGACCAGTGCCCCGGCTCACGAGCACCGGACGGATGCACGAACTCGGGCCGCGGACGCGTCACGCCGTCGAACCAGTCCCGTGCCGGGCGTGACCAGAGGAGCAGGGCCGAGGCGGCAACCAGTGAGGAGAAGAATCCGCCGGCCACGATCCCGGACAGGAACAGCGGCACGGCGACGATCGACAGGGCGACCCTGGAGGGGCGGTGGCGCCGCAGGACGTGCCAGCCGAGCACTCCTGCCGCAGTGGCGCAGCCGGCCGCGACCATGGCCAGAAGGCGCAGGAGGAACAGCGCGGAGTCGGTGGACAGCCCCAGGCCCTCCCCGGTGGTGGTGCCGAGGAAGCGCTCGACGTCCTCGCGGACCTCCAGGGTGTGGAAGCTGCCGACCTGTTCGAACGCGGTGAGGACGACCACCACCGATCCCACGATCACCATCCAGCCGGCAAGGGTCACCTGGCTGGGCCGGATCAACTTCGCCTCGCTCACCCCTCCATTTGACCACTACGGGCAACCCGATGCCGATATCGCCCGAAATGACCACCCGGGGTGACGAAATCGAGCGTCGGCGACACGAGTTCGGGTGGTAAACCGTCGCGGGGCGTGCTTTCGGGTCTGCCCGAGTGTTCAATGGTTCATGCAACCACCGTGGGGGTGGCGTGCAAGAAGTCGAAGTACAAGCAAAGAGCGTCGGGGGGCGTACTAATGAACAACCAGGGGCGCACGTCCACCGTGCGATGGAGAGTCGACAAGACCTCGAGCAGTGGTTTCGCGGTGCTCACGCACCAGGGAGATGAAGAGGCCGTCGACGTACAGGTCCAGATGAGCCGCGGGACGGACGTTCAGTTCATCTACGCCGGCCTGGGCTTCCGCCAGATCGCCGCCGGCACCGTGCTCCGGCTGTCGCGACACAGCCAGGACCCGAGCCTGCCGTCGTGGAACGTCGTGACGGTCACCTGGCGCCAGGGGAACCGGTGGGAACGCCGCAAACTGCACCGCTGGCAGGGCGTGCTCAGCCCGGACTCGGCGCTGCCTCGTCGTCGGTCACCCGTGACCAACGGAGCCAGCATCAGGGTCCCGTCGCCGAGGGTCGGCGTTTAGCCACCCTCTTCGCGCGGCCGTGAAAGACTGAATCGGACATTCTGCGATTGTCCGAGGGAGACTCTGTGAACTGGGTACGCCGCTGCGTGGTCGCCGTTCTGGCCGTGACAGGCCTGACGGTGGTGGGCTCGCAACCGGTCCAGGCTGATGAGCCGACGCTGACGAGTGTCACGATGGCGAACGGACCCATAGGCGCCTTCGCCTCCCCGGAATACCGACGCTGGTACACCGGCTCCGGTGACATCAGCGTGACGGGTTCGGTGACCGACGGGATCGAGGTCCACGTCGCAGGCGGCACATCCGGGGGTGAATTCATCCTGCAGTTCCGCGCGAAGTTCGGCGAGAGCCTGGTCACCGGTCAGTACGACCGGTCCCTGGTCGTTGGGGATCTCGAACACCCCACGATGCGCATCACGCAGCTCGGCGATGACGACCTGGGCGGCTGTACCACCAGCACCGTCCGCAGCTCGTTCACGGTGCTGGACATCGCTCCTGACCTGGGCCGGCTGGCGATTCGCTATCAGCTGAACTGCGGTCCCGTCGTGGGCGAGATCCGGATCAACGAGCCGCAGACTGACACCGACATGACACTGCTGGACTCACAGCTCACGTGGCCCGATACCTACCCCGGAGCCGAGTCGGTGGCAGTTCCTGTGCACGTCGTGGACACGGGGACCACACCGCTGACGTTCACGGGAGCGGCCATCACGGCGGGCAGCTCCGACTTCGTGGTCCGCGGCGACTACTGCGTCAGGATAGATGTCGGCGAGGCATGCGAGGTGCGGGTGGCGTTCGACCCGTCACGACCAGGTGTACGTCACGGCACCTTGAAGATCAGCGACTCGAGCGCCGCCGGGTTCCACACCGTGCCCTTGCGAGGAGTGGGGATCAGTGGACACACCACCTTCACGATGAGGAGCCAGAATGGCGACTGGGTGGGTGCGGGCGAGGACTACAACTATTCCATCGACGACACCCCTATCACCGTGGACAGCGACAGCGACGCCCACCTGGTGAGGGTGCTGACTCCTGAGTGGTCGGCCGAGTTCCTGCCTGGGGCGGGCAAGGAGCTCACCGCAGGCACGACGTACCAGGTGGCTGACAGCGCCAGCTATGACCCCGCGCTCGCCGATCTGAGTGTCGGCGGACACGGACGCGGGTGCTCGGTCGCCGGCAGCTTCACGGTGCACGAGGCCGAGTTCGACGTCGATGGGCTCGTGACCCGATTCTCCGCTAGCTTCGAGCAGCATTGCCAGGTGCTCGACGATCCCTTGCCACCGCGGGCCGATGCCGCGCTCTTCGGTTCCGTCAGCTATCGCGCCCACGAGCTGCCGCCTCCGCTGCCGCCTCGCATCACCGTCCGGGCGGACTCGTCGAACTACGCGTACGGCGACACCGCGACGGTGACCGGTCACCTCCGCGCGGGGAGCAGGCCCGGACCCTCTCGATCTTCGCAACTCCGTTTGCGGGCTCGAAGCGACTGGTCGCCAGAGGCACGGTCGACGCGGAAGGCAACCTCAAGGCGAGGGTCCCCGTGACGCGACGCACCATCTTCACCGTCAGCTTGAGCGGAGCGGGTGTGGCCCAAGCGACCTCGGTCGCGAGGGTCGCCACGGTCAGCGCGCACGTGAACTCTCGGATGCGAGCTTCTCGCGGGAACGTCGGCAAGTTCTCCGTCTACGCCCTCGCCGACTCGGCACGGATGCGAGCCACCGTGGCACCGGATCACGCCGGGGACTGCCTGCGCCTCGAAAGCCAGATCCGGCGTGGCGGCCGGTGGCGCCTCCTCCACGAGTCAGCCTGCTTCAGGCTGTCGAGCAAGAGCCGCGCCGACCTGCGCCTGCGAGGGAGCAGGGACTACCTGGGCCACCCGGTCCGGATCCGTGCCCAGTGGCGAGGCGATGTCGCGAACACCGCGACCAAGAGCCTCTGGCGATATGTGAAGTTCGTCCGCTGAGTCGGGGCACAATGCCCACGTGAGCTCAGTGGTCGACTACCTGCCCTTCGGGCTGGGGCTGTTGGCGATGACGTCGCTCACGCTGGGTCTGGGGCGCTGGGCCGGTCTCGGGCTGGGTTGGTTCCCGCTCTGGGCGGTGCTGCGGGCCGTGGTCCAGCTCACGGCGGTGGCGCTCCTCCTGCATGGCATCCTCGCGGTGCCGTGGACGGTGGCGCTGTTCATCGTGCTGATGCTGACCACCGCGACCTGGACCGCGGCCGACCGGTTGCAGGACCTGTGGCACGGTCGTCGTACGGCGCTCCTCGGGGTGCTGGCCGGCGCCGTGGTGACGCTCGTCGTCATCTTCGGGCTGCGGCTGGTCGACGTCGAGGTGCGCTACCTCGTCGCCGTCGGCGGCATCATCATCGGCAACTCGATGACCGCCGCCACGTTGTCCGGCCGCAACTTCCTGCGCGGTGCGCGCGCCCGGCGTGACGAGGTCGAGGCCTGGTTGTCGCTGGGAGCAACACCCGCTCGAGCCCATGAGGAGATCGGGCGCGAGGCGGCCAGAGAGGCCCTGCTCCCGACGTTGGACCAGACCAAGTCCACCGGCCTGGTCACCCTCCCCGGTGCCTTCGTCGGCGCCCTGTTCGGTGGCGCGAGCCCCACCGTGGCAGCGCAGTTCCAGCTCGTCGTACTCGTCGGCATCGCACTGACCATGACCGTGACCGGAATCGTCGTGACCCGGTTGGCCGGCCGGTCGCCGTATGTCACGGTGACTCGGGAGCGCTGAGCAGCCGCTCGCCGAGGTCGGTGGGGATGACGTGGGTGCCGTGGTGGTCGACGAGGCGGTAGTGGCCGTGGGGGGTGCGCCAGACATAGCTGCCTGGCCCGGTCTGTCGACTGTGCCACCCGGCGTGGGTCTTGATGCGGTGGTGGGACCTGTTCAGGGGTCCGGAGTTGTGGGTGCCGGTCTGACCTGGTGGGCCGCCACGGGCCGCGGGGACGAACGGGTCGGGGTGGTCGAAGTCGACCCGGTCTCGGTGTCCCGGGTTGGCGGTGTGGGGGAAGTAGTCGCCGCCGCTGGTGAGCCAGACCCGGTCCTTGAGGGTTTCGGGGTGTTCGTAGGCGGCGACGTGGACCTGATCGGCCAGGTCGAGGACCGGGGTCACGGTGACGTGGGCACCACGCAGCAGCTCGCCGACCTGACCCACCACCAGAGGGCCCAGTCCTTCAGCGCGTACGACACCGGTGGCGGTGCCACTCACCGCAGCCTCATGCAGGTGGAGGTAGAGCACTGCTCGGGGTCGCAGCTTCGCCGGGTCCATGCCACGCAGGCAGTCGAGGACCTCGACCGGCAGCGCGGTGGTGCGGGACTCCTGGAGGTCGTGGCTCTCGGATTCGTCGGGGTTGCTCTCGAGGAGCAGGGCGAGGAGTTCGGCGGGGCGGGCCAGCCAGCCCATCGCTTCGGCGCGGAGCTCGTCCCGGGTGGCCTCTGGGTTGCCGGGGGCTAGGAGGTCTGCGACTCGTTCCAGCATGGCGTCGACCCACACGGCGTCGCCGGCGTTGATGCGGGCGATGAGGTGGCGCAGCCCGAACTCGTCGACCCGACCCAACGCCACATACCTGCGGCGGCGTTGTTGCTCGAGCTTGGTCTCGTGGGCGACGGGGTCGGCCTCGATGATCTTGGCCTGGACCAGCTCGAAGACCCGGGCGGGCGACAGGCCCACGATCGCCGCAGCGACCGCCGCATCCACCACCCCCACGGCAGCCAAAGGGAGCGAACGTGTCATGGCTGCGACCCGGCGGGCGACCCACACCTCCGCGGCCAGAGCTTGGACGACCGCCCACGTCAACGGCAACCGGTGCTGCAGGTCGAGGACGTCGGCGAGGACCTTGTGGCACGCCACCGGGTGGACCCGACGTACGGTCGCGAGCTCGGCCACACAGAACTCCCGCACCGCCGGGGTGCCCTCACCACCGACCTGGACCAACCGGTCACCAAACCCACGGGACTCGCCCGGGTCCTCGCCCGGGTCCGCACCGTGCAGGACCGCCCACTGGGCAGCGACCAGGAGATCCTCGACCTCCACCGCCCGGCGACGCACCACCAGGCCGTCTTGACGCGCGAGCACACCAGCCGCGTCCAGACAGTCGAGGGGCACCAGATCCATACCCCCATCCTCTCGAACACACGTTCGACAAGGAAGAGGGCAATCAGATCTGTGGAAAACGCGTGGAACCCCGGAGCGGGGCAACCTAGGGTCGATCCATGCCCGAGATCATCACCCCGACGACCGTTCTGCAGAAGTCCTGGCTCGACGCCCGCGACGACTGGGGCCGGGGGGTGCACCAGGACGGCGCCGGCCTGCGGCAGACGGACGACGTGGACAGCGCGGAGGGCTTCGCAGCCTGGGTCGAGTGGCTCGATAGGCAGTCCGACGAGTCAATCGTCCCGGAGCCCGGGTTCGTCCACGCGACGTACTGGTGGATCGTGGAGGACGACACCTGTCTCGGGGCGATCAGCCTCCGCCACACGCTCAACGACTTCCTCCTGGAGACCGGTGGGCACGTCGGCTACGGGATCCGGCCTTCCGCACGCCGCCGTGGGCTCGCCACCTGGGCTCTCGGCGAGGTCCTCGCGCACGCGAGGGAACGAGGGCTGGACCGGGTGCTCATCACCTGCGACGACTCCAACACCGCTTCGGCCCGCACCATCGAGCGCCACGGCGGCATCCTCGAGGACCTCCGCGACACGTCGCTGGGGCGCAAGCGTCGCTACTGGCTCACTCTGGGGTGAGCGTCAGCCCACCCTCGACGACGTCGACCCTCACGCCGCCACCGTCGGTGACCGTGCCCGCGATGAGCAGCTTGGCCAGGGGGTCGCCGATGGCGGTCTGGATCAGGCGCCGCAGCGGCCGGGCGCCGTACGCCGGGTCGTAGCCGGTGTCGGCGAGCCAGGTCTGGGCGGCCTCGGTGACCTGGACCGAGATCCTGCGGACCGCGAGCCGCTGCTCCAGCAGGGTGAGCTGCAGGTCGACGATGTGGGTGAGCTCGTCCTTGGTGAGGGCATCGAACATCACGACCTCGTCGAGCCGGTTGAGGAACTCGGGCTTGAAGTGCTGGCGCACCACGCCCATCACCGACGAGTGCTTGACGTCGGTGGTCAGCGAGGGATCCACCAGGTAGGTCGATCCGAGGTTGCTGGTCAGGATCAGGAGCGTGTTGCGGAAGTCGACCGTGCGCCCCTGGCCGTCGGTCAGGCGACCGTCGTCGAGCACCTGCAGGAGGATGTCGAAGACCTCGGGGTGGGCCTTCTCGACCTCGTCGAGCAGCACCACCGAGTAGGGGCGGCGGCGGACCGCCTCGGTCAGCTGGCCACCCTCGTCGTAGCCGACGTAGCCGGGAGGGGCCCCGACGAGCCGCGAGACCGAGTGCTTCTCGGAGTATTCGCTCATGTCGATGCGCACGATCGCCCGCTCATCGTCGAACAGGAAGTCCGCGAGCGCCTTGGCCAGCTCGGTCTTGCCGGTGCCGGTGGGGCCGAGGAACAGGAACGAGCCGGTCGGTCGGTTGGGGTCCGAGATGCCCGCCCGTGAGCGGCGTACGGCGTCGGACACGGCGTTGACCGCGCCCTTCTGGCCGATCAGGCGCTCGCCGATGACGGTCTCCATCTCGAGCAGCTTGGCGGTCTCGCCTTGGAGCATCCGACCGGTCGGGATGCCGGTCCAGGCCTCGACGACCTCGGCGATCTGCTCGGCGCCCACCTCTTCACCGACCAGGGGCTCGGTGTCGGACTTCTCGGACTCCTCGACCGACAGCAGCTTCTTCTCCAACGACGGTATGGACTCGTAGCGGATCTTGCTGGCGGCTTCGAGGTTGCCTTCGCGCAGATAGCGCTCCTCCTCCATCCGGAGCTGGTCGAGCGCTCGCCGCAGCTCACCTTCGCCCTCGAGCGAGGCCTTCTCGCGCTCCCAGCGACCCTCCAGCCCCAGCAGCTCCTCGGAGCGGTCGGCCAGGTCGGCTCGCAGCTTGGCGAGCCGTTCGACCGAGGCCGGGTCGCTCTCCTTGGCGAGGGCGAACTCCTCCATCTTCAGCCGGTCGACCTGTCGCCGGAGCTGGTCGATCTCCTCCGGAGAGGATTCGATCTCCATCCGCAGGCGCGACGAGGCCTCGTCGATCAGGTCGATCGCCTTGTCGGGCAGCTGTCGGCCGGTGATGTAGCGGTCCGACAGCGTGGCGGCGGCGACGAGGGCGGCGTCGGTGATCCGGACGCCATGGTGGGCCTCGTACTTCTCCTGGATGCCGCGCAGGATCTGGATGGTGTCCTCGACACTGGGTTCACCGACGAACACCTGCTGGAACCGTCGCTCGAGGGCCGGGTCCTTCTCGATGCGCTCGCGGTATTCGTCCAGGGTCGTGGCGCCGATCATGTGCAGCTCGCCACGGGCCAGCATCGGCTTGAGCATGTTGCCGGCGTCCATGGCGGAGTCACCGCCCGCCCCGGCACCCACGACGGTGTGCAGCTCATCGATGAAGGTGATCACCTGACCGCCGGCGTCCTTGATCTCCTCCAGCACGGCCTTGAGGCGCTCCTCGAACTCGCCGCGGTACTTCGCGCCCGCCACCATGGCGGCCAGGTCGAGGCTCAGCACGCGCCGGCCCTTGAGGGAGTCGGGCACGTCGCCGGCGACGACGCGTTGGGCCAGACCCTCGACGACGGCCGTCTTGCCGACGCCGGGGTCACCGATCAGGACCGGATTGTTCTTGGTGCGCCGGCTGAGCACCTGCACCACGCGCCGGATCTCGGCGTCGCGCCCGATCACGGGGTCGAGGCGGCCGTCTCGGGCGGCCTCGGTGAGATCGACGGAGTACTTCTCCAGGGCCTCGTACGTCGACTCGGCCTCCGGGCTGGTGACGCGGCGGTTGCCGCGGACGGCGGTGAGCCCCTCGCGCAGCCCGTTCTCGCGCAGGCCAGCGTCGTTCAGGAGCTTCTGGGCGCTGCTCTCGACCGAGGCCAGCCCGATCAGCAGGTGCTCGGTGGCGACGTAGTCGTCCTTCATCGAGGAGGCCAGGTCGAGGGCCGAGGCGAGGGCGCGCGTCAGGGACGCGGAGGCGGCGGGCTGTTGCACGGTGGCACCGCTGGCGCTCGGCAGCGACTCCATGACGGCCTCGGCACGCACGGTGAGAGCGGCCGCGTCCACCCCGGAGTTGGCGATGAGGGTGCGACTGATCCCGTCGGACTCACGCAGGAGCGCCACCAACAGGTGGATCGGCTCGGTCTGCGTGTTGCCGGCCTTCGTGGCGAGCAGCTGGGCGGTCTCGACCGCCGTACGGCTGCGCGTGGTGAACTTAGCTGCGTCCATGTTTCAAACCTCTCAGTCCCGGATCAGTCCCTCAAGGGCCATTCGCCCCGCTTCAGCGACCGCGGCGCCAGACCACGATCGACTGGCCGGGTTGTGGATCCCGCAGCATCGGGAGTCGGCTGGGCAGGCTCGGTTGGTCGGTCGGCAACCGGCGTGCTGCGGCTCGAATCTCCTCCAGCTCGGCCTGGAGCTCGGCATTGCGCTGCTTCAGCGCATCGACGCGGTGCTCCAGGTCGAGGATGCGGCGTACGCCTTCGAGCCCGATGCCGTGCGAGGTGAGGGAGGCGATCTCGCGCAGCAGCTCGATGTCGCGGAAGGAGTAGCGCCGACCACCGCCGCCGGTGCGGCCCGGTGTGACGAGACCGAGCCGCTCGTAGGTGCGCAGCGTCTGCGGGTGGAGCCCGGTGAGCTCCGCGGCCACGCTGATGACGTAGACCGCGGCCTCGGGAGCGGGGAGGTTGCTCATGACGCCTCGAACAGGTTGGTGCGCAGGGTGCGCCCTGCGGTCGCGGCGCGGTAGGCCTCGACCGCCTCCTTGGCGGGTTGGTCGAGCACGGCGGGCACCTGCACCTCGACGGTGGCCAGGAGGTCACCGTTGGTGCCGTCGGACTTGCGCGCACCCTTGCCACGCACCCGGAACGTGCGGCCGTTGGGCGTGCCTGCCGGGAGCTTCAGGGTGACCGGTGCGCCACCCAAGGTGGGGATCTTCACCTCGGCACCCAGAGCCGCCTCGTCGAAGGAGATGGGTACGTCGAGAGTCAGGTTGTCGCCCTTTCGGGCGAAGAGTCGATGGGCGGTGACCTTGACGTTCACGAACAGGTCTCCGGCCGGTCCTCCGTTCTCCCCGGCAGCGCCCTTGCCGCGCAGCCTGATCTTCTGTCCGTCCTTGACCCCTGCCGGGATCCGCGCCTGGATGCTGCGCGCGGACATGCCGCGGCCGCTGCCGTGGCACGTCGGGCACGGCTCGTCGTAGACGAGCTGGCGTCCTCCACAAGCTGGGCAGGTCTCGTTCATCGAGAACGCGCCGCCGACACTGGCCACCACGAACCCCGCACCCTCGCACTCGGGACAGATGTGCGGCTTCGTGCCGGGCTTGCCCCCGGTGCCCGAGCAGTCGGGGCAGGGCGCGTCACTGGTCAGCCGGAGGCTGATGGTGACGCCCTCGAGCGCATCGGTGAACGCGATCGTTGCGGTGGTCTCGACGTCGGAGCCCTTGGTGGGTCGCCGCTGCTGGGTGCGCCCGCGGCCGCCGCCTCCGAAGAGATCGCCGAACATGTCGCCGAACCCACCCCCGCCGGCCCGGTCGCGGAGCAGGTCGTTGATGTCGAAGCCGGCACCCCCGCCGCCACCGCCCGGAAACCCGGTGGGCATCGAGCGGATCTGGTCGTACTGGGCGCGCTTCTCGGCGTCGCCGACCACGTCGTAGGCCTCGGCGACGGTCTTGAACTTCTCGTGCCGGACGCTGTCGCCGGGATGCGTGTCGGGATGGTTGTCGCGCGCGAGCCGACGATAGGCCTTCTTGATCTCGTCGGCGCCGGCGTCCTTCTTGACACCGAGCTCGGCGTAGAAGTCCTTCTTGGCCCAGTCTGCGTTGGTCACGCACTCACCCCCTTATTCGTCTGCCGGATCCACGACCAGGACTTGCGCGGCCCGGACGACTCGCTCGCCGATCCGGTAGCCCACCTTCGCGATGTGCTGGCAGGTCGTGACACTGACCTCGGCGTCCTGGCCGATGTGGCTCAGGGCCTCGTGGATGTTCGGGTCGAACGCGTCACCCGCGGTGCCGAACCGGGTCAGCCCCAGGTTGGCGACGGTGCGTTCGAGTTGTTCGGAGACGGCCTTGAAGCCGCCGTCGAGCTCGCCGTGCTGGCGGGCCAGGTCGATGGTGTCGAGGACCTCGATGATCGGCGCGAGGGCGGCGTACGTCGCGTTCTCGCGGATCAGGTCGCGGTCACGGTCGACCCGGCGCTTGTAGTTGAGGTATTCGGCCTGCAGTCGCTGCAGGTCGGCGGTGCGCTCTGCCAGCGCGATCTGGGTGACCACGAGCTCGTCGTCGACGGCCTGCACCGGGGCGCCCTCCTCGACCATGTCGGATTCGGCCAGCTCGTCCTCCGACTCCGCGATCGACTGGGGGACGGGCTCCCCGGCGAGGGGAGCCGCAGTCTCCTGCGGCTCCCCTCCCGAAGCGACGTTGCCGTCGGTCACTTGGTGTCGCCCGTCTCAGCCGCGTCGTCCGCCGTCCCCTCGGGGGCTTCGTCGACGATCTCCGCGTCGACGACGTCGTCGTCGCCTTCGCCGGTGCTGCCGGTCGAGCCGCCCGCGGCGGCCTGGTCGGCCTCGGCGGCGGCGTACATCGCGGCACCCATCTTCTGGCTGGACTCGCCCAGCTTGGTGACCCCGACCTGGATCTCGTCGGCGCTGGCCTCGGCGTTCTCGAGGATGGCCTTGAGGGAGTCGACGTCGCCCTGGACCTCGGTCTTGACGTCGTCGGGCAGCTTGTCGGCGTTGTCGGTCAGGAACTTCTCGGTCGTGTAGACGAGCGAGTCGGCCTGGTTGCGGACCTCGACCGCGGCACGACGCTGAGCGTCCTCCTCGGCGTACTGCTCGGCCTCCTTGACCATGCGGGCGACCTCGTCCTTCGACAGCGCGGAGCCACCGGAGATCGTCATCGACTGCTCGCGACCGGACGCGTGGTCCTTGGCGGAGACGTGCACGATGCCGTTGGCGTCGATGTCGAAGGTGACCTCGATCTTCGGGATGCCTCGGGGCGCCGGGGGAAGACCCGTGAGCTCGAAGTTGCCGAGCGGCTGGTTCTGGGCCCACATCTGACGCTCACCCTGGGCGACCTTGATCTCCACCGACGGCTGGTTGTCGTCGGCGGTGGTGAAGATCTCGCTGCGCTTGGTCGGGATCGTGGTGTTGCGCTCGATCAGGCTGGTCATCACGCCACCCTTGGTCTCGATGCCGAGGCTCAGCGGGGTGACGTCGAGGAGCAGGACGTCCTTGACCTCTCCCTTGAGTACGCCGGCCTGGAGCGCAGCGCCGACCGCGACGACCTCATCGGGGTTGACGCCCTTGTTGGGCTCCTTGCCACCGAGGAGGACCTTGACGACCTCGGCCACCGCAGGCATCCGGGTCGAGCCGCCGACGAGCACCACGTGGTCGATCTTGTCGACTGCCACGCCGCCGTCCTTGAGGACCTGCTGGAACGGCACCTTCGTGCGGTCGAGGAGGTCGGAGGTGAGCTTCTGGAACTCGGCACGCGTCAGCTTCTCCTCGAAGTGCAGCGGGCCGGACTCGCCGTGGGTGATGTACGGAAGGTGGATCGTGGTCTCGCTGGAGCTCGACAGCTCGATCTTCGCCTTCTCAGCAGCCTCCTGGAGGCGCTGGTTGGCGATCTTGTCGGCCGCGAGGTCGACTCCGTTGTTGTCCTTGAACTTCTTGACCATCCAGTCGACGATGCGGGCGTCCCAGTCGTCACCACCGAGGTGGTTGTCGCCGCTGGTGGCCTTGACCTCTACGACGCCCTCGCCGATCTCGAGCAGGGACACGTCGAACGTGCCGCCACCGAGGTCGAAGACGAGGATCGTCTGGTCGTCGCCCTTGTCGAGTCCGTAGGCCAACGCCGCCGCGGTGGGCTCGTTGACGATGCGGCTCACGTTGAGGCCCGCGATCTCGCCGGCCTCCTTGGTGGCCTGGCGCTGGGCGTCGGAGAAGTACGCCGGCACGGTGATCACCGCGTCGGTGACGGTCTCGCCCAGGAATGCCTCGGCGTCCCGCTTGAGCTTCTGCAGCACGAATGCGCTGATCTGCTGGGGCGTGAACGCCTTGTCGTCGATCTTGACGGTCCAGTCGGTGCCCATGTGGCGCTTGACCGAACGGATGGTGCGATCGACGTTGGTGACGGCCTGCCGCTTGGCGACCTCACCGACGAGGACCTCGCCCGACTTGGAGAACGCGACCACCGAGGGGGTCGTGCGGGCTCCTTCTGCGTTTGCAATGACGGTGGGTTCTCCACCTTCGAGAACCGAGACGACGGAGTTCGTCGTACCGAGGTCGATGCCGACCGCGCGTGCCATGGGATACCTCCGGGTTGACTCTGCTGAGTGTGCAGCAGGGGTTGATAGATACAGTCTGTCATTAAAGTTGAGTCGGATCAACTCAAGTTCATCTGACTGTCTCAACGCAGGCCGTCGGCCGCGTGTTCCCGACTCGAGTTGCAAATTCTGAGCGCTCCGCGGGCGCAAAAGGGACGTAGCAACAGGAACCGGATCGGTTCTCCACAGCGCTGGGTCCTGGGCGTTGCTGGAAGTCCTCAGGGGCGTCTAGCCTCGGCCCGCCGAACCACTCTCGGAGGTCTCCCGCATGCACATCCGACGCCCCGGACCAGCCCATCGCACCGCTCTCGCCGTCACCGCGACGGCGTTCGCCCTCGCCGGGTGCTCGCACACACCAGCCGCACCCGCACCCCTGACGCCCCCGCCATCGCCTGACGAGGTGGCCAGCGCCAGCCCCGGTGCCACCGAGGAATCGGTGACGGACGAGACGCCGGAGGCGTTCTTGCGTCGGTGGGTGGAGGTGCACAACGCGATGGCAGGTGACCGGAGAGACGAAGGCCTTCCTGGAGCTGAGCGCCGGCTGCGCAGACTGCCAGGCGATTGCGGATCGGCTCAATGCCATCTACAGAGCCAGGAGGGTGGGTCCAGACGGACGGCTGGAAACTACTTTCGATTAGTGCGCCAAGGAGGGTGGCCCGACACGAGCTGCTGGTCGACTTCTTCGTCAGGAGCGCGCCGACCAGATATACGCGAGGCCGATGGCGTACCAGTTCGCCATTTGAATGGTGCTGAGCGCATTCACCTGCAGGTGCACATGAACGGATCTTCGACGACTGGCTGGATGACCAGCTGGCCTCACCCAAGTGGCGCAATGAATAAGATCGGCTACATCCTCGCAACGCATGCACTGGCTTGGGCTTCCCCCATGTCGCCTGCATCAGCAGGGCTGAGCACGTCGTGCAATACGGTTGCTGACCTATCACTGGCGGCAACACACTGCACAACCACCCAGACTGACACCGTGGAGCTGTTCGCCAGCCCGGGCGAACACACGTATCGCGTCCAGATGGAGTGCGACAGTCTCGCCACCGACACGGGATGCCTGGGCTCGAGGCCGTGTGACGCGGTGCCGGGCGGGCGTTGGTACACGGTCTTCCGCGATGGCGAGGAGTATGCGCGCGTGTGTCTCAGCCCGGCCGTCGCGGAGAACCTCGAGGCGATCACGCCCGAGATGGTGGCCAGGGAGTTCGAGCGACTCCAGTGGCCCGCAGCCAGCCTGACCGTCGCGCCACCTGGTGGGCGCACCCTCATCAACCTGCCGACCGTGTTCTCGACCCACACGGCACAGGTCCGCGCCCAGACGGTGACGTTGCTCGGGCAGCAGGTCACGATCGAGGCCACTCCCACCGCTTGGACGTGGCTGCCGGGCCTGGACGAGGACCCGTGGCAGACGGCCACTCCTGGGACGGCCTGGACCCCCGGGGCAGATGTGGCGTCGTTGAACACCCACACCTATCGTCGGCCGGGCACGTACTCACTCTCCGTCGACGTCACCTATTCCGGGCGCTATCGGATCAACAACGAGGGCTGGCAGGACATCGCGAGCACGCTGACGGTCCACGGACCCGCACGATCGCTCGAGGTCATCGAGGCGCGCGGACAGCTCACCGGGCCGTGAGTGAGTAGTGGCAGCCGGTGTCGACCGGCTCGGGATCTCGCTGGGCGGTGACCGGCGGGCTGACGTCTTGGGTGCCGGTGTGGCTGCGCAGCAGTTGATAGCCGTGGGGCGTAGTCCAGAGAAACACCCCGGGCTCGACCGTGAAATAGCGCCACCGGGTGACGGTCTTCAAGCGGTGATGCCGGCGGCATAACGGCGCCAGGTTGCAGTCGCAGGTCGCGCCGCCCACTCCATGAGGGATCACGTGATCACAGTCGGACGCACGGGCCGGGCGGGTGCACCACGGGAACATGCACTGATGGTGGAACAGCTCGACCCGGGTCCTGAGCCGATCGGGGACCTCATAGGCCTCCACGTGGGCGTGGTCGTTGAGATCGATCACCGGCTGCACCCGAAGCTCGGTGTCGGTGCGGCCGCACCAGTCGCGGACCTGTTGCTCCAGCATCGGGCGAACCCCACCGCGAGTCGAGTCGCACCGGCCCACGGCGTTCGAACCGGCCAGCGCGGTGTCGGTCAGGTGCACGTGCAAGGTGAGCCGCTTGCGAAGCCCGGGCTTCGTCGGCCCGGCTCGGCCGAGGACCTCGAGAGCCTGCGCCGGGTCGGCCAGCACACCGATGGCCATCGCGCGGCGTACGTCGAGGGACTCGACGATGCCGTCTGCCTCCAGAGTGACGGCCAGGGCAGCCGCCACCTCGGCGAGCGTGTCGTCGAAGTCCTTGAGGTCCTTGAAGTCGGCCCGCAGGGTCATCTCTGCCACCCCCGTGTGGTTGATGGAGGACTCGTGCAGCGTCGCGAACCGGAAGTCGAGCGCCTCGAGCTGATCCAGCTCACGCTGCTCCGGATAGAGACGCAGCATCGCCTCGTCGAGCACCCTGTCCAGCACCACCGGCCCCACCCGATGGGCGACGGACTCGATCGCGGCGTCCACGTGGGCGGCAACGTCAGCAGGGTGACCGACCCTCCGATCGGCGATGCGGCAGGCCCGCCACGCCGCCACGTCTCCGTTGAGCAGCCTGGCCCAGACCCGAGGAAGCCGATGACGCAACTCGAGTGCGTGATGGATGAGTCGCTGCCCTGCCTCGGTGGTCCTCCCGCAGGCGGCGGCGAACTCGGCCGGCGCATCCCACGCCAGATCGGGCAGCCCTTCGTCGTCGAGAGCACCCTCGGCATCCCTCGACGCCAGCGGATGCAGGTCGGCCCACTGCGCCGCACAGACCAGGACCGCCACCTCGGCAGCGTCAGCCACCCGACGAGCCTCACGGACCCGCAGCAACACGTCCGCTGGGGCGGGGAGCTCGGCAAGCCCGGCCAGGACCGCGGCGGGGGTGATGGGCATGGCCCCATTCTCCCTCGAACACGTGTTCGAAACCAGGGGCGGAAAGGATCTGTGGACACCGCGGAGGAATAGTTTGGTCGCCAGTGGTTTTGTCCTAGGTATGACTGTTTCCTCTTTGACCCTCAATGACAGCACCACGATCCCCCAGCTCGGCTTCGGCGTGTTCCAGGTGCCACCGGCGGACACCGCCGAGACGGTCACGAAGGCCTTCGAGGTGGGCTACCGCCACATCGACACCGCGCAGATGTACCAGAACGAGAAGGGCGTCGGCGAGGCCATCGCCGCGTCAGGCATCGCCCGGGACGAGCTCTACGTCACCAGCAAGCTCAACAACGGCTTCCACCAGCCGGACGATGCCCGCAGGGCGTTCGACGAGAGCCTCGCCAAGCTCGGCCTCGACCAGATCGACCTCTTCCTGATCCATTGGCCCCTGCCGACGAAGTACGACGGTGACTTCGTCTCGACGTGGAGGACCCTGTCGGAGTTCGTAGCCGACGGTCGCGCCCGTTCGGTCGGGGTGTCGAACTTCCAGCCCGCACATCTCGAGCGGATCATCGCGGAGACCGGCGTCGTCCCGGCAGTGAACCAGATCGAGATCCACCCCTACTTCACCAACGAGGACGCGAGGGCCGCATCGCATGCCCACGGCATCGCCGTGGAGGCCTGGTCCCCCATCGCCCAGGGCAAGGTGCTCGACGACGAGGTGATCGGCAAGATCGCCGGCACCCACGGCAAGACCCCCTCCCAGGTCACGCTGCGCTGGCACCTGGAGCGCGGCGACATCGTCTTCCCCAAGTCGATGCACGCGGAGCGGATGAAGGAGAACTTCGAGATCTTCGACTTCACCCTCACCCCGGACGAGGTCGCTGCCATCAGTGCACTCGACCAGGGCGAGTCCGGACGCACCGGACCCAACCCCGACAAGATGGACTGGATCCCCAGCTGAGTCAGATCTCGAGCGCCCGGCCCCACACCTCCAACAGGTGTGCGAGCCGGGCGCGTTCGATCTCACCCAAGGACGCCACCAGCCGGTGCTCGTTGGCCATGTGGGCGGTGAACGCCCGATCGATCGTCTCCACGCCCAGGTCGGTCAGCGCGACGACCCGCCCTCGGGCATCAGCCTGGCTGACCCGACGCGTGGCAAGACCCTGAGCGACGAGCCGGTCCACCCTCTTGGTGATCGCCCCTGAGGTGACCATGGTGCCGGCCGCAAGCTCGCTGGGCGTCAGGGCGTACGGCGCTCCCGACCGCCGCAGCGTGGCGAGCACGTCGAAGTCACCCTCCCCGAGGCCGAAGTCGGCGTACACGGCGACGAGCTCCTCGGTGAGGCGGCTCGCCAGCCTGTGCAGGCGCCCGATGATGCCCTGGGGTGACACGTCGAGGTCTGGTCGCTCCTGCTGCCACTGGGCCATGATCCGGGCCACGTGATCGGGTTCTCGCTCCATGGGTATGGAATATATCTTCTTTGGAAGCTATTATGTTTTCCATGGAAACTAGATGGGCGACGCCACTCTTCACCGCCATCGCGCCAGCCGCCTGGGGCTCCTCCTACTTCGTGACGGCCCACTACCTGCCACCGGACCGACCCTTCTTCGCTGCCGCCGTGCGGGCACTGCCCGTCGGACTGGTCATGCTCGCCGCGACCCGCCGACTGCCTCGCGGTGACTGGTGGTGGAAGTCGCTCGTCCTCGGCACGTTGAACATCGGGGCGTTCTTCCCCCTGATCTTCGTGGCCGGCTACCACCTGCCCGGCGGTCTCGCCGCCACGCTGACCGCCACCTCCCCGATCGCCGTCCTGCTGATCGCCTGGGCCCTGGTTGCCGAGAGGCCCGCCCTGCTCTCGCTGGCCGGCGCCGCGGTCGGCATCGCCGGCGTCGCCCTCCTGGTGTTGCAGGGCGGCCTGGCGATCGATGCAACAGGGGTGGCCGCGTCGCTGGGAGCGGTGCTGATCTCCAGCCTGGGCTATGTCCTGGTCAGGCGTTGGCAGCCCCCGGTCGGCCTGTTCACCTTCACCGCCTGGCAGCTGATCGCCGGAGGACTCCTGCTCGTGCCCGTCGCCGCCCTCGTCGAGGGTGCTCCCCCACACCTCGACGCGCGCGCCCTCGGCGGCTTCGCCTACATCTGCCTGGTCGGCACGGCCCTGGCGTACGTCGCCTGGTTCACCGGGCTGAAGCGGATGCCAGCCGGTTCGGTGGCTCTGATCGGCCTGGTCAACCCCGTGGTCGGGATGCTGCTGGGCGTCGCCCTCGCCGGCGAGCCGTTCGGTCCCCTGCAGCTCCTCGGAATGACCCTCGTGCTCGGCGGCGTGCTGGCCGGACAGCCCGCCATCCGGTCGGCAGGCTCAGGCGACCTTCACCAGCACGGAGTTGGACGCTGTGTCGGTCTGGGTGTCGATGACCCGGAACTTGTTCATCCCTGACACGCCGGTCTGCACGAAGGTCGAGAAGGTGCCACCCTGCACGGTCATGGTCACCGGGAACTCGCGCCACGAGCCCCCCTCGAACCGCTGCACCTGCAGGATCTTCCCATTGCCCATCAGGTAGGTGCCGGTGAGGTCGATCTTCTCGAACGAGCCGACCGACTTCTGCCCGGCGACAAGCTCGATCTTCCTCTTCGGCTTCTTGGTCTTCTCCGGCGCCGGAGCCGAGGAGGTGGTCGGATCGCCCGGGGCGAGGGTGATCTGGGAGCCGCCCTCCTCGGTCGCGCTCGGGGTGGGCAGGTAGAGCGAGTCACCACCCGTCGCGGCACCGGTGGCTGCGTCGCCGCCGTCGAGACCGAGGATCTTGGTCCCGAACAGCGCCGCACCACCCATCAGCAGTCCCACGACGACGGCCACCGCCACCAGCGCGATCAGTCCGGTGAGGACGGGCCTTTCCTGTTTCTCCGACACCCTTGCATTGTTGCAAAGAGACCCAGCCCCAGCATCATCACGGCGTGGTGGCGCCGTACACCTTCAGCTCGGTGAGGTCGGTGTAGGAGCAACCGGAGAAGGCGCCGTCGGGACAGCTGGTAGCGAAGTCCGGCGTCTGGTTGCCCAGGATCGTGAACTTCACGAACCGCACCCCACCGGCACCCGCCGTCGGCGTGACCGTGTTGAACCGACCGCGATCGTCAGCCACGAACGTGCCCTGGGCCGCCAGGGTCCAGGTCGTGCCGTCGGGCGACGTCTCGATCTGGTAGTCGCCGGTCGAGGCACTGCCACCATCGCCGCAGGTCGCGGACGGGTCGACGGAGAACTCGGAGATGTCGATGGCCTGGCTCAGGTCGACGACGACGTACTTCGGCACGAAGACGTTGGTCGGGGTGCCGTCGTCGTCTCCGGTGGTGCTGCCCCAGCCGGCGGCCTGACTGCCGTCGATCGCGAGGTCGGGACCACAGGCCGGCGAGTAGTCGGGTCCGTTGAAGTCCGCGATCGACGCTCCACCACTCGACGCTGCCCAGTCACGGCGTACGCCGAAGTCCTTGACCGCACCGCCGGCGGTGACGCGGACCGACTTGCTGATCGGGTCGAAGCCGCCGCCGTTGACGCCCAGCTTGCGGTAGAGACCCACCGGCACCGGACCGAGCCGGTAGGTGCCGTCGGCCTTGGTGATCCCGCTCGGGTTGACCACGCTGTTGCCACCCTGGAAGGCGAGGGTCACCGGCACGCCGGCCACCGGGTCGCCGCTGGCCGAGTCGGTCACGGTGCCGGTGATGAACGCCTTCTTGACCGTCGTCGGCGGCACGTGACGGTCCCAGGCCGGGCTGGCGTCATCGCCACCGAGCGCACCGGCGTAGTAGCCCATGCCCCGCTTGGCGAACACCCGCCAGATCGCCGCCTGGTCGGCACCGCGGTAGACCGCCGTGTCCGCCATCAGGATCGCGTTGCGCATGTCGAGGAACGACGGGTTGTACGGAGCCAGCTCCATCGCCCGGGTGACGACAGCCTCGGACCTCCTGGCGCCGAGCCGGTCACGCAGGTCCCAGATGGTCTGAGCCCAGATCTCCCCGTCGGCGTGCACCTCCGGGTAGCCCGCGACCTGGCCGTAGTCGGCATACGTGTAGCCGCCCTTGTGACCGGTCTCGCCGCCGCCGCAGCGGTTGACCGCGACACCGACCTTGCAGTCCATCGGCTCGGTTCGGTCGAGGTAGACGCCCTCGCCGTCGTAGCGGAACAGCACCACGTCGACCTTGCCGGGCTTGTCGACCTGGAGCTTGGAGTTGACCAGCGAGTCCATCGCGTACCAGTCGCTCCAGGCCTCACCCATGGAGCCCGCCTGGACGCCACCGAGCGACGAGACTCCGTCGGGGTCGACGACGAGGCGGTTCGAGAGGCCGTGGGTGTATTCGTGGAAGACCGTGTCGGCCTCGTCACCCACGTTGGTGGGTGCGAACGGGTCGCCGTCGGGGTACGTCGTACCGGGCTGGTGCTGGAGGTACATCTGCATGGTCGGCGCCATCCCGTCGGGAGGCGTGTCCATGTTGGCGTTGTCGATGTGCGAGCCGTCCGGCAACCCGTTGTCGGTGTCGGCACCGTCATCGGTCTGGGTGTCGACACGGTCGCCACCCTTGCCCCGGCCGGTGAAGTTCTTCTGCTGGAAGTTGCCGGCCGCCTCGGTGAAGCCGATCGGCGCCCTCATCAGGTGGTCATGGAACTTGTTGACGAAGTAGAAGACCTGGGCGACGTTCTGCTTGCGGTTGGCGCGCCAGGAGTACGGCGTCTCCGGGTCCCACGAGCAGGGCCACGGGTTGTTGCAGAAGGAGACGCCAGCGAGGTCGAACGGCTTGAGGGCGTAGTTCCAGTTGTGCTTCGACCTCGGCCCTGCCTCCTCGGACGCCTGCGCGACGTTGTCGTCGTTGACGTCGGAGTAGGCGTGAGAGTTGTTGCCCCTCAGCCTGGTGGCCCGGGGGCTGAGCCAGCCGTGCTTGGTGTAGTTGACCTTCACCTGCACGCCGCCGCGCCTGTTGCCCGGGAAGAACGGGAAGGCGAGGCCGGTGCTGCCCTTGACCCGGACCTTGGTCTCGGTCTCACTGGCGTCCTGGCCGAGCGGCCTGCGGAAGAGAACCCGCCCGCTGGCGGCGTCGATCACGCTGAGGGTCGGCCTGTCGGCGGACATCGTGATCGTGCGCCAGGCACTGTAGGTGCGGCTGCGGGTCACGAACAGGGTGCGCTCCGCGTGGTCGCGGCTGCCGGGGCGGGTGCTGGCCTCGCCGGTGTCCTTGCGCGCCGCGGTGATGGCCGCCGACCCGGAGGGGAGCCTGGAGGCCGTCTTGGTCGGCGTGAGGAGCGCAGCGGGCACCGGCGAGCCGCCGATCGTCAGCAGCCGGCCGTGGGCGTTGACCGAGGCGACCAGGCCGTAGCCGAAGACCTTCTGGCCGTTGATGCGCTGGATCCAGGACAGGTGGTGGGTGCCGGCGATGTCGCGGTAGTCCTTGCGGAAGTGCAGGGTCTTGAGGTCGGAGCCGACCAGCCCGAAGGCGGACAGGTGGGCTCGGACGAAGCCCAGCGCGACCTTCTGTGCGGGCCGGTTGCTGGCCGGGGTGAGGTAGCCGTTCAGGCGACCGACGAGGCGCGGGGTGCCGGTGGTGCCGTCGATGTCGATCAGGGCCGAGACCCCGAGCGCGGACTGCAAGGCCCTGGCGCCGGCTCTCGCGGCACCCGCGGAGCTGGTGGTCAGACCGGCGGCGCGGGCGGCCGTGCCGGTGCCGTTGCGCGCATCGTAGAAGCCACGCGCCTCGGCCTGGGGCGCGCCACGATCAGCGCCCGCGCTGGCCTTGGGCTGACCTGCGGCGACCGGGTTGGACATCGTCAGCGCGGTGACCCCGGCGACGAGGCAGGCGGTGGCGACCTGGACTGAACGACTGCGCGTGATCCTCGACAACGTGTTCTCCCGATGTTGTTGCAACATGTCAGCCTCGACACTCTTGCTGTCTACAGCAATTTTGGCAAGACACTTTGCGACAAATCTGGGGAAATCAGGTCAACCTTCCGACCAGTCGGATCTGGGCGCCATGACGGGGCACGCTGGTGATGTTGCGGACCTTCGGCTCGTCCTCGTGCACGGTCTCCACGTCGTAGGCAGCCAGCACCTCGCGCAGCACCGCGACACCCTCCATCAGCGAGAACCCCGCGCCGATGCAACGACGCACGCCGCCGCCGAACGGGATCCAGGTGTTCGTGGCGGGGCTGGTGCCGAGGAACCGCTCGGGACGGAACTCCTGCGGATCGGGGAACTGATCGCCGTCGGCATGGTTGAGCAGGATCGAAGGCCCCACCGTCGTGCCGACCGGAAGGTGGACGCCGGCGATGCTGGCCGGCCTCATGACGGTCCGCACCACCATCGCGATCACCGGGTGCAGGCGCAGCGACTCCTTCATCACGGCCTCGAGATAGGCGTCGCCGCCCTCGCGGGCGCGCTCTCGCAAGCGCGGCGAGCGCCCGAGCTCGTAGAGCGCCCACGAGAGAGCGGTCGCCGTGGTCTCGTGGCCGGCCAGGAGCAGCGTGACGAGCTGGTCGCGCAGCTCGGCATCGGACAGCGCGTCGCCGCCGTCCGCCCCCACCGACAGCAACCGCGAGAGTACGTCGGTCCGCTCACCCAGGTCGGTGGCAGCGCGTCGCTCGGCGATCTCGGCGTAGATGAGCCGGTCCAGCTCGACCCGGTTCGTCACCTGGGCGCGCCACGGCCCGAACCTCAGCAGCCAGGGCCAGGCAGCGCCGGCGAGAAGAGCCGGGCTGACGTTGACGATCCTGCGCACGCGCGGCCTGAGCGCGGCCAACCTCGACTCGTCGGTCACCCCGAAGACCACCCGGAGGATCACCTCGAGGGTGATGGCGTTCATCTTCTCGAGCGAGCGGAACTCCTCGCCGGCGTGCCAGCGTGCGACCTCGGCGCGTGCCAGGTCGGAGACCACCAGCTGGTAGCCATGCAGGGCATGACCGTTGAAGGCCGGCATCAGCAGCTTGCGGGCACGCTTGTGGTCGGCGCCGTCCTGCAGCAGCAGCGAGTGCTCACCCATGATCGGGCCGAGGATCGCGTTGCCCTTCCCGGCATGGAAGACGTCCGGGTCCGCCGCGAAGATCTCGCGGGTGTGCTCCGGTCGTGTGAACAGCACCAGCGGACGCCCGTGCGGGATCACCTTCACGGTGAAGGTGTCGCCGTACTTGCGGCGGAGGTGGGGGATGAAGCGGTGCCGGAACCGGAGCAGCCCCATGCTCTGCACCAGCACCGGCAGTCTCGGGCCCGGTGGCAGCCCGGTGCGCGTGGTCACGACGTGCTCGTGGGCCGGCTTGGTCGACAGTCTGGCGCAGCTCTGCCTTCTGGGTGGTCCCAGGGTGGTGTGGACGACGGCGGACCCCCGGTCGAAGCAGACCTCGGTCACGTCGCCGTCCGTGGTGGCTCCGATGAACCTCAGATCACCCCCGATCTCCGCGGCCAGCCGCAGCTCCGCCGCCTGCACCGCGGCCGGCAGTCCGGCGCGCCCGCGGGAGAGCGCGAGGGGATGGTTCCCCTCGAGGACCGCACGGCACCCGGCCACGGCGGTCTCGGGGTCGAGCCGGCCGAGCGTGATGCCCGACGGCAGTGCGAGCAGAGTGGCGGCGAACCGATGGCCTCCCAGGTGGGTGGTCTCCCAGGTCGCGTCCGGCCAGACTGCCGCGATCGCCGCGGTCACCGGGCGCCCGAGCTCAGCGCAGCAGACGTCGCGGCGACCGTTGGTGCACACCAGCCACAGTGGAGCGTCGTGCGGAGTCAGCCCGGGGGAGCGCCCCTCGGCGAGCGCGCCAAGGTCCAGGTCGGCCAGCTCGGCGACGGTGTCGAGGGTGGTCGTCTCGACCGTGAAGCCGAGGTCGGTGCGCCACGCGACGAACACCGTGACCTGGCTGTTGGCACGGGCACGGTGTCGCCTGATCAGCTGGGGACGGATGCCGTCGGGGACGATGACATGCTCGGCCAGCAGGGCGGTCGCCTCGCGAGGCCACGCGCCCGCGTGCTCCACGAACAGGAAGGCCCCCTCGGTCGGCGCCGTTCCTGCCATCGACTCCTCATCGACGCGAGAGGCGGCGGAGCAGCGGAAGTCGTCGGGCACACCCTGATCCTCCCCTAGTCGGCCAACAGCCCCCGCCGGTGGGCGATCGCCGCCGCCTCGGTGCGTCCGGCGGCCCCGAGCTTGCCGAGGATGTTGGACACGTGGACGCTGACGGTCTTGGTGCTGATGAACAGCTGTCTGCCGATCTCGCCGTTGCTTCGGCCTTGGGCGACGAGGGCGAGGATCTCCTGCTCGCGCGGCGTGAGCGCCGCCGGCGGCGCGGGCGCGGCCCGCCGTGGCGCCGAGCCGAGCTCCTTGAGGCGGTCGAGCAGGGGGACAGCCCCCAGGGCATGAGCCGTCGCCCGTGCCTCGTCGGCCACCACCCGTGCTCCAGCCAGGTCGCCTGTGGCTCGAAGCACCCCGGCGAGGACGGTCCTGGCCCGGGCGGCCTCGTGGACGTGACCGAAGTCGTCGTACGCCGCCACCGCTGCGCGCCAGACTCCGATCAGGGTGTCCGCAGCAGGCCGCTGGAGCTCGGTGAGCCAGCAGATCCGCAGCCACTCCGCCTCGAGGCGAGCCACCCACGCCCGACCCTCAGGGCCCCAGTGATCGGAGGGGTCCTGGCGGCCGTCGCGCACGGCGAGCCCGTCGTCATGGATCCGGCGGGCGGCCGCCACGAGGGCGCCCTGTTCGGCAGCGGACACCTGCGGGAGGCAGTCGGCGACCACCCCCAGGGTCACCGCGGCCAACCGGACCCGGGCACCGAACCACTCGTGCCAGATCTGCACCATCACGGCGACGACCTCGTCGTAGGCGGCCACTGCGCCGGATGCTCCGGTGACGCCGCCAGACCGCCCGGCCGTCTCGATCTCCATCGGGCTGGTGGTGATGGCCAGGAGACCCTCGAGCGGCCACAGCTCACGCATCGGCGCCAAGGAGGTCGTCACGTCGGCGCCGCGACCGAACAGCACCTGGAGTCGCAGACCCTCCAACAGGGCCGCGGCGATCGGCGGCGGGTTCTGCGCCGGCACCCGGGTCAGCTCGAGCACCTCCTCCCACCGACCCTGGACATGGCGGACCCAGGCGAGCTGCCAGCGCGCTTCGAAGCCGTAGGGAGCCCAGGTCAGCCCCTCGGCCTCGGCCCGGTCGAGACCGCTGCGGAACCAGCGGGACGCCTCGTCCCACTCGGCCCAGTCCTCATGGGATCGACCGAGATGGAACCGGCCCCTCAACTCGGTCAGGATCGCCCCCGACTCCTGGGCTCGGTGGACAGCCATCTCGAGAGACTCCCGCAGGGCCTCCTTGGGCCCGGCCCGCTTCAGCCCGCTCAGGGTGGTGACGGCGTCGCTCGCGACCACTCCCAGGTCGAGCCTCTCGGCCAGCTCGAGCGCATCGAGGCCGAACTCCTGGGCCTCGTCATAGCGACCCTCGGCGGCCAGCATGCGCGCGTGCACCGCAAGGGTCTGGGCCCGCAGCGCAGTCGGCTCCGGTGGCAACAGGGCCAACGCCTGGGTCGTCAGACCCAGGGGATCCTCGTCGGGCTCGATGACATCGAGTGCCGTCGCCCGGGAGATGAGGAGCCGGGCACGCGTGGTCGGCGCCGCGTCGTCGCCCAACCGTTGCAGCTGCTCCTGCACCAGCGATGCGGCGCGCCCGGGATGGCCGCTGGCCATCAGGGCACCCGCTGCGTTGGCGACCAGCATGGACACATCGACCGTGGTCGTGCTCGCGCGACGACGGTCGGCGAGCAGCTCGAGCGCGAGCTGGTAGTGCTGGGAGGCCTCGTCGGGGCCGCCGACCGACATCGCCTCATCGCCGGCCCGGATGCCGGCATCGAGGGCCGTGTCGAAGTCCATCGCGAGACGCGCGTGGCGAGCGAGCTCGGCGGCGGTTCCGAGGTCTCGCCGAGCTTGCAGCGCGTCGGCATAGCGGGCATGGAGGCGGACACGCTCGCCCGGCAGCAGATCGTCGTACGTCGCCTCGCCGAGCAGCGCATGCCGGAAGGAGTAGTGAGGGGACCGCGCCACCAGGACGTTCATCTCCACCGCTTTGCGGACGGCCCCTTCCAGCGCACCCGGCTCGATGCCGGAGGCGGCCGCGAGCAGCTCGTGGGTGACGCGCCGACCCGCGACGCTCGCGGCACGCACCGCCTGTCGCGCGGTGTCGTCGAGGCCGTCGAGTCGGAGCAGCAGCAGGTCGGCCAGGTCTGCGGGCACCCAGCGCCCGGGTCCGCTGGCGGCCCCCACCAGCTCCTCCACGAAGAAGGCGTTGCCCTCGGCCCGGTCGACGATGTCGTCGACCTCGCGGTCCTCGAGGGGCTCGGGGTGCAGTTGACGCACCAGAAGGCGGACATCGCTGGGAGTGAGAGGCCCCAGCTGGAGGCGCTCGACGCCGCGGACCCTGCCCCACTCCGCGACCTGCGCCCGCAATGGGTGGCGTCGATGGAGGTCGTCGGAGCGGTAGGACACCACGATGCCCACGGTGGCGGCGAAGGGTCGGGAGAACAGGAAGCTGAGCATCTCGCGGGTCGACTGGTCGGCCCAATGGGCGTCCTCGATGACCAGGAGCACCGGGACGACGTCCGCCGCGGCCTCGATCACGGCGTGGACGGCGTCGAAGAGCTCACCGCGGTCGATGGTGCGCGTGTCGGAAGGCGAGTCGTCGGACATCATCCGGCGTCCAGGCTGCAGTCGGCGCAGGGCCGGGTGGCTCTTGGCGACGGAAGCGACGAGATCCGGCCGGTCGGTGCTCAGCCGTCCGATGACCTCCGAGAAGGGCAGATAGGGCAACGCACTGTCACCGAAGTCGAGACAGTGTCCGGCGATCACCTGCCACCCCTCATCGAAGGCGACATCGCGCAGGGCGGTCAGGAGACGGGTCTTGCCCACCCCGGCGTCGCCGGCGAGGAGCACGGCGTCGGGGATCTGCGCGTCGGGTCGCCTCGTCGGACGGACCCCGAGCAGGGAGGCGATCTCCGCCAGCTCGGCGTCTCGTCCGACGAGGTCTCGTTGCTGATGTCCGGGCGGCGCCACGTCACCCATGATCGCAGTCGCGACCGACACTCTCCCGGCCTCAGCGGATGCTGTCGGCGGCGGCGCGGCGTAGTCGGTTGATGCGACGGCTGCGTCGCAGCTCGTTGCGCACCCGGTTGGTGCGGTAGTCCACCTCGGACCTCAGGATCTGGTCGGACCGCATGAATTCGCTGCTCATCTCTGACTCCTCATCTCGTTGATGAGTCCAGAGTCGTCCTCTGAGGTAGCGCCTCACATCCGACGAGTGCCCTATCTGTGCGCCGCCGTGCCCGGAACTACCTCAGAGAGCGGGGCGTCCCGCGATCCACGTCTGAGCGACGAGGGGCACGCCGGGGCGGTAGGCCAGGTGGACGTACGACGGCGCCTCGAGCACCACGAGGTCCGCGCGCTTGCCGACGGCCAGGGAGCCGACGTCGGTGCGTCCCAACGCCGCAGCCCCGCCGGCGGTGGCCGACCAGAGCGCCTCGGCCGGCGACATGCCCATCTCGCGCACCGCCATCGCGATGCAGAACGCGAGGGACGAGGTGAAGCACGAACCCGGGTTGCAGTCGCTGGCGAGCGCCACCGTGACCCCGGCGTCGATGAGCCTCCGGGCGTCGGGGTAGGGCTGACGGGTGGAGAACTCGACCCCGGGGAGCAGGGTGGCGATCGTGCCGGAGTCGGCAAGCGCGGTGACGTCGGCGTCGTCGAGATAGGTGCAGTGGTCGACGGCCACCAGACTCAGCTCGCACGCCAGCTGGACTCCCGGGCCGAAGCCGAGCTGGTTGGCGTGCAGCCGGCCCTTGAGCCCCCGGCGCGCACCCGCCCGAAGGACCCGACGGGCCTGGTCGGCGTCGAAGGCGCCTCGCTCACAGAAAGCGTCGATCCAGGTCGCGTACGGCGCTGCGGCCTCCAGCATCGCGCCGGTCACCAGGTCGACGTACTCCGCAGGGTCGCTGCCGGCGGGCACCACGTGCGCACCGAGGAACGTGGTGTCGTCGGTGAACTGTCGTGCGATCGCCAGGCTGCGGGCCTCGTCGCGAGTGGTGAGACCGTAGCCCGACTTGATCTCCAGGCTCGTGGTGCCCTGGCGCTGCATCTCCGTCACCAGCCTGGCCACCTGGGCGGTCAGCTGCTCGTCGGTGGCCTGCCGCGTCGCAGCCACCGTGGTCCGGATGCCGCCCGCGGCGTACGGCTCGCCGATCATCCGGGCCTCGAACTCGGCCGAGCGGTCTCCTGCGAAGACCAGGTGCGAGTGGCTGTCGACGAACCCGGGGATGACGGCACGCCCCGCGACGTCGACCTGGCTGTCTGCGGCCGGTGCGCTGCGCGCATCGCCGATCCAGGCGATCCTGCTGCCCTCGAGGACCAGCGCCGCGTCGGCCTGCAGCCCGGCCTCGGCGGTCAGTTCGCCGATGTTGGTGATCAGGGTGCTGCTCACGGCGCCCACACCTTCCCGACGGCCGCGTCGAGCTGGCGACCGATCTGTTCGCCGTCACCCTGCCGTACGACGATGCGACCGTCGACCATCACCTGGGTGACATCACCTGCAGCCGCCGCGAAGACCGCGGTGTTCTCGTCGGCCCCGGTGCCGGCGGTGCGCGGGCTGGTGGTGTCGAGCGTGACCAGGTCGGCCCGCTGGCCCACAGCGATCGTGCCGGCGTCCGGCCACCCCAGAGAGGCATGACCGGTGAGGGTGGCTGCCCCGAGCAGCTCAGTGGCGCTCCAGTGGCCCCGCTCCTCGGTGGCCAGGCGCTCGTTGAGCTCCACCGCCCGCATCTCCTCGAACAGGTCGATCACGGCGTGGCTGTCGGAACCCAGGGTCAGTGCGGCCCCGGCGTCGTTGAGCCGTCTGCTCGGGCCGACCCCGTCACCGAGGTCGCGCTCGGTGGTGGGGCAGAAGCACGCATTGGTCGACGTCCGGCCGATGGTGTCGATGTCTGTGTCGGTCAGGTGCGTGGCGTGGACGACGCTGGTCCGCCCTCCCAACGCGCCCTCGGCGGCGAGCAGCTCGGTGGGGGTGAGTCCGTGGGCCGCCAGGCACTGCTCGTTCTCGGCACGCTGCTCGGACAGGTGGACATGGAGAGGTCCGCTGCGCGTCGTGATCGTCCCGATCGCCTCGCGCGGCACCGCGCGCACCGAGTGGATGGCTGCGCCGATCCGGGCATGCTCCTGCCTCCTCAGCCCTTCCACTCGCGACGCCCACGCCTCGGCGCTGCCGTCGTCGAAGCGGCGTTGAACCCCCTCCGGTGGCCTGCCGATGCCGGCGGCGAGATAGCAGGTGTCGAGCAGCGTGATCCTCAGCCCCGCGACCTTGGCCGCCTCGATCAGGGCGTCGCCGAGCACGTTGGGGTCGTCGTAGGGCCGGCCGCCGGGCTGATGGTGCAGGTAGTGGAACTCGCCCACGACGGTGATCCCGCTCGCCACCATCTCGCGGTAGGTCGCCAGCGCCAGTTCGAAGTAGCTGTCCGGCGTCAGCCGCCCGGCCACGGCGTACATCTGATCGCGCCAGGTCCAGAAGGTCCCGCGCTCGCGCTGCGTGCGACCTCTCAGGGCGCGATGGAACGCATGACTGTGGCAGTTGGCAAGGCCGGGAATCGTGAGGCCGGGGAGGTTGCGGGAGTCCCCGGCCATCGGGACGTCCGGGGATTCATGCACCGACGTGAAGAGGCCGTCCTCGACGGTGACGAGCACGTCCGAGGCGACGCCGTGGGGCAGGAGTGCCCGCTCGAGCAGGTACGCCGTCACGAGGTGAGCCGTTCCAGGGTGTCGGCGAGGGCCTCGACCCCGGCCAGGCAGTCGGCCATCTCGGCCGTCTCGGCAGGAGAGTGGGACACCCCGGAGGGGTTGCGCACGAACAGCATGGCCGTCGGGATCCCGGCCGCGGAGAGGACGCCGGCATCGTGGCCGGCCTGGGTGGGGATGACCGGCCAGCCGCCGGGGCCGGCGAGCTGCTCGGCCAGCGGTGCTGAGAACGTCACCGAGGACGACACCGACTCGGCGGTCACTCTCAGCGACGTGCCGTCGCGACCGGCCCGCTCGGCTGCCTGACGCTCGATCGAGGCCACCAGCTCAACCAGCAGGGCGTCGTCGGAGCAGCGCGCATCGAGCCAGGCCGTCACCCGCGACGGGACGGCGTTCGTCCCGTTGGGCTCGACGCAGACGCGACCGAAGGTGGCGCGTTGCCCCGAGAGCCGCGCCTGCTTGTTGGCCGCGAGTGCGGTCATCGCGTAGGTGAGCATCGGGTCGTGGCGGTCCTCCATGCGGGTGGTGCCGGCGTGGTTGGCCTCCCCCGTGAACTCGAACCGGTAGCGCCCGTGCGGCCAGATCCCACTCGCCACACCGACCGGGGCATCTCGGTCGACCAGGTCACGGCCCTGCTCGACGTGCAGTTCGACGAAGGTGGCCACGTCCCTCAACAGCGACGACCCGCGCGAGGGGTCGAGCCCGGCACCGGCCCACGCGTCCTGGAGTCGTACGCCGTCCCGGTCGGTCAGTGCGCCGGCCGTCTCGACGTCCACCGAGCCGGTCATCAGGCGCGATCCGAGGCAGGCCAGGCCGAACCGGGAGCCCTCCTCCTCGACGAAGGCACCGACCCCGATCCGTCGGTCCGGCACGAAGCCACGAGCCCGGAGGGCGTCGATGGCGGCGAGGCTCGAGACCACGCCGAGTGGTCCGTCGTACGCCCCGCCGTCGAGCACCGAGTCGAGGTGGGAGCCGGTGAGGACCGACTGCCCCGTCGTGGAGGCAGGGCTCCACCAGGCCACGACGTTGCCGTAGCCGTCGTACTCCAGCTCGAGGTCGCGAGCCGCGGCGGCCTCGGCGAACCAGGCCTGGCACTCCCGCTCGGCGGAGGTGAGCGGCTGGCGGAAGTAGCCGCCGCTCGCCGACGACCTGCCGACCGGTGCCAGGTCCCGCCACATCTCCTCGAAGCTCACCTGCCCAGTCCATCGACTCCAGGCAGCCTGGTCAACCGAGCACCCAGCAGGAGGGTCTGGGATCCGAGACACATCGTCGTCGAGCGGCGCGAGCGCCGGACGCTCTCCACGCAGTAGCCTCTGGGCCGTGCCTTCGCAGGAGTACGACGACCGCGCGGTCGAGCGACTCCGGTCGCTGGTCAGGATCGCGACCGTCTCCGACCGGGATGCGGACCTCGTCGACGTGTCCGCCTTCGAGGCCCTGCTCACCGAGCTGCGGGTGCAGTATCCGCTGCTGCACGCGCAGCTCGAGGTCCGGGCGATCGCCACCCACGGGCTGCTGATCAGGTGGCGCGGCCGCTCGAGCCGTCGGCCGGTCGTGCTGATGGCCCACCTGGACGTCGTACCCGTCGACGCCGACGCACCCTGGCAGCACCCGCCCTTCGCCGCGGAGGTGCACGACGGCTTCATCTGGGGTCGGGGCACCCTCGACGACAAAGGCTGCGTGGCCGGCATCTGTGAGGCCGTCGAACGCCTGCTGGCCGACGGCTTCATCCCTCAGCAGGACGTCTGGCTGTCGTTCGGATGCGACGAGGAGGTCTCCGGCGGTGCCGCCCAGGAGGCCGTCGAGCACCTGCGAGCCACCGGCGTGCGGCCCTGGCTCGTGCTCGACGAGGGTGGAGCAGTGGCCGCCGAGGCCTTCCCTGGCGTCGGTCGCCCGGTGGCCGTGATCGGCGTCGCGGAGAAGGGGACGACCTCGCTGAGACTCGTCGTCGAGGGCCGCGGCGGACACGCCTCGACCCCCGCGAGGAAGGGCCCCACCGCGAGGCTGGCCAGGGCGATCCTGCGCATCGAGAGGTCGCCGTTCCCGTCGAGCATCCCCGCCCCGACCGCCGAGCTCCTGCAGCGGATGGCGCCGCACGCTCCCGCGCCCCTGCGGCCGCTGATGGCCAACGCGACGCGGCTCTCACCAGTCCTCACCAGGGCCCTGATCGCGGCGGGTCCCGAACCGGCCGCGATGACACGCACCACGGTCGCGGTGACCACGCTGTCCGGTTCACCGGCCCTGAACGTGATCGCGTCGACCGCGACCGCCGGACTGAACATCCGGGTGATGATCGGCGACACCGTGGGCGGGGTGATCGAGCACCTCCGCAGGGCGATCCGCGACGAGCAGGTCGCCATCGAGGTGGTGGAGGCGGGTGAGGCCAGCGCCGTCTCGCCGTACGACGACGACGCCTTCCGACTGCTCGAGGCCACCGTCGAGGAGGTGTTCCCGGACGCGCTCGCCTCGCCCTACGTGATGATGGCCGCGACCGACTCGCGCTTCTTCACCGCGATCTGCGATCGCGTCTACCGCTTCGCCCCGTTCCGGATGAGCAAGGCGCAGCGCGCCTCCATCCACTCCTACGACGAGAACCTCGGGGTGCGCGACTTCCTCGACGGGGTGCGGTGGTACCAGCGACTCATCGAAGGGCTGCCCGGTGACTGAGCTCCATCCACGCGGCCGCTCCGCCGCCCACTCGCTCGCCACCATCGTCGGGTTCCTGGTCTGCGTCGAGATCGCCAGCGGCATCCTGCAGGGCTACTACACGCCGATCTTCAGCGACATCGCCGACCACCTCGGCATCGCTGACGCCGACGTCAACTGGTTCGAGGCCGCCCAGCTGATCGTCTCGGCGCTCGTGGTGCCGTTCCTGGCTCGTCTCGGTGACCTGATCGGTCACAAGAAGGTGCTGCTCCTGTCGACCGGCGCCACCGCCATCGGGTCGTGGGTGCTCGCGTTCGCGCCGTCGTTCACGACCTTCCTGATCGGTTGGGCCATGCAGGGCGCCTATGTCGTGTGGCTCCCTCTGGAGGTCGCGATCGTCTACCGGCGCACGTCGGGCTCCAGCCGGCAGGCGCTGCTGACCCGGCGCTCGGCCGCCATCCTCGTGGGCGCCCTCGAGCTGAGCGTGATCGTCGGCGCTCTGACCAGCGGCATCCTGGTCGAGTCGCTGTCGATGACCGCCGTGCTGGCCCTGCCCGCCGTGGTGGTGACGGTGTGCCTGGCCGTGATCTGGCTCGGGATCGAGGATGCCCCGGGGACCGCGACGGGCGGCATCGACTGGACCGGTCTCGCCCTGATCACGGGTGCCCTAGCCCTGGTGATGGCGGGCCTGATCTCGATCCGGCTGCTCGGCCCCGGCAGCCTGGTGCCCTGGGCCCTGATCGCGGCCGGCATCGGGGCGTTCTGGCCCTTCGTGGTCCATTCGCTCGGTGCCGTGGAGCCGCTGGTCGACGTACGCCTGTTCGCCAGCCCCGCGCAGGCCCCCATCCAGCTGACGGCGTTCCTCTTCGGGATGTCCGTGCTCGGCGCACAGATCCCGCTGTCGACCTTCGCGCGCACCGACCCCGACGTCGCCGGCTACGGGCTCGGCGCCGATGCCGGGTTCGTCTCCACGCTGATCGGCATCTACGTCATCTTCCTGGCGATCGGCGCTCTCACCCTGCCGTTGACGACCCGCTGGCTGGGTGCACGCGGCGCCCTGGTCGGCGCATCCCTGCTCATCGCGCTCGGCTACGGACTGTTCCTTCCCTTCCACGACTCCACGACCCAGACCCTGCTCAACATGGCCATCGCAGGGCTCGGCTCCGGCGCGCTGGTCGCGGCCCTCCCGGCAGCGGCCGCGAACGCCGCACCGCCTGAGGCCACCGGGATCGCGACCGGCATGACCAACGCGACCAAGACCGTGGGCGGTGCGTTCGCCTCCTCGATCTTCGCCATCGCGCTCGCCTCGACCGGCTCGATCGCCGACCCCACCGAAGGGCACGCACCGCTCGGGGGCTATCTGGTGGTGTGGTCGGTGTGCGCCGTGGCCGCCCTCGCAGCCGCCGCCTGCCTGCTGTCGATCACGCCGCCCCCGGCGGACGACCCGGCCTTGGCGGACTCGATAAGTTGATGGTGTGCCCGATTCCGAGGACACCCACGACGAGACCGGCGAGAAGGCCCGCGACAAGCGCACCGGCGGTTCGGCGGCCGCTGCCCGGATGCAGCATCAGGCTCGCTGGGTCGACCTGCAGATCGAGCAGGCGATGGCGCGCGGCGAGTTCGACAACCTGCCCGGGCAGGGCAAGCCCATCACCGACCTGGGGGGCAGTCATGACCCGGACTGGTGGCTGAAGAAGCTGGTCGAGCGCGAGCAGATCAGCGTCCTGCCACCCGCCCTTGCGCTGCGCAAGGAGGACGCCGAGCTGGACGCCACGATGGACAGGCTCGGCAGTGAGGCAGAGGTTCGCCGCGAGCTCGAGGCGTTCAACGAGCGGGTACGGCGCGCCCGGATGCAGCTGGCGGGCGGCCCGCCGGTGGTGACCCCGATGCGAGAGGTCGACGACGAGATCGCGGCCTGGGCGCTGCGACGGCAGGCCCGGTTGACCTCGAGGCGCCGTGCGGAGGAGCCTGCGGTGGAGCCTGGCAAGAGGCGCTGGTTCCGCCGGGACTGAACAGGCCGCACCAGTGGGATTCGTCATAGGAGGAGCGGACCGTGCGCTGCTAGCGTCCGCAGCATGCGCAGCGCCAAGGACTTCTTCGCCCCCCTCGCCGTCGGAGCCCCGGCTCCTCTGCACGAGATCCCGGCGAGGCCCAGCCGGGCCATCCACTTCTTCGATCCCAGCAACGCCAAGATGGCCGCCAAGATCCCGCAGATGGTCGGCACGGTCGACGTCCTCCTCGGCAACCTCGAGGACGCCGTCAAGGCCGACAACAAGGAGGCGGCCCGCCAGGGTCTCGTCGACATCGCGACCGCGACGGACTTCGGCAAGACCCAGCTCTGGACCCGGATCAACTCACTCGACTCGCCGTGGGGTCTCGACGACCTGACCACCCTGGTCGGCGAGATCGGCGACAAGCTCGACGTGATCATGGTGCCGAAGGTGCAGGGCGCCGAGGACATCCACTACGTCGACCGGCTGCTGGCCCAGCTGGAGGCCAAGGCCGGGCTCACCCGGCCGATCCTGGTGCACGCCATCCTCGAGACGGCCCGGGGCATGGTCAACGTCGAGGAGATCTGCGGCGCCTCGCCCCGCATGCAGGGCCTGTCCCTCGGGCCGGCCGACCTGGCCGCGGATCGGCGGATGAAGACGACCCGGGTGGGAGGCGGCCACCCCGGCTACCTGGTCCGCCAGGACCCCGGGGACGGCGGGATCGAGGGTCCACGAGCCACCTACCAGCAGGACCTGTGGCACTACACCATCGCGCGCATGGTCGACGCCTGCGCGATGCACGGCATCTACCCCTACTACGGACCGTTCGGCGACATCGCCGACGTGGTGGCCTGCGAGGACCAGTTCCGCAACGCGTTCCTGCTCGGGTGTGTGGGGACCTGGTCGCTGCACCCCACGCAGATCGCGATCGCGAACCGCGTGTTCAGCCCGAGCGTGGCGGACATCGCGCACGCCCGTCGCGTGGTCGCCGCCATGGGCGACGGCACCGGCGCGGTGATGCTCGACGGCAAGATGGAGGACGACGCCTCGCTCAAGCAGTGCCTGGTGATGGTCCGGCTCGCCGAGGAGCTCGCGGCGATCGACCCGGAGCTCAAGCAGCAGTACGACGCCATCGAGGTGGCGTGATGAGCAGCTTCCGTCCTCGCCGCTCCGTGCTCTACATGCCCTCGTCCAACGCACGGGCCTTGGAGAAGGCTCGGACGATCCCCTGTGACGCCCTGATCCTGGACCTCGAGGACGCGGTCGCCCCTGCCGCGAAGCTCGAGGCCCGGGCGGCTGCCTGCGCCGCCGTCCAGTCCGGTGCCTACGGTGGGCGCGAGCTGACGATCAGGATCAACGCCAAGGGCACCGAATGGCATGCCGACGACCTGGCCGCCGCCTGCGCGGCCGGCCCGGACGCGATCGTAGTACCCAAGGTCGACTCGGCCGACGAGGTCCGGTCCCTCGTGGCCGGCATGGCCGGCGCCCCCGAGCACACCACGCTGTGGGCGATGGTGGAGACCCCTCTCGCGATGTTCAACGCCCTCGACATCGCGACCGCGTCCGAGCGGCTGACGGTCCTGGTGATGGGCACCAACGACCTCGCCAAGGAGCTGTACGCCGAGCACGTCCCCGGCCGGCAGCCACTGCTCACCGGCCTGTCCCTGGCCCTGTTGGCCGCCCGGGCCACGGGGAAGGGGATCGTCGACGGAGTCTTCAACGACGTGGCGGACGCCGAGGGATTCCTGGCCGAGTGCGCCCAGGGGCGCGAGATGGGCTTCGACGGCAAGACCCTGATCCACCCCGGTCAGGTCGACGGCGCGAACTCCGCCTTCGCGCCGTCCGCCCAGGCGGTGGAGGACGCCCGAGGCATCCTCCAGGCCTGGGAGGAAGGGGCGGGCTCCGGCGTCGTCACCTACCGCGGCCGGATGGTCGAGAACCTGCACGTGGAGTCGGCGGAGCGGACCCTGGCCATCCATGAGGCCATCGCCCAGCTGTGAGGCTCAGTGGCAGTGCCCACCTTCGGCGGCCGGAGCGGGCGCCACGTCGATCGAGGGGTTCTGGTCGAAGAAGCCGAACGGCTTGAGCCAGAACGAGACCGTGTCGGCCGGCATGATCGGCCAATCCTCGATCCGGGTGATGTGGTGGATCCCGAAGACGTACCAGAGCACCACATCGGTGTTCTCGAGTGGTTCGTCGTCGGAGATCCAGCGGCTCATGCCGTCGTCGTGCTCCGACTGGGTCGGGTAGGCGCCGGCCGGCCAGCGTTCGTCGTCGTGATGCCTGGTGACCCACACGGTGTGCCCGATCACGGGGGCACGGAGGAACTGCGGGGTGTCGGGCTCCATCATCGGCGGGATCGACGCGCTCGGCACCAGCTTGTACGCCGGGTTCGTGCCGACCTTGTTGGTCCGGTTGGGGTTGACCACCTTCCAGGACCGCTGGGTGGCCCAGTTGAAGTCCCGGGCCGACTCGGCCTCCGAGGCCACCGGCGTCGCCTGGGTGACGACCGCCAGCCCGTACGGGTTCTCGGGCGACACCGGCGAGGCCATCGAGTCGACCTCCATGACGGTGTTCGCGTTGCCGTCGACGTCCAGGTCGAGCCGAGCGACCAGGAAGTGCTGGTGGAAGGGCGCGTAGGTGCGCTCGTCGACGACCGTGCCGGTCGGCGGCGGTCCCGCCTCGGCGTCGTACGGCGTGGTCACCATCAGGCCGGTCGCCCGGACCTCGCACTCGATGTTGCCGTCCTCGTAGAACCGCCAGTAGAGGAGGTATTCGTAGTTGGCCACCGTCGCGTGACACGACACCACCATCCGGCGCATCCGGCGCACCTCTGCACCGTGATGGTGGTCGACGTGCTTCCAGAGCACGGCGTTGTCCTCCTCATGGAGGCAGATCGCGTTCTTGATCGTGTACGGCGTCCCGGTGGTGTCGTGCAGGACCGCGTCGACGTACCTGATCTCACCGAGGCAGTCGCAGCCGAGCTCGAGTGAGGTGGTCATGAATCCCAGGCCCCACTCGCCGATGTCGAAGGCGGTGCGCCGGTAGTGGTCGAAGGAGGCGTCCCGGTAGGGCACCACCATCTCCGCCAGCGACAGCCGGTAGGCGATGTCCCGTGTGGTGCCGTGGTCGTCGTAGGACACCTGGTAGATGACCGGCCCCTCGCGGTAGTTGAACCCCAGCCGCATCGACCAGTTCTGCCAGGTGAGCTCGGAGCCCTCGATGGTGAACGAGACCCCTTCGGGCTGCACGATGTCCAGCGGCTTGCGGTCGGTGCGATGCCGGCCGGTCCAGGGGCCGACGACATACTCCGCGTCCACCTCGGGCTGACCGTGGTCGTGGTCGTTCTCCAGGGCCAGCAGCTCGCAGGTGTTCACGTCGACGACCACCTTGAGACCCGACACGGGGTGGGCGTAGAGGTTGCCCTCGGGGGTGGCTCGGTACCAGATGTCGCACCAACCGAGTCGGCGATCGCGCCACTGCTCCGGCATCAGTGCCTTCGCGTACGTCCACACCTCGATGGCGACCAGGGACAGGTCGGTGATGCCGCGCTCGGCCAGCGCGGCGATCACGTCGGGGTGTGCTCGCATGGCGGCATCGACCTCGGCGTACTCGTCGGTGGTGAAGTGGGGCGTCACACCGGGGACGTGGGTCCAGGACTCGACGCGGTCACCGGTGAGGTCGACGACGCCCTCGAAGGTCTGGTTGTCCTCCCGGTTCCACAGCACCGCCAGCGCGGTACGCCGGACCGGGTCACCCTCGCGCCAGGCGAGCACGTCGACCTTGGGTGGTTCCCGAAGCTCGATGGAGGCGAAGCGCCATGCCTGGTCGAGCCCCTGGTCCCTCCTCAGGACCGCAGCGGTCTGGGCGAACTCGGGTTCGGTGAGGGACTCGAGGGGGTGCGACGCCATGGCGCCACTCTGTCAGCCAGCCTGCTCCGCGTCGATGCTCACGACGTCGATGAGCACCTTGCCGACGGCGCCTTCCTCCACGGCCCGGTGTGCCGCGGCGGTCTCCTCGAGCCGGTAGCGGTGCAGCGGGAGCCCGGCGTCGCCGCCGACCCGCAGCGCACCGTCGGCCACCGCCGCGCTCACGTCCGCCACCGCCTGGGACTTCGCCTCGGCGCCGACCGTGTAGACGAGGATGCCGTGCCAGCTCAGGTTGGCCGCCATCGAGGGCCGCACCGGGATCGCGACCTCGTCGCCCCCGTTGTTGGCATAGAACGCGACGGTCGCGCCCGGGGCAGCGATCGCGACGTCGAGGGCGGCGTTCGCAGCCGGTGACACCTCGACGACCAGGTCGACCCCGTCCGGGGCGAAGGCGCGGATCGCGGCCTCGACGTCCTCGGTGCGGTAGTTCACCACGTGGTCGGCCCCGGCAGCGGTCGCCAGTGCCGCCTTCTCCGGGCCGCTCACCGTGGTGATGACGGTGGCCCCGGCCCAGTGGGCCAGCTCGATGGACGCGTGGCCAACGGCTCCCGCGCCTCCGGCGACCAGCACGACCCGCCCGTCGAGGGCGCCGGGCGCCAGGCGGTCGGGTCCGGCCAGCGTCAGCGCCCGATGGGCGGTCAACGCGGGAATGCCGAGGCTCGCCCCGAGGTCGAAGCTCGCGTCGTCGGGCAGGGGAACCGCCTGAGCCGACGGCAGCGCGACGTACTCCTGGGCGGTGCCGTCGGCGCGCTGCCAGGCGGCCTCCCAGATCCAGACCCGCTCCCCCACGCGGTCGAAGGAGACGTCGGTGCCGACGGCCGTGATGATGCCGGCCCCGTCCTGGTTCGGCACGCGAGCGGTCTCGTCACCGGTGGCCGTCGCACCCGAACGACTCTTCCAGTCGGTCGGGTTGACACCGGAGACGTGGATCTCGACCAGCACCTCTCCCGCCGCCGGGGTCGGGACGTCGCGGTCCTCCAGGCTGAGTACGTCGGGGCCGCCGGTGCTGCGATAGACGATGGCTCTCATGGCGCCATCATGGCGCGCCCGTCGTCGAGCTGCGCGAACGGACCGGTCTCAGTCGCGCATCGGGATGCGCACGTGGCGCTCCTCGGCAACCTCCACCGCCCGCTCGTAGCCGGCGTCCACGTGGCGGATCACCCCCATCCCGGGGTCGTTGGTGAGCACCCGCTCGATCTTCTCGGCGGCCAGGGCGGTGCCGTCGGCGACACACACCTGACCGGCGTGGATCGAGCGCCCGATCCCGACGCCGCCACCGTGGTGGATGCTGACCCAGGTCGCCCCCGAGGCGGTGTTGACCAGGGCGTTCAGCAGGGCCCAGTCGGCAATGGCGTCAGAGCCGTCGAGCATCGCCTCGGTCTCGCGATAGGGCGAGGCGACGGAGCCGCAGTCGAGGTGGTCCCGGCCGATCACGATGGGCGCCTTCAGCTCTCCCGAGGCCACCATCTCGTTGAACTTCAGTCCGGCCAGGTGGCGTTCGCCGTAGCCGAGCCAGCAGATCCGCGCCGGGAGACCCTGGAAGGCGACCCTCTCGCCTGCCATGGTGATCCACTTGTGCAGGCGCTCGTTGTCGGGGAAGAGCTCGAGGATCGCGCGGTCGGTCGCGGCGATGTCGGCAGGGTCGCCGGAGAGCGCAGCCCAGCGGAACGGGCCCTTGCCCTCACAGAACAGCGGCCGGATGTAGGCCGGCACGAAGCCCGGGAACTCGAACGCCCGGTCGTAGCCACCCTTGCGGGCCTCGTCACGGATCGAGTTGCCGTAGTCGAACACCTCGGCGCCGGCGTCCTGGAACTCCACCATCGCGCGGACGTGGGCCGCCATCGACTCCTGGGCGCGCTTGGTGAAGCCGGCGGGGTCGAGGGTGCGCTCGGACTCCCAGTCCTCGAAGGCGGTGCCGAGGGGAAGGTAGAACAGCGGGTCGTGAGCCGAGGTCTGGTCGGTGACGATGTCGATGGGCGCTCCGGACCGGAGCAGCTCGGGCAGCATCTGAGCAGCGTTGCCGAGGACGCCGATCGACAGCGCGCGCTTGGCGTCACGGGCTTCGACGGCCATCGCGACGGCCTCCTCGAGCGTGTCGGCCTGGACGTCGAGGAAGCGGTGCTCGATGCGTCGGGTGATCCGGGACTGGTCGCACTCGATGCAGATGGCGACGCCGTCGTTCATGGTCACCGCCAGCGGCTGGGCACCACCCATCCCGCCGAGCCCGGCGGTCACGGTGATGGTGCCGGCCATGGTGCCGCCGAACCGCTTGTCGGCCACGGCCGCGAAGGTCTCGAACGTGCCCTGCAGGATGCCCTGGGTGCCGATGTAGATCCACGACCCTGCGGTCATCTGGCCGTACATGGTCAGGCCCAGGTCCTCGAGGCGCCGGAACTCCTCCCAGTTGGCCCAGTCGCCGACGAGGTTCGAGTTGGCGATCAGCACCCGGGGCGCCCACGTGTGGGTGCGCATGACCCCGACCGGCTTGCCGGACTGCACCAGCATCGTCTCGTCGTCCTCGAGGTCGCGCAGCGTCCGCACGAGCGCGTCGTACGCCTCCCAGCTGCGGGCCGCCTTCCCGGTGCCCCCGTAGACCACGAGGTCCTCGGGGCGCTCGGCATTCTCCGGGTCGAGGTTGTTCATCAGCATCCGCAGCGGCGCCTCGGTCTGCCATGACTTCGCAGACAGCTCGGTGCCGGTCGCGGCGTGGATGGGCAGTCTCTGGTTCATGCCAGTTCTCCAATCGTGTCCTGGACCGCCGCCAGCACGGCCCCGGAGCGCACGAGCTGGTAGGCGGTCTCGATCTCGGGTGACAGGTGCCGGTCGGGTCCGGGACCCGCGATGCCGGCCCCGCGCAGGAGGCGTACGACGGCAGCGGTCGCCGGCGACCCGGTGAGGGGGGCGCGCATGTCGAGTGCGCGGGCGGCGGTCAGGACCTCGATGGCCACGACCCGGGCGAGCCCGTCGACGGAGGTGCGCAGCTTGCGCGCCGCGGACCAGCCCATCGACACGTGGTCCTCCTGCATGGCGCTGGAGGGGATGGAGTCGACCGAGGCCGGATTGGCGAGCCGCTTGAGCTCCGAGACGATCGCGGCCTGGGTGTACTGGGCGATCATGTGGCCGCTGTCGACCCCGGGGTCGTGGGCCAGGAACGGGTTGAGGCCGTGGTTGCGGGCCTTGTCGAGGAACCGATCGGTTCGGCGCTCGCTGATGCTGGCCACGTCCGCGGTCACGATGGCCAGGAAGTCGAGCACGTAGGCCACCGGGGCGCCGTGGAAGTTGCCGTTGGACTCGACCCGCCCCTCCTCCGCGAGGACCACCGGGTTGTCGACGGCGCTGCACAGCTCGCGGCCGGCGACCACTGCGGCGTACTCGACGGTGTCGCGGGCGGCGCCCTGGACCTGCGGCGAGCAGCGCAGCGAGTAGGCGTCCTGGACCCGGTTGCAGTCGGGACCGCGGTGGGAGGCGACGACTCCGGAGTCGGCGAGGATCCGCACGAGATTGGCGGCCGAGGCGGCCTGACCCGGGTGGGGTCGGATGGCCTGCAGCTCGGGCGCGAAGACCCTGTCGGTGCCGAGCTGGCCCTCGACGGACATGGCCGCGGAGACATCGGCCGTGCGCAGCAGCATGCGCAGGTCGTTGATGGCCATCACCAGCATGCCGAGCATGCCGTCGGTGCCGTTGATCAGCGCCAGGCCCTCCTTGGGACCGAGCTCGACGGGGCTGAGTCCGGCGTTCGAGAGCGCCTCGGCGGCGGGCATGAGGACGCCGTCGGCATCGCGGACCTCGCCCTCGCCCATCAGGGCCAGCGCGCAGTGCGAGAGCGGAGCAAGGTCGCCCGAACAGCCCAGCGAGCCGTACTCGTGCACCACCGGGGTGATGCCGTGGGTGAGCAGGTCGGCCATCAGCTGGGCGGTCTCGGGCCTGATGCCCGTGTGCCCGGTGGCCAGCGTCGAGAGCCTCAGCAGCATGAGCCCGCGCGTGACCTCGCGTTCGACCTCGGGTCCGGACCCGGCGGCATGGGAGCGGACCAGGGACCTCTGCAGCTGGGCGCGCATCTCGGTCGGGATGTGCCGGGTCGCCAGTGCGCCGAAGCCGGTCGAGATGCCGTAGGACGGGGTGGGTGCCGCGGCGAGCTCGTCGACGACGGCGCGGGCGCGGACGATGGCCGCGAGAGCATCGGGCGCGATCACGACACCGGCGCCGTCACGGGTGACCGCGAGGACGTCGTCGAAGGAGAGCGGGCCAATGCCGACGGAGACGGGGGTGGTCATGGGTTCATCAAACTCCGGCACGAGCGGGGGCCGCCAGACCCGGAGCAACCCCGCCGTCTCGGATCCGAGACCCATCAGCCAGTTGAGTTGCGTCCCGTTCCCGATGATCTGGCCGTGGTGAACCACCGACAAGGGTCGTCGTCCCGTGCTGCCTCCCGGGGTGTCCCGCGTCGGGGCGCTCGCGCGATGACGCTTCTCACAGATCATCGGGTGAGATCGGGTCGGTCCCTCGCCCGGGGACGGCGTTGACTGGTCCGGTGCGCACGACCCTGCAACCTCCCGACATCGGCGAGCTGCGCCGGTGGGGCATGCTCGCGGTCGGCACCTTCGCCCAGGCGGCGTCCGCCATCGCGGTGCACGGGCCGGCCTTCCTGATCCCCGCCCTGCACGAGCGACTCGGCCTCTCCCTCTTCGAGGCCGGTGTGGTGGCCGCGGCGCCGATGCTCGGGGTGATGACGACCCTCGTCCTGTGGGGCCTGGTGGTCGACCGTCGGGGCGAGCGATTCGCCCTGTTGGCTGGGCTCCTGGGCGCCACGCTCGCAGGCGGGGCCGCCGTCCTGGTCGAAGGGCCGGTGTGGCTATCGGTGCTGCTCTTCCTCGCCGGCGCCTGCGCCGCGAGCACCAACTCGGCCAGCGGTCGGGTCGTCGTGGCCTGGTTCCCGCCGGACCGGCGCGGCCTGGCCATGGGCATCCGTCAGATGGCGCAGCCGGTCGGTGTCGGACTGGCGGCCATCACCCTCGCGGTGCTCGCGGACCGGCAGGGCATCTCTGCCGCCCTGATCCTTGCTCCGGTCGCGACCCTGGTGGGGGCCCTGGCGGTCGCCCTCGTCGTGATCGACCCACCCCGGCCCGAGCGCACGGCTGACACCGCACCCAACCCCTACCGGCAGGGTGACTACCTGGCCAGGATCCACGGTGTCTCGACGCTTCTGGTCGTTCCCCAGTTCGTCGTGTGGACCTACGCCCTGGTGTGGCTCGTCCAGGACCGGGGCTGGTCGCCGGCGGCGGCCGGCACCGCCGTGGCGGCCGCGCAGGTGTTCGGCGCGTTCGGTCGGATCGCCGCCGGCCAGCTCTCCGACATGGTCGGCAGTCGGCTCCGTCCCCTGCGCTGGGTGGCAGTCGCCGCAGCGGTGACCATGGCGGCGCTCGGCCTCACGGCCTGGCTCGACTGGGGCATCGCGGTGGTCCTGATGGTGGTGGCGACGGCCGTCACGGTCGCCGACAACGGGCTCGCCTTCACCGCGGTGGCCGAACGCGCCGGCGCCTTCTGGTCCGGCCGGGCTCTGGGCATCCAGAACACAGCCCAGTTCCTGACCGCGGCCGCCGTACCGCCCCTGGCCGGGCTGCTTGTCCCGGCGACAGGTTTCCCGGCCCTCTTCATCGGCGCCGCTGCGTTCCCTCTCCTCGCCACCTTCCTCGTTCCGGTGGCGAAGGAGCGGGCCCTGTCCTGAGTGGGCCTGTCCTGAGCGGGCCCTGTCCTGAGCGGGTGGTCGGCCCTAGACTCGACACACCGCTAGTTCTCGAGGTGATCGGAATGGACGACGAGATCCTGGTCGAGGTGTTCTCCGAGGGTTCGCAGGCAGATCCTGAGGAGCTGGACCGCATCACCATGGGCCTGCGACGCGAACTGCTGGAGATCCACGAGGTCGGACAGGTTGCCACCGCGTCCGCCGGCCCTGCCCCGCCGGGCACCCGGGGCCTGGATGTCGCGGCGATCGGGGCTCTCGCGGTCAGCGTCAAACCCACCCTGGACGTGCTCGAGAAGGTCTTCGGCATGCTTCGCGCCTGGCTGGGGTCGCGCCAGTCCACGCCGGCGGCACCCTCGACCCTTCGCATCACCGTCAACGGTCAGTCGATCGAGCTCAACCCCACCGAGGAGCAACAGGCCGCGCTGGTCGAGGCCTTCATCGCCCAGAGCGCGACGGCCCCGAGCCCCTGAGCCTCATCTGGTGCCCCAGGCCGGCGGGCCGAGCTTGCCGCTGAGCTCGGGAATGTCGATCGACGACGCCTCGCCCCCGGCGGATCCCGTCCACAGCAGGGTCCCGCCACCGGGAGCGGCCTGGACCCAGATGGCCCGGTCGGCACTGGTGGACCAGGTCGGTGACCTGGCGGCGCCATCGTCGCCGAAGAAGCTCAGAGCATGGTCCTCGTCGATGCTCGCCACCCGACCCACATCGGCCGCGGACGAGGACACGAGGACCAGCAGCCCGTTCTCGGACCAGTCGGGATGGCTGTAGGAGCCCGGCATGTCGGGCGTGATGTCCGTGGCCTCTCCCCCGTCGCGGGGGACCGAGAAGAGCCGGGTCTGCTCGGAGGCGTCACTGATCTTCTCGTAGACGACTGCGTCGTCCCCGGTCCAGGTGGCACTGCCGGTCACCTCGGAGGACGAGTCGAGCTGCTTGCCCAGAGAGCGGTCGGCGAGGTCCACCGTCCACAGACCCATCGAGGTCAGAGCCTGGTCGTAGCACACCACCGCCACCAGCCGGCCGTCGAGTGAGAAGGCAGGGCGACCGGTGAAGGGGCACGTGGACCTGGCGGCGTCGTTGAGCAGGGGCCGGACCTTCGACCCGTCGGCGCTCGCGAGCATGGGCTCCCAGCCGGTCTCCTGAGACCCCGTCAGATAGACCATCGACCGCCGGTCGTCGCTGATGGTGGGCAGGCCGACATCCCCCGGCAGGCCGTCGTACGTCGAGCGGTTGCCGTTGGCGTCGTCGAAGGCGATCAGCTTCTTGCCCGTCGTGGTCGTCCTGGTCACCAGGAACTCCGATGGGCTGAGCACGTCGCCACCCTGGGTCACACCCAACGGACCCGTGGCGGAGGACGGGCCCGGGCCCCCGGTCGTCGATCCGGACCCGCTTTCCTGTGGGCTCCCGGCCGTCGAGCCTCCACCATCGGAGTCGGGCAGGAGCCAGAGCACCACCCCCACGATCACAGCCAGCGAAGCGACCGCCGCGACCGCCCAGAGCGGCCGACGGTCGCGAGGCTCGGGGACCTCGGACTCGGGCACGGGCACGGGCACGGGTTCGGGCACGGGCTCGGGCACGGGCTCGGGTTCAGGCACGGGTTCAGGCACCGGTTCGGGCATCACGGATTCGGGCACAGGTTCAGGGGTGGGCTCGGGCACAGGTTCAGGGGTGGGCTCGGGCACAGGTTCAGGGGCGGGCTCGGGCACCGGTCCGGCGGGCACCGACGCCAGCGCAGCCACCGCAGCCGCGCGCACGCGGACACTGTCGTCCTCGGCAGCGAGCCGCTCGAGCGCGCGGCGCGCACCCAGTGCCCGGCCGGGGTGCCCCGCCCCGAGCAGCGCCTGCAACGGCACCACCGCAGCCTCGCGCTCCCACGTGAGCAGGCTCTCCAGCGACCCCTCGATCTCCTCGGGCAGCTCGCTCGGCGTGGTCACCGGCGCCCCGCGCCGGGCGACGTACACGTCGCCCTCGATGTCGAAGGTCCACTTCTTGGGCGTCTGTTGCGGCGAGACCCGGGTGACCTCGTCATGGACGAAGGCGTACAGCTCGTCGAGAGAGACCCAACCGTCCTGGTCCTTGTCGGCCTCCCCGGTGCGCAGGCCCTGGACCAGCGCGCTTGTGAAGGCGGACGGCCCGTTGGCGTCCAGCGCGCCGTCGGCCAGGTCGTCGCCCTCGAAGGCGAACTGGAGGGCCGACGAGGCCGTGATCACGGCCCTGCCCCGGCCACCGAGTCGCTCGTTCACATCGACCGTCCCGACGGCGCGCGGGACCATGCCTCGTGCGAAGGCTCCCGAGTAGCAGCAGTCCAGCAGCAGGACGACGCGTCCGGCCCGGGAGCGATCCATCGTCCGGCTGACGAAGCTCGAGGGCACCGCGGTCGCCTCGAGCAGGTCGAGCCGGGTGTCGGTGGCGGCGAAGAAGAGCTCGCCGCTGTCGTCCTTGAGTCCGTGACAGGAGAAGTGCACCAGCAGCAGGTCGTCGGGTCCACGGTCCTTGAAGAACTCCGCGACTGCCCGGTTCACCTCGTGACAACGGCCGTTGACCACGGTGACGACCTCGAAGCCCCCGATGTCGGGATCGGACAGGACCTCGGCGAGTTCGTCGGCGTCCCTGGCGGGCGCGCGCAGTCGAGTGAGACCCGGGTCCTCGTGGAGGTAGGTCGCCACGATCAGTGCGCTTCTGGTGCCAGGCATGACTCCGTCTCTCGGTCAACGCCGTCCCAGCCAGATTGCCGACTTCACGGCTCGTTGGCAAGGAGTCGGCACCGGCACGGGAGATACACCGCAGGTGTCGTTGACCGCAAACGCTTGCCACCGCACGCGCCGTACGGGCAGGTTGAGTCCACGAGCATCAACGGGCAGGAGCCACGCATGAAGCACCCCAGCACACCGCCCGCCGGCGCCGACGACATCGGCACGGCGACCGGAGGCCGCGACCGTGCCGACTACACCAAGGCCGGCAAGCTCAGGTCGGCGGTCTACGAGGCCGAGATGGAGCGACTGCAGGAACAGCTGGTGCTGCTGCAGTACTGGATCCAGAGCCAGGGTCTCAAGGTGCTGGTGATCTTCGAGGGGCGCGGCTCGGCCGGCAAGGGCGGCGTGATCAAGCGCATCACCGAGCGCACCAGCCCGCGCACGGTGAAGGTGGTGGCGCTGCCGAAGCCCACCGAGCGCCAGCGGACCCAGTGGTACTTCCAGAGGTACGTCGAGCACCTGCCGGCCGCTGGCGAGATGGTGCTGTTCGACCGCAGCTGGTACAACCGCTCCAACGTCGAGTGGGTGATGGGCTACTGCACCGAGGACGAGCACCAGGAGTTCCTGCGCACCACCCCCGAGTTCGAGCGGATGCTGGTGCGCTCGGGCATCACGGTCATCAAGTATTGGTTCTCGGTGTCCTTCGAGGAGCAGCGCAAACGGTTCGAGGACCGCAATGCCGAGCCTCTGAAGCGCTGGAAGCTCTCCGACATGGACCTGGCCGAGCACGAGTACTACGTGCGCTACTCGATGGCCAAGGACACCACCTTCCAATACACCGACATCAAGCAGGCACCGTGGTACGTCGTACCGTCCGATGACAAGAAGGGCGCGCGGCTCAACTGCATCAACCACCTGCTGGGCCAGTTCGAGTACGTCGACGTCGCGCCGGACCTCGTCGAGCTGCCTCAGATGCGTGAGGTGCCCTACGTGCGGCCGCCGATGCACGAGCAGACGTTCGTCCCGCAGCTCTTCTAGGGTGAGCGCGTGAGTCAGGTCCCTGCCGCCACCCGAGCCCTCAGGGTGCTGCGGTTCCTGGCCAGCCAGCCCGACCCGGTCGCCCTGGATCGGATCACCCGGGCCTGCGACCTGCCCCGCAGCACGGCGTACCACCTGCTGAACGCGATGATCGCCGAAGGGTTCGTGGTGCACCTGCCCGATGAGCGCCGCTACGGCCTCGGGGTGGCGGCGTTCGAGGTGGGCAGCGGCTACTCGCGGCAGGAGCCACTCCAGCGCATCGCCCGACGTCCGCTCGCCGAGCTCGTCGACCGCACCCGGCAGAGTGCCCACCTGGCCGTGCTGCACGGGCGTGACGTGCTCTACGTGGTCGAGGAGCGCGCGCCCGGCCGACCGCCGCTGGTCACCGATGTCGGCGTACGTCTCCCCGCGCACCTGACCGCCAGCGGGCGGGCGATCCTCGCTGCCCTGCCGGCCAGCCAGGTGCGGGCGCTCCACCCCGACCGCGATGCCTTCGTGAACCGCCATGGCAAGGGTCCGACGTCGCTGAGCACGCTGAGGACGCTGCTGTCAGAGACCCGGCAACGCGGTTACGCCAGCGAGGACGGGGAGGTCACCCCCGGCTTCGCCAGCGTCGCCGCGGCGGTGCTCGACCACAACGGGCACCCGGTGGCCGGGATCGCGGTGACCTATGCCGACGACGTGGACGCCGCCACCATGGTCGACGCGGTCCTGCACACCGCCCGGACGGTGACCCGCAGGCTCAGTGGGCAGGCTGCTCGCTGAGCGGGGCGCCGCCGACCCTGCCGGAGCGCCGGGCGCGCACCCAGTGCCCCAGAGCCACCAGAGCGAAGCCGACACCGAAGATCCCCAGCGTCACCGCCCCGTAGGGCCCTGGGAACTCACCCGCCTTGAAGGCCGGCTCCTTCGCGTTGCCGAGGGAGTCGAGAAGCAGGTAGAGCGTCTGGAACGTGAACGCCCACAGGTACGCGACCGCGTACGCCGTGTTGGCGGCCAGCCGTGACCGCATCAGGTAGCCCAGCGGGAAGGCCAGCAGGACAGTGACGATCGCGATCATCTCGCCCCCTCAGTCCAGCACCGGCACGGGCCGGCGCGCTGGCGAGAACATCAGGATCAGGGCGACGATGCTGAGCGCGATGCCGACTCCTGCGGCCAGCTTCAACCAGACGGGGATGTCGACGAAGAGCGCCGGCAGCGAGGACAGCACGCTGACGACCAGCGCACCGGCCACCACCCGGAGAGCGAGGGAGCTGCCGCGCCAGGCCGGGAACACGCCGACGAAGCCGACGATGCCGAGCACCGTGGAGAGGACGAGGATCCCGAGCGGAGGTCCGACCTCGCCGTCGGGGGTCGGCGTGAGCACGCTGGGCACGGAGGTGAGGCTGATCAGTCCGGCGAGGACGAGCCCCACCTTCTGACGCCCTGAGTTGGGATTCATGGTGACTCCTGGTGAGAGGGACGAGCTGGAGGCTCCACCGTGGGCCCGTCCGCATTCC
>CAWIOB010000003.1:0-350711 GCA_963837595.1 uncultured Actinomycetota bacterium | reverse complement strand
AAACCCAGCTCGCGTGCCGCTTTAATGGGCGAACAGCCCAACCCTTGGGACCTACTCCAGCCCCAGGATGCGACGAGCCGACATCGAGGTGCCAAACCATCCCGTCGATATGGACTCTTGGGGAAGATCAGCCTGTTATCCCCGGGGTACCTTTTATCCGTTGAGCGACGCCGCTTCCACATGCCAGCGCCGGATCACTAGTTCCGACTTTCGTCCCTGCTCGACATGTCTGTCTCACAGTCAAGCTCCCTTGTGCACTTACACTCGAAACCTGATTGCCAACCAGGCTGAGGGAACCTTTGAGCGCCTCCGTTACATTTTAGGAGGCAACCGCCCCAGTTAAACTACCCATCAGGCACTGTCCCTGATCCAGATAATGGACCTAGGTTAGACATCTAGTACGACCAGAGTGGTATTTCAACGTTGACTCCACAACCACTGGCGTGGCCGCTTCACAGTCTCCCACCTATCCTACACAAGCCGAACCAAACACCAATACCAAACTATAGTAAAGGTCCCGGGGTCTTTCCGTCCTGCCGCGCGTAACGAGCATCTTTACTCGTACTGCAATTTCGCCGAGTCCACGGTTGAGACAGCGCCCAAGTCGTTACTCCATTCGTGCAGGTCGGAACTTACCCGACAAGGAATTTCGCTACCTTAGGATGGTTATAGTTACCACCGCCGTTTACTGGGGCTTAAGTTCTCAGCTTCGCGCACAAGTGCGCTAACCGGTCCCCTTAACCTTCCAGCACCGGGCAGGAGTCAGTCCGTATACATCGTCTTACAACTTCGCACGGACCTGTGTTTTTAGTAAACAGTCGCTTGGGCCTGGTCTCTGCGGCCATCACCGCTTCCACACGCAAGGTGTGTCACGGATCCGGCCCCCCTTCTCCCGAAGTTACGGGGGCATTTTGCCGAGTTCCTTAACCATGGTTCACTCGATCGCCTTAGTATTCTCTACCTGATCACCTGAGTCGGTTTGGGGTACGGGCGGCGCATAGCTCGCTAGAGGTTTTTCTCGACAGCATAGGATCATCCACTTCACCCCAATGGGCTCCCCATCAAATCTCAGGCACGTCATCAAAGACAGGAAGACGGATTTACCTATCTCCCACCCTACATTCTTAGCCGTGGACTACCATCGCCACGGTTGGACTACCTTCCTGCGTCACCCCATCGCTTGACTACTACCAGATCGGGTCATGCGCTCCACACATGCGCCTCACCCCGAAGGGATCAGTCATCACATGCTTTGGGCACTTAGCATCACTAGATTCATCATGGGCGCTACTTTGCCGGTACGGGAATATCAACCCGTTGTCCATCGACTACGCCTGTCGGCCTCGCCTTAGGTCCCGACTTACCCAGGGCAGATTAGCTTGACCCTGGAACCCTTGATCATTCGGCGGAAGAGTTTCTCACTCTTCATTCGCTACTCATGCCTGCATTCTCACTCGTGTGGCGTCCACGGCTGGATCACTCCGCCGCTTCACCCGCCACACGACGCTCCCCTACCCATCCACACACCTGAACCAACCAATAAAGGCGGCTAAGCTATTGTGCGAATGCCATAGCTTCGGCGGATAACTTGAGCCCCGCTACATTGTCGGCGCGGAATCACTTGACCAGTGAGCTATTACGCACTCTTTCAAGGGTGGCTGCTTCCAAGCCAACCTCCTGGTTGTCACTGCGACTCCACATCCTTTTCCACTTAGTTACCGCTTAGGGGCCTTAGCTGATGGTCTGGGCTGTTTCCCTCTCGACTACGGAGCTTATCCCCCGCAGTCTCACTGCTGCGCTCTCACTTACCGGCATTCGGAGTTTGGCTAACGTCAGTAACCTTGTAGGGCCCATTAGCTATCCAGTGCTCTACCTCCGGCAAGAAACACGCAACGCTGCACCTAAATGCATTTCGGGGAGAACCAGCTATCACGAAGTTTGATTGGCCTTTCACCCCTATCCACAGGTCATCCCCTCAGTTTTCAACCTAAGTGGGTTCGGTCCTCCACGCGGTCTTACCCGCGCTTCAACCTGCCCATGGATAGATCACTTCGCTTCGGGTCTTGATCGCGCTACTCAAACGCCCTATTAGGACTCGCTTTCGCTACGGCTACCCCACACGGGTTAACCTCGCAACACAACGCAAACTCGCAGGCTCATTCTTCAAAAGGCACGCCGTCACAACAACCGAAGTCATCGCTCCGACGGATTGTAGGCACATGGTTTCAGGTACTATTTCACTCCCCGCCAGGGGTACTTTTCACCTTTCCCTCACGGTACTTGTCCGCTATCGGTCACCAAGGAGTATTTAGGCTTAACGGGTGGTCCCGCCAGATTCACACGGAATTTCAGGAGTTCCGTGTTACTTGGGGTCACGCTCCAGAGCCATCGCCTTACACTTACGGGGCTATCACCCTCTACGGCGCCACTTTCCAATGGACTTCAACTTCAACGACGGTTTCTAACTCTGCGTCTGCTCGGCAGAACAAACAAAACGGCCCCACAACCCCACAACAGCAACACCTGCCGGCTATCACACTGCTATGGTTTGGCCTCATCCGATTTCGCTCGCCACTACTCTCGGAATCACTCTTGTTTTCTCTTCCTGTGGGTACTGAGATGTTTCACTTCCCCACGTTCCCTCCAAACACCCTATATATTCAGGTGCAGGTAACTGGACATGACTCCAGCTGGGTTTCCCCATTCGGACACCCCCGGATCAACGCTCGTTTGCCAACTCCCCAGGGCTTATCGCAGGCTACAACGTCCTTCATCGGCTCTCGGTGCCAAGGCATCCACCATGTGCCCTTAGTAGCTTGTCAAAACAAAAACTCAACAACAAAAACAGCTACAAAGATGCTCGCGTCCACTATGCAGATCTCAAAATACGGGCGGCACCACTTCAGACCCTCGCCTGATCACTGACGTGACCGGTTCGAAGAAGAAGAGGCCCAGAGACTGATGTCTCAAAGCCCAACAGTGTGTCAAAACCCGACCGTGCACTTCCGCTGCCCCAGGTTCCACGCCTCTCAGGCCGAAGCCTGAGGAACAGTACTGAAGGGTGTTGGTCATGCGTGGTCAGACCACGATTAGTCGACGTTCCACTAGTGAGCGTGATGGCCGTGGAACGTGTGTCCACGAAACCATCGCTGGACACCCAGCCCCGTGGGGTGGATGCCAAAGTGCTCCTTAGAAAGGAGGTGATCCAGCCGCACCTTCCGGTACGGCTACCTTGTTACGACTTCGTCCCAATCGCCAGCCCCACCTTCGACGGCTCCCTCCACAAGGGTTGGGCCACCGGCTTCGGGTGTTGCCGACTTTCGTGACGTGACGGGCGGTGTGTACAAGGCCCGGGAACGTATTCACCGCAGCGTTGCTGATCTGCGATTACTAGCGACTCCGACTTCATGGGGTCGAGTTGCAGACCCCAATCCGAACTGAGACCGGCTTTTTGGGATTCGCTCCACCTTGCGGTATCGCAGCCCTTTGTACCGGCCATTGTAGCATGCGTGAAGCCCTGGACATAAGGGGCATGATGACTTGACGTCATCCCCACCTTCCTCCGAGTTGACCCCGGCAGTCTCTTATGAGTCCCCACCACCCCGAAGGGCGTGCTGGCAACATAAGACGAGGGTTGCGCTCGTTGCGGGACTTAACCCAACATCTCACGACACGAGCTGACGACAGCCATGCACCACCTGTATACCGACTAAAAGGGGCCTCATCTCTGAGGCTTTCCGGCATATGTCAAACCCAGGTAAGGTTCTTCGCGTTGCATCGAATTAATCCGCATGCTCCGCCGCTTGTGCGGGCCCCCGTCAATTCCTTTGAGTTTTAGCCTTGCGGCCGTACTCCCCAGGCGGGGCGCTTAATGCGTTAGCTGCGGCACGGAACTCGTGGAATGAGCCCCACACCTAGCGCCCAACGTTTACGGTGTGGACTACCAGGGTATCTAATCCTGTTCGCTCCCCACACTTTCGCTCCTCAGCGTCAGGTAATGCCCAGAGAACCGCCTTCGCCACCGGTGTTCCTCCTGATATCTGCGCATTTCACCGCTACACCAGGAATTCCGTTCTCCCCTGCATACCTCTAGTCAGCCCGTATCGGAAGCAGGCTCGGGGTTAAGCCCCGAGTTTTCACTCCCGACGTGACAAACCGCCTACGAGCCCTTTACGCCCAATAATTCCGGACAACGCTCGCACCCTACGTATTACCGCGGCTGCTGGCACGTAGTTGGCCGGTGCTTCTTCTGCTCCTACCGTCACTTTCGCTTCGTCGGAGCTGAAAGAGGTTTACAACCCGAAGGCCGTCATCCCTCACGCGGCGTTGCTGGATCAGGCTTTCGCCCATTGTCCAATATTCCCCACTGCTGCCTCCCGTAGGAGTCTGGGCCGTGTCTCAGTCCCAGTGTGGCCGGTCACCCTCTCAGGCCGGCTACCCGTCGAAGCCTTGGTGAGCCATTACCTCACCAACAAGCTGATAGGCCGCGAGCTCATCCTCCACCGCCAGAACTTTCCACCACCAGACCATGCGGTCAGTGGTCGCATCGTGTATTAGCCACCGTTTCCGGAGGTTATCCATGAGTGAAGGGCAGATTGCTCACGTGTTACTCACCCGTTCGCCGCTCGTGTACCCCCGAAGGAGCCTTACCGCTCGACTTGCATGTGTTAAGCACGCCGCCAGCGTTCGTCCTGAGCCAGGATCAAACTCTCCGTTGAAAAACAACACCACAACCCACCCCCAAAAGGAGCAGACCATGGAAAAAGAGATCCCGGCAGAAGACCGATCACTGACAAATTGTCAGAATTATCGATTAACTACCAAAGGAACCGCCAACCAACAACCCCCACCCCAAAAAAGAGCAGAAGCAACCAGCCGGACGGGTTAAAATTAATTCGTCGACTATATGACACACTGTTGAGTTCTCAAACATCAGACGCGCACCATGACGATCCTTGCGAACCGCCCCTGGGGCAACCTGACAAAACTTACCGGTTGAACTACACCGATGCAAATCGGTTTCGCTCGAACCTCGATTCCACACGCGACCGCACCGAATTGTTCCGAGGCCGCACGTGGCGCGCACTCGTCCCGCCTCGGTTGAGGTGAGAGTGAAGGTGGCCGCTCCGAGGCCGAGAGCCCAACCTTGCGGTCTTGCTCTCCGGCGCACTCCGGCGACGAAACAGAACATTAGGTGAGGGACACACCCCGGTCAAATCGACGCGGGGTGACGCAGCGCACACTCGTGTTTGCGCAGGTCAGAGCCCTGTTGGAGCTGGGGTTGCGAGGATTCCGGGCGTGTCCCCGGGATGTCTGCATCCCGCCAACCGCAGTGCCTCGACGAGCTGTGCCTGCAGTTCGCGGTGCATCCGCAGCACCGAGGCCTCTCCAGTGGAGAGTGCGTAGAGCGGGAGCCTGCCCAGGAAGGTCGCCTTCGCGCCCAGGGCGAGGGCGGTCATCAGGTCGACGCCGGATCTGAGTCCGCCGTCGACGTAGACCTCTGCCAGCTCTCCCACCGCTTCGCGCACCGCCGGCAGGGCCCGTGCCGTGGAGATCGCGCGATCGAGCTGCCGGCCGCCATGGTTGGAGACCCAGATCGCCGCTGCCCCGGCCTGGACGCACCGGGTGGCGTCGTCGGGACGGAGCACCCCCTTGACCACCACCGGCAGCCCAGTCGTCTCTGCCACCCAGCCGATGTCATGGGGACCGAGGTCCGTGGCCTTCTCCGCGCCCGATGAGGCGGCGTACTCGGGATCGAAGTTCACGCGCAGGAGCGCGGGGTCCGTCGTCTCCCACACCGTCGGTCCCGCGCCGTCGTACTTGGTGCCGACCACCGGGGTGTCGACGGTCAGCACCACCGCCTTGGCACCCGCCGACACGGCGCGCGCCAGCATGGGCTCGGCCAGAGTCCGATCCGACGGCAGGTAGGCCTGCAACCACCAGTCGACGCCCGTCCCACCGATCTCGGAGAACAGCGTGCCTGCGTTGCTGGACACCACCAGGAGCGAACCCGCCGCGGCTGTCGCCCGTGCCATCGCCAGCTCGCCGTCGCGATGAACTGCCCTCTGCAGCGTCGTGGGGGCCACCCCGACCGGGGAGGCTAGGGCAGTGCCGAGAAGCGTCGTACGGGTGTCGACATCGGTCACGTCCCGCAGGACATGGGGAAGGAACCGGAAGTCGGCCCAGGAACCGACGGCGTCCGCGGTCGTCCTTGACTCTCGCGCCCCCTGGGAGAGGTAGCGGAAAAGCGGGACGGACAGCGCTCGTCGCGCGGAGTCCTCCAGCGAGTCGAGCCAGTTGTCCATGGAGTCCTCTCGGGGAGCAGGGTCAGCGGACCTCGACGCCGGCCATCTTCTTCTTGCCGCGCCTGAGAACCAGCCACGTGCCGCCGATGAGCTCGGCCGCACCCGGGACGAAGTCAGGGTCCTCGATCCGACGGTTGTTGAGGTAGGCACCGCCTTCACCGACCGTACGGCGTGCCTCTCCCCGGCTCTGCGCGAGCCCGGTAGAGACGAAGAGGTCGACGATGCTCGGCAGATCACCGTGCATCGACGTCGTGCCGGCCTCGCGCAGGGCGGCGCCCAAGGTGTCGGGACTGAGGTCGTGCAGATCGCCGCCACCGAACAACGCGGCGGAGGCCGCCTTGATCCGCGCGGTCTCGGGCGCGCCGTGCACCAGCGTCGTCACCTGTTCGGCGAGGGCCTTCTGCCCCGCCCGTAAAAACGGCTTCTCGGCGGTCGACGCATCGAGCTCCTCGATCTCCTCCCGGGACAGAAAGGTGAAGATGCGCAGCAGCTCACCCACCTTCTCGTCCTCAGCGTTGAGCCAGAACTGGTAGAAGGCGTACGGCGACATCAGCTCTGGATCGAGCCACAGGGCACCGCCCTCGGTCTTGCCGTACTTGGTGCCGTCGGCCTTCGTCACCAACGGGGTCGCGAAGGCATGCGCCCTGCCACCGTCGGCGCGCCGGATGAGCTCGACTCCCCCGGTCAGGTTCCCCCACTGGTCGCTGCCCCCGAACTGCACGGTGACGTCGTGGTTTCGGTAGAGGCTCAGGAAGTCCATCGACTGCAGCAGGATGTAGCTGAACTCCGTGTAGCTGATCCCCGCCTCGAGCCGCGACTTCACGACATCGCGGGCGAGCATCCGGTTGACCGGGAAGTGCTTGCCGATGTCGCGCAGGAAGTCGATGACCGAGAGTGGCGCCGTCCAGTCGTAGTTGTTGACCAGGGTGGCCGCGTTGTCCCCGTCGAACGCCAGGTAGGGCTCGATCTGGCGACGTACCCGCTCGACCCAGTCCTGGACGGTGTCGAGGGAGTTGAGCGTGCGCTCACCGGAGTCGCGCGGGTCGCCGATCATGCCGGTTGCTCCGCCCACGAGGGCGTAGGGCGTGTGCCCCGCCAACTGGAGGCGCTTGGCGGTCAGGATCTGGACCAGGTTGCCCATGTGCAGGCTGGGGGCCGTCGGGTCGAAGCCCACATAGAAACGCACGCTCCCCTGCCCCAACGCGTCGCGCAGGGCGTCGAGATCGGTCGAATGGGCGATGAGGCCTCGCCATTCGAGCTCGTCGAGGACGTTGGTTTCGGTGGACACGCGTGACCTTCCGGATCGGTGCTGGTGCCCCAAGCCTGCCTCATCGGGGCCGGGCCCGCGACGCAACCCCTCGTCACGACCGGCACTCGGGCCAGCCTGCCAGAGCGGGCGCGAGGGTCGTCGATGCCGACTGCCCGGCGAGGTGGATCGTCAACCGGTGCGTTTCCAGGGTGCGAACGCGTTCTTCACACCGGCCAGTGCCGGAGCCAGCTCGGGGTAGTGACGCAGAAGGACGGTCGACATGCTGGTGTCGTCGAGCCAGGTCATGCCCTCAGGGGTGTAGACCTCCGGGGTGAAGTCGACGGTGAAGAACCGGTCACTCTTGAGCCGGCGCGAGGCCATGAGGATGAAGATCCGGAAGGCCGTGTCGCTGAAGCCGAAGCCCTGCGGCAACCGCTCGGCGAACATGCCCACAGTCAGGTCCACCTTGTCCAGGTCACCACCGTAGATCGACCTGAGCTGCTCTCGCGTCGCGCCGTCGACGGCGAAGTCGTCGAAGCTGCGCAGCGGCGTCATGTGCATCTGGCGCCGGAACTCGGCATAGCGAGGAACCCCCCGCTCGCGGGACCGCAGCACGTCGATCGCGGACACGTCGACGAACTCACCGTCGGTGCGGGCCAGGCGATGCATGAACCGGGGACTGTTGTGCAGAGTGACGGCGCCCGGGTGGGACACCCCCAGGGAGTAGAACGCGTTCGCCGCCCCGACGCGCGCGAGGACGTCACGCGAGGCCAGCCCGTGCAGGTCCATGAACTCGCGACGCTCCAGAAGCCCCCCGTTGGCCACGTTGCTCAACTCGTAGTCGTCGGGGATCAGCGGGTGCATCCGATAGACGCTGACGAAGTCCTCGGTGATGGCATACGGCGCCGCATGCTGTTCGGTCGCCGATCCCGGAATGCCGAACACGAAGTCGCCCGGCCCCTTGCGGCCGAGGAGGCGGTGCACCTGCTCTCCGGCGATGCCCCACCAGTTGGCGCGCATGCCGACCTGGAGTGTCGGGTGCCCCAGGATGGCCGGCGTCCACTCGACCGTGTGGATCTTGGCCATCAGCGCCGCGTTGATCAGCCGCGCCCTGTGGAACAGCTGCTCGTCCGACCAGTCCGGATAGGCCCGGACGAGGGCGCCGCAGATGGAGTTGTGCTCGCGCATGAACAGCGTGTGCATCAGCTCCAGTCCGAGCCAGAAGCCATCCGCACCGCCGGAGGTGCCCAAGACCTTCGGATCGATGTCGATCAGCCCGTCGTTCCCGATCCTGACCCGTCCACGTGACCCGGTGCGTACGCCGCTCTGGAAGGCTTCCGTGCTGCCGTAGAGCTGGGAGGCGTCCCACCAGTGGGTCTCGGTGTTGAGGTAGGTGCTGGTCCGGCCGTTCGGGCCCGGGGTGCCCGAGGGATCGTTGGGAGTCGAGGGGAACCGCAGCGGATCCTCCGGCCACTGGTCCCCGTCTGGCCGAGGCACCAGGAGCGGGCGGGTCATGTCGGTCCCATGGCTGAACCAGTCGCGGGTCTCGAACTGCAGCCACGCGGCAGCCAGGATGTTCAAGGTGGTCGCGGGCTTGAAGGTGTCGCGGAGCAGCAGCTCGGACGACACTCGGCGAGGGTTGGGGTCGAGCATCCGCTCCGCAGACTCGGGCTCGGCGTACTCTCCCGAGACGTTGCGACCGAAGCGGGTCCCGGCCATCCCCATGGACGGCTGGTCGAGGGCGTTCCAGGATCCGTCGACGCTGCGCGACCCCCGGTCCCCGGTCTCGGGCGGTCCCTGGGGAGCGGACCCCGCGTAGCCGTCGTAGAGGTTCTGCTCCCGGAGGGCGTCCCGGATGCCCAGGAGCGCCAGCAGTCCGACCGGAACCGGCAATCGATCCCAGCCGTAACGATGGTCGAGCGCACGCGCGACCCGCGCCAGACTCCGCGCCAACAACGAAGGACGGTACATACGGACCCCTTGGGTGACACTCTGATCGTGCGCTTGGGACATGCCGTCTGTAAAGACGTATCTGTCGGCGCGTGGATACCTCCTCGGTGGATGTCAGAGCCGTGCGTTGACAGTGTGTGAGCGCGGTGCCAGCGTAGTGAGAGGTCCTCCAGAAGGAGCGTCGATGGACATCGACGGATGCCAGGCACTGGTCACAGGTGCGTCGGGCGGTCTCGGCGCCGTGGTCGCGCGACGCCTTCACCGAGAAGGCGCCGACCTGATGCTCAGCGGGCGTCGCCGGGCCGAGCTCACCGCCCTGGCCGACGAGCTGGGCGGGTCCACCCGTGTCGCGGTTGCGGACCTCGCCGTCCACGACCAGGTCCTGGGCCTGGCCGAGGCCGCGGAGGGGATCCGCCTGTTCGTGGCGAACGCGGGGCTCCCCGCCAACGGGGACGTCCTCGACCTCTCCGTCGACGACATCGGCAGAGCAGTCGACATCAACATCCGATCGACGCTGGTGCTCACTCGGCTGCTGGTCCCGAGCATGGTGAGGGCAGGTTCGGGACACGTGCTGCTCATCGGCTCCCTCGCCGGGATCGCCGCCACACCCCGCTCCTCGATCTACAACGCCAGCAAGTTCGCCCTGCGGGGCTTCGCTCACGCGCTGCGCGAGGAGCTGCGCTCCACCGGGGTCGGTGTCTCCCTGGTGAGCCCGACCTTCGTCTCCGAAGCCGGCATGTGGGCCGACACCGGTCTGCGCTCCGCCCATCCGGAGGCGACCCCCCAGCAGGTCGCCGACGCCTGCGTGAAAGCCGTGACGAAGAACCGCGCCGAGATCCTGGTCGCTCCCGTGCTCCAGCGTGTCGTCGCCCGCATGACCGGACTCTTTCCCGAGTTGCTCCAACCGGTGCTCCGGTCCTCCGTCGTGCCGCCCGAGGCGGTCACGGCGCAGCAGAACAAGCGTTGACCGGCCCCGGCCATGCGAAAGGCAAGATCCCGATGGCAACAGCACCCGTGCACAACTGGTTCGGAAGCATCACCTCCTCCCCCCGCGTCGTCGTCGAGGTGACCTCGGTCGAGGAGATCGTCGCAATCCTCCAGGACCGAGAACGCTATCCCTCGCCGCTGCGGGCGGTCGGGTCGAACCACTCCACGACAGCCTGCGGCGTGGCCGAGGACGGCACCCTGATCGTCACCCGCAAGATGGACAAGATCCTCGGGTTCACCGAGGACACGGTGACAGTCCAGGCGGGGGCGCTCTACATCGACGTCAACTACGAGCTGCGCGCGCGTGGACTTCAGTTCTACGTCAATGTCGAGCTCGGGAACCTGACCATCGGGAGCGCCTGCTGCGGCGGCACCAAGGACGCCTCGATGCCCGGCGAGTTCGGCCAGATCGCCTCCTACGCGGTGGGCATCAAGATGGTGCTGCCCAACGGGGACCTCTTCGAGGTGGACGAGAGCGATCCCGAGCTGCTGCAGCTGTGCCGCTCCAGCTATGGCCTCTTCGGCATCGTCTACGAGGCCACCTTCAGGGTCCGCAGGCTGGCGGCGATGGCGGTGCACCACGAGAAGTTCACGCTCGAGGAGTTCGCCCGTCGGCTGCCTGAGCTGAGTGAGCGCAACGCCTCGATGATGCTCTACATCAATCCGTTCCGCGACACCATCACGGCCGAGTTCCGCGAATATCACGACACCGACGGCAGCGGACTGAGCACCTGGCAGTGGAAGCTCCGCAACTATGTGTGGAGTCACATGGCGCCGCTCTACGGCTACCAGGTCTCTCGCCTGGTCGCCTGGAAGCGGGGCAGCGCCGCACTGATCGACTTCTACAACGGGCTGATCGTGTTCGCCCTCACTCGGATCATCAAGGGGAGGGCGACGCTGCCCCAGGCCCAGCAGATCCGCTATCCGGCCGTGGCCGACAACGCGCGCTACACCTTCAGCATCTGGGCGTTCCCCGAGGAGAGGTACGTCGAGTGCCTCCGGGGCTACTACGAACTGTCCCAGGAGCACTACCAGCGCACCGGCTACCGGATCAACCTGCTCAGCGTCGGCTATCGCATCCTGGCCGACCAGAGCTCGCTCTTCTCCTACAGCTACGACGGCAACGTGATCACCTTCGATCCCGTCTCCACCGGCACGCCGGGCTGGGAGGGCTTCCTGCGCGAGTACAACGCCCTGTGCAGCGGGCTCGGCGGCGTTCCGCTCTTCAATCAGACCAACCTGCTCACCCGCAGCCAGGTCCAGGACGCCTTCGGGGCCAGGGTGGAGCGCTTCGAGAAGGAGCGCCGCCGCTTCGACCCGGGAGACCGACTGCTCAACACCTTCTTCGCCGATCTCATCTCGACGCGCCAGGAAGGAGCCACCTCATGACGCTGGACGAGGTCAAGGCGGTCGCCCACAGCTACTTCGACGAGCTGACGAACAAGCAGGACGTCGACTACGCCGACCAGCTCTTCACACCCGACATCGCCTTCTACGATCCTGCGATCGTGCACGACGGGCAGGCTCACGGCATTCCCGAGGTGAAGCAGTTCTTCCGCGTGTTCTTCACCGTCTTTCCCGATGTCCACTTCCGGGTCGACGACTTCCTGGCCGAGGGGGACCGCGCGGCGATCAGGTTCACCTGGACCGGAACGCACCGCGCCGAGTTCCTGGGCATCGAGCTGAAGGAACGGCACGTGTCGGTGCCAGGAATCGACATCTTCCGGATCGAGCACGGACGGATCGCCGAGGTCAGGGTCGCGTTCGACCGGGGCAACCTGCTCCAGCAGCTCGGCGGCATCCGGCACCCGTTCTGAGCCGCGGGCGACGCCGAGATGACCTACCAGGTGGCGCTCACGTTCACTGCGACCGTCGACGCCGATCGACGCGCAGGCCTGGATCGACTGCTGGAGCGGGTCGCTGTGGACCCGGCAGCCAATCCGGTCCTCCCCTTCGGCCAGCTGCCGGGCACCCACTTCGCGCGGATCGTCGTGCTCGACCAGCCAGCGGCAGGCACGAGTGCCGACACCCTGGTGCTGACCCTGGACTGCGACGCCAGCATCGAGGAGCGCTTGCACGACCTCGCCCAGATCGCCGGTGCCGGCATCGACGAGCTCTTCGGGACCTGTGCCGACTACCCCTCGCACCCCTCCCTGCCTCAGCGGGCGGCGTACCTTCGCGCTCACCTGCGCGGTTCCCAGGTCTTCTACGTCCACGCGATCGGACGCACCCTGAGCCAGATACGCGACGAGCACCACTTGCGCACCGCGCTCGAGACCTTCGTCGATCTGCACTCCGAGCGCCTCGCGGCGCTGACGCCGGGCGACATCCGGGAGCAGCTGCGCGCCCACGTGGCACAGGAGCCCGCACTCGCCTGGGCGCTGACCCCTGCGCCCCCGGCACCATGGCGACTGCGCGAGACCGTGCACAGGCTGGGCGTTCCGCTACTGCTCGTGATCCTGCTTCCCGTCCTCGTGCCAGCGGCCCTGGTCTGGCTGGCGCTCCTGCGCTGGCATGAGCGGTCGGACCCCTTCCCGGAGCGGGAGCCGGACCCGGCCAGGCTCCGCACCCTGGGTGACAGCGAAGACTTCGCGACCCAGAACGCCTTCACCAGCCTCGCGCCGATCCGGCCGGGAGCCTTCTGGCGGCTCACCTCGCAGCTGACCCTGCTGGTGGGGAACTACACCGCGCGACACGTCTTCACCCGCGGCAGCCTGTCCGGCCTGACCACGGTGCACTTCGCCAGGTTCATGACCTTCGGTCCCGACCGGAACCTGCTGTTCACCAGCTACTACGACGGCAGCCTGGAGAGCTACAACAACGACTTCGTCGACCAGGTGGCCTGGGTGCTGAACACGGTCTTCGGCCAACAGGCCGGCTACCCGCGCACCAGGTGGATGGTGAAGGACGGCGCTCACAACGAGCGGTGGTTCAAGAACTTCATCCGGGGTCATCAGGTGGCCACCCAGGTGTGGTACTCCGCCTACCCCGCACTGGCCGCCGTCACGGTCGATCAGAACGCGCAGCTCCGCGCGGGGCTCAGCGGAAGCATGGGAGAGGAGGAGGCACGAGCATGGCTGCGAATCCTGTGAGGCGCACCCCGGGCATCGAGACCGAGGACATCCAGGGGCTGGTCCTCCAGGGCTATGGGAGGCTGCGCGCGGCGGCCTTCCTGGTGCTGGAGCTCGGCGACGTCGTGCGTGCGCGCGCGTGGCTCCAGGGGCTGGTGACCGACCTCACCCTCGGTGACTCCAGGCCGGCCGGGGAGGCCCTCAACGTGGCCTTCACCCCCCGTGGCCTCGAGCGTCTCGGGTTGCCCGGGTCAGTGATCGCCGGCTTCTCCCCCGAGTTCCTGGAGGGCATGACGAGCGGGCATCGTTCGCGCCTGCTCGGCGACCAGGGGGACTCCTCCCCGTCGCGCTGGTCGTGGGGCGGTCCCGGCTGCCCCGCGGCCGACGCGCTGCTGCTGGTGTACGCCGAGCACGACGACCGACTGGCGGACCGGCTGCGACGACTGCGTGCGGGTCTGGCCGAGGCGGGCGTGCGAGAGACGGCCTCGCTGGACACCCAGGACATCGGGACGGGCGAGCACTTCGGCTTTCGCGACGGGCTCTCCCAACCGGTCCTGGCCGGCTCCGGACGTCCGAGCGCGGCGATGCACGAGATCCAGCCCGGTGAGTTCCTGCTCGGCTATCCCAACGAACACGGCCAGCTCCCCCGCTCGCCAGGTGACGTCGGCCGCAACGGGAGCTACCTCGTACTCAGGACGCTGAGCCAGGACGTCGGCGGGTTCTGGCGGTACGCCGACCGGACCAGCCGGGGCGCCGACGGGTCGGCGGATGCCGCCGCTCGCCTGGCGCTGGCCTCGCGGATGGTGGGTCGCTGGCCCAGTGGTGCGCCGCTGACCCGGACCCCGCAACGGGACGACCCGTCGTTGGCCGAGGACAACGACTTCGGCTATGCGGCAACCGACGAGCACGGCTACGGCTGTCCGATCGGGGCGCACGTGCGGCGTACCAACCCCCGTGACTCCCTGCCGCCGAAACCGGGCACCACCACGTCAGTCGACGTCGGCAAGCGGCACCGGCTGCTGCGCCGGGGACGTCCCTACGGGCCAGGAATCGGGGTCGACGAGGCGGTCGCCCAGGGACCGGACGACGAGGACGTGCGCGGCCTGCACTTCGTGGCGCTGTGTGCCGACCTCGCGCGTCAGTTCGAGTTCGTCTCGCACACGTGGGTGCAGAACCCGAACTTCGCCGGGCTGCTCGCCGACGTCGACCCCCTCCTCGGGGGCACGGGCGAGCGAGGCACCAGCTTCACGATCCAGCGCGAGCCGGTGCGGGCGCGGGTGCATCAGGTCCCCTCGTTCGTCCGAGTCCGCGGCGGCGCCTACTTCTTCCTTCCCGGGGCGACCGCGCTGCGTCACCTGTGCGGGGCCTGATCACCTCGGCCGGTGCCTGGTCACGGCCTCGGCGCGTAGCGACGACCGATCAGCGCGAGCGCCGTGTTCACCGCGGAGATGGCCACCGTCATCCTCGCGACGCGCGCCGGCTGCTGGCCGTGCAGTCCGCCGATGACGGCGCAGACGGTGTCGGTGGCATGGATGAGCACGGCCTCGTCGCGAGCCCGCTGCTGCCCCTGACCGGTGAGCAGCAGGAGGTCGGCACCCAGGACGACCGTCCTGATCCCGAACATGCGGAAGGCGTAGTAGGGGTCGGTGCTCGTCGGATCCGCGCTGGTTCGGCGTACCAGGACCGCCGGCGCCAGCAAGCCGAGGGCCCCGTTGACGATGCGGATCACCGCGAGCGTGCGCAGGGCTGCGGAGCCGAGGGCCGGACTGTCCATGACTACCTCCTGGGTCACCTCTCAGACTGGCGGATCCAAGCGCGTTCGTCACCCCTGCCGGGGTGCAGAACTTCTGGCTCGCGGCCCGCTGGGGGCCTGACCCCGTGGGAGGTGTGGACGGCCGCCCGCGCCCCCCGGTTGTCCGGACGGGCGGCCGCTTGGTGATTGTGATCCAGCCCACACGCACCGTGGTACACCCCTACGGGTAGCGGTCTCGGCGCGCGGTGCGGCTGCTCGCCGACGCGCATCCCTGCGAGCTGGGTGGGTGGGGCGGGTCGGGCTTGAACCGACGACCGGAGGGTTATGAGTCCTCTGCTCTAACCGACTGAGCTACCGCCCCGAGGGCACTACGAATTCAGGTGCAGACCCTATCGGTTGGCCAGGCCCCGTACGCCTCAGGGAGCCTCGGGGCGGGTCCACCTGCGCCGGACCTCGGACTCCTGGTTGATCTCGGCCACCAGCGACCGCACGTGATCGACATACCGCCGCTTGACGCGGTAGGCGTAGCGGCCGTCAGGGGCATCCTCCGAGTCATCGGCCCCGCTGACGACCACCCAGAGGATGGGCTTGCCGAGGGCCGGGACCAGCAGCTCGACCCGGTCGATCTCCGGCCATTCGACCTCGTAGAGGCGCTTGGTTCCGAGGGTCTCCGCGGCGGACTTGCTGCGCACGAAGGTGAGCCCCTCCAGGGTCACCTCCAGTCGGCCACCGGACAGCCAATCCTCACTCGACACCGGGGAAGTTGAGCACACGAAGGTGAACGACCCTGGCGGGACCATCCGTCGGGATCGGTCACCCGGCGTTCACCTGCGTCGGCGACGATGCCCGGGTGACCCACACCGCCTCGCTGCTGCCCAGCCTGCTGGCTGGAGATCGCGCTCCAGCAGCACGCACGCTGGTCGACATCTTCGCAGCCACGGTGGGTGCGCATCCGGATGCGCTGGCCATCGACAGCGGCGCCGAGACACTGACCTACCGCGAGCTCCACGAGGCGGCCCACGAGCTCGCCGACCGGCTCCACGTCCTGGGCATCGGTCGCGGGGACAAGGTGGGTGTCCGGGTCAAGTCGGGCACCACCGACCTCTACGTCGCCATCATCGGAATCCTGGCGGCGGGGGCGGCGTACGTGCCGGTCGACGCGGACGACCCCGACGAACGCGCCCGGTTGGTGTTCACGGAGTCTCACGCAGCGGCGATCGTCGGGAGCGATCTGGTGGTGGCCCCGACGGGTTCGCCCACCTCCGGGTCGACCACCTCCGAGGTCGGCCCCGAGGACGACGCGTGGGTGATCTTCACCTCGGGATCGACGGGGACCCCCAAAGGGGTCGCGGTCACGCACCGCAATGCGGCCGCCTTCGTGGACGCGGAGTCCCGGATGTTCCTCCAGGGCGACCCGCTCGGGCCACGGGACCGGGTGATGGCCGGCTTGTCGGTGGCCTTCGACGCGAGCTGTGAGGAGATGTGGCTCGCCTGGGCGTACGGCGCCTGCCTGGTCCCCGCCCCTCGATCGCTGGTGCGCTCGGGAGTCGACGTCGGTCCCTGGCTGGTCGCGAACGGCATCACCGTCGTCTCGACCGTGCCCACGCTGGTCGCCCTGTGGCCGGGTTCGGCCCTCGACAGGGTGCGCCTGCTGATCATGGGGGGCGAGGCCTGCCCACCCGAGCTGGCTTCCCGTCTGCAGCGTCCCGGGCGCGAGGTCTGGAACACCTACGGCCCCACGGAGGCCACGGTCGTGGCCTGCGGAGCGCTCCTGGACGGCGCCGACCCGATCCGGATCGGGCTTCCCCTCGACGGCTGGGACCTGGCCGTGGTCGACGGCGCCGGGCACCCGGTCGCCGAGGGCGAGTCCGGCGAGCTGATCATCGGAGGCGTCGGACTGGCGCGCTATCTGGATCCCGCCAAGGACGCCGAGAAGTACGCCGCCATGCCGACCCTCGGGTGGGCGCGGGCCTACCGCTCGGGCGACGTCGTCCGCAACGACCCGCTCGGGCTGGTGTTCGCGGGCCGCGCCGACGACCAGATCAAGCTCGGCGGCCGGCGGATCGAGCTCGGTGAGATCGACGACCAGCTGCTCCGCGTGCCCGGCGTACTGTCCGCGGCGGCGGCGGTGCGGTCCACCAAATCCGGGAACAGGCTCCTGGTGGGCTATCTCACCGTCGAGGCGGGGTACGACGCGAGCACGGCGATGGAGCTGCTGCGACACCGCCTTCCAGCCGCCCTGGTCCCGCGGCTAGCCGTCGTCGACGAGCTGCCCACCCGCACCTCCGGCAAGGTCGACCGCGACGCGCTCCCCTGGCCCATCGCGAAGACCGCGGTGGTCGCCGCGGACCTGGTCGGCACCCAGGCGTGGATCGCGGAGATCTGGCAGGACGTGCTGGGGGCAGAGGTGTCGGGCGCCAAGGACGACTTCTTCGACTTCGGAGGCGGCTCGCTGACCGCCGCCCAGGTGGTGAGCCGGCTGCGGGAACGGTTCCCGGAGGTGGCCGTCGGCGACGTCTACGCCAACCCGACCGTAGCCACCCTCGCGGCCGCCGTGGAGGAGCTGTCAGGCACCGTGGTGAAGTCCGATCGCTCGGTGCCGCCCATCCCGTTCAAGACCCAGGCCGGGCAGCTCGCGGCGCTGATCCCCCTCCGATCGCTGGCGGCGGCTCGCTGGCTCAGCTGGTTGATGCTCGGCTGCACCGTCGCCGCAGGTCTCACCGACCTGGACTGGCTGCCGACGTACCCGTGGTGGCTGGTCGCACCGATGACCCTCGTCTTCCTCGTCCCACCCGGCCGGATGACGATCGCGGCCGTCCTCGCCCGGCTCGTGCTCCGTGGCGTCGAGCCGGGCGAGCACCCGCGAGGTGGCAAGGTCCACCTCAGGCTCTGGCTGGCCGGTCGGATCCAGGACGAGCTGGCCGCGGCCGGACTGGCCGGTGCGCCGTGGTTCCCCTACTACGCGCGCGCACTCGGGGCCACCATCGGCAAGGGGGTCGACCTGCACACGATCCCGCCGGTCACCGGGCTGCTGGAGGTCGGGAAGGACGCGGCGATCGAGCCGGAGGTCGACCTCGGCGGCTACTGGATCGACGGCGACATCCTGCACATCGGCGAGATCCGGATCGGCGCACGAGCCCGCGTCGGTGTGCGCAGCATGCTCGGCCCGGGCGCCGTCGTCGGCAAGAACGCCGAGATCGCCCCCGGTTCCTTCGTCTCAGGCCAGGTGCCGGACGCCGAGTTCTGGTCCGGCGCGCCGGCGGAGCGGCAAGCGAAGGCGCGAGGTCCGTGGTCGACCAAGCAGCCACCGGCCGAGACCGTCTGGCTCGGCGCCTACGCCGTCGTCTCCTTCGTGATCGCCTGCCTCCCGGCGCTCGCGCTGCTGGCCGGGGCTGCGGTGCTCTACCCGTCCGTGCGGCACGCCACCTCGATCACCCAGGCGTTCCGCGCCGCGCTGCCGTGGCTGCCGCTCGCCGCGCTGTGCGGGTATGCCGTGCTCGCGCTGCTCATCCTGGCCATCGTGCGGCTCTTCGGGCCCGGCATCACTCCGGGGCACCACCCGGTCCGCTCGGCCGCCGGAGTGCGGATCTGGGGCACGGTGCGGATCCTCGACGAGGCCCGGACCTGGCTGTTCCCGCTCTACTCCAGCGGCCTCACTCCGGGGTGGCTGCGACTGCTCGGTGCCCGGATCGGCGCAGGGGTGGAGGCCTCCACAGTGCTGATGATCCCGTCGCTGGTGCAGGTCAACGACGACGCGTTCCTCGCCGACGACACCCTGATCGGCTCCTACGAGCTCGGAGGTGGCTGGGTCCGCGTGGAGCACGTCAAGGTCGGCAAACGCGCCTTCGTCGGCAACTCGGGGATGCTGGCACCAGGGCGCAAGGTGCCCAAGCAGTCTCTCGTGGCGGTCCTCTCGGCGGCACCGAAGCGGGGCACGGCCGAGCCCGGCACCTCCTGGATCGGCAGCCCGCCTGCCCAGCTGCGGCGGTCGGCCGGCGCCCAGGACGACACCCGCACCTACGATCCGCCCCGCCGACTGAAGGTGGCGAGGGGGTTCGTCGAGGCGTGCCGGGCCCTGCCCGCCCTGCTCGGCGTACTCCTCAACGTCGCGGTCGCTGGGACGCTGCTGCTGCTGCTCGAGCACCTGGGCTGGTGGACCCTGCTCCTCGCCGGTCCGACCCTGATGGCGGCCGGGATCGTGGCAGCGCTGGTCACGGTCGCCGCCAAGTGGCTGCTGGTCGGTCGGCACCGGACGGGCGACCATCCGCTGTGGTCGTCGTTCGTGTGGCGCAACGAGCTCGCGGACACGTTCACCGAGATGCTCGCCGCGCCGTGGTTCGCGCACATCACCCAGGGGACCGTCGCGCTGAACGTGTGGCTGAGGCTGCTCGGCGCCAAGGTCGGCAGAGGCGTCTGGTGCGACACCTACTGGCTGCCCGAGACCGACCTCGTCGAGCTCGGCGACGGTGCCACGGTCAACCACGGTTGCGTCGTCCAGACCCACCTCTTCCACGACCGTGTGCTCAGCATGGACCGGGTCGTGTTGCGGCGGGGTGCGACGCTGGGGCCCAACAGCGTTATCCTTCCCGCTGCGACCATCGGCCGCCACGCCACCGTCGGCCCTGTGTCGCTGGTGATGCGGGGGGAGAGTGTGCCGAGCCGGACTCGCTGGACAGGCAACCCGATCGGCCCCTGGGAGGAACCGGAGTGAGTGCGACCGAGGGAGTCGACCCCTATGTCCCCGGGCACGGTGACTCGGCCTACTCCGTCGAGCACTACGACCTCGACCTCACCTACCGCGTCGACGGCAACCACCTCGAAGGCGAGGCCACCCTGCGCTGCGTCGCCCTGCGCGACCTGAGCTCGTTCGGACTCGACCTGCATGCCCTGCGGCCGACCAAGGTCTACGTCGACGGCGGCCGGGCCACCCGCTTCCGGCACAGTGGCGACAAGCTCGTCGTCCGGACCGCGCAGCCGATCGAGGGCGGCCACGAGTTCGAGGTCCGGGTGAAGTACGCCGGCAGCCCGAAGCCGGTGCCCTCGAAGGTGCTCGGCACCGCCGGCTGGGAGGAGCTGATCGACGGCGTGATCGTGGCCTCGCAGCCACACGGCTCGCCGTCCTGGTTCCCCTGCAACGACCACCCGGGCGACAAGGCGACGTACTCCATCACCGTCACGGTGCCCTCGGACTACCACGTCGCCGTGACAGGCGAGCACGTCACCTCGCACCGCAGCGGCCGCCACACGACCTGGTACTACGAGCAGAAGCAGCCGATGGCCACCTATCTCGCCTCGGTCCAGATCGGTCACTACGACGTGAGGAGGGTGGAGGCCGAGGTGCCGCTGACGCGGGTCACGCCGCGCCCGGCCGACGAGGAGGGCTACGACGCCGCGTTCGGCGACCAGCCGAAGATGCTCGCCTACTTCTCCTCACTGTTCGGCGCCTACCCGTTCGCGTCGTACACCTGTGTGATCACCGACGACGACCTGGAGATCCCCCTGGAGTCGCAAGCGCTGTCGACGTTCGGGCGCAACTTCATGGTCGATGACTGGGACGCCATCCGGCTGGTCGCCCACGAGCTCTCCCACCAGTGGTTCGGCAACGCCGTCACGCTGGGGGCCTGGAAGGACATCTGGCTGCACGAGGGCTTCGCCTGCTACGCCGAGTGGCTGTGGTCCGAGAAGTCCGGGCGCGAGTCCGCGCAGGCCTGGGCGCAGCGACACCATGCCCGGTTGGCCACGCTCGAGGAGGACCTGCTGCTGGGTGATCCCGGGCCCGAGCTGATGTTCGACGACCGCGTCTACAAGCGCGGGGCGCTCACCCTGCACGCACTGCGCTGCGAGGTCGGCGACGAGGCCTTCTTCGAGACCCTGCGCAGCTGGGTCGCCACCCACGCCGGAGGGACCGTGAGCACCGCGATGTTCGTCGAGCACGCCGGGAGCACCTGCGGTCGGGACCTGTCGTCGCTGTTCGACGACTGGGTGTTCACCGCCGCCCTGCCGGCCCTAACCGGCGGGTGACGGACCGAGCGCCAGAGCAGCCCGGAACCCGTCGGGCGCCGGGAGGTCGCAGACGTCGTAGTCGTCGAGGCGGATCTCGTTCATCGCCACGGCGAGCCCGGTGCCACGAAGCTTGAGGATCGCCTCCTTGCGGCACCAGAGGCTCGCCTGCTCCTGCGGAGTGTCGGCCCGCTCCCCCGGGTGCAGCACATCGGGTGGCGCCCAGCCCCTCGCCACGCCTGCCACGGACTCGACGTCCACGCCCACAGCCTGATGCCGGGACACGGCCGTCAGCAGATGGGGTCCGGAGCGGGACAGACTCACCTGGGCACCGGTCGCCCACGGCCGGCCATGCCGGTCGGAGCCGCACCGCCCGCACAGTCGTCCGGTGCGCACTTCCCCCTCTGCTGCGCCGAGCAGCTCGGCGACGGCGCGGCGCAGGATCGCGTCGGCGTCCTCGACTGAACGACCCCAGCCGATCACGACGCCGCAGCGCGTCATTCAGCCGACCGACATCTCGCCGAGCTCGGACCACTCCTCGCCCTCGACGCTGACGTTGACGATCTTCGGGGTCGAGGCGAGGTACGCCGGCAGCTCGCTCGTCGCGGCCGCGAAGTGCGCGGACTGCACGTGGGCACCGCCGGCGGCGTCGTCGCGAAAGGCCTCCACCAGCACGAACTCGCAGGGGTCGGACAGGGAGCGCGACCACTCGAACCACAGGCAGCCGGGCTCGGCCTGCGTGGCGGCGGTGAAGTCGGCGGCGAGGCTCGACCACTGCTCGGCGTACTCGGGAAGGACCTGGAACTTCGCGGTGATGAAGATCATCGCTCCAGCGTAGTGACCGGGCACAGGGCCTTGCGCGCACCACTCCCCCTCCCGGCGACGAGGTTTCGCTGGCATGCTCGACCCATGACCGACACCTTCGAACCACTGCGCGAGGACTGGGAGCGGGCGTTGTGCATCGTCGCGCACCCCGACGACATGGAATTCGGCGCGGCCGCCGCGGTGGCCCGCTGGACCGGGCAGGGCAAGCAGGTGATCTATTGCATGGTGACCAGCGGCGAGGCGGGGATCGACGGCATGACCCCCGAGGAGTGCCGCGGCGTGCGTGAGGCCGAGCAGATCGAGTCGGGTCGGGTCGTCGGCGTGTCCGAGGTCGACTTCCTGGGGCTTCCCGACGGCATCCTGGAGTATGGCGTCCACCTGCGGCGGGTCCTCGCGGCCAACGTCCGCAAGCACCGGCCGGACATCGTCATCACCGGCAACTTCCGCGACACCTGGGGTGGCAGGAATCTCAACCAGGCCGACCACATCGCGGTCGGCCGAGCCGTGCTCGATGCGGTCCGGGACGCCGGCAACCGCTGGGTGTTCCCCGAACAGCTCACCGGCGACCTCGAGCCCTGGGGCGGGGTGCGGGAGGTCTGGGCGTTCGGCTCCCCGGAGTCGGGCCACGCCGTGGACACCACCGACACCTTCGACGCCGGAGTGGAGTCACTCGAGGCCCACGCCGCCTACATCCAGGGGCTCGGCTGGGAGCACTTCGACCCGCGCGAGTTCCTCGAGGGGATGGCGCGGCCCGCCGGTCGCGGGCTCGGCGTGCCCATGGCCGCGCCGTTCGAGGTGTTCCCGATGGGCTGGGGCGAATAGGGCATTCTCACGACGAGGTCGAGAACGCCGCATCGAAGGCCGCCCGAGGCGGCTCGAAAGCGAGACGCCGGACGAACTCCAGCGCCTCCGGGGCTCCGACGAGACGATCCATCCCGGCGTCCTCCCACTCGACCGAGATGGGACCCTCATAGCCGATGGTGTTGAGCATCCGGAACGAGGCCTCCCAGGGCACGTCGCCATGGCCCGTCGACACGAAGTCCCAGCCCCGACGTGGATCGGCCCACGGTAGGTGCGAGCCCAACCGGCCGTTGCGGCCGTTGCCGACCTGGCGCTTCGCGTCCTTGCAGTCGACATGGTAGATCCGGTCCTTGAAGTCCCAGAGGAACCCGACCGGGTCGAGGTCCTGCCACACGAAGTGTGACGGGTCCCAGTTGAGTCCGAAGGCCTCCCGATGGCCTATCGCCTCGAGCGACGCGACCGTCGTCCAGTAGTCGTAGGCGATCTCGGAAGGGTGCACCTCGTGTGCGAAACGCACCCCACACTCGTCGAAGACATCGAGGATGGGATGCCAACGGTCTGCGAAGTCGCGATACCCGGCAGCAACCATGTCCTCGGTGGCCGGGGGGAACATCGCGACGTACTTCCAGATCGCCGAACCCGTGAAGCCGATGACCGTCTCGACGCCGAGCCTCTGGGCGCTGCGAGCGGTCATCCTCATCTCCTCGGCCGCGCGCTGCCGGATGCCCTCCGGGGCTCCGTCTCCCCAGATCCGGGCCGAGAGGATCCCCCGGTGGCGAGCGTCGATCGGGTCGTCGCAGACGGCCTGGCCGGTGAGGTGGTTGGAGATGGCCCACGTCCTGAGTCCATGCTTCTCGAGCAGGTCGAGCTTCTCCTGGACGTAGGCATCGTCCTCGGCGGCGCGCCACGGGTCGAGGTGATCGCCCCAACAGGCGATCTCGAGGCCGTCGTAGCCCCACTCGGAGGCGAGCCGGCAGACCTCCTCGAAGGGCAGGTCGGCCCACTGGCCGGTGAACAGCGTTATCGGGCGTGGCATGCGCACTCCTTCAGAGGCGGTCGGTGGGACTGGAGGTCGTCGTCGGCACAGGTGATCGGCTCACGAGGAGATCTCCTGCCAGGTCCGGGTGCTGGAGCTGGTCTCGACGGCGTCGAGCACCCGTTGCACCTGGAGCCCGTCGGCGAACGTGGGAGTCGGCTCGAGGCCCGTCGCGATCGCGGTGACCAGGTCGACGACCTGGTGGGTGAAGCCGTGCTCGTAGCCCAGCCCGTGCCCCGGTGGCCACCAGGCCCCGACGTAGGGGTGGGTGGGTTCGGTCACGAGGATCCGGCGGAACCCCGACTCGCGGGCATCCAGGGTCGCGTCGTAGAACTGCAGCACGTTCATGTCCTCGAAGTCGAAGGCGAGGCTGCCGAGCGAGCCGTTGATCTCGATCCGCATGGCATTCTTGCGCCCGGTCGCGAACCGGGTCGCCTCGAAGACTCCCGCGGCACCCTCGCCGAATCGGGCCAGGAACATGGCCGCGTCGTCGACTGTGACCTGTCCGCGCTCCCTCGACGCTCGGCCGGACAGCCCGGCGTGCTCCACGGCCAGTGGCCGCTCCGTGACGAAGGTCTCGAGGTGCCCGGAGACCTCGGTGATCGCGTCACCGGTGATGTGCTGGGCCAGGTCGATGATGTGGGCGCCGATGTCTCCGAGTGACCCACTCCCGGCGCGTTCCTTCTGCAGCCGCCACGAGAGCGGCGCTTCGGGGTCGGAGATCCAGTCCTGGAGGTACTGCGCGCGGACATGGCGCAGCGTGCCGAGACGACCTTCGGCCACCAGCTGTCGCGCCAGCGCCACGGCTGGCACGCGTCGGTAGGTGAATCCGACCATGGCACGTACGCCGAGTGTCGCGGCCCTCTCCGCGGCGCGGGTCATCTCTTCGGCCTCGGCCACCGAGTTGGCGAGGGGCTTCTCGCACAGCACGTGCTTGCCGGCCTCGAGGGCGGCTATCGCGATCTCGGCATGGGAGTCACCCGGCGTACAGATGTCGACGAGGTCGACGTCGGCGCGTCCCACCAGGTCTCGCCAATCGGTCTCGACGTGGTTCCAGCCGAGCCGGGCCGCGGCTGCCGCCGTGCGGTCGGCGTCGCGCCCGCCGAGCACCTGCATCACCGGTGTGAGCGGCAGATCGAAGAACCGACCTGCAGAGCGCCAGGCCTGGGAATGGGCCGCACCCATGAAGGAGTGCCCGACCATGCCGATCCTGAGTGGGGGCCCGGACGGTTCCGCAGTCTGCCCGGAGGTGTTGCTGCTCATAGGTCCTCCTACCTCCCGGTCTCGGAGAGCGTGAGCCCGGTGTCCGCATCGAAGATGTGGGCCCGATCGAGATCGACGGTGACGCTCAGGCGTTCTCCGCGTACTCCCGTGACACTGGGTCGCGCCTTGACCTTGACGAGCTCCGCGCCCACCTTCACGTCGACCACCGTGCGGTCCCCGAGAGGCTCGAGGCCGTAGAGCTCTCCCGCCAGCGCCGCCTCGCCGCGATGCTCCACCGACAGGTCCTCGGCGCGAAGCCCGAGCATCAGCGGACGACCGTCCTCCGCCGTCGTCCAGCGCGGCCTGGGCAGCGACCAGCCCTGGGCTCCCACCAGTCGGTCACCCTCCGCGTGGCAGGCGAGCAGGCTGATCCGCGGACTCCCGACGAAACCGGCGACCCACTGGTTGGCAGGACGCTCGTAGACCTCCGTCGGCGCCCCGACCTGTTGCACCTGTCCGTCCCTGAGCACCGCCACCTGGTCGGCCATGGACAAGGCCTCGACCTGGTCGTTGGTGACGTAGACGAAGGTGCCGCCCAGGGTGCGATGGATGCGAGTGAGCTCGGTGCGCATCTCGACGCGGAGCTTGAGGTCGAGGTTCGTCAGTGGCTCATCCATCAGGAAGGCACGCGGGCGTCGGACCAGGGCCCGGGCCAGAGCGACCCGCTGCTGCTCCCCGCCCGACATCTGGGCAGGCCGCCGCTCAAGGAGCCGCTCGATGTGCAGCAGGGCCGCCACCCGCTCGACGGCGGCCGAGATGTCGCTGGACGAGGCGCGCCGAGCACGAAGAGGCGAGGCGATGTTCTCGTAGGCGGTTCGCCGCGGATAGAGCGCATAGCTCTGGAAGACCATCGCGAGGTCTCGATCGGCAGGTGTGTCGGCGGTCGCGTCCACGCCATCGAGGTGGACCGACCCCGCATCAAGCCTCTCGAGACCGGCGATGGCCCGCAACGTGGTCGTCTTGCCTGCGCCCGAAGGCCCCAGCACCACGAAGAACGAGCCGTCGGGCACGTCCAGGGTCACGCCGTTCAGGGCCTTGACCTCGCCGAAGGACTTGCGCAGTCCGTGTGCCGCCACGGTTCCCATCAGGCCACCAGCTCTTCGGTCTCGACGTCGTACACCGGTGGGGTCCCGCCGACGTGTCGCAGCCCGACGGGCGCCTCGGTGGCGAACCGGACAGTAGGTGGCATCCGCACCCGCACATCGCGATCGCCGCCGTGGTCGAGGACGTAGATGATCTCGTCGCCCAGGGCCTCCGCCGAGATGACTCGGGCCGGCACCGACCCCTCTGCCGCCGGTGGGGTGACCTCCAGCGCCTCCGGCCGGACTCCCGCGACCAGGGAGCGGTCCCTAGGCAGACCTGGCGGCGGTGTGAGCACCAGTCCGCCCGGTCCACGCAGCTGCCCCTGGGAGACCTCGACCTCGATCAGGTTCATCGGCGGGGAGCCGATGAACGCGGCACAGAAGAGACTCGCGGGGCGGTCGTAGACCTCCAGGGGCGTGCCGATCTGCTCCACACGACCCTTGTTGAGGATGGCGATCCGGTGACCGAGCGACATCGCCTCGACCTGGTCGTGGGTGACGTAGACCATCGTGGTCCCCAGCTCGGCCTGCAAGTGCTTGATCTCCGTTCGCATGTCCGCCCGCAGCTCCGCGTCGAGGTTGGTGAGGGGCTCGTCCATGAGGAACGCGCGCGGGCGTCGTACGAGGGCTCGGGCGAGGGCGACCCGCTGCTGCTCCCCGCCTGAAAGGCGTTGCGGCCTCCGGTCCAGAAGCGCATCGAGTCGCATCATCCGGGCCGCCTCAGCGACCCGTTCCTTCACCTCGGTCTCGGGCAGGCCCTCGGCTCGCAACGGGAAGGCGAGGTTGTCGCGGGTCTTCAGGTGCGGATAGAGCGCATAGAACTGGAACACCATGGCGATGTCCCGCTCGGCCGGCGGCAGGTCGTTGACCAGGGTGCTGCCGATGCGGATGTCGCCCGATGTCTGACGCTCCAGCCCGGCCATGGCGCGAAGCGTGGTGGTCTTGCCGCAGCCCGAGGGGCCGAGCATGACGAACAGCTCGCCGTCGCCGATGGACAGGTCCACCTGCTCGACTGCCACCGTGCCGTCGGGGTAGCGCTTGTGCAGGTTCGTCACTTCGATGCCGGCCATCAGCGCCGCACCGCCCCGAGGGTCACTCCGGCGACGAGGTGCTTGCGCACCAGGTAGGCGAACACGAGCACCGGCAGCGCGAACACGACGGCCGAGGCGGCCACCAGTCCCCAGTCCACTGTTGTGCCGCCGATCAGCCCGGCGATCGCCGGTGGGGCCGTTCGGACTTCCTGGCTGGACGTGAGGAAGATGGCGAAGACGAACTCGTTCCACGAGAAGATGAGAGCGAAGACGGCCGTCGCGGCGATGCCGGGCACCAAAAGGGGAAGCGTGAAGCGCCGGAACGCCTGGAGGCGGGTGTACCCGTCGAGCATGGCGGCGTCCTCATACTCCGAGGGCACCTCGTCGACGAATCCCTTCATCATCCAGATCGTGAAGGGCACGTTGAAGGCGGCGTAGATGAGGATCAGGCCGAGCCTGGTGTTGATCAGCCCGAGCTCGCGATACATCAGGAAGATCGGGATCACCACCACCACGGGCGGCATGAAGCGGGTCGACAGGATGAAGAACAGCTGGTCCTTCTTGGCCCGCAGCGTGAACCGCGAGTAGGCCCACGCCGCGGGAACGCCCAGCAGCGTCGCCAGCAGAGTCGACGCCCCGGCCACGATCACGGAGTTGAGGAACGACGTGGACAGGTCCGACGGGCCTCCGGAGCGAGCGACGAACACGTCCTTGTAGTGCTGCAGCGTCACGTCGAAGCCGAAGAACTGCGCCGGCACGGCGTACACGTCCCGGTTCTCCTTGATGGACGTCTCGAGCATCCACAGCACCGGGAACAGCATGGCCACCGCCAGCGCGACCAGGAGGAGGACCTCGACCACGGCGCGGCCGGCTCCGCGCCGCCGGGGTCTCGGCGGTGCTGCGTCGTCGGCGAGCCCCGCCTTGTCGATGGCGATGGACATCAGCCCTCCTTGAGCTTGTTGAGGTAGCGCAGGTAGAACTGCGCCAGCACGATGACCACGAGGACCATGAGGATCCCGTAGGCGGAGGCCGTCCCGGTGTCGAAGCCGAGAAACGCGACCTTGTAGACGTGGAAGGACAGCGTCTCGGTGGACACCCCGGGACCGCCGTTGGTGAGGATGTAGACGAGGTCGAAGAGCCGGAAGGCTTCGATGGCCCGGAACATCACGGCGATGAGCAGCAACGGCCACACCATCGGCAGGGTGATGTGGCGGAACCGGAACCACTCCGAGGCCCGGTCGATGGAGGCGGCCTCGTAGAGGTACTTCGGGACTGCGGTGAGGCCGGCAAGCGCGATGAGCATGATGAACGGCGTCCATTGCCACGTGTCCACCACGACCAGCGACAGCAGGGCCGTGTGTTGCTTGGTGAGCCATTCGACCTGCCCGAGGCCCAGGGACCCGAGGATGCTGTTGACCACCCCGAACTGTGCGTCGAGCATGAAGCGCCAGAACAGCCCCACCACGACCGGCGACAACATCATCGGCACCAGGAACAGCGTGGTCATCAGGCCGCGACCGTGGGTGCGCCGCGAGATCAGATAGGCGATGGTGAAGCCCAGCACGGTCTGCAGGGTGACGGCACCGACCACGTACATCAGCGTGGTCAGGGCCCGCTGGTGGACCTGGGCCGAGGTCAGGATGTTGATGTAGTTCTCGAACCCGACCCAGTTGGCCGCCGCGTCCCGCGTCGCCGAGTAGTCGGTGAACGACAGGTAGAGAGCCCACAGGAGCGGGAAGACCGACATCGCCAGGAGCAGCAGCAGCGCCGGGGAGATGAAAGCCACCGCGACCCCGCGGTCGCTGAGGCGTCGCCTGCCCCCCGGCGCAGGAGACGCCTGCGACGCCTCCTGCACCGGGTGGTCGATCGTCTTCATGGGTTCAGCACTCACAGCCCGCCGCCGGAGTCGAGGACTTCCTGCTGCTGCTCAGCGATCTCGTCGAGCGCGTCCCCGGGATCCTTGGCTCCGTTGAGGGCTGCGTTCACGTTGGTGTTCATGATGTCGATCAGCCGTGCGTACTCGGGCACGTTCCACAGGTCGCGCAGTCGGGAGACCGAGTCGGCGTACACCTGGTTGAACGGTCCGGCCTCGAGGAACTCGGGTGACTCCAGGGCGTCCGTACGAGAGGGCACCCCGCCAGCGGCCGCCCACTTCTTCTGGACGTCCGGCTGCTCGAACCACTTCATGAAGTTCAGAGCCTCCGCCTGATCCGCCTCGGGAGCGTAGGACGAGATGTGCATGCCCATGCCACCGAGCGGCACGTAGTCCTCGACCTGCGTCGGCAGCGTGGCGAAGCCGAGCTTGCCGAGGATCTCCTCACGGGTGCCTCCGAGCGTCGACTGCTCGGGATCCAGCAGTCCGCCGCTCGCAGCGATCCACTGGAACGCGATGCACGCCTTGCCCTGGGAGACCGCCGCGTTGACCTCGTCGATGAACCAGTTGCCGGAGCCCTTGGCCGTGAGCGGCTTCATCTCGTTGACCAGCACGTCCATCGCCTTCTGCCCGGCATCGTCGTTGATGACGCCCTCGATCTGGCGGTCCTCCGCGTTCCAGAGGTTGCCGCCGTAGACGCCGTTGAGCGTGTGGTAGGTCACGGCCGCGGCGTCGGAGCCATTGGCCTGGTGGAACGCCAGCCCGCTGACGCCCGGGTTCTCCTCCTGGCACGTCTTCGCAGTCGAGATCATCTCGTCCCAGGTCTTCGGGGGCTCATCCCCGATCAGGTCCTTGCGGTAGATCATCGTCCAGGTGTCGCCCAGGAGCGGCAGGCCGTACATGTTGGCATCGGGATCGCGCTGACCCGTTTCGGCCTGGGGGTACTGGCCATAGGCCGCCAGGAGGTACGGGTTGTAGGCGTCGACGTCGATGTTCTCGTTGATGAAGTCGGTGAGGTCGAGGATGTTGCCGTTCGTCACGGCCTCACCGATGTGCTGGGAGTCCAGGATCGCGATGTCGAAGTCGGTCTGCCGAGCAGCGAACTGCGTGAACATGGCGTCGTGCCAGTTCGCGTTCGGGACGGTGTTGACCTCGATCTTCACATTCGGCCGCTCCTTGGTGTATTCCGCGTTCGCGAAGTCCTCGAGCGCCTGGGCGGGCGGCCACTCGAACCAGATGAAGCTGAGGGTCAACGGGTCGTCGGTCAGCTCGGGGATGGTGGCTGGAGCCTTGTTGCCACTCGCCTCGCCGCCACCCCCGCCACCGTCGCTGCCGCCGCCGCAGGCAGCCATGGCTGTCGCCACCAGGATGGCTGCCGCTGCCAGCCTCACCTGCCGGCTGGGACGGGACCGCCGTAGAGCTCGCTGTGCGTACCGCATCTTCTCTCCTGCTTCCTTGCCTCGGGGATCTTGCTGGGGTGTCACTGCACTTCTGGGCTGGTGTTCGGGTGCTGGTTGGCAAGCGGCGTCACCATGACGTCGCGACGTACTGGGTCTCGGTGAACTCGAGGAGTCCTTCGCTGCTCCCCTCGCGGCCGAGGCCGCTCTGCTTGGTGCCGCCGAACGGCGCTGCAGGGTCGGAGACCAACCCGCGGTTGAGGCCGACCATGCCGCTCTCGATCCGTTCGGCCAGGCGGAGCCCGCGAGCGAGGTCGTCGGTGTACAGGTAGCTGACGAGACCGAACTCGGTGTCGTTCACGAGCGCCAGCACCTCCTCCTCCTCCTCGAAGCGGACCACCGGGGCCACGGGGCCGAAGACTTCCTCGTGCAGGATCCGGGCATCATGGGGCACGTCGACCAGAACGGTCGGCGGGAAGAAGCAGCCCGGCCCCTCCAGGGGTTGCCCGCCGAGCACGGCCCGAGCGCCCCTGTCGAGGGCGTCGCGCACGAGCAGGTCGACCTTGCGGACGGCAGACTCGTCGATGAGTGGACCGCACTGTGAGCGCTCGTCGGCGGCCGGCCCCACCCGCACGGCCGCCATCCGGGCGACGAGGCCCTCGACGAAGGAGTCGTGAACCGGCCCCTGGACGAAGAACCGATTGGCGGCCGTGCACGCCTGGCCACCGTTGCGCATCTTGGCGACCATCGCACCGTCGAGAGCTGCGTCGAGGTCTGCATCCGCGAGGACGACGAAGGGCGCGTTCCCGCCGAGCTCCATCGCGCACTTGAGGACGTTGTCGGCAGCGGCGCGCAGCAGCAGGCGTCCCACCTCCGTCGACCCCGTGAACGACAGCATGCGCGTTCGACGGTCGGTCAGCATGGCGGCCACCACAGAGCCGGGTTCGGACGTGGTGATCACGTTGAGCACCCCCGGGGGCAGGCCGGCCTCCTGCAACAGGGCTGCCACCGCCAGGGCCGTGAGCGGTGTCTCGGCCGCCGGCTTGAGCACGACCGTGCACCCGGCTGCCAAGGCCGGCGCGATCTTCCGCGTGGCCATGGCCGCCGGGAAGTTCCAGGGGGTGATGAGCACGCTCACCCCGACGGGCAGGCGGTTGACGAGCAGCCGGTTGGTCCCGCCCGGAGATTGCCCCAACTCGCCGCGCAGACGGACCCCCTCCTCGGCGTACCAGCGGAAGAACTCGGCGGCATAGGTCACCTCCGATCGGGCATCGGCCAGCGACTTGCCGTTCTCGAGGGAGATGAGCTGGGCCAGGTCCTCACTCCGGTCGTGCATGAGCTCGAAGCACCGCATCAGCAGGTCCGCCCGGAGCCGAGGGGGCGTCGCCGCCCAACCGGCGGCAGCAGCGGAGGCCGCGTCCACGGCTGCCTCCGCGTCGCCGGCATCAGCGTCGGCGACCGAGACGATGACCTGGCCCGTGGCCGGGTCGCGAACCTCCAGCCGACGCCCGCTGGTGGACGGGCACCACACACCTCCCACGAACAGCTGGGTCGGCACCTCGATCCTGTCGACGATCCGCTGCAGCGCCGCATCCATGACGCTCACCGCGTGCCTGCCCTCGAGGACGCGGACGCCTCGGGGCGCTCCTCGCGCAGGGCCGCCCTGTCGCCGGCGTACGCAGCGCGCACGATGTGCTCCAGCGCGTCGACGTCCAGAGGTCGCGGGTTGTTCGCTATCAGTCTCTCTGCACCCAAGGCCTGCTCCGCAGTCCAACGCAGCCGGTCCAGCGGCAGGCCCAGGTCCGCCAGGGTGGAGGGGATCCCCACCGCGGCAAGCAGGGCCGCAACCCGATCGATCGCCTGGTCGGCGAGCTCCTCGGCCGGAAGGTCCGTGGGCGCACCCATCGCCACCGCGACGGCGGCCAGCTCGGCGACCCGGCCCGGCCGGTTGAACTCCATCACGTACGGCAGCAGGGCGCCGACCCCGATCCCGTGCGGAGTGTGGGTGAGGGCGCCGACGGGATACTGGATCGCGTGCGCGGCGGCGGTACCGGCGGTCCCCAGGGCGAAGCCGCCTGCGGTGGCGCCCAGCATCATGGCCTCCCGGGCGGCCATGTCACCTGGGTCCGACCAGGCGCGCTGCAGACTCCCCGCGATCAGCCGAACCCCGAGCAGGGCATAGGTGTCGGTCAGCTCGTTCTTGCCGACGAACACGCGCTCGGTGGCCAGCTCGGTGGTCAGGGGACGACGTACGGCAGTGAAGGCCTCGATCACGTGTGACAGCGCGTCGGCACCTGCACTGGCCGTGAGCGCCGGTGGGCAGTCGAGGGTGAGCTCCGGGTCGCACACGGCCGTGTGCGGAATGAGATGAGGGCTGGAGATGCCCACCTTGCTGACTCGCTCCGGATCTGTGAGGACGGCGACAGGCGTCACCTCCGACCCGGTCCCTGCTGTGGTGGGAAGAGCGACGACCGGCATCACCGGTCCGGGAACACGGAGCTCGCCGTAGTAGTCGGAGGCCTCTCCCCCGTGCGTCAGGACCACGGCCGCGGCCTTGGCGAGGTCGAGGCAGCTGCCACCACCCATGCCGACCACGACGTCCGGCTCGACTCGGGCCGCCAGCTGCGCAGCCTGCCGCACCTGATGAACCGGGACGTCGGGCAGCACCTCGTCGAAGACCGTCACTCGCAGGCCGGCGTCGCGGAGCAATCGGATCAGCTCCGCGAACTCGCGAGTGCCTCCGAAACGGGCGTCCGTGCAGACCAGCGCGCGGGACCCGAGGGCTGCCGTCACCGCTCCGAGGGCTCGCCGTTGCCCGGCGCCGAAAAGGACCTGTCGCGGTCCGCGCAGGACGCCGAGCATGCTCATGGGAGCTCCGGGAGGGTTAGATGATGCGGAGGGAGCAGGTCGGAGCCGAACGCTGAGCTGCGACCAAGACCCGTTCCGCTGGACCATTTCCTATATGATTTAGTGGGCGAGAGCATGGAACAGCGGAGCGGCCGCTGTCAATAGGTGCAGCAAGATTCGAGAGAGGACCGCCACGTGGACGGTGAGACGACGGTCGAGGACGAGCAGGAGCCGGGACCGGCTCCGGACGGCGAGCGCCCCACGGCCGCGAGGCCCAACGGGAGACTGGCCGACGAGGTGTACGACACCCTCCTGGGGCAGCTGATGTCGCTGAGGATCGAGCCGGGGTCGCGAGTGACGATCGACGCCCTGGCCCGGGAGCTGGGCGTCTCGCAGACTCCGATCCGGGACGCCCTGAACCGCATGGAGAGCGACGGCCTCCTCGTCCGCGTGCCTCACGCCGGCTACCGGATCCCGCCCCAGATCACTCGCGCCCGGTTCGAGGACATGCTCGAGGTCCGCCTCCTCCTCGAGCCTGCCGCAGCGCGGCGCGCGGCTGAGAGAGCCTCCGCTGACCAGGTCGCGAGGCTCCGGGGGCTGCTCGAGCAGATGGCACAGGTGGAGGGCGAGGGACACCTGGCCTACGGCGCCTTCGGTCTCCGCGACGCCGCGTTCCATGACCTGGTCGCCCAGAGCGGCGGGAACCACCTGGTGCGAGAGGTGCTCGCCCGGCTGCACACTCACGTGCACCTGTTCCGGCTCCACTACGACACCCAGGTCACCTACCTGGCCATGGGCGAGCACGACGAGGTCCTCGCGGCGGTCGCCGCACGCGACCCGGACGCCGCCGCCTACGCCATGCGACGCCACATCCTGCTGTCCGGCGAGCGGTTCCGTCGACTCTTCGACCGGGCGGACACGGCGGTGCGTCCGTGAGGGCTTGACGGGCTGGCTCGGCCGAGCGATCCTTTCCACAGGAAATCAAATCCGATCTGATCCGTGTGATTCACTCCACACCCAACGCTGATGCGAGGAGAAGCCAGGTGCCCAGAGCGCTGCTCTTGACCGGCGATGCTGCCGAAGAGCTCGACACCATGTATCCCTACTACCGCGTGCAGGAGGGCGGCTGGGAGGTCGATGTCTCGTCACGGACGATGCGTGACGTGCAGCTCGTCATCCACGAGTTCGACCCCAACTCGGACGCCTACGTCGAGAAGAACGGCCGGAAGCTGCCTGTCGACGTGCCCTGGTCGGAGGTCGACGTCGAACGCTACGACGCCCTGATCATCCCTGGCGGCCGGGCCCCCGAGTGGATCCGGGTCGACTCCGATGTCAGGCGCATCACGGAGCACTTCTTCGCCCGCGACCTGCCCATCGCACTGGTGTGCCACGGCGCCCAGGTGCCGGCGGTCTACGGGCTCCTGAAGGGTCGCAAGACCGCCTGCTTCCCGCCGATCACCGGCGACATGGAGAACGCCGGCGCGACCGTCGTCGACGCTCCGGATGTCGTGGACGGGAACCTCGTGTCCTGCCGCGGGTGGCCCGACATGCCGCAGTTCGGCCGGGCGATGATGGATCTCTTCTCGAAGTCCGTCGACTCCGCAACGACGTGAGCACCCCCGGCGGGCCGGTGACGGGTCTTCGGGCCGTCACCGTCACCGTCGACGGTTCCCCTGTCCACCTCCTCGAGGGTGGTGCCGGGCCCGTCGTCCTGTTCCTCCACGGCTCCGGGCCCGGCACCACCGGCTCGGGCGCCTGGGCGGCAACGGCGCAGGCGCTCGGCACGTCGTGGCAGTCGGTGGCTCCAGACCAGGCGGGGTTCGGGCGCACCCCCCTTCCTGCCGGCTCCAGGGGCGGGCTTCGCGGATGGACCGAGCAGGCTGCGGGGCTGATGGACGTTCTCGGGGTCGACACCTACGCAGTGGTGGGGCACTCCATGGGTGGTGCAGTGGCCCTGGCGCTCGCCGCCGCACGGCCCCAACAGGTCACCCAGGTCATCGCGGTCTCGACGATGGGGGCCCCCGGGGCGCCGCTGTCCGATGAGCTGGACGCCGTGTGGGCCGCCCCAGCGGGTCTGGCCGGAGCCCGAGACATGCTGGGTCGCCTCGTCTTCGACCCATCCCAGGTGACCGAGTCGGCGGTCGCTGCCCGCGCCGCGGCGATGCAGGAGGGGGCGGCCGCCTTCGAGTCGCTGTTCCCTCCACCCCGGTCGAGATGGGCCGATGACCTCACGCTCTCGACGGGGACGTTGTCAGACGTTCGCGCACCCGTCCTGCTGGTCCACGGCGCCCAGGACCGGGTCACCCCGCTGCAGACATCGGCCCTGCCGCTGCTCGAACACCTGAGCGATGTGCGCCTGCACGTGCTCGCGCGATGCGGGCACGTGCCGGCGCTGGAGCACCCGCACGCCTTCCGGCACCTCGTCACGGACTTCCTCTCCCAGCGATGAGCACGCGTACCTGGGGCCGTGGGGCTGCTGGGGTCTGCGGCCCTCGTGCACCGGTGCGGGCGTAGTCGGGCCTTCTGCCGAAAGGAGGGGACCTAAGACCGTGGGCGAACCCCCTCGCGTCGAGGAGGCTGCGTTGAATGGACACCACCCGGGCAGCTGCGGCCCCCGTCGCCTCGAAGCCCAGCCCTCCGCGCCGTTCCCTGGGCCGGGTCTTCGCCCTGGACATGGTGCTGCTGCACGCCCCCCCCGGTCTGGGACTTCCGTGAGGAGGTGATCATCCAAGGCCCCCTGGCCGATGTCATCCCGTCCACCACCGAGTTCGAGATGTATCCGGTCGGGCTGACGAGCATCGCGTCCTATCTCGAGGCCAACAACTACAATGTGCGGTTGGTGAATCTGGCCTACCGCATGCTCAAGGAGCCGGACTACGACGTACAGCGTCGGATCGAGACGCTGGATGCGCCCGTGTTCGGGATCGACCTGCACTGGCTCCCGCACGCCAACGGTGCGCTCGGGATCGCAGAGCTCGTGAAACGCACCCACCCGCGCTCACATGTCCTGCTCGGCGGACTGTCCGCGAGCTATTTCCACGAGGAGCTCATGACGAACCCGGCGGTGGACTTCGTGCTACGGGGTCATCGACCGAGGAGCCCTGCCGCCAGCTGCTGCGGGCCCTGCGCCTGGGGACGCCTCTCGAGGACGTCGAGAACCTGACCTGGCGACGCGACGACGGGACCGTCGTGGTCAACCCACTCACGTTCGTCCCGGTCGACCTGGACTGGATCGACGTCCCGACGGCAGCCGCGACGGGTCCCTCGACGTGCTGCTCGGACTTCGGCGGTCAGACGCACGAGTCAGCGTCGTGAGTCTCTCGCGGAACTTCGGTCACCAGCTCGCGGTCACCGCTGGGCTGGACCTCGCGGGTGACGCGGACGCCGTGGTCGTGATGGACACCGACCTGCAGGACCCCCCGCGGGTGAGCGTGGAGCTGATCGCGATGTGGGAGAACGGGGCGGACGTGGTCTACGCCCAGCGCCGCAGCCGCCGCGATGGCGTCCTCAAGCGGCTCTCCGCCTACGCGTTCTACTGGACGCTCGAGAGGCTCGCCTCGGTCGAGATCCCGCGCAACGTCGGCGACTTCCGGATCATGGACCGGCAGGTGGTGGCCGAAGTGGCCCGCTACCGCGAGCACAACCGCTTCCTGGCGGGATCGTGGCGAACGTCGGTTTCCGGCAGGAGGCGCTGCTGTTCGACAGGGACGCCCGGCACGCCGGCAAGACGGGTTACCCGCCGCACAAGATGGTCGCGTTCGCCGCCAACGGCATCCTCGGCTTCTCCAGCACGCCGTTGAAGCTCAGTGCCCGGCTCGGCATCGCCATCTCCGTGATCAGCGCGCTGTTGGCGACCTACGTGCTGGGCGTCCGCTTGTTCCGACCCGAGGACACAGTGCCCGGCTGGGCCTTCCTGGGCGTAGGAGTCTTCTCCCTCAGCGGACTCCAGTTCATGATGATCGGCATCCTCGGCAGCTACCTCGGCCGCGTCTACGACGAAGTGCAGGGGCGTCCGCTCTATTCGATCGCGCTGGCATGTCGTGGCGACACTGAGGTGTCTCCACGACGGCGCGTCTCACACCCGGATCGGACCCGCACGGTCCCACCCGCGCACGGACCCGGCGGTGCATGCTGAAACGCCGGAGGCTGGGGAACACGATGGTGCGCTTCGCCGCGGTGGGCGTAGTCAACACCCTGATAGACGTCTCGCTCTTCATGACCCTGCACGCCGATCTCGGGGTCCTGGCGGCCAACTTCTTGTCGACGAGTGCCGCGATGACCTTCAGCTTCGTCGTCAACGGCCTCTTCACCTTTCAAGCCCGACGGTTGACGATGCACGATGCGCTCTGGTTCCTCGGCACGACCGGACTGACCATGTGGCTGGTTCAGCCCCTGGCCATCGAAGGCCTCCTGGCACTGGGGTCCACGGCGATCGTGGCAAAGCTGCTCGCCATCGGTGCGTGCCTGGCCCTGAACTTCGTCGCGTATCGCTGCGTCGTGTGGCCCACGGAGCCGACCCACGAGACGGGGCCCCGAGTGTCCCCTCCTCGCGGACCGGTCCGACGCCCATGACTACGCAGCGAACTCCGGCCAGCTCACCCCGCCGACGAGGCGGGGCTCACTGGGTGACTCGCTCCCACGAGAAGGGGCCGAACGACGTGGCGGTCGTCGGCTGGTTCTTCCTGCTCGCGCTCAGGCGGAGATACTCCAGCGGGACGGTGCTCCCGTGGACGACGACGCGGTGGAAGTTGGGCACGTCGTACGCCGGGTGGCTCTGCCAGTCGTCGTAGGCGCAGACATCCTCGTCGCCGGTGCACGCGGCACCTTCCTCGAGGGGGTTGTCGGAGCGGTAGACGTGGGAGTCGCCGTTGAGGAGAAGGACCGGTCTGCCGTACGCCGTGGTGTGGGTCGCGAGGCTGCTCACGATGGGCTCGTAGTTGGCCAGGTGGCTGATGTCCTTGCCGTCGAGGTCCCACATGTCGGCCTGGGTCATGACCACGACTGAGCGTGCGTGGCTCCGCCCGGCGGTGCTGAAGGCTCGGTCGAGCCAGCGGAGGGCGGCTGCGGTGCGGTTGGCGGCCTCGGTGGTCTGCTGGGGCGAAGCGGTCGGGGCGCCGTACCAGGGGTCGGCGTCGTTGTTGGAGCCGCCGGGAACGTTGACGCTGACGAACAGGATGCCTTCGCGCGTCCACATCGCGTTCTCGACGTACTGGGCGTCAGTCGGGTGGGCGTGGTTGTCGACCTGTGCCTGGGAGAGCACCCGCATCCGGCCGCTGCCGAGCGTGCCGCCCGGTGTGGGGAAGAAGATCGAGCGCACGAGTGCGAGGTTGTCGACCGGGTTGCCGCCGGCGTAGTTGACAGGGTCGCCGTCGACGTCGGTGACGTAGTCGATCTGACCGGTGGCAGGGTTGTAGGCACCGCCGCCTTCCTTCTTCTTGTGACAGTCGGTCCACTCGTTGTCACCCGGCGTGTAGACCATCGGGTCGGCGAAGCCCGTCCACAGGTCCGCGACCTGCTGGTCGTAGGCCTGGGTGCAGTACTGGCTGCCGGAGTGGATGTCCCCGACGTGAAGCACGGTAGAGACGGCCTTGTCTGAGTTCACGGCGGCGATGAACGCGGGGGTGGCGTCGGTCTCGCCGGTGTCCGTGGGGGTGGTGCCGTAGGGCGCGTCGCCGTAGACGGCGTAGGTGAACGAACCGGATTCGTGACCCGGGCGCTTGGCATGGTCAGCGGCGGCGGCCGCGACAGGGGCGGCGGCGAGGCCGAAGGCCAGCGTGGCGGCGACCAGGATGGCGCGGTGGGGACGTTCGGGCATGGCGAACCTCGAGTCTCGGTGTGGGACGGACGGTTCGGACCCTTCCAGCGGGTGGTGTCGTCGCCACGGCTGTCGCGTGAACCGTGCATGAACTCGGCTCGATCGGACCACCGGCCGGTCCTCAGCTCGTCGAGCGGGGGCCGTCGCTCGTGCAGTTCCAGCGCGCCTGCAGATGGTTCCACCAGCAGCTGTTTGCGTGCGTGTGGCGAGGGAGCTCCAGTGACCTGGGCGACGCGGTGGTGGGTGGGGTCGAGGAGGGCATCAGTTCACCTCCTGCCTGTCAGCGTGCGAGAAGGTGCGCTCGCGGGTGGTCCCGTCCCAGGCAGGGGTCACCCGCCGGGCGCGCGCGGTGTCGAGGAAGGCGTCGCGCAGGTCGTCAGGGAGGTTGTCGTACGGGGAGTCCTGGGAGGCGTGGGCGGCCATCGCCAGGGCGAGCTGCGCCCGGTGCTCCCGTACGTCGATCTCGGTACTGATCTGGCCGTCCGGGGTGCCGAGGACCGGCACCTCGTCGAGGACGTGTTCCTTGTCTGGGTTGTCCGCGCGCATCCGCTCGACCCACAGCCGCATGAGGCTCTGGGGCAGGCAGGACAGATAGACGGCCTCGACGCCGACCTCTGCCGCGGCGAGCAGCGTCGCCTCGCGCATCCGCTCGTGGTCGCGGTGCCCGTCGCCACCATCCAGGGTCAGCACGACGTCGGGGCGAACCAGGCGCAGCGAGCCAGCCACCGCCGCGACCACGTCGACGAGGTCGGCGTCGACGAGCGATCCGTCCGGCGCGGGTCCGGTCATTCCCGAATCGGCGAAGTCGAGCAAAGCAACCTCCGAGACGCCGAGCAACTCGCCCGCGCGACGCAGCTCGTCCGCGCGGACCTCGCCGAGCTCGGCCCCCGACACGTGCTGGGCATCGCCGGCCTCGCCGCGCGTCGCACAGGTCACGAAGGTCGTGAAACCGGCGGCACGGGCATGCAGGAGCAGCCCGCCGCATCCGAAGGTCTCGTCGTCGGGATGCGCCACGACGACCATGAGCCGCGGAGCCTGTCGGTCGTTCGTCATGCCCTCATTCCACCTCTCGGTGCCGATGATTGATACTGCGGAGTGCAGTATGTACTGAATCGAGTAGATACTGCGCATTGCACTATGTCAAGATGCAGTATGACGAAAGAACGACCACGGCCGACGACGGCCTACGCGATCCTCGGCCTGCTGGCGCTCCAGCCCTGGTCCACCTACGAGCTGACGCAGCAGGTGCAGCGCAGCCTCAACTGGTTCTGGCCACGGGCGGAGCGACGCCTGTACGACGAACCGAAGCGGCTGGTCGCCGACGGCCTGGCCACCTCGACCGTGGGCTACACCGGTCAGCGCCGCCGGACCGTCTACGAGATCACCGAGGAGGGTCGCGACGAGCTGGCCGACTGGCTGAGCGCTCCGCCGCAGCCGCGTTGGGTCGACTTCGAGGGCATGGTCAAGGTCTTCTTCGCCGACGCAGGCAGCCGAGACGCACTGCTCTCGACACTCGAGGAGATCGCCGAGCACGCCCGCGCGCGCCTTGGTCGACTCGACGCCATGATCGACGAGGCCCGGCACGGAGCAGCCCGCTTCCCCGACCGGGTGCACCTGCAGACGCTCGCGTTGCGCCAGCACGTCGATGCCGAGCTCGCGGTGCTGGACTGGGCGGTCTGGGCCCACAGGCAGGTGACCTCCTGGCAGGCCGCGACCGACCCAGGTCCGTGGCCGGCCGCACAGGAGCTCGCCTCTCTGCAGGAGCGGGTCGGCCGGGTGCTGGGGTCCTAGCGTCGACCTTCCGCCCGAGGCGGAAGTGTTCCGATCGTCCCGAGTCCTGCGATGCCGGGCTACTCCAGGTGGAGCTGAGCGTCGTGCGCGGCCACGATGGCGTGAGGTCGCTCCGCGACGACCGGCTGATCTGATGAGTCGCCGTCTGTTGAGCCGGACCTCTGTCGGCGGCACCCGGCGCCGCTGGACCGGCCACCGCTGACCACTCGACGTACGTGGACTTCCCGCGTGCAAGGTCGCTCAGCTCGGTGAGGTGTTCCATGACCAGTTCTCGACGCTCCCCCGTGGCGCCGAGGAAGCTCACCGGGAGGGGCCGACGACGTCGACGTAGGTCCGGCGACCGAACAGGCTCCACCAGCGGGCGTCGGCGAGCACGGCGCCGAGGACGACGACGGAGCCCGTGGCGAGTGCGAGCCAGCCGGTGGCGCTGTGGTCCCACCCGGTCGGCGTGGTCGTGGCGTAGGGGAAGAGCGCGAGCTGGCCCTCGAAAGGGCGGAGCAGCGCCCACGCCGTGCTTGCTGGCACGACCGCCGTGGCGAACCTCGAGCCCGGCGCCGCCTCCCCGCGCGAGCGCCGCCAGCTCGCGTACGCCGCCGCGGCCAAGCACGCCGAGACCCCTTGGAACCAGATCTCCTCGCGGTGATCGAACACGTTCTCCCTGCCTGCGCGGAGCACGACCGCCGTCCAGGTCGCGACGAGCAGCAGTGGCCCGGGACCTCGCGCCATCGTGCGCCAGGCGAGACCGCGCGGCGCTGAGTCGACGACGGCGGCGGAGGTCTCGTCGAAGCACCAGGCCGTCGCCCCTGCCAGCAGACCGACCGCCGTCCCTTCGAGGGGCCACAGCACCCACGGGTTCCAGCGAACGAGCTCCATGAGCAGGACGACGAGACCCGCCGCCAGGGCGACCCGCGTCCACGGGATCGCCTGGCGGACGTAGCCGAGCATCAGCAGGTGGCGCAGGGAATGGGGTTCACGAGCACGTCGGGGTAGCCGACAGACATGGTCAGCACACCGAGCACCAGCGCCAGGCCGACCAACCCGAACGCCCACCTGCGCAGCCGGGCGCGGTCCGACTCGGGATCGTGGAGCACTGCGAGCACGACACCGAGGGCGCACACGACCACCAGGTAGAGCACCCAGAGAAAGGGGTTGCCGGGCGCCGTCTTGAAGTGCACGGACCCGTCAGGGTCGGCACTCCAGCCGAGCTGTCCGATGAAGTAGGTCCAGAACCAGAACACCCGGTAGGGCTGCCCGCCGGCGAAGTTGCCCTGCAGCATGATCGTGACCAGGACCAGCAGCACCGAGGCGATCGCCGCGGCGCCACGCTTGGGCAGGTAGCGCGCGAGCAGCAGCCCCAGGAGTGGTCCGCCCACCGCGCAGATGACGCCGTCCCCGAACATCTCGGCGTGGACGAACTGGTTGCTCACCCCGTCCGGGACGACCCACGCGTGGGGTGGCCTGGCATACCAGGCGACGAGTGCCGCGACGTAGGCCAGCATCGCAACCGCGAACGGAACCGCGATCGCGCAAGCAAGCGCCAGCGTGCGGGTGCGCTCCGGTACGGCTACCGCGCCAGCCGCCTCCGCGGCCCGGTCGGAGCGACGGGTCAACCCGAACATGACCACCAGACCGAGGACCCCGAGCATCGCCCCGGGACCGATCATGTAGGCGCCGGCAGAGCCGGTCTCGTCCCAGGCGAACATCGAGACGACCACGAGAGCAGTCATCGCAGCGCCGAACCAGAACAGCTTGTGTGCGAGGTAGTTGCGGATCTCCTGACGGGCCAGGACGCCCAGGGTGGAGTGCGTGTCGTGGGTGGTGCTCATGGGTTGACTCCTTGTGGTGTGTGCCGCTCCGAGCGGAGCAGCAGATACGCGTCCTCGACCGACGGGTCGACGACGGAGGAGTCGGGAGCGGGCTGCCCCCCGACGGACCGGACCAGCCCGGTTCCGGTCTTCCAGGTCTGGACAGCGCCGCTGGCGGCGGCGGGTCCGAGGTGGACACGGCCGGCTGCCGTGGCCAGGAGCTCAGGCACTGTGCCGTCGAAGCGGATGGCTCCGCCGTCGATGACGAGCACTCGGTCGCACAGGGCCGAGACGTCCTCGGTCTGGTGCGTCGAGATCAGCACCGTCCCTGCCAGGCCGGAGAGAAGGCCACGCAGAGAGGCTCGCTGTTCGGGGTCGAGTCCGGTGGTGGGCTCGTCGAGGAGCAGCAGCTCGGGCGAGCCGATGAAGGCTTGGGCGATCGCGAGCCGTCGGCGCTGACCGCCGGACAGCTTGGCGACCTTCATGGCCCCGCGGTCGCCGAGCTGGACGAGGTCGAGGACCCGACGCACCTCGGCGTGACGCGCGCTCGTGGCCTTCCACTCCTTGAGCACTGCGAGGTAGTCCAGGAAGGCGAAGGCGGTCATCCCTCGCGGGAAGGTGACCTCCTGCGGGCAGTAGCCGAGGCGACGGCGGGCCTCGACCCGGTCTGCGTGAGACTGGGTGACGTCGAAACCGGCGACCACGATGCGCCCGCTGCTCGGGGGCAGCGCGGTCGACAGCAGCCGCAGCATCGTGGTCTTGCCCGCGCCGTTCGGACCCAGCAACCCCACCACGCCGCGATGCAGGTCGAAAGTCGTCGGCCGCAGGGCAGGGGCTCGGCCGTATTGCTTGGAGACTTCCTCGAACGACGCGATGGTGCTCACAGCTCGCCTCCTTGGAGGCGAAGGGTCGAGGTGCGCAGCAGCAGTGCGAGGGCGAGCCCAACCGCCGCGACGACGAACGAGAGCTGCCCGACCGGCGTCGTCAACGCATCGACCCGGTCCCCGGCGCCCAGCAGGGCGACCACCGTCACCCAGGCCGCTGCGACGAGCACCCCGGTCACCCATGCCTCGAACCACGTCAGCAGCACCAGCGCCGCGACGGTGAGCCCGAGTGCCGGCGCGAGCCAGGCCAGGGCGAGATCATCCATGTTCGGTACGACGAGCCCGATCGTCATCGTGGCCGGCAGGGCGACAGCCAGAGCGGCGGTCGCACGGAGCAGCGCGAGACGTAGCTTGCTGTAGGGCGTGACTGCCACGACCTCTCGGACAGGGTCGAGTGCGTCGTATGACGACACCACCGCCAGCACGGGAACCAGTGGGGCGAGGGCGAAGAAGGCAGCGTCGCGGCCCGCCGGGCCGAGACCCGCCAGCCCGACGACGCAGGCGGACACGACCGCGAAGCCGACGGCGACCGCCCACGGCACCAGGAACGTGTCGGCGGTGGAGACGACCACGGCGTCATCGGGTCGTACGCCGAGCCGTCGCAGCACCCGATGTGGAAGCGTGAGAGAGGGGGTCGAGATCGTCCGCCGCACCCCTGTCCACACCTCGTCGACCACCGCCAGCGTCACCTGGGACCTGGCCGCATGCTGGCAGCTGGGACAACCAGAGAGGTGGGACTCGACACTCAGCTCCGCGGCCGGGTCGAGGCGCCCCATGGCGTATGCCTCCCAGACGGGGACATCGATGTGCCAACTCATCACTGTGCCTCCAACGAGATCAACTGCTCACGCAGCTTCGACTTCGCGATACGGGCACGGCTCTTGACCGTGCCCTGCGGGATGCCGAGGAGATGGGCGGCCTCCCGGGTGGAGAGCCCGTCGATCACGGTCGCCTGCAGCACCCGTCGCAGCTCGGGCGAGAGCGAGACCAGGGCATCACCCACGGTGCCGTGCTCCACCGCGACCAGCAGCTCGTCCTCCGCGCTGCGCACGGTCGGCGAGAGGGCCGAAAGCATCCGGCTCTCCATGGGCACCGGCTGAGCCCGCTTGCGCAGCCGGGAGACGAGCTGCCGGATCGCGATCCCCCACAGCCACGCACCCACATCCCCGTCGCCCCGGAACGAGCGCGGGCTCCGCCAGACCGCGACGAAGGCGTCGTGGAGCGCCTCAGCCGCCAGGTCCTCGTCGGGCGTACGCCGGCGAAGCCTCAGGAGCAGCCAGGCCGAGTGACGTTCCACCAGCTCGCGCAGGGCAACCTCGTCACGCTGGGCGACCAGGCCCAGGAGCTCGGAGTCGGAGAGCTGCTGCACACACTTACTGTCGCGGGTGACGGGCCGATCGGATCACGCTGCGCAGAACTTTCTCGGACAACGAGCCAGAAGGCTCGACGCGGCGCAACGGCAGATCGCCCATGACGAAGGGCCTCCGACCTGCGTGTCCGCAGTTCAGAGGCCCTTGAGACGCTCCCCCGGTTGGACTCGAACCAACAACCCTCCGGTTAACAGCCGAATGCTCTGCCAGTTGAGCTACAGGGGATCGCTTGGCAGCCCGCATAGGTTAGCAAGGAGTCTCGGGCGGTGCGAATCGGGCTGAGCCCGGGCCTCCAACCTCTACCTCCCGGGGCCAGAACCCCCGACTCGAGGGGCCGAAACCCCCAACTCGAGGGGCCGAAACCCCTCACTCGGCTAGAGGCCGACCTCGTCGCGTGCGGCGGCGAGACCTTCGGCGGCAGCGCGGCGTACGGCCGGATCGTCGGGGTCGACCCCCTCCTGGTATTCGTAGATCCAGCGGACCGGGGCATCACCGACGGGCGCCCGGCGGCCGATCACGAAGAGACCTCGGCGGCCGGTGACGGGGATGTGGCGCTGCAGCACGATGCTGGCGGTGATGCGCTCGCGGATCAGCTCGAGGAGCCGGCCGGGATCCTCGAAGCCCAGCTCATGGATAGGCCGTTGCTCGCCCCAGACACCGACCTCGGCCACCCGCAGGATCGAGGTCTCCTGGTCCCAGTCCGCACTCTCGATGTCCTCCCAGGGGAGGAGGACGTCACCGAAGTGCAGGGCCTCACGGGTGCCGACCACCGCCAACCCCTCGGTCGTCTCGGCCCTGGCCAACCCGCGCTCCCCGGTCGCACGCCACCTCATGTGGTGCCCATGGCGAGCTCGCGCAGCTGTCGACGGTGCTGCTCGAGGGCCACCAGCTCGCCGAACATCTTGTTGTAGTCGGCTGCCTGGTCGACCGGGTTGGTGCGCTGCAGCCGCCCCTTCACCTCCGCGATCCGGCGCATGGTGGTCAGCTCCTGCAGCTTGAACACGTGTGCTGCAACATAGGCCGAGTCGGGCTCCCGGGGGGTCAGCAGCGGCTCCACCCCGAGGGCACTGATCGCCGAGGCCACGGCCGGATCGCCGACCCCGTCGCGGAGCCGGGACGCCCAGGCAGGGTCGGACGCGCCGGCAGCAGGCCCGCCACGGCCGGTGACGACGTCCCAGACTCCCCGGTAGGTGGGGTGGGTGAAGTCGTTCCCGCCCAGGCCCGCTGCCAGCGAACCCAGCGAACCCGGGTGCTGGATGACGAGCTTGAGGGTCTCGCGCTCCAGCGAGAACCGCGGATCGCGCAGATCGGGCAGGTCGGGCCGTGGGGCGGCCACCTCGACGCGCGCCTCCTGGTGCGACCCGCGACGTGCCGCCCGGCGTACTTCGGTGAGGACCTGGTTGGTGTCGATGTCGGCACCCACCATCTTCGAGATCTCCTGCGCGAAGGCAGTCACCTTGGACTGGTCGCGAATCGAGGCCACGAGCTTGGCCGACTCGCGGACCGCATCGATGCGGCCGTCGGCACGGTCGAGGTCGTATTTGGAGACCACGTTGCCGAGCACGAACCGATACAGCGGCACTCGACGCGCCACCAGCTCACGCACGGCGGCGTCACCACCCTCGAGCCTCAGATCGCAGGGGTCGAGGCCGTTGGGCTCCACCGCGACGTAAGTCTGGGACACGAAGTTCTGGTCGCCGCTGAACGCGCGCAAGGCGGCCTTCTGGCCGGCAGCGTCGCCGTCGAAGGTGAAGATCACCTCGCCGCGAAACTCCTCGTGATCGTGCAGGAATCGGCGCAGCACGCGGGAGTGCTCGTCACCGAACGCCGTGCCGCAGGTCGCCACCGCCGTGCCGACCCCGGACAGGTGACAGGCCATCACATCGGTGTAGCCCTCGACGATCACGGCCTGCGAGGAACGTGCCATCTCCCGACGTGCGAGGTCGATGCCGTAGAGCACCTGGCTCTTCTTGTAGATGGGGGTCTCGGAGGTGTTGAGGTATTTCGCCTCGATCCGGTCGTCCTCGAAGATCCGCCGGGCGCCGAAGCCGATCACGTCACTGCTGGCGTCGCGGATGGGCCACAGCAGGCGTCCCCGGAACCGGTCGTAGAGGCCCCGACCGCCCTGGCCGACGAGTCCACCGGTCACGAGTTCCTCGTCCTTGAACCCCTTCTGCCGCAGGTGATGCAGGACCGCCTCGCCACTGCGTGGAGCGAAGCCCACTCCGAAGGTCGCGGCCGCCTCCTGGTCGAAGCCGCGCTCATCGAGGAACTGGCGCGCCACCAGCGCATCGGCGGAGTTCAGCTGGTCGGCGTAGAACTCCTGGGCCTTGTTGTGCGCATCGATCAGGCGACCACGGTTGGGGCCGCCGGTGCGGGTCGGTGCCGGTCCGTCTTCGTAGCGCAGCTGGACACCGGCCTTGTCGGCCAGCCGCTCCACCGCGTCGGTGAAGGTCAGCCCATCGATCTTCATCAGGAAGTTGATCGCATCGCCACCCTCTTGGCAGCCGAAGCAGTTCCCTGTGAGGATGTTGTCCTCAAGGACGAATGCGTGGCCTTCGTCGACCTCTGCGCAGAACACTTCCTCCTCGCGGTCGGTCTCCTCGACATCGCGAACGACCCAGCCGACGCTTGCACGCTTCTTCGTCGATTCGATGAAGCGATGGCGGTGGCTGTCCTGCAGGAAGAAGGACTCGGTCAGATCGCCACCGACGACGTGGATTCGGTGCAGCTCGGAGGGTTCGCGTCCAGGGAGCCCCTCGCGCGCCTGAGTCGTCATGCCGTAGGTCGCAATCCCGAGTCGAGTGCAGACCTTCCGGAAGAACTCGAGGTTCTCGCGATCGGCCGAGTTCACGATCACGGAGCCATCCGCGGCCACGCATCCGTCTGCGGCGAAGTAGCCGGCAAGCCAGCCATAGAGGTACGACACCGACTCGTCGGCCGGCGGCAGGGACTTGAAGAATCGCGGCAGATGGTGAACCAGCAGGTTGTCCCCCGACGCTGTGGTGACGCTGTTGGGAAACCACTTCAACATCGCCAGATCCTTGGGAGGACAGATGAGGGCCATGCTTCCCGTGCCGTTGAGTGTTCCGTCTCCATACGTATAGCCATGGGCGATGCCGAACGGTGATGGTGTCGTTCCCTGGATACGCGAACGCGGAAATGTGTAGGCCAGGCTGTCGCCCGCCTTGAGATGCCGGGTAAGGACTTCCGTGCGGCCCCTGCGTCCCTGGCCATCTCGGATGAACCAGCGGTGCCCGTCGGTGGCGAAGATCTCCTTCCGCTGACGGTTTCGCGTGAGGGTGATCTTCATCAGCCGCTGAACGCCGTATGACTTGAAGGGCGCGTCGACCCAGTCAGCCCTGCCGTTCAGGATGCGATGGGTCTGTCCGGCAAGCTCGCGGATCTCGCGAGGGCCCTCCCAGGTCAGCACTCGCGTCTCTCCAGCAAGGCAGTGGTAGAAGCCTCGCGAAGGGGTGACATGGAACGACGGCGACTTCTCGTCGTGGAACGGACACAGCCCCTTCATCGAGCCGCCCCCGGCGTTGCGCAGGGTCACGTAGGACGAGACGACATCGTCGATCCGCGTCTTCTCGCGCACCTCCGCGATGTCGTCGTCCCTGATCCTTCCGGCCACGTCGCGGAGTCTACGGCGCGACACCGACCGGCCTTCACCGTGCCAGCTCCACCCCCAGGGGTGTGGCCTGCGCCGGGACGCCTGCGCGAGGCTGGATCGGTCGCCTCAGACGACGTTCTTCAGCGGCTCATCCCGGGCGAACCGCTGGAGTTGTTCCCGGATCAGGCGTTCGGCACGGGGTCCGAATGCACTCGACGGGCCGCCGACATGGGGCGAGATCAGCACCCGCGGGGCGCTCCACAAGGGGTGCCCCGCCGGGAGTGGCTCCGGATCGGTGACATCGAGAGCCGCGGTGACTCGGCCGGCCTGCAGGGCCGCCACCAGAGCGTCCGTGTCGACCACTCCCCCTCGGGCCACGTTGACCAGCAGGGCTCCCGGCTTCATCCGGTCCAGGAAGTCGGCGTCGACCAGGTGGCGGGTCTCGGCGGTCAGCGGCACCACGATGACCACCACGTCGGCCGCCGGGAGGAGCCGTGGCACGTCGGCCAGGGTGTGTACGCCGTCCCGGGCCGTGCGCGCCACCCGCAGAACGTCGACCTCGAACGGCACCAGCCGGCGCTCGATCGCCGAGCCGATGTCGCCGTAGCCGATGATCAGGACCGTGCGGTCGGCCAGCGCCGGACGCTCGAGGGACACCCACCTGTGTTGCCGCTGGCCCTCGACGAACTCGGGGATGCCGCGCAACGACGAGAGCATCAGCGTGAGCGCCAGCTCGGCCGTGGAGGAGCTGTGGATGCCCCGCCCGCTGCACAGGGTCACACCGGAGGGGATCCGGCCCTCGAGATGCTCCACCCCTGCGGTCAGCGACTGCACCCACCGCAGCCTCGGCGCCTGGTCCAGGAACGCCGAGTCGCGCGGCTCGAAGCGGTAGGGCAGCACATAGCCCGCCACGTCGCTCACGCTCCCTGGGAGGTCGCCAGCCGGATCGGCCACGATCTCGTAGCGCAGCCCCGAGGGGGGACCGTCGATCTCGAACGGGAGCCAGACCAGGGGCTCACTCATCGGAGCACCAGCCTCCGGTGCCACGACACTGCCGAGACGTCGGTCAGCGAGGCGACCTGGTCGATCACGACCCGCGCCCGCGCGGCGTCGTCGGGTGCCGCCTTCCAGTCGTCGGAGAACGGCGTCTGCAGGGCGTCGGGCCCGCGCTGGTGGAGCGCCCCGACCAGGTCGGTGAGCAGCTCGCGCTGACGCACCATCAGCTCGACCCGGTCGTCGGCCCGCATCACGTAGTGGGCGGCGATGCCCTTGAGCAGCGCGATCTCCAGCGCGGTGGTCGACGGCACCACCAGATCCGCCTCGTGGCGGACGAACGGGCCGGCCCCGGCGGCGAACGTCGCCTGCTGCACAGCGCCGCAGAACCGCCCGACCAGATCACTGGTGAGGTTCTTCAGGGCCGCCAGTCCGCGACGGCTGCCGTCGTACGGCGTCACCGGCCAGCTCCCCTGGGTCTGCAACCCGGCCAGCACGTCGTCGAGGGTCGAGTCCGTGGCGCTGGGGACATACCAGTCACGCACGGTCTGCCACACCGCCTCCCGATCGATGTCCACGAGGTCGATCCGGCCGGCCACGATGCCGTCCTCGATGTCGTGCACGGAGTAGGCCACATCGTCGGCCAGGTCCATCACCTGGGCCTCGACGCAGCGACGGCGACCGGTCACCTCGGCACGCAACCACGCGAACACGGGCTGGTCGTCGTCGTAGACCCCGAACTTGCGGATCTCGCGCGGCGAGCCGTCGGCATGGACACCCTCCGGCGCCTCGGCCTCGCGACGGGTCCAGGGGTATTTCGTGCACGCGTCCAGCGTGGCGCGGGTCAGGTTGAGCCCGACCGATCCCGTCTCGTCGAAGGTCTTCGCCTCCAGCCGGGTCAGGATCCGCAGGGTCTGGGCGTTTCCCTCGAAACCGCCGCAGTCGGCGCTGAGCGCCTCGAGCGCGCGCTCCCCGTTGTGCCCGAAGGGCGGGTGCCCGAGATCGTGAGCCAGGGCCGCGGTCTCGGCGATGTCGGCCTCGCAGCCGAGCGCCCGGGCGAGGTCGCGTGCCACCTGGGCGACCTCGAGGCTGTGGGTGAGCCGATTGCGGACGAAGTCATCGGTCTCGGGACCGACCACCTGGGTCTTGGCGGCCAGCCGACGCGACGCGGCCGCGTGCACCACGCGGGCCCGATCGCGCTCGAACGGAGTGCGGACGGGAGCCTCCACCCGCTTGGGCGGCTCGTCGACGAGTCGCTCGCGAGCGGCGGCGTCGTAGAACTCCAGCACGTCCATCACCGCTGACCTTACTGCTCGCCACGGACACGCGAACCGTGGACCGCGGCCGACTCCGGGCGTAGCCTGATCGCGGAGGCGCCTCATGAGACAGACCCTGGTTCCCGATGCCATACCCGTGCTGAGCCCCGGCCGGCACCGCACACCCCGCAAGGGGGCATGCTTCATGGAGTTCGCCTCCTACCTGGCCGGCGAACGCTGGAGTGACCACCCCGGCTGCACCCACCCGGCGCTGGCCGCCCTCGCTCGCGGGGTCAACGACAGCGTCAGCGAAGCGGCCCGCGTCGAGCTCGTGTCCCTGATCCCCGAGGTGGTAGGGCTGAACGGCGACGCACCCGGCCTCGAGCTGTGGGTCGGGCTGCACAGCGCGCAGGCAGCAATCCGGATCGCCCCCGAGACCCGACAGCGGGTGCTCGCACTGGCGATCATCAAGGCCGAGTCCGAACTGGCGCAGGCGGAGGGTCGCGAGGCCGGGTCGATGACCACCGCATCGCGCCGCGCGCTGGAGGACGCACCCGGCGCCCGGCGCTGGGCCGAGGACTACCTGCGCGACCACGCACCGGCCCAGACCCGCCCCAGCAACGTCGCGGCGGTGCTGGAGAACGCCATGATCGGCATCAACCAGTCGGTCAGCCCCCACAAGGACGCCCTGCTCGTCGGCCTGTTGAGCAGCGCGATCGCCCACTTCCGAACGGTTCTCGCGGCGGAGGCCTCAGAGCCAGCCGGACTGCTCGGCGATGCGCACGGCCTCAGCGCGGTTGCCGGCACCGGTCTTGCCGATCGCGGCTGAGAGGTGGTTGCGCACGGTGCCGTTGCTGAGGAACACGGTCGCCGCGATGGCTGCCACCGAGGCTCCACCCCGGGCCGCCCTCAGCACCTCGGTCTCACGCTCCGTCAAGGGTGACTCACCGGCCACCAGGCTGTCGGTGGCGAGCTGCGGGTCGACGACGCGCAGCCCTTGGGAGACCCGGCGTACGGCGTCCGCGAGCTGGCGGGCCGGGGTGTCCTTGACGACGAACCCGTCGGCGCCGGCCTGGAGGGCGCGGCGAAGGTAGCCCGGACGTCCGAACGTGGTCACCACCAGGACCCGGACGCCGGGCAGCGCGGCCTTGAGGGCGGTGGTCGCCTCGATCCCGTCGAGTCCCGGCATCTCCACGTCGAGCAGAGCGACCTCCACGCGGTGGGCCCGGGCGGCTTCGACGACCTCGTCGCCGCGCCCGACCTCCGCCACCACCTCGAGATCGGACTCCAGGGCCAACAGGGCGGCCAGCGCGCCACGGACCAGCGCCTGGTCGTCGGCGATCATCAACCGGATCACGGCAGCCTCACCTCGAGCCTGAAACCACGAGGGGCGACCGAGCCGGTCAGCACCACGGCCCCGACCGCCGCAGCGCGCTCGCGCAGCCCCAGGAGCCCGTGGCCGGCGCCGGCCGAATCACCCGGCCCGCGACCGTCGTCCTCCACCACGATGGCTCGCGCCTGGAGACTGACCAGGCAGCTGGAGGCTCGGCTGTGGCGGATCACGTTCGTGACGCCCTCGCGCAGCGTCCAGGCGAACAGCTCCTGGAGCGGGCCAGGCACCTCATCGGTCGAGTTCGGGAGCTCGGCGGCGATTCCGGCCGAGTCCAGGGCCTCCCGTGCTCGCACCAGCTCACCGGACAGCGACAGCTCCCGATAGCCACCGACCGCGCGGCGAACGTCCGCCAACGCGTCGCGGCTGAGTCTCTCCAGGTCGACGAGCTCGGCGCGGGCTCGCTCCACGTCACTGTCCAGCAGGCGTTGGGCCAGCTCCGACTTCACGGTGATGACCGTCAGCGAATGGCCCAGGATGTCGTGCAGATCGCGGGCGAACCGGTTGCGTTCCTCCTCCACGGCCAACCGCGCGTTCTCCTCCCGCGCTCCGAGCAGCTCGACGTTGCGGCTGAGCAGTTGGTAGACGCCCCACATGGCGAAGGTCGCCGCGGCGATGGCGAACGCGAGCGAGAGATCGTCGGTCCAGTCCGCCAGCGTCCGCACCAGGATCTCGCTGACCACGATGAGTGCCACACACAGCGCGACCGCTGCTCGGGTGTCGAACCACAGGATCCCGCACACGGAGATGAACACGAACGTCGCGCTGCCGGACTGACCCACTCCCCAGCAGGACGCTGCGGCGAGGAGGACCAGCCCTCCGATCACCAGGGACCCGCCCAGCCAGCGGGGGCCCAGGTCGAGGCGTATCCGCCGGCTGCGGGCCGCCCCGAAGGCCACGACGTACAGACCACAGAAGGCGATGGTGGCGAGCAGCCCGACGACCCCCCGAACGGTGTCGCGGGCTGCCCACCCGTCTTGGAGGGCCGGCACCAGGAAGACCAACCAGATCCCGGAGAGCACGATGCCGATCCAGGCTCGACGCTCCACCCCCTGCCCGGAGAAGGGCAGGAAGCGCTGCTGATCGGTCACGGGTGCCACCGTAGTGGTCACACGCGGGCCGTGTCCCTGCTCATCCGCCACGCGGCACCGCCCGCGAAGACAGCCAGCCAGAGGATCGCGTTGGCTACGGCGTACCACGGCAGATCGTGGGTCAACGGCGCCCGGGACAGCATCGCCACCCCGAACATCGGAGTGAACGACGCGACGTGCCACATCGCCGTCCCGGCCGTGAGCGGGATGAACACGTTGCCGAGGAACGAGAAGACCGCGAGCCCCGGTCCGAGGATCTGCATGGCGTTCTCGCCGGGAACCAGGTAGCCGACGAACAGTCCGAGCGCAGCGAACACCAAAGTGCACAGGACGGTCGTGACGCCGCAGGCCAGCCAGACTCCGAGCGGCATCGAAGGCTTGCCCTGCAGCAGCCCGCACAGGTTGACCACGCTCACCGCGATCGCGCCCATCATCAGCGCGATCATCGCCTTCATCAGGATGTAGACGCCCGGCTGCAGCGGGGTGAGGCGGAGTTGCCGGGACCAGCCCAGGGAACGCTCCATCGCCACGGTCGCCCCGCTCGCAGCGGCGGTCAGCGCCGCGCCGTACAGGGCCATCGAGACCATGATGTAGGCCGCCACGTTGCCGGGGTGACCATCGCGCACGGGGTCGTCCCATCCCGACTGCCCGCCGAACGCGAAGAACAGGCCGGCCGGAAGGAGCAGGGTGAAGATGATGGTACGACGGTTGCTCAGCACCCGCCTCACCTCGATCCGCAGGAGCGTGAGGTTGAAGCCCCCGAAACGAGGGACGCGACGGGTGCTGGGATCGAATGCGGTGGTGCTCATGCGGGGACCTCCGAAGGAGCCGGCGTGGATGTGTGGTCGCCGGTGAGGCTGAGGAACGCGTCCTCGAGACCCCGAGCCGTGATCTCGAGGTCGTGGGCGGCGGTGGTGGTGAGGAGATGGCGGGCGATCTCGTCCGTGTTGCGGGCATGGATCAGGACCGTGTTGCCGCGCACGTCGACGGCCTCCACCCCGGGCAGCGCTCCGAGCGCGACCGGGTCCGCGCCGGGCAGGGTGGCCCGCACGGTCCGGCCCGACGCCAGTGCCTTGACCTCCGAGCCGGTGCCGTCTGCCACCACCCGGCCCTTGCTGATCAGCACGATCCGGTCGGCGTACTGGTCGGCCTCCTCCAGGTAGTGGGTGGCGAAGAGCACCGTCCTGCCCCGGCGGGCATCGGCCCGGATGGCCGACCAGAAGGTACGCCGGCCCTCGACGTCCATGCCGGTGGTGGGTTCGTCGAGCAGCAGCAGGGCCGGGTCGGGCAGCAGCGCCATCGCGAACCGGAGACGCTGCTGCTCCCCACCGGAGCACTTGCCGACCTTGCGCTGCGCGATCTCGCTGATGCCGGCATGGGCCAGCACGTCGTCGACCGGCTGGGTGTCCGCGAACAGGCTGGCCGTGTAGGCCACCGTGTCGCGCACCGTGAGGTCCTTGAGCAGCCCGCCGGTCTGCATCACCGCGGAGACCAGTCCGCGGGCGATCGCCGTGCGCGGCTTGAGTCCCAGGACCTCGACCACCCCGCTCGAGGGCTGGGAGAGACCCAGGATCATGTCGATCGTGGTCGTCTTGCCGGCTCCGTTCGGCCCGAGGAACGCGACGATCTCGCCGGGCCGGATGTCGAGGTCGAGGTGGTCGACGGCGGTGAAGTCGCCGAACCTGCGGGTGACGCCGTCCAACCGGATCGCAGGTGGACTCGTCGTCGGGGTGCTGGAGGTCATGACCTCAGCGTGGCGCGGACCGACCCGACGTACCCGATCCGAGTGTCACGCAACGTGCGTGACAAATGTCAGTTGACCGAGACGTGCACGTGGTCGTAGTGGTTGGCCGTGGCGGATCCGCGACTCGGCATCGAGCGCCAGCCCTCCCCGGAGCGAACGGGCGTCCAGATGTGCTGCTGCCAGAGGATGTCGTAGAGGTTCAGCTCGCTGGCATGCGACCGGAGGAACTCGGCTATCGCGGTTCCCAGCTGGGTGTCGGAGGTCATGATGTCGAGCGCCCTGCCGGAGCTGTGCTCGCCGTGGTTGTCCCAGCCGCCGTACGACGTGATCTGTGGGAAGGCGTGGCACACGGAACGGTAGACATAGACGGCGCTCGAGGTCAGGCCGTTCTCCACCCCGGGGTCGGGGCAGGGCTCCATCGACAGGCCGGCGGCAGCAGCCACCGGCTTCTCGCTGGAGAAGTAGCCGGAGGTCACCCAACGGGACTTGCCCTTGACCACGATCTCCGAGCGGCCACCGGCCTTGCGACCCGTGACCAGGACCTTGTCGCCGGTCGCGACCTCGCCCAGGTTCGTCGGCATCCTTGGTCGAGTCACTCCAGAGGTTCAGATCGGTGCTGGCCCACAGGTGGGTGTCAGCGTTCTTGATCGCCTTGGCCGTCGCTGCCCTGGCCGCCTTGAGCTCGGCTCGGGCGTCGATGCTCGCCTGCTGGCTGGGGTCGAGGGCCACCCGGCTCTGGTCGCGAGAGACCTCGGGGTTGCGCGCGGTGTCGATCGCGCCCGTCGTCAGGGTCCCCAGCGAGGCGGGACTGGCATCGGCCAGCAGAGCAGGGCTCACGGGCGAGCCCAGGAGCACCCCGGCGGACACTGCGGCGACGGTGGCAGCCATCGCCAGCGGAGCACTGACGAGGACCGCCTTGGGCATCTTGCGGCGGGCATTGGTGACCCGCTTGTGGCGATGATCTGCCACAGCGTTCATCCTTTGCGAGTCGAGGACACGGCCTTGTGCGTGAACCCCCGAGGACCAAGCACGAAGCCCGAGTCAAGCACACTCGTCACGAGGAGCCGAATCAACCCCAGCGTGTCGCTCGTCACCCGCCCGAGGTCTCAGAGGCTTCCTCGCGGACCGAACAGCCCCTTCCGTCGCTGTCGTCCAACCATCCCTCAGGAAGGACGACCCGCTTGCGAGGCGCCCCCTGACGTCCCCGCGGAGACCCGAGCTCGGCCACCGGGAACCCCTCATCGGGGTCGAGGTCGTCGAGCAGCACGTCGAGCGTGTCCAGCATGTCGACCAGCGCCAGTGAGTGCCGCAGGGGGCCCCCGGCCGGGAAGCCCTTGAGATACCACGACACGTGCTTGCGGAACTCCTTGCAGCCCCGCTCCTCGCCCATGTGCTCGCACAGGAGCTCGGCATGGCGGCGCATCATCGCCCGCACCTCGCCCAGTCGGGGAAGTTCCTGGGACCGATCACCTGCGAAGGCGGCAGCGAGGTCGCGGAACAGCCACGGACGTCCCGAGACAGCCCCGGCCGACCACCACCCCGGCGACCCCGGTCTGCTCGACCATCCGGATCGCGTCGCCCGCCTCCCAGATGTCGCCGTTGCCGAGGACCGGGATGTCCACCGCGGCGACGAGCTCCGCGATGGCCTCCCAGTCGGCCAGGCCGGAATAGGCCTGTTCGACGGTCCGCCCGTGCAGCGCGATCGCGGCGATCCCGCTCTCCTGGGCGATCCGTCCGGCGTCGAGATAGGTCAGGTGGTCGGAGTCGATGCCCTTGCGGGTCTTCATCGTCACGGGCACGTCGTACGGCGTCGCAGCCCGGACGGCGCTCTCCAGGATCTCGGCGAGCAGTCCGCGCTTCCACGGCAGCGCTCCCCCGCCCCCCTTGCGGGTCACCTTGGGAACGGGGCAGCCGAAGTTGAGATCGATGTGAGCGACGCCGTACTCAGCGCAGAGGATCTCGGCCGCCTTGCCGACGTAGACCGGATCAGTGCCGTAGAGCTGCACGCTGCGCACGGCCTCCAGCTCGTCGAAGACGAGCATCGACTTCGTGACCGCGTCGCCCTCGACCAGGCCGCGGCTGGTGATCATCTCGCAGACGTAGAGCCCCGCGCCCTGCTCGGCACACAGTCGGCGGTAGGCCGCGTTGGTGATCCCGGCCATCGGTGCGAGCACCACGGGGGTATCGACCCGCACGGAGCCGAGGCTCAGCTCGGTCGGGATCGGGAAGCTCACGCCACCATTGTCTTCCGGTCGGCCAGTAGGGGCGAAATCCGGCTCAGCCCTTGTCCTTCTGCTTCTTCTTCTTGGGCTTGTCGAGGGTCGGCTTGGTGAGCTATCCGGTCCACTGGATCGGGTCGTACTTCTGGTCGGGGCGGAAGCTCACGGCTGCCAGGGCGCCGTGATCGGCGGCGATGAACACCAGGCACACCTTGGTGGACCGGCCAGGCTTGAACTTCTCGGGCAGTGGCTTGGCCGCGCACGGCGTGAAGGTGCTCTGGAACGTCGACTGCGACACCAGCACGTCGTTGCCATCGACCAGGTAGAGGGGAGTCTTCACACCGCTGAGGTCGCTCTTGCCGAGATTGCGCACCTTCGCGTCGACGTAGTACGGCGTGGACTGCTTCGTGGCGTCGTCGAGCACGAACCCGGAGAAGTCCTTGACCGTGCCGCGCCGCAGCTTGGTCACCGTGACCGCGACGACGCCGACCTTCTTCTTGTCGACCTGCCACGCCACCCTGGCGGTGTCGCCGAGCGAGAGGTCGGACCCGAGGGGAGTCAGCTTCACCCCAGGCGGGAGCTTGAGGCCGTAGGCGAGGTTGGGGTCGACCGTCGGGCTGCTGGAGTCGTCGCCCGAGGTCGCCGTACCCCCGCCGGACGACGCCGAGGTGCCCGTGCCCGCGGGGTCTGTGGAGTCGTCTCCGCCGCTGCAGCCGCTCACCGGGAGCGCGAGCACCAGGAGCAGGCTGGCGGCCACGCCGAGTTGCCGGTTACGCAAGGAGTGCATGGCAGGCATTCTGCTCCACCATCGGTCTCAGCAGCCGACGAAACGCTCGGCGAAGTAGGTCGTGATGCCCTCGAGGCTGATCCGCTCCTGCTGCATGGAGTCGCGCTCCCTCACGGTCACCGCGTTGTCCTCGAGCGTGTCGAAGTCGACGGTGAGGCAGTAGGGGGTGCCGATCTCGTCCTGGCGGCGGTAGCGACGCCCGATCGCGCCCGAGTCGTCGAAGTCGATGGTCCAGTTGCCTCGCAGCTCAGCTGCCACGGCCTTGGCCTTCGGCGTGAGGTCGGCGTTCCTGCTGAGCGGGAGGACAGCGACCTTCACCGGCGCCAGGCGCGGGTCGAGGCGCAGCACGGTGCGCTTGTCGACCCCGCCCTTGGTGTTGGGAGCCTCGTCCTCCGAGTAGGCGTCGACCAGGAAGGTCATCAGGCTGCGGCTCAACCCGGCGGCGGGCTCGATCACGAACGGCACGTACCGCTCACCGGCGGCCTGGTCGAAGTAGGAGAGGTCCTGACCCGAGTGCTCGGAGTGGGTCTTGAGGTCGAAGTCGGTGCGGTTGGCGATGCCCTCGAGCTCACCCCACTCGGAGCCGGCGAACTTGAACCGGTATTCGATGTCGACGGTGCGCTTGGAGTAGTGGCTCAGCTTCTCGGTCGGGTGCTCGAAGTGGCGCAGGTTGTCGGAGGAGATGCCCAGGTCGACGTACCAGCGGGTGCGCTCGTCGATCCAGTACTGGTGCCACTCCTCGTCCTCCCCGGGCTTGACGAAGAACTCCATCTCCATCTGCTCGAACTCGCGGGTGCGGAAGATGAAGTTGCCGGGAGTGATCTCGTTGCGGAAGCTCTTGCCGATCTGCGCGATCCCGAACGGCGGCTTCTGCCGGCTGCTGGTGACCACATTGGCGAAGTTGAGGAAGATGCCCTGCGCGGTCTCGGGACGCAGGTAGTGCAGCCCCGAGCTGTCCTCGATCACGCCGAGGTAGGTCTTGAGCAGCCCGGAGAACTGTCGCGGCTCGGTCCAGGCGCCCCGCGTGCCGCAGTTTGCGCACACGATGTCGCTCAGCGGGACCGAGTCGGGGTCCTCGATGCCCTTCTTCTCGGCGTAGGCCTCCTGCAGGTGGTCGGCGCGGTAGCGCTTGTGGCAGGACTGGCACTCAGTCAGCGGATCGCTGAACGTGTCGACGTGACCGCTGGCCTCCCAGGTCTGACGCGGCAGGATCACGCTCGAGTCAAGACCCACGACGTCTTCTCGAGCCTGGACCATCGACTTCCACCACTGGCGCTTGATGTTGTCCTTGAGCTCGACGCCCAGGGGGCCGTAGTCCCACGCCGAGCGAGTGCCGCCGTAGATCTCACCACACGGGTATACGAAACCTCGGCGCTTCGCGAGGGAGACGACGCTGTCGACCGTGGTGGGGGGCGGCTTGGCCACTGTTCAGCTCTTTTCGACGCGGCCGGCTGGCTGCCGGCCTAGAGCGCTCAGCCTAACGACCGTGTCTCGGCGATATTCAGCTCGGTGCCGGACTCGACGCTCTCGTAGGCGCTGGGCTCGTCGATCGCCCGGCTCAGCAGCGGCACGGCGCCGAGCTTGACGTCGTACGCCGAGAGGGCCCGGCGATAGGACCCCACGTTCTCCCAGCTCGTCGACAGCACCCAGAGCTCCGGGTCGTCGACATTGCGCCCCACCTGTCCATGGAGGTGGCCGGGCCGCTGAGCCAGGATCGCCGCCGCGCGTTCCAGGTCGAGCCGGAACGCCTCCGCCTCGGCCTCCGGAACACGGAATCGGCTGATCACCAACATCCCCCGACCCTACTCGTTGAGATCCGGGTTTCGGCCCACTGAGATAGGGCTTCTGCACGCTAAGGAAGGCCCGGAGCCCGATTTCACTGGGCCGAAACCCGCATCTCAACGCGAGGAGGAGTTGACAACGGTTCTCATTTTGTTGAGAATCATTCTCATGAGACTGCTTGCCGCACCGCTTCACCGTCGTCGGTACGTCGCGGCTCTCCTCCTCACCGCGAGCATGGTCGGGACCGGGGCACTGAGCGGCTGCTCGGCACTGTCCACCGACACCGGCTCTGGTCGACGGGTCGCGGCGGCGTTCTACCCCTTGGCCTACGTCGCTGAGCGAGTGGCGGGCGATCTCGCCGAGGTGGACAACCTCACGAGTCCCGGCAACGAGCCCCACGACCTCGAGCTGAACTTCACGGAGGTCGCCGAGGTCGCGAAGGCCGATCTGGTGATCCACGAGACCGGCCTGCAGCCGGCCGTCGATGACGCGGTCGCCCAGAACGCCACCGGCGCAGTCCTCGACGTGGCCCCGGTCGCCCGGCTCGAACCGTTCGGCCACGACGGTCATGACGACACCGACGACTCCGGTCTCGACCCGCACTTCTGGCAGGATCCCCTGCGCCTCGCCGATGTCGGCGACGCCACCGCGGAGAAGCTGGCTGCGGTCGATCCGGACCATGCAGGCGACTACCGCGCGAACGCGGCCTCGCTGCGCCGCGACCTGACGAAGCTCGACCGGGAGTACGCCGACGGCCTCGCGAACTGCCAACGGCAGACGATCGTGGTCTCCCATGACGCGTTCGGCTACCTGTCCAGGTACGGGCTCGATCTCGAACCGATCGCGGGGCTCTCCCCCGAGGCCGAACCCACGCCCGCCGACCTCGCACGCCTCCAGGGCCTCATCACCGAGGCGGGCATCACCACGGTGTTCTCCGAGACCCTGGCCAGCCCCAAGATGTCCGAGACCCTCGCCCACGACCTCGGCATCACGACCGCGGTGCTGGACCCGATCGAGGGACTCAGCGACGCGACGGCCGGGGAGGACTACCTTTCCCTCATGCGCTCCAACCTCGTGGCCCTGCAGAAGGCGAACGGGTGTTGAGCCACCCCGTCGAGATCCATGACGGCGCGGTCGCCCTCGGCGGCCGGCCGGTCCTGCGCGGCATCGACCTCATCGTCGAGACCGGTCAGTTCGTGGCCCTGATGGGCGCCAACGGCTCCGGGAAGTCGACCCTGGTGCGGGCGATGACCGGGCTGAGTCCCCTGACCGCAGGCACCCTCAGCCTCTACGGCACGCCGATCGAGTCGTTCCACGACTGGAAGCGCATCGGTTTCGTGCCGCAACGTGCCACTGCCGCGAGCGGGGTGCCGTCCTCGGTCCGCGAGGTCGTGGCGTCGGGTCGACTGACCCGGCGCCGCCTGCTGGCTCCCCTGTCCCGCGCCGACCGCAAGGCGATCGACGACGCGATCGAGGTCGTGGGGCTGTCCGATCTGAGGAGTCGCGGCGTGTCCCAGCTCTCCGGTGGGCAGCACCAGCGCGTCCTCATCGCCCGGGCCCTGGCCGGCGAACCCGACCTCTTCTTCCTCGACGAGCCCGCAGCCGGGGTGGACCTGCCCAACCAGCAGGCACTCGCCGACGCACTCCACGTGCTCTCCGACCGCGGCGCCACCATCGTCCTGGTGGCTCACGAGCTGGGCCCGATGGCGCCGCTGATCGATCGGGCCGTGGTGATGCGCGACGGCCGGATCGCCTACGACGGCGCACCGCTGGCCGACCACGAGGTGCACCGCCCCGACTTCGGCCACGGCTCGGTGCATCACCATCCCCCTGTCGAGTCTCGAGACCATGCGCCGTACGTCAGCTCACCCCTGGACGGAGGTCACGCCTGATGGACATCTTCACCCTGCCGTTCATGCAGAGGGCCATCCTGGCCGCGGTCTTCACCGGCATGGCCGCCCCCGCCATCGGCACCTACCTGGTGCAGCGCCGCCTGGCTCTGATGGGCGACGGCATCGGTCACGTCGCGGTGACCGGGGTGGCGCTCGGCCTGCTCACCGGGACCTCTCCCACCTGGACCGCCGTGGTCGTGGCCGTGCTCGGTGCCACGCTGATCGAGGTGATCCGGGAGCGCGGGAACACCAACGGCGACGTGGCTCTGGCCCTGCTGTTCTATGGGGGTCTCGCGGGAGGGGTGCTGCTCACCGGACTCGGCGGCCAGAGCGCCTCCACCCTCCAGCAGTACCTGTTCGGATCGATCCTGACGATCTCGGTGGTCGACGTGTGGGTCACGATGGTGCTGGCCGTGGTCGTCGTCCTGATCTGCCTCGGTCTGGCACCGCAGCTGTTCGCGGTCGCACAGGACCAGGAGTTCGCGAAGGTCGCTGGGCTGAACGTGCGGTTCTACAACCTGTTGGTGGCCGTGCTCGCCGCGGTGACCGTGACGGTCGCGATGCGCACGGTTGGCCTCCTGCTCGTCTCCGCACTCATGGTCGTCCCGGTGGCGACCGCCCAACAGGTCACCCGATCCTTCCGGGGCACGCTGCGCCTGGCCATGGTGCTGGGAGTCGGCGCCTGTCTCGGTGGGCTGGTGGTCTCGGCCCTGGTGTCGGTGCAGGGGCCCAACGTGGCACCGGGCTCCACGATCGTCCTGCTGGCGCTGGCCGGCTTCCTCCTCACCTGGCCGATCGGAGTCGCCGTACGGCGCCGGCAGCGGTTGCTGACGCCGTTCGCACCAGGAGAGCCGGACGACCACGCGGCGAGCATCGAGTCTCACCTCCACCAGCACGGGGACAACTGCGGGCACCGCGCCGTACCCCACGACGACCACGTCGACTACGTGCACGACGGCCATCGACATGCACCACACGGGGAGCACTATGACGAACACTGACGCGAAACCGGGGATGGCCGGGGCACGCCCGACGCGCCAGCGACTGGCGGTCGTCGAGGTGCTGCGGACCTTCACCGACTTCCGCTCCGCCCAGGAGATCCACGACCTTCTCGACCAGAAGGGACACTCGGTGGGCTTGGCCACCGTCTATCGCACCCTGCAGAGACTGGTCGAGGGCGACGAGGTCGACATGCTCCGAACCGAGGACGGGGAGGCGATCTACCGACGCTGCTCCGACTCCCACCATCACCACCTCGTCTGCCGGGTCTGCGGGGCCACCATCGAGGTCGAGGGGCCCACCGTGGAGAGGTGGACCCGCACGATCGCGGCCGAGCACGGCTACGGCGACGTCTCGCACACTCTCGAGATCTTCGGGACCTGTCCGCGCTGTCGCGAGGCCGACTGACCTCAGGCTGAGCCGTAGCGCCGATCTCGGCGTGCGTAGGTGTCGACGGCCGCCCACAGATGCCGTCGATCGACGTCGGGCCACAGCACGTCGGTGAACACGAGCTCGGCGTACGCCGCCTGCCACAGCATGAAGTTCGAGAGCCGCTGCTCGCCCGACGTACGCCAGATCAGATCCGCATCGGACTGCTCGGGCACGTACAGATGCCGGGCGAAGGTCCTGTCGTCGATCTTGTCGGGGTTGAGCCGGCCGTCGGCGACCGCCCTGCCGATGGACCGGGCAGCATCGACGAGCTCCGAGCGCCCGCCGTAGTTGACGCACATGGTCAGGGTCAGGACGGTGTTGTCCCGGGTGAGCTCCTCGGCGACCTGGAGCTCCCGGATCACCGACTTCCACAACCGCGGCGCCCGCCCGGCCCAACGCACCCGCACCCCGAGGTCGTGCATCTCGTCGCGACGGCGGCGGATCACATCGCGGTTGAAGCCCATCAGGAACCTGACCTCGTCAGGTGAGCGCGACCAGTTCTCGGTGGAGAAGGCGTAGGCCGAGATGGCCTTCACGCCGATCTCGATGGCGCCCTCGACCACGTCGAAGAGCGACGACTCCCCCTGGGTGTGTCCGGCCGTGCGGGGCAGTCCGCGCTCCTTGGCCCAGCGGCCGTTGCCGTCCATGACGACTGCCACGTGGCGGGGCACGAGATCACGAGGGATCGCGGGAGGGGTCGCGCCGGAGGGATGTGCCGAGGGTGCTTTGACGGTTCGTGCCACGCTGCAAACGATAGTGTGCCCCCATGGGGATCGCAGCGAGCGAGAGGAGGGGTGACGTGGCCACCGCCACCGAAGAGATCGAGCAACAGCTGCTGCTGCTGTTCCGACGAACCCAAGCCATCCATGTCCGGACGTCGTCGGGCGAGATGCTGCTCGAGCGATCGAGCTACGGCATCCTCTGCCTGATTCTCGACGAGGGTCCCCAGCGCCTGGGCACCATCGCTCAGACGTTCACCCTCGACCCTTCCACGATCACCCGCCAGGTGCAGACCGTCGTCAAGGCCGGTCTGGCCGAGAAGACGGTCGACGTGAGCGACCGACGAGCGATGCTCCTGAGCCTGACCCCCGAGGGTCGATCGGCCATCGAGGAGGCCCGGGCCCACCGGCGAGCCATGCTCGAGCTGCTCATGCAGAACTGGACCGAGGACGAGCGCAGCGAGTTCGGCAGGGCCCTGCGCCGGTTCAACACCACCGTCGACGACTGGAACGTCACCGGCTTCCCCGACGTGCTGCTCGAGGGCTAGCGCTGGACGTAGGCCATCGAGCGGAGGCCACGCTCGAGGTGCCATGCGAGGTACGCCGCCACCAGCCCGCTGGCAGCCTTGAGGTGTCTGGGGTCGGCGGAGTCGACCACCGGCCAGTCGCCACCCAGCAGCGCTCCCAGGACCAGGACCGTCTCGGGTGCGGGGTTGGCCGAACCGGGCACCCGGCAGTCACCGCAGAGCACACCGCCTGCGGCGGGGCTGAACCAGCGATGAGGACCCGGATCGCCGCATCGGGCACACACGTCGAACGAGGGTGCGTAGCCCGCGACCGCCAGCGAGCGCAGGAGGTAGGAGTCGAGCACCGCACCCGGGATCCGCTCCGGCGAGGTGAGGGCGCGCAGCCCGCCGATGAGGAGCAGGAACTGCTGCAGTGCCGGCTGCTTCTCCTCCACCACCAGCCGCTCAGCGGTCTCGAGCATCGCGGTGCCGGTCGTGTAGCGCTCGTAGTCGAGCCCGAGCCGGGAGTGGAACGGGGTCAGCGTCTCGGCCTGGGTGATGGTGTCGAGGTTGCGTCCCTCAGCCAGTTGCAGGTCGACGTGGGTGAAGGGCTCGAGGCGCGATCCCCAGCGCGACGTGGTACGGCGTACTCCCTTGGCAACGGCGCGGATCCGCCCGTGGTTGCGGCTGAGCATCGTGATGATCCGGTCGGCCTCGCCCAGCTTGTGCGTGCGAAGCACGATGGCTTCGTCGCGATACAGGGGCATACCCCCATTCTGCCGCGTGGCCGGCGTAATTCACGCGCACGCGCGGGTGCGATCCTGAGACGCTGAGGGGATGGACGAGATACGCAGGCTCCACGAGGCCGAGTGGCCGCTGTGGCGAGAGCTCCGGCTGCGTTCCCTGGCCGAGTCCCCCGACGCCTTCGGATCGACGCTGACCCGCGAGCAGCAGTTCAGCGAGGGCGACTGGCGTGAGCGCCTGCAGGGTGTCGCCGTCGTCGGTTTCGTCGCGGGCCGGGCTGCGAGCCTGGGTGGCGGCTACCGCGTCCGTCCGGGGTGGCTCCAGGTGGTCGCCATGTGGACTGACCCCGAGCACCGCGGGGCCGGTCTCGCCGGACGGATGCTCGACCTCATCGTCGAGGCGGCGTACGCCGAGAACCGTCGGGTGGTGCTCGATGTCGAGCGGGGCAATGCCTCGGCTCGTGCGGTCTACGAGCGCTACGGGTTCGTCCGCACCGGACACTCGTCCCCTCTGCGCGAGGGGTCCGAGCTGGTGGTCGAGGAGCTGGTCCTCCCCGCCCGTTGAGATCAGGGTTTCGGCCCGTTGAGATCAGGGTTTCGGCCCGTCGAGATCAGGGTTTCGGCCCTGACCGCGGCCACAACCCCTATCTCACAGGGGCCGGAACCCCTGTCTCACAGGGCCGGAACCCCTGATCTCGACGGTCAGGCGCGGTTGACCGCGCTGATGACCGCCTTGAGCGAGGCCGTGACGATGTTGGGGTCGAGCCCGACACCCCACAGGATCTGGTCACCGACGGCGCACTCGACGTACGCCGCAGCGATCGCGTCACCGCCCGAGGAGAGCGCATGCTCGGCGTAGTCCAGGACGCGTACGTCGTGGCCGAGATCGTTGATCGCGTTGACGAACGCGGCGATCGGGCCGTTGCCGGTGCCCTCCAGCGAGCGGATCTCACCGTCCACGTAGACGTTCACGGCCAACTGGTCCTTCTCTCCCGCCGCCGACGAGGTGTGCACCGAGTTGAGCTTCAGCGGCGTCTCGCGGTCGAGGTATTCGGCCTTGAAGGTCGACCAGATGTCCTCGGGCGCCATCTCGCCACCCTCGGTGTCGGTGCGCTCCTGGATGACGCGGCTGAACTCGATCTGGGCCCGGCGCGGCAGGTCGAGCTTGTGCTCAGCCTTGAGGATGTAGGCCACGCCACCCTTGCCGGACTGGCTGTTCACCCGGATCACCGCCTCGTAGGTGCGCCCCACGTCCTTCGGGTCGATCGGCAGGTAGGGAGCCTCCCAACCGATGTCGCGGACCGAGATGCCCTGCTCGCCGGCAAGCCGGTCGAGGTCCTCGAGCCCCTTCTTGATGGCGTCCTGGTGCGAGCCGGAGAACGCGGTGTAGACGAGGTCACCGGCGTAGGGGTGACGAGGGTGGACGGGTAGCTGGGTGCAGTATTCGACCGTACGGCGGATCTCGTCGATGTCGCTGAAGTCGATCATGGGCTCGATGCCCTGGCTGAAGAGGTTCATCCCCAGCGTGACCAGGCAGACGTTCCCGGTGCGCTCACCGTGCCCGAACAGGCAGCCCTCGACCCGGTCGGCCCCGGCCATCATGGCCAGCTCGGTGGCCGCGACGGCGGTGCCGCGGTCGTTGTGCGGGTGGAGGCTGATCACGGTGTTCTCGCGGCGCGTGAGCTGGCGCGAGAACCATTCGATCTGGTCGGCGTACACGTTGGGGGTGGCGCTCTCGACCGTCGCGGGCAGGTTGAGGATGATCTCGCGCCCGTCAGCGGGCTGCCAGACGTCGGAGACCGCCTCGCAGACCTCCAGGCTGAAGGGCAGCTCGGTCGAGGTGAAGATCTCCGGGGAGTACTCGTAGCCGATGACGGTGGTGTCGAGGTAGTTCTCGGCGTGCTTCATCACCAGCTCGGTGCCCCGCACGGCGATGTCCTTGACCTCGTCCCTGCCGGCGTGGAACACGACGCGCCGGAACAGCGGTGCGAGGGCGTTGTAGAGGTGGATGTTGGCCCGGGGTACGCCGATCAGCGACTGCACGCTGCGTTCGATCAGATCCTCGCGGGCCTGGGTCAGCACCGAGATCGTGACGTCGTCGGGGATGCGATCGCCCTCGATCAGCTGGCGCACGAAGTTGAAGTCGGTCTCACTGGCCGAGGGGAAACCGACCTCGATCTCCTTGTAGCCCATCTTCACGAGCAGGTCGAACATCTTCATCTTGCGCGCCGGGCTCATCGGGTCGATCAGTGCCTGGTTGCCGTCCCGCAGATCCGTGGAGAGCCAGCGCGGCGCCTCGGTGATGGTCGTGGACGGCCAGGTGCGCTCGGGCAGGTCGATGGGCGCGAAGGGACGGTAGCGGTGGATGGGCATCCCGCTGGGCTTCTGGGTGTTCATGATCTTCCTCAACTGGTCTGGGTGGGGCCCGGTCAGGCAGCACGCACTCCGCAGCGAGGGGGTCCGGTGTCAGACCTCGCTGCGGCAACCAAGGAGAAGCAGTCGCATCATGATGAGGACAGGCTAGCGCATCACCCCGAGAGCGGCGCTGCCCGGTGCGGGCGGCATGCGACGATCGGCTCATGACGCGCAGCGCGAGCCTGCTGGTGATCCACCACTCCCCCACGCCCTCGATGCGCCGCCTCGCGGAGGCCGTGCTCGCCGGCACCGGCGACGAGGCGATCGACGACGTCGAGGTGGTGGTCAGAGCCGCGCTCGAGACGACCGCTGACGACGTACTCGCGGCGGACGGCTACGTGCTCGGCACGTCGGCGAACTTCGGCTACATGTCGGGTGCGTTGAAGCACTTCTTCGACAGCACGTTCCTGCAGATCGGCGGATCGCTCGCCGAAGACGGTTCCGCCGGCTCAGGTCCGGCGGGCCGCAAGCCGTTCGGCCTCTGGGTCCACGGAAACTACGACACCACGGGAGCCGTCCGCTCCGTGCTGGCCATCACCGGTGCACTGCCCTGGACGCAGGCGGCACCCGTACTGGAGGTGCTGGGCGACGTATCGCCCGAGCAGGAGGCCCTCGCCTACGAGCTCGGTGCCACCCTCTCCGCCCTGCTGAGCTCGTGAGCAGACGGCGGTAGCATCGCGGCACCGCCAACGACCCTGGAGACGACGACTTGCCGCACCTGACTCGCAGCGCGCGAGCCGTCGTCGCACCCCTCGTGGCGGTGATCGCCCTCGCTGGCTGCACGCCTGAGGACCAGGGCACCGACATCGACCCGGCGCAGGTCGACGCGGTCGCCGCTCCGGACAACGGCGCGTGCCGCCGGCTCACCCCCGCCGACGTCGCCCTGCCCAGCAATGCCACCAAGACGGTCGACTGTGCTTCCCGCCACACAGCGGAGACCTTCGCGGTCGGGGACCTGCCCGCCCAGTTCGCGGAGGCGACGTACAGCGATGACGGCGTCGGCCGCTACGCCTACCGGGCCTGCTCTGGAGCCTTCCAGGACTTCCTCGGTGCCGACGAGTCGCTGGCCATGCGCACCGTGGTCAGCTGGGTCTGGTTCCGGCCCTCGAGGCCGGCCTGGAAGAAGGGCGCACGGTGGTATCGCTGCGACGTGCTCGGAGGGGGCGCACAGACCAAGACGTACGTCGACCTGCCCACCACGGCCGAGGGGCTGCTGGGCAAGCGCCCCGACGCCTGGTTGGTCTGTGTGAACGGGCCATCGGTGACGGGGCTGAAGATCGGGTGCGACCAGCCCCATACCTGGCGGGCGGTCACGACCATCAAGCTCGGCTCGGCCGACGATCCCTATCCTGGTGACAAGGTGGTCGAGTCCCGGACCTCGGACTTCTGCTCCGACTCCGTAGGAGCCTGGCTCAACTACCCGGTCGACTACGACTACGGATACACCTGGTTCAAGGCAGGGGAATGGTCCGCCGGCAACCGCCGGTCGATCTGCTGGGCAAGGACGGATCAATGATGCGCGCGGTGCTGGTGGCGGTGCTCGCTGTGGGCGCGCTTGCGGGCTGCACCGGCAAGAGCCCCGAGGACGCGCCGGTGCCGAGCCAGAGCACGGCGCCCGCCCCGGCTGCCAGCGCGACCCCGGCCGCACCGGCGCCACGTCCGGCGAAGGATCTCTGCTACCAGCTGAGCTATACCCAGGCGCTGGAGTCCACCAGCAGCATCGCCCCCCGCCCGTGCCGGAAGCCACACACGTCCCGCACCTTCTTCGTGGGCACTGTCGATGCCGTGGTCGACGGGCACCTGCTGGCCGTCGACTCCACCCAGGTCCAGGACGCCGTCGCGGCGACGTGCCCCCGCGAGCTCGCCGGCTATGTCGGCGGCACCCGCGAGGGACGTCGGCTCAGCATGCTGCGCGCCATCTGGTTCAGCCCGAGCATCGAGCAGTCCGACGGAGGACAGAACTGGTTCCGGTGCGACATCATCGCCCTCTCCGGGGACCGGCGGCTGGCGCGGCTGACGGGAGACCTGAAGGGCGTGCTCGACCGGCCGGCGGACGCAGCCCGCTTCGCGATGTGCGGCACGGCGGATCCCGAGTCGCCCCGGTTCGAGCGGATCATCTGCTCGGACACCCATGTGTGGCGCGCCATCGCCACCATCGACTCCGACGGCGACGACTTCCCCGGCACGGACACATTGCGCGCCGACGGCAAGACAGCCTGCGAGGACCCCGCGCGCGCGGTCGCTCCCGATCCCCTCACGGTGACCTGGAGCTATGAGCCACCGACGGCAGACCAGTGGAAGGCGGGCCGGCACTACGGCATCTGCTGGGTGCCGACCGACTAGAAGCCCAGCTTGCGCAGCTGACGCGGGTCGCGCTGCCAGTCCTTCGCCACCTTGACCCGCAGATCCAGGTGCACCTGGGTGCCCAGCATCGCCTCGATCTGCTTGCGCGCGTTGGTGCCGACCTCCTTGAGGCGGCTGCCCTTGTGCCCGATCACGATGCCCTTCTGGCTGTCCCGCTCGACGTAGAGCCACGCGTGGATCTCGAGCAGCGGCCTGTCGGCCGGCCGGTCCTCTCGCAGTCCCATCTCCTCCACGACGACGGCGATGGAGTGCGGCAGCTCGTCGCGCACACCCTCCAGCGACGCCTCGCGGATCAGCTCGGCCACGATGGCCTCCTCCGGCGAGTCGGAGAGGTCGCCGTCGGGGTAGAGCGGCGGACCCTCGGGCAGTTGGCCCACCAGCAGCTCCTCCAGGAGCTTGACCTGATCTCCGGCCTTGGCCGACACGGGAACGATCTCCACCCACTCGGTGCCGGTCTCGGCCCCCAGGGCCTGGATGGCGAGGAGGTGCTCGCCGATCTGCTGGGGAGTCGCGAGGTCGGTCTTGGTGGCGACGGCAACCTTGATGGTGCGGCGTACCTTCGCCATCTCGTTGACGATGAACTTGTCGCCCGGCCCGATCTTCTCGTTGGCCGGAAAGCACACGCACACGATGTCGACCTCGGCGAGCGTGGTCTTGACCAGGTCGTTGAGCCGCTCACCCAACAGGGTCCGGGGACGGTGCAGTCCGGGAGTGTCGACGAGGATCAGCTGGGCGTCGGGTCGGTGCACGATCCCGCGGACGACGGTGCGCGTGGTCTGCGGCTTGGAGGAGGTGATCACCACCTTGCTGCCGACCAAGGCGTTGGTCAAGGTGGACTTTCCTGCGTTGGGGCGCCCCACGAACGAGGCGAACCCACTCCTGAACTCGGTCACTGCTCTGCCTCTCGTGCCGCGTCATAGGCGGCCCAGATCTCGGGGTCGGACTTGCCGGTGGCCTTGCCCTGCAGCCAGAACGGGGCGGGATCGACGGCCCGCGGCTGGCGCCGCTGTCCTCCGCCGCGCCAGTAGCCCATCACGTCGTACGCCGTGCCCGGCAGCTTGATCTCGCGCATGAGGTGCTTGCGGATGGCCCGCATCTGGGCCGACTCACCAGCCATCCAGAAGTAGCCGTCACCCGCGGGCCAGTCGATCGACTCGACGATCGCTGCGGTCGACGACTCGGCTCCCTGCGATGGCGTCGACCAGGCGATCTCGGCGTCCACGTAGCCCTCGATGGGACTGTCCGGGGTCTCGACCCACGCGGTCACCGGCAGCTCGGGATGGGTCTCGATGATCCGAGCGACGGCGGGGAGCGCGGTCAGGTCGCCCACGAGCAACAGCCACGCGGCCCCGGTCGGCAGGTGGAAGGATCCTTTCGGCTCCGAGACGGTCACGGTGTCGCCGACGCAGTCGCCGGCGGCCCACTCGGTCACCAGGCCGTGCTCGTGCACGACGACATCGAGCGTCAGCCGCCCGGCGTCGAAGCTGCGGACCGTGTAGTAGCGCGTCTGGAACTGCCCGGGCACGGTGAGGGCGACCCATTCGTCCGGGATGCCGGTGGAGACGAAACCCGCGAGTCCCGGACCGTCGAGGACGATCCGGACGAAGTGCGACGACAACTGCTCACGTCGTACGACGTCAGCCTGGTAGGTCGCTGCCCGGGTGCTCACCGGGCAAGGTTAGTTGGTGTACATCTGCGACGGGTCGGCGCGGTTTACGTGTACATCTGCGACAGGTCGGCGCTACCAGGTGGGGCGGAGGGGGAAGTCGCTGACTCCCTCGCCGTCGGTCTTGGTCGCGAGGACGTGATGCAGCTGGATCTCGTTGCGCTCGAAGCTCAACCGCGACGCCGCCATGTAGAGCCCCCAGACCCGGGCGACACCCTCACCGACCTCGGCGACGGCCTCGTCCCAGTTGGCCTCGAGGTTGCGGCACCAGCCGGCCAGGGTCATGGCGTAGTGGAACCTGAGGTTCTCCTCGTGCTGCACCTCGAGCCCGGCGTTCTGCGCCTCGGTGATGATGCGCCCGGAGCCGGTGAGCTCCCCGTCGGGGAACACGTACCGGTCGATGAAGGCACCGGTGCGCGTGGTGACGTTCGTCGGCCGGGTGATGCAGTGGTTGAGCAGCCGGCCCTGGGGCTTGAGCCTCGAGTTGATGAAGCTGAAGTAGGCGGGGTAGTTCTTCACCCCGATGTGCTCGGTCAGCCCGATCGAGGACACCGCGTCGAAGCCCGACTCCTGCACGTCGCGATAGTCCAGGTGACGAACCTCAGCGAGGTGGTCGAGGCCCTGCTCCTTGATGGCCTGCTGCGCCCAGGCGGCCTGTTCGCGCGACAGGGTCACACCGAGCGTCTTCACGCCATACTCCCGAGCGGCGTGGCGGACCATGCCGCCCCAGCCGCAGCCGATGTCGAGCAGTCGCTGCCCCGGCTTCAGGTCGAGCTTGCGAGCCACCAGGTCGTACTTCTCGAACTGGGCCTCCTCGAGCGTCGAGCCGGCGTCCGGGAACACCGCACAGGTGTAGGTCATCGAGGGTCCGAGAACCAGCTCGTAGAACCGGTTGGACACGTCGTAGTGGTGATGGATCGCCTCGGCGTCGCGGCCCTGCGAGTGCCGTAGCCCCTCCATCACCCGGCGCCACCGGGCCGGGGCCTCCTCGGGGGGCGGCGGCGGGGGCTTCAGGTTGGCGATGCCGACCGAGCGAAGCAGGGCCACCGCCTCGGTGGGCGACGGGCGCCGGAACTTGAGCCCGTGCTTGAGGGCCACCAACGCCTCGTAGGGATCGCCCGGATGGGCACCCGACAACGTCAGGTCACCCGTGACGTAGGCGCGCCCCATCCCGAGGTCACCGGGCGCGGTCACCAGGTAGGCGAGCCCGCGCTCGTTGAGCAGTGAGAACGTGAAGCGAGCGTCCGGGGGCCCGGTCTCGCTGCCGTCGTACGCCGTGATCCGTAGCGGTAGGGGCTCCTTGAGCAACTGCTCGAAGGCCTCTGCAATGGACATGGTCAACGTCTCTTCACCGCCTTGTCGTAGAGCGAGGTGAACCGGTCACCCGGGTCGTAGCGCCGCTTGACTGCGGCGAGGTTGGCACCGTCGTAGAGCTGATCGAAGGTCTCACGGTCGTAGAACGCCTCGGAGTAGAGCGACTTGTGGCCGCCCAGCTCGTGGACCTTGGCCTCGATCGCGCGGTTCAGCGGCGCCTCGGGTGCCTGTGGGCCGACGTTCACGGCCCCCCAGAACCCGACGTTGACATAGGTCACGCCCGCTGCGAGCGGGTACGTCGGCCACGAGCGATCACCCCGCAGCTTGAGGGGGCACACCCAGACCGGCCGCATCGCGACGTTCTCGTCGAACCAGGCCAGGAACTCCTCCAGGCGCTCCACCGGGATCTCGATGTCCTGGACCACCCGTTCGGCCTGCAACCGCCCGGCCCGCTTGTCGAGCTTGGAGGCGATGTCGAAGCGCTGGTCGAGCCGCACGAGCCGGTAGTACACGTCCGAGCGGCGCCAGCGCCTCGGCCAGAGCCTGCGGATGCGCGGGTTCTGGGCCCCGAACGCCCGCGAGCACCAGAACCAGTCGGTGTCCCAGCGCCAGAGGTAGTCGTAGACACTCAGCCGGTCGACCTCACGCTGTTGGAGGGACCGGTAGTAGATCGCCTGGCCCGTGTAGTCACTGGTCGGCAAGCGAACACCGTCGGCGCTCTCCTCCACCCAGGTGGCCAGGGTGAGGTAGGCCTCCCCCGGCTCGAAGGCGACTCCGTCGACGGCATCCACGCGGTCGCCGTACCACTCGCCGGTCTCGACCACCTCGGCGATCGCCTTCGCGAGAAGCCCGAAGTCGGAGAATCGGACGTGGCGCAGCGAGACCTGCTCGGGCACCGACTCGAGCTCGATGCGCAGCCGGGTGGCGTAGCCGAGGGAGCCGTAGGAGTTGGGGAACGCGTCGAACAGCGCCTCGCCCGGGGTGGTGGTCACGATGTCACCGGTGCCGGTGAGGACGTCCATCTCCAGCACCGACTCGTGGGGCAGACCGTTGCGGAAGCTGGTGGACTCGATGCCGAGCCCTGTGACCGCTCCCCCGAGCGTGATCGTGCGCAGCTGCGGCACGACCAACGGGATCAGGCCGTGGGGCAACGTCGCGTCGACGAGATCCTCGTAGGTGCACATCCCCTGGACGTCGGCGGTGCGTCCGGCCACATCGATGCTGACCACGCCGTCGAGTCCGGAGACGTCGAGGCCAGGAGCCGCGTTGCTGCCGCGCGCCCGGAACAGGTTCGAGGTCTTCTTGGCGAGACGAACGGTCGCCGAGGGCGGCACGGCGTCGTACGACGCGATCAGCCGCGCCACCGCTGCCTTGTGGGCCTTGATCCCCACCACACCGCTCACCCCTCCAATTTAGACCCATCCGAAGGTTGGCAGACACAACGGTCCGGCTGTCGGCCTCAGAGAAGGTGGACGACGACACCCTCGCCACCGAACTCGGCGAGCACGGCGGCATCCGGAGCGGACAGCTCGCCGGCCCCGGAGAACACCACCGCAGCCTCCAGGCCACGCGATCCGGAGGCAGCGGCCATGGCGACACACACCTGGACCGCGGACAGCTTGAGCGAGTCGAGCTCGACCCGCGCACCGGCGTAGGTGCGTCCGTCGCTGTCACGAACCGCCGCCCCCTCAGGAGCCCCCGTGCGGGCCCGGGTGGCCCGGGCGAGGGTCAGCAGCTTCTGGTCCTCCGCTGACAGCGAGGTCGACGACTCAGCCATGGGGCTCAGAATAGGACTCGGCAGCCTCAGCCTCCACAGTGAGCCTGCTGATCAGGACCGTGCTGATCCGCTTGCGCCGGCCGGTCGGCTTCTCGGCCTCGAACCGCAGGCCGTGGGCCTCCACGTGCGCGCCGGGCAGCGGGACCTTGCCGAGCAGCTTGGCCATCAGACCCCCGACGGTGTCGACGTCGTCGTCGATCACGTTGACGCCGACGACCTCGTCGAGATCGTCGACCGGATAGCGCGACGACACCCGCACCGACCCGTCCTCCAGGCTCTCCGGCTCGATCTCCGCCTCGTCGTACTCGTCGGTGATCTCCCCCACGATCTCCTCGAGGATGTCCTCGATGGTGACCAGGCCGGAAGTGCCGCCGTACTCGTCGACGACGACGGCGATGTGCTGCCGGCGGGCCTGCATCTCGGAGAGCAGCTCGTCGACCGGCTTGGAGTCGGGCACGAACAGCACGGGTCGCATGACTTCGTCGACGCGACGGGTGAACTCGGCGTCGGGCTCCTCGAAGTCGTGGCGGGCGATGTCCTTGAGGTAGGCGAAGCCGACGATGTCGTCGAGATTCTCGCCCGCCACCGGGACCCGGGAGTAGCCGCTCTTGAGGAACAGCGACATCGCTTGGCGGAGGTTCTTGTGGGGCTCGATGAACACGATGTCCGGGCGGGGCACCATCACCTCGCGGGCGATGGTGTCTCCGAGCTCGAAGACGGAGTGGATCATCTTGCGCTCGCCGGACTCGATCACCGCGCTGGCCTCCGCGAGGTCGACGAGCTCGCGCAGCTCGGTCTCGGAGTTGAAGGGCCCCTCTCGGAAGCCCTTGCCAGGCGTGATCGCATTGCCGACCAGGATGAGCAGTCGGGGCAGTGGGCCGAGGATGCGGGTGATGAAGGTGAGGGGTACGGCGATGGCCAGCGCGACCGTGGCGGCCTGCTGGCGGCCCACGGTGCGCGGGGAGACTCCGATCACCACGAACGAGACCACCGACATGAACCCGACCGCGGACAGCACCGTGGGCACTCGGTCGCCGTCGAAGAACTCGGCCAGCTGGACCGTCACCAGCACGATGGCCGAGATCTCGCACAGCAGGCGCAGCAGCAGCGCGGTGTTGAGGTAGCGCGGGCGGTCGGCGACGATCTCCAGGAGTCGTCGGGACCCCGGACGGCGTTCGGCGGCCAGCTCCTCGGCGCGGGCCTGGGAGAACGTGGACAGGGCGGCATCCGCCGCTGAGAAGAGTCCGGCGAGGACGACGAGGGCCGCTGCCCCGACGAGCAGCAACACATCACCAGAGGTCATCGCGAGCGCCACTCCTGGAGGAGCTGGTCCTGCAGGCCGAACATCTCCTTGTGCTCCTCGGGCAGCGCGTGGTCGTAGCCGAGGAGGTGCAGGATGCCGTGCACGGTCAGCAGCTCGATCTCGGCCTCCCTGCCGTGACCGGCCTCGACGCCCTGACCCGCGGCGATCTCGGGGCACAGGACCAGGTCACCCAGGACGCCCTCCTCGGGCTCCTCGTTGACCAGACCGGGGCGCAGCTCGTCCATCGGGAACGCGAGCACGTCGGTCGGGCCCTCCTTGTCCATCCACTTCTCGTTGAGCTCGGCGATGGTGTCGACGTCGACCGCCTTGATGCACAGCTCCGCGAGCGGGTGCACGCGCATCCGGTCGAGCGTGAAGCGGCTCAGGGAGGCGAGCGTCGTGACGTCGAGCTCGAGGCCGGACTCGTTGAGGATCTCGATGCTCACCGCTGCTGGTTCTCCTGCTGACGGGCGGAGCGTTCGTTGCGCGCGTCGAACTCGTCGTACGCCGCGACGATCCGGCCCACGAGGCGGTGGCGGACCACGTCGTGGCTGGTCAGGCGGTTGAAGACGACGTCCTCCACCTCTCCCAGGATGCCCTCGACGACCTTCAGGCCGGACTTGGCTCCGCCGCCCGGCAGGTCGATCTGGGTGACGTCGCCGGTGATCACGATCTTGGACCCGAACCCGAGCCGGGTCAGGAACATCTTCATCTGCTCCGGTGAGGTGTTCTGCGCCTCGTCGAGGATGATGAACGCATCGTTCAGCGTCCGGCCCCGCATGTAGGCCAGAGGCGCGACCTCGATGGTGCCGGCCGCCAGCAGCTTGGGGATGGTGTCGGGGTCGAGCATGTCGTGCAGGGCGTCGTACAACGGACGCATGTAGGGGTCGATCTTCTCCCCCAGCGTGCCAGGCAGGAAGCCGAGGCGTTCGCCCGACTCGACGGCCGGTCGCGTCAGGATGATCCGGGTCACCTGCTTGGCCTGGAGCGCCTGCACGGCCTTGGCCATCGCCAGGTAGGTCTTGCCGGTGCCGGCGGGACCGATCCCGAAGGTGATCGTGTGCTTGTCGATCGAGTCGACGTAGCGCTTCTGGTTCAGCGTCTTGGGACGGATGGTGCGACCGCGGTTGCTGAGGATGTTGAGCGACAGGACGTCTGCGGGGCGCTCCTTCGTCTCCGTGCGGAGCATGCCGATCACGCGCTCGACGGTCTCGGGTGTGATGCCCTGACCGGTGCGGATGATGGTGACCAGCTCGTCGAGCAGGCGCTCGGCCAGCGCGATCTCGTGCGGTGGACCGTGGAGGGTGACCTGGTTGCCGCGAACATGGATGTCGGCCGCGAACGCACCCTCGATGAGGGCGAGGTGCTCATCGCCCGGTCCGAGCAGGCTGACCATGTTGATGCTGGCGGGCACGACCACCGTATGGCGGGTGCCGGGATTGGTCTGCGAGTCTGTCATGGAGGCCCGGTGGGCAGCCTTTCGGTCGATGATCGGTCCGTCGACCATGCTACGCGAGCGCGCACGCCCGGCCCAACGAGTTGTCCCGGGGTGCTGCTCAGCCGCGGACGACCTGCAGGATGCCCAGGCACATCTCGTCGGTGGTGCCTTCGCCCCAGACCACGTAGCGGTCCGGCTGGCCATCGAAGGCAGGCAGCCGATCGCGCAGCCACTGCACGTGACGGCAGGTCACCCGCACCTTGTCGGAGGGCTGGAGCGTGATCGGCTCGATCGGCTTCGCGCCCTGGTTGTCGAAGTCCCAGACCTTCAGATCGAGGATCGTCCTCGCCCGCGCTGTGTCCGGGTTCACCTCGATCCTGATCGACCGACCCAAGAGGTGCATGTGGCCCGCGACGCCGACGATCGTGGTCGGCTGGAGGATCGTGCGATCACAGGTCTGCACCTCACCGGGCAGCACGGGACCGCAGAGGAAGTGCAGCAGATCGGCGGTCGCGCCGGGCCCGTCACCGAAACGGGCCTTCACGTCGGCCACGGCCGCAGCCCGGTCGCACAGCACCGCATGGTCATGGCCGGCCCGACAGGGCAGCTCGACCGGGGTCGGCAGCAGCATCGTCTCGACGCTGGCCAAGGGTGCCGACGCGGGAGCGAGCCGGAGCTGGGTGGCCGAGACGTCGGGGCCGTCGCCGGCGAGCAGGTTGTAGTGCACCTGCATGACGATCCTGGCGCCCTTCTCCAACGGCACGCCGAGCCCTCTGCGGAACACGGTCTCGCGACCTCCGGGAGCCCAGGCTCCGAGCCACGGCGCGCTGTCGAGCTCGGCACCGGAGGCAGCGATGCCCGAGTTGCCGAAACACGTCCAGCCGTCACCCGGGGTGTCGGCATCCAGGGCCTCGGCACGGGCGACCTCGCCCGTGGGCACCCGGAACAGGATCACGTGATGCACGACGTCGGCGTTGCCCGGCACCACGTTGGTGCCGGTGATGAACGCGTCCGTGCGCAGACCGGGATCGAGCAGGAAGCAGCGATAGTCGTCGGTGCCGACCCCGGTGGGCGCACTCGGCGTGTAGGGCGCCGGCATCGTGATGGTCAACCGCCGCTCGCCCGGGCGCAGCGCCTTGAGCGGGTGGGCGGCTGGCGGGGCATGCTCGTCGCTCGGGGCGTGCTCTGACGGCGGACTGACCGAAGCGGCTGGCGGATCCGCCTTCTCGGCGTCCGGACCACAGGCGGACAGCGCGAGAAGCATCACGCACACGAGCCACGCCGGCGCGCTGGACCTCATCCGGGTGGCCAGGTCATCGAGCGGCCACCCAGGACGTGCAGGTGCGCGTGGAAGACGGTCTGGTGGGCGTCGGCCCCGGTGTTGAAGACCAGCCGATAGCTCTGCAGGCCCTCCTCGGCAGCCACCCGGTCAGCCGTCGCGACCAGCTGGGCCATCGTCGCCGGCTCCTGGGCCGCCAGCGACGCCGCGTTCGGGTAGTGGCTGCGCGGCACCACCAGGAAGTGCACGGGTGCCTGGGGCTCGATGTCGCGGAAGGCCAGCGTGGTGTCATCGCCGGCCAGCTCCTCGGCAGGGATGTCTCCGGACACGATGCGGCAGAAGAGGCAGTCCGGGTCGGCAGCGGGGGCGGTCATCGGATCAGCATATTTCCTTCCGCCCCGGTAAACCACCGACGCGAGCAAAGCGTGCAACTAACGTGTTGACCGCGATGAGACCTCGAGGCGCCGCCTGGGACGCCGACACTGCCGTGGAGCAGCTGTACGCCGCGCACTGGCGCCAGCTGGTCCGGCTGTCGATGCTGCTGGTTCACGACCTCGGCACGGCCGAGGAGGTCGTGCAGGACTCGTTCGTCGCCCTGCACGATCGCTGGGCCCGACTGCGCGACCCGGACAAGGCGCTCGCCTACCTGCGACAGATCGTCGTGAACCGTTCGCGTTCCGCACTGCGACATCGCAGCGTCGAGGCGCGACACGCACCCATGCCCCGGGTCGCACCGGCCTCGGACGAGGCCGCGCTCGCGCACGGGCGGCGCGAGCTGGTGCTCGACGCCCTACGCCGACTGCCCGATCGACAGCGGGAGGTGGTCGCCCTGCGCTACTACCTCGACCTCTCCGAGGCCGACATCGCCAGCACCCTGGGCATCAGTCGGGGGGCGGTGAAGAGCCACTCCTCGCGGGGCCTCGCCGCCCTCAAGTCGTCTCTCGGCCCACTTCTGGAGGATCCCTCATGAACAGCCAGCTGCCCGACGAGGAACGACTGCGCCGTCTCCTCGACGAGACCGTCGCGCACCTCGAGCCGACCGACCAGCTCGAGACGATCCGCGCCCGGACCAACCAGAAGCCGACCCCCGCCACCACCTCCACGAGACGCACCTGGATCTGGGGCACCCTGGGCGCCGCGGTCGCGACGGCGGCGGTCATCGGCGGACTCGCCGTCCTCAACGACCAGCGGCCGACCGCCGACCCCGCTCCCATCGCGACACCCTCGGACACGGCCACAGACCCCGGTGTCACGCCGAGCGAGGAACCCACGGAGCCGAACGGTGGCAGCGTCGCCGCCGGCATCTACTACGTCGGCGACACCCCGTTCGGGCCGCGACTGTTCCGAGAGTTCCACCAGGTCAGCGCCACCGACCGACTCCTCGCCTCCCTCGAGCAGGCCACGTCACAGCCGGCCGACCCGGACTACCGGAGCGCGTGGCCCTCCGGCAGCTTCACCCAGGCGGGCTTCGACGGCGTCGGCACCGCCGGCAGCTACTCGGTCGCGATCACCGATGCCTCGCTCCGCGACCGCCCGGCGGGCATGTCCGCCGAGGAGGCCCGGATCGCGGTGGAGTCGGTCATCTACACGCTCCAGGCCGCTGGTCGGACCCGGGCGCCGGTGCAGTTCTACCTCGACGGCAACCCCGTGGACCAGGTGTACGGCGTACCGACGGCGGAGCCTCTCGCGCAGGGCGATCCTCTCGACGTACTGTCCCTGGTCAACATCACCAACCCCGCCGAGGGGACCTCAGCCAGCGGACGACTCCAGGTCGACGGGGTGGCGAGCTCCTTCGAGGCGACCGTGCCGTGGCGCCTGCTGCACGGCTCCAGCGAGGTGAGGAGGGGGTTCTTCACCGCAGACGGGTGGCTGGACCGGCTGTATCCGTTCGCCGGCTCGATCTCCCTGAGGGGACTCCCGGCCGGCACCTACACGCTCCGGGTGCAGACCGAGGACGCGTCCGACGGGGAGGGGCCTGGACCGTACGTCGACACCCGGACGATCACCGTGACGTAGCGGCCAGTTCGCGGCTCTCCTGCGCCCGCACCCGCCCGCCGCACCACAGGAGGTAGCCGAGGAAGCCGATCGCCAGAGCGACCAGGACCCCGATGTTGGCGTAGGCCCAAGCGCCGGTCTTGCCTCCGAGCCCAAGGGGGCCGAGGAGGTAGCCCTGCCACGTCAGCCAGGTGGCCAACCCGTTGGTGACCAGCCCCCAGCCGATCACGGTCCCGACCACCATGATCACGATCGCGGCGGGGTTGGCCACGCCGTAGCCACGCTCGGACTCGTCGAAGAGCTTCGACTCGTCGTACCGCTCGCGGCGCAGCATCAGGTCGGCCACGAAGATGCCGCCCCAGGCGGCCAGCGGCACGCCCACGGTGATCAGGAAGCCCTGGAACGGCACCAGGAAGTCGGGCGCGAACCACACGACGTAGATCGCCCCGACGGTCATCAGGACGCCGTCGATCGCGGCCGCCACCGGGCGTTGGACCGGGATGCCCGTCGCCACCAGGGTCAGGCCCGAGGAGTAGATGTCGATGATGACCCCCGCGGCGAGACCGAGCAGGGCCACGGCGATGAAGGGCAGCAGGTACCACGTCGGCAGCATCGGGGTGAGGGCACCGATGGGGTCGTCCGAGAACGCCACGATCAAGTCGGGATCGGATGCGCAGAGCAGGACGCCGTAGCCCGCGAGCAGCACCACGGGCAGCGCCCCACCGAAGGTCGTCCAGCCGACGATGCCGGCCCGGGAGGCATCGCGTGGCAGGTAGCGGGAGTAGTCGGCGGCGCAGTTGATCCAGCTGACGCCGAAGCCGGCCAGCAACATCACCAGGGCGCCGATCACGGCCGTGGCGCTGCCGGCGGGCTGGTCGACGGCGATGCCGAGGTGCACCTCGTCGAGAGTCAGGGCGATGAAGCCGACCGTGAGCACCAGGGTGGCGATGGTCAGCCACCGCTGGGCCCGCATGATGGCCTCGAAGCCCAGCACCCCGTAGTAGATGCCGCTGCCGGCCACCAGGATCAGGGCAACCGCCGCCGCAACGTCGCCAGAGCCCTCGACGAGACGCTCGGAGACGGTGCGAGCCGACAGCGCGGCCAGCGCACACAGGGAGGTCTCCCAGCCGACCAGCAGCAGCCAGGACACCAGCACGGGCAGCCAGTTCCCCTTGATCCCGAACGACGCCCGCGACAGCACCAGGGTCGGAGCAGACCCCTTCTGGCCGGCCAGGGAGGCGATTCCGACCAGCACGAACGAGGCGATCACACCGAACACCGTCACCAGCAGGGCCTGGGTCAGGTTGATCCCGAAGCCAGTGACATAGCCGCCCCAGCTGACCGCGAGGACGGCCACGTTCGCGGCGCACCACGGCCAGAACAGACTGCGCGGGTGTCCGTGCCGGGCCGACTCGGCGATGACGTCGACCCCGGCGTGCTCGATGCGGTTCGCCTGGGGGATCTCGTCGCTGACAAGCTTGCTCATGCCGCTGATCCTAGGGTGTTCGACATGGTGCTGAACCGACGCACGCTGAACCGGACCCTGCTCCACCGCCAGGGTCTCCTGGAGCGCTCCACGACCCCGGTGCCCGAGCTCGTCGACCACCTCGTGGGGCTGCAGGCGCAGGAGACGATGCCGCCGTACCTCTCCTTGAACGCGCGCCTCGAGGACTTCGATCCGCGGCCGGTCAGCGAGGCCATCGGCAAGCCGTGGGCTCGTGCGCCTCCTGGTCATGCGCGGCACCATCCACCTGCTCACGCCGCCAGACGCCCTGAGCCTGCGTCAGTTCAGTCAGGCCTGCCAGGACCGGGAACGCGCGAGCAGTCAGAACGTCCGTGAGGCGGCCCACCTCGCACCGGACGACGTACGCGCCGCCGTTGACGACTCGCTGGAAGCCGGGCCGCTCTCCGTGCGCGAGCTGGGGCTGGCGCTCGCCGCCCGCTTCCCCGGCGTGCCCCCGGCCCAGCTCGGATCGCTGGCACGGGTCGACTCCCCACTGGTGCAGGTGCCGCCGCGTGGGCAGTGGCAGGCCTCGGGCGCGGTGGTCTACCAGCGCGTCGACACGTGGCTGGGCAGCAGCCTGACCGAGCCCGACGTCCCCACCATCGTGCGGCGCTACCTGCGCGCCTTCGGCCCTGCGCGGGCGGCCGACGTCACGACGTGGTCGGGGATCACCCGGCTCGGGCCGGTGCTCGCCTCCATGGACGACCTGGTGAGGCACACCGACGACCGTGGCCGCGTGCTGTACGACGTGCCCGGTGCCGCGGTCGTCGAGGAGGCGCACGCACCCGTGCGTCTGCTCGGCACCTACGACAACCTGTGGTTGTCGCACTCGGCGCGCGACCGGGTGACCCTGCCCGCCAACCGCAGGCAGTGGGCCGGGGCGAACGGCGGGGTCGCGATGACCGTGTTCGTGGACGGTTGGCTCGAGGGGCTGTGGAAGATCGTCGACCGCAGACCCGTGGTGGTCGAGGAGTTCCGCACCTTCACGCGCGGCGAGCGACGAGAGCTGGCCGAGGAGCTCGCCCGGGTCGAGGCCATGCTCGCGCTGTCATAGCCAGTCGCGACGCCTGAAGACGAGGTAGAGCACCAGGCAGACGATGCCCATCAGGGCGACCGAGAAGGGGTAGCCGAAGCTCCACGACAACTCGGGCATGTCGGCGAAGTTCATGCCGTAGACCGACGCGATCAGGGTGGGCGCGAACAGGATGGCGGCCCAGGCCGAGATCCGCTTGACCTCCTCGTTCTGGGCATGGCCCGCGACGCTGAGGCGGCGCATCTCCTCGTTCTGCTCCTGAGCCACCAGGGTCGCGTTGACGGTGAGCATGTCGCGCAGCAGCTGGCGGAACCCGTCGAGGGACTCGGCGACCACCAGGATGTGGTCCTCCACGTCACGCAGGTAGCGCTGGAGCTCCTCATCGGTCTCGTACTTCTCGAAGCCGGCCTTCAGGCTCTCGAACATGCTCACCAGCGGAGCCGCGGCACGCTGGAACTCGATGACCTCGCGGGTCAGCTGATAGATGCGCCGCGACACCTGCGGGTCACCGTTGAAGATCTCGGTCTCGATCTCGTCGATGTCGTTGGCCAGTCCGGCGACCACCGGCGCATAGCCGTCGACCACCCGGTCCATCACGGCGTACAGCACCGCCTCGGGGCCCAGTCGGAGCAGCTCGGGCTCGGACTCCAGCCGACGACGGACCGAGCCCAGGTCGGGAGACTCGCTGTGCCGGACGGTCACCACGAAGTCCTGCCCGACGAAGAGGTGAACCTCCCCGAACTCGACCTCCTCGGTGTCATCGAGGTAGCGCGCGGCCCTCAGGACGACGAACAGCAGGTCGTCGTAGCGCTCCAGCTTCGGTCGCTGGTGGGCGAGGATGGCGTCCTCGACGGCGAGCTCGTGCAGGTCGAACTCGTGGGCGAGCGAGGCCAGCTCGCTGCGGTCGGGACGGTAGAGCCCGATCCAGGCCATCGCCTGATCGGTGTCGCGCAGCTCCTCGTAGGTCGCTGTCAGTCCATCGGGCGACGAGATGCGATCTCCGTCCACGTAGATCGCGGAGTCCACGAAGCTGTGCCGGAAGGGCCGGTTCGGGATCGCCCCGTCGGTGAGCATCGTGGGCGCGACCGACGTACGCCGCCGCCTGCTGCGGAAGGTGCGCGGCGGGCTCTCGTCGGACATGGGTCGAGACTACGACAACCCGTCCCGGTGGGTCAGGACCAGCGAGAGGTGCGGCTGAGGAGTGCCGACACGGCGGCGACCCCCGCCGTGGACGTGCGCAGCACTTCGCTGCCCAAGCGCACCGCCCGCGCCCCTACCTGCTCGAAGGCCACCAGCTCATCGGGCGCGATGCCGCCCTCCGGCCCCACCACGACCACGACGCGGCCGGTGCGGGCCGGCTCGAGTGCCGCCAGCGTGGTCGAGGCGTCCTCATGGAGGACGACGGCGAGATCGGCCTCGCTCACCAGCCCGGCCACCCCGGCCGTGGAGGTCATGGCGGCGACGACCGGGAACCACGAGCGCCGCGACTGCTTGGCGGCCTCCCGGGCGGTGGCTGCCCACCTGGCGTGCGACTTCTCAGCCCGCTCCCCACGCCACACGGCCACGCACCGGGAGGCGGACCACGGCACGATGGTGTCGACGCCGATCTCCGTGAGCACCTCGACGGCGAGCTCGCCGCGGTCACCCTTGGGAATCGCCTGCACGACGGTGATCGCCGGGGTTGGCATCTCGACCCGGCGGACGGCGAGGACGCTCACCGAGAAGATCCGCTTGCCGGTGTGGGTCACCTCGCCCGTGACCGAACGACCCCGGCCGTCGGTGAGCACGACCTGCTCGCCCACTCGCAGCCGGCGTACGGCGACGGCGTGGTGGGCCTCGTCGCCCTCGACCTCGACCACCGCACCTGTGGTCGCCTCGCTGAGCGAGGCGACGAGGTGGACGGGGAGCGACATGGTCAGTGCGGGTTGAAGGCGTCGCGGATGCGGCCGAACACGCCGGCCTTGCCACCGGCGCGGATGTTGCCGTCTGGCGCCTCCTCGCCGCGGAGGGCGGCGAGCTCGCGGAGCAGCTCACTCTGGCGTTGGTCGAGGCGTTGGGGGGTCTCCACCATCGTGGTGACGATCAGGTCTCCCCGGCCGACTCCTCGCAGACCGGGCACCCCTCGACCGCGCAGCACGGTCTCGGTGCCGGACTGGGTGCCCGGCTTCACCTCGAGCTCGAAGCTGGTCTCGACGCCGGAGTCGGCGCCGTTCTCCACGTCGCTCTCCAGGGTCGGCATGGTCAGCGTCGTGCCGAGCGCCGCCGCAGTCATCGGGACCGAGACCGTGCAGTGCAGATCGCTGCCGTGGCGGTCGAAGGTGGGGTGGCGAGCCACCTTGATCTCGACGTAGAGGTCGCCGGCAGGTCCGCCGCCGGGGCCGACCTCGCCCTGCTCGGTGAGCTGGACGCGGGTGCCGGTGTCGACTCCCGCGGGGATCTTGACCGTCAGGGTGCGGCGCGAGCGGACCCGGCCGTCGCCGGAGCACTCGCGGCAGGGCTCGGGGATGATCGACCCGAAGCCCCGGCAGGCCGCACACGGGCGCAGGGTGCGGATCTCGCCCAGGAAGGACCGCTGCACGTGAGCGACCTCCCCCTGGCCGTGACAGGTCTCGCAGGCCACGGGCTTCGAGCCGGGCGCGGCACCGTCGCCGTTGCACGTCGTACAGCGCACGGCTGTGTCGACCTTGAGCTCGCGGGTGACCCCGAAGGCAGCCTCCGCCAGCTCGATGTCGAGACGGATCAGCGCGTCCTGGCCCCGGCGCATCCGCGGCTTGGGACCCCGGCCTCCGGCGGCACCCGGCTGACCACCGAAGAAGGCGTCCATGATGTCGGTGAACGAGAATCCGGCACCCTGGCCGAACCCCGCCTGCCCGCCACCGAAGGGGTCGCCGCCGAGGTCGTACTGGCGGCGCTTCGCAGGGTCGCTCAGCACCTCGTAGGCGTGGGAGACCTCCTTGAACCTCTCCTGGGTCTCGGGGTCCGGATTGACGTCCGGGTGCAGCTGGCGGGCCAGCTTGCGGTAGGCCTTCTTGATCGTGTCGCCGTCGGCGTCGTGAGCAACGCCCAGCATCTCGTAGAGGTCTTGACTCACCTGATGTTCTTTCTCATGCCTCGTCGAGGATCCTGGTGACGTAGCGGGCCACAGCCCGCACCGCCCCCATGGTCCCCGGGTAGTCCATGCGGGTCGGTCCGACCACGCCGAGTGTCGCCAGACCTGTGTCGCCCGGCCCGTAACCGGTCGCGACGACGCTGGTCGACGAGAGTTCCTGATAGGGGCCTTCGTGGCCGATCCGGACGGTGACCGTGCCACCGACGCTGGCCTCGCCCAACAGCTTGAGCAGCACGACGTGCTCCTCCAGCGCCTCGAGCATCGGGCGGATGCTGCCGTCGAAGCCTTCACCGAACCGGGCCAGGTTGGCCGCGCCGCCGACCGCGACCCGACCATCGGAGCGGTGGTCGGACATGGCCTCGACCAAGGTCGAGGTGATCGACTCGGTAGCGGCCTGCTGGCCGGGCGCAGTCGTCGCGGCCAGCGCGGAGAGCGCTTCGGCGGCGGTCGCGATCAGCTCACCGGTGGCCGCCCGGTTGACCCGGCCGCGGACGTCCGCGAGGGCGTCGTCGTCCAACGGGACCTCGAGGTCCACCAGCCGCTGCTCGACCCGCCCGCTGCTGAGGATGACCACGACGAGCAGGCGGCCGGGGGTCAACGAGACGAGCTCGACATGGCGCACCGTCGAGCGAGCCAGAGTCGGGTACTGCACCACCGCCACCTGCCGGGTCAGCTGCGCCAGCAGCCGCACCGAGCGCTGGACCACGTCGTCGAGATCGACGGCGCCGTCCAGGAACGTCGCGATCGCGCGCTTCTCGGCCGCACTCATCGGCTTGACCGTGGTCAGTCGGTCGACGAAGAGCCGGTAGCCCTTGTCGGTGGGCACGCGACCCGCGCTGGTGTGGGGCTGGGCGATGAAGCCCTCCTCCTCCAGGGCGGCCATGTCGTTGCGGACAGTGGCCGGTGAGACCCCCAGCTGATGGCGCTCGACCAGGGCCCGGGAACCGACCGGCTCCTCGGTGGAGACGTAGTCCTCGACGATCGCCCGGAGGACGGCGAGCTTGCGGTCCTCGACCACCATCACTCCTCCTCGCTCTCGACTGCTGGCACTCCGACCTGACTGAGTGCCAAGGGTACTAGGCTCTGCCCACATGGCCGACTCCAGCACATCCGGGTTCCAGGAGGTCGCGTCGCGGGTCTGGGTCGCCCGCTACCCCTGGTGCGACGTCAACGTGACCCTGATCGGCGGCGCGCGGGGACTCGTGGTCGTGGACACCCACTCCTCCGAGCTCGCCGCCCACGAGGTGCTCGACGACGTACGTCGACTGGGTGCCGGGTCGGTGGTGGAGATCGTGAACACCCACGAGCACTGGGACCACACCTTCGGAAACGCGGCCTTCCGCGACGAGTACGGCGAGATCCCCATCCACGCCACCGACTGGGCGGCGGAGCACACGCTGAGCTCCGGTGAGCAGGTCAAGGAGCGGTACGCCGCGGGTGACGACGTACACCGTGACGAGGTGCTGGCCACTCGCCTGGTCGCGGCCGACCACAGCTTCTCCTCGGCCCGGGCGATCGACCTCGGCGACCGGCAGGTCGAGCTCATCCACCCCGGCCGTGGCCATACCGCCGGCGACCTGGTCGTGCGCGTGCCCGAGGTCGACGTGATGCTGACGGGCGACCTGATCGAGGAGTCGGCCCCGCCGGCGTTCGGCGACGACAGCCACCCGTTCGAATGGCCGGCGACGATCGACCTGATGATCACTCTGCTCACCGACCGGAGCGTGGTGGTGCCCGGTCACGGCAACGTCGTCGACCTGTCGTTCGTGCAGGAGCAGCGCAACGACATCGGCACGGTGGCCGAGACCATCCGCGACCTGGCCGGTCGGGGGGTGCCGATGGCGCAGGCTCTCGAGGTCGGCGACTGGCCCTACCCCACCGAGGTGCTCGGTGAAGCCGTCCGCTGCGGCTACGACCAGCTCCCCCGTGGCGCGCGCCAGCTGCCGCTCGTGTAGCGGGTGCGGCGGCCCCAGGCTGCCCGGCGGACGAGGAAGAAGATGCCGATCCCGACCCAGACCAGCCACGGGGCGCCTACCAGCCAGGAGACCCCGATCAGGATCAGGAGGACCGGGAGGAACGGCAGGCGGGGGCCTGGTCGCTGCGCCGGGGGCTGAGCCGGGGGTCGTGGCGCCGCCACGGGCTGGGGAAGGTCGCGGAAGAGCGGGGCGAGGTCGCTCCACGTGCGGGCCGCCAGCGCCCTGTCGGCGCGCTCGTCGTACTCCTCACGGTCCAGTCGTCCCGCCGCGAAGTGCTCCCCGAGCGCGCGGATGGCGTCGTCGCGCTCGGTGTCGCCGATGCGGACATTGCCCTTGGTCAGCTGGGTCTGCCACGTGTTGAGCGCGGGCCAGGCATCGTGGACGTGGCCGGACATGGGACCGAAGCGCCTGCTCATTCCGGCTCTCCTTCGGCCAGGAGTCCGTAGAGCCGTCGCCGGGTCTCCCCCAGCACGTCGGCTGCCTCCGCGCGCTGCTGATCAGTGCCGGAGACCATGATCTGCCACACGGCTCCCATGACCTGGCCGATCACGGGCTTGAGGTCCCCGACCCCAGTCGCGGCTGCGACCTCGGGTCCGGTCGCCTCGAAGGGCCGCCAGGTGGCGGCGAGCTCGTCAGGATGCTCGGCCACGTAGGTCCGTCCGGCCCCGGTCAGGACCAGGACGCGACGTCCCTCCGACTCCTGACCCTCGATGAGGCCCTCGTCCTCGAGCTGTTGGACGGTGGGGTAGACCGAGCCGGGGCTCGGCTTCCACACTCCCCCGCTGCGCTCGGAGATCTGCTGGATGACCTGGTAGCCGTTCATCGGCTCGACGGCGAGCACGTCGAGGATCGCCGCCCGCACGTCCCCCCGCCGCACCTTCGGGCCGCGCGGACCACCCATCTCGGGGCCTCCGAAGCTGCGTACGAGCTCCTGGACCCACGGCGGCGGACCCAGGTCGCCCGCGGCCTCCCGGTCCTCGCCCGTGGCCCGAGAAGCCCTCCGAACCGCTCCAGCCGGGTCCGACCCAGCCCTGCCCCCAACCGTGTCCCATCAGTGGTCCCTGCCTTCCTGTGAGCTCTTGCTTGCTGTGATTTCTCTTGCCTGCTGTGATCTCTTGCCGACACAGTCACGATATATCGCGACTGTTCACCTTTCAACGCCCACCTGTCGCAGATGTACACAGAACACACGTCGACCTGTCGCAGATGTACACGTTCGGATGTACATCTGCGACGGGTGGACGCGTTTCGGGCGCACATCTGCGACAGGTCGCGGTTAGCGTTGACGAGTGGAATCCATCGATCGCTACGGCTCCGACGTGCTGGCCACCGACTGGCGCGCCCCCAAGCGGGGACGAGCCGTGGAGGCGGAGGCCACCCCCGGCCTGGTCGTGGAGGAGGTCACCACCGACTGGTGCGGCGAGATCGTGGCCGTCGACCGCGACCTCGACACGGTCACCCTGGAGGATCGCCGCGAGAAGCGGCGTACGTTCCCCCTCGGGCCGGGATTCCTGCTCGAGGGCAGGCCCGTCATCCTCATCCCACCGAGCCGGGCCGGTGCGCCCGCCCCGGCCACGCGCACAGCGTCGGGGTCCCTCGCTGTCCCGGGCGCCCGGGCCCGCGTCGCCAGGGCCAGCCGGATCTTCGTCGAGGGACGCCACGACGCCGAGCTGGTCGAGAAGGTCTGGGGAGCCGACCTGCGGATCGAGGGCGTGGTCGTGGAATACCTCGCGGGCGTCGACGACCTCGCCGAGCACCTCCGCGACTTCGGACCCGGCCCCGAGCGCAAGGTCGGCGTCCTGGTCGACCACCTGGTGGCCGGCTCCAAGGAGAGCCGGATCGCCGGCGAGGTCCAGAGATCCCCGATCGGAAGCACGTGCTGATCGTCGGCCACCCCTTCGTCGATGTCTGGGCCGCGGTGAAGCCCGAGCGGCTCGGACTGGCGCGCTGGCCCGACGTGCCGCGCAGCATCGAGTGGAAGAAGGGCGTCTGCCAGCATCTCGGCTGGCCCCACCGCGACCAGACGGACATCGCTCGGGCCTGGCAGACCATCCTGGCGAACGTGTCGTCCTACCAGGATCTCGAGCCGAGTCTCTTGGGTAGGGTTGAGGAACTGATCGACTTCGTCACCATCGACTGAGCCCTGAGGAGCTGCCATGTCGGACAACGAGGGCACCCCTGACGGAACCCCCGACTTCACGAAGCGACCGGACCCGGCGGGTGATCAGGCGCCCCCGCCTCCGCCGCCGGCCGCGGCCCGCAGGTGCCCTACGGACAGCAGGCCCCCTACGGACAACAGCCTCCCTACGGCGCCCAGCCCTACGGCGGCCCACCGCAGCCGGCGTACGGCGCAGCGCCAGGCGTCGTCCCGTTGCGCGCAGACGAGGAGAAGACCTGGGGCATCCTCGCCCATGCCGGGTGGCTTCATCCTCGGCTTCGTCTCACCGTTGATCGTCTGGCTGATCTTCAAGGATCGTTCCGCCTGGGTCGACCGCACCGCCAAGGAGGCGCTGAACTTCCAGATCTCCTACGCGATCTACCTGTTCGCGTCGGGCATCTCCCTGATCATCCTGGTGGGCATCATCCTGTTCCCGATCGTGATCATCGCCTACTACGTGTTCATGATCATCGGCATCGTGAAGGCCGCGTCCATGCAGGACTATCGCTTCCCGCTCATCCTCCGCCTGGTCAACTGACCTCAGGGCAGCAGCTCGCGAACGACCAGGTCGGCGAGCAGCCGCCCCTCGGTCGTGAGCACCAGCTGCTCACCCTCGATCCACCAGCAGTCCCCGGTCCACCAGCCCGGGGACTGCTGCCGCTCCGGCGGCATCGAGTACGCCGGAGCGCAAGCCCGCTGCGCAGCCGCACCTCCAGCAGCACCCGCTCCATGCGATGCGCCTCCTCGTCGAGCACCTCCCGTGCGTGTACCGGGCTCAGGTCGGCGGCGAGCCTGTCGGCGTATGCTGCCGGATGCTTGACGTTCCACCACCGCACGCCGCCGACGTGGCGAGTGAGCCCCCGGTCCGACACCCCACCAGTTCGCTCCCGTCCAGTAGAGCTGGTTGTGACGACACTCCTGTTCGACCGAGGTGGCCCAGTTGGACACCTCGTACCAGTGCAGCCCCGCCCGCTCGAGCAGCTCGTCGGCCAGAAGGTACTTGTCGGCCAGATCGTCGTCGTCCGTCATGGCGATCTCTCCCCGCCGCACCTGTCGGGCCAGTGCCGTCCCCTCCTCGACGATCAGCGCGTAGGCGCTGATGTGGTCGGGACTGCACGAGAGTGCTGCCTCGAGCGACGTGCGCCAGTCATCCGAGGCTCTCACCGGGCGTCCCGTAGATCAGGTCGAGACTGAGCTTCGCGAACCCGGCGCTCCGCGCCCACCCGACGACGTCGGGGACCCGCAGCGGGTCGTGGGTCCGGTCGAGCGTGGCCAGCACGTGCGGCACCGCGGACTGCATCCCGAACGAGATCCGGTCGAAGCCCGAGGTGCGCAATGACTCCAGGTCGGCCGGGGTCACGCTGTCCGGGTTGGCCTCGGTGGTGACCTCGGCGTCCCGGTGGCCAGGCCGAACTCGTCGGCGATCGGCGCCCAGCACGGCACCGAGGTCGTGGCTGCTCAGCAGGGTTGGCGTGCCGCCGCCGAAGAACACGGTCTGCACGGGCAGGTCGACGTCGCCCAGCACCCGACGAGCACGCCGGATCTCGGCCATCGCTGCCCCGGCGTACGTCGTGCGCGAGGCGCCCGTAGCAGCCGAGGCGCCACCCAGCTCCTCGGCCGTGTAGGTGTTGAAGTCGCAGTAGCCGCAGCGCACCGAGCAGAACGGGACGTGTACGTAGAACCCGAACGGCCGCTGTCCCGAACCCGGCGAGCGCCGAGCCGGGAAGCGAGCCGTCAGCCGGTGCTGGTTCCCCGGAGGGCAGGGAGGACGGCATGACGCCATACTCCCAGAGGCGTCAGGTGGAGCTGTCCTTGGTCCGGAGCCTGTTGCTCGCCGTCGCGGTGTCATCGACCGACGCGTGGACCTCTAAGGGGATGTGGGCCGGCGGCCGGGGTCGTTGCCTGCGGAGGTCGTCGGGTCGCTGTGGCCGCCGGTCAGAGTCCTCCCTCAGCTGTAGAGCGCCCCGATGGCCGCCTTGTTGTTGTCCTCCACGACCTTGCGCTTGACCTTCATCGACGGTGTGAGCTCCCCCGACTCCACCGTGAGGTCGTGGTCGAGAATGACGTACTTCTTGATCGTCTCCCAGCGGTTGAGCCGGCCGTTGAGCTCGTCGACGTAGCCGGAGACCAGCTCGTCGATGGCCGGGCTGCTGACGACCTCGGAGTAGGACGCACCCTCCATCCCGTTGAGCTTCGCCCAGTCGGTGACCTGGTCGGGGTCGAGGGTGATGAGGGCGACACAGAAGTTGCGTTCGGCCCCGACCACGATGAACTGGCTGGCATAGGGGCAGACCGCCTTGAACTGCGACTCGATCGCGGACGGGGCGATGTACTTGCCGCCCGAGGTCTTGAAGAGGTCCTTCTTGCGGTCGGTGATCCTGAGGAACCCCTCGGAGTCGAGCTCGCCGATGTCACCGGTGTGCAGCCACCCGTCGGGGGTCAGCGCCTCCGCGGTGGCATCCGGGAGGTTGTGGTAGCCCTCCATGACGTGCGGGCCCCTGACCATCACCTCGCCGTCCGCGGCGATCTCGACCTCGCTGCCGGTGAAGGCAGGGCCCACGGACCCGAACTTGTAGTGGTCCGGGTGGTTGACGAATGCGCCCGCGGAGGTCTCGGTGAGGCCGTAGCCCTCCAGGATCACGATGCCGGCGGCGTGGAACCACTCAGCCACCTCGCGGTTGAGGGCCGCAGCTCCGGAGATGAAGAACCGGACGCGTCCCCCGAACCGGTCGCGGATCTTGCTGAAGACGAGCTTGTCGAAGACGCCGTGCTGCAGCTTGAGCGGCAGCGGGACCGACTTGCCGTCGCGCTGCAGCTGGTCGACCTTCAGGCCCACCGCGAACGCCTGCTTGAAGATCTTCTCCTTGAGCCCGCCCTCGGCGGCCTGCATGGTCACGATGCGGCCGTGGGCCTTCTCGAAGATGCGCGGCGCGGCCCCCATGAACGTCGGCTTCACGATCGCGAGGTTCTCGATGATCTTGTCGACCCGACCGTCGACCGCGGTCGCGAACCCGCAGGCCATCTGGGTCGAGAGGAGGACCTTGCCGAAGGAGTGCGCCATCGGCAGCCACAGGAACTGCAGGTCGGTCTCGTCGAGGATGCCGTGGGCACGGATCACCTCGCCCTCGTAGACCCACGAGCGGTGCCGCAGCCGGACACCCTTGGGGCGGCCGGTCGTGCCCGAGGTGTAGATCAGGGTGGCGAGCTGGTCGGGCTCGATGGCCTCGGCGTGGTCGGAGACGGCCGTGGGGTTGTCCGCGAGGTAGGCATCACCGAGGGCGGCGAGGTCGTCCATCCCGATCACCCAGTCGCCGTCGGTCTCACCGTCGAAGGTCACGACCTTGCCGACCAGCGGGATGTCGGCCCGGTGCGAGACCAGCTTGGCGATCTGGGAGTCGTCCTCGGCGAACACGATGCGGCACTCGGAGTCGCTCAGGATGTAGGCCGTGTCGTCGGCGTTGGTCGACTGGTAGACCGTCGTCGTCGCAGCCCCCGCACAGGTCACGGCCAGATCGGCCAGGATCCACTCGTAGCGGGTGCTGGAGGCGATTCCGACGCGCTGTTCGGGTTCGATCCCCAGGGCCATCAGCCCAGCCGCCAGTCGGTTGACGAGGTCGCCGACCTCCTGCCAGGTCACGCTCTCCCACGTCTCCCCCACCGGATAGCGGTAGGCCTCGTGGCTCGAGCTCTGCTTGACCCGATCGAGGAACTGCACGGCGACGTTGCGCGGCATCGTCTCGACGAACGAGGCGTCGTGGTTGATCGGCATGGTTCTCCTGGTCTCACTAAAGACTGTGACGCAAGTAACCTAGATCACGATGCTACGCGGCGGTAGCCATCACCCCAGCCCGGCGACGTACGCCTCGGCCATTTCCCTCGCCTCGGGGAGCAGGTCCTGCACCTTGAGCAGCTCCGGCAGGAGCGACCGGTCCGTGTTCAAGGCCCGGAACATGGTGCTGACACTCACTCCGTGGCCGGGTCGATGCACCACCGTCAGCTCGTCCCCCGCCGTCACGACGCCCTCCTGAAGCACCCGGAGGTAGGGGCCTGGTCGGCCGAGCGCGGCGAATCGCTTGACCCAGGCCCGGTTCTCATAGCCCGAGATCCCCATCCAGTTCTTGAAGTCGTTGCATGGGGTGCGGACGGAGGTGACCTCCAGCAGCGTCGAGCCGATATGCCACCGCTCGCCGATCTCGGACTCGTTGACGTCGATGCCCGACGTGGTGAGGTTCTCGCCGAACTGCCCGTCACGGATCTCCTGACCCAGTTCGGCGGCCCAGTGGTCCAGGTCCTCGCGGGCGAAGGCGTAGACGGCTGCCTCCGGGCCCCCGTGGTGGACGGTGTCGGACACCTGGTCGCCGGCGACCCCCAGCGTCGTGACCTGGACCGGTCCGGTCACGGAGTGCTTGTCGATGGAGGTCCGCCCGATTCCTGCCCATTCCCGGACCTGCGGCGTGCCGACGTTGACTGAGCGGAGAAAAGCCATGCTGAGATTGTGTCGTATCCGGTCAATCGCTTTCGTGGAGAGTGCAGCGGCAGCAACCCGCTGCCAGAGCTACAGGAGGACCCGACATGTCGCAGTACCTGCTTTCCGTCCACGGCGAGGTGGACGGCGCCACCCCGCCCGACGAGGAGATCCAGCGCATGTACGCCGCGGTCGACGCCTTCAACGATGAGCTCCGCACCAGTGGGAGGTGGGTGTTCGCCGGTGGGCTCCACCCGATCTCCTCCGCGACCGTGGTGAACGCCACGGGGCCGGAACCGGTCGTGAGCGACGGCCCGTACGTCGAGTCCAAGGAGCACCTCGGCGGCTTCTGGGTCATCGAGGCTGCCGACCTGGACGAGGCGTTGGACGTCGCGATCCGGGGGTCCGCCGCCTGCGGCGCCCCGGTCGAGGTCCGGCCTTTCCAGGACGTCTGAGCCCTTGACCGACGCCACCTCGGATCGGGTCACCGATCGGGTCGCGGCCATCGTCCGTGCCGAGTACGGGCGGGTGGTGGCGGGCCTGATCCGGCGCTTCGGCGATGTCGACCTGGCCGAGGATGCCTTGTCCGAGGCGCTCGTGGTGGCCTTGGAGAAATGGCCCGACGACGGGTTCCCGCCCAACCCGGCCGCCTGGCTGACCAAGGTCGCCGGCAACAGGGCGATCGACAGGCTCCGCCGCGAGAAGCTGCGCAACACCAAGTACGCCGAGGCCGCGATGATCAGCGACGACACCCCCACACGAACCCACCGGGCCGGTCGAGGACGACCGGCTCCGACTGATGTTCACCTGCTGCCACCCGGCGCTGGCTCGGCCGGCCCAGGTCGCGCTGACCCTGCGCCTGCTGGGTGGGCTGTCGGTGGCCGAGATCGCCCAGGCCTTCCTGGTGCCGGAGACGACCATGGCTCAGCGGATCACCCGTGCGAAGGCCAAGATCAAGCACGCCAGGATCCCCTATCGGGTCCCCCAGGAGGCTGACCTGGCTGTACGTCTCGATTCGGTGCTGGCTGTGCTCTACCTGATCTTCAACGAGGGCTACCTCTCCTCCGGCCCGTCCGAGTCGATCCGCGCAGACCTGTGCTCGGAGGCCATCCGGCTCGCCCGCCAGCTGCAGGAGCTGGAGGGCCTCGTGGGCTCTCCGCCTGAGATCGACGGGCTCCTCGCGCTCCTGCTGTTGGTGGAGGCGCGTCGCGAGGCGAGGGTCGCCGACGGGATGCTCGTCACCCTTCCCGACCAGGACCGTTCCCTGTGGGACGGCGAGCTCATCGACGAGGGACACGCGCTGGTGCGTCGTTGCCTGGCCATCAACCGCCCGGGTCCCTACCAGCTGCAGGCGGCGGTCAATGCCGTCCACACCGATGCCCTCGATGCTTCGATGACCGACTGGCACCAGGTGGTGGCGCTCTACGACCAGCTGCTGGTGGTCTCACCGTCGCCGATCGTCTCGCTCAACCGCGCGGTCGCGGTGGCCGAGCTCGACGGCCCCCAGGTGGCGCTCTCGATCGTCGACACACTGCCGCTCGACGACTATCACCCCTGGCACGCCACCCGCGCCGACCTCCTGCGCCGACTCGGACGCGACGACGAGGCGCGCGCGGCGTACGACGCCGCGATCGGGCTGACCGAGAACCCCGCCGAGCTCACCTGGCTCACGCAGCGCCGCGACACGCTCAGCTAGCGTGACGTCATGGGGACTTCGCCTGCGCAGGCCGAGCCGCCTGTGGTGTTCTTCGTCGACAGGCCGGCCTTCGAGGCCTGGCTCGAGCAGCACGGGGCAGAGCCTGCCGGGGTCTGGATCAAGGTGGCCAAGAAGGCGTCGGGGATTCGCTCGCTGACCGAGGACGAGGCGGTCGACGTAGGGCTGTGCTTCGGGTGGATCTCGGGCCAGCGCAAGTCGCTGGACGACAGCCACTACCTCCAGAAGTACGTGCCCCGTCGTCCGCGCAGCCGCTGGTCGCTCGTCAACGTGCGGAAGGTCGAGGCCCTCACCGGGGCCGGGCGGATGCGCCGGCCGGGCCTCGACGAGGTCGAGGCCGCGAAGGCCGACGGCAGGTGGGAAGCGGCGTACCCCTCCCAGCGCGAGGCCACTGTTCCCGACGACCTGGCGGCTGCCCTGGCCGCCGAACCGGCAGCGGCTGCGGCGTTCGACGCGCTCGGTGCGTCGGCGCAGTACGCCGTGATCCTCGACGTCGTCACCACCCGGAGCACAGCCACCCGGGCCGCCCGCATCGAGAAGGCGGTCAGGTCGTTGGTCAGTCCGCCAGCATCGTGAGAACGGCCCGCTCCAGACCCGCTTGCCGCTCGGCCGGGCCGGCGTAGCGACGCTTGAGCGCTGCCGCGATCGTCACGCCGTTCTCGTAGAGGTCGATCACCCGAGGGTCGATGTAGGCGGACTTCGCGACCGTCGGGGTGTTGCCGAGGAACTCCGACACCTCGACCACCGCGGCACGCACCGCCCGCGCTCGCGAGGCCTTCGTGGCTCCGGGCTCCTCGCTGGCCGCCAGCGCCGCAGCCGCCAACACGGTGGCATGCCAGGTCCGGAAGTCCTTCGCGGTCAGGTCCTCCCCGATGCTGGTGCGCAGGTAGTCGTTGACGCGGGAGGCATCGAGGTCCACCCACCGACGCGCCTCCTTGTAGGCCAGCAGCCGGTCGCTGCCGCCGCGACGGCGCCGCATCGTGTCGATGGCCGAGATGGCCAAGGGGTCGTCGATCTCGATGCGATGCTCGATCCCCGACTTGCCCACGAAGTCGAAGACCAGACGTCCGTTGCGCGCCGACACGTGCCGGCGTTCCAGCGTCGTGAGGCCGAACGCGCCACTCTCGGCGTATACGTCCCCTCCGATCCGGAAGTAGCCGAGATCGAGCAGGCGCACCGCGGTGGCTGCGGCCCGGTCGAGGCCCATCCCCTCGCTGCCGAGGTGCTCGAGGAGAGTACGGCGGGCGCGAGGGAGCCGTCTGGCAGCCTGGGTGACCCGGTCGAACTTCAGCTTGTCCCGCTTGATCCGCCACTCGGGGTGGTAGAGGTACTGCCTCCGGCCGGCCTCATCGGTGCCGACCGCCTGCAGGTGACCGTTGGGGATCGGGCAGATCCACACGTCGGCCCAAGCCGGCGGGATCACCAACGCCTTGATCCGCAGGACGTCCTCGGCGCCCAGCCGATCGCCGGCCGAGTCGAGGTAGACGAAGCCACTGCCGGCCCTGCGTCGGGTCCAGCCGCGGGAGTTGGGTGAGACCGTCCGCAGGCGCGCCATCTCGTCAGGCTAGGTCGCGCGGCCCGCTCATCGCCTCACCCGAGGGGGTGTCAGTCCTTGATCCGGTGGTTCATCAAGGTATGCAGGCGAGCCATCGGTTCCCCATGTGAGTTGGCCGTGGGAAGTGACGGCTGGCCCCGGGGCGGATGGTGACCGCTGAGCCCACCCTGACGAACCATCAGTTCCCACGGTGAATTCACCACGGGAAGTGTCGTTCGGGCTGCGTACCTTGGTGAACCAGCCGCAACCCGACCGTCAGTCCTGGACGGCCTTGGCGATGGCGACACAGACGGTCAACCACGCATCGTCCGAGGTGGTACGCCGCCCGCCGGGCTTCTCCTGCAGCAGCCACATGGCGTTGCAGACCATCCGGAACACCACCCAGTCACGGGCGCGGTGCTCGTCGAAGCCGGCTGCGTCGACCAGCGTGTGGAAGCGACGTCGTACGCCGTCGCGGTAGTCGCCGACGAGCTCGTCGTAGCGGTTGAAGAGCATCGGGGCGATCTCGTAGTGAGGATCGCCGGACAGAGGCTTGGGGTCGATCGCGAGCCACGGCTCGCGGTCGGCGGCGAGCACGTTGGCGTAGTGCAGGTCTGCGTGGAGCAACCTTCCGTCGATGGCGGCGTCGCCGAGGAACGCCCGGCCCGCAGACACTGCCTGCTGCACGAGTCGCGGCGGGATGGGCGCGGTGCGTGGCAGGCCTGAGAGCTCCCCCACCCACGTCTCGACGTACGACGAGAGCGTGCGCAGCTGCGGCAGGGCCGGGACGTGGAGCCGGCCGTAGAGCCCGGCGACGAGCTCGCACGCCTCGAGATCCCACAGGTCGTGCAGATCCGTGGGGTGCAGCCGCTCGAGAAGCAGGGCGAACCGGTGCGGGTCTGCCCGCAACAGCTCGACGGCGCCCCTTCCCGCGCCACTGCTTCAGGGCGAGGTGCTCATGCTCGGCCTCAGGGTGCGGCCAGCCGACCTTGAGCACCGCCGGCCGATCTGACACGGTCCGAACAGGAAGCACCAGCGCGCAGCTGCCATGGGTCGGCGCGCCGTCGGGGGCGAGCTCCAGTCGTCGACCAGCTCGTCGAGAAGGGCCGGCAACTCGTCGAGCCACACGGCCCAGCCCTCGCTCGTCGCACTCAGGGCGAGCAACTCGGGTGGCAGCCTCATCGCGTGCGGATCCAGTGGTCGGGAGGGGCCTCGGGCTTGCCGGGCACGGCCTCCTCGCGTCTCGGCCCAGCCCTGGTCGAACGCCTCGGTGAACACGGCCCGCCAGAACCGTCCGGCGACCGGATTGGCGTGCTGGAAGGCCACGGTCCACGGCGCCGGATGCTGGGACAGCACGTGTGCGGCGAGCGCTCGGCCAGTGCCGCTGCGACGGGCCGCCGGGGCGACGAAGAACTCCGCCAGCGACTGTTCGGGCGTACCGATCGCGTCCACCAGCGCGAAGGCGACCGGCGCCGCGCGTGCCCAGCTGCGGGTGGGGCGCCCAGGCGAGCCAGCCCTCTTTCCCGGGTCCCGGGTAGGCGTCGAGATGATCGTGCTTGTAGCGGCCGTCGGCATGCGGGAGGCTCTGCCGGACCACTGCGGCGAGGTCGTTGCGGAACGCCTGCCACAACCAGGCCACGACGTCCCACTCATCCGGTGCGACCCGGCGTACGTCCACTACCTCTTGGACTTCTCTGCCGTCGGCGCGTTGGAGAGCGCCGCGATGAACGCCTCTTGGGGGACCTCGACACGGCCGACCATCTTCATCCGCTTCTTGCCCTCCTTCTGCTTCTCGAGCAGCTTGCGCTTGCGGGTGATATCGCCGCCGTAGCACTTGGCCAGCACGTCCTTGCGGATGGCACGGATCGTCTCGCGGGCGATCACCCGTGCACCGATGGCAGCCTGGATCGGCACCTCGAACTGCTGACGAGGGATCAGCTCCTTCAGCTTGCCGGCCAGCATCACGCCATAGCCGTAGGCGGCATCCCGGTGCACGATCGCCGAGAACGCGTCGACGGGCTCGCCGTGCAGCAGGATGTCGACCTTGACCAGGTCGGCCGCCTGCTCGCCGGAGCGCTCGTAGTCGAGGGAGGCGTAGCCCTTCGTCCGCGACTTGAGGGCGTCGAAGAAGTCGAAGACGATCTCACCCATCGGCAGCGCGTAGCGCATCTCGACGCGGTCCTCGGACAGGTAGTCCATGCCCTGAAGGTTGCCGCGCTTGGTCTGGCACAGTTCCATGATCGTGCCGATGTAGTCGGAGGGCGACAGGATGGTCGCGCGGACGACGGGCTCGCGGACCTCGGCGATCTTGCCCTCGGGGTATTCGCTGGGGTTGGTCACCTCGAACTCGCTGCCGTCGTCCATCGTCACCTGATAGACCACGTTGGGTGCGGTCGAGATCAGGTCGAGGTTGAACTCGCGCTCCAGGCGCTCACGCACGATCTCCATGTGCAACAGGCCGAGGAACCCACAACGGAAGCCGAAGCCGAGCGCCCCCGAGGTCTCGGGTTCGTAGGCCAGCGCCGCGTCGTTGAGTTGGAGTCGCTCGAGCGCGTCGCGCAGCGCCGGATAGTCGTCCCCATCGATGGGGTAGAGCCCGGAGTAGACCATCGGGTTGGGGTGCTTGTAGCCGCCGAGCGCCTCGGTGGCGCCGTGATGCTGGCTGGTCACGGTGTCGCCGACCCGGGACTGCCGCACATCCTTCACTCCGGTGATGAGGTAGCCGACCTCGCCCACGCCCAGGTCGCTCGACTTCACGGGCTCGGGGCTGATCACGCCCACCTCGAGCATCTCGTGGACGACGCCGTTGGACATCATCTTGATCCGGTCGCGGTGGGAGAGCTTGCCGTCGACGACGCGGACGTAGGTGACCACCCCACGGTAGGTGTCGTAGACGGAGTCGAAGATCAGCGCTCGCGGCGGCGCGTCGGCGTCCCCCACCGGGGCCGGCGTCTGCTTGACGATCTCGTTGAGGAGGGCCTCGACTCCCAGCCCCGTCTTCGCCGAGGTCTGCAGGACGTCGGCCGGGTCGCAGCCGATGATGCCGGCGAGCTCGGCGGCATACTTCTCGGGCTGGGCTGAGGGCAGGTCGATCTTGTTCAGCACCGGGATGATGTGCAGGTCTGCACCGAGCGCAAGGTAGAGGTTGGCCAGCGTCTGCGCCTCGATCCCCTGGGCCGCATCGACGAGGAGTACGGCGGCCTCGCAGGCCTCCAGCGACCTCGACACCTCGTAGGTGAAGTCGACGTGGCCGGGGGTGTCGATCATGTTGAGCACGTAGGTCGCCGGGCTCGGCTCCCTGATCGTTGCCGACCGGGACCGTCCACGGCATCCGGACCGCCTGGCTCTTGATGGTGATGCCGCGCTCGCGCTCGATGTCCATCCGGTCGAGGTATTGGGCGCGGGCAGCCCGCGCGTCGACGACCCCGGTCAACTGCAGCATCCGATCGGCCAGCGTCGACTTCCCGTGGTCGATGTGGGCGATGATGCAGAAGTTGCGGATGATCGCGGGGGCGGTATGGCCGGGCCGCGGGGCATGTCGAGGGGGGCACAGAGGGCTTTCGTCTACGTCGTGGAGGGTCGTGGCATTGTTTCACGCCGCCCGTCGCAACCCCTGATTCCCCACCGCTGGCGCGGGTCGGCAAGGATGTGGGCATGACGTCCTACCCCGTGCCCGCCGGCAGCACCGCCAGAAGGCTCGAGTGGCAGTTCCTGCCGACCAACCTGCGCGCCTACATCGAGCGCAAGTGCGGGTCGCGCGTCGTCTCGGCGGCGTCGCAGAACGCCGGCTTCACCCCGGGCTTCGCCTCGGTGCTGACGTGCGAGGACGGGACGCGGCACTTCGTGAAGGCTGCCTCGGTGAAGGCCCAGGCCGCGTTCGCGGCCTCCTACCGCGAAGAGGCCCGCAAGCTGGCGACGCTGCCGGACGGCGTGGCGGCACCGCAGCTGCTGTGGTCGCTCGACGACGACTGGGTGGTCCTCGGTCTCGAGTACGTCGAGGGCCACAACCCCGCCCGCCCCTGGTCGCAGGCCGACCTGGAGAGCTGTCTGGACGCGATAGCCGTCCACCACGACGCGCTGACCCCGCCTCCCCCGAGGATGGATCTGGACACGTTCGCCGATGAGTTCGCTGACCTGCCCGGCTACTGGGACCACGTCCGCGCCACCCAGCCCGACCTGCCCCATCTCGAGGACGCCGCCGACTTGGCGGCCGGCTTCGCGGAGGTGACCTCGGGAGACAGCGTGGTGCACACCGACCTGCGTGACGACAACTTCCTGATCGACGCAGCGGGCAGGGTCTGGATGTGCGACTGGAACTGGCCCGTGGTCGGCGCCGCCTGGCTCGACGCCGTGTTCATGCTGCTCGGACCCCGCGGGGACGGCCTGGACGTCGACGCCGTGCTGGAGCGGCGAACTGAGCTGCAGTCCGTCCCGCCGGAGCACATCGACCGAGTGCTGGCGCTGCTCACCGGCTACTTCCTACGTCAGCGAGACGAGCCCGTGCCGACAGCCTCGCCCTACCTCCGCCAGCACCAGTCCTGGTATGCGGACGTGTGCTGGCGGTGGCTGGCGGAACGCCGTGGCTGGGACCTCACCCCACCCAGGTGATGAGCTGGTAGGGGCCGTCCTGTGACTCCAGTCCGTTCAACACCAGGAACCGGTCGGGCGTTCCGGGTGCCTGCCGCAGCGTTACGACCGCGTTGCCCTGCCCCGTCGCCGAGGGAGGGGTGTACGCCTTGAACACCAGGTTGCCCTGGTTGAGGAACACCTTGTCGTCGGGGTTCGCCCCGCTCTTTCGTCCCGCCTGGCCGTAGACGTCGGCTCGACCGTCCCCGTTGATGTCGCCCACGGCGATGCCGACTCCGTCCGCAGTCGACGCCGCAGTGGCCAGACGCACCTGGGGACCCAGCGAGGTCGCCGTCCCCAGCCGGTATGCCCACCCGTTGTCGTCGCTGGTGACCAGGTCCGGTCGTCCGTCACCGTTGAGGTCGCCCATCACGGCGTCGGTGATCGCGCTGAGCCCGACCGAGGCGCTCGTCTCGACGAAGCCCGTCCCGGTGTTGCGGTAGAGCAACGGTCGCTGCTGGTGGAACCGGCAGGCCAGCAGGTCCATGCGGCCGTCCCTGTTGTAGTCCAGCGGCAGCGCACACGAGACACCCGCGTCCGCCTGGGAGACGTTCCACGACGGAGCGTAGGTCAGTGAGTGGCCCCCGTTGTTGATGAAGATCTTCGACTGCTCGTTGGGCAGTCCGTTGGCTGGGTTGTCGCACGGGTCGCTGACGTTCCTCCCCGTCTGGTTGCCCAGGAAGAGGTCCTGCCAGCCGTCGTTGTTCACGTCGAGGAACGCGACGTAGCGGCCGCGTCCGCAGGCGTCACCGACGCCCCACTCCGTCCCTCTGTCCACGAAGACCCCGACGGAGGTCTGCAGCCATAGCTCGTTGTCCTTCACCGCTGTCTTGACGTAGTTGGACTGGTTGCGCCCGCCCGAGCAGTAGGCATCCTGCAGGCCGTTGCCGTCCACGTCTGCCCAGGCACAGTCATGACGGTCGAACACGCCACCCTGGGCATTGGTCCTGGGCCAGGCCGCGCGCGCCACCCAGGTGTAGGTGCCGTTGCCGTTGTTGCTGTAGAGGCGGCCGTTGGCGTGTTGATGGTTGACGACCAGGACGTCCTGGTCGCCGTCGTTGTCGTAGTCGACGGCGGATCCGGACCAGGTGCGCTCCGTGAGCGTCAGTCCGGCCGCGCCAGCGCGATCGGCCAGTTGCGGATCGGCTGCGTGGGCGCCGAGGGAGGGCACGAATGCCGTGAGTGCAGATGCGGTGAGAAGGGAGATGGACAGCAGGATGCGATGGTGTGCCATGAGAGACTTGCCTTTCGAGGGGCCAGACAGTTGCCGGTAGACCCGGGCCGAGCCCCAGGACGTCGCACATCACATGCTGAGAGCCGCCGAACCGCCGGTTGATACGTCGACCTGCTCGATTTGGGCTGTTTACGGCCCACTGTTAGAGTTGCCCTTCGCGTGTCTGGTGTCTACCCCGTTTCGAAACGACCCCGATCCGCACCCACACTTGCTTCAACTTCCGTCCGATTCATCGAGCACACCGAAGGCGCATCCACGTGGCGAACATCAAGTCCCAGATCAAGCGCAACCGTCAGAACGAGGCGGCGCACGAGCGCAACAAGGCCGTCAAGACGGGCCTCAAGTCTGCCGTTCGCAAGTTCCGCGAGCTCGCCGAGGGCGACGACAAGGCCGCTGCCCAGGATGCCGCCCGCAGCGCCACCAAGAAGCTCGACCAGGCCGCCTCCAAGGGTGTCATCCACAAGAACCAGGCTGCCAACCGCAAGTCGGCGATCGCGAGCAAGGCCGCCACTCTCTGACGCACGTCGGCACCAGGCGTCGTTCCCGCTGGGGACGGCGCCTTTCTGCTTGCCTCAGCGGGGGCTGCGGAGCCGGGTGACGGTCAACACCAGACGTTCCAACGCGTAGGACGGGTCCGTGGCCGCCCCCTTGATGTCGGCATCGGCCTTGGCGACCGCCCGGATCGCCGCAGCCGCGCCGGCCTCGGACCACCCTCTGGACTGCTCGCGCAGGGTGCGCAGCTTCCAGGGTGGGACGCCGACCACACGCGCGAGGTCGTTGTCGCGCATCCCCCGGGGAGCCGACAGCATCCGGGCGAGCCCTCGGGCGCCGGACGCGAAGGCGGAGGTGACCAGCACCGCCGCCGTGCCGCCGTCGAGGGCCCAGCGAAGCTCCTCGAGGGCAGCCGACGGGCGACCGTAGAAGGCGTGGTCGGCGACCGCGAACGACTTGGCCTCGGCCCTCCCCCCGAAGTAGCGCTTGACCTGCTCGAGCGAGACCACCTCACCCGGGAAGTCATTGGTCAGCTGATGTGCTGCGGCGGAGAGCGAGCGGAGGTCCTGACCCACGGCCTCGACCAGGAATCCGGCCGCCTCCCGATCGATCCTGGCGCCGTAGCCGGCCACCTCGGACGTCACGAAGCCGGCCAGCTCGTTGCTCTTGAGCTGCTCGGACTTCACCTCGGTGACCGCGGTGAGCTTGCGCAACTTGGCGAGCACGCCTGAGCCCTTCTGGCCGCCCGAGTGGGCCAGCACCAAGGCGACGTCCTCCACGGGAGCCCCGCAGTAGTCCAGCAGACCCTCCACGGACTCCTCGGGCAACTGCTCGAGGGCCCGCACGACGACGCAGCGGGTGGACGAGAACAAGGACGGGGCGGCCAGCTCACCGAGGGTGGCCAACGACAGGTCGCCGGCCAGAGCCTCGGAGAACTCGGCCTCGCCGTCGTAGCCCCGAACGGCTGCGCGGACGGCGGTCACGGTGCGCTCGTTGAGGAACTCCTCCGGCCCGGTGATCAGCGTGATCCTGCCGAGGACGTCGGAGTGGTGCGGTGCTCGTGGTCCGGCCATGGTGCGACCAGCCTGCCACAGCCCGCCGACGGTCCGCCCCGGCAGGGGCGGTGGGCTCAGTGACGCGTGACGATCCGCTGGACGCCGTCCTGCACGGTGACCGCGACATCCCCGTCGAGGTCGGTCCTGGCCACCCGAGCGCCCGACGACTCCAAGGGCCCCAGGGTCTCCCGGGACGGGTGTCCGTAGTCGTTGTCGACGCCGACCGACACCAGCGCCGTGCGAGCTCCGAGGGCTGTGAGCCAGGGCAGGTCCTGGTAGCGGCTCCCGTGGTGGGGAACCTTGAGCACGTCGACGCGCAGGCCCGGCCAGGCGGTCGCAAGGGAACGCTGAGCCTCGGGTTCGATGTCTCCCGACAGCAGGATCCGCAGGCCACGGACCTGCGCGAGGACCACGAGGCTGGCATTGTTGGGGCCGGTCCCGTCGTCCTCCGCGGCCGCGAGCGGCACCTCGCCGGGCACCGGGCCGAGCACCTGCAGGGTCAGCTCGCCGACGACCTGGGTCTCGCCGTACGCCGGGACACGCACGGAGGCCTGTCCCTGACTCTCGGCGAGGACAGCGTGGACGTTGGAGATCGGCTCGGCCAGCGCAGTGACCTCGATCGAGTCGACCTGACGTCCCGAGAGCACACCGGTGAGCCCACCGACGTGATCGGCGTGGAAGTGGGTGAGCACGATCACCGGCACCCGGTGCACACCCAACCCGTCCAGGCAGCGGTCCACGGCCTCCGGCTCGGGACCTGCGTCCACCACGACCGCCTCCGCGGGGCCGGCTCGCAGGACCAGGGCGTCTCCCTGACCCACGTCGCACGCGACCACCACCCAGCCCTCGGGCGGCCACCCCGGTGTCGGCATCGGCACCGCCACGATCACCACGAGGACGCCCGAGAGTCCCAGCGCACTCCACCGACGCCTGAGCACGGCCGGCATGAGGGCGGCGAGGAGCCCGCACAGGAGGGTGAGGGTGATCAGCGCCGTCGCTCCGGTGCCCCAGGTGACGGCAGCGACCGGCAGCCCGGCACCTCGCTCGGCAACCCCGATGATGAACCCGGCACACCAGGCGGCCCCCCACCCGAACAGTCGGCCGACGGGCGCGGAGACGAGTCCGGTCAGTCCACCGAGCAGCCCGAGGATGGTCGTCGGACCGACCGCCGGTGCCGCGACGAGGTTGGTCGCCACCGCGACGAGGCTGACCTGCCCGGAGATGCCGGCAACGACCGGGGTGCACGCGAGCTGGGCCGCAGCCGGGACCGCCACGGCCTCCGCGACGGTGCGCGGCAGCCAGCGCATCAGGGCGTCTCGCCAGCCGGGAGCCAGGAACAGGATCCCGGCCGTTGCGAGAGCCGACAGCACGAAGCCGGTGGACGTCGCGAGCCACGGGTCGAACAGGAGGAGCACCACCACGGCCACCCCGAGCGCCCGGGACCCTCGTTGGCGACCGTTGGAGGACATCGAGACCAGGCCGACGGCACCCATGGCGGCCGCGCGGACGACGCTCGGCTCGCTGCGAGCGATGAGGACGAAGGCGCCGATGCCCAGGGCACCGATCGGCACGTGCCAGCGGCCGCGCACGCCGCACCAGCGTGCGATCGCCAGGATGAAGCCGACCACGAGAGTCAGATTGGTCCCCGAAACAGCCACCAGATGGGTCAGGCCGGTGGTGCGGAAGTCCGCGACGGTGCTCGGCGGCAGTCGAGCGTCGTCGCCGTCGACCAGGGCCGGGACGAGCGCTCGACCTCCGGCCGGGCCCGCCTGGGCCGCGTCTCGGATGGAACGACGCACCTCGGCAGCCGCGCGCCAGGCGAGATCCGGCCCGGCACGCTGTCGAGGTTGCCCCCGGACCGACAGCACGGCCGTGAGCTGAGGGTCCTCGGTGGGACCGAGCCGGCCGAGGACCTCGAGATCGCTGCCGAGCCGGACCCCGGCCCAGTCGCTCGGCGCCAGCACCAGCACGGGCAGGCGGGTGTCGAACCGGCGACCCCGTCCGACGACGGTCTGCAGCCTGGCCCGGAACAGCACGTAGTCGGCGAAACGTCCGTGATGCAGGACCGGGTCGGAGGTGACCGTCAGCCCCGCCCGGATGACCGCCTGGTGAGTGGCCAAGTCTGCGATCGGGTTGTCCTGCACGGCGTGGGTGCGCAGCATGCCGGCCCCGCCCACCCCGATGCCCACGATCGCGCAGGCGCCGATCACGCGCAGGGCGCGCCCTCGCAGCCTCGCCCTGGCGAGCAGGAGGACGAGGATGAGGATGGCCGCCACGAGCAGTGCCCGAGGAGCCACCAGCACGAGCAGGGCACCAGCCCAGGCCGAGACGGCCAGCAGCGGCATCCGAAGGTCGGCATCGACGGCAGCGACCGACTCCGGCGCGGGCACCCTCTCCAGCCCGTCAGATCGTGACGTAGGGCGCCAGGTCGGCGAGCGTGGCCGCACCGATGCCGTCGACCTCGAGCAATTCGTCGACGCTGGTGAAGGCGCCGTTCTCGGCGCGCCAGTCGAGGATCGCCTGGGCTGTGACCGGGCCGACCCCGGGGAGCTCGTCCAGCTGACCCTCGGTGGCCGTGTTGATGTTGACCAACGTCGCGGGCCCGGCTGCGGAGCTGGGGACAGCCGGGGCCCCGGAGGCCGCCACGCCCGGCACCGGCTGACCCCCCACCACGATCTGCTCGCCGTCGACCAGGACCCGTGCCTGGTTGAGGTTGGACAGACGCACCCCCTTGCGCGGTCCGCCGGCCGCCTCGAGCGCGTCGACCACTCTTGCCCCGGCATCCAGGACCACGATGCCCGGGCGGCGCACCGCTCCGGTCACGTCGACCACCACGGTGCCGGTGTCCGCGGTGCTGGCCGAGGGCGACTCGGCCGGCGTCGCCAGCCCTTCGACGGGAGTCGCGGACGGCGACTGGAGGGTCACCGGAAGACCGTCACCGGGCGAGCTCCGACTCGCCCACCAGGCGCTGGCTGCCACTGCCGCGAGCACGAGGCCTGCGATCAGCACGAGGTGGGTCGAGGAGAGCCGCACCCGGCCTCGCAAGGTGTCCGGCATCCGCTCGGCGAGCTGGGCGGCGACAGCGCTCCCGTTCGGTCGGGTCGGCCGGGCCGCGTGTCGGCCGGGGCTCGGCAGCGAGGGCGGCCAGTCGTCCGGTGCCGGATCGCGAACCGCAGCCAGCTCGGCACTGAGCAGCGAGAGTCGTCGGCTCACCGCCTCTGAGGACGGCTCTGTGGTGCGGCGTGTCGGCATGCCTCGAACCTAGGGAGGCGCGACCCGGGTGCCCACCAGCAAATCGGCTCCCTGTGGAGAACCCTCAGAGCAGCGGCGATACGCAGACCGCCACCATCCCCGGCCCCACGTGGGCCCCGAGCACGGCACCCAGCTCAGCACACTGCACGGGCCGGCCCTCGAGATTCGCGGCGAGCCGCTGGGTGACGGCCGCGACCAGGGTCTCGGCACGCTCGGGGTTCGCCAGGTGGGCCACCCCGAGGCTGACCCGGGAGTCTCCCGCCGCCTCCACGGCGAGATCGACGAGGCGGGCCAGGGCCTTGGAGGTCGTGCGGACCTTCTCGAGCGACTCGATCCGGCCGTCGTCGATGCGGAGCAACGGCTTGACCGCGAGAGCGCTGCCCAGGATCGCGGCGGCGGCGCCGATCCGGCCCCCACGTCGGAGGTATTCCAAGGTGTCGACGTAGAACAGCGACGTGGAGCCCGCCGCTCTGCGCCTGGCCGCGTCGCCGGCATCCTCGGCACTGCCGCCCGCGCCGATCACGTCGGCGGCCTCGAGTGCTGCCACACCGGTGGCGAAACCCACCTGGCGACTGTCGACGACGACGACCGGGATCGGCGAGTCACGAGCGGCCAGCTGGGCCGACTCCATGGTGCCGGACATCTCGCTCGACAGGTGCACCGAGACGATGGCCTCCGCCCCCGTCGCAGCGGCGTCCTGATAGGCCCGGAGCAGCGCGGCCGGCGTGGGGCGCGACGTACTGACGGGGGTCCAGGTGCGCAGCGCCTCGGCGACCTTCGCCGGGGTCGCCTCCGGTGCGCCCTCGTCGTACGACGCGGCGCCGATCACCACCTGGAGCGGCACCACGACGATGCCCCGCGACCGCGCCGTCTCGTCGGGCAGGGACGCGGTGGAGTCCGTGACGACTGTGATGCGGGGCACACCGGAAGGCTATCCGGTGGCCCCGCTCCACGTCGTTGTGCGGTCTCAGCCGACCCCGACCGTGCGCCAGGCACCCCGCACGATCTGGGCCGCTCCCTTCGGGACGACCCCGGCCTTGACCAGGATCCGCGCCGAGTCCGCCACCTGTACGGCGGCCTGCGCGAAGGTGCTGTTCGACGCCAGGAAGTGCAGCGCGTGGTACCAGATCCGAGCCGCCACCAGCGTGTCGCCGAGCTCGCAGGCGGCGAGGTAGAAGGCGCGGTTGGGGATGCCGGAGTTGATGTGGACCCCCCCGTTGTCCGACGAGCCGGTGTAGCGGTTCGCGTAGTGGTCGGGCTGGGGGTCCTTGCCGAGGATCGGGTTGTCGTAGGCCGTGCCGGGGTGGCGCATGGAGCGCAGGGCCTCGCCGTAGAGGTCGGGTCCCATGATCTCGTCCCCGATGAGCCAGTCGGCGGACTCCGGGGTCTCGTGGTTGGCCCACTGCGTGATGGTGGTGCCGAAGACGTCGCTGAAGCTCTCGTTGAGCGCACCGGACTCCTTCTGGTAGATCAGTCCGGAGGAGTACTGGGTGACCCCATGCGCCAGCTCGTGGGCCACCACGTCGAGCGACCGGGCGAATCCCGAGAAGATGACGCCGTCACCGTCGCCGAAGGTCATCTCGTCACCGTCCCAGAACGCGTTGTTGTAGCCCACGCCGTAGTGGACGTTCAGGATCAGGTCCAGAGCCCGGTTGTCGATCGAGTCCCGATTGAGGACCTGCTTGTAGAAGCTGCGGACCAGCCCGGCGTTGTCGTAGGCGTTGATGACCTCGACGTCCTTGGTCTCCGGCGACCCTTCGGGTCTGACGAGGGTGACGCGCTGGTTGGTGCTGGTGGCGCTGTCGTAGACCTCACGGCGTGCGGTGCCTGTCGGCGCCGGAGCGAGCCCCTCGCGAGGAGCACTGCCCTTGATCGCAGCCGAGCGGCGCTTCCGGGCGGCGTCCGAGAGGGCGGTCTGACTCTTGTCGGCCGCAGGCCCGGTCGACTTCTTGACGACCTCGGTGAGGACGTAGGGCGGGACGAAGAAGCAGTGGTGCGTGGCAGGCATGGCGCCCTCCTCTGGGCAGACGGATGTACCGGAAGAAGATCGTGGGAGACGCCTTCAGATACCGGGGCTGGCTGGTCAGTTCGGGGCATCCGCAGGCCGGGGTGGTCTGGTAAGCATGGATATCCAGGCCGTGTCGACGGACAGGGCCAGAGCAAGGGGGAAGCATGCGTTCGATCGTCAGCGTCGCGGGTGTGGCGGTTGGGGTGGTCCTGGCCCTTGCGGCTCCGGCCTCGGCGGTCGTCATCCCGGCCTCCGCCGTGCCGGCCTCGGCTGCCGGGGACACCGTCGACTGCCAGGTCACGGCTCTCCCGATGACGGTGACGGGAGTGGATCTCAACGCCGACGTCAGGGTGACCTGCTCCACGGGAGCCGACATCCACCGAGCGAAGTCCGCACCCTCGTTCTATGAGGTGATGGCCAACGGATCGCTGCGCCAGCTCGTCGCCCCGGGCGGCTTCGGGTTGATGTCGTCGACCGATCCGATCCTCACCTCCGGCAGCGGAGTCGAGCTCGACTGCGGGCGCGGGAGCGGTCTGAGCGGAACGCACACCTACCTGTTCCGGGCCAGGGTGGTCGTCAAGCGCACCACGACGCACAACTCCGCCCCCTTCATCGCCAAGGTCGCGCGCAAGCAGGTCGTCACCTGTCCGTGACCCGCACCGACCCGGCCGCATGATAGATGTGGTGCAGCGGACACAAGGGGGCGCTGGGCATGTTGCGGTTGCTGCGCTACCGGCGGCTCCAGGCCGCGACGATCGCCTTCCTGGCAGCCCTGATCACCGCGTGCGCGGTCTTCGCCCCGCTGTACGACCGCGCCACCCAGCAGTCGCTTGTCGAGCTCCAGCTGTCCGAGGCGCGCGTGCAGGTGTCGGGTCTCAGCATCGTGGGGGCCTGGCCGCAGCTGCCCGTCCCCCGCTCGGTCACGCGGCAGTTCGAGGCCCCGGTGCAGAGCCGCAGTGGCGTCGCGACGGTCGTGGCCGGCGCCTCCGCATCCACCGGATCGATGCTGTGGCGAGATGGCTTCTGTGCTCAGCTCGAGGTGGTCGACGGCACGTGTCCTGACGCGGCCGGTCAGATCATGGTCAGCGTCGCCGACCTCAAGACCTTCGATCTCTCGGTCGGCTCCCGCGTAGCGGTGGCCGGCAACCAGCCGATCGGAGCCGATACCGCACCGCCCGTCCGTCTTGTCGTCACCGGCAGCTATCGCGTGGTGCCCTCGCGCTACTGGTTCGGGAGGTTGCTCACCGGCCTGTCCGGCCAGCTCGACCAGAGCTCGCCTCCGCAGGTCCAGCACGACGTGTGGCTCGCCGACGCAACCTCCTTCGGTGGGGGCGAGATATCCGAGCTGCCCCATGCCGAGACCGCCATCGACTACACCCTGGACCAGCAGGCCACCGGGGTCGACGAGCTTCTCGCGCTGGAGCCGGCGCTGCGTACGCTCGAACGCGCCGGCCCCGCCGTGGACGCGGCGGTCCACACGGGGCTGCCAGACATCGCCGAGCAGGTTCGCCACCAGCGTGGGCAGTCCCAGGTCACCATCCCGTTGCTGATGGTGCAGCTCGCGCTGCTGGCGACGGTGGTGATCTGGCTCGTGCTCAGTGCAGCGACCGAGCAACGCCGACCCGAGGTGGCTCTGGCGCTGCTGCGCGGGCGAGGACGCCGCGGTGCGCGTCGCCTGCTGCTGGGCGAGCTGCTTCCCATGGTGCTGCTCGGCGTACCCCTCGGTCTGGGGATGGCCCTCGCGCTCTGCTGGGCGACCGTGACGTTCCTCCTGCCCGGATCGAGCGTCGTCGAGTTCCCCCTGGCTGCCGTCCTCATGCTGGTGGGAGCCGCGGCAGGGCTCTCGCTGATCGCCGCCCTTGCCGCCTGGCGGGTCGCCCGTGAGCCCGTGGAGACCCTGCTGCGTGCGGTGCAGGCGCGGCGTACGGGATGGCGCCTGGGCGCGCTGGAGACGCTGGTCCTGGCGGCCGCCGGGACCGCGGTGGTGGCCTTCGTCACCGGTGGACTCACCGGTCCCATCGCCCTGGCCGCACCAGCACTGTTGGCCCTCCTGATCGGGCAGCTGCTGGCCAACGCGACCGTCCCGGTGTCATCGGTGGCGGGACGCCGCCTGCTCGGCCGCGGGAGGGTTCGACTGGGTGTGAGCGTCCTCGACGCGGCCCGCAGTCCCGGGACCCGACGGATGCTGGCGATCCTGACCGTCGCCGTGGCGCTTCTCGTGTTCTGCACCGACGCCCTGGTCGTCGGCGGTCGCAATCGTGCCGAGGCTGCCGAGCAGGAAGCCGGGGCTCCACTGGTGGCCGATGTCTACGGCGCCGACCTGTTCACGGTACGTCGGGTGCTCGCCGAGCTCGACCCGCTCGGCGAGCAGCTGACCCCGGTCGTGTCCACCAGGTCGCCTGCCTCAGACGGTCCGACGACACTGGCGGTCGTGCCCGAGGCCTTCGCGAGGATCGCGCTGTTCCCGGACCGGGGCGACGGGCGCTTTCCCTGGCAGGACCTGGCGGCGCCCGAGGTCGAGCCCGTTCGGTTCACGGGCACGACTCTGTCGGGAGCGGTGGCCACCGACGCGCTGGGGGTCAGTGACGCCAACCGGATCCCTCTCGTCCTGAACCTGGACCTCGTCGACGCCGCCAACAGGGCCGTCGGCGTGGGGGTGGGCGAGCTCCGTCCCGGCACCGGGCTGATGCGGTTCTCGCAGAAGGTGCCGTGCGCGGACGGCTGCATCCTGTCGGGGCTTCGTTTCAGTACGGCGCCGACGGCCCAGATCTTCGGCCGGGTCACGCTGCGTGGACTGACTGCTGGTGGTGCCCCGGTGAGCATCGGCCCCGGCTCGACGTGGCAGTCGGTGGACGACCCCGAGACCGGTCAGGTCTCGGTCACCTCGACATCGCCCGACCGGATCACCGTCGAGCTGGCAACACTCGGTGGCAGCACGACCGAGGTGAGCCACGGCTGGTTCCCTCGCCTCATCCCGGTCGTCACCACGGGCCCTCCTCCACCGGGCGGCGACGCGGACTCCGCGGATGTCAGTGGGATCGACGGCGTCACCCGTGCGGGCTCTCGGGTCGCCCGCGTGCCCAGAGTGCCCGGGGTCGGGCCGGAGGCCGCCGTCGTCAACCTCGATGTGGTCCAGCGGGGCGCGAGCATCGGCCCCGAGAGCACCATCATGATCTGGTTCGCCCACGACGATCCGGCCCTTCTTGCCACGGTGACAGGGGCGCTGCAGGACCAAGGTGTGTCCCTGAGCTTCACCCAGAGCCTGGCGGACCGTCGACGGACCTACGACGAGACGACCACCGCCTGGAGCCTCCAGCTCGCCGGAGTCGTCGGCGTCGTCGGACTGCTGATCGCGGTGCTGGTCCTGCTCGTGATCGCGGCCACCACCTGGCGGCTCCGCTCTCGGGACCTCGCGGCCTTGCGGATGACGGGACTGGGGCACGCCTCGGTGCGCTGGATCGCGGTGGCGCAGCTGCTCGTCGCGGTCGTCCTGGCCGGGGTCGCAGGCACGGTGTGCGGTGTGGTCGGCGCACACTACGCGTTGCCGACGGTGCCGTTGTTCGCCGTCACGCCAGCGGTCTCCACCCTCGACCTCACCACCGCCTGGAGCGCCGTCGCGGTCGTCGCCGGAGCCGCCGTGCTCCTGCTCCTGGCAGTCGGCTGGCTGTGCGGCGTGGCCATCGCCCGGCGTGCGGTGCTGGACCGGGTCCGGGAGTCACTGTGAGCCCGCGAGAGGTGGGCCGATGACCGGGCTGCCGATCCTCACGAACCGGCTGGTGCACATCTACCACTCGGAGGGCCACGACGTCGCCGCGCTGTCCGGCGTCGACCTGAGCGTCGCTCCGGGTGAGTTCGTGGGTCTCCTGGGACCTTCGGGGGCCGGCAAGTCGACGCTGCTCAGTCTGCTCGGTGGCCTGTTCCGCCCCAGCGCCGGAAAGATCTTCATCGGCACCACGGAGCTGTCCGCGGTGACCTCTCGCGAGCTCGACCAGCTGCGGGCCAGCGAGGTCTCGCTGATGTTGCAGGGCGCCACGCGCAACCTCCTCCCCTACCTGACCGCGCGGGAGAACGTGGAGTTCGCGCAGGCGGCCGCCCGGCGGGTGGGCAAGGCGGTCCCGGAGGCTTCCCAGGTGCTTGCCGAGGTGGGGTTGGAGTCCGACGCGGATCGGCCCCTGACCTCGCTCACGCCCGGACACCTCCAGCTCACAGCCGTCGCCGTGGCGGTCTCGATGGCCCCGGGGGTGCTGCTCGCCGACGAACCCACGAGCCAGCTCGACCACGCAGCCCGCGACCAGGTGCTGGAGACGATCGGAAGGATCAACGCCGCGACGGGCACGACCGTCGTCCTGGTCACGCACGACCCGGGGGTAGCCGCTTCGATCCCCCGCACGGTCACCATCCGAGACGGCCGCGTGGGCGGTGAGGGCCGCGGCGGAGAGGAGTACAGCGTCGTGACTGCCGACGGCTTCCTGCCGCTACCGCCCCATGCCCGCGAGGACCTCACGCCCGGGACCCTGGTGCGGTTCCACCTCACGGACGGGCGCTACACGCTGTTGGCGTCCGAGCCCGCCGCTGGCGACACGGCGTCAGCCGACGAGGATGGAGATCGGGGATGAACGAGCTGCGCTCGGATGCGCTCAACGTCAGCTACGGCGAGCTCCACGCCCTGGTGGACATCGACCTGAGCGTCGCCCCGGGACAGTTCCTGTCGGTCACCGGCCCCTCCGGCGCCGGGAAGACCTCGCTGCTCTGGTCGCTGGCGGGTGCCCTGAGGCCCACATCCGGGACGGTCCGTCTCGGTGAGACGACCCTCACCGGCAGGGCCCAGGCCGCCAGACTCGGCATCGCCCTAGTGCCGCAGGGGAACGGGTTGGCGACCTCTCTGACCGCTCACGAGAACATCATCGTGCCACTGCTGACAGCCGGTACGCCGCCCCGCGAGGCTGCCGAGCGCACCCTCGCCTCGCTCGGCCTGGTCGGGTTGGAGGAGTCCGGTCGCCATCTGGTGGAGGAGCTCTCGGGGGGCCAACAGCAGCGGGTCGCACTCGCGCGCGCACTGGCGACACGGGCCGCCGTCATCCTGGCCGACGAGCCGACCAGTGACCTGGATGCGACCAACCGCGAGCGGATGCTCACCGCACTGCGGGCGGAGGCGACCCGGGGTGCCATCGTGGTGATGTCGACCCACGACCCGGACGCAGCCCAGTTCACCGACGGCGAGCTGGCCCTGCACGAGGGGCAGCTCAGCTGGACTAGATCCTTCGGCCGGCACTCTCGCGCGCTCGCGCCGGGGGAAGAAGCGCCCTAGCCCGCGACGATGTTGACCAGTTTGGGTGCCCGCACGATCACCTTGCGCACCGTCCTGCCCTCCAGGGCCCGTACGACGGCCGGGTCGGCCACCGCCAGTGACTCCAGCTCGGACTCGGTGATGTCGGGCGAGACCTCCAGCCGGGCCCGGACCTTGCCCTGGATCTGGACGACGGCGGTGACCGAGTCCTCCACCAGCAGGTCGGGCTCGACGGTGGGCCAGCCCGCGCGCGCCACCGTGGGCTGATGACCCAGACGCTCCCACATCTCCTCCGCGGTGTAGGGGGCGACCAGCGACAACAGGATCGCGACCGCCTCGGCCGCCTCACGCACGGCCGGGTCTGCCGGTCCGGGGCCCGAGTCGATGGCCTTGCGGGTCGCGTTGACCAGCTCCATCGTGCGCGCCACCATCACGTTGAAGCGATGGCCGTCGATCAGGGCAGCAGTGTCGCGGACGGTGCGATGGGTGATCTTGCGCAGGGCCAGGTCACCGGCGGCAGCAGGTGCGCCGGCGGGCGACGACACGTCGCCGCTCAGGCGCCAGGCACGCTGCAGGAACTTCAGCGAGCCGGACGGTGACATGTCGGCCCAGTCGATGTCGTCCTCCGGTGGGCCGGCGAAGACCAACGTCAGCCGGACGGCGTCCACCCCGTAGGCGTCGATCATGTCGCCCAGGTTGACCCCGTTGCCCAGCGACTTGCTCATCGCCTTGCCCTGGTTGATGACCTGCCCCTGGTTCAGCAGCGCCGTGAACGGTTCGACGAAGTCGACCATGCCCATGTCGTTGAGGACCTTGGTGAAGAAGCGGGAGTACAACAGGTGCAGGATCGCGTGCTCCACGCCGCCGACGTACTGGGCGGCGGGCATCCACTCCCGGACTGCCTCCTCGTCGAACGGCCCGGCTGTGTAGTCCGGCGAGCAGTAGCGCAGGAAATACCACGACGAGTCGACGAACGTGTCCATGGTGTCGGTGTCGCGCTTGGCCGGGCCGCCGCAGTTCGGGCACTCGACGTTGACCCACTCCTCGGCCGCCGCCAACGGCGAGACACCCTTCGGCTTCAGGTCGGCGCCACGCAGCTCGGGCAGCTTCACGGGCAGCTCGTCGAAGGGGACGGCGACCTCGCCGCAGGCCCCGCAGTGGATGATCGGGATGGGGGCGCCCCAGTAGCGCTGGCGGGACAGCAGCCAGTCGCGCAGGCGGAAGTTCACGGTGCTCGTGCCGACGCCCTTCGCGACCAGCCAGTCGATGATCGCCGACTTGGCCTCCGGGACGCCCAGACCGTCCAGCGAGATCTCCGCGTTGGCGGAGTTGATCGCCGGGCCGATGCCGGTGAACGCCTCGCCCTCGAAGTCGTCGGGGGGCCGGACGGTGCGCACGATCGGCAGGTCGAACGTCCTGGCGAACTCCCAGTCGCGTTGGTCCTGGCCGGGGACCGCCATGATCGCGCCGGTGCCGTAGTCGGCCAGCACGTAGTCGGAGGCATAGACGGGGATCTGGTCCCCGGTCACCGGGTTGGTGGCGTGGACGCCCAGGAAGACGCCGGTCTTGGGTCGGTCCGTGGCCAGGCGCTCGATGTCGGTCGCCTTGCGGACCTCCTCGACGTAGGCCGCCAGCGCCGGTTTCTGCTCGGCGGTGACCAGCTCGTCGGCCAGCTTCGCGTCGGCTGCCACCACGAAGAACGTGGCACCGAACAAGGTGTCCGGGCGGGTCGTGAAGACCTGCACCGGCTCGTCGCGACCGGTGACGGAGAACGACACATGGGCGCCTTCGGACCGGCCGATCCAGTTGCGCTGCATCGCCAGCACGCGCTCGGGCCAGGTCTCCTTCAGCGCCTCCATGTCGTCCAGCAGCCGCTGGGCGTAGTCGGTGACCTTGAAGTACCACTGGGTCAGCTCGCGCTTGGTCACCACGGCCCCGCAGCGGTCGCACAGGCCGCCGACGACCTGCTCGTTGGCCAGCACGGTCTGGTCGTGGGGGCACCAGTTCACCGGCGAGGCCTTGCGGTAGGCCAGGCCCCGCTCCCGGAACTTCAGGAACAGCCACTGGGTCCACGCGTAGTACTCCGGGTCGGAGGTGTGCAGGCGGCGCGACCAGTCGAAGCTCACGGCGTACCGCCGGAACGACTCGGCCTGGGTCTCGATGTTGGCGTAGGTGTAGGTCGAGGGGTGCTCGTCGTTCTTGATGGCCGCGTTCTCCGCAGGCAGCCCGAAGGAGTCCCAGCCGATGGGGTTCAGGACGTCATAGCCCTGCTGCCACCAGAAGCGGGCGATCACATCGTGCAGGGCCATCACCTCGGCGTGGCCCATGTGCAGGTCGCCGCTGGGGTAGGGGAACATCGTCAGTGCGTAGCGCTTCTCGGCGCCGGCCGCCGCGCTCCCGGCCCGGAAGGTGTCGAGTCCGTCCCAGACGGCGCGCCACTTGTCCTGGGTGGCGTTGATGTCATAGGTGTTCTCGAACGACGGGTCCTGCGTCATCTCACTCGTCTCCTCGGCCGTGGCTGAAGGTCTGGATCTCCACACAAAAAAGCCCCTCGGGCAGAGGGGCGGCCGCGCGATCGGTGTGATCAGCGCGGCTGAAGAAGGAGCAGGGACTGCGTGTTCATGGCTCCATGCTAGCCCCGGGAGCGAGTGGATTTCCTGCCGGGTTGCCGCAGTCCCGGATTGAGGGCTCCAACTGTCCTGAATATGTTGGTAACTTGTGCTTTACACCTGCGCATTCGGGACACGGGGGGACAATGACCACGTCTGGCCGCAGCCGACGCCATCGTCGCGGACAGGTGTCCGGTGCCGGCGTGGTGTTGGCACTGGTCGTCACCCTCGTCGCCACCGTGTTCACTGCCGGCCCGGCTGCCGCGGCCTCGACGTTGGGGATCCAGAAGAGCGCGTCCGTGACGACGACCCAGCCGGGGCAGGACTTCCAGTACACCCTGGTCCCACGATGCTCGGGCCTGACCGAGGCCTGCATCAACGCCACCGTGGTGGATGTCATCCCGCCCGAGATCGAGGTCACCGCGCTGCCGCCGAGCAACGCCGATCGACTCGTCACCTTCGACGCCGCGACCCGGACGCTGCGCATCGAATACCGCATCCCTCTCCCGCCGCCCAGTCCGGCGGGATCGGTCGGTCTGCCCGCAGGATCGTCGAACAACGTCCAGCTAGGGGTCCGGGTGCCGGCGACGAGCGGCGTCACTGACGGCACCGTCGTGTCGAACAGCGTGAGCGTGACCGCCGACAACGCCCCACCAGCCACGGACACCGCCGACGTGACCGTCGAGGTGCCTCGGGTCGTCACCCCCGTCGCGACCAAGTCCTGGACCGACGGCGGCGCGGTGGCCGGGACCGGTGAGGCCTCCACGATCACCCTCGGCATCCGCAACGCCTCCTCCTCGACCGCGGCCGTGACGGCGCTGAGCCTCGAGGACGCCACTCCCGACGTCTTCGAGCGGTTCGACGTGACCGGGATCGGCCCGGTGACCTTCCCGCCGGGTGCCGACCGGGTGACCGTGCTCGCGTGCACCGAGGTGCTGTCGGCCTGCTCCGACGCCGACTACGCCTCGAGCGCCGCTCAGACCGGCCCCGCCCTCACCCTGCCGGCCGGGGTCGCCCCGGGCACGGTGACCGGGTTGCGGTTCGTCTTCACGAACGCTGCCGGAACCGCCATCCCGTCGAGTCCCGACCAGGGCACCGTTCAGGTCGCAACGGTGCTTCGCGACACGCTGCGCAGTACGGGAGCGACGTACTCCCCCACCACCCGCGACGTCGTCGACAACTGCACCAGCCCCAGCGGTGATGATCCGGTGCTGGGCGACGTGGCGGGTGCGGCCGTGTGCGCCCAGTACGCCGTCGAGCCGGCGCAGGCGACGATGTCGCTGGACAAGACCTTCTTCGCCGACTCCAACGCCGACTACGTCGCCAACGGACAAGCTGTCGACGGCGAGAACTCGCTGGTCTCCGGACTGATGGTGGCCACCAACACCTCCCCCTTCCCGGTCTCCGAGATCACCATCATCGACCCTTCGGTGACCCCACCCGGAGAGTTCGACAAGATCGACGTCACCAGCGTCCGGGTCGTGTTCCCCGCCGGCGCGAGCAGTGCCGAGGTGGCCTTCGACTGCGGTGGGGGCACCACGATCACGCGTCAGCTCTTGCCGCCGCCGGTCACCGCCGATGTCCCGGTGCCGTGCCTCACCCCGCGCCCGGTGGGCATCGCGGTGCGGTTCACCGGCACCGATCCGGACGGCAACGGCACCATCGCGGCCGGCGCGGCGGCCACCCTCGGGATCCAGGGTCGCCTCAACGACAACGTGACCGCAGACGACCTGGTGGGTGGCGGATCAGCCGGCGTCCAGAACTGCGCCCGTGGCACGGCGACTAGCTCGATCAACGGGGTGGGCTCGGCCGCCGCTGCCGACTGCGCCAGCGTCGCCGTCCAGCCCGCCTTCTCGCGGCTGACCGGCGTGAAGGCCGCCGAGCTGCCGACGATCCTCCCCGGGCTGCCGCGCACGTTCAGCCTGTCCTTCACCAACCGCGGCACCGTGCCGGCCACCGGCGTGGTGCTGGCCGATCCCGCCGACCCGACCGCCCCCGGCAACCCGTTCGACCAGTTCCGGTTGTCCGCGCTGACCCTGCCGGCCAGTCCCCCTGCCACGGCCGAGGTCTACGACCCCCTCGTCGACGCCTACGTGCCCTACGTCGCCGGCGACGCCGCCCTCCTTGCCAGGTCGCGCGGGTTCCGGGTGAGCGTCGATGCACCCGTCGCCGCCGGTGCGACGTACCGCCTCTCGGCTTCGGTGATCCTGCGCGACGGCGTCGACCCCGGCACCCGGATCCAGAACTGCGCCTCGGTCGGCTCCGACACCCAGCCGGCCACGAACTTCTGCTCGACCCCCATCACGGCGACCGAGCCCAGTGAGGGCGCCTCGGTCCAGAAGGCCATCAGCCCCGCCAGCTCGGTGCGACCCCGGGCCGGGCTGCCGGGTACGCCGATCCAGGTTAAGCTGGCGGCCCAGAACACCGGCACGCTGTGGCTCAAGCGGCTCGTGGTCACCGACGTCGACGCCGACTTCTTCGATGCCGTCGACGTCACCGGCACCATCCGCGTGAACTTCCCGCCGTCGGCCAACCGGGTCCAGGTCGACGTCTGCACGACCGACTGTGCCGGCGGCACGTTCGTCAACGGCACCCGGACGGCCAGCCAGAGCCCCTCGCTGCCCGCTGGCGTCGCCGCCGCTGACGTACGAGGATTCCGAATCACCTTCAGCGTGGCCGACAACAGCTTCACCATCAAGCCCGGGACCAACTTCCCGACCACCGGTCAGTGCACCGCAGCGAGCATCTGCATCGGGGTCATCCCTCGCGCCACCCTGCACTCCGATCCCGGCACCCCGGTCCCGGACACACTGTCCGACACCGCCGACGGTGGCTACGAGACGACCCGACAGGGAGGGGCCCTGGCTCCGGTCCCGGACACGACCGCCACGCACGAGCTGACGCCCGGCACCGCCCAGCTGCGGTTCTCGAAGTCCTCCGACATCGCCGCCGGCCCCGGTGAGCCCATCCCGTTCACGCTCACCCTGACCAACACCGGCACCGGCCCGCTGCCCAGCCCCAGCATCTCCGAGCCGCTGCCGGATCGTCTCGACTTCGCGCCGAGCAACCCCTCCCAGCCCTTCACCTACGAGGTCGTCCAGCCAGCCGGTGCACCTCCCTCCGCCGCCCCGACGTTCACCACGACCGACGACGGGAACGGTCGGGTCCGCAGCCTGCGCTGGGTCTTCGATGACCTCGTGCTGATGCCGGGCGGCACCGTCACCGTCACGTTCCAGACCCAGCTCGCACCGGGAATCACCGCCGGCAGCACGATCGAGAACCGGGCCGGCGGGTCCGCCGATCGCCCCGGCCTCAGCTGCGCCGACGGCGGCTCACGACCGGGCACGGCGACCGACGACCCGGCGTACGGCGACGGGCTCTACTGCACCTCCGCCGCCGTCGTCACCACGCTGGCCGGCAACGCGGTCGGCGCAGCGAAGTGGGTCTCCGGAGACACGTCGCTCGGCTGGCTCAACAGCGTCACGGGCGAGCTTTACGACGTGGGCGACCCGGCCTGCCCGCGGCTGAGCGTCGGTGGCGAGAGCTTCACCCGCTACCCGTGCGTCGCCCGCGTCGCGCCGGGACAGGGATTCGACTTCTACGTGCGTGTCACCAACGCGGGCACCAACCCGGCGACCGAGATCCGGATCGTCGACGTCTTCCCAGCCCCCGGTGACACCGGCGTGGTCCTGACCGGTGAGGAGCGCGGCACCCAGTGGGACCAGTCGCCGACCCTGCTCGGCCCGGTGGCCCTGGCCGGCGTCGGCAACCTCGCGGCGGCGTACTCGTCCTCGGACCCGACCTGCACCCTCGACCTCAGCCGACCCCCCGGCACCTGCCCGGCGGGCAGCTGGGACCCTGCCTACGACCCGGCCAGCAGCGCGTTCCGCGGCATCATCACCTTCCCTGGCGGACTCGGGCCCGGCGACACCACGGCTCTGCGGTTCCGGATGGCCGCTCCCGCCGCTCCGACGAACGGCATCCAGAACGAGGTCGCGTGGAACTCGTTCGCGCACACGGAGTTCTTCTCCGACAGCGGGACCATCGTGCAACTGCCAGCGACCGAGCCGATCAAGACCGGGGTGGCGATGGTCTTCGGCGACGTCACCACCCACAAACGAGTGGTCGACAGCGACGTGGCCGGACCGTTCGGCTTCGCCTATCGCTGCACCGTCGTCCCGGAGACCGCTGCCGGACCGGGCGCCCCGGTCGAGGTGGCGGCCGGCGAGTTCGAGCTGGCCGCCGACCAGTCCCTGACGCTCACCACGGTGCCGGCACGCGCCTCGTGCCGCGTGTGGGAGACCGACTCCGCGGGCCTGGTCAGCGACACCGACGGCGAGGCCAACGCGAAGACGGTGACCGTGCCCGTCGGCGGGACCGACGAGGTGCCGACCGTGACCGTGGTGAACCGGGCGCAACCGACCACCTCACCGACCGTCTCACCCAGCTCCGGCCCCAGCAACGGCACGCCGACCGCCGGACCCTCAGGCGTGGGGCCGACGGACGGTCCTCCGGACGGGTCGCTCCCCGACACCGGGGCCCCCGAGAGCCTGCTGCCGCTCGGGATCCTCGGCGTACTCCTCCTGCTGGGCGGAGCCGGCGTGATCGCGGTGGCGAGTCGCCGCAACCGTCAGCACTGACTCAGGTCACCCCCCAGAGCAGGAGGCCGAGCAGTGCCAGCGCCGGGAAGGTGCCCTGGATCACCGCTCCACGCGCCTTCGACGTGTCGTTGGTGACCAGCACCAGCGCCGCCGCGACCATGCTGCCGCAGCCGAACAGCACCAGGGCTACAGCCGCTTCCCGGTGGCTGCCTGCCAGGGCGACGCCGACCCCGGTGCCGATGCCGAGGAAGAGGTTGTAGAAGCCCTGGTTGTAGGCCAGCGGCTGCGTGACACGAGCCACCTCGGGCGTCATCCCGAACGCCTTCAGGGTGCCCGGCTGCTCCCACCGGAACGACTCCAGCACGAAGATGTAGACGTGGAGCAGGGCTGCCAGGGCAGCGAAGGCGAGCGCGACGGTGAGCATGCCCGGATCCTAAACCTCGCCAGGGGGATGGTGGGGGTGCAGAATCCCCGGATATCCGGGGAAACTCGCGGTTGTCAGGCGTTGCAACCCCTGACAACCACCAAGGGAGCCTGACACCTGGGGCGGATGAGGCGCGTGGGGCCCGGGGACGATCAGGACAATAAGTACCACGACGGATACACGTACCCCCGCCGGTCAGTCAGGCTCTTGCCATGACCGACGATGCGATAGCCCCTCCTCGACACCATCGAACCTCCTGGGCCCTCCTGATCACCGGGTTCGTGGCCGGGCTGGCGGCCACCTTCGCCCTGAGCGGCGTCCTCGTCCTCGCCGTGTTCATCCTCTCGGGCGGCCCGCTGGCCGACGAATGGATCTGCTCCAAGGGTGAGTTCCCGGCGACAGCCGAACCGGGCGGCGGCAGCCAGTGCATCGCGTACGGCGAGGCGCTTCCGCCCGGCTGGACTGCCGACCCCGACGGGAACCAGCGGATGGACTACGGCTCATGAGGTCATTCGTGATCGGGCTCGCGCTGGGCGTCGCCGTCAGCGTCCTCACTCTGGCCGCACTGTTCATCTTCCGCGCCGACCCGGAGGGCAAGTGTCCCGCCGGCTCCTTCCCCGCGACGAATGTCGCCGTCGGCGGCGACTGCTTCCGCGACGGAACCACCCTTCCTCCCGGTTGGGTGGCCGATCCGGGAGGCAATGCGGGGCTCTCCCGCACGTCCTAGGCGGCGGCAACCTGCAAGAACGAACGATGGCCCCGGTTCCGCGTGTGCGGATCCGGGGCCATCGGCGTTCGACGGCTCAGAGGAGGTAGAGCATCTCCTGGTACGTCGGCAGCGGCCACAGGTCGTCGGCCACCATGTTCTCCAGCGTGTCCGCAGCCGCTCGGACCGCGGCCATCGCGGGCAGGACCGAGTCGCGCACGTACGTCGCCTGCGCCAGCTCATCCTCGGCATGCTCGTTCTCGACGGCAGAGGTGAGGGACGTGAGCGCGGCCTTCAGGTCGGCGATCGGTGCGGACACCGCCTCGAGCAGACCGGTGTCGGCGTCCACCCCGGCTGCCTTGAGGGCGGCCACGTTGGCGGCCAGCTCGGTCTGGTAGCGCAGAGCTGCCGGCAGGATGATGGTGGCGCCCATCTCACCGACGAGATTCGCCTCGACGGTGATGGAGAGGAGGTACTGCTCGAGACCGATCTCGTAGCGCGAGTGCATCTCCCGCTCGTTGAAGACCTTGTACTTCGTGAACAGCTCGATGGCCTCGGGCGTGATCAGCTCGGGCAGGGCGTCCACCGTCGTACGCAGGTTCTTCAGCCCACGCTGCTCGGCCTCGACCGGCCACTCGTCGGAGTAGCCGTTGCCGTTGAAGATCACCTTGCCGTGATCGGCGACGATGTCGGCGAGCAGGCTCTGGACCGCGTCGTTGAAGTCGGTGCCGTCGGCGACCGCCTTCTCCAGCACGGTCGCGCAGTGGTCGAGCGCCTCGGCCATGATCGTGTTGAGCATGACCATCGGCCCGGCCACCGTCTGCATCGAGCCAGGCGCCCGGAACTCGAACCTGTTTCCGGTGAACGCGAACGGGCTGGTGCGGTTGCGGTCCCCCGGGTCCTTGGTGAGGTCCGGGAGTGTGTCGACGCCGATGGTCAGCGTGCCCTTCTCCTTGGACCTGGTGGCACCACCCTTGGCGATCTGGTCGAACACGTCGGCGAGCTGGTCACCGAGGAAGATCGAGATGATCGCCGGCGGAGCCTCGTTCGCTCCAAGCCGGTGGTCGTTGCTCGCCGAGGCCACCGACGCACGCAGCAGGCCACCGTAGAGGTCCACGCCGCGGATGATGGCCCCGCAGAACACCAGGAACTGGGCGTTGTCATGGGGGCTGTCACCGGGAACGAACAGGCTGCCGAACTCACTGTTGCCGAGCGAGAAGTTGACGTGCTTGCCCGAGCCGTTGACTCCGGCGAAGGGCTTCTCATGGAAGAGGCACTCCATGCCGTGCTTCTTGGCGATCGACTTGAACGTCGTCATCAGCAGCTGCTGGTGGTCGGAGCCCTCGTTGGCACGCTCGAACATCGGCGCGACCTCGAACTGGCCGGGAGCGACCTCGTTGTGCCGGGTCTTCGCCGGGATGCCGAGTTTGAAGAGCTCCCGCTCGGTGTCCATCATGAAGGCGAGCACGCGCTCGGGGATGGCCCCGAAGTAGTGGTCGTCGAACTCCTGGCCCTTGGGCGGCTTGGCACCGAAGAGGGTACGACCGGAGTTGATCAGGTCCGGCCGGGCGTGGAAGAAGTGCCGGTCGATGAGGAAGTACTCCTGCTCCGGGCCGAGGTAGGACACGATGTGCTCGGAGTTGTCGTGCCCGAAGAGCTTCAGCACACGCTCAGCGTGCACCGCCATCGCCTGCTGCGAGCGCAGGACCGGGGTCTTGTGGTCGAGCGCCTCCCCCGTCATCGAGATGAAGATCGTGGGGATGCAGAGCGTGTTGCCGTTCGGGTTCTCCAGCACGTACGCCGGGCTCATCACGTCCCAACCGGTGTAGCCGCGGGCCTCGAAGGTGTTGCGCAGGCCGCCGTTGGGGAAGCTGGACGCGTCGGGCTCGCCCTGGACCAGGGTCTTGCCGGAGAACGACGCGAACGCCGTACCGTCACCGACCGGGTCGAGGAAGCTGTCGTGCTTCTCGGCGGTGAGGCCGGTCAACGGGTAGAAGACGTGCGCGTAGTGGGTCGCGCCCTTCTCCAGGGCCCAGTCCTTCATCGCGGAGGCGACGGCGTCCGCGACGGCGGGGTCGAGCGGGGCCGACTTCTCGATGGTGGCCAGCACCGACTTGTAGACGGACTTGGGCAGCCGCTTCTGCATCACCGAGAGGCTGAAGACGTTCGCGCCGAAGATCTCACCGGGCTCCTCGCCCGGGTCGAAGCTGATGGCCGGCGGCACATAGGCCTCGACACCCTTGATCGCCTGAAGACGTGCGTTGTTTCCACTCACTGTGGGCATCCCTTGAACGGAGCTGCTGCTGCGGCTGATGGCAGAACGGACATCTCGAAGTTATCGAGCGCGATGCATCGCCGGTCACGGCTCTGTTTCGTAGGTGTAACACCTTCTGAATCGTGAAATCGGGTTCGGTTGCGCACGCATCCACCCGAAGATGGTTCCGCGGCCGTATCCATGGGCAAGGGGGTGATTGGGTGGACTTCGAGCAGTTCGTCCGTTCGCGCTCGGCCGCGCTCCTGCGCACGGCGTACCTCCTGACGGGCGACGCGCACCGAGCCGAGGACGTGCTCCAGGAGACCCTCATCCGAGCTGCCGACCGGTGGTCCCGGATCACATCGGATCCGGAGCCCTACGTTCGCCGCATCCTCTACACACGCGCCATCGACGGTTGGCGGCGCCGGCGGGTGCGGGAGTCTGCGGACGCGCGGGTGCCCGCTGATCGCGAGGACGTCGCCACGCCCACTGACGGTGTCGCGCCCCGACTGGTCCTGCGGGCGGCACTGCTGCGCATCACGCCGCGTCAACGGGCCGTCCTGGTCCTGCGCTTCTACGACGACCTGACCGAGCAGCAGACCGCTGCCGTCCTCGGCTGCTCGGTGAACACGGTCAAGTCCCAGACCCGACACGCGCTGCAGCGACTGCGGGTGCTCGCTCCCGACCTGCTGGCGGAGCTCGACCCGATGGAGGCACCGTGAGCGCGCCTCTACGCGGGGCCTTCGAGGACCTCGCCACCGAAGCCCCCGAACCCGGCGAGCTGGCCGCCTCGACATGGGCGGCCGGGCGGAGGCGGCGGGTACGCCGTCGCGCGGGCGTCGCCGCCGTGTGCGTGGCGCTCGTGGCCGCCGTGCTCGTCGCCGGTCCGCGGCTCCGCCACCAGCCGCCACCCATCGGCAGCGACCCATCGAGCGGGGTGCACAGCTATCCGCAGCGGTTCGGCCACCAGGGTTCCTTCGACGACCTCCCGGACGCTCCAGGGGCTCTCGCCGCCACGTTCACGAACAACAACTTCGGCGACTCCTTCACTGTGCTCGTGTCGCCGACTGGCGAGACCTGGGGCTCCGTCGATCGAGGTGCGGTGCTCTCACCGGACGGCACCCTGGTCCTATCGAGTCCCTTCGTGGCTCTGGGAATGCCAGCGGACAGGGCGGATGGCGCATTGGCGGTGCGGAATCTCGTCAGCGGCGAAACGCGGACTCTCGAAGCGATGCGGCCCTATGTGCTGGCAACCTCGTCGCCCATGATCTGGTCGCCGGACAACTCATCGGTCTTGGTCAGCGGACGGATACCGCGAAGTGGGACCGGAGACGTTCCCCTCCTGCTTGATGTGTCGACTGGCGAGGTGCGGCCTCTCGGTACGGGGGTCCCAGTCGGGTTCCGGTCGGCCCTCGAGGCGGTGACGCTGCGCCAGCCCGGTGGCCCGGTTGCCACCACACCCCCGACGGTGGTCACGACGAACATCCGCACCGGTGACTCGACCGAGAGGGTCCTGCCGGGCAGCCGGCCCATCGGCGCGCTGAGAGCGGTCACGACGAGCCTGTCGCCGAACGGCAGCACACTTCTCGTGATCTCCAGGGAGGAGGACCGCTATTCAGAGCTGCGCATGTTCGACCTGGCCAGGGGCAAAGAACTGCCGCCCCGTCAGGTGAGGGACTGGGAAGGCGCCGGTTGCGCGACCGCCTGGATCGGCGACGACCCTGTGCTGCCGACCAAGCGGCTGGGTTCGCAGGCGCGCTCGATCCTGGTCACAGCCGACGGTGACAAGTCGCTCGTGGCGCTGCACCCGAGCAACCAGTCGTTCTGCATCCAGTGGGCGGCGGATGCCATCGCAGGAGGGCCGCAACCGGCACTCTTCGGGTCGTGGAGCGCCTGGTGGACCTGGCACTGGCAGCAGCTCGCAGTCGGGGTAGGCGCCCTGCTCGGCGGCGCCTACCTGGTGCTCAGAAGGCGACGCCTCAGCCGGCCTTGATCTCCTAGCCGTGCACGGTCGGCGCCAGGATCACGACCACCGACACCGCCGGCAGCGTGCCGAGTGCTCAGGTTCTCGACAGGTGGCCGCACCTAGGGTCCGAGACCATGCGCACCCGTGCCTTCGTGGCCCCCAAAGTCCCCCAGGTGTTCCTGCTCTTCTGGATCGTCAAGCTGCTCACCACCGGGATCGGCGAGACCGGCTCCGACTTCCTCGGCACGCTCAGCATCCCGTTGGCCGCCGTCGTCGGCATCGGCGGATTCATCGTCGCGCTGCGGATCCAGCTGAAGGCGGAGACCTACCACCCGGTCCGCTACTGGACCACCGTGCTGAGCGTCGCGTTGTTCGGCACGATGATCGCGGACGGGCCGCACGTCGCCCTCGGTACGCCGTACTGGGTGGACTCGTTGATCTACTTCACCCTGCTCTGCGGGGTGCTCGCGTGGTGGCGACAGAGCGAGGGCACGATCTCGGTGCACTCCATCACCACAGCGCGGCGAGAGCGGTTCTACTGGGGCGTCGTCCTGCTCACCTTCGGACTCGGCACGGCCCTCGGCGACGCCACGGCGATCGACGCGGGGCTCGGTTTCGTCTGGTCGATCGTGCTGTTCGCCGTGCTCATCCTGATCCCTCTCGCGCTCTGGCGGATCGGCCTCAACGCGACGATCGCGTTCTGGGCGGCCTATGTCATGACCCGGCCGCTGGGCGCCTCGGTGGCGGACTGGCTCGGCAAGGGCACGTCGCAGGGAGGTGTCGGCTGGGGCACCGGACCGGTCACGGCGCTGGGGTTGCTCGTGTTCGTCGCGCTCGTGACCTACCTCGCCGTCACGCACGCCGACGTCGACGATCCGAAGGCACGCATCCCGGCAGCACCGCACCATCTCGGAGAGGAAACCACGATGACCTCCTGATCCGCGATCCTCACTGTCACTAGGGTGGTGACGCACGGTGATCGGTGTGTCGGGAGGTGTGGTGGCCAGAAGCAGCCGCAGACGCGATCGCGCCAGGCGCACCGGCTATCAGCTGGCGATCGGCGCGGAGCGCCGGTGGGACGCAGCGAGGATCGCGCGCCGCGCCAACCGAACACCTGCACACTTCCGGATCGACTCCTACGACGGGCATGGCAACGCACGCGAGGCGGTGCTGCGGGGACGCGTGCTGGACAACCCGGAGGACGGTGCGGCCGTCGACGGGGAGTCCGCCTGGGCGGCGGTGCGCCGCAGCGTCGGCCGCTTCCTGACCAACGAGCTGCCGGGGGTCCCGCTGCAGGTCCGGGTGGGCACGACGATCCTCGACACGACCAGTGACGCCGAGGGCTACTTCGAGGTGCGACTGCTGGCCCACGGGCAGCCGTTCGAGGGTCCGTGGGCCGTGGGCGAGGTCCGCCTCGCCGCGCCCTACCGCGGCCTTCAGGACGCACCTCCCACGCCGGTGCGGCTGCGGATCTCGGAGGCGGGGGCGGCGTACGGCGTGATCTCCGACATCGACGACACGATCCTGCACACCGGGGCCCAGCGGGCGCTCGCCATGATCCGGCAGACGCTGGTGGGATCGGAGCTGACCAGGATCCCTTTCGTGGGCGCCGCTGCTCTCTACCGGGCCCTGGCGGCCAATCCCCGAGGCGGCGAGAACCCCGTCTTCTATGTCTCCTCGAGTCCGTGGAACCTGCTGGGCTTCCTGCACGCGTTCCTCGCACACCGCGGCTTCCCACCCGCCCCGCTGCTGCTGCGCGACCTGCTCGGCACGGATGCCGACCGCACCCACGGGTCCCACAAGAACGAGCGGATCGACGAGGTGCTCGCCCTGCACCCGGACCTGTCGTTCGTGCTCGTCGGCGACTCCGGGCAACACGATCCGGAGATCTACGCCGATGTGGTGAAGCGACACCCGGGTCGGATCCTGGCGGTGTACATCCGCGAGGTCAGGCTGGATCCAGGCGACCGCCGGGTCGAGGCGATCACCGACACCTGGGCCCACGACGTACCCTTCGTGCTCGTCTCGGACTCGACCTCATTGGCGCGGCACGCGGCAGGACTCGGCCTGATCACCGGCGAGGACGTCGACACGGTCGAATGATCGGGCAGAGCGGCCGCATGGCTGTCGCCACCGTCGCGGTCCTCGAGAGGGCCGACTCCGACGTGACGTCCTCGTTCTGGTCCGCCTTCGGCTCCGTCGAACCCGGTCGCTGGCCCGACCGTCTCATCCTGCGCCACGGGGAAACCGGCCATCGAGCTGCACTTCCGGCTCGACCCGTCGGCCGACCGGTGGACCAACGACGTCGGCTGCTCCGCCCGGTTCGACACCCCGGATCAGGCGCGCGCCTGCCATGCGTCCTGGGTCGACAGGGACGTGACGGCACCGGGCGAGCTCAGCCCCGTCGCCACCGAGTCGTGGGGCGCGCTCGAGCTCGACGTCATCGACGTTCACGGCAACCCGGTCCGCATCGGTGGTTTCCCCGCGGCGGAGTGAGGCTCACACCAGCACCAGGATGGCCTCGCCCTCCCAGCCACCTCGTGCCGGCGACGTCAACACCTCGCGGGCATGCCCGATGGCGTCGTCGAGGTCGGGCACGGTGTAGACGAAGTCCTCACCCAGGCCTGTGTGCCCCAGGCACCAGAAGGCCAGGTCGCTCCCGCTCCCGGCGCCGGAGTCCGTGAAGACGTACTCGGCGGCGATGCCCGCCAGCCGCTCGATGATCAACGCCGCATCGAGAGCCGGGTCCGCCGGCAGGACGACGACGAAAGTGGTGTCGGGGAGCTCGTGTCGCAGGCGCTCGAGCAGGTTCGCCAGGTCGTCCTCGCCGCGCGCTTCGGCGTAGGTCACGGTGGGCACCTCGGGCCTGCTCATCTGTCCGACAGGTAGGGATCGACCCACGCGCTCACGATGCGGGCGGCGCGCTGGGCCTGGTTGCGACCCGTCAGCAGGTGGTCGGCGCCCTCGAGGGAGACGAAGCTGCGCGGATGGCGAGCGGCGCGGAAGATCTCGCTCGCGTTGGAGATGCCCACGGTGTTGTCGGTCGGCGAGTGCATCACCAGAAGCGCCCGGCGCAGGGTGCGGATCTGCACGCGCAGGTCCGTGTTGCGCACGTCCTCGATGAAGTGCCGCCGCAAGGTGAGCGCCTTGCCACCGACGGGAAACGGCGCCTCGCCCTCGGCCAGGATGCGCTCGAGCAGGGCGTCGTAGTTGTGCTCGACATGCCCCGGGTCGTACGGCGCGCCCACGCTCGCCACCGCGCGTACGCCGTCGACCTCGTGCGCTGCGGCCAGCACGGCCGCTCCCCCGAACGAGTGCCCCACCAGAAGCCGTACGTCGTGACCCGACTCGCACATGAACCGCACCGCCTGAGCGGTGTCGGCGACCTTGTGGGAGAAGGAGCCATCTCCCCAGTCGCCTTCGGAGTCGCCGAGTCCCAGGTTGTCGAAGCGCAGCATCCCGATGCCCTCGCTCGCCAACTGCTTGCACATCCTGCTGGCCGCAGGGCTGTCCTTGCCGAGGGTGAAGCCGTGGGAGAACACGCCCCAGCCGCGTGGCTCACCCTCGGGAAGGTCGATCAGGCCCGCAAGGTTCGGGCCACTCGTGCTGGGGAACCAGACGCGCTCGGTCACCGCCACATCGTCTCAGACCGGGTGGGCGCCCGTGGGTCGAGCGATCTACCGATCAACCCCCTGAAAACATAGAAACCGAGCAAAATAGTCAAAAAGAACCACGCGCCGCGAAACTTCTGTAGGTTCGCACCATCCGGTCTCGATGGCATTGACGATCTCGTGGCAACCGCTCCGGCAATCGTTCGGATGCGCAATGGCCAGCAGATCCTTTCTTCTCACCCCCCTCCTAGCAGTCGGAACGGGGCTCCTGATCCTCGGGCACGCACCAGCTGCGTTCGCCGCACAGGCCTCCGTAGGGCTGGGAACGGCCACCTCGTTCGCCGTACTCGCCGGAACCACCGTGACCAACGTCGGTCCGTCGGTCGTCTCCGGTGACCTGGGCGTCAGCCCCGGATCCGCGGTCACGGGATTTCCCCCGGGTACAGTCATCAACGGCACCATGCACGTCTCGGACGCCGTCGCGCTCCAGGCGCAGAGCGACGTGACCACCGCCTACAACGATGCGGCGGGACGAACTCCCGTCGTCGACAAGACCAGCCAGGACCTCGGTGGCCAGACGCTGGTCGCGGGTGTCTATCAGGCAGCCAGCGCGATGGCACTGACCGGAACAGTCACCCTCGACGCCCAGGGCGATCCTGACGCGGTGTTCATCTTCCAGGCCGGCTCCACCCTGATCACCGCCAGCAGCAGCACGGTCGCCCTGGTCGGCGGAGCCCAGGCCTGCAACGTGTTCTGGCAGGTCGGCAGCTCCGCGACCCTCGGCACCTCGACGACCTTCGTGGGCAGCATCCTCGCCCTGACCAGCGCCTCTCTCCAGACAGGCGCGACGTTGCAGGGCCGGGTGCTGGCCCGCAATGGCCAGGTCAGCCTGGACACCAACGTCATCACCCGTCCTACCTGCAGCACCACACCGCCGACGACCGCAACGGCAAGCCCGAGCAGTACGCCGTCCAGCGGCTCGACGACGACGGCCACCCCGACTGCCGGCGGCACCGGCGGACCCACAGGACCGAGCAATCCTCACGGCACCGGTGGACCCGACAGTCCTCGCGGACCGAACGGACCGACGGTACCGGTCGGCCACCCGCACACCGGCTCCGTAGGCCCGACCGACGAGTCCGCCGGGCTCGGCTGGCTCATGGCCAGCGGCCTGGCCCTCGCCGGTGCGACCGGAGCCGCCGTTCTCGGCAGTCGGAGCGGACGCCGCCGAGCCAGTTCGCGGCACTCAGCGACCCGGTGACCTCGGCACACCGGACCCGAGCGTGGCGGACGCTGGCCTGCGCCCTCGCGATCGTGGGAACCGGGTGTCTCTTCATGTGGGCGGACCAAACCGCACCCGCTGCCTCAGAGCCCTCGGCGACCTTCACCGCGCCGGTGGCTCCGATCCCGGAGCCGGCCAGGAGCGCGAGGGTCGCCTCGCCCGTGCGGCTCCGGATCCCGGTCATCGGCGTGTCCACCACTCTCCTGCGCCTCGGACTCAATCAGGACGACACCGTCGAGGTCCCAACCGACGCCGAATCGGCCGGCTGGTATCACCTCGGCCCGCGTCCGGGCGACCCGGGCTCGTCGGTCATCCTCGGGCACGTCGACTCAGTGAGCGGTCCCGCCGTATTCGCCCGGTTGGGCGAACTGCGACGCGGTGAACGGATCCGCATTGACGCGCGCGACAACACGACGGGCGTTTTCGAGGTCACTCGGGTGGCGACGTACCCGAACGCCGACTTCCCCGCTCAACGCGTCTATGCACGCACGGGTGGCCGCTTCCTCAACCTCGTCACCTGTGGTGGCTCCTACGACGCGGCGCAGGGCGGCTACCAGGCAAACGTCGTGGTCTTCACCCGCTTGCTGCGCACGGTCGATGGAGGCGCGCACGATCGTCTGAGGTCTGCTCACTAGGCTGACCGCAGGGGGGCAGCCATGCCTCCCACGAGGTAGGAGAGCACCGTGGAGAAGCGCACGCTCGGCAGGACCGCCCGCGAGGTCTCCGTCGTCGGTCTGGGCACCTGGCAGCTCGGTGCCGACTGGGGCCAGGTTTCCGAGGGTGATGCCCTGCGCGTGCTCGAGGAGTCGGCGGAGGCGGGCGTCACGTTCTTCGACACCGCCGACGTCTACGGCGACGGGCGCAGTGAACAGGTCATCGGCCGGTTCCTACGCGAGCACCCCTACGCCGGCATCACGGTGGCGACCAAGATGGGACGCCGCGTCGACCAGCTCCCCGAGAACTACACGCCACAGAACTTCCGCGACTTCACCGACCGGTCCCGGCGAAACCTGGGTGTCGACCGGCTCGACCTGGTGCAGCTGCACTGCCCGCCCACGGCCACGATCACCGACGACGCGACGTACGACGCCCTCGACCAGCTCGTCGACGATGGTGCGATCGCGGCGTACGGCGTGAGCGTCGAGACCGTGGACCAGGCGCTCGCGGCGATCGCTCGCCCCCACCTGGCCACCGTGCAGATCATCGTCAACGCCTTCCGGCTCAAGCCCCTGGACGAGGTGCTTCCGGCCGCTGCCGAGGCCGGCGTCGGCATCATCGCGCGGGTGCCGCTGGCCTCGGGCCTGCTCTCGGGCAAGTACGACGCCGGCACCACCTTCGCGAAGGACGACCACCGCAGCTACAACCGCGATGGCAGCGCCTTCGATGTCGGGGAGACGTTCTCCGGAGTCGACTTCGGGACTGGGCTGACTGCGGCCGCCGAGTTCACCGAGCTCGTGCGCGCCCATGCCCCGGAGGGCGTCACTCCGGCGCAGGCAGCGATCGCGTGGCTCTGGCAGCAACCCGGAATCTCGACCGTCATCCCCGGCGCACGCAACGCGCGACAGGCCCGCGCCAACGCAGCCGCCGGCGACGTGCCGCCGCTTGGACGCGACGTCGAGGCAGGCATCCGACGCATCTACGACGAGCACCTGCGAGCGGCCATCCACCCCCGCTGGTGAGCTCGGCCGGTCCGGTCACCACCGAGAATTCGTAGCCCGCCGACCTGTCGCAGATGTACACCGCTCGATGTACATCTGCGACAGGTCGACGCGATTTGCCTGTACATCTACGACAGGTCAGTGGGTCGGAGTTCGGCCAGCCGCGCCATCAGCGCTTCGCCTTCGATGTCGACATCGGGCAGGATCCGGTCGAGCCAGGAGGGGATCCACCAGATGCGCTCACCGATGATCGACATCAGGGCGGGCACGATCATCATCCGAACCAGGAAGGCATCGGCGAGGACTCCGACGGTGAGCGCGAAGCCGATGGTCTTGATGACGGCACCCTCACTCAGGGCGAAGCCGGCGAACACCCCCATCATGATGATGGCAGCGGCGGTGACGACCCGGGCGCTGTGCTGGAAGCCGATGATGACGGCCTCCCGCGCAGGAGCGCCGTGGACGTAGGCCTCGCGCATCCGGCTGACCAGGAAGACTTCGTAGTCCATGGCGAGGCCGAACAGGATGCCGGTCAGCAGCAGCGGAAGGATGAAGATCACCGGTGAGGTGACATCGAGGCCGAGCAGCTGGTTGAGCCAGCCCCACTGGAAGACCGCGACGGTGGCACCCAGGGAGATCCCGAGCGAGATGATGAAGCCGAGAGTCGCCTTGATCGGCACCAGGATCGAGCGGAAGACCAGGATCAGCAACACGATCGCCAGGCCGACGACGATGAGCAGGTAGAGCGGGAACACGTCGGCCAGCGACTGGGAGATGTCGATCCCGACCGCGGTCGCGCCGGTGACCAGGGCTCGGGCACCGGTCTCGGACGGTAGGTCGCCGAGACGGTCGCGGATGTCGGTGACAAGGTCCTTGGTCTTCGCATCCGACGGGCCGGTCTCGGGCACCACGGTGATCGTGGCGAACTGGACGGCGTCGAGCTGGGCCTGGAAGGCAGCCTCCGACGTCGCGTCACCCGCGGTCACCGGTGGTACGACGGCGGCGACTCCCGACTTGATCGACTGGAGCTCGGTGACGGCGGTGTTCACGGCGGCGGCCGGGTCGTCAGCGTTCTTGGTGTCGACCACGACCACGAGGGGGCCGTTGGAACCGGCGCCGAAGTTGTCCGAGATGAGGTCGAAGGCGACGCGTTGGTCGCTGCCGGCCGCCGCGGTGGAGTTGTCGGGCAACGCCAGCTCCATCTTCGCGACCGGGAGCGAGATCACGGCGGCGGCGGCCAGCCCGATGATCAGGGCGGGCACCTTGAAGCGGGCGACCAGGTCGACCCAGCGTCGACCGTTGGTTCGGATGTCGTCGCCCTCGGGGTCACGGTTCTTGAGGAACTTCACCGTGCCGCCCGAGACCCGCTTGCCGGCGAAGCCGAGGAGGGCAGGCAGCAGGGTCAGCGCGATGAGGACCGCGATGAGCACGGTGAAGGCTCCACCGAGTCCCATCTGCGTCAGGAAGCTGATGCCGGTCACGGACAGACCGGTCAAGGCGATGATCACGGTCAGGCCGGCGAACACGACGGCCGACCCCGCCGTACCGACCGCGACACCGGCGGCCTCCGCCAACCCACGACCCTGCCTCACCTCGTGCTGGTAGCGCGACATGATGAACAGGGCATAGTCGATCCCCACCGCCAGCCCGAGCATGGTGCCGAGGGCCGGCGTGACGGAGCTCAGCTCGACGAAACCGGTCAACGTGCTGATCCCGGTGACCCCGATCCCGACCCCCAGGAGTGCCGTCAACAGGGGCATGCCTGCTGCTACCAGGGACCCGAAGGTGATCAGGAGCACCACGAGCGCGACACCGACGCCGATCAGCTCGGCGGTCGGAGGCTCGGTCGCGGGAGTGATGGCGTCGCCACCGATGGCCACGTCGAGCCCGGCGGACTCGGCACTGGTCCGGGCGTCCTCGAGCCGGTCGAGGTCGGTGCCGGTGAGGTCGACGGCCGGCTTGGTGTAGGAGATGGTCGCGTAGCCGACGGTGCCGTCGGCCGAGATGGTGCCCGCGGCGAACGGTGAGGCCACTGAGGCGACGTGCTTCGTCTGCGCCTGCGCCAGAGCCTTGTCGACGGCCCGCGAATTTGCCGGACCGGTGAGCTGCTCACCGTCCGGGGCCTGGAACACGACCTGCGCGGTGGCTCCGTCGGTCTGAGCCTGGGGCGAACGCTCCTTGATCAGGTCGAACGCCTGGGTGGACTCCACGCCGGACAGCTCGAACTTGTCGGTGGTCTGTCCCGCCAAGGTCGTGGACCCGACGCCGAGCAGGATCAGGAGTCCGACCCAGGTCGCGGCGACGATCCTGCGGTGGTTGAACGACCAGCGCCCGAGCCGGAAGAGGTGCCATGCCATGTCGAGGGCCTTTCGACGGATCCGATGGAGGCCGGGGCCACCGGCTAGGGGGCAACCGTAGACGGTCCTGGTAGTGACTACCAAATTGACAGTGACTGTTAGAGTGGTCACATGGGCTTACGAGAGCGCAACGCGGCGCAGACCCGGGAACTGATCCTCGACACCGCCCTGCCCCTCTTCCTCGAGCAGGGCTACGAGGCCACGCGGATGGAAGAGATCGCCGAGATGGCCGAGATCGGCACGTCCACTCTCTACCGCTACTTCCCGACCAAGGACTCGCTCGTGCTCGAGCCGCTGTCGATGCGCGGACAGATGGCCGAGACATTCCTGGCCAGGCCTGCCGACGAAGCCCTCGACCTGGCCCTCGGTCTCGCTGTGATCGCGCTCCTGATCGCCCCTCGCGCCAACGCCAGGCGACTGCGCCAGGTGCACGCACTCGTGGCACGTACCCCCGTTCTGGGGGCCCGGCTCGTCGAGGAGTTCGTGCGTGAGCGGTCCCTGCTCGAGCAGGCCGTCGCGCATCGACTCGGCCGTCCGAGCGACGATCTCTTCTGCATCATGACAGCCCGCACCGCCACCGCCGTACTCGAACTCGTGGCCGAGCGGGCCCGGGAGGTCTCCGACGACGCCGCCACTGCCGAGGCGCAGATCCGCGATATCGCCCACGACCTGATGAGCCGGCTGCACGCCGAGCCACCGGCTCTCCCCCACACCTAGGGGTCATCCTCAGCCGACGACCTGCTTTCGTGAATCGAGGAGTGCCTTGCGCACGTCGCGGTAGGCGCCCTCGAGTCCGGTGCGCAGGGTCTCGCCCACAGTAGAGGCCGTCGACGAGGCATCGTCCCAGTGGGTGCGGGTGCGATCCCAGGTGTTGCGCAGCTGCTCGGTGAGCAACGTGAGCCTCAACGGACCAGCAGGTCAAGGAGGCGATCCTCGCGGAACTGGACTGGATGCCCAACATCCAGGCTGAGCGCATCACGGTCGCCGTGAAGAGCGGCGCGGTGACCCTCACAGGACAGGTCGAGACCTACCCGGAGAAGCACCACGCAGTCAGGTCGGCGTTCCGGGTCCGGGGCGTCACAGCGGTCGTCGCCGACGAGATCGAGGTGCACAACGCCTGGCTGCAGCGCGAGGACGCAGAGATCGCCCGCGAGGCTGGGAAGGCCCTGCGTCGCACCCGGGTCGCAACCGTGGGATCGGTGCAGACGACGGTCCACGACCATGTCGTCACCCTGACCGGGACAGTCGGATGGCACTACGAACGGGAAGCCATCGGCCATCCGATGTCCCTGCTTCCCGGCGTCCATGGCGTCAGCAACCGCATCTCCCTCAGGCCCGTCGTCCGTGTCTCCCCCTCCGTGGCCATGAGCGAGATCGCCGAAGCCTTTCACCGTCACGCCACCATCGAGGCCGAACGCATCACCGTCAGCGTCCTCGAGGACACGGTCACCCTCACAGGCAACGTTGCCACCTGGGAGGAACGCAATGAAGCCGGCCAGGCAGCCTGGGCCACCCCCGGGGTCACTGCTGTGCAGAACGACCTGCACATCCGTCGCTGACCCGACAGGGTCGACGCCCGAGTCGAGCTCCACTCGAGGAGACCGCGCTACGTCGAGCGCGCGAGCGAGGCGACGAACTCCATCTTGTCCAGCACCGGCGCAGGGATGACGAACGGGTAGAGATCGCCCTTGCCCATGCTCCGGTTGATCTGGTTGAGCCCGATCGCCAACGGGATCCACACGTCGGTGACCAGGTCGCGGAACGTCGCAGAGGTCGACGGTGCGATGCTGACCAGGCCCTGCTGCGCGGCGGTGTCGATGGTGTCGGAGATGTGCAGGTAGTGCGCCCAGGTCTCCGCGAAGTCCTCGAACGGGTGCATGGTGGCGTAGGTGCTCAGGAAGCTGGTCTCCCAACCCACAGGCGGGCCCTCGGCGTAGTGCCGGTCGATCTCGGCCTGATAGTCGATGCTCTCGTCACCGAACAGCTCGCGACACCGTGCCCGTGCCGCCTCGCTACGCACGAGTTGCCACTCGTAGTAGTGGCCGACCTCGTGACGGAAGTGACCGAGCATGGTGCGGTAGGGCTCATCGAGCTGCGAACGGATCTGCTCGCGGTGGGCGTCGTCCGACTCCGCCAGGTCCAGCGTGATCACGCCGTTCTCGTGGCCGATGACCACGTTCTGCGCCACACTCGAGAGCAGGTCGAAGGCAAGTCCGTTCTCCGGGTCGTCGACCTTGCTGACCACCGGGAAGCCCAGCGTGTCGAGCTCGACGATCAGGTGTCGCTTGGCCTCCTCGGCCGGCTTGTACTCCGTGAGCCCGACGAGGTCGGCATCGTTCGGGCGGGTCCGCGTGAGGGAGCAGGCGAAGCAGTCGCCGCCCTCGAGCGGCGCGAGCCACGTGCAGCCCGAGAGGTTCAGGTTGGCACACACCCACCACACCGACCCCGCAGCGTCGACGTACCGGCCCGAGTCGTCGACGGGGACGATCGCGCGCTCCGACCGGGAGAAGGCGAGCGACGTGCCGCAGGAGACACAGACGGAGTTCTCGAAGAACAGGGGGTTGGCACAGACGGCGCACTGGAAGGACTTCACGCTCGATCGTCACACGCCGACGCAGCCGCCATCAAAACGCTCACCCCGAGGGGTGAGGACCCCGGCGCTCACTGAGCCGCTCGATCTCATCCTCCAGATCCATCACGCGCCGGACGCCCACGAGATTGAGACCCTCGTCCAACAGGATCCGGATGCGGCGAAGACGAGTGAGGTCGTCGGCGCTGTAGAGCCGGGTGCCACCCGGCGTCCGCGACGGGTTGACGATGCCGTGCCTCTCATAGACGCGAAGATTCTGGATCTGCATCGAGACCATGTCAGCGGCCACCGAGATGGCGAACACTCCCTTGGCCCGGTCGCTCATGGGACGCCTCACATTTCTTGGCGGAGGGGGTTGATTCGGCGGTCTTCGCTGAGTATATAAAACCTATACCCACTGATACAGGTTCAGTCGGGACGACACCACATCACCTCCACATCGAAACGCTAGGGAAAGGAACTCTCATGTTGTTGCGCAACACCGACCCATTTCGCGATCTTGACCGCCTGACCCAGCAGGTGCTGGGCACCACGAACCGTCCCGCCGTGATGGCGATGGACGCGTGGCGTGAAGGCGACACCTTCGTCATCGAGTTCGACCTCCCCGGAGTCGCCCGCGACAGCATCGACCTCGACGTCGAACGCAACGTGCTGACCGTTCGCGCCGAACGTGTGGCCGCCAACGGTGACTGGGAGATGCTCGCCTCCGAGCGCCCCAAGGGCATGTTCAGCCGGCAGCTCGTCCTCGGTGACAACCTCGACCTGGATGCCATCGCCGCCCACTACCAGGACGGCGTACTCCGACTGCGTGTGCCGGTCGCCGAGAAGGCGAAGCCCCGCAAGATCCAGGTCCTCACCGAGGATTCCGAGACCAGCCGCGCGGCGATCAACGCCTGATCCGCGTGGAGTGCTCGCGCTCACCCGCTCCGCTCCTGACGGGCGCGACCCGTTCCCGCCGGCTGGCAGCCACCTGCCCGTGGCCCAGGAGGCCCTGAGCCGGCACGGCGGCGGGTGAGCGCGAGCTCCTGCACAGCGGCACTCAGCTGCGGCCTGAAGTGCCGTACGGATCCGAGCCTGCTTCAAGCCAGCGTCTCGGATCAGGCACGGTCGATGGGATCCAGCTCCCAGCCATCGGGGCCGGGCACCAGGTTGCGCGCGAGCGGGATCTGGTGAGAGGCACTCTCCAGGATGTGCATCAGATAGCCCGCGGTGTTCACGAAGACCACGAGGTCACCCACCGCGACCCCGCACGGGAAGCGCAGTCGCCGCCAGGTGAGCAGCTCAGCCTCGATGCAGTAGGCGCCGACCAGGAACCCCTCCCCTGGCTCACTACGTTGCGAACCGCTGGGCAGGAGCACGGGATCGAGCAGGAAGTCGAGTGCGGCCGAGCGGCACTGGGTGCGATTCATCTCCAGCCCGATCAGCCAGTCACCCGATGGCCGGCGCTTGCGGAAGGCGACACGCGCGACCGTGAGGCCGCAACCATCGAGCAGGGCCCTCCCCGGCTCGAGGTGCACGCGCACCCCGAGCTCGCGCACACGTTCGGCGACCGTGCCACCCGCATGGCTTCGCCCTCCCAGGACCTGCCGCAGCCAGTCACCGCGGATGGGCTCCTGCCACACCGGGTAGACCTCGGCAGCGCCAGTGACCTCGGTGTCGGTCACGGTGCGGCCCAGCGGGTGGTCCTCCCAGGTCACCGATGGTCCTCGGCCGAACAGAGCGGCCGTGTGGGCCATCCAGAACTCGTCCCAGGGTTCCCGATCCTCGACATATGTCATCGGGACACCTCCACCGATGTCGATGAAGGTCGGTTCGAGCGACGAGGACCGGGCGAGCTCCACCAGATCGAGTGCCTCGTCGAGGGCACTGGCCCGGTCCGCGGCGGCATAGCCGTGCAGGTGGAAGTGCAGTCCCGCCAACGTGAGTTCGGACCAGATGCCGTCGGCCTCCAGTAGCGCGACGGCCTCGTCGCGCGCGAATCCGAACCGGGAGGTGGCGACCCCCGGAGGTGGGCCGAGGCGCAGAGCCACCGCTGGCCTGCGGCCGCGAGCGGTCCGCCGTAGCGCGTCAAGCTCATCGTGGTTGTCGATCGAGACGACGACGCCGCCCTCGACGGCGAGCTCCAACAGGTGGAGGGGTTTGACGGCGGCGGTGAGGATGAGGCGGGCGGGATCGGCGCCTCTTTCGAGGAGCTGAGTGAGTTCACGCTCGCTGGAGACGTCCACACCATGACCTGCGGCCAGCGCAGTCTCGGCGACCGAGATCGACTTGTTGGCCTTGCGGGCGAAGAACACCCGCAGATCGACGCCGAGCCCTCGAGCAGCGTCGACGAGCTCGGCCGCGTGGCCGGGCAGCGGCGCGGGATCGATGAGGTTGAGAGGCGATCCATGCTCCTCGACGAGCTCGCCCAGCAACCGCGGGTCCGCGAGCGCAGCTCGCTGCCAGGTGATCAGTCGGCCGGGGATGGGCGCCACGCCCTCCAGCAGCGGCGAGCGCGTCGATGCCTCCGCGTCCGGATCAGCCATGCTGAGCCACCAGTGGGGCCGGACTGGCCTGATCGAGGCCGAGGATCCGTCGAGCCCACAGCTCCGGGCCCACGTGCAGGGATCGGATCAGGGTGTCGTGCCCGATCACGTCATCCTCCGCCACCCGCCCCAGGCTCCAGAGTCCGGGGGTGCTGTGACCGTCGCTCCCCACGCATCCACCGGCGGCATCCACACGGATGCCCCGGCCATGGCGACCCAGGCTGACGGCACCGGTTGCCAGGAGGTCGGGCCACAGAGAGACACCGGAGCCCCCGAGGCCCGGCGGGGCGAGTACGGCGTCGACGAGCACGTCGGCATCCTGGTCCTCAGCAGTCTGTGCAGCATTCCCAGCCACCACCTCGACGATCCCCGCGTCCAGCAGTGCCAGGAGTTTCGAGGCGTTGACGGGCGGGGGCCCGAACGCCAGGCGCTCCGCACCCGCCGCCCATCCCGCATAGGATGGCCAGCGCAGGGTCGGCCCGTCAGAGTGGACCGCGCGGTCTCGCTCCTGCGCGTCGACGAGCGTGGCGTACAGCAGTCGCCAGGCTTGGCCCAACGCCCACCGGGCGTCCGGAGCAGCATCACCACGAGCGATGGCCAGGTCGGCTCGGAGCAGGGTCCGCGGGTCGTCGCCGTCACCCTCCAGCACCGACGGACCCAGGCTGCGGACGCGGCTCCAGCGAACATCCGGCACGAGAGCACCGGCAACGGCGACCAGGGCCCCCGCCCAGTCGCCCACGCAGAGGTGCTGCGCAGCCAGCAGCTGCGCCCGTTCCGGGGTGGCACCCAGTCGGGCCAGCACCGCCGGCGCCGTCTTGGGCAGCATCAGGAGCCCCGAGCGGCTGACCAGGGTGATGGACGGTTCGCGACCGGAGGCGGCGTACCCCCCTCCGGCATCGCCGAGCGCGAACCGCCCGCCTCGCCCTTCGGTGAGCGCGAGCACCACGTCGATGGCGCTCAGCGCCGCCCCCCGGACGATCACCCGTCCCCCGTCGGGGACGGCCTCGGTCATGGAGTCGATGGGGTAGGCGGGGATCGCGCCCTGGAGTCGTCCCGACCAGATGTGGGCATGGCCGGTGACGAGCAGGACCTGGTCGTAGGTCGTGCGGTCGGTGGCGGTCTCCACCGTCCACCCCTGCCCGCCCGATGCCGGTCGGCGCAGCCGGTCGACCCAGGCGCGACGCACCCGAAGTCCGTCCCCGTAGGCCGCGAGGACGCGGTCCGCCATCGCGTCGAGGTAGGCCCCGGCCAGGGCGCGGGACGGATAGGGGTCCAGGTCTGCAGCCGGATCCCCTCCGCTGCGCCACTGGTCGAACGAGGGCAGCGTCCGCCCCGCGGTCGCCTCGGTTGGGTCGGCGTCGATCGCCGCCGCGGCCACGTTGAGACGAAGGTACGACGGCTGCTCCGGGTCATAGTGCTCGCTCGCGCCCACCCGTCCGCGCGAGCTGTAGACGTCGATCGCTGGGAGCTCGCACTGCGACCGGAGAGCCCAGGCCGCCAGACGCTCGAGGGCCCACAACGCGCGAGGGCCACCGCCCACGACCGCCAGCGAGCTCATGCCGCCAGTTGTTCCGAGGGCGAGGCCACCAGGTCGGCCAGCCGGTCCGGCTCACAGCCGAGTCGATCGTGGACCCATTCGTCGTCGTAGACGGTGTCGAGGTAGCGCTCTCCACCGTCGTGCATGATGAGGACCAGGTTGTCGTCGCAGCCGAACCGGTCCAGCACGCGCTCGGTCGCCCGAACGACGGCTCCCGAGGAAGCGCCCATGAGCAGGGCCTCGCGCGCCACCAGGCGACGACAACCCACGACGCAGTCGAGGTCGGTGGCCCGGAGGACGGCATCCGGTCGCGCGCGGGCCGCCAGGGGCGGAACAAGACCTGCTCCGAAGCCCGGCAGCTCACGCGGGCCTCGCGTCCCATCGAACAGCACGCTCCCGGCGGCATCCACGGCGTAGACCAGGGTGTCCAGCCCTCGTACCCGCAGATGGTCGCAAGCCCCCACGATCGTGCCGGTGCTGCTGGTGGCGATGAGCACGGCGGCGACGTCGCCGTCGAGCGAATCGACGATCTCCCGCATGGTTCCCTCGGCGTGGGCAGCGGCGTTGTCCGCCGACGCGTACTGGTTGGGCCACCATGCGCCGGGGATCGCCCCGAGCAGTTCCCCGACTGCCTCGATGCGCGCGGTCAGCCAATCGCCGGTGCGCGGATCGGGACGAGAGACCAGGTGGATCTGGCCGCCGTAGGCCTCGATGAGTCGGCGCGTCGTCGCGGAGGTGCGCGGGTCGATCACACAGACGAACCGGAGGTCGCGGGCTCGTGACTGCTGGGCCAGGGCGACCCCGAGGTTGCCGGAGCTGGACTCCACGATCGTGCTTCCTGGTCCGATGAGCCCGGCGTTCCAGGCCTGCTCGACCATGCGCTGAGCAGGTCGATCCTTGGCGCTCCCGGCAGGGTTGGCACGCTCGAGCTTCGCGAACAGCCGAGGTGCACCCGGACCGCTTGCCAGCCGGCGCAGCCGCACCAGCGGAGTCCCTCCCACCAGGGCCCGAGTCTCGAGGACAGCGTCCGTGCGGTGGCCTCGTGGAGGCGATGCCTGAGGCACGTGTGTCCTTAACGTCACGGCCGGATCAGGGTCACCGGCACCTCTGCGAGGTTAATAGGATTCCGGGCACCACCAACCCACCCGAGGGGGTGACTTCTCGGGTGCTTGATGCTCAGTTCATGCGAGTCACGCGGCCACCAGCACCTCCGGCGACCACTGTCGGCTGCCCGGGCCCTACGAGCTCCCCCACGGCGGCGAGATCGTGCGGCTACGGCCCGAAGACTTCGCCGCGCAGATCGATCACCCCTACTGGCCGATGCGGCCCGGGACCACGTGGCACTACGTCGAGCGGAACGCAAGCGAGACGCAACACGCCACCGTCCGGGTCACCCACCGCACCAAGCTCATCAAGGGCGTCCGGGCAAGGGTGGTGCGCGACATCGTCCGGTCCGGCGGTGAGGTCGTGGAGGACACCCGCGACTGGTACGCCCAGGACTCCGGTGGCAGCGTGTGGTACTTGGGTGAGGCGACGGCCGCGTACGAGAACGGCCAGATCGTCAGCCATGCAGGGCTCCTCCCCCGGCGGTACTGGGTCGCGGCCGAGGACCGAGCGCTCATCCTGTCCCGGCGCGAGGCCATCAAGACTCCGACCGGATTCCACAGGCACATGCTGCACACCTCGAACTCGACGCCGCTGGAGCGATCCGTGCTGGAGAACAAGTTCTATGCGCGTGGCATCGGGCCCGTGCTGGAGATCGACCTCTCGCCCAGCTTCTCGCGAGCCGTGCTCGTCAGGGACGACCGGCCCTAGTCAGGACGAGTGAGCAGCTGCGGCGCACCACATGTGTCGTCCCGGTCCGTCGTTGTCGAACCTGGGTTCGACCTCACCCCTGAAGGTCCGAGAGCCGGCTCACCGCCTGTGGTGGTCGTCGCGCAGGGCGTCGACGCTCACCCATGATGAGCGCGATCCCGACGACAAGCAGGAGCAGGGCCCGGCGGCATGGGCAAAGGCCATGTGCTTCTCCTCTTGGGAGGAGTCGCCCATGGCCTTTGAACTGCGAATTTGTGGAGCTGAGGGGACTCGAACCCCTGACCCCCTGCATGCCATGCAGGTGCGCTACCAGCTGCGCCACAGCCCCATCGTCAACCACTGTTCCCAGCGGCGAACAACTCGCGGAATCTTAGCCAACGCCCGGCCCGGATGCGAAATCGGGGTCGCCTGCACGAAGGTTGTACGCCGCCAACCGCCAGCGCAACGGCCCGGGCAGGTGGCGCGAGCGGGACTCCTCGAGCACGACCCAGGCACAGTTGTCGAGGACAGCGACCGAGTCCTCGGCCTCGACCGGCCAACCCAGGAAGGCCGAGACTCCGAGCTTCAGGGCTGCCCCGTGGGAGACGACCAGGGCTGTCGACCCCGCCCCGACCCGGCCCGCGATGTCGCGGAGCACCCCCAGCATCCGCGCCCGGGTGTCCGGTTCGGTCTCACGCCCCGGGATCAGCCGCATCTCGCCGGCCACCAGGTGCGCGTACTCCTCCGGGAACCGCTCGGCGTACTCCCCCAGCGTCAGGCCCATCCGGTTCTCGCCCACGGCATACTCCCGCAGGCGCGCGTCGAGCACCGGCGTCAGGCCGGTCTCAGCGGCGACCTGCGCGGCCGTCTGCCTGGCGCGCAGCAGGTCCGAGGACCACAGCAGCACCGGCGAGTACGCCGCGACAGCCGGTGCGACCGCCTTGGCCTGCAGGTGGCCTATCTCGTCCAACTCGACGTCAGCATGCCCCTGCGCGCGTCCGCTGGCGTTCCACGCCGTCTGGCCGTGCCGCAGCAGGACCAGGCGCCTCACCGCTCGTGGGAGACGACGTCAGCGGGCAGAGGGATGGTCGGGCAGTCTCGCCACAGCCGCTCGAGCGCATAGAACGAGCGCTCCTCTTCGTGCTGCACGTGCACGACGACGTCGCCGTAGTCGATGAGCACCCATCGTCCGTCGCGCTGTCCCTCTCGGCGGATCGGCTTCGCACCGATGTCGCGGAGCTTGTCCTCGATCTCGTCGACGATCGACTTGACCTGACGGTCGTTGCTGGCGCTCGCCAGCACGAAGGCGTCGGTGATCGCCAACTGCTCGGAGACGTCGAAGGCGATGATCTGTTGCGCGAGCTTGTCGGAGGCGGCGCGAGCCGCGGCGGTGACGAGTTCGAGGGCGTGTTCGGTGGCGCTCATTGCGGCGTGCTTTCCGGGTAGAGGTCGTGCTTGGCGATGTATTGGACGACCCCGTCGGGGACGAGGTACCAGACGGGTTCGCCGCGCTTCTTGCGTTCGCGGCAGTCGGTCGAGGAGATCGCCAGTGCGGGGATCTCGACCATCGTCACACGATCCTGTGGAATCCCCTCCAACGTCGCGGGCTCCATGTCGTAGCCCGGCCGCGTGCACCCCACGAAGTTGGCGAGCTCGAAGAGCCCGCCGAGATCGCGCCAGGTGAAGATGTTGGCCAACGCGTCCGCCCCGGTGATGAAGTAGAGCTCGGCGTCAGGCATCAACCTGCTCAGGTCGCGCAGGGTGTCGATCGTGTACGTCGGCCCGTCGCGGTCGATGTCGACTCGCGAGACGTTGAACAGCGGGTTCGCGGCCGTCGCGATGACGGTCATCAGGTAGCGGTCCTCGGCTGGAGAGACGATCCGCTCGGACTTCTGCCAGGGGTCCCCGGTGGGCACGAAGATCACCTCGTCGAGGCCGAACCACGACTGGACCTCACTCGCCGCGACCAGGTGCCCGTGATGGATCGGGTCGAAAGTGCCACCCATCACGCCGACACGGCGGCGCGCCTGGTCGGGCACGATCAGCTGTGCTCGCGTCCAGCACCGAAGGCCAGCAGGCCCAGCAGGAGACCCAGCAGGATGGCGAGGGCGATGCCACCCACCACCCAGTGGTTGAGGCCGGCGTCGCCGGCCCCTTCGGTGGCAGCGGTGATCACGTGGAGCGACATGGGGAGCACTCTACCGGCTCAGCCGATGACCGAGTGGACGCCCACCAGGATCAGGTAGAAGCGAGCCACCCGCCCCACCAGCACGGTGGGGATGAACACCCAGCGCGGCATGTGCAGCGTGCCGGCCACCATCGCCAGCACCAGCAGCGGCGGAACCCCCGCGAACGCCGAGGCGAAGATGATCGCTCCGGCGTACCAGGGGCGTCCCTGGATGCGCTCCTGCCACTTGGCGTACGCCGCGCGCCACTTCACGTTGGTGAGCTTCTTCTGCACGCGCTCGCTCTCGAAGCTGCGCTGAGCGAGCTCGTACCAGACGACCTTGCCGATCGTCTGGCCCAGGCCGGCCGCGAAGGCGATGGCGAACGACTGACCCGCGCCCACCCCCGCACCCGCCAGGCCGCCGAGGTAGATCTCGATGTTGATCAGCGGTATCAGTGCCGAGGCGATGCTCACCCCGAAGGTGGTCAGGACCACCATCACGCGGCGACTCGCTCCGGCACCGGGATGCCGATCTTGAGCAGCCACCGCAGCGACACGCACTTGAGGGCCAGCAGGGCAAGCGCGATGATCAGGCCGAGCCACCACCAGTGGGTGACCAGCAACAGCACCGCGAAGGCCCCCGAGTTGGCGGCCTTCCCGACCCGGGACCAGTTCCACTGCCAGATCCGGCGGTCGACGGCGTAGAAGTAGTTGGGGCTGCGGATCGGCCAGGCGAGGAACGCCAGGGACAGGAACGAGTCGATCACCATGAACTCGAACAGGTAGACCGAGACGGGGATGGCCATGATCGGCTCGATCCACACGAACCCGAGATAGAAGCCCGCGCAGTTCAGCCGGTCGCACAGCATGTCGATGACCGCGCCCGTGCGGGTCTCGCAGTTGCGCCAGCGAGCCACCTCGCCATCGAGCGAGTCGCCCACCCAGTAGACGAAGAGGCCGATCACGAGCAGCGTGAGGCTCTCCTGGTAGGCGCCGGCCAGCGAGAACCCCAACGCGATCAGGGTGCGGATGAACGTGACCACGGTGGCGCTGGTGAACAGTCGCTCCATGCCGGCGTCGGCGTGGATGGCCCGATCGGTCTTGGACATGGGGTGGAGGCTACCCGCTCACCATCCGTGGAAGGCCATCGCCAGACCGGCGAGGATCACATAGCTCTGGATCGTGCGCCCGACCATGATCGTGCTGGCGAAGATCCACATCCGCATCCGCAGGGCCCCGGCGACCGCTCCCATCACCAGGAGCGGGGGCACACCGACGGTCGAGGAGAGCAGCATGACGCCAGCAGCGACCCACGGGCGACCGTTGATCCGCTGCTGCCACGTCTCGAAGCTCGCCTTCGCCTTGCCCGACTCGAGTCGTCGGCGGAACCACGGCAGATCCACGGACCGCGCCGCGCCGTAGTACCAGACCACCTTGCCCAGGGTCTGGCCCGCACCGGCGGCCAGCGCGATCGCCCAGACCTCCCCCTGCGAGATCCGGGTCGCCACGGCGGCCAGGTAGATCTCGGCGTTGAGCAGGGGGAAGACTCCCGCTCCGAAGGTGAAGGCGAGCGTCACCAGCACCGTCCTCACGCCACGAGGCTACCGGGCTGAGCCGGCCCTGGCTCAGCGGAGGTGGCCGTCCCCGGTCACGACGTACTTGGTGCTGGTCATCTCAGGGAGCCCCATCGGCCCTCGGGCATGCAGCTTCTGAGTGGAGATGCCGATCTCGGCACCGAACCCGAACTCCCCGCCATCGGTGAAGCGAGTGCTGGCGTTGACCAGGACCGCGGCCGAGTCCACGGCGGCGGTGAAACGTCGAGCCGCGGCCAGATCCTCCGTGACGATCGCGTCGGTGTGGTGGCTCGAATAGGTGCGGATGTGGCCGATGGCTGCCTCGAGGTCGTCGACGACGGCGGCCGAGATGTCGAGGCTGAGGTATTCCAGACCGAAGTCGTCGTCGGTTGCGGGCACCACACCGTCGTACTCCGCGAACTGCTCGTCGCCGTGCACCGTCACCCCGGCCTCGCTCAGGGCGTCGATGACCAGGGGGAGGAAGTGGTCGGCGATGTCGCGGTGCACGAGCAGGCTCTCGGCGGCGTTGCAGACGCTGGTGCGGTGAGTCTTGGCGTTGATGACGATGGCGAGTGCCTTCTCGAGGTCGGCCGCCTTGTCGACGAAGACGTGGCAGTTGCCCACTCCCGTCTCGATCACCGGCACCGTCGACTCCTCGACGACGCTGCGGATCAGCCCCGCCCCGCCACGGGGGATGAGCACGTCGACCAGGCCGCGGGCGCGCATCAGGACCTTCGCCCCCTCGTGGCCCTCCCCGGGCACGAGTTGTACGGCGTCACGTGGCAGGCCGGAGCGCTCGATCGCCCCCTGAAGTACCTCGACGATCGCGAGGTTGCTGGCCTGGGCGCTGGAGCTGCCGCGCAGAAGGGCCGCGTTTCCGGACTTGAGCAGGATCCCGGCAGCGTCGGCCGTCACGTTGGGGCGGGCCTCGTAGATCACCCCGACGACACCGAACGGGACCCGCACCTGTCGGAGCTCGAGCCCGTTCGCGAGAGTGCCTCCGCGCACCACCTCGCCGACCGGGTCAGGCAGGGCCGACACCTCGCGCAGCCCCTGGGCCATCGCCTCGATCCTCGCCTCGTCGAGCCGAAGCCGGTCGATGATGTTGCTCGGTGTGCCGTTGCGCTCCGCGCGCCCGACGTCCTCGAGGTTGGCTCTCACGATGTCGGGGGTCGAGGAGACCAGTCCTGCGGCCATCGCCTCGAGGGCCGCATCCTTCTGCGCGCGCGTCGCCAGTGCCAGCACATAGCTCGCCTCGCGCGCGCGCAGCGCCGTACCCCGCACCTGTGCCTCCACGCTCATGCATCGAGCGTAATCGCCGGCCGCGTCCACCGCACAGCGCGCGTCAGTGGGCGGACGGGTTCATCGGGCTCGGCGCCGGTGCGCGGTCCCCGAGCAGCGACACGATCAGCGTCGCGACGCCGGCGCCGGTGACCACCGCGAGCAGTGCGGGAGCAGGGAAGAAGAACAGCAGGAACAGCGTCACGGCCAACGGACGGCGGAGCACCACGGCCCCGGCCGCTCCTGCTCCTGCGGCGAAGACGGCGGTGACCGGGGCAGCGGCGAAGACGACCGAGACCAGCAGCCCCGCAGCCATCCCGGCGAAGATCGCCGGAAAGATCTGACCGCCGAACCAGCCGGTCGCCAGGCACGCGAGCGTGGCGACGAGCTTGAGGATGACGAGCGCGAGCAGCGCAAGGAACGTCCGCTCCTCGAGAGTGTCCAGCAGATCCTGCCCCTGGTGCTCCCCGGAGAACAGGGTCAATGGGTAGGCGATGCCGCACAGCGAGAGCACCAGACCGCCGGCCATGGCTCGCAGCACGGTGGAGGGAACAAATCTCTCGGCCAAGGCGCGGAGAGGAGCGGTGCCGGCGAGGAGCGCGAACCCGGCGAACGTGGCCGGGATGGCGGCCACCGCGGCCCACTCGAGCGCGACGAGCAGGTCCCAGCCGGTGTCGACGCCGGAATCGGGCAGCAGATAGCGCAGGCCGTCGCCGTTGGGGAGTACGGCGAACATGGCCACCAGACCGGCCACCGAGGCGACGATGCCGGCTCCGAGGAGCCTGGTGGCCTCGGCAGGCGACTTGCTGCCCTCGACCGGCAGGATCACCGACCCGAGCGGTCCTCCGAAGAGCCCGGACAGTGCCCCCGCTGCCGAGAAGTACGCCGCCTCGGTGCGGGTGAGCCTGAGCATGCGGGCCGCTCGCTGCCCCAGTCCCATGGCGAGCACCAGGAGTGGCGCTTCCGGGCCCAGCGAGGCGCCGGCTGCGAGGGACACGACGCCGAGCAGCGCCGCTCGCAGCAGCCATTCCACTCGAGGGGCCGGCGCCGGCTCGTCGTCACCGAGGAGCTTGTCGAGCTCGACGAGTGCGTCATCCAGGTCGTGAGGAGCATCCCTGTCATGCCGGAGGCGTAGCAGCCCGACGATCGCACCACCGCCGACGCAGACGATCAGGATCCCCAGCCACTCCGGGCCGGGCAGCCGGGTCTCGGAGCCGTGCCACAGGAGGTGCTGCAGGAAGTGCACCAGCCGAAGGTAGACACCGGAGATCACGCCGATACCGGCGCCAAGGACCAGGGCCAAGAGCGTGGTGCGTCGGTTCATGGGTGTCCCTTTCGTCCGCGCCACAGACTAAGGCCACCGCCGACCTGTCGCAGATGTACACGCGTCGGTGCACATCCGCGACGGGTGAGCGAGCTTCCGCCGTACATCTGCGACGGGTCAGGACTTGCGGGCGTTGATCTTCTCGGTCAGCGCGGGCAGGACGGTGTGGAGGTCGCCCACGACCCCGAAGTCGACGAGCTCGAAGATCGGTGCCTCGTCGTCCTTGTTGACCGCCACGATGGTCTTGGAGGTCTGCATCCCGGCGCGGTGCTGGATCGCACCGGAGATCCCGTTGGCGACGTACAACTGCGGAGAGACGGTCTTGCCGGTCTGGCCGACCTGGAAGGTGTGCGGCTTCCAGCCGGAGTCGACCGCCGCCCTCGACGCACCCACCGCAGCACCCAACGCATCGGCCAGCGATTCGACCTCATCGAAGTTGCCGCCGGTGCCACGCCCACCCGAGACCACGATCGCGGCCTCGGTCAGCTCGGGACGACCGGTGGCCGCTCGTGCCTGGGTGTTCACGATCTGGGCCGCTCTTCGCCGCATCCGAGATCGACGCCGCGAACTCCTCCACGCTGCCCGCACCCGCGACCTCCTCCGGGGTCACCGCGTTGGGCTTGACGGTGATGATCGGGGTGCCCTTGGTGACCTTCGCGCTCACCGTGTAGTTGCCCGCGAACACACGACTGGGTCGTCACCGGCCCACCGTCGCCGGCCTGTACGTCGACCGCGTCGGTGATCAGCCCCGAGCTCGATCTTCACCGCCAACCGACCGGCGATCTCCTTGCCCTCATACGACGACGAGATCAACACCGCCACCGGGCGCGTCTTCGCCACCAGCTGCTCCAACACCTCAGCGCGGGGTGCGACCAGGAAACCCTTGATGTCCGCGTCGTCGACGACGTAGACCTTCTCCGCACCGAACTTCGCCAACGCCTCCACCGGAGCCGCACCGGCACCGATGAAGACCGCCGACGGCTCACCCACCCGACGGGCCAGCGTCAACAACTCGTTGGTCGTCTTGCGGACCTTGCCATCGACATGGTCGACCAACACCAGAACCTCAGACATGACAACCTTGCCCTCTCAGATCAAACAAGTCAGATGAATTTCTTGGTGACCAGGAACTCGGCCAGCGCACTCGCGCCAGAGCCGTCCTCATCGGTCACGATCTCCCCAGCCGTCCTCGGTGGACGAGCCGTCGTGTCCTCGACCGCCGACCAGGACGCCGACAACCCGACCATCTCGGCATCGACTCCCAGATCGGCCAGCGAATAGGTCTCGAAGGGCTTCTTCTTCGCCGCCATGATGCCCTTGAACGACGGGTAGCGAGCCTCACCGGTCTGGTCGGTCACCGACAGCACCACCGGCAGGGTCGCACCGATCACCTCGGTCGCACTGTCACCATCACGCTTGATCCGGATCTGGTCGCCCTGCGTCTCGACCACCGACGCGAACGTCACCTGCGGCAGACCCAACCGCTCGGCCAGCATCGCCGGCACCACACTCATGCTCGCATCCGTCGACGCCATCCCACACACGACCAGATCAGGCGAGCCGATCTTCTTCACCGCCTCCGCCAACACCAACGACGTCGCCAACGCGTCCGAACCCGCGATCGCGTCATCCAGCACATGCACGCCCCGGTGAACACCCATCTGCAGGGCCTTGCGCACCGCGTCAGCCGCCTTGTCCGGGCCGATGCACAACGCGGTCACCTCAGTGCCCTCGTTCTTCTCCGCGATCTGGAGCGCCTGCTCCACCGCATACTCATCCAACTCCGACAACAGACCATCGACACCTTCACGATCCACGGTGTTGTCAGACTCGAACCGCCGATCGGCGGTGGCATCGGGAACATACTTCACACAGACGACAATGTTCATGGTGATACGGCCGTGAGGCCCCTCCCTGAGTGGTGGGTATCTCTCGTGAATCTAACGCGCGACGCGTCGAGTTGGTAACCGGCCCCCGCGTCAGATGAGTCACACCCGCTGACCGCGATGGACCTCGTCAGGCTTCAGGAAGATGCTCAGGCCCCACCCCAGGACCACCCAGATCACCGCTGCGACCCCCCAGTTGGCCATCGCCTCCTTGGTCGACTCGTCCGAGACGCTGAGGTCGATGAGGGCCTTGCGGTCCGACAGCGCGCCGAAGTCCAGGTGGTCTGCGGCCGAGAGGACGAAGCGGATCATCCAGTTGGTGGGCTGCGCATCCGCGCCGATCAGCGCGACGATCAGGGCGCCGGCGGCGAGGATCGAGGCGCACAGCAGCCCCAGCAGCCAGACCAGCTGGGAGAGACGAAGCCGCGTGCTGCTCATGAGCCCGTGAACTCTGCTTTGCCGGGGCCGCTCTCGATGAACGACGCCATCCCGATGGTCCGGTCCTCGGTGGCGAAGAGCGCCGCGAACTGGGACCGCTCGATCTCCAGGCCGGTGGCGAGGTCGACCCCGAGCCCAGCGTCGATGGACTGCTTGGCCGCACGGAGGGCGTACGTCGCGGCGCCGGCGAACTGCCCGGCCCATTCGCTGGCCACGTCGTAGACGGACCCAGCCGGCACCACCCTGTCGACCATACCGATGGCCAGTGCCTCCTCGGCGGCGACGAATCGACCGGTGAAGATGATGTCCTTGGCCCGACTCGGGCCGACGAGTCGGCTCAGGCGCTGGGTGCCGCCGGCTCCGGGGATGATGCCGAGCAGGATCTCCGGTTGGCCCAGCGTGGCGTCGTCGGCAGCGATCCGGATGTCAGCACAAAGGGCCAGCTCGCAACCGCCCCCGAGCGCGTAGCCCGTGATCGCGGCCACGACCGGCTTGGGGATGTCGGCAACCGCGGTGAAGGACGAGGTCAGGCCACCGGAGCGCTTGACCATGTCGGCGTGCGACATCGTGGCCATCTCCTTGACGTCCGCACCGGCCGCGAAGACCCGCTCCCCGCCGTAGACGATCACGGCCTTGACGTCGTCGCGCTCGCCGGCCTCCTGGGCCGCGGCGCGGATCTCTTCCTGCATCTGCTCGTTGAGAGCGTTCATCTTGGGACGGTCGAGACGGATCGTGCCGATCCCATCGGCCACGTCGAGTCGAACGAAATCTGCCATCGGAAACTGCGCCCCTTGTCTCTTTGCCACGTGCTTCTCCGGACAGTATTGCCGGGCACTGCGGGTCTCGGAGGCAAGATCAGGAACAATACGGCGGGTGACCCCCGGAATCTGGACCCGAGCCGACGAGGTCGCGCCCGTCTGGCCGGGGCGCAACTACCCACTCGGCTCGACCTGGTCGCCCGACTCGACCAACTTCGCTGTCTACGCTCCCGGCGGCACCGGCGTCCAGGTCTGTCTCTTCGACGACGACGGTCTCGAGACCCGTCACACCCTCACCGAGAACTCCCTCGGCGTGTGGCACGGAGCGCTGCCGGACATCGCCGCGGGCACCCGGTACGGCTACCGTGTCGATGGCCCGTGGGCACCCGAACGTGGGCTGAGGTTCAACGCCCAGAAGCTCCTGCTGGATCCCTACGCCCTGGCGATCGCCGGGCAGCGTCACCGACCATCCGGCCATCTTCGGCTACGTCGAGGGCTCCCCTGACGAGATCAGCGGTGAGGACTCCGCGCCCTACGTGCAGCGCAGCGTGGTCGTCGACCCGGCGTTCGACTGGGGCGGCGACAAGCCGATGTTCAAGCGCTGGCGCGACACGGTCATCTACGAGCTCCACGTCAAGGGCCTGACGATGCTGCACGACCGCGTGCCGGAGGAGCTGCGCGGCACGTACGCCGGGCTGGCAACCCCCGCCGTCATCGACTACCTGCACGACCTCGGAGTGACGGCCGTCGAGCTGTTGCCGATCCACCAGTTCGCCTCGGAGCCGATGCTGGCCTCGCGCGGGCTGGTGAACTACTGGGGCTACAACTCGATCGGCTTCTTCGCACCGCACAACGCCTACTCGGCGTCCGGCGACCACGGCCAGCAGGTCGCCGAGTTCAAGCGGATGGTCAAGGCGTTCCACGAGGCGGGGCTCGAGGTGATCCTCGACGTGGTCTACAACCACACCGCCGAGGCCGGCGCCAACGGCCCGACCCTCAGCTTCCGGGGACTCGACGACCTCGGCTACTACCAGCGCGTCGTCGACGCCCACGGCGCCCCGGTCCAGCCGGACGTCTACTGGGACGTCACCGGCTGTGGAAACACGCTGAACGCGACGCACACGCAGTCGCTGCGGATGATCCTCGACTCACTGCGCTACTGGGTCAACGAGATGCACGTCGACGGATTCCGCTTCGACCTGATGTCGGCGCTGACCCGGACCAATCAGGCGGTCGACATGGGCAGCCACCTGCTCACCGCCATCGGCCAGGACCCCGTGCTGCGACACGTCAAGCTCATCGCCGAGCCGTGGGACGCCTCGATGGACGGCTACAAGGTGGGCGAGTTCCCGCCGCCGTGGGTGGAGTGGAACGACCAGTACCGCGACGCGGTCCGCGACTTCTGGAGAGGTCAGGGCGACATCAGGACGATGGCCACCCGGCTCGCCGGCTCCTCGGACCTGTACGCCGACGACGGCCGCTCGCCCTACGCCTCGGTCAACTTCATCACCGCCCACGACGGGTTCACCCTGCGCGACCTGGTCTCCTACAACCACAAGCACAACGAGGCGAACGCCGAGGACAACCGTGACGGCACCGACAACAACCGGTCCTGGAACTGCGGACACGAGGGCGAGACCAACGACCCCGCGATCCTGGCGCTGAGGCACCGACAGGCAGCCAACCTGATGGCGACGCTGTGCCTCACGAACGGCGTACCCATGATCGTCGCGGGCGACGAACGCGGCCGCACCCAGGGCGGAAACAACAACGCCTACGGCCAGGACAACGAGACCTCGTGGATCGACTGGCGCGCCGACGACGCCTGGCTCGACATCTACGAGATCACCAAGACCGCCCTGCGCCTGCGCCGCGAGCACCCGGCGCTGCGGCAGCGCCACTGGTTCGAGGGACGACCGACGATCAAGGGCGGACCCAAGGACCTGATCTGGCTTCATCCCGAGGGTCACGAGATGACCGACGAGGACTGGAACGACCATCAGCAGGATGCGATCGGCATGTTCGTGCTCCGGATCGCCGCTGCGCTCGCCCGGTCCGCGCGGCGAGCAGCAGGTGGACAGGTCGTTCATGATCTGGATGAGTGCCTCGCCCCATCAGCTGAAGATCACCTTCCCCGAGAACCAGTGGGTGACTCGGAGAGGTGGTGCTGTCCACCGATCCGGAGTATCCCATCGGCACCCCGGTGAAGATCGGCGACACCTTGATGCTGGATGCCCGCACCGTCATCGTCTTCCGCGAGAGCTGAGCCTCACTGCGCAGTTTCATCAAGGTATGCCGACGAACCGACACTTCCCACACTGAGTCAACCGGGGGAAGAGCTGGTTGGCCTGCATACCTTGATGAACCGACGCCGGCTAGGGCAGTCGCCACCATGCCCAGCTCGGCCGGAGAGGCCAGCAGGTCGTTCTTCGGCAGGACGCGCACGGTGTAGCCGAAGGGCCCGGTGCGAGCCAGGTCGACCGAGCCCTCGTAGCGGTGCCGGCCACCGTCGTAGGTCTCGGTCACGTCCAGCGGGACCGACTCGGTGTCCACGAGGTCATCGTCGTGCGCGATGGTGCCGAAGACCAGTTGGACCTCGACGTCGTCCGGCGAGAGCAGCCCCAGCGACACGTAGGCGCGCACCGACATCGTCGAGCCGATCTCGGGCGTCGCTGCGACGCCATGGGACTCCACGTGCTCGACGTGGACCCCGGCCCACCCGGCACGCACACGCTTCTTCCATTCGGCCAGGCCACGGGCGCCGTCGTAGTCGGAGTTGACCGCGCGCCCGGAGATCGCGGCGGGGATGTAGAGCGTGCGGACATAGTCCTTGACCATCCGCGAGGCCAGCACCTTCGGCCCGAGCGACTTGAACGTGTGCCGGACCATCTCGACCCAACGGGAGGGAACGCCACTGTCGTCGAGGTCGTAGAACCGCGGCGCGACCTCCTTCTCGATCAGGTCGTAGAGAGCGTTCGCCTCGATGTCGTCTCGGTGGTCGGGGTCGTCGACGCCGTCGGCCGACGGGATCGCCCACCCGTTCTTGCCGTCGTACCACTCGTCCCACCAGCCGTCGAGGATCGAGAGGTTGAGGCCTCCGTTGAGGGCGGCCTTCATCCCGGAGGTCCCACACGCCTCGTAGGGACGCAGGGGGTTGTTCAGCCACACGTCGCATCCGGGATAGAGCGGCAGCGCCATGGAGATGTCGTAGTTGGGCAGGAAGGCGATCCGGTGCCGGACCTCGGGGTCGTCGGCGAACCTGACGATCTCCTGGATCAGCTTCTTGCCGCCGTCGTCGGCAGGGTGCGACTTGCCGGCGATGATGAGCTGGATCGGGCGTTCCGGGTCGAGCAGCAGCCGCTTGAGGCGAGCGGGATCACGCAGCATCAGCGTGAGTCGCTTGTACGACGGCACCCGGCGCGCGAACCCGATGGTCAGCACGTCGGCACTGAAGGCGGAGTCGATCCAGCCCAGCTCGGCGGCAGCGGAGCCACGCTCGATGCAGGAGGCGCGCAGGCGGCTGCGGGCATCGTCGACCAGTCGTTGACGCAGCGCCGCGCTTGGTCGACCACAGGTCGGTGCCGGGCACCTGGTCGACGCTGTCGAACACCGACGAGTCGCCGGAGTCGGTGTTGGCTCCGGCGGCCGCCGCGAGCTCGAAGACCTCGCGGGCCACCCAGGTGGGCGCGTGCACGCCGTTGGTGATGGACCCGATCGGCACCTCAGCCTCGTCGAACGCCGACCACAGTCCGTTGAACATGCCCCGCGAGACCTCGCCGTGCAGCAATGAGACTCCGTTGGCCCGCTGGGCGAGCCGGAAGCCCATCACGGCCATGTTGAACACCCCGGGGTCTCCCCCGTCGTAGTCCTCGGCGCCCAGCGCGAGGATCCGGTCGAGGGGTACGCCGGCCGCCGGGCTGTTGCCGCCGAAGTACTGCGAGATCAGGTCCCGCGGGAACCGGTCGATGCCTGCGGGAACCGGGGTGTGGGTCGTGAAGACGGTGCCGGCCCGGGAGACCTCGAGGGCGGTGTCGAAGTCGAGGCGCGGGCCGTCGGATCGACGGTCAGCTCCCGGATCCGCTCCACTCCCAGGAAGCCGGCGTGGCCCTCGTTGGTGTGGAACACCTCCGGCGCCGCGGCACCGGTGAGCCGCGAGTAGACCCGCAGGGCACGCACGCCACCGATGCCGAGCAGCAGCTCCTGGAGCAGACGGTGTTCCGAGGTCCCGCCGTACAGCCGGTCGGTGACGTCGCGGAGCGATGCCGTCGTTCCCCTCCATGTCGGAGTCGAGCAGCAGCAGCGGCACGCGGCCCACTTGGGCGACCCAGATGCGAGCGACCAGGTCGCCACCACCGGGGACGCCGATGGCGACCCGGGCGGCGGTGCCGTCCTCCTCACGGAGCAGCGAGATCGGCAGGCCGTCGGGATCGAGGACGGGGTAGGTCTCCTCCTGCCAGCCGACTCGCGAGAGGGACTGGCGGAAGTAGCCGTAGCGGTAGAGGAGCCCGACGCCGACGATCGGGGCCCCGAGGTCGGAGGCGGACTTCAGGTGGTCACCCGCGAGGATCCCCAGGCCACCGGAGTATTGGGGCAGCACGGAGGTGATTCCGAACTCGGGCGAGAAGTAGCCGATGGCGGCCGGACGCTCCTCGGCGGGCAGCCGCTGGAACCAGCGCTCGCCGTTGAGGTAGGCGTCGAGGTCGCGCGCCACGACATCGAGGCGGCCCAGGAAGTCCGGGTCGACCGCGAGCTCGCCGAGGCGCGCGCTGCTGACCGCGCCGAGCAGCCGCACCGGGTCGTTGCCGGTGCTGTCCCACAGGTCGGGGTCGATGCTGCGGAAGACGTCCTGGGTCGCGGGATGCCACGACCAGCGCAGGTTGACGGCCAGCGTGCCGAGGGCGGCCAGCGCGTCGGGCAGAACAGGACGGACCGTGAAACGTCGGATTGCTCGCACGACAACGGACCGTAGCCCACATCGACTGGATCGATCCAACTACTCGCGCGTAACGTGGGCCGGCCGGACCGCCGCGCTTGCGTCCAGCGGTTCTGTTCGCCAGTGTGGCCACATGGTCGGACGTATCCCCGTGATGGAAGTAATGCCGTTGGTCGACCGTGGGCGCCTGCCCGCGAAGGCCACCGTCAACGAGGCATTTCCCGTGTTCGCAACCGTGTTTCAGCGAGGGCCACGACCAGCTCAGCGCCGAGGTGGTGCTCACGGGACCAGACGGCGTCCGCAGACCTCCGGTGCCCATGCAACCGACCGACAACGGCCATATCGACGTGCCCAACCGCTATGTGACCTGGGTGACTCCCGACACCGAGGGTGCCTGGACGTTCGAGGTGCAGGCCTGGTCCGATCCACTGGCCACCTGGGCCCACGATGCCGGCATCAAGATCCCTGCGGGAGTCGACGTCGAGCTCATGTTCACCGAGGCTCGGCTCCTCCTCGAGCGCGTGCAGAAGGACCTGGCGCCCCGCACCGCCCAGCGCAAGCTGGTCAAGGCCGCGATCGACGCAGCGGCCGACGTCGACCGCCCGGCAGGTGCCCGGCTGGCCGTGCTCCAGTGTGAGGATCTGGCGGCCGTGCTGCGGGCGAACCCGCTGCGCGAGCTGCTCACCACCGAGGGTCCCTTCCCGGCGTACGCAGACCGTGAGCGAGCCCTGTTCAGCAGCTGGTACGAGTTCTTCCCGAGATCCGAGGGAGCGACCAAGGACGCGGTCACCGGGCGGGTGACCAGCGGCACCTTCACGACCGCGGCCAAGCGCCTCGAGGCCGTCGCCGCGATGGGCTTCGACGTCATCTACCTACCGCCGATCCACCCGATCGGCGAGGTCAACCGCAAGGGTCCCAACAACACCCTGACGCCAGGACCACAGGACACCGGTTCCCCCTGGGCGATCGGCAGCAAGGACGGCGGTCACGACGCCATCCACCCCGACCTGGGCGACTTCGACGACTTCGACGCGTTCGTGTCCAGGGCCGCCGAGCTGGGCCTCGAGGTCGCGCTCGACCTGGCCCTGCAGGCGGCTCCCGATCATCCCTGGGTGTCCACGCATCCGGAGTGGTTCACGACCCGCGCCGACGGCACCATCGCCTACGCCGAGAACCCACCGAAGAAATACCAGGACATCTATCCCATCAACTTCGACAACGACCCGACCGGGCTGTGCCGAGAGGTGCTGCGGATCGTCCGGATGTGGATGAGCCACGGCGTACGCATCTTCCGGGTCGACAACCCGCACACCAAGCCGGTCGCCTTCTGGGAGTGGCTGCTCAGGGAGGTACGTCGTACCGACCCGGACGTGCTGTTCCTCGCCGAGGCCTTCACCAAGCCCGCCATGATGCACGCGCTGGGTGCGATCGGCTTCCACCAGTCCTACACCTACTTCACCTGGCGGACCGCGAAGTGGGAGATCGAGGCCTACCTGCGCGAGCTGTCCTCGGACTCGGACCACCTGATGCGGCCGAACTTCTTCGTCAACACGCCCGACATCCTGCACGCCTACCTGCAGTACGGCGGCCCTTCCGCGTTCAAGATCCGGGCGGTGATCGCGGCCACCGGCTCCCCCAGCTGGGGCGTCTACGCCGGCTACGAGCTCTACGAGCACGTCGCGGTGCGGCCCGGCAGCGAGGAGTACCTCGACTCGGAGAAGTACCAGATCCGGATCCGGGACTGGGACGCCGCCGAGGCGGACGGCCGCACGCTGGCGCCGTACCTCACCAGGCTCAACGAGATCAGGCGGGCCCATCCGAGCCTGCAACAGCTGCGTGCCCTGACCGTCCACAGCAGCGACGACGAGTCGGTGCTGGTGTTCTCGAAGGACGCGACGGACCCGGCCACCGGTGAATCGATCGACACGGTGATCGTGGTGGTCAACCTGGACCCCCACGGAGCCCGGGAGACGACGGTCCACCTCGACCTGCCGGCGCTCGGGATGGACTGGCACGACTCGTTCCAGGTGCACGACGAGATCACCGACGCGACATTCACCTGGTCGGAGCGCAACTACGTCAGGCTCGATCCAGCGTTCGAACCCGCGCACATCCTGACCGTGAGGAGGCCCCGTTGAGCGACCTTGCCGCCTCCACCAACGCGTCCGACAACGCCTCCAGCGACGCCTCCAGCAAGGCCTCCGACCCCACTCCCGACTGGTTCAAGACGGCGGTCTTCTACGAGGTCCTGGTCCGCTCGTTCCGCGACTCCAACGCCGACGGCACCGGAGACTTCAAGGGACTGATCGAGAAGCTCGACTACCTCGCCTGGCTCGGCGTCGACTGCCTGTGGGTGCCGCCGTTCTTCCCCAGCCCGCTGCGCGACGGCGGCTACGACGTGGCCGACTACATCGGCGTACTCCCCGAGATCGGCAACGTGGAGGACTTCCACGAGTTCCTCGACGAGGCCCACAAGCGCGGAATCCGGGTGATCATCGACTTCGTCGCCAACCACACCTCCGACGCGCACGCCTGGTTCCAGGCCTCCCGCTCAGACCCCGACGGGCCCTACGGCGACTTCTACGTCTGGTCGGACACCGACGAGAAGTACGAGGACGCCCGGGTCATCTTCGTCGACACCGAGCCGTCCAACTGGACCTGGGACCCGGTGCGCCAGCAATACTTCTGGCACCGGTTCTTCAGCCACCAGCCGGATCTCAACTACGACAATCCAGCGGTGCACGACGCCATCCTCGAGGCGCTGAGCTTCTGGCTCGACATGGGCCTCGACGGCTTCCGGCTCGACGCGGTGCCCTACCTCTATGTCGAGGAGGGCACCAACGGCGAGAACCTGCCCGCCACACACGAGTTCCTGCGCAAGGTGCGTCGTTTCGTGGACACCAACTACCCCGGTCGGGTCCTGCTGGCCGAGGCGAACCAGTGGCCCTCCGACGTGGTCGACTACTTCGGTGACTTCGAGTCCGGTGGGGACGAGTGCCACATGTGCTTCCACTTCCCGGTGATGCCACGGATCTTCATGGCCGTACGCCGCGAGTCGCGGTTCCCGATCTCGGAGATCCTCGAGCAGACCCCGGCGATCCCGTCGGGCTGCCAGTGGGGCATCTTCCTGCGCAACCACGACGAGCTCACGCTCGAGATGGTCAGCGATGAGGAACGTGACTACATGTGGGGCGAATACGCCAAGGACCCCCGGATGAAGGCGAACATCGGGATCCGGCGGCGGCTGGCACCGCTGCTCGACAACGACATCAACCGGCTCGAGCTGTTCAACGCCCTGCTGCTGTCCCTGCCCGGTTCGCCCGTGCTCTACTACGGCGACGAGATCGGCATGGGCGACAACATCTGGCTCGGAGACCGCGACGGGGTCCGTACGCCGATGCAGTGGACCCCCGACCGGAATGCCGGTTTCTCCTCCGCGACCCCGGGACGACTGGACCTGCCCCTGATCCAGGACCCCGTGTTCGGCTACCAGAGCGTCAACGTGGAGGCGCAGCTGGAGAACGCCTCGTCGCTGCTGCACTGGACCCGGCGGATGATCCACGCCCGACGCAACCACCCGGCGTTCGGTCTCGGCGACTTCCACGACCTCGGCGGGTCCAACCCCTCCGTGCTGTCCTATGTGCGCGAGCACGTGGACGCCGACGGCAAGCAGGACGTCATCCTGTGCGTCAACAACCTCTCCCGGTTCCCCCAGCCCGTCGAGCTCGATCTGCGCAGGTTCGAGGGCCGGGTGCCCAACGAGCTCCTCGGCGGTGTGACCTTCCCCGGAATCGGGGAGCTGCCGTATCTCCTGACCCTGAGTGGGTACGGCTTCTACTGGTTCCGCCTGACCGCCCGCGACGACGCCGAGGAGGCACCGCTCCTGTGACGCCGGACAGCAGCACCCCCGATCCCCAGGTCTTCGCCGCCTACCTCGAACGCACCCGCTGGTTCGGTGGCAAGGGCCGCGGCTTCACGGTGAGCCAGGTCAACCGACTGGGGCAGGTCCCCGGCACCGTCGAGGGCGGCCCCCGCGTGGTGATCTACCTCGTCGAGCTCACCTACGCCGACGTTCCCGCAGGGACTCCTGACAGCGTCGACCTCTACCAGGTCCCGCTGGCCTACTACACCGATCCCGAATCCCGCCTGGACCATGCCTTCGTCGGCTGGTGGGAGGACCCCGAGCACGGATGGGTGCACGCCTACGACGCCCTGCACGACCGGGAGGCGATGGCCTGCTGGCTGCGCTCCTTCGATGTCGCCGGCGAGGAGTCCTCGGCTGCTCCCGACCCGGCGAGTCCGCTGGTCTTCCACCGGCTGCCCGGCCATGAGCTGGATCTCGAGGCATCCTCCGCCCTGTTCTCCGGTGAGCAGTCCAACTCCTCGGTCGCCTTCGGCGAGGATGCCCTGATGAAGGTGTTTCGCCGGGTCACGCCCGGGGTCAACCCCGACATCCAGATCCACGATGTCCTCACCCGGTCCGGGTCGGGCCACGTCGCGGAGCTCTACGGCTGGCTCGACACCGTCGACGAGTCCACCGACTCGGTCATCCAGCTGGCGATGCTCCAGCAGTTCCTCCGCACCGCGAGTGACGGATTCGATCTCGCCAAGGCCAGTGTCCGCAACCTCTACGCGGAGACGGAGCTCGACGCCGACGAGGCCGGCGGGGACTTCGGAGGAGACTTCGCCGGAGAGGCTGCCCTGCTCGGCGCCGCTGTGGGCGAGGTGCACGAGGCTCTGCGCGCCGCGTTCGGCAGTGGGACGGTCCAGGCCTCCTTCGTCGCCGACCAGATGACCTCGCGGCTGATCGCAGCACAGGTCGTCGTCCCGGAGCTCACGGCGTACGAACCGGCCCTGCGGGCACTGTTCGACCGTCTGCGGGACCTGGGCGACGTGGCGACGCAGCGTGTCCACGGCGATCTGCACCTCGGCCAGACCCTGCGCACCAGCAAGGGCTGGAAGATCGTCGACTTCGAGGGCGAGCCCGCGAAGCCACTGGCCGAGCGCCTGCTGCCCGACTCCGCCTGGCGCGACGTGGCCGGGATGCTGCGCTCGTTCGACTACGCACCCCACGTCGTCGAGCGGACCGCTGCCGACAGCGATCCCGAGGGCGGCGCCCAGCGGGCCCTGAGGGCGGCCGAGTGGGCGAACCGCAACCGGGAGGCCTTCGTCGCGGCGTACGTCGGGGAGGCGACGACGCCGGCCGAGCTCGTCCTGATCAGCGCCTACGAGGCGGACAAGGCCGTCTATGAGGCCGTCTACGAGGCGCGCAACCGACCGTCCTGGCTTCCGATCCCCCTCGCCGCGCTGGCCCGTCTGGCGGCGACCTGATGACCTCGCTACTTTTGCCCAGCACGACGCCGGCTGATCTCCAGCCGGTCTACGAAGGAGTGGACCACCGATGACCGGAGTGCGCCCGATCGACGTCGCCGAACTGGACCTGCTCATCAACGGGGGCCACGGACATCCGCACAGCGTGCTCGGTCCACACGTGCACGAGGGATCGGTGACGGTGCGGGTCCTCAAGCCGCTGGCCTCGTCGGTGAGCGTGATCAGCGGCGGCACGGAGACCGCACTGACCCATGAGCACGGCGGGATCTGGGTCGGCGAGCTCGCCGTGCCTGACGTGCCTGACTATCGCGTCGCGGTGGCCTACGACGGCGGCCCCGCCACGACGTACGACGACCCCTATCGCTTCCTGCCCACGTTGGGCGAGACCGACCTCCACCTCATCAACGAGGGGCGCCATGAGCAGCTGTGGCAGGTCCTCGGCTCGCACGTGCACCACTACGACGCCGACGTGTCCGGGGCGTCGTTCGCGGTCTGGGCGCCCGGCGCGCGCGGCGTACGCCTGAAGGCGGACTTCAACGACTGGGACGGCCGCGAGCACCCGATGCGCCAGCTCGGCCAGTCCGGGGTGTGGGAGATCTTCATCCCCGACATCGGCTCGGGGACCCAGTACAAATACACGATCCATGGCGCGGACGGCTCGTGGACCGACCGCGCCGACCCGATGGCCTACTACGCCCAGGTTCCGCCCGACACGGCCTCGGTGGTCTACGAGTCGAGCTATGAGTGGAACGACCAGGCGTGGATGACGGCCCGGACCAGCAAGCAGCCGGTTGCCGAGCCGATGTCCACCTACGAGCTGCACCTCGCCTCGTGGCGCCGCGGCAGGACCTACGACCAGCTGGCCGACGAGCTGGTGTCCTACCTGTCCGACCTGGGCTTCACCCACGTCGAGCTGATGCCGGTGATGCAGCACCCGTTCGGCGGTTCGTGGGGCTACCACGTGACGTCGTACTTCGCTCCCGACTCGCGGTTCGGCGACCCCGACGGCTTCCGCCATCTCGTCGACCGGCTGCACCAGGCCGGCATCGGGGTGATCCTGGACTGGGTGCCCGGTCATTTCGCCACTGACCCGTGGGCGCTGGTGAACTTCGACGGCACCCCGCTCTACGAGGACCCCAACCCCCAGCGCGGCTGGCACAAGGAGTGGGGCTCGCACATCTTCAACTTCGGGCGCCGCGAGGTCCGCAACTTCCTCTACGCCAACGCTCTCTACTGGCTCGAGGAGTTCCACGCCGACGGGCTGCGAGTCGATGGGGTCGCCTCGATGCTCTACCTGGACTACTCCCGCGAGGCCGGTGAGTGGTCGCCCAACATCCACGGCGGTCGCGAGAACCTGGAGGCGGTGCAGTTCCTCCAGGAGATGAACGCCACGGTCTACAAGCGGGTGCCCGGGGCCACCACGATCGCGGAGGAATCGACCTCGTGGCCCGGCGTCACCAAGCCGACCAGCGACGGCGGCCTGGGCTTCGGCTTCAAGTGGAACATGGGCTGGATGAACGACTCGTTGGGCTACGCCGAGCGCGACCCGATCCACCGGTCCTACCACCACGGTGAGATGACGTTCTCACTCGTCTACGCGTTCTCAGAGAACTTCGTGCTGCCGATCTCCCATGACGAGGTGGTGCACGGGAAGGGCTCGATGCTGCGCAAGATGCCGGGCGACCGCTGGCAGCAGCTGGCCAACCTGCGCACCTATCTGGCCTTCATGTGGGCCCACCCCGGCAAGCAGCTGCTGTTCATGGGCACCGAGTTCGGCCAGGAGTCCGAGTGGGCCGAGTCCCGCGAACTCGACTGGTGGCTGCTTGATCACCCCGAGCACAGTGGCCTGCAGTCGATGATCCGCGACCTCAACCGGGTCTACAAGGAGACTCCGGCGCTCTGGCAGCAGGACAACGAACAAGCAGGCTTCCAGTGGATCGACGCCAATGATGCCGCCCGCGGTGTGTTCTCCTTCATCCGACGTGCTCCGGGGGCCGCCGACCTGGTGTGCGTGGCCAACTTCGCCGCGGTCCCCCACCACGGCTACCGCCTGGGGCTACCGTCCACCGGCTCCTGGAGCGAGGTCGTCAACACCGATGCCGAGGCCTACACCGGTTCCGGGGTCGGCAACCTGGGCTCGATCGCGGGTGTCGCGGGCGACTGGTCCGGGCAGCCGGCGTACGCCGACCTCGTCGTACCCCCGCTCGCAACGGTGTGGTTCCGCAAGGACTGACCGCACGCGGGTTCACCAAGGGATGCAGACCAACCCACACTTCCCATGGTGTGCTCATCGTGGGAACCGTCGCTTCGTCTGCATCACATGGTGGACCATCGCCAACGCCTCACGACTAGGGTGATCGAGTGACCGATCAGCCGACCCTCACCGATGGTGAGGTCACGCTTCGGCCCTCGCCGACCAGCGACGCCTCGATCGGGTTCGTGATCGAGCGGGGCACTCAGACGGTCGGCGAGTGCTCGGTCCGCCTGGGCGAGGACGGCGCCGGCGAGTTGTCCTGGCGCCTGGAGGCCGACCATCGTGGCCGGGGCTCGGCCGCCCGAGCCGTGCGGATCCTCGCCGACTGGGCGCTGGCCCCGGTCGGCCAGGCAGGTCTCGGGCTCTCGCGACTCCAGGCCCTGGTGCCGCCGCAGAACGAGGCCGCGTTGCGGGTCGCGACCCGCTCGGGTCTGCACCGGGAGGGGGTACGCCGGGTCGCGGCGGGCACCGTCGACCAGCCTGGCACCGTCGACCAGCCTGGCGCCACCGAGCTGGTGGTGCTGGCCAGGCTCGCCACCGACCCTCCGCTGTCCGACCCGAAGGCCTTCCGGACCCTGCTCAACTCGTTCCTGCCCCGCAAGCGCGCCATCGGGCAGATGCTGATCCGCGACCCCGACGGACGGGTCCTCCTGTGCCAGCTGACCTACAAGGCCGACTGGGACCTGCCCGGCGGTGTCGTGGAGGTCGGTGAGTCACCCAGGGACGCTGTCAGCCGCGAGGTCGAGGAGGAGCTCGGGCTCACGGTCCCCGCGGGACGTCTGGTGCTCACCGACTGGCTCCCGCCCTGGAGCGGCTGGGACGACGCCGTCTGCCTGGTCTTCGAAGGCGGCGTCCAGGAGGCCTCCGTGGTCGAGCGGATCGTCCGTCAGGAGCGCGAGATCCGCTCCGCGGAGTTCTGCACGCCCGAACAGGTGCGAGAGAAGGCCACCGACTTCACAGCCCGGCGCATCGAGTCGGCCCTGTCCAACGTGCACGGCACCGGTGGGGGCTATGCGGAATCCGGGCGGCCGGCCTGAGCCGAGGCGTCGACCCGCGCTTGTTGAGATCCGGGTTCCGGCCCCATCGGTTGGGGGTTCTGGCCCGCCGAGCGGGCCAGAACCCCCAACTCGATGGGCCGGAACCCGGATCTCACCAGGTAGGGGCGGTTCCCGTGATGCCGATTCCGGTGCAAGATGCACAGCATGACCCGCTATGTGTTCGACTTCGCGTCCGGCGACAAAGACCAGCGAGACCTCCTCGGCGGCAAAGGAGCCAACCTGGCCGAGATGACCAACCTGGGGTTGCCGGTCCCACCGGGATTCACCGTCACCACGGATGCCTGCCGGGCCTATCTCGAGCACGGCGACCTGCCGCCAGGACTCGCGGACGAGGTCACCCGGCATCTGGCGGCCCTCGAGGAGGTCATCGGCCGGAGCCTCGGCGATGCCGACGACCCGCTGCTCGTCTCGGTGCGTTCGGGCGCCAAGTTCTCAATGCCCGGGATGATGGAGACGGTCCTGAACGTCGGCCTGAACGACGCCTCCGTCGAGGGTCTGTCGAAGGTCAGCGGCGACGCCCGCTTCGCCCAGGACTCCTACCGCCGGCTCCTGCAGATGTTCGGGGCGACCGTGCTGGGCATCGACAGCGAACACTTCTCCGGCGCCCTCGACAAGCTCAAGCGGGACCGCGACACGACCGAGGACACCGGCCTGGACGCCGACGACCTCCGGGGCCTGGTCACGACGTACAAGCAGGTGATCCGGGACGCGACCGGACGCGACTTCCCGCAGGACCCGCGCGAGCAGATGGACCTGACCATGAAGGCCGTCTTCGACTCCTGGAACACCGAACGAGCCGTGCTCTACCGCCGTTCCGAACAGATCCCCGAGGACCTCGGCACAGCTGTGAACATCCAGGCGATGGTGTTCGGCAACCGCGGTCTCACCTCCGGCTCGGGCGTGTGCTTCACCCGCGACCCGTCGACAGGGCACCAGGGCGTCTACGGCGACTACCTGCAGAACGCCCAGGGCGAGGACGTCGTCGCCGGCATCAGGAACACGGTCTCCCTGGCAGATCTGGCCGACATCGATCGCCGCTCCCACGACGAGCTGCTGCGGATCATGGCGACGCTGGAGAAGCACTACCTGGACATGTGCGACATCGAGTTCACCATCGAGGACGCCAAGCTCTGGATGTTGCAGACCCGTGTCGGCAAGCGCACCCCCGAGGCCGCTTTCCGGATCGCCGCGCAGATGGCCAACGAGGGGCTCATCGACCTCGACGAGGCCCTACGCCGGGTCACCGGCGCCCAGCTCGCGCTGCTGATGTTCCCCCGTTTCAAGCGCAAGGGCACCCGCGACCTGCTCACCACGGGCATGGGCGCCTCCCCCGGCGCCGCGGTGGGCAAGGTCGTCTTCGACTCCGACACCGCACAGGAGTACGCCGACCGCGGCGAACAGGTCATCCTGGTGCGAAAGGAGACGAACCCCGACGACCTGCGCGGCATGATGGCCGCACGCGGGATCCTGACGAGCCGGGGCGGCAAGACCTCCCATGCTGCCGTGGTCGCACGCGGGATGGGCCGCACCTGCGTGTGTGGGGCCGAGGCCCTCGACGTCGACGTGACCCGCAAGCAGGTGCGGCTGCGGGGAGGCCGGGTGCTCCACGAGGGAGACCTGCTCTCGATCGACGGCACCACCGGTGAGGTCTTCGCGGGCGAGGTGCCGGTGGTCGACTCCGACGTGGTCCGGCTGTTCGAGGGCAAGGCCGTCGATGGCGAGCTCGCCGGGGCGGTCGAGATGATGATGACGCACGCCGACTCACTGAGCCGTCTGAGGGTGCGCTCCAACGCCGACACGCCGGAGGACGCCGCGCGCGCACGCCGGTTCGGTGCTCAGGGCATCGGCCTGTGCCGCACCGAGCACATGTTCCTCGGCGCCCGCCGACTGCTGGTGGAGAACCTGATCGTGGCCGACGACGAGGACGGGCGCGAGGCAGCCCTGGCCGAGCTGCTGCCACTGCAGCGTGACGACTTCCGCGGGATCCTGGAGGCGATGGACGGCCTGCCGGTGACCATCCGGCTGATCGACCCGCCCCTTCACGAGTTCCTTCCCGACTACACCGAGCTGTCGGTGGAGGTCGCCCTGGAGGACGAGCGCCAGACCTCGGACAGCCGGCGCATCAAGCTGCTCCAGGAGGTGACCCGGCTGCACGAGCAGAACCCGATGCTGGGCCTGCGCGGCGTACGACTGGGCATCGCGATCCCGGGCCTGTTCAGGATGCAGGCCCGAGCCGTGCTGGAGGCGGCCGCGGAGCGGATCGCGGCTGGCGGCGACCCGCACCCGGAGATCATGGTGCCGTTGGTCGCGACCGTGCGTGAGCTCGACATCGTCCGGGGCTACATCGATCGGGTCGCAGAGCAGGTGCAGGAGGAGCGGGGTGTCCGGATCCCCTACACGGTGGGCACGATGATCGAGCTCCCCCGGGCGGCGCTGACGGCCGACAAGATCGCCGAGACTGCGCAGTTCTTCTCGTTCGGCACCAACGACCTCACCCAGATGACCTGGGGGTTCTCGCGGGACGACGTGGAGTCGTCGTTCTTCTCGACCTATCTCGAGCACGGGATCTTCCCCGTCTCTCCCTTCGAGTCGCTCGACACCGAGGGGGTGGGCCAGCTGGTCCGTACGGCGGTGGAGCGGGGCCGCCACACCCGGCCGGACCTGCATCTGGGAGTGTGCGGGGAGCACGGAGGCGACCCGGCGTCGATCCACTTCTTCGACGAGGTCGGTCTCGACTACGTCTCCTGCTCGCCGTTCCGGGTGCCCGTCGCCCGACTGGAAGCGGGACGCGCGCGCCTCGACTCCTGAAGACCGGGGTATCATGCGTTGCATGGTACCCGGCGACGACTCCATGCTGACCCACCTGAGGCGGGGAGCCCTGGAGTACTGCGTGCTGGCCATGCTCGACGGCGAGGAGCTCTACGGACTCGACATCGCCCGGCGACTGACCGTCGACGGGGTCCTGATGTCGAGCGACGGGACGCTCTACCCACTCCTCGCCCGACTTCGCAAGGCAGACCTGGTCACCACGAGCTGGCGCGAGTCGACCGAGGGTCCGCCACGCCGCTACTACGCGCTGACCGCCAACGGCCGGCGCGCGCTGGAGGACTTCCGGCCGGCCTGGAAGCTCTTCCGCGATGCCGTCGACACTGCACTGCACCCCCACGGAGGCCCGTCATGACCGTTCGCCCCACCCTGCACCCCCTGGCCGAGGGCTACCTCGCCGAGCTCGATCGACTGCTCGTGGGCGTCGACCCTGCAGAGCGCCACGAGACGCTGCTCGGCGTACGCGAGCACATCGAGGCGGCGACGGCGGGCGATGCCTCCGACGAGGCCGTCCGCAAAGCGCTGGCCGAGCTCGGGTCTCCGCAGGCGGTTGCCGACGAGGCGTACGCCGGGTCGCCCAAGCCGGCTCGGAGCGGTGGCGGCATGGCGATCGGCGTCGCCCTGCTCCAGGCTCTCGCACTGCTGATCATCGTGATGGTGGTGGGCGGCGGCAGCGGCATCACCGAGAGCAGCTCGTCCAGCGGCTCCGCGGGTGGGGCGATCCAGGAGACCGTCGTCAAGAGCTGGACGGGGTCGGCCGGCATCGCGCTGGTCGCGTTCGTCGCCGCCTGCTTTCCCTGGGTGCCGGCTGCCTTGCTGGCGAGCCTGTCGTCACTGTGGACCTCGCGGGAGAAGCGGCTCCAGGTGGTTCTGGTGCCCCTCGCGGCGCTCCTGATGGGGGGCCTCCCGGAGATCGGCTACCGGCTCGCCGGATTCGGCGGCGTCGTCGCCGGCGCGTGGATCGCGCTGCTGCTCACCGTCTTCGGTGGCGGATGGCTGATCGTGCGCCTCACCAGGGCTGGGCGGGACCGGGCGTCGTGACGGACCCAGGGTCACCAGGACGCCGACGATGAGGACCGCTCCCCCAGGCTCTCCGCGGCGTTGGGTCGTTGGTCCAGCAGCAGCCAGGCCGACCCCATCGCGACCACCGGAGCCAGGAGCACCCACGGCACCACTGCGGACGAGGGATAGCGACTCAGCAGCGTGTTGAAGATGCCGTAGCCGACCAGGGAGGCCAACAGGGCCGTGTAGAGGGTGGACACCACGGCCTGCCAGGAGAGGTCGGCCAAGGCGGCGCCGATCGTGCCGGCGCCGTTCACGGCGAGCGAGAGGCCGAACAGAGGGACCGGGACCACCACGGCCGACCAGACAGTGAGCGAGAGCCCACCACTGATGCCCGACGAGCGGGAGATCACATTGCCGATCCCCCAGGAGAGTGCCGCGAGCACGCAGAGCCCGAGCGCACTCAGGGGAACGTGCCCGCCTCGGCCGGCGGCGACGACGACGAGCCCGGCGCAACCCAGGGTGGTGCCGACGACCTGTGCCGAGGTCGGCAGCTCGCCCAGCCAGCCGGCAGCGATCAGGATCGTGAAGATGACCTGCGCCTGCAGCACCAGCGCGGCCAGCCCCGGCGGCATGCCTGCCGCCATCGAGACGTAGAGGAAGCCGAACTGCCCCAGTGACATGAAGAGCCCGACCGCTGCGATCATCCGCCAGGAGCCCTGCGGGCGTGGGATGAGGAACACTGCCGGGAGGACCACGACCGTGAACCGGATCGCCACGAAGAGCAAGGGCGGAACGCCGTCCATGCCCCAGTCGATCACCACGAAGTTGAAGCCCCACAGGGTGGCGACAACGGCGGCGAGCAGGGAGTCACGGAGGTTCACCTGTGCATCCTCGCCCAGTGGATCATGAAGCACCAGCGAATGATCATGCACGGTTTCACGTAGCATGCCTTCATGCTCGACCTGACAGCCCTGACCGCACTGCGCGCCGTGGACGACCGTGGATCGGTGGTGGCCGCCGCCGAGGCACTGGGTTTCACCCCGAGTGCCATCTCCCAGCAGGTGAAACGGCTCGAGAAGCAGGCAGGCGTCCCCCTGCTGGAGCGGGTCGGCCGCGGGGTGATGCTCACCAGCCACGGCCGTCACCTGGTCCTGGCCGGGGGGCGGCTGCTCAGCGACCTCGAGGAGATCGAGGCCGGGTTGCATCGACGGGCCGGCACGGTGTCGGGAAACCTGCGTGTCACTGCGTTCTCGACCGCGATGCGGGGCTTGGTGGCGCCGGCCGTCCGCGCTTTGCGACACGACCACCCCGACCTCACCCTCAGCCTGAGCGAGCGGGAGCCCTGGGTCACCGTCGACATCGTCGCCGCCGGGCAGACCGATGTCGGGGTGGTGCACAGCTGGGGTCAGGTGTCGCTCGAGATCCCGGACCATCTCTCCACCACCACGCTGACCCGCGACGTCGCCGACGTCATCGTCCATGCGGAGCACCCACTGGCCGCCCGGCGACGAGTCTCCCCCCACGACCTCGTAGACGAGGACTGGATCGCGACACCCGAGGGGACCATCTGCCGGCAGTGGCTCACCAGGATGTACGACGGCACGGGTCGACTGCCGCGCATCGCCCATCAGTCACTCGAGTTCGACTCCCATGTGGCCCTGGTGAGAGCGGGCCTCGGCATCGCCCTGATCCCCCGGCTCGGTCGGGCCGACCTGCCCGGCGACGTGGTCGCGCTCGAGGCCCACGACCCGGTCCCCACTCGGGAGGTCATGGCGGTCCACCGACGCAGCATGGCCGGCTCCCCCGCGGTCCGCGCGGTCCTCGATGGCCTCAGCCGCGAGGACAGTGGCGAGAAGGACCGCTAGAAGAGGGCCGAGGCGAGGTTCTGCCGACCCCGGATCACCCGGGGGTCCTCGTTGCCGACGGCAGCGAACAGGCCGATGAGGTGCTGGCGGGCCTGGTCCCGCTCGGCGCCGGAGGTGCGCCGGACCAGCTCGATCAGGCGCCCGAAGGCGTCGTCGACGTGACCGCCGTAGAGATCCAGGTCGGCGACGAGCGTCTGAGCGTCCACGTCGTCCGGCTCGGCAGCCGCGGCCGCCCGGGCGGCCTGGAGGTCGACGCCCTGGGTGCGCAACAGGACCTTGGCCATGGCCAGCCCGGCCGCTGCCTCGGTGTCGGCCGGGTTGGCGTCGACCAGCTTCTGGTATTCCGCGACACCGGTGGCGTAGTCCCCGGCACCGAGTGCGTCCTCGGCCGGAGCGTAGCGCGGGTCGATGACCTCCTCAGCACCCTCCTCGGCTTCCGCGGGCACTGCGCCACGGGGCTGGTGACGGCCGGTCACGCCCTGGGTCGTGAGCTGCTGAAGGAGCTGCGTCAGTGCCGTGCGCAGCTCGTCGATGGGCACGACGTCCTGGAACAGGGGCATCGGGCGCCCCTCGAGCACGAGCACCACCAGCGGGATGGAGGGGATCTGCATGGCCTGGGCAATGGCCGGCGATGCATCGACATCGACCAGGCCCGCCAGGAACCGACCCTCGAACTCGCCGGCGAGCGTGGCCAGGTCGTCGGCCAGCTGGGCGCTCTCGGGCATCCGCGACGGGGAGTAGAACGCCAGCAGCACCGGCGCGCTCATCGACGACTCGAGCGTGGCCTGGAAGTTCTGCTCGTCGAGCCTCAGGACATAGGCGCCGACCGGACCGGAGCCGGCCGGGTTCGTGGCTCCGGGACCGGCTGCACCCGGGGCCGGGCGTTTGAGGGCCGAGAGGTCGATGGCACCGGGACGGGAGAAGGGCTGCTGCGTCATGGCCCTATCTTGCTGGAAGTCTGGCTGAAGGCGGTACTCGGGCCACTCCAGCCCCACTTCTCACATGCGACGTCACCAGGTGAAATCACTTACGCCCCGATGCCCGAAACCACCCCCAGGGGTGATAAAAAGGGGACTCTCCGGTCAGCGTTGTCACGGGGAACTGTGGGGCAGACCCGTGGAGCCGTGGGGCGGCTGGGAGCACTCGGGAAGGGAACAAACAGGAGTGATCGACTTCGGCTTCGACTTCACCGGTCGACATGTCGTCGTGACCGGCGGGACCCGCGGAGTCGGGCTCGCCACGGCCCAGGCGTTCGCCGAGGCCGGCGCCCAGGTCTCGATCACCGGGACCAAGGTGCTGCCCTCGATGTACGACGCCGACCTGCGCGCCTTCTCCTTCCACCAGCTGCAGCTCACCAACAGCGACGCCATCGAGGGCTTCGTCGAGACGATCGACCACGTCGACGTCCTGGTGAACGCCGCCGGAGCCCGTCTCTCGGGCAACCTCGACGCTCACGAGCGTGAGTTCGTGGCCCACTCGGCCAGGCACGGGTTCATCGGTCCTGCCCAGCTGGCGAACAAGCTGCGCCACCGGATCAGCTCGAGCCAGTTCCCCGGCGGGGGCTCGGTGATCCACACCCCAGCATGCCGCCAGTGGCTCGAGCTGACCCACCCCCCGGCCGAGGCGGCGGCGGAGCTGGCCGCTCAGACCCGTCGCGCCGGGGCGACCTGGGGCAGGGTCGGTGCGCGGGTGAACACTGTTCTCGACAGCCCCACACTCAGCGTGCCCGCTCAGCCGCGGCAGACCCCGGGCGCACTGCTGACCCGGTCCCGGGTCCCCGTCAGGGTGGCCGCGCGCGACGTCGCCTCGATCGTGCTCTTCCTGGCCAGCAGCGGAGCCAGCGCGATCACCGGCCAGACGGTGCACGTCGGTCTCTGAGGCGAGCCTCAGAAGTCGCCGGCTGCCCTCCGGATCGGCTCCATCAGACCCGACATGGCCGTGAGCTGCTCGGCGCTCAGCACCGCCAGCCCGAAGTCTGCGGCCACCAGATCGGCGGTCGCCAGCTCGACCAGGGCCCGCCCCTGCTCGGTGACCTCCGCGAGCACCGCGCGGCCATCCTCGGGATGCTGGCGGCGTACGACGAGCCCGGCAGTCTCCAGCCGGTTGATGATCGAGGTGATGGAGGTGGGATGGACCTGAAGTCGCTCACCCATCTTGCCCATCGGCAGCGCTCCCCGGGAGGAGAACACCAGCAGCACGAGAGCCTCGTAGCGCGCGAAGGTGAGGCCGTGGGGCTTGAGGATCGCGTCGAGATTGGCGAGCACCAGCTGGTGGACCCGCATCAGGGAGGTCACCGCATGCATGGCCGGGACCTTGTCCCAGCGCAGCGCCCACTGACGCGCTGCCTCCTGGATCGGGTCGAAGTCGAGCCCCATCAGTTGACCCGCGGCCCGCGCAGGCCGGCCCGCTGCACCACGCGCTGGATGGCCAGGTCGCGCTCGTCCGGCCGCCCGACGTAGCGGATGTCACGCAGTCCCTGCTCCTGGGCGGCCGATTCGAAGACGAAGTGCCCGAACCCGAGCACGCGACCGTGCAGGGGCTTGGCCACGGTGATGTCGAGGATCCGGCTCAGCGGCATGGTGGACAGCTGCTGGGACAGCACGCCCTTGGCGCGGAACACGCGCATGTTCGTGATCACGAAGCGGTCCATGTGCTCCCCGAGCGCCCTCAGGGCGGCGTACAGCAGGAAGGCGAGCCCGAGCAGGAACGGCGCCCAGCCGAGATCGGCGCGCAGGAACGGCACCCAGAGGATGAAGGCCAGCCCGACCCCGGCTGCCAGCACCGGACCGACATAGACGATCCAGTGGTGACGCACCTCGTCGACGATCACCTCGCCCTCCTCACGCAGGAGGTGGCGAGCGATCCGCGGATCGGTCAGCGTGTGGAACAGGCCCACGAGCGGACTCCGCTCACAACTGCTTGATGAAGGTGATGACCCCGGTGAACAGGTCGGTGGCCAGCGACCAGGTGGCTCCACCGGCCTCCTTCGCACTGGCGGCCAGCCCGGACGGGTCGTTGAACATCCAGAAGCCGAGGAAGACGATCACCACGAGGGTGACAACTCTCTTGGCGGTCATGTGTCTGGGTCCATCCTCAGGGCAGCGGCGTCGCACAGGGCAACCCCATTGTTACCTGAGGCGCTGACAACTCCCGGTTAGGCGCGCCCTCGGGAGTCCAGCAGTTCGTCGGCAGCAGAGTAGGGATCGGAGTCGCCGGCGGCGACCCGGCCTGCCAGCGCGTCCAGCGTCGAGCGCGACCCGAGATCGCCCCAGTCCTTGCGCAGGCTGGTCAGCGCGATCGCCTCGATCTCGCTGCGCGCCCGTCGGGTGCGCCGGAGCGTCCGCTCCCCCGACTGTGCGAGCCAGTCGACGTGCTGAGAGATCGCCGGCCACCACCTCGCCGAGACCGACGCCCTGCGAGGCGATCGTCTCCAGCACGGGTGGATCCCACGAGCCGGGTGCCCGTTCACCGAGTCTCAGCATGGCTCGCAGATCGTGCGCCACCCGTGCCGCCCCTTCGCGATCGGCCTTGTTGATGACATAGAGATCCGCCACCTCGAGGATGCCGGCCTTGGCGGCCTGGATGCCGTCCCCCATGCCCGGGGCGAGCAGCACCACAGTGGTGTCAGCCAGTCCGGCGACGTCCACCTCGCTCTGTCCCACGCCGACGGTCTCGATCAGGATCACCTGGCAGCCTGCGGCGTCCAGCACGCGCAGCGCCTGAGGGGTCGTCCAGGCGAGTCCGCCCAGGTGTCCTCGAGCCGCCATCGACCGGATGAACACCTCGCTGTCGGTCGCATGATCCGCCATCCGCACCCGGTCCCCGAGCAGGGCCCCGCCGGAGAACGGGGACGAGGGGTCGACGGCGAGTACGCCGACCCGCTTGCCCAGGCGACGGAACTCGGCCACCAGGCACGAGGTCGAGGTGGACTTGCCGACCCCCGGCGGGCCGGTGATGCCGATCACGTGCGCGTGGCCGGCGTAGGGCGACAGTGCCGCCATCACCTCACGCAGGAGGGGCGACTCGTCCTCGACAAGCGAGATCAGACGCGCGACGGCCCGGGCGTCACCCGCCCGGGCCCTGGCGACCAGCTCGAGAGCCGAGCCGGAACTCCTCACATCAGTCCACTCACGCGGTCTGCGCGGCTGGCACGCGGATGATCAGGGCGTCGCCCTGGCCACCGCCACCGCACAGCGCGGCCGCACCGACGCCGCCACCGCGCCGCTGGAGCTCGAGGGCGAGGTGCAGGACGATGCGCGCCCCGGACATGCCCACCGGGTGCCCGACGGCGATGGCGCCGCCGTTGACGTTGACCCTGTCCTCCGACACGCCCATCGCCCGGGCCGACTCGATGCCGACCGCTGCGAAGGCCTCGTTGAGCTCGAAGAGGTCGATCTCCTCGACGGAGATGCCCTCGCGGGCGGCTGCCTTCGCGATGGCGTTGGCGGGTTGCAGCTGCAGGGTCGAGTCGGGTCCGGCCACCTGGCCCGAGGCGCCGATCTCGGCCAGCCAGGTCAACCCGAGCTCCTCTGCCCTGGCCTTGCTCATCACGACCACGGCACAGGCGCCGTCGGAGATCTGTGAGGCCGATCCGGCGGTGATGGTGCCGTCCTTGCTGAAGGCCGGCCGCAGCCTGCCCAGCGACTCGGCCGTGGTGTCGGCACGGATGCCCTCGTCCTGACTGACCACGACCGGTTCACCCCGGCGCTGGGGAATGGAGACCGGGACGACCTCGTCGTCGAAGACGCCGTTCTTCCACGCCTGCGCGGCACGTTGGTGGGATCGCGCGGAGAACTCGTCCTGCTCCAGCCGCGTCAGGCCACCGTCGGACACGTTGCGCTGCTCGGTGAGGCCGCCCATCGGCTGCGCGGTGAGCTGGTCGTAGAGGGCGTCGTAGGCCATCGAGTCCACCAGCGTGGTGTCGCCGTACTTGAAGCCCTCCCGGGACTTCGGCAGCAGGTGCGGGGCGTTGGTCATGGACTCCATGCCACCGGCCACGACGATGTCGTACTGCCCGGCTCGGATCATCTGGTCGGCCATGGCGATCGCGTTGATCCCCGAGAGGCAGACCTTGTTGATCGTGATCGACGGGACGTCCATCGGGAGTCCGGCAGCGACCGAGGCCGTGCGCGCCGGGTTCTGGCCGGCGCCGGCGAGGATGACCTGCCCCATGATCACGTAGTCGACCTGGTCACCGCTCACGCCGGCCTTCTCCAGGGCTCCCTTGATGGCCACTCCGCCCAGGTCTGCGGCGCTGAGGCCCTTGAGGCCGCCGAGCAGACGGCCGATCGGGGTGCGGGCACCCGCGACGATGACGGATCCGGACATGATTCCTCCTGCAGAGTTCAGGTGAGGTGATGCTGGCGACGATACCCATCACCCGTCCCCATCGGCAGGGGTGACGGCGGCCACTCCGTGTCGGACTTGTCACAACCGGTCGCGCTCACGGCCAGGTCGTACGACCATGTCGGGCATGAGTCCGGACCTCCCCACCGAGCTGTTCATCGCCATCGACCACGTCGGCGTCGCCGTGCCCGATCTCGATGCGGCCATCGCCTTCTACACCGAGACGCTCTCCATGAGTCTGGTCCACGAGGAGACGAACGAGGAGCAGGGCGTGCGGGAGGCCATGATGGCCGTCGGGGACACCGGGTCGTGCATCCAGCTGCTGGCGCCCCTGACCCCCGAGAGCACCATCGCCAAGTTCCTGGACCGATCGGGACCCGGCCTGCAGCAGCTTGCCTACCGGGTGCGCGACCTCGACCAGGTGTCCGAGGTGCTCCGGGCGCGCGGACTGCGACTGCTGTACGACGCTCCTCGCCGGGGCACCTCGGACAGCCGCGTCAACTTCATCCACCCCAAGGACGCCGGTGGCGTCCTGGTCGAACTCGTCGAACCCGCCCAGCCGTCGCACTGACCTGCTGAACCTCAGGAGCCCGAAGTGAAGAACATCCTCGATGCCATCCTCGCCGGTGACACCCGTCGCGAGGACTTCGCCCATCTCGACCTGCCCGAGTCCTACCGGGCCGTCACGGTCCACAAGGACGAGGCCGACATCTTCGAGGGCCTGGAGTCACGCGACAAGGACCCCCGCCGGACGCTGCACGTCGAGGACGTCGCGCTCCCCGAGCTCGGCCCCGGAGAGGCGTACGTCGCGGTGATGGCCAGCGCGATCAACTACAACACGGTCTGGACCTCGATCTTCGAACCGGTCTCGACGTTCGGGTTCCTGGAGCGCTACGGGCGGATGTCGCCCATGACCGCGAAGCATGACCTGCCCTACCACGTGGTCGGCTCGGACCTGTCCGGGGTCGTCCTCAAGGCCGGGGCGGGCGTGCACTCGTGGAAGCCCGGCGACGAGGTCGTCGCCCACTGCCTGTCGGTGGAGCTGGAGAGCCCCGATGGCCACAACGACACGATGCTCGACCCCGAGCAGCGGATCTGGGGCTTCGAGACCAACTTCGGCGGCCTGGCCCACATCGCGCTGGTCAAGTCCAACCAGCTCATGCCCAAGCCCGACCACCTCACCTGGGAGGAGGCCGCCTCTCCCGGGCTGGTGAACTCCACGGCCTACCGCCAGCTCGTAAGCCGCAACGGGGCCGGCATGAAGCAGGGCGACAACGTGCTGATCTGGGGCGCCTCGGGTGGCCTCGGAGGCTTCGCGACGCAGTACGCCCTCAACGGCGGCGCCACCCCCGTGTGCGTGGTCTCCAACGAGGAGAAGGCTGCCGTGTGTCGCAGCATGGGCGCCGAGCTGATCATCAACCGCTCCGAGGAGGGATGGAGGTTCTGGAAGGACGAGCACACCCAGGATCCCCGCGAGTGGCGCCGCCTCGGCGCCAAGATCCGTGAGCTCACCGGGGGCGAGGATGTCGACATCGTCTTCGAGCACCCCGGGCGGGAGACCTTCGGAGCATCGGTGTTCGCGGCCCGCAAGGGCGGCACGATCGTGACCTGCGCCTCGACGAGTGGCTACATGCACCAGTACGACAACCGCTACCTGTGGATGAACCTCAAGCGGATCGTCGGCTCGCACTTCGCGAACTACCGCGAGTCGTGGGAGGCGAACCGCCTCATCGCCAAGGGCATGATCCACCCCACCCTGTCGCGCACCTACAGCCTCGATGACGTCGGTCAGGCCGCCCTCGACGTCCACCACAACCTCCACCAGGGCAAGGTCGGCGTGCTCTGCCTCGCACCCGAGGAGGGACTCGGCGTGCGCGACCATGAGATGCGGGCCCGGCATCTCACGGCGATCAACCGCTTTCGGGGCGTCTGAGCCGAGACCTCGGCGCCGTTTCGGTTGCACCCCGAAGTTCTTCGGTGCGCCGGGGTGGGTTCATTTCCGTCCTTCCGACACACTGGTGCAGGGAGACCGAAAAACGATGCAGCAGCGGAAGAGGTAGCGACGCCATGAGTGACCGGGGCCTGTCCATTTTTGACGAAGAGCCGGGCGAGGACGCCGACACTGAGGCCACCCAGGTGATCCCGGTGGCGAAGAAGACCGCCCCGACCTCCGCCAAGGCGCAGTCGAAGCCTCCCGCCAAGTCCGCCGAGTCCCTCGCGCAGCCTGACCCGAAGGCGACCGACCCGGTCGAGAAGCCGGTCGGGGCTGCCCCGGACGCCACGGTGCAGACCCCCGTGGTGCCGAAGCCCGAGACGCCACCGGCAGCGGCCGCACCTGCGGCCCAGCCGGCTTTCCGGATGCCGGCCGGCCCTCCGCCCACCTCCCTGCCCGCTCTGCCCGTGGTTCGCCGGGGCGGCTATGACAAGGAGACGGTCGATGGTCACCTGCGCCAGCTGCTGGGCGACCGGGCCGGGCTGGCCAGCGCCCTGACGACCGCACAGCAGCGCACCACCGAGCTGGAGAGTCGCCTCTCGGACCTCAAGAAGCAGCTCGACGAGCACGAGACTCCGTCGTACGCCGGCCTCGGCGGTCGCGCGAGCGCCATGCTCCGGATGGCCGAGGAGGAGGCGCAGGACGTCCGCGACCAGGCACTGCGCGAGGCCGAGGAGATCCGCAGCCAGGCGACCCGGGATGCGAAGGCGATCCGTGCCGATGCCACCCGGGAGGCCGACGACCTGCGTACGGTGCAGATGAAGGAGCTCGACGAGACCCGAAGCCGGGTCACCGCCGACGCCGAGCAGGAACGTTCGCTGGCGCGGTCCGAGGCCGACGACCTGCGCGCCTCGGCGAAGCGTGAGGCCGACCAGCTCCGGCTCGCCGCCCAGCAGGAGACGAACGACCTGAAGACCACCGCGCAGCGCGAGGCGGAGCAGCTCCGGGCCGGCGCCGACCGTGAGGTCCAGGAGGCACGTCGGACGCTGGCGGTCGAGAAGGAACGACTGGCCCGGGAGGCCACCGATCATCACGCCACCGCGACCGCCGAGACCCAGCGCCTGGTCGAGGAGGCGGAGGAACGCGCGAGTGCAGCCGAGCAGCGGGCCGCTGAGGCGACCTCCCAGGCGAGTGCCCACCGCCAGGCTGCACAGTCGGAGTCCGAGGCGCTCCTGGTGCGGGCTCGTCGGGAGGCGGAGCAGATCCTGCACTCGGCTCGCACGCAGGCGGAGTCGGTCTCGGCCACGGGTCAAGCGGACGCTGAGCGTGAGCTGTCCGCGATCCGCGCGGAGGTCGACCGGATGACCAAGCGCCGCGACGCCATCACCGCCCAGCTGGGCGCGCTGCGCGACGTTGTCGCGGGGTTCGGTGCCGACGACGACTGACCCACCCGTGGGTCAGTGGTGCGTGCTGGTCCCCTCGAGCACGGGTTCGGTCCCGGGGACCTCGCGCTCGCCCAGTCGTACGACGATCACGCCGGCCAGGATGAGCACTCCGCCGACCAGCTGGATGGCCCGCGGCAGCTCGCCCAGCAGCAGCCAGGCGAAGACGAGAGCGGCGACGACCTCGAGCAGTCCCACGAACGAGGAGAGCCGGGCACCCAGGCGTCGCCCGGCGGCGATTCCGGCGGCGTAGGCGAGCGCTGCCGTGACGACCCCCAGCAGCAGGACCGGCACCCACCAGGGGACCTCCGCGCCGGCGAGCTCGACCCCGGAGGTCGAGGTCGCCATGGGCACGAGGCCGACCATCCCCGCAAGCAGGAGGATGACCCCACCCACGGTGAGGCCACCGGCTGCCAGGACGATCGGCGGCAGCCCGTTGTCCTCGTCGGCCGAGATCACGAAGAAGGTCGCCACGCCCACCATCGCACCCAGCGCCCACAGGACCCCGACGAGGCTCAGCTGCGCTCCGGAGACCAGGTCGAGCACGAGGACCAGCCCGACCGCGGCAACGAGGGCTCCGCTGACCGTCGTACCCCCCGGGCGGCGGCCGTGGCGCGCCCACTGCCAACCCAGGACGGCGACCGGTGCGGTGTATTCGATCAGGAGCGCCACGCCGACCTGCATGTGGTCGACCGCGTTGAAGAAGGCGAGCTGACAGCCGGCGACCGCGACGAGTCCGTAGACGGCGATGAGCCCGAGGTTGCGGGTGATCAAGCCCCATCGCCCGCGCAGCGCGAGCACGGCCGGAATCGCCAGCGTGGCGGCAGCGATCAGGATCCGCGCCGTCACTGCCGCCCCGGGGCTCCAACCCGCGTCCAGCAGACCCTTGGCCAACGACCCGGACAGGCCGAACGAGAGCGCGGCGACGACGGCGAGCACCAGCCCACTGCCGATGCGGCTGGGCGCCAGGCGCATGGTGTCATCTGTGATAGCCGTCATGACTCATGACGCTAGATGATAGTGCGGTAATCTGTCAACATGATCTTCGCTCATGACACCGAAGCGGCGCTCCTCGCAGCGGTCGCACTGGTGAACTCGGCATCCGCACCGGACACGATGACCGACGTCGGCGAGCTCGACCGCTTCTTCGCCGAGTTCCACTACACCGGCGAACACCTGAGCAGCGAGGCGGAGCTCGCCGCCGTGCGAGCGCTGCGGCCAGCGATGCGCGAGCTGCTGACCAGCGAGCGTGACGCTGCGGTCCCTCTCGTCAACACCCTCCTGGCCGAGGCACGAGCCCTCCCCCAGCTGGTCAGGCACGGAGACACGGACTGGCATCTGCATGCGGTGCGTGACGACCGTCCCCTGGCCACCCGGATCTCGGTGGAGACCGCGATGGCCATGGTCGACCTGATCCGCTCCGACGAGCTGTCCCGGCTCGCGATCTGCATCGCCGACGACTGCGACGGGATCGTCCTCGACCTCTCGCGCAACCGCTCCCGTCGTTTCTGCAGCACCACCTGTGGCAACAAGGCCGCTGTGGCGGCCTACCGTGCGCGCCAGTCGCCCGCTCAGTGAGACGTGACTCGCGGCACGCCCCGGCTCAACGAGAAGGAGGGTGAGCGTTGTAGGCGCTCGTATCGGCAGTCTCCATCGGACCGTCCCACTCACGAGGCAGAGGGACCGGCACCGAGGGAGCCACGCGCTCGACGATCGCGTCGAGGACCCGCTCCGCGTCGCCGACCCAGAGGTGCTTGCTGCCCTCGAACGGCACCACCTCCGCCTGGGCGAGCGGAGCGAAACGCTGAACCGCCGCTGCCGGCTGGAGGTAGTCGTCGTGCTCGGGGATGAATGCCGAGACCCGCTTGCCCGAGGCGGCCCAGGCCTCCAGGTCAGACGGAGCGCTGTAGCGCAGTGGCGGGCTCAGCAGGATCGCACCCTGTACGACGGGATCGAGCCCGTGCATCAGCGCCAGATCCGTGCCGAACGACCAACCGACCAACCAGATGTGGGGAAGATCGTTGAACTCGGCGAACTCGATCGCCGCAGCCACGTCGTACCGCTCCGCCACTGCGTCGTCGAACTCCCCCTCGCTCTTGCCCTGGACGCTCCAGGTCCCGCGGGTGTTGAACCGCAGACGGCCACGTCCGCGAGGGCAGGGAGTCGGTAACGCCGCCTTGCGGTAGAGGTGGCTGTCCATCATCCCGCCGTGGGTCGGCAACGGGTGCAGGCAGACCAGCGTCGCTACCGGCTCGTTCTCGAGCGGCAGCGCGAGCTCGCCCACCAGGCTCAGCCCGTCGGCGGTCTCGATCGAGATCGCCTCTCGCCTGGCGGGCAGGACTGAGTTGGCTCGGATCCTCTGGGTCACGCCGCCAGGCTAGCGAGCCTCAGCACCAGCGTCGTACGCCGGTCGGGCTGAGGTTGCGATCACGCAGCACGATGGCCAGCCGGTCTCCCCGCGCGGCACAGGTGCGGCGGAAGTCCCGCCTACGGTATTCGATGGCGAGCACCCGCCGACCATAGTGGGCGACATAGCCACCACACTCGCGGTAGCGCCCACACTCCTCAGCGACGGCGAAGTCGTAGCCGACGGTGCGCCCGTCGAGCTCCACGAAGTTCTTCTGCCCTGCTGCCAGACCCGCCGAGTGGGCACTTCGGACGATCAGGCGCGCATAGGCGACGGCCTGCCTGCGCGTGAGCATGCCCCTGCTGCGGGTGAAGGAGTCGAGATTGTCGAACTCCACCGCGTCGAAACCGTCGGCCGCGCACTTCGCCGTCCACCGGGCCACGATCGCGGCCAGGGCGTGACGCTTGGCACGCGTACGCAGGTCCAGCAGGGTCTCGTTCCAGGCGCCGTCGACCACGGGCTGCCCGGCCTTGCGCAGCAGCAGGCCGCGATGCCGCCTCCAGAACCCGCGCTCGTTCGGCTGAGTCTGGAAGCCATTCACGTAGCAGATGTTGTAGCGCCCCGCAGCGGGGTGGGCCCGCCGGTCGCGCACCACGATCCCCACGTGGGTCGGCACCGATCGCACCCCGCCCAGCTGGTAGTCGACGTCCGTGCCCACGGGCATGTTCTCCGGCGTGGCCCAGAGCGGCAGCCGCCGAGAACACTGACGTGAGGAGTACGGCGAGCAGCAGCGTGATGCGAGTCCTCATGCCTGCCAGTGTGTCAGGAGACGCTGACGCGGGCGTGCGAATCGGTGCGGGCCACCACCCTCGAGCAGGCGATGGTCCAGGCCACGACCTGCGGAACCAGGCCGATGCTGTTGTGGCCCAAGAGGATGCTGCCAACGATCCACAGCGGCAGCGCACCCGTGACCAGGAGCGCCGCCCGGCGCGGGCGGAATCCGTGCCTCAGCCAGCTCACCCCGAGCACTCCCGACCCGAAGACCGCCACCACCAGCCCGGGAAGCACGGCCACGGAGAAGGCCAGGTTCACCGCCGACGTTCCCGAGGTGCCGGAGGGATCGAGCTGCAACGCCACCCCAACGACCGCCAGACCCGCCGAGAAGAGCGTCCAGGCGGCCGCCACGACCCACGACGACCGCCGCTCGACCGTCCCCGCGAGCGTGAGTCGCGCGCGGCGTACGGTCCAGGCAGCCACCGGCATCGCCGGGAGGACGAGCGCCAGGATCAGGGTGTAGGTGGCGTAGACCCGGTCGGGCGACGCGAAGCTCAGCAACGGCTCGAGAAGGCGCCTCGCCGGCTCCGCCCAGGCTCGGGCGGTCGCGACGTCCAACGACTCGGCACCGTCGGCGGTGGCGAAGTAGGACAACGCAGCCAACGGCGAGACCACCACCATCACCACGCTGGCGACGACGGCGTACGCATGGGCACGGGCAGGGTTCGGATGGACAGCTGGCACGGCGAAACCTCCGGTCGGGGGCGCCGGTGGCGGCGCCTGCCCCAGCCTCGTCGTCATGGGACCGGGGGTCGTCGGCCCGCCAGCCGATCCCGTCCCGGCGCTGGGGTCGACTACCCGTCCACCCCAGGGTGGACGCCGGGGCGCGCCGACCCGAGTACCTTGCTGCTGTGGGCCTCCCCTCGTTCACCCGCCGGGCGCAGCTGCTGGGCGTGCACCGCGTGGACGTGGTCTGGCCCGGCGTCTTCGCCCTGGTCGGCATCGTGGAGATGACCGGGCAGCACTACACGCCGCTGCCGATCGCCATCGGGACCTACCTCGCTGGTTGCGCCGCCACCACCATCCGTCGAGCCCATCCGGTGCTCGCCGCCGCGGGTGTCCTGATCACGTACGCCGCAGCGCCCCTGCTGGGCTTCGACGTCAGTCAACCGGCCTCGTGGATGCTGCCCCTCGTCCTCGCCTCCTTCGGAATCGGTCGCTACCTGACCGGCTGTTCGCTGGCACTCAGCGCGCTGAGCGTGGCCGGCCTGCTCCTCGGGGTGATGACGGCCCTCGCGCTCCTGACGGGGTTCTCCCCCGATGCCGTCTTCGGGGTGATCGGCACCTTCGGTCCCTGGGCGCTGGGGGTGACCGTGCGCAACGCGGAGGACCGAGCCGCCACGACGGCCTTGGAGGCGGAGCGGGCCAGGGTGGAGGACCAGCTCGCGGCCGACCGTTCGGTCAGGGCGGAGCGAGACCGCCTGGCCCGAGAGATCCACGACGTGCTGGCCCATTCGCTGAGCCTGATGGTCGTGCAGGCCGCGGTCGCCGAGAGCCTCGGCGCCGACGACCCGGAAGCAGCCCAGCAGGCATCGCGTGAGGTCCAGGCGGCCGGTCGGGCGGCCCTGGACGAAGTGGGTCGACTGGTGCGACTGATCCGCGAGGAGCCCGTGCTCGAGGACCTCGGCCGCCTCGATCACATCCAGGCGGATCTGGTCGGAGGCCTGCGGACTCTCGGCGAGGACGTCAGCCGAGCCGGGCTGCCCGTCACGCTCGACCTGCCGGAGACGGGCACGTTGTCGCCCGCCCTGCAGCTCACCGTCTACCGCATCGTGCAGGAAGCGCTCACCAACGCCCTGAAGTACGCCGTTGGCGCTCGGGCACACGTCAGCCTCCTGAGACAGCCGGACCTGCTCGAGGTGAGCGTGTCGAACACCCGCTCGGATGCGGGCCCGCCGGCTCGACGCGGCAGCGGCAACGGTCTCGCGGGGCTCCAGGAACGGGTGGCGCTCTACTCGGGCACCCTGAGCTATGGACCCGACGAGGTCGGCGGTTTCACCCTGGTGGCCCGGCTGCCCTGTGCGGAGGCATCGTGACGAGCGTCGTGCTGGCCGACGACGAGGCGCTGGTCCGAGAGGGTCTGGCCACTCTGCTCAGCGCCCGGGGGCTCGACGTCCTGGCGGTCGCCGACAACGGTCGCAGCGCGATCGAGGCGGTCCGCGAACACCGGCCCGACGTGCTCGTCATCGACATCCGGATGCCCCTCATGGATGGGATCTCAGCCACGCGAACCCTCGCGGCCGGGGGCGATGTGACTCCGGTCCTGATCCTGACGACCTATGACCTCGACCAGTATGTCTACGCGGCGCTGAAGGCCGGCGCCTCCGGTTTCGCCCTCAAGACCTCACCGGTGGACCGGCTCGTCGATGCCATCGAGGTGGTGGCCGGGGGCGAGGCCCTCCTGGCGCCTACCCTCACCCGGCGGCTGATCGCGGAGTATGTCGCCGGGCCACCTCCGGGCCAGCCCGAGGGATCCGCCCTGACACTCCTGACCGACCGTGAGCGGGAGGTGCTGGCGCTGATCGCTCGGGGCCGTTCCAACGAGGAGCTCGGCGCCGACCTGACGGTGAGCCAGGCGACGGTCAAGACGCACGTCAACCGCATCCTCGCCAAGCTCGGCGTGACCAGTCGTGCCCAGGCGATCGTGCTGGCCTATGAGACCGGACTGGTCCGCCCCGCACGCGACTAGCGTCGTCGCTCCCGAGCCCCCCAGCAGGCCGTGTGCCAGTGCCGCCGCTCATCGAGACCGGTCGCGTCACGGGCGAACGTCGAGGCCAGCACCGGCCAGGCCACGATGTGTGGGGTGGCGGGCCTGATCGGCTGGTGGCAGCCGGGACAGGTGTAGGTCCTGGTGGAGGCGGACCCCGTCAGCCGTCGTACGACGAAGTCGCGGGCGCCGTACGACTCGACCTTGTCGGTCAACGGACCGAGTAGTCGCGGAACCCACGCTTGGTCTTGCGACCCAGGTAGCCCGCGGTGACCAGGTGCTCGAGCAGAGGCGCAGGCGCGAATCCCGGTTCGCGGAACTCGAGGTAGAGCTCGCGCTGGATCGCGAGCGACACGTCGTTCCCGACCACGTCGAGCAGCTCGAACGGCCCCATGGGCAGGGCACAGCCCTGCTTCATCGCGACGTCGATGTCGTCGGCGGTGGCGTAGTGGGCCTCGAGCATCTTCACCGCGTCGTTGAGATAGGGGAAGAGCAGCGCGTTGACGATGAAGCCGGCCCGGTCACCGCAGGAGACGGCGACCTTGCCGACCTCGGCGCACAGCGCGCGCGTCGTCTCGGCGACGGACTCGTCGGTGGCCACGGTGGTCACCACCTCCACGAGTCGCATGATGGGCGCGGGGTTGAAGAAGTGCATCCCGATGACGTCCTGCGGGCGCTTGGTCGCCTTGGCGAGCGCGATGATCGGCAGGGACGACGTCGTGGTGGCCAGGATCGCTCCGGGCTTGCAGATCTCATCAAGGTTCTCGAACAGGGTCGTCTTGATCTTGAGGTCCTCGGCGATCGCCTCGAGGGCGATGTCGACCGATGCCAGGTCGTCGAGCGACGTCGAGCCCGTGAGGCGACCCAGGACCTCGGCCCGAGCCGACTCCTCGAGCCTGCCCCGCTGGATCGCCTTGTCGAGCGACCGCTCGATGGTGGCGCGCACCCCGTCGACCTTGTCCTGGCTGCGGCCGACGTAGACCACTTCGTAGCCCGCCTTGGCGAAGACCTCGACGATGCCGGAGGCCATCGTGCCGGTGCCGACGACACCGACGGTGGAGATCTGGTGGCGCAGCCGCGGGGCGTCATCGGCCGAGGGCGTGTGGGCGTCGGCGACGACGATCGGGGAGTCGGGCGCCTCGTAGGTGTAGAAGCCGCGCCCCGACTTGCGGCCGAGCATCCCGGCGGTGACCATCTGCTTCAGGACGGGCGCCGGTGCGTGCAACCGGTCGCGTCCCTGCTTGTACATCGTGTCGAGGATCTCGTACGCCGTGTCGAGACCGATCAGGTCGAGCAGCGCCAGCGGCCCCATGGGGTAGCCGCACCCGAAACGCATGGCGGCATCGATGTCCTCGCGCGTCGCGTAGCGGCCCTCGAAGAACGACACCGCGTGGTTGAGGTAGCCGAACAGCAACGTGTTGGCGATGAACCCGGCCTTGTCGCCGCAGACGACGGGATTCTTGCCCAGACGTCCGACGAGCGCCTTGACGTCGTCGAGGACGGCCGGCTCGGTCACGACGGTGCGGATGATCTCGACCAGGTTCTGCACCGGTGCGGGGTTGAAGAAGTGCACGCCGACGACCCGCCCCGGGCTCGAGTTGGCGGTCGAGATCTCGGTCACCGACAGGGAGGAGGTGTTGGTGGCCAGGATCGCTTCGGGCTTCACCACGTCGTCGAGAGCTCGGAAGATCGACTTCTTCAGCTCGATCGACTCGACCACCGCCTCGACGACGAAGTCGGCGTCGGCCAGGTCGGCCATCGACGTCGTCAGGGTCACGTGCCCCAGGAGCTCGGTCTGCTCGTCCTCCGTCAGCTTGCCGCGCTTCACAGCGCGGCCGGTGGAGTGCTCCAGGTGCTGGCGACCGCGTTCGAGCGCCTCGTCGTTGACCTCGACCCCGATCACGGTGAACCCGTTGCGGGCGAAGACCTCGGCGATGCCGGCACCCATGGTGCCGAGGCCGATGACCCCGATGGTGGCGAACTCGCGGTGGTCAGTGGGGGTGCTCGTCATGTCTCGGATCATCGCACGCTGCCGCGGCCTCTCCCCTGTTGGATTTGTCACCCTCGGTGAAGGATCTGCGGGTGGCGGGTAGATTGCGTGCCCGTGAGACTCGTCGTTGCCACCTGCCAGATCGACTACGCCGGCCGACTGTCCGCCCACCTGCCGATGGCGACCCGGGTGTTGATGATCAAGGCCGACGGATCGGTGCTGGTCCACAGCGACGGTGGGTCCTACAAGCCGCTGAACTGGATGAGTCCGCCGTGCACGCTGCGCGAGGGCAGGACCGAGGACGGCGCGGTCGAGTGGACCGTCACGAGCCGCAGCACCGCCAAGGGGCCCGAGGACACGCTGCGCATCCTCATCACCGAGATCCACCACGACACCGCCCACGACCTGGGCGTCGATCCCGGCCTTCAGAAGGACGGAGTCGAGAAGCACCTGCAGGAGCTGCTGGCCGATCACCCGGCGACGCTGGCCGACGGACTGACGCTGGTACGCCGTGAGTTCCCCACCGCCATCGGCCCGGTCGACCTGATGTGCCGCGACGCCGAGGGCCGGGCCGTGGCCGTCGAGATCAAGCGCCGTGGCGACATCGACGGCGTCGAGCAGCTCACCCGCTACCTCGAGCTGCTCAACCGCGACCCGGCCCTGCGTCCGGTCCGAGGGATCTTCGCGGCACAGGAGATCAAGCCGCAGGCCAGGGTCCTCGCCATCGACCGCGGCATCTCCTGCGCACTGGTGGACTACGACGCGTTGCGCGGCCTCGACGATCCGACGGCTCGGCTGTTCTAGTGCGGGTCTTCCACATCGCGCTCGAGTCGGAGTGGCGCGAGGCCGAGCGTGCCGGCACCTACACCACCTCCACGCTCGGGCGCACCCTCGAGCAGGAGGGCTTCATCCACGCCTCGCGCGCGGACCAGGTGAAGGCCGTCAACGCCCGCTACTACTCGGGGGTGCGCAAGCCCATGGTCCGCCTGGAGATCGACACCGACAGGCTCACGGCACCCTGGCGGGAGGATCACGTGGGCGAGGACACCTATCCGCACATCTACGGCCCGCTCAACGTGGATGCCGTGACCAGGGTGCGGCCGTGGCACCGGGTGGGCCGCGAGAAGACCCTCCTCGAGGTGTTCCTCACCGAGGCGATGCTCAGGATCTGCCTCGCGGTGGGGGTGATGCTGCTCGCCGTCGCATTCTCGGCTCTCACTGACGCGATGGGGGCTGGAGCCATCCTGGGAGCGCTGGTCGGTCTCGCAGTCGGGTCTGCGCTGTTCGTCGTCATCGTGCGCCGACGCGACCGCTGACCCGGCCCTGGAGGCTAGCCGGCCGCCATCGAGGCGACCGTGTCCGCGCACCCCCAGCTGAGGGTCACGCCGGCCCCGCCCTGCCCGTAGCAGTGGATGACTCGTCCCACCCGCTCCACCCGCACCGCCGGGCGGACCGGGCGCAGACCGACCTTGTGGTTCAGGACCCGTGCACCGGCCAGCTCGGGCACGAGTCGCGCGGCGCGCTCGATGATCTCGGCAGCGACCTGCTGGTCCGGCGTACGACTCCATTCGCCCTCGATGTCGGTGCCGCCGACGACGATGTCCTCAGCACGAGGAACGACGTACGTCGGTCCCTCACGCGCCAGCGTCCACCGCTGCACGCCCACCTGCTCGACGTAGACCACCTGGTCGCGCACCGGCACGACGGAACGGTCGCCGCCGAGCAGGCGCGCTCCCAGACCGGAACAGTTCGCAACGAGGTCTGCCCCCGTCGGCAGCCCGGCGAGGTTCATCCGGGTGAGGGTGCCGCCCAGATCGGCGATGCGACCTGCGAGCCACGCCAGGTAGACGGGCATCTCGATGACGGGAGCGACGAAGGTCCAGCCGTCCACGTAGCCATCGGGCAAGGAGGTCTCCCGATCCAGGCCGGGCACTGCATCGGCCCACCACGGCGCCCGCTGCGCCGTCGTGAAGAGCTCGGTGCCGGTGCGCATCGACACCCCGGTAGCGGGTTCGTCGGCAAGCGCCATGAACTCGGCGTAGGACGCCCCTGCCCACTCCATGACCCGCTCCTGGGGCAGGGAGCGGTAGGGGTACCAGAGTGCCGGCGCGACCGCCGAGGTCGTCTCCAGGGGCAGGTCTCGGGCAATGACGTCGACGCGGTGGCCGGCCTCCAGGAGCCGAAGCGCACAGGTCAACCCGGTCACACCGGCGCCGATCACGATCACACGAGCCATGGGGCCGAGTGTGTCAGGCGGCGAGCTTGCCCGTCTTGACCAGCTTGCGCTTCTTCACCGTGTAGCCGGACGGCAGGGTGCCTTCCTTGAGCATCCTGAGGGGGCAGCGCGAGCACTTGGACGTGGACACGCAGCACTTGCGCTTGGGCATCTTCACCTTGCCCTTGCTCTTGGCGCCCTTCTTCGCGCCCTTGCTCTTCGACACCAGAGCAGCGTAGCCGATGGGCCTAAGGCTTGCCTAACCTTAGTCCGAGGACTGGTCGGTAGGATCGTGGCGTGACTCCCGACAAGCCGGGGCCTGGCCAGGAATCGGTCTGGGACTACCCCCGACCGCCCCTCCTCGAGCCGAGTGCCGAGACCGTCGAGATCAGGCTCGGCGGGCAGGTGATCGCCCGCACCAGCACGTCGTACCGCCTGCTCGAGACCAGCCACCCGCCGACCTACTACGTCCACCGCTCCGTGTTTGCCGACGGTGTCCTGCGACCGGTGGACGGCACCACGTTCTGCGAGTGGAAGGGCGAGGCCGCCTACTTCGACGTCGTCACACCCGGTCGGACGGCCCCCCGGGGCGCGTGGACCTACCCGAGGCCCACCTCCGGCTATGCCGCTCTGCTCGACCACGTCGCGGTCATGCCGGGCGCGATGGACGAGTGCACGGTCGACGGCGAGGTCGTCGTTCCCCAGGAGGGCGGCTTCTACGGGGGCTGGATCACCTCGCGCGTGGTCGGCCCGTTCAAGGGCGGGCCCGGCTCCTGGGGCTGGTGAGGTCAGCTGAGGCCGTTGGCCCGGCGGATCACGTCGACGATTCCGCCCATGATCTCGGTCAGCCCGAAGTCCTTCGGGGTGTAGACGGCTGCGATGCCGAGGCCCAGCAGGGCCTTCGCATCGGAGTCGGGGATGATCCCCCCGACGATCACCGGGACGTCGTCGAGCCCGGCGTCGCGCAGACCGTCGAGGACCGCCGGCACGAGCTCCATGTGTGAGCCGGACAGGATCGACAGCCCGACACAGTGCACGTCCTCGGCGACGGCTGCGGCCACGATCTGCTCGGGTGTCAGCCGGATCCCCTGGTAGATCACCTCGAAGCCGGCGTCCCGGGCGCGCACGGCCACCTGCTCCGCCCCGTTGGAGTGTCCGTCGAGACCGGGCTTGCCGACCAGGAGGCGAAGTCGACCACCGAGCTCCTCGCCCGTCGTACGGACGCGCTCGCGCACGGAGCTCAGCTCGGTGCCGGCGTCGGCCGCTCCCACCGCTCCGGCGACACCGGTGGGAGCGCGGAACTCGCCGAACACCTCACGCAGGGTGCCGGCCCACTCCCCCGTGGTGGCCCCCGCGCGGGCCGCCAGCAGGGTCGCCTCCATCAGGTTCGTGTCGGCCTTGGCGTCTTCTGCCAGCCTGCCGAGGGCGCGCGCGACGGCCGCTTCGTCGCGCGCCGCCTTCCAGTCGGCGACAGAGTCCAGGGCAGAGCGCTCGGCCGAGGGGTCTGCAGCCATGATCGCCGCGTCGAGATCGGCCGTCAGCGGGGACGGCTCGGTTGTCTCGTAGATGTTGACGCCGACGATCTTCTCCCGGCCGCTCTCGATGCGGCCGCGACGAGCCGCGTGGGCCGAGACCAGCGCCTGCTTCATGTAGCCGGACTCCACCGCGGCGATGGCGCCGCCGAGGGCCTGGACCCGGTCGATCTCCTCCTTGGCGCCGGCGACGAGCTCGGCCACCTTCGCGGCGATGACCGTCGATCCCTCGAAGATGTCGTCGTACTCCAGCAGGTCGGACTCGAAGGCCAGCACCTGTTGGAGCCGCAACGACCACTGCTGATCCCACGGCCGGGGCAGGCCGAGCGCCTCGTTCCAGGCAGGAAGCTGGACGGCGCGGGCGCGGGCGTCCTTCGACAGCGTCACTCCCAGCATCTCCAGCACGATGCGCTGCACGTTGTTCTCGGGTTGGGCCTCGGTGAGCCCCAGCGAGTTGACCTGGACGCCGTAGCGGAACCGGCGCATCTTGGGATCCTCGACGCCGTAGCGCTCGCGGGTGATCTCGTCCCAGAGCTCGACGAAGGCCCGCATCTTGCAGGTCTCCTCGATGAAGCGGACACCGGCGTTGACGAAGAACGAGATCCGCCCGACCACGGAGCCGAAGTCGTCCTCGGAGACCTGACCCGAGGCCTGGACCGCGTCGAGCACGGCGATCGCGGTGCACAGGGAGTAGGCGAGTTCCTGGGTGGGCGTCGCGCCCGCCTCCTGCAGGTGATAGCTGCAGATGTTGATCGGGTTCCACTTCGGGATCCGGTGGACGGTGTAGGCGATCATGTCGCTGATCAGGCGAAGCGAGTGCTCGGGTGGGAACACGTAGGTCCCGCGGGAGAGGTACTCCTTGATGATGTCGTTCTGGGTCGTGCCCGACAGCTGCGCGGCCACCTCGGCGGGGTCCAGCTCCGGGTTCTGCTGCTCCGCCGCCACCTGGTAGAGCGCGAGCATCCACATCGCCGTCGCGTTGATGGTCATCGAGGTGTTCATCGAGGTGAGCGGGATGTCGGCGAAGAGCCGGCGCATCTCGCCCAGGTGCGGGACGGGCACGCCCACCTTGCCGACCTCGCCGCGGGCGAGCGGGGAGTCGGGGTCGTAGCCGGTCTGGGTCGGGAGGTCGAAGGCGACCGACAGGCCCGTCTGCCCCTTGGCCAGGTTGGTGCGGTAGAGCGCATTGGAGGCCGCCGCGGTCGAGTGACCGGCGTACGTGCGCATCACCCAGGGGCGGTCCTTCTCAGCACTCATGATCCCGAGGGTAGGACGAAGGTTGCCGATCGGTAACCGTTCGGCGCTGTGGGATAGACCTCACGGCGAGATGTTGCTCAGGCGCTGGCCGCGACCCGCTCGACCTCGACCAGGCGGATCAGGTGGGAGAGGTGGAGCAGTCGGCGCACGGCCGGGCCACAGCCGCGCAGGGTCAGGTGGCGGCCGTCACGCTCGGCGTTGCGGGTGGCCACGGCGAGCACGCGCAGAGCCGTGAGATCGATGCTGCCGACATCGGTGAGGTCGACGACCAGGTCCTCGTCGTGACCCTGCAGGTGCTCGTAGATCGCGGCGCGCACCTCCCACGTGCTGCGCACGTCGAAGTCGCCGGCCAGGACGAGCGTTGGCCCGTCGGTGAAGATGTCCATGTCGTCGCAGCCCTTCGGTAGCCGAGATCTCCCGATGTCTGTCCACTCAGTTGCTCTCTACCCGTACAGACGTCTTTCTAGTCCTTTTGGTTGCCCGGGTTCCACAGATTTTCCGGCGAGTCGTGATTCTCCTCACAGCAGCCCCGATCATCCCCAGGCACTAGCCTTCGACGCATGGTCAACCTCACCCGCATCTACACCCGCACCGGCGACGCCGGCACGACCCGCCTCGGCGACATGAGCGAGACGTCGAAGAACGACTCCCGGCTGCACGCCTACGCCGATGTCGACGAGGCGAACGCCCAGCTCGGGGTCGCCCTGGTGATGGGCGAGCTGGACGAGGACGTCGTCGCGGTGCTGACCCGGATCCAGAACGACCTCTTCGACGTCGGCGCCGACTTCTGCACCCCGGTCGTGGACGACCCGGCCTACCCACCCCTGCGGATCGAGGCCGACTACGTCGAACGGCTCGAGAACTGGTGCGACTCGTTCAACGAGGAGCTTCCCTCGCTGCGCTCGTTCATCCTCAACGGCGGCACGAAGGGCGGTGCCCTGCTGCACGTCGCGCGGACCGTCGTACGCCGGGCGGAGCGATCGGCGTGGGCGGCCTACGCCGAGCACGAGGCCACCATGAACGTGCTGGCCATCACCTACCTGAACCGGCTCTCCGACCTCCTCTTCATCCTCGCCAGGCACGCCAACCGCGAGGCGGGAGACGTGCTCTGGGTCCCGGGCGGCGAGCGCGGCTGACCCCTCCAAGTCAGCCCCAAGTCGCGGCCAAGTGCCGCGATCGAACCTTGTCGGGTCAGCAAAGACCCTCTTCGACAAGGAACGACCATGTCACGATTCCTCTATCGCCTCGGCCGTGGAGCCGCTCTCCACCCCTGGCGGATGCTCGCCACCTGGGCGCTCGTCGCCGGCGTGGTGTTCGCCCTGGCAGCCGCCTTCGGAGGCACCCCGCAGGACAACTGGGACGTCCCCGGTGCCAAGGCCCAGCACGGCATCGACCTGCTGCGCCAGCATGTCCCCGGAGCCGGCAACGCCTCCGCCCAGGTGCTCGTGCATGCCGAGCACGGACGGCCCAGCGACAGCCAGCTGCGCGTCCTCGAGGACCACCTGGCCGCCATGGACCATGCCGCCGCGGTCTCGCAGCCGAGATTCTCCGTGGACGGCGACACCGCACTGGTGATCGTGTCCTACGACGCCCCGGTGACCGACCCCGACCTCATGGGAAACCTCGAGCCGCTCGAGTCCGCGGCCGCTGACACGCGGGCCACCGGCCTCCAGGTCGAGTTCGGCGGAGAGCTTCCGGGCACCGCGGCAGCGCCCATGACCGGCCGCGGCGAGCTGATCGGGGTCGTCGCTGCCCTCATCATCCTGGTCATCGCCTTCGGCTCCGTGGTCGCCGCTGGGCTCCCGATCGCCGTCGCCCTCATCGGTCTCGGCATCGGCAGCGGCGGGCTGGCCCTGCTTGCCGGCCTCACCGATGTCAGCACGTCGGCGCCGACCGTGGCCACCATGGTCGGGCTCGGGGTCGGGATCGACTACGCCCTGCTGCTGGTCACCCGCCACGCCGAGTTCCTGCGCCAGGGCCTGGACGTGCCCGAGGCCGCAGGGCGCGCCTCGGCAACGGCCGGCAGGTCGGTTCTCTTCGCCTCGGCCACCGTGCTGGTCTCACTGATGGGTCTGCGGCTCGCGGGGCTCTCGACGTACTCCTCGTTCGGCTTCGCGACGGGCATCACGGTGGTCGCGGTGATGGCCACAGCACTCACGCTCGTGCCCGTGCTGTGCCGCTTCGCGGGCACCCGCCTGCTTCCTCGCGGGGTCCGCCAGGGGAGGACCTCCCGGCCACCGCTGACGGCGCGCTGGGCACGCCGCGTGGCGAGGCGCCCGCTGCCGTGGGCGCTGGCTGCGGTCGCCGTGATGATCACCATCGCGCTGCCCGGATTCGACATGCGCACCTGGCCCCAGGACGCCAGCAGCGGATCGAGGGACCTGACCACGCGCAGGGCGTTCGACCTGATCGCTTCGGAGTTCGGCCCCGGCGCCAACGGCCCCCTCACCATCGTCCTGGACCGGGAGAGGGTCGACCAGCAGGGCGAGGCCGAGGCGATCGGCATCCTGAAGGACGACGCCGAGCTCGTCGACGTGGGAGAACCGGTCGTCTCGCCGGACGGAGCCCTGACGGTGCTCGACGTGCAGCCCTCCTTCGGGCCGGCCGACGAGCGCACGAGCGGGCTGATCCACCGCCTGCGAGCCGAGCTGCCCACCGGCGCCGAGGTGACCGGCAACACCGCCATCCTCTCGGACATCTCACAGCTGCTCTCGAAGCGGCTGTGGTGGGTGATCGGCTTCGTCGTGAGCATCTCCGTGCTCATGCTGGCGATGGCGTTCCGCTCGGTGCTGGTGCCGCTCAAGGCCGCGGTGATGAACCTGCTGTCGATCGGAGCGGCCTACGGCGTGCTCACCGCCGTGTTCCAGTGGGGCTGGGGGGTCGGACTGCTCGGTCTCGACCACGCCATGCCGGTGTCGAGCTGGGTGCCGATCCTGATCTTCGCGATCCTCTTCGGGCTCTCCATGGACTACGAGGTCTTCCTGCTCTCCCGCGTGCGGGAGTGCTGGCTGGACACCGGGGACGCCCACGAGAGCGTGATCCGGGGGCTCTCCGACACCGGTCGGGTCATCACCTCGGCCGCCGCCATCATGGTGGCCGTCTTCTTGGGGTTCGCCTCGGAGGTGGACGTCACGGTGAAGATGCTCGGGGTCGGCATGGCGACGGCGATCTTCCTCGATGCCACCGTGGTGCGCATGATCCTCGTTCCGGCGACCATGTCGATGCTGGGTCGTTGGAACTGGTGGTTGCCGGGCTGGCTCGACCGCGTGCTCCCGGAGCTCGACCTCGAGCCCGAGCAGGAGCCCGAGCAGGAGCCCGAGCAGGAGCTGGCCGACGCCTGATCAGAATCGGTATCTGTTCCGCTGGTCGCCCAGCCACTGGGCGACCAGCGGAACGTCCCACGACGCACACAGCCGCAGTGCCGACTCGGCATGCTGCGTGGCGAGAGCCACGTCACCGACCGAGGCAGCGGCCAGGGCCAGGAAGGCGTCCACCGGACCGGCCGCATTTCCGGAGCCGGCGACACAGCTGCGCCCGGCGTACGGCGCCAGCCGGTCGAGCACGCGAGCCCCCAGGCCCGGGTCCTGACAGTGGAGCGCCACCTCCGCCGCGTTGCACCAGGCCAGCAGCGAGAACCAGTCGTCGGTGTCGAGACGGAACTCGTGGTGGCGGGCGTAGTCACGGGCCAGCTCCTCGGCGCCACCGCGCCACAGGAAGGCCACGACCGTCGCCGAGATCGGGAAGGGTCCCCCCTCCATCTCCTTGAGCATCTCTGCGGCCCCGGCACTGGTGCCCTTCCACATGCTCAGCGCGATCATCGCCCCGGCCGTCGCGTCCTCGGACTGCTCGAGGGTGATCTGCGAATCCAGTCGTTGGATCCGCTCCACCAAGGCGTCACACTCCTCGAATCGTCCCGCCATGGCGTGCCACGGGAGCACGAGGCTGTCGAGGACCAGCAGGCCGTAGGGGATCCTGAGCCGGATGGCCTCCGCCCGGGCGACCTCGACCGCCGGCCACATCTCCGAGGGTCTCCCCAGCTCACCCAGCGCCACCGCGCGCAGGGTCGCGGACACCACGAACGACCGCTCGCTGCCGCACTCCTTCGCGAGCCCGACCGCCTCGTCGGCCAGGGCCAGCCGCTCCGGTGCGTTCGCGGCGCGCCACAGGCTCACGAAGGCGATCTGGCAGGCATCGAGCAGGAGCTCCTTGTCCCCCAGCCGCCGGGCCATGTCCAGGGCCGAGTCGACGAGCGCCTGGCGCTCCTCGAACGGAGCGCCGTAGTAGAGCTCGTTGCCGAGGCTCAACAACACCCGGCACCGCAGGGCTCCGTCCTCGGCGGGGAGATCGCTCAGGCAGGCCCTCAGCGCCTCGACGATCCGGGTGTGCACCTGCCCGTGGCCGGCCGACTGCCACAGCGCACCCTGGGTGGTCGCGATGGCCGCCCTGGCGACCAGCTCGGCGTCACCCAGCGCCTGCGCGACGACGACAGCCTCCTCGACGCTCGCGGTCAGCTCCGGCCACATGGCGGACCAACGGTAGGCGTCGATGAGGTCGAGGAGTGTGTCGTAGCGCTCGCGTGGGGTGGCAGCCGGGTCGCCGGACATCGCGTCGAGGGCTGCCCGCAGGAGCTCGGCCGCCTCCTCGTGCGCGAACAACCGCCGCGCCACCTCCGCGGCTGTCGCGGCCGATCGCCACGCCTGCGCGGCGTAAGCCGGACCAGCGGCGAGCCAATGCCGCGCCTGTTCCGTCTCGCGACCCCGAGATCCGCTGAGCGCCACCGCGATCCGGGCGTGGATGCGCGCTCGGCGAGATGCACTCACCCCGCGCACCAGGGTGTCGGCCACCAAGGCGTGGCCGAACAGGAAGCGGTCGACGCCGTCCTCACGGACCAGGCCGGCGGCCTCCGCCGGCTCGACGACGTCGAGCAGGTCCTCCGGGTCCACCCCGGTCGCAGCGGCGAGTGTGCCGGCGTCGAAGCTGCGCCCGATGACAGCGGCCGTGCGCAGCGCCTTCACCGTCGCATCGGGGAGCCTGCCGAGGCGTCGGGTGAGCACCTCCTGCACCCCGGTCGGTGGATCGGAGTCGGCGACCAGCCGGGCCAGATCCGGGTGGTCGCCGGCCAGCCGGGCATATTCGACGAGGAAGAACGGGTTGCCGTCGGTGCGCTCACGCAGCGCGTCCGCCTGCGGCCCCGACGGCCGGTTGTGCGCGATCCCCTCGAAGACCTCGGCCACCGCCTCGGCGCCCAACCCGGTGAGCTGGAGCCGGGTCGCGTGTCGCCTGGCCAGTGACTCGGCCACGTCGGCCAGCGCACCGGTGGGTTCCGGGTGCGCCCGCCACGTCGTCAGCACCAGCAGACGCTCCCGGGAGGCGGTCTCGACCAGCAGTCGCAGCACGCGCAGGGTGGAGGCGTCGGCCCAGTGCAGGTCCTCGAGGATGACCACCAGTGGTCGCTCGACCGCAGCGGCTCGCACACCGCGGGTGATCAGGTCCCAGGAACGGAACCGGCCGCCCTCGTCGGTGGACTCGGCGGCACCCGGTGGCTCCAGGCCGAGGCTCTCCAGCACCGACAGCCAGGGCCACAGCGGTGGGGCACCCTCGTCCTGCGAGCACAGACCCACGGCCACCTCGGCCCCCTGTCGACGGGCGAGGGCCGCCAGCTCGGCAACCAGCCTGCTCTTGCCGATCCCCGGATCCCCGGTGATCACCGCGTGACTCGGCGTCCCTGCGGCCGCCGAGTTCAAGGCGGCCACCAGGAGATCGAGGTCGGAGTCGCGACCGACCATCGGCCAGGGGGCGACCTCCTCGGCCGGCTCGGGCTCCGGCCGGCGTGGATGGGGCACGGGAAGGGGCGCTGCGGGAGTGGATGATCGCACCGCTGGGGGGACCCAGTCGAGCGACGGATCCTGACGCAGCACGGCAGTCTGCAGATCGCGCAGCTCCACCCCGGGCTCGATGCCCAGCTCGTCGTCGAGGACGTCGCGCACGGTGCGGAGGACCTCCAAGGCGTCCGCCTGTCGCCCCGCACGGGTCAGGGCCAGCGCCCGAAGGCTCCACAACCGCTCTCGCAGCGGATGCTCACGGGTCATCGCCTCCAGTTCGCCAGCGACCGTCGCGTGGTGACCGAGCGCCAGTTCGGCCACCGCCCGGTCCTCCAGTGCCACCAGCCGCAGCTCCGCGAGGCGGGCCCGCTCGGCGACTGCGGGGTCGGCCTCCTCGAGCTCGCCGTACGGCGTACCGCGCCAGAGGCCCAGCGCCTCATCGATCCTGCTCACCGCCATCCTCAGGTCGTCCTCCGACATCGACCGGGGAGCCTGGAGACCGTGGTGCTGCTCGGAGACGGTGGTCTCGAAGACTTGGGCGTCCACTCCGTCGGAACCGGCCCTCAGCGCGTAGCCGGGCGCGACGGTGACGAGCACGGTGGCAGGGGTGCGACGCTCGCGATCGGGCTCGATGACCCGCCGCAGTCCGGAGACGTAGGCCTGGAGGGTCGCGGTCACCCCGGGCGGGGGACGGTCGCGCCAGAGCAGGTCCACGATCGTGTCGACCGAGACCGGACGGCCGCGCGACAGGGCGAGCGCAGCGACGAGCGCGCGCTGCTTGGGCGTGCCCAGGTCGACTGCTCGCCCACCCAGTCTCACCTCGATCGGTCCGAGGACTGCCACCTCCACGCTACGAAGCATAGGGAAGGCGGTGCCCCGCAGTCTCGCCCTTTCCAAGTCAGTTCGAAGTGGGCTCCAAGTGCCGGGCCGCAGAGTCGGAGCACCGACAACCAAGGAGCACAACATGACCATCGAGCTCACCCACGAGCCCGCCACCAGTCCCGCCACCAGCCCGGCCGCACACCTGCGCGGCCTGTGTGGAGGCAACATCCACCTGCCCGGAGACCCCGGGTACGACGCCGCCCGGCTCCCCTGGAACGTGGCCGTCGACCAGAGGCCGGCCGCCGTGGCCTTCCCACGCACCGCCCACGAGGTCTCGCAGGTGGTCCGGATGGCCGCCGAGGCTGGCCTGCGGGTCGCCCCCCAGAGCACCGGACACAACGCCGGGCCGCTGGCGGCCCAGGGCCTCGACGACGTCGTGGTGATCCGCACCTCCGAGATGTCGATGGCGATCGCCGATCCCCAGCGAGGGATCGTCCGGGTGGAGGGCGGCACGGTCTGGGAGCCCGCGGTCGACGCCGCCGCCGCTCACGGTCAGGCCGTGCTGCACGGCTCCTCCCCCGACGTCGGCATCGCCGGCTACTCACTCGGCGGTGGCATCGGCTGGTATGCCCGTCAGCTCGGCCTGGCGACCAACAGCCTGACCGCGGTCGAGCTCGTCATCGGGGACGGCACGATCGTGCGCGCCGACACCCGCACCAACCCGGAGCTGTTCTGGGCGGTGCGCGGAGGTGGTGGCAACTTCGGGGTCGTCACGGCCCTCGAGTTCCGGATGTTCCCGATCGAGTCGGCGTACGCCGGAATCCTGCTGTGGGACCTGACCGACCTCGAGCCGGTGCTCAGGGAATGGTCGACCTGGGCGCCCGGTGCCCCCGACGAGATCACCACGTCCCTGCGCGCCATGCGGATGCCGCCGATGCCGGAGCTGCCCGACTTCCTTCGCGGCCGCCAGGTCGTCGTCATCGACGGTGCCGTGCTCGGCTCCGACGAGCGTGGGGCAGAGCTGCTGGCGGGTCTGAGGGCTCTGCGACCCGAGGTCGACACCTTCGGACGAGTGCCGGCCAAGTCGCTCGTGCGGCTGCACATGGATCCGGAGGGCGGTGCCCCCTTCGCCTCCGACAGCACGGTGCTCGGCTCGTTCCCCGCGGGGGCGGTGGATGCGTTCCTCAACGAGGTCGGTCCCGATGCCCAGACCTCGTTGCTGATGGCCGAGCTTCGCCAGCTCGGGGGCGCGTTGGGCCGGCGGCACGAGGGCGGCGGCGCGCTGTCGCACCTGGACGGTGAGTTCGTCACCTTCGCCGGCGCCATCGCGGCCACGCCCGAGCTGGGTGCCCAGGGCCACGCCGACGCAGTCCGCCTGACGCAGTCGCTGGCGCCGTACTCCAACGGTCGCGGCTACCTGAACTTCACCGAGAACCCGGTCGATGCCAAGGTGGCGTACGCCGACTCCGCCTGGCTCCAGCTCAAGGGGATCAGGTCGGCCGTCGATCCGCACGGGATCTTCGTCTCGAACCACCAGGTTCCACGGCTGTTCGAGAAGGGCAGCGTCACCGACTGACCTCACGGGGTCGGCGAGCGCGGCAGGTGCGGTCACAACCAGCGACGCACCTGCCGCGCGTAGTCGTCGTACGCCGCTGCGTACCGCCGGTGCAGGAACCGTTCCTCGGGACGGATCGCACCCCACAGGACGAGCAGCACCCCCAGCGGGAAGAGCACGAGCCCCCACAAGGTCGGGATCAGCAGGGCGAGACCCAGGTAGAGGGCGAGCAGACCGACGTACAGAGGGTTTCGCGAAAGGCGGTAGGGCCCGTCCTGGATTATCGCGTAGGTCGCCTGACCCGGCAGCAACCCCGTCTTGTGACGCCTGAACAGCCACAGCGACCAGCCGTTCCACCCGGCGAAGAACACCACGAACACCCAGCCGAGCGGAACCCGCCAGCCGGTCAGGCCGATCGGGTCGCCCCAGGCCTGCGTGCCCGCCCAGCCGGCGAGCAGCGGAGCACCGATGGCTACCGGGGGCCAGAGACGGAACGAGACGGTGTCCTCGGGACCTCTCATGGCTCCGACCCTAGGGACGGGAAGCGACGGGCGCACCCCTGCCTGGCCCAGGCCGCAGCCGACCGAGGTCGAAGGGCCATGGTCACGGCAGGTGTTGCGCGGATGCCTGCTTGCGCGCAGCCGGCACCAGGAACGCGGCGGGCGCCAACAGCACGGCGACGGCGAGCAGCGACCTGAGGGTGCCGACGTCGTCAGCCAGGAACCCGAGCAGGGGTGGCCCACCCAGGAACGCCGTGTAGGCGATGGTCGACACGACGCTGACCCGGGCCGCCGCGTGCTCCTCCTCGTCGGAGGCCGCGCTGATGCCGACCGGGAAGCCGAGCGACGCGCCGAGTCCCCACAGGACGATTCCCGGAACCACGAGCAGGGCGTTTCCCCCGAACACGATCAGCAACAGACCGACAGCCGCCGCCGCGATGGTCGACCACAGCACCGGCGCCCGGCCGAATCGGTCCAGTGCTGCGGTGCCGACCAGTCGCCCGGCCGTCATTGCCACCACGAACAGCGTGTAGCCGGCGACCCCGACCCACCGTTCGACGTCGTAGCCGTCGATCAGCGCGAGACCGAGCCAGTCGTTGGCGGTGCCCTCAGTGAGCGCCAGCGCGAACACCATCGCCCCGATCAACAGAGTGCGCGGTTCCAACCAGGCTGCCCAGGCCGACCTACGCGGAGCCTGACCGGCGGTCGTCGCCGCCGCGTCGAGCGCCGGCAGGAACTGCCCGGTGTTGGGCAGCCCGACGGTTGCCAAGACCACCGCGACACTGATCAGGTGGACCTCCAGGGGCAGCCCCACGCCGGTCGTGACCGCACCCACCGCCGCACCGGTCACCGTGCCGAAGCTGAAGCCGGCATGGAAGCGAGGCATGATCGTGCGCCGAAGGAGCCGCTCCACGGCAGCGCCCTCGATGTTCATGCCGACGTCCCACACCCCGACGCCGAGGCCGTAGACGAACAGGCCCATGGCCGTCAGGGCGACGCTCCCGAAGAGTCCCGCCCCGAGCGACACCAGCACCAACCCGAGAGCATCGAGGCTGATCCCGGTCCTCACGACGTTGGCCGCCCCGAAGCGGTTCACCAGGGCGCCGCTGCTGGGCAGGGCGAGCACCGACCCGAACGAGATGGTCAGCAGCAGAAGGCCCAGCGCGCCGTTGGTGAGGGAGAGCTCGTGGCGCGCCTCGGGAATTCTCGACACCCAGGAGGCGAAGGCGAAGCCGTTGAGGAAGAACGAGATGGCCACGGCGTTGCGGGCCTGCAGGATGCGCTGCATGGGTCAGACGATGCCCGGAGTGTCTCCGGGTCGTACGCCTCGCGAGCCGGGAGGCATGGCCTCGAGCCAGGACTGGAAGCCCATCAGCGAGGACTCGCTCATGGCCAGCTCGATCTCACCTGCCGCGGTCGAGCACACCACGATCGTCGAGCCGGCGAAGAGTGACACCTGCTCGCCCTGGGTGGGGCTGCGGCGCCCGGCGTACTCGAGGTCGAACCGGATCCAGACCCGCTTGGGGCGTGGCGACAGCGAGAAGATGCGGAACCACTCCAACGACTCCCCGGAGTAGCGCCCGATGCCCAGAAGCCAACCGCGCCCGGTCGCAGTGGACCGGGCGCGGTGACTCAGTTCGAACGTTCCCCCGTGACGAGAGAGCACTCGTCGGCGGACGATCAGGGCGATGCCATAGCAGCCGATCAGGAACAGCGTGAGGCCGATCGCATCGACCAGCCATTCCCATACCGGCATCGAGGGTCGGCCTCAGGAGGCTTTCTCGACCGCGCGGATGCGTGCCTCGGCCATCCGGAGGGCCTCGGCGGCAGCGTCGTCGTTCTCGCCCGCCGCCTTCGCACGCTCAAGATCCTGACGTGCCGTCTCGAGGTCGATGTCGTGCGACATCTCGGCATACTCGGCAAGGATCGAGACCCGGTTGCCCGCCACCGACAGGAAGCCTGAGCTGACCGCCGCCACCCAGGTCTGATCGTCGTCGGTCTGCACATCGACGACACCGTCGATGAGCAGCGACAGCAGCGGAGCGTGGTGGGGCAGGATCCCCACATCTCCGTCGGTGGTGCGGGCGATGACCATCTTGGCCTCACCCGACCACACGAGACGATCGGCCGAGACGAGCTCGACCTGCAGCAGGTCACTCATCAGAGGCTCTTCTGGATCTCAGCCCACTTGGCCTCGACGTCATCGAGGCCACCGCACATGAAGAACGCCTGCTCGGCGACGTGGTCGTAATCACCGTCGGCGATCTTGTTGAACGCCTCGATGGTGTCCGCGACCGGCACGGTCGAGCCTTCGATGCCGGTGAACTGCTTGGCAACGTAGGTGTTCTGTGACAGGAACCGCTGGATGCGGCGGGCGCGGGACACGATGACCTTGTCCTCTTCGGACAGCTCGTCGACACCGAGGATGGCGATGATGTCCTGGAGCTCCTTGTTGCGCTGCAGGATCTGCTTGACGCGAACGGCGCAGTTGTAGTGGGCCTCGCCGATGTACTGCGGGTCGAGGATCCGCGACGTCGAGGTCAGCGGGTCCACGGCCGGGTAGATGCCGAGCGAGGCGATCTCGCGGGACAGCTCGGTCGTGGCGTCCAGGTGGGCGAACGTCGTGGCCGGGGCCGGGTCGGTGTAGTCGTCGGCCGGCACGTAGATCGCCTGCAGGGAGGTGATCGAGTGACCGCGCGTCGAGGTGATCCGCTCCTGGAGCTGACCCATCTCGTCGGCGAGGTTGGGCTGGTAGCCCACCGCGGACGGCATCCGGCCGAGCAGGGTGGAGACCTCGGACCCGGCCTGGGTGAACCGGAAGATGTTGTCGATGAAGAGCAGCACGTCCTGGTTCTGCACGTCGCGGAAGTATTCCGCCATCGTCAGCGCCGACAGCGCCACCCGCAGGCGGGTGCCCGGCGGCTCATCCATCTGGCCGAACACCAGGGCGGTCTGGCCGAGGACGCCGGCCTCCTCCATCTCCGCGATGAGGTCGTTGCCCTCACGGGTGCGCTCACCGACACCGGCGAACACCGAGACGCCACCGTGGTCCTTGGCCACGCGGGCGATCATCTCCTGGATCAGCACCGTCTTGCCGACGCCGGCACCACCGAACAGACCGATCTTGCCGCCCTGGACGTAGGGAGTGAGAAGGTCGATGACCTTGATCCCGGTCTCGAACATCGTCGTCTTGGACTCGAGCTGGTCGAACTTCGGCGCCTTGCGGTGGATGCCCCAGCGCTCGCTGACCTCGAGGGTCTCGCCCTCCTTGAGGTTCAGGCAGTCACCGGTGGTGTTGAACACCTTGCCCAGCGTGACGTCGCCGACGGGCACGCTGATCGGGCCACCGGTGTCGCGCACCTGCGAGCCGCGGACGAGTCCGTCGGTCGACTTCATCGAGATGGCGCGGACCATGCCGTCGCCGATGTGCAGGGACACCTCGAGCGTGAGCTCGGTGGTGACGCCGTCGAGGGTCAGGTCGACCTTGAGGGCGTTGTAGATCTCCGGCATGTTGTCGGTCGGGAACTCGATGTCCACGACCGGTCCGATGACGCGCGCAACACGGCCTACGCCGTGGCTGGCCTCGGTGGTCTCGGTCTCTTCGACAGTGGCAGTCATGTCTTCTCTCACTCCCCGGCGGTCGCGTCGGCCAGCGCGTTGACGCCACCGACGATCTCGCTGATTTCCTGGGTAATCCCGGCCTGACGGGCCTGGTTGGCGATTCGGGTGTACTTCTTGATGAGCTCTTCGGCGTTGTCCGTGGCGGACTTCATGGCCTTCTGACGGGCCGCCAGCTCCGAGGCGGCAGCCTGCAGCAGTGCGAAGTAGATGCGGCTGTGCACGTAGCGGGGCAGCAGGTTGTCCAGGACGTCCTGCGGCGACGGCTCGAACTCGTAGAGCGGCAGCACCTCGTCGTCCGCAGGAGCCTCGGTGCCCTCCACGACCTCGAGCGGCAGCAGCCGCACCGTGGTCGGGTCCTGGACCAGCATCGACTTGAAGCGCGTGTAGATCACGTGCACCTCGTCCACTCCAGGGACGCCGTCCTCGGCCGTGCCGTCGGTCAGGAACGCCTCGATCAGCACGTCGCCGATGTCGCGCGCGACATCGTAGGTCGGCTGGTCCGAGAAGCCCGACCAGACCTGCACCACGGGGCGTTGACGGAACTTGAAGTAGGCCTCGCCCTTGCGACCGGTGATGTAGGTGTCCACCTCCTTGCCCTCGCCTCGCAGCTTCTCCGCGAGACGCTCGCCCTCCTTGAGGACGCTGGAGGAGTAGGCCCCGGCGAGGCCGCGGTCGCTGGTCACGATCAGCACTGCGGCCCGCTTCGGGTCCACCGGCTCGGTGGTGAGCGCGTGGTCGACGTTGGAGAACGTCGCGACCGCGGACACCGCCCGGGTCAGCTCGCGGGCGTACGGCGCGGCCGCCTGGGCCCGCTGCTGCGCCTTGATGATCCGGGACGCAGCAATGAGCTCCATAGCACGCGTGATCTTCTTCATCGACTCCGTCGACTTGATCCGCGCGCGGTACTCACGCAGCGAGAGGGCCATGGTCAGCCCTTCTTCTTCTGCACGACGATCTGCTCCTGCTGGACGTCTTCGTCAGCCATCGCGTCGTGCTCCTCGTGACCGGCCTTGATCGAGTGGCCGTCGGCCGTCTCGAACTGGTCGAGGAACTCGTCGTACGCCGCCTCGAGCGCGGATGCCGTGCCGTCGTCGAACTTCTGCGACTCACGGATGCCGTCGAGGATCGGGGCGTGCGAGCGGCGCAGGAAGTCGAGGAACTCCGACTCGAACCGCAGCACGTCGCCGGCGGGCATCTTGTCGAGGCGGCCGCTGGTGCCGGTCCACAACGAGACCGTCATCTCCTCGACGGGGTAGGGCGAGTATTGCGGCTGCCTGAGCAGGGCCATCAGGCGCTGACCGCGGTCGAGCTGCTGACGCGACGCGGCATCGAGGTCGGAGGCGAACATCGCGAACGCCTCCATGGCCCGGAACTGCGCCAGGTCGACCTTCAGCGATCCCGTGACCGTCTTCATGGCCTTGGTCATCGCCGAACCACCCACCCGCGAGACCGACACACCGACATCGATGGCCGGACGCTGGTTGGCGGCGAACAGGTCGGACTGCAGGAAGATCTGGCCGTCGGTGATCGAGATGACGTTGGTCGGGATGAACGCCGACACGTCGTTGGCCTTGGTCTCGATGATCGGCAGACCCGTCATCGACCCGGAGCCCATCGCGTCGGACAGCTTCGCGCAGCGCTCGAGCAGCCGGCTGTGCAGGTAGAAAACGTCGCCCGGGTAGGCCTCGCGGCCCGGCGGGCGGCGCAGCAGCAGCGACACGGCACGGTAGGCCTCAGCCTGCTTGGTGAGGTCGTCGAACACGATGAGGACGTGCTTGCCCTCGTACATCCAGTGCTGACCGATGGCGGAGCCGGTGTAGGGGGCGAGGTACTTGAAGCCGGCGCTGTCGGAGGCCGGGGAGGCCACGATCGTGGTGTACTCCAGGGCCCCGGCCTCTTCGAGGACGCCGCGGACCGCAGCGATCGTCGAGCCCTTCTGGCCGATGGCGACGTAGATGCAGCGGACCTGCTTGCTCGGGTCGCCGGTCTCCCAGTACTGCTTCTGGTTGATGATCGTGTCGATCGCGATCGTGGTCTTGCCCGTGGCACGGTCACCGATGATCAGCTGGCGCTGGCCACGCCCGATCGGCGTCAGGGCGTCGATGGCCTTGATGCCGGTGGCGAGGGGCTCGTGCACCGACTTGCGCTCGACCACGGACGGCGCCTGGAGCTCCAGGGCGCGACGGCCACTGGTGGCGACCTCCCCGAGGCCGTCGATCGGCGTACCGAGCGGGTCGACGACGCGACCGAGGTAGCCGTCACCGACGGGCACGGACAGGATCTCACCGGTGCGGCGGACCGGCTGGCCCTCTTCGATCTTGTCGAAGTCACCCAGGACGACGACACCGATCTCGCGGGTGTCGAGGTTCAGGGCGATGCCCAGCGTGCCGTCCTCGAACTCCAGCAGCTCGTTGGCCATGACCGAGGGGAGGCCGCTGACGCGTGCGATGCCGTCACCGGCCTCGGCAACGGTGCCGACCTCTTCCTTGCTTGCGGTCTCGGGCTTGTAGTCCGACACGAAGCGCTGTAGCGCGTCCCGGATCTCGTCCGGACGGATCGAAAGCTCCGTCATTTGTCTTCCTCACTACTCGTCTGCTGGAAAGTTCTTGTCTCGGTGCTCGAGCCGGTCATCTCAGCCTGCCAACCGGCGCCGGGCCTCGTCGAGCCGACTGACGACCGTGCCGTCGATGACGTCGTCACCGATCTCGACACGGATGCCGCCGATCACGTCGGGGTCGACGATCTCGTTCAGGTGCACTTCGCGGTCGTACTGATGGCGCAGTGCGCTGATCAGTCGGGTCTTGTCGGTCTCCGACAAGGCCCGCGCCACCCAGACCGTGGCCACGCCCTCGCCGTGGACGTCGGCGACGATCTGCTCGTAGGCCGCCAGCGCGACGCCGACGGTCCGGTAGGAGCCGGCCAGCGCCTGGTCGACCAGGGTCACCGTGGAGGGCAGCCCCTTGTCTGCCAGGAGCACCTTGACCAGTGCGCGCTTGTCGGCGATGGAGCGGGCGGGATCCGACAGCGCGTCACGCAGGTCCGGGTTGTCCTTGACGATCTGACCGAACTCGAACAGCTCGTCGGAGAGGCGACCCGAGTCACTGCCGGCCGACTTGGCGACCGCGGTGACCCCCACGATCTCCAGCGCGTCGGCCAGGTCGCGCGGACTGCTCCAGCGGCTGCCGACCGCTTGACTGACCAGACTGACCGCATCAGCGCCGATCTTGTCGCCGAACACCTCGGCGATGAGCCCGGCCTTGGCCTTGGACGGGATCGACACGTCGGTCGCCCACCGTCGAAACGCCGGCTCGGAACGCAGCACCTCGGCGACCGCGAACAGGTCCTCGCCCGAGGTCGCGTCGGTCAGCGCCGCGTGGAGCGCAGCAGCCGATCCCGCCGAAGGGCCACGGAAAGACATCAGTTGGCGCCTTCCAGCTCAGCCAGGAAGCGTTCGACCACACGGCTCTGACGGGCGTCGTCATCGAGGCTCTCACCGACGATCCGACCGGCCAGACCGGTGGCGAGGCTGCCGACCTCGGCGCGCAGCGAGGTGACGGCCTGCTGGCGCTCGGCCTCGATCTGGGCCTTGCCGTGCTCCACGATCCGCGAGGACTCCGCCTGAGCCTGCTCGCGCATCTCGGCGATGATCTGGGCGCCCTGCTCGCGGGCCTCCTCACGGATCCGCGCGGCCTCGTGGCGGGCGTCACCCAACTGCTTCTCGAGCTCGGCAAGCTTGGCGTCAGCCTCGGCCTGCTTGGTCTCGGCCGCCGCCAGGCCACCCTCGATCGCCGACGTGCGCTCCGCGAACGTCTTCTCGAAGCTGGGTACGACGAACTTCTTGACCGCGAGGTAGAGCAGCCCGAAGACGATCAAGGAGAGCACGATCTCGATCGGGTGCGGCACCAACGGGTTGAGCTTCTCTTCGTCGGCGCTCGTCAGCGCGGCCGAGGCCGTGAGAATGAATGTCTGCATGGGCAGTCCTTCGTCAGTCGAGCTGCAGTCTGAGTCAGAGAACGAACGCGAGCGCGATACCGATGATGGCCAGCGCCTCTGCGAGGGCGAAGCCCAGGATGGCGATCGACTGCAGGCGGCTCTGGGCCTCCGGCTGACGGGCCACACCAGAGATGTAGGCGGCGAAGATGAGACCAATGCCGACACCGGGGCCGATGGCTGCGAGGCCGTAGCCGATCATGTTCAGGTTGCCGTTCACGGCTTGTTCCTTTCGGTTGTTTGCTACTTGAAGTTCGTGCGTGTGTAGGACCTAGCGGGTGACGAGCAGTGGATCAGTGCTCGTCGGCGAGCGCGCCGGAGATGTACATGGCGTTGAGCAGCGTGAAGACATAGGCCTGCAGGAACTGCACCAACAGCTCCAGGAACGCCACGGCGATGAACAGCACCCAGGCCAGCACGCCGACCGGCTTGACGAGCGTCGCGCCGTGGACGATGAGGTATTCGCCACCGAGGGCGAACAGGATCAGCAGCAGGTGGCCGGCGAACATGTTGGCGAAGAGACGCAGGGCCAGCGTGATCGGCCGGACCACCAGGTTGGACATGAACTCCAACGGGATCAGCAGCGCCAGGATCGGGCCCTTGATGCCGCCGGGAACGCACTGGAGCTTGAGGTAGCCCAGGAACCCGTGCTTCTGGATGCCGACGTAGTTGTAGATGATCCAGCTGAGCGCCGCCAGGCCGTAGACCATGCCGGAGCGGCCCATGGTCGGGAACTGGAAGAACGGGATGGTGGCCATCAGGTTGTTGACCAGGATGAAGAAGAAGATGGTCACGAGGTAGGGCACGAACCGCATGAAGTCGTGGCTGCCGATGATGTCGCGGGCCATGGTGTTGCGCACGAACCCGTAGGCCGACTCACCGGAGAACTGCAGCCGGCCAGGCACCATCGCCCGGCTCCGGGCGGCGAGGAACAGGAACCCGAAGACGAACACAGCCACGACGATGACCTGGAGCATCGGCTTGGTGACCCCGAGCTGGAAGGTCTGGCCCAGGAACTCGAACGTGCTCCCGCCGCCGATGGGTGGCAGGTCGAAGTCGCCCGGTCCGGGAGGCGTGAAGCCTTCCGACGTGGCCACCGTCATCCCCATCAAACTCACCGTGTCTCCTGTGTCATCAGATCGTCTCGTCCGGATGTTCGTCTGGCAGTGCGGGTCGAACCTTGTTGAAGCGGACCCACGTCATGTAGATCCCGAGCCCGGCGCCGGAAACGATCCCGACGACGACCAGCCACGAGGTTCCCAACCAGCGGTCCAGCACCCAGCCGATCAACCCGTACATGAGCACGCCCGACACGAGATATCCGAACGCATGCCAGGGATCGCCGCGTGGATTGTCGTCGGTGTCCGCAGACGGGGGTTTCTGCTGAGCCATCGCGAACCGGACAATAGCAGTGTTGGGAGGTCATCGCGCACCCGCCTCAGGTGCGTCCACACTCAACTCGTAGACGGGAATGCGCACCCGGGTGGCGAGCACGATCTGCCCGATCAACCACCCGAACGTGCCCACGATCACCGCTCCGGCGAGCCAGCGAGGGTCGAGGGCGTCCTCGAGAAGACCGCTGCGGTTGAGCGCGACGAACACCAACCCCATCACGACCACCTGCAGGGTGTAGGTCAGCAGCGCGATCATCAGCGAGGCCGACGGCATCAGGTCTGCGACCGCGTTGACGGCGAAGGATCCGAAGCCGAGGACCACCACCACGAGAAGTGCGCCCGTCAGGGCGCCGTAGGCCGCACTCGCTCCGCCGGTGAGCGCGCCCAGCAGGACGGCGACGAAGCCGACGAGCACCGTGGAAAAGGCCGCACCGAGGAGCACGGAGCCACCAGAGGCGGTGTCCTGCTTCGACTCGGTCGTCATCGTTGGCGGCCGTTCTGTGGAGGGCTTACTGGGCGAGATCTACGCTCCGGGGAGCGCTTGTGAAATTTAGCACAAAGTCTCCGGGTGACTGAAACCGGGTCAGTCCTGGCGCAGTGGCAAGGGGTGAATCGACCTCAGCCGAGGGAGCACGAAGGTGACCGCGAGCGTCACGAGCAGGCCGAGCGCCATCACCAACCACATCAGCCTGCCAGAGTAGAGGCTCGCAAAGACAGTCCCGAAGCCGATCATTCCCGCCCACATCCACATGATGATCACCGCACGGCGGTGGGAATGGCCGATCTCGAGCAGCCGGTGGTGCAGGTGCTGTTTGTCGGGCGCGAACGGAGAGCGACCCGCGCGGGTGCGGCGTACGACGGCCAGGACCAGGTCGGCCAGGGGCACGATGAGGATCGACACGGGCAGGATGATCGGCAGGAGGGTGGGCAGCAGGCTCGCCCCCTCGCTGAGGTCGCGCACGTCGATCTGGCCGGTGAGGGCGATGGCACCCCCCGAGAGCACCAGCCCGATCAGCATCGAGCCGCTGTCCCCCATGAACAGGCGTGCCGGATAGACGTTGTGCGGCAGGAACCCCGCACACGCACCGGCCAGTGCCACACACAGGACGGCACTGCTGATCGACAGGCTCAGGCCGTTGTTGCTGAACAGCTCGTAGGCGAAGGCGAAGAAGGCGATCGCGCCGATGCCCACCACGCCGGTGGCCAGCCCGTCGAGGCCGTCGACCATGTTGACGGCGTTGACCGTGGCCACGACGACGAACACCGTCAGCAGGGCCGCCTGCTCCGGCACCAGGACCAGAGAGCCACCGCCCGGTTGTGGCCAGTTGGAGTACTGCACGTTGTTGAGGACCAGGAAGGCGGCCGCCAGCACCTGGCCGCCCAGCTTGGTCAGTGCGTCGAGTTCGATCAGGTCGTCCACGACGCCCACGGCGCAGATCATCGAGCCGGCGATCAGCACGACCCGGATGTCGTGGAAGACCAGGTCGTTGGCCCTGCTCAGGAACGGCAGCTCACGCGCCACCAGGAAGGCAGCCCACAGGCCCCCCAGCATCGCCGGTCCACCGAAGTAGGGGATGGGCACGGCGTGCACATCGCGGTCTCGAACCTGGGCGACCGCACCGGTCCGCAGAGCGATCTCGCGGGCGATCACGGTCAACAGGTAGGTCACCGAGGAGGCGACCAGGAAGACCAGGATGTACTCCCGCATCCAGTCAGCCTTCGTCCGTCAGCGCCGCACCGAGGGGCTCGAGGACCTCGTTCAGCCGCTCCAGGCTCAGCGCGCCGAGCCTCAGGACGCGACCCTTCGGGCCGGTGACGTCGATGATCGTGGAGGCGGCCTTGCGCAGGCTGGGTCCGGCGTCGATGATCACCTCGACGGAGTCGCCGAGCATCTCCTCGGCCTGGTCGGCGTTCGTGGCGGCGGGCAGCCCCGTGGTGTTCGCCGAGCTCACCGCGAGCGGGCCGGTGCGCTCCAGGATCTCGAGTGCCACCGGGTGGTCTGGCATGCGAACGGCGACCGTGCCCCGGGTGTCGCCCAGATCCCACTGCAACGACTTCTGCTGCTTCGCCACGATGGTGAGCGGGCCCGGCCAGAACTCCTTGATCAGCGCGCGGGCGTAGTCCGGCAGCCCTGATGCGAGCGCATCCGCCGTGGTCGCGGAGGACACCAGCACCGGCGGCGGCATCTCCCGGCCTCGCCCCTTTGCCTTGAGCAGTGCCTCGACCGCTTCGGGGTCGAAGGCATCGGCGGCCAGTCCGTAGACCGTGTCGGTCGGCAGCACGATCAGTTGCCCCCGTCTGATGGCCAGGGAGGCAGCCTCGATGCCGGGTTCCAGGTCGTCGTCGGCGGTGGAGAATCTCGTCACGAGGTCATCGTGCCAGTCGGGCGGTCAGATAGCGGGCCCGACCTGCCAGATCACGATGGTCGCGGACGCTCTCCCACCGTCCGGTGGCGGAGAAGACCTCCGGAGCCGCCTCGGCCTGCACCTCGGCGTGCTCGGCCCCCACCACTCCCCCGTGCCGCAGCAACAGGGCGGCGCGGCGCTCGAGCACCCGCATCGCGTCCAGCCCGTCGGCACCCGAGAACAGCGCCAGGTGCGGGTCGTGGTCGCGAGCCTCACGGGCCACCGACTCCCACGCCTCCAGCGGGATGTACGGCGGATTGCAGACCACGACGTCCACGGTTCCGGCCAGGTCGTCGAAGGCCGTCGCGAGGTCTCCGTGTCGCAGGTCGACGCCGGTGCCCGCCAGGTTCAGGGTGGCCCACCCGTAGGCCGCATCGTCGAGCTCGACGGCGTGGATGTGCGCGGACGGCACCTCGTGGGCGATCGCCTTGGCGATGGCGCCGGAGCCGGTGCACAGGTCGACGACGACGGGCTCATCGAGCCGCCCGGCCTCGTCGATCGCCCAGCCCGCGAGCAGCTCGGTCTCCGGACGAGGCACGAACACCCCCGGCCCCACTCGCACCTCGACGTGGCGGAACGCGGCGGTGCCGATCAGATGCTGCAGCGGCTCCCGGGTCACCCGGCGCGCCACCAGCGCCTCGAAGGCCGCAGCCTCAACGTCGGAGACGTCCTCGACGAGTGGCAGCTGGCCGAGAGTCGTGTCGAGCACGTGGGCGAGCAGCTCGTCGGCATCTCGCGCCGGCGACGACACCTCGGCCTCGGTCAGTCGGCGCACGGCGTCGGCCCGGAGCGCGCGCCGGTTCACTCCGCGAGCGCTTCCAGACGGGCGGCGAGGTCGGCCTGGACGCAGCTGTCGATGAGTGGGGCGAGCTCACCGTTGAGGACGTGGTCGAGGTTGTAGGCCTTGTAGCCGGTGCGGTGGTCGGAGATCCGGTTCTCGGGGTAGTTGTAGGTGCGGATCCGCTCCGAGCGGTCGACGGTGCGGATCTGGCTCTTACGCGCCACACTCGCCTCGGCGTTCGCCGCGTCCTGGGCTGCCGTCAGGAGGCGCGCGCGCAGGATCCGCATCGCGGACTCCTTGTTCTGCAGCTGGCTCTTCTCGTTCTGGCAGCTGACCACGATGCCGGTCGGCAGGTGGGTGATCCGCACGGCCGAGTCGGTCGTGTTGACGCTCTGTCCTCCCGGTCCCGAGGAGCGGAACACATCGATCCGCAGGTCGTTCTCGTCGACCGTGACGTCGACCTGCTCGGCCTCGGGCATCACCAGGACGCCGGCTGCGGACGTGTGGACCCGCCCCTGGGACTCGGTGATCGGCACCCGCTGGACCCGGTGTACGCCGCCCTCGAACTTCAGCAGGGCGTAGGGCGCCTCACCTGGCTCGGATGTCCCCTTGGCCTTCACCGCGACCGTCACCGACTTGTAGCCGCCGAGGTCGGACTCAGTGGCGTCGAGGATCTCGGTCTTCCAGCCGCGCTGCTCGGCGTACCGGGTGTACATGCGCAGCAGGTCGCCGGCGAACAGCGCTGACTCCTCACCGCCCTCCCCGGACTTGACCTCCAGCAGCGCGTCCTTGGCGTCGGTGGGGTCGCGCGGCACCAGCAGGTGACGCAGGCGCTCCTCGGCCTGCTCACGCTTGGCGCGGAGTACGTCGACCTCGGCGGCCAGCTCGGCGTCCTCGCTGGCCATCTCGGCGGCCGCGTCGGCGTCCTCGCCGTACTGCTGCCACTCCCGCCAGGTGCGGATGATCGAGGACAGCTCGGCGTAGCGCTGGTTGAGGCGCTTGGCCAGCTGCTGGTCGGCATGCGTCGTCGGCTCGGCGAGCTGTTCCTCGAGCTCGGCGTGCTCGGTGACGAGTCCTTCGACGGCCTCGAACAAGGTGTGCCTCTCGTGAAGGTGATCTGGACGGCCCCGATCACCGATCGTCGGGAAATCCAAAGACGCCGGTCAGCCGCGTGTGCGGTGACCGGCGCCTGGAGGTTGCTACTTGCTGGCGGTCTTCTTGGCGTAGCGGGCCTCGAAGCGGGCGACGCGGCCGCCGGTGTCGAGGATCTTCTGCTTGCCGGTGTAGAAGGGGTGGCACTGCGAGCAGACGTCGGCGTGGATGCTGCCGGAGGTCGCGGTGCTGCGGGTGGTGAACTGCGCCCCGCACGTGCAGGTGACTGCCGTGGTGACGTAGTCGGGGTGGATGTCCTTCTTCATGATGTCCTCTCAGTCGCCGGGTCGCCCTCCGCGCCTTGCGGACTGCGTGAACCGGAACCAACACAGAAGTGTGCCACCCATGCCAACCGCGAAGCGAATCGCGGTATTCCTCGCCCGCTCAGTCGTTCTCCCGGCTGCTGACCGACGGTGTGGTCTTCTGGACCTGCATCAGGAACTCGACGTTGCTCTGACTCTTCTTGAGACGTTCGAGCAGCAGTTCCAGCGCCTGTTGACCGTCCAGGGCAGCGAGCACGCGGCGGAGCTTCCAGACGATCGCGGTCTCCTCCTTGGTCATCAGCAGCTCCTCGCGGCGGGTCCCCGACTGGACCGCATCGATGGCCGGGAAGATCCGCTTGTCGGCGAACTCGCGACGCAGCCGCAGCTCCATGTTGCCGGTGCCCTTGAACTCCTCGAAGATGACCTCGTCCATCTTGGAGCCCGTCTCCACCAGCGCAGTCGCCAGGATCGTCAGCGAGCCGCCGTTCTCGATGTTGCGCGCGGCGCCGAAGAACTTCTTGGGCGGGTAGAGGGCGCTCGAGTCGACACCACCGGACAGGATCCGGCCGCTCGCCGGCGCCGACAGGTTGTAGGCACGGCCCAGTCGCGTGATGGAGTCGAGAAGCACGACGACGTCATGGCCCAGCTCGACGAGGCGCTTGGCGCGCTCGATGGCCAGCTCGGCGACCATCGTGTGGTCGGTCGCGGGACGGTCGAACGTGGAGGCGATGACCTCGCCCTTGACCGTGCGCTGGAAGTCGGTCACCTCCTCGGGTCGCTCGTCGACGAGCACGATCATCAGGTGACACTCGGGGTTGTTGGTGGTGATCGAGTTGGCGATCGACTGCAGCACCATCGTCTTGCCGGCCTTCGGCGGGCTCACGATCAGGCCGCGCTGTCCTTTGCCGATGGGTGCGGCGATGTCGATGACGCGACCGATCAGGTTGGTGGCGTCGGTCTCGAGTCGGAGTCGCTCGTTGGCATGCAGCGGCGTGAACTTCTGGAAGTCGACGCGGTCCTTGGCGGACTCGGGGTCAGCACCGTTGACGGAGTCGACCCGGACCATCGGGTTGAACTTCTCCTTGCGCTCGCCCTCGCGGGGCTGGCGCACCTGACCGACCAGGGCGTCGCCGCGCCGCAGGCCAAGCCGGCGCACCATCGACATGGCGAGGTAGACGTCGTCGGCGCCCGGCAGGTAGCCGCTGGTGCGCACGAACGCGTAGTTGTCCAGGACGTCGAGAATGCCCGCGGCAGGCACCAGGATGTCGTCCTCGAGGACGGTGATGTCGGGCTCGCGACCCCCGCGCTGGTTGCGCGGATTGTCACGCTGGTTGTCTCGCGAGTTGTCCCGCTGGACGCCTTGGGTATCGCGGTCACGCCCCCGGCGGCGGCGGTTGCGACGGCCGCCCTCCTCCTCGCGCTCCTGGTTCGCACCCTGCTGCTCACGGTGCTGATCGCGCGCCTGGGCTCCACCCTGCTGCTCACGGTTCTGCTCGCGGCTCTGCTCGCGGTTCTGGTTGCGCGTGTTGCGACTCTGGCCCTCGCGGCCCTGCTCACGACCCTGCTCACGACCCTGCTCACGACCCTGCTCACGACCCTGGTGCCGATCCCCGCGCTCCTGGCGGGCCTCCTGGCGGTGCTCCTCGGCGCGGGACTCCTGCGCGCGGGACTCCTGCGCGCGGTGCTCCTCCACGTGGGACTCCCTCGCGCGGGACTCCTGGGCGCGGGGCTCCTGGGCGCGGGACTCCTCTTTGCCGGACTCCTCAGCCCGGGTCCGGCCCTGCGCGGCGGACGCGGCTGTCGCGTCGGGCGCAACCTCGAGGGGAGCCTGGGTCTTCACGGAGCGCTGAGAGCGGGTGCGGGTGGTGGTCCGGGTCTGGCCGCGGCTGGGCTTCTCGGCCTGATCCGCTTTCGGCCCGGACGCCTCCGGTGCGGAGGCTTCAGGCGCCGCGGCCTGAGGTCCGGCAGCCTGGGACGTGGCCTTCTTGGGCGCGGTCGACCTGGTCCTGGCCGCAGCGGACGTGGGCGCAGAGCCGCCACCGCCACTTTGGGCCGACTTGATCGCCTCGACCAGCTGCGCCTTCTTCATCGCGCCGCTGCCCGAGATCCCCATGCCGCCGGCCATCGCCTTGAGGTCGGCGAGCAGCATGGAGTTGAGACCACCACCGCGCTTCTTCGTTGCCTGTTCTGGCGCGCCGGTGGAGGTTTCGATGGTGTCCGTCACGTGAGGTCCTTCCCACGTATCAGGCCGAACCGGCCCCAAGGGCCGTCGGCTTTCGGTAGTTGCTTCGCTCAAGGCGCTGCAGGCACGCGTGATGCGATCCCTGCACGGGATTGAGGAAGTGGGTGCAGCTGCGGCGAGTGCCGAAGGCTGCGGCGCCACGATCATGGGCGCACCGTCACATTATCACCAGCCCGGGGAAATGCGTCAGGCAACGCCGCAGAGCCGCGGGCGACATCCTCAGGCGAGCTTCACGCCCACCGGCTCCACGGCGAGGGGCCGTGCCACCCACCCCTGCGGACAACGCTTCGCGAGCGCCTCGATCTGCTCCCAGACCTGCTCCGCCGCCTCGGAGGCGTCATCACCCCGGTCGACGAACGCCAGCACGGTGGGTCCGGCGCCGGAGACGATGGCCGGCACACCGTCGGCCCGCAGCTCACGCACGAACGCCAGTGAGGAGGGCATCGCGGGTTCCCGGTAGTCCTGATGCAGGTAGTCACGCGTGCCATGCAGCAGCAGACCCGGCTGGCCGGCGAGGGCCGCGACCAGGAGCGCGGCTCGGCCCGAGTTCGCCGCCGCGGCGGCATGGGGGACGAGCTCGGGCAGGAGGCCGCGTGCGACCGTGGTCTCGACGGGGGTGGGTGGGATGAACACGACCGCCGAGATCCTCGGATCGACTCGACTGCGCGCCGCGAAGAAGACCCCGTTCTCGACCCCGGAGATCACCAGCCCGCCGTAGAGCGCCGGCGCCACGTTGTCAGGATGGCCCTCGATCTCGGCGGCCAACTGGAAGGCGGCCTCGTCATCGAGCAGGCTCGACCCGTCGGCCACCAGGGCACGCGCCAGGGACACTCCGGCCACGATCGCGGCTGACGACGAGCCCAGCCCGCGACCGTGGGGGATCAGGTTGGAGCAGGACAGTCGCAGGCCCGCCGGCTGGCCGCCGAGCACGTCGAACGCCGCCCGCATGGAACGCACGACGAGATGGGTCTCGTCCCGGGGAACCGACCCGGCCCCCGAGCCCACGACATCGATGGTCAAGCCCGACCCGGCCACGCGGGCGTGCAGAACGTCGCGTAACGACAGGGCCAGCCCGAGCGAGTCGAAACCCGGACCCAGGTTGGCCGACGTCGCCGGAACGCTGACGCCCACCTCGTCCCGGACGAAGTCCACGACTCAGACCAGCCCGGCGGCGTGCGCCGCGGCCTCGACGTCGGCGTCCACCACGGTGTCCACCAACGGGCCGAAGCCCTCCAGTGCGGTGACGGTGTCCTTGAGCCCGTGACCGGTGACGGTGATCACGACGGTCGAACCGGCGTACGACTCCCCCGCACTGAGCTCCTTGAGCATGCCGCCGACCCCAGCCGCCGACGCGGGCTCGACGAAGATGCCGTCGCGGCAGGCCAGCTCACGCTGGGCGGAGAGGATCTCGTCGTCGCTCAACGCGGCGAACCGACCCCCGGACTCGGCGGCCGCAGCCTCGGCAAGCTTCCACGAGGCGGGATTGCCGATCCGGATGGCCGTGGCCTTGGTCTCCGGGTGGGGGAACGGGTGTCCGGTGACGAGCGGAGCGGCACCCTCGGCCTGGAACGCCCGCATCACCGGCGTGTGACTGGCGAGACCGAGGTCGGCGTACTGCTTGTAGCCGAGCCAGTACGCCGAGATGTTGCCGGCGTTGCCCACGGGCAGCAGGTGGAAGTCGGGGGCGTCGCCGAGTCGGTCGACGATCTCGAACGAGGCGGTCTTCTGGCCCTCGAGCCGCACCGGATTGACCGAGTTGACCAGGGCGACGGGATAGTGGTCGGCCATCGCCCGCGACAGGCGAAGGCAGTCGTCGAAGTTGCCGCGCACCATGATCACCTGAGCACCGTGCATGATGGCCTGGGCCATCTTGCCGGCGGAGATCTTGCCCTCGGGCACCAGCACGAGCGGCTTGAGGCCCGCCTTGGCGGCGTAGGCCGCCATCGAGGCCGATGTGTTGCCCGTCGAGGCACAAACGACAGCCTCGGCACCCTCGTAGGCGGCCACGGTGATCGCGGTCGTCATGCCGCGGTCCTTGAAGGAGCCGGTCGGGTTGTCTCCTTCCACCTTGAGCCACACCTCGCCACCGGTGAGACCCGAGAGCCAGCCGGAGCGGACCAGCGGTGTGCCCCCCTCGCCGAGCGAGATGGCAGGCGCTGCGCCCGGGATGTCGATGAGCTCGCGGTATTCGTCGATGACGCCGCGCCACAGGTGGGCCATCACTCGGCTCCCGCTTCCACCCGCATCACCGAGGTGACGTCGCGGACGATGTCCATGTTGCGCAGGTGTCCGACCGTCGCGGAGAGCTGCGCGTCGGTGGCGCTGTGGGAGACCACGACGAGCTGGGCATCGGCCCCACGACCCTCTTGTCGGACGGTCTTGATCGACACGTCGTGCTCGGCGAACGCGGCGGCCACCGCGGCCAGCACACCGGCTCGGTCCTCGACGTCGATCGCGACGTGATAGCGGGTGAGCGTCTCGCCCATCGGCAGCAGCGCTCGATCGGCGTACGCCGACTCGCCGGGTCCACGCACGTCGGAGAGACGGTTGCGGGCCACTGTGACCAGGTCGCCCAGGACGGCACTGGCTGTCGGTGACCCACCTGCACCAGGTCCGTAGAACATCAGCTGTCCGGCCGCCTCGGACTCCACGAACACGGCATTGAAGGCACCACGCACGCTGGCCAGCGGGTGGGAGTTGGGGATCATCGCCGGGTGGACCCGGGCGGAGACGGCGTCGCCCCTGAGCTCGCAGATCGCGAGCAGCTTGACCACGGAGTTCATCTCGCGGGCACTCTCGACGTCGGCCGCGGTGACCTCGGAGATGCCCTCGCGGTAGACGTCGGAGGCGGTCACGCGGGTGTGGAAGGCCAGGCTGGCCAGGATGGCGGCCTTCGCTGCGGCGTCGAAGCCCTCGACGTCGGCGGTCGGGTCGGCCTCGGCATAGCCGAGCTCCTGGGCCTCCTCGAGAGCCTCGCTGAACCCGGCGCCCGAGGTGTCCATCTTGTCGAGGATGAAGTTCGTGGTGCCGTTGACGATGCCGAGCACCCTGGTCACGGTGTCCCCGGCGAGCGACTCGCGCAGGGGTCGCACGATCGGGATGGCGCCGGCCACCGCGGCCTCGTAGTAGAGGTCGCGTCCGGCCTTCTCGGCTGCCTCGAAGAGAGTCGAGCCGTCCTCGGCCAACAGCGCCTTGTTGGCGGTCACGACGCTCGCGCCGTTCTCGAGCGCCGCCAGGATCAGCGAGCGGGCAGGTTCGATGCCGCCGATCAGCTCGATCACCACGTCGACGTCGGCGCGGGTGGCCAGACCCATCACGTCGGTGGTGAGGAGACCGTCGGGGACCGCCACCTCCCGCGGCGCGTCGAGGCGGCGTACCCCCACTCCGACGAGGTCGACCGCCGCGCCCGTGCGCGCCGCCAGGTCGTCTGCCTGCTCTGTCAGCAGCCGCACGACCTGTGATCCGACCGAGCCGCAGCCGAGGACGGCGACCTTCAGCCTCGTTGGTCGAGCTCTTCTGCTCACAGCACTGCTCCCACGTCGGTTGCCAACAGATCATCCTCAGTCTCGCGTCGTACGACCACTCGTGCGACGCCGTCCCGCACTGCGATCACCGGTGGGCGCAGGGAGTGGTTGTAGTTGCTGGCCATCGAACGACAGTAGGCGCCTGTGCCGGGCACCGCGACAAGATCTCCCGGACGCACGTCACCGGGCAGGAACTCATCCTTGACCACGATGTCACCGGCCTCGCAGTGCTTGCCCACGACACGGGCCAGGGTCGGGGTCGCGTCTGACACCCGGCTGGCCAGGGTGCAGGAGTAGTCGGCGTCGTACAGCGCGGTGCGGATGTTGTCGCTCATGCCCCCGTCGACGCTGACATAGGTCCGCCGGGCGCCGCCGTCGAGGGCGACCTCCTTGACGGTGCCGACCTCGTACACGGTGCACATCGCCGGGCCCACGATCGCCCGGCCCGGCTCGATCGAGAGACGGGGCTCGGCGATCCCGAGCGCACGGCACTCGTGCTCCACGATCTTGCTCATCTCGGTGGCCAGCTGTCCCGGGTCGGAGGGGTCGTCCTGGGTCGTATAGGCGATGCCGAACCCCCCGCCCAGGTCCATCTCCGGCAGCGCGACGCCGATCTCCTCGGAGATCCGGGCCTGCAGGGCGAGCACCCGACGCGCGGCCACCTCGAAGCCTGAGGAGTCGAAGATCTGGCTGCCGATGTGGGAGTGCAGCCCGAGCAGCTCGAGCGCGGGCTCGGCCAGCACCTGTTGCGCGGCAGCGAAGGCGTCCCCGGAGGTGATCGAGAAACCGAACTTCTGGTCCTCGTGCGCGGTGGCGATGTATTCGTGGGTGTGGGCCTCGACGCCTGCGGTCACCCGCACCATCACCCGGACCCGTGCTCGGTCGCCGGGCCTGGACGCCGCCACCTGGGCAAGCCGCTCGATCTCAGCGAAGGAGTCCACGATGATGCGACCGACCCCCACCTCGACGGCGCGCTCGAGGTCGGCGGAGGACTTGTTGTTGCCGTGGTAGCCGATCCGGGCCGGATCGACCCCGGCTCGCACGGCGACGGAAAGCTCGCCGTTGGAGCAGACGTCGAGGTTGAGACCCTCCTCCGAGATCCAGCGCGCGACCGTCGTACACAGGAACGCCTTGCCTGCGTAGAAGACGTCGTAGTCGGCGAAGGCATCTCGGAAGCTGCGCGCCCGGGCCCGGAAGTCGGCCTCGTCCAGGACGTACGCCGGGGAGCCGTGCTCGGCAACCAGGTCGGTGAGCGCCACTCCCCCGACAGTCAGCGCACCCGTGTCCTTGTGGGCGGTCTGGGACCACAGGAGCGGCACCAGGGCGTTGGGGTCGAGCGGTTCGCGCAGCCATGAGGGCCCCTTGAGGGCGCCGTCGGCGTGCGCCCAACCCGCTTCGTGGGAAGGCATCGGGTCACATCCGCTCGGGCGCGCTGACGCCGAGCAGCCGCAGCCCGTTGGCCAGCACGGTGCGGGTCGCCGCGACAAGCGTCAACCGGGCCCGGTGGAGGTCTCCGGGCTGCTCGTCTCCCATGGGGAGCACGCGGCAGGAGTCGTAGAAGCGGTGATAGGCCGCAGCGGTGTCCTCCAGGTAGCGGGCCACCCGGTGGGGTTCGCGCAGCTGCGCAGCAGCCGCGACCACCCGTGGGAACTCGGCCAGGGCGCGCAGGAGGTCGCCCTCCTTCTCATGGGTGAGCAGGCTCGGGTCGAAGTCGTCGACCGCGGGGAGCACCCCGAGATCGGCGCCGTTGCGCAGGATGGACGCGACCCGCGCGTGGGCGTACTGCACGTAGTAGACGGGGTTGTCGCTGGACTGCTTCGACCAGAGCTCGAGATCCAGGTCGATCGTCGAGTCGGAGCTGTAGCGCGCCAGGGCGTAGCGGGCGGCGTCCACCCCGACCGCCTCGACCAGGTCGTCGATCGTGATCACGGTGCCTGCGCGCTTGGACATCCGCAGTGGCTCGCCGTCGGCCAGGAGGTTGACCATCTGGCCGATCAGGATCTCGAGGTTGACGTGGGGCTGGTCGCCGAACGCGGCACACATGGCCATCATCCGGCCGACGTACCCATGGTGGTCGGCCCCGAGCATGATGAAGCACCGGTCGAAGCCACGCTCACGCTTGTCGAGGTAGTAGGCGAGGTCGCCGGAGAGGTAGGAGGCCTCACCGTCGGACTTGATGATGACGCGGTCCTTGTCGTCACCGAACTGCTCGGTGCGCAGCCACAGCGCCCCGTCAGCCTCGTAGGTGTTGCCGAGCTCGCCGAGCCGTGCGATCGCGCGCTGGACCGCACCGCTGGTGTGCAGGGTGTCCTCGTGGAAGTAGGTGTCGAAGTCGACCCCGAAGTCGTGGAGGCTCTGCTTGATCTCGGCGAACATCATCTCGACGCCCTCGAAGCGAAGCACCTCCTGGGCCTTCTCGTCCGGGAGGTCGACCAGGTCGGGTCGCTTGGCCACGACCACCTTGGCGACGTCGTGGATGTACTGCCCGCCGTAGCCGTCCTCGGGTGCAGGTTCGTTCCTGACACTGGCGAGCAGGGACGAGGAGAAGCGGTCGATCTGTGCGCCGTGGTCGTTGAAGTAGTACTCCCGGCTGACCTCGGCTCCGGCCATCGTGAAGATCCGGCCGAGGGCGTCGCCGACGGCTGCCCAGCGGACCCCACCGATGTGGAGGGGGCCGGTGGGGTTGGCCGAGACGAACTCGAGGTTGATCCGCTCGCCGGCGAACTCGTCGTTCTCCCCGTAGGCGTCTCCCGCCGCCACGACCTGAGCCGCGATGATGCCCTGCGCGCCTGCCTCGAAAGTGATGTTCAGGAAGCCGGGGCCGGCGACCTCGACGGCGGCGATGCCGTCGTGCTGCTCGAGGCGGGCAGCGACGAGCCCCGCGAACTCGCGCGGGCTGGTGCCGGCCTTCTTGGCCAGCTGGAGGGCGACATTCGTGGCGTAGTCGCCGTGACCCTTCTGCCGGGGTCGCTCGACCGTCACGCTGGAGGGCACGCCGTCTGGCAGCGTGATCGCAGCGTCGGTCACCAGGCCCGCGAGGGCGTCGACGATGGCGGCGGAGAGCTGATCGGGAGTCACCGCTCCAGCCTATCTGCGGGCACCCGTGCGCCTCGCATCGATATCGGTGGCCGGTTTCGTCCGGCCCCGATGTGGGCGGTATGGTCATCCCGCACCTTGGGCCCCCGTAGCTCAGGGGATAGAGCACCGCCCTCCGGAGGCGGGAGCGAAGGTTCGAATCCTTCCGGGGGCACTTTCTGAAACTGCCACGTGACCTGCGGTTTTACTTTTGGAGCGGTACGCCGCCAGGTCGATGACCCCCTCATTGGGCAACGTTTGGGCCGCGGCATCCGAGGGACCGCGTCCGAAGAGTCTCGCCCGCTACGCGCGAGAGCCGGCCGTCGCGGACCGCGAGGTCGAGGATCAGGCGAGGGCCTGCGGGGCCTTCTTGGTGGTGGCTGCCGATCTCGGGGCCGCCAGCGCCGCACAGGTGTCGGTGGCGGCGTCTACCGTCGGAACCATGCCCACGCTGCTGCCCGAACTGCTCGTGACCGACCCGGCCGCGCTGCGGGCGTGGCTCGAGAGTCACCACGCGACGTCGCCGGGCGTGCGGCTAGTGCTGACGAAGAAGGGCGGCTCGGACACCACGATCACGTGGGCGAGCGCGGTCGAGGAGCTGCTCTGCTTCGGCTGGATCGACGGCCAGGCCGGCAAGCGCGACGAGGGCAGCTACACCGTGCGCATCACCCCACGCCGCCCCAAGGGCAGCTGGTCCCAGCGAAACGTCGCGCTCGTGACGACGCTCGAGGAGCAGGGCCGGATGACCGACGCCGGGCGCGCCGCGGTCGAGGCCGCGCGCCGCGACGGGCGGTGGGACGCGGCGTACGCCGGTCCGGCGAGCCGCGAGGCGCCCGATGACCTGGCTGCGGCGATTGCCGCGGAGCCGGACGCGCAGGCGATGTACGACGTGCTCACGAGCGCCAACCGGTTCGCGCTGATCCATCGCGTCGAGAGCATGAAGCGCACAGAGAGCCGGGCCCGCAAGATCACCGAGATGGTGGACATGCTGGCGCGCGGGGAGACGCTCCACCCGCAGAGGGCGGGTCACCCCGGGCGCGCGGGGCAGGCACCCGAGCCTGACGGGCGCCGCGAGGCAGATCCTGCTGACTAGCGGGGCGGAGATGATCTCCCGGCCACCATGTATCCGGCTTCCTCGCCGACAACGACGGGCAGCCCCTCGAAGCAGGCGTGCTGTACCTACTCGAGATCCTCCGCCGAGAAGCCGGTGACCCCGTTCTGACTGCGGCACGACAGCCCCGGCCCGACCGGACGTTCGACCTGCCCGACGCCGAGCGGATCCTCTGCCTCATGTTCCTTTTGCGCCCGCGGGGTCCCGCAGCCGCGTACCGTTCGGCCATGCAGCTGTGGAGGAGCGCCCTGATGCTGCTCGTTGGAGTCCCGGCACTCCTGGTCGCGGCTACCGGTTGCGGCCAGGGCACGGACCCCGAGGGCACCTCAGACGTCGAGGCGAGGTGGTGGAGGGCGAGGTCGTGCTGAGCTCTGACGACGCCGGCCACCGCTACACCGTCTCAGAGCAGCGAACCCCCGGACGGTGCCCTGTGCCAGGGCATCGTCTATGAGGACGACAGCCAATGCTCGGAGTCGGACGGCGAGATGACCGCGACTTTCGAGGAGCAGTCAGTGGTCGCGGTGACCCGGGGCGACACCGTGCTGGTGGCTCGCGGCCTGGTCACCGAGTCCGACGCGGACATGGTCGGCGACGTGGTCTCCGCGTTGAGGCACGCACCTGGGATCAGCGCCGATGACCTGGTCGACGCCGTGTCCTGACGGCCTCGCCAGGCTGGATCGGGCCTAGCATCGGCCGCATGAATCGTGTGCTCCCCGTCGTCGTGCTCGCCTCGTTCGCACTGACCACCCTGGTGCCGGTGGCGCAGGGCGACGAGTCTGTGGCCACGGCTCCCCGGGTGCTGAGAGTGGGGCCGAGCCGCGCTCTGACGACACCGAGCGCGGCCGCAGCCGTGGCGCGCTCCGGTGATGCGATCGAGATCGACGCGGGCACCTATGTCGGCGACACCGCCATCTGGTCCCAGGACGACCTGACCATCCGAGGCGTCGGGGGCACGGCACACCTGGCGGCGGCTGGCCGGAGCGCCCAGGGGAAGGGCATCTGGGTGATCTCCGGCGCCCGGGCGAAGGTCGTCGACATCGAGTTCAGCGGCGCGACGGTGCCGGACGGCAACGGCGCCGGAATCCGCCAGGAGGGCACGGGCCTGAGGATCCTGCGTTGCACGTTCCACGACAACGAGAACGGCATCCTCGCGGGCGCCAACGCAGCCAGCGACATCCGGATCAGCCGCTCGAGGTTCTTCCGCAACGGCGCGGGGGACGGCTACACGCACAACATCTACATCGGCGCGGTCCGGTCCTTCACCCTCACCGGCTCCTCAGTCACCACAGCACGGGTGGGCCACGAAGTGAAGTCGCGGGCGCTCAAGAACACCATCCGCGCCAACCGGATCCTGGACAAGGGAGCGAGAGCCAGCTATTCCATCGACCTGCCCAACGGCGGCGACAGCCTGATCGCCGGCAATGTGATCGAGCAGGGGCAGAGGTCGCAGAACCCCGCGCTGATCTCCTACGGCGCAGAGGGGTTGACCAATCCCTCGAAACGGCTCTGGGTCGTCAACAACACGCTGGTCAACCATCGGAGCTCGGGAACCTACGTCGCCGTGGCAGACAGCGCTCACGTCCACCTCTGGAACAACCTGCTGGTCGGGCCAGGCGACCTCACTGACGGCACGGCAGCGAGGACGACCAACAAGCGAGTGCGCCGAGGGTTCGTGGACGCCGCCCACTACGGCTACCGGCTGCGTGCAGGCTCCCCCGCGATCAACGGCGGCACGCTCCCTGCCCCACGTGCGCGGGCGGCGTACGAGTTCCGGGCGCCGGCCGACTTCATCGCGCGGCGGAGGATCGGCCGGGTCGACCTCGGCGCCTTCGAGTTCCGGGGATAGCCACCGCTCAGCCCCCGGTACCGATGAGTTAGGTTAGCCTTACCTAATCCGTCGAGAGGATCCAATTCATGAGTCCCCACCGCGCCCTGGCTGCCGCAGCAGCCGCCGCCACTGTCCTCGTCCTTGCCGCCTGCGGCTCGTCGGAGAGCGACGGCCCCGACTCGGCCGCGGAGGGCGATGGCGGCGGCAGCGGCAACCCTGCCTCGTTTCCGATCACCCTCGATCACGCCTACGGAGAGACGGTGATCGAGGAGCAGCCGGAACGAATCGCGACCGTGGCCTGGTCCAACCACGAGGTGCCGCTGGCCCTGGGGGTCGTCCCCGTCGGAATGGCCGCCGCGGCCTGGGGCGACGATGACGCCGACGGCGTACTCCCCTGGGTCGAGGACAGGCTCTCCGAGCTGGGCGCGCAGACGCCGGTGCTCTTCGACGAGACCGACGGAATCGACTTCGAAGCCGTGGCCGACACCGCACCCGACGTGATCCTGGCCGCCTACTCCGGCATCACGCAGGACGACTACGACACCCTCAGCAAGATCGCGCCGGTGGTCGCCTATCCCGACCTCGCCTGGGGCACGTCGCTCGAGGACATGATCCTGGTCAACAGCAGGGCCATCGGGCTGGGAGAAGCGGGTGAGGACCTGGTCGAGCACCTCGACGAGGAGATCACCGATTCCTTCGCGGCGCACCCCTCGCTTGCCGACACGACGGCGGTGTTCACCTACCTCGACCCCGCCGATCTGAGCCAGATCGGCTTCTACACCACCCACGACACCCGTCCCGGCTTCCTCGAGTCGCTCGGCATGCGCACCCCGAGGGTCGTCGAGGCCGCCTCGGCGAAGACCGGGGAGTTCTACACGACCATCAGTGCGGAGCGAGCCGACGAGTTCGACGACCTGGACCTCCTCATCACCTACGGCGACACCCAGGGCAACTTGCTGTCGGCGATCCAGGCCGACCCTCTGATCGGCGAGATCCCCGCAGTCAGGACCGGCGCCGTGGCCACGCTGGTCGACTCCACCCCTCTCGCAGCGATGGCGAACCCCTCACCGCTGTCGATCCCCTGGGGAATCGACGACTACTTCGACCTGCTGTCCGCGGCGGTCGAGAAGGGCCGGAGCTGAGGACGGTCCGGGGCGGGACCGTCCGGGTCACCTGGGTCGGTCTCGCTCTGGTGATGATGACGCTGGCAGGCGTGGCGTCTATCGTCCTGGGCGCTCGCGTCGTCGGCTGGAACGACCTGGTCGCGGGGCTGGGACAAGCGATCACAGGCGACAGCGGGAGCATCGCCCAGGCTGCGGTGGAGAAGCGGGTGCCCCGCACCCTGCTGGCGCTGCTCGCCGGAGCGGCGCTCGGCCTGTCGGGGGCGGTGATGCAGGGCGTGACGCGCAACGCCCTGGCTGATCCCGGGATCCTGGGGGTCACGACCGGGTCCTCCCTCGCCGTGGTCGTCGGGATCGCGTTCTTCGACCTCTCCTCCCCCTCCGGCTATGTCTGGGTGGCGATCGCAGGTGGAGCCGCAGCAGCCGTGTTCGTCTACGCCGTGGGGTCGCTCGGCCGTAGCGGTGCCACTCCGCTCAAGCTGACCCTGGCCGGGGCAGCCACCTCGGCGGCCCTCAGCTCCCTGATCAGCGCCATCCTCCTGCCCCGCATCGACGTGATTAACCAGTTCCGGTTCTGGCAGATCGGCGGCGTCGGCGGCGCCTCCTTCGACTCCCTGAGCCTGGTGCTCCCGTTCCTCGCGGTGGGTGCAGCGCTCAGTCTGGCTGCTGCCCGAGGCCTCAACTCCCTGGCGCTCGGCGACGATCTGGCCTCCGGCCTGGGCCAGAGCGTGGCGCGCACCCGCCTCATCGCCGCCGCCGGAGCCGTGATCCTGTGTGGCGCCGTCACTGCGGTCGCCGGGCCGATCGGGTTCGTCGGGCTCGTCGTACCCCACCTGTGCCGCCTGATGATCGGCATCGACCACAGGTGGCTGCTGCCGAGCTCGCTGATCGTCGGTGCGGCCCTGCTGACCACCGCCGACGTGATCGGACGGGTGGTCGCACGTCCGTCCGAGGTCGACGTCGGCATCGTCACCGCTTTCGTCGGCGCCCCTGTCTTCATCCACATCGTGCGGCGGCAGAGGCCACGCTCCCTATGAATCCGGCCACCAGCACGGCGTTCGTCCGGTCCCGCGCCCGACGCAGGCTTCGTCGCCGTCTCCTCATGCTCGGGTTGCTCGTCGTCCTGGCGACCCTCTTCGTCACCAGCCTGATGGTGGGACAGACCTTCTACCCACTCTCCGAGGTGGTCGAGGTGGTCCTCGGCGGGAACGTGCCCGGGGCCTCCTTCACGGTAGGAGACCTGCGTCTGCCACGAGCCGTGCTGGCACTTCTCGCCGGGGCGGCCTTCGGTCTCTCGGGCACCACCTTCCAGACCTTGCTGCGCAACCCACTGGCCTCGCCAGACATCATCGGCATCAGCTCGGGTGCGAGCGCGGCCGCCGTGATCGGCATCGTGATCCTCGAGCTCGAGCAGGGCGCCGTCGCTGCCCTCGCCCTCGTCTCGGCGCTGGCGACGGCTCTGCTGATCTACGTCCTGTCGTTCAAGGACGGGGTGGTCGGCACCCGGCTGATCCTGATCGGCATCGGGATCGCCTCGATGCTCGACAGCGTCGTGGCCTACGTGATCATCCGTGCTGCCCAGTGGGATCTGCAGGTCGCCATGCGGTGGCTGACCGGGAGCCTGAACGGAGCCACCTGGGACCAGGTCCTCCCCCTGGCCCTGGCCACCGCCGCGTTCACACCCGTGCTGCTCCTTCAGGCCAGGAGGCTCTCGCTCATGGAACAGGGCGACGACTCGGCGACCGCCCTCGGGGTGCGTGTCGAGCAGACGCGGCTGTTCAGCATTCTGGCTGCGGTCGCGTTGATCTCGTTCGCGACCGCGGCCGCCGGTCCGGTCGCGTTCGTGGCGTTCCTGTCAGGTCCCATCGCCGCGAGAGTCGTCGGCGCAGGCGGATCGCTGATGGTGCCCGCCGCTCTGGTCGGGGCACTGCTGGTCGGCACCGCGGACCTGCTGGGCCAGTACGCCTTCGGGACGCGCTATCCCGTGGGTGTCATCACCGGCGTCCTCGGCGCGCCGTACCTCGTTCATCTGCTCATCCGCACCCAGCGCACCGGAGGCTCCCCATGACCCGCCAGCACATCCTCGAGGTCGAGAGCGTCACCCTCGGGTACGGCGACCGGGTCGTCGTCCGGGCGCTCGACCTCGCCCTCCCGCCCGGACGCATCACCGCCATCGTCGGCGCGAACGCCTGCGGCAAGTCGACCCTGCTGCGAGCGATGTCACGACTCCTGACCCCGCGTGCGGGCCGGGTCGTGCTCGACGGGAAGGACCTGCACCACCTGAACACCCGGGGGGTCGCCCGCACGCTGGGCCTGCTCCCCCAGTCCCCCACCGCACCCGAGGGCATCGTGGTGGGCGACCTGGTCGCCCGGGGACGACACCCGCACCAGCGGATGATCAGCCGCTGGAGCAGCGCCGACGAGGCCGCCGTGGCGAAGGCTCTCGACCTCACCGGCACGGCCGAGCTGGCCGAGCGATCGGTGGACGAGCTGTCGGGTGGGCAGCGTCAGCGTGTGTGGATCGCCATGGCGCTGGCCCAGCAGACCGACATCCTGCTGCTCGACGAACCCACCACGTTCCTCGACGTCAGCCACCAGGTCGACGTACTCGACCTGCTCACCGACCTCAACCGCCAGCGTGGGACGACGATCGCGATGGTGCTGCACGACCTCAACCTGGCAGCGAGGTACGCCGACCACCTGGTCGCCGTCGCGCAGGGTCGGGTGCACGCTGCGGGCGATCCGAGTGTCGTTCTCAGCTCTGAGGTCGTGCGCACCGTGTTCGGGATGGAGAGCCGTGTGATCCCCGATCCCGTGTCGGGCAAGCCCCTGGTGCTGCCGATCGGCCGCCACCACTCGCTCTGCCCCGCCGAGGTTCGCCCACGACAGTGACAGGGCTCCGGCCTGATCAGCAGGACTCGAGCGTGGCGTCCTTGCGGGCCTCGTCGCCGAACCGGGCAGCCATCGCCAGGTCGGGCGTGACCACGCTGGCGCCACCCACGTTGGCGAACCCACCCTGGACCACACAGTTGGTGACCTTCTTGGGGTTGACCTGCGCCACCGCCTGGGCGATCTCGAACAACTCGGCCGGCGACAGGTCCGTGGACATGTTCCTCATCACCGACTCGACACCCATCTCGATGAAGCCAGGCTTGTCCGCCTTGTCGCGGATGGTCCCCAGGATGCCCTTGATGGTGCGCTGTTGGTTGGCGGAGCGGTCGAAGTCGCCACCGATGAGGTTGTGCCGGATGCGTGAGAAGGCCATCGCGGTGTAGCCGTTGAGGTGGATCTTGCCGGCCTCGAAACCGTTCTGCTTGAGGTGTTCGTCGGAGAAGGCGATCGGGTTCTTGACCGTGATGCCGCCGATGTCGTTGACCATGTGGATGAGGCCCTGGAAGCCGGTGATCATCACGTAGTCGGGCTCGATCCCGATCAGGTTGCCCACCGACTTGGCCATCAGCTGCGGGCCGCCGTAGTAGAGCGAGGCGTTGATGCGATCGGAGCCGACACCCTCGATGGAGACGTAGGAGTCGCGAGGTACGCCGATGTCAGCGGCCGCCCCGGTCTTGGTGTTGATGCCGACGAGCTGGATGGCGTCGGCACGGGTGTGGGTCATGTCCTCGCCGGGGCGGGCATCCGAGCCGAGCGCCAGGATCCACACCACGTCGGGCGTGAGGTCGACACCGTGGGCCTGCTCGACCTTGACCAGCACGCTGGACGCCGGCGCGACCGACGAGTTCGGAACGACGACCAGGGTCACGCCGAGGATCGTCGCCAGCGCTGTGAGCTTGCCGATGCGCGAGACCAGTCTGCGGGGGTTCATCGAGCCGTCCTTGTCACGTTGTAGCCGAACACCCGCCACGCGTCGCCTGGCTTGGGAGTGAGGAAGAGTCGTCCCTTCACGGTGATCTTCTTGGCCGCGGCACCGGTGGTGGTGAAGACCAGGGTGAAGCGGGCGGTCGCGCCGGCGGCCTTCTTCTTGGCCGCCAGCAGGTCGACGTCGAGCGACTTGGTGTCGGCGGTGACCGACTCGACGTCGGCGCCGATGCCTGCATTGCTCATCAGGGCCTGGTCGCCGATGGCGTCCTTCGCTGCTCCCGGGGTGAAACCGGGGAAGGCGTCCTCGAAGTCGGTGCGGGGATAGTCGCCACCGACGTACGCCGCCTCGAACCAGCCGTCGACGACGGGACTGATCGCGTCGACCGCAGCCGTGGCGTCGGCCGGCGCCAGCTTGCCGGCGACCTTGCCGAGGGACGCCTGCACCGCGACCGGCGGCGCCGTAGGGGTGTCGGCCGGGCTGCTGGCCGGGTCCTTGTCATCTCCGCCGCTGCAGCCACCCATCACCAGGGCGCCTGCGCAGAGGAGGGCGACCGCTGCGCGGCGGCCGGCTCCGATTGCGTGCATGTGTTCCAAATCCCATCCGTCGTGACTCTGGTGACAGCCTGCCCGACAACCTGCCCCAGCCTCTGCATTTGCAACCGTGTAGGGCTAGCCTTGCGGAGTCAGTCACAAGCATTCGCGTTTTCCGGAAGAGGCGATCCAAGCCGTGCCCGAGTCGCAGGACACCCAACCACTCGAAGACTTCGGAGCCAACGAGTGGCTCGTCGACGAGATGTTCGAGAAGTACACCTCGGATCCGACCGCCGTCGACCCAGCCTGGGTGGCCTATTTCACCACCCACGGTGGCCCGAACGGCAACGGTACGCCCGCCAAGGCCGCCGCTCCCGCCGCGTCCACGCCTGCTCCCGCCGCATCGACCCCTGCACCCGCCCAGGCCTCAGCGCCTGCCTCAGCGCCTGCCTCAGCGCCTGCCTCAGCGACCGCCCCAGCCCCGACCCGGGCACCGTCCCCGGCCCCGGTGGCCAAGCCGCGACCGGCCGCGAAGGCCGCAGAGCCCGCCAGCGGCACGTCCAGCCCCGTTCCCAAGGAGTCCCGTCCGGCGGCTCCCGCCGCCCCCAAGGACGAGCCCACCTACACCGTGCTCCGCGGTGCCCCGCAGCGCACCGCCGCCAACATGGACGCCTCGCTGACGGTGCCCACGGCGACCTCGGTCCGGGCGGTTCCGGTCAAGCTGCTGTGGGACAACCGGATCGTCATGAACAGCCACCTCAAGCGCGCTCGCGGCGGCAAGGTGTCCTTCACCCACATCATCGGCTTCGCACTGATCAAGGCCCTGCGCGCGATGCCTGAGATGAACGTCGGCTACGGCGTCGTCGAAGGCAAGCCCAACCTCATCCAGCCGGCCCACATCAACCTCGGCCTCGCCATCGACATGGCCAAGCCCGACGGCACCCGCCAGCTGCTCGTGCCGAGCATCAAGGCTGCCGAGACGATGGACTTCGCTGCCTTCTGGACTGCCTACGAGGACATCGTTCGCAAGGCCCGCAACAACAAGCTCGAGGTCTCCGACTTCCAGGGCACGACGATCTCGCTGACCAACCCCGGCACCATCGGCACCAACCACTCGGTGCCGCGGCTGATGAGCGGTCAGGGCGCGATCATCGGCGTCGGAGCGATGGAATACCCGCCCGAATGGCAGGGGGCCTCCGAGGAGGCCATCGCCCGCAACGCCATCAGCAAGGTCATGACGCTGACCTCGACCTATGACCACCGGGTCATCCAGGGCGCGCAGTCGGGCGAGTTCCTGCGCCGCGTGCACGCCCTGCTGCTCGGCGAGGAGCAGTTCTACGACGAGATCTTCCGCTCGCTGCGGATCCCCTACGAGCCGATCCGCTGGCATGCCGACATCGCCACGTCCCACGACGACGAGATCAGCAAGCAGGCCCGCATCCTCGAGCTGATCCACGCCTACCGGGTGCGCGGCCACATGATGGCCGACACCGACCCGCTCGAATACAAGCAGCGCAGCCACCCCGACCTCGACGTCGCCACCCACGGACTGACCCTGTGGGACCTCGATCGCGAGTTCGCGACAGGCTCGTTCGGCGGCGAGGGTCGCCGCTTCATGAAGCTGCGCCACATCCTCGGCATCCTGCGTGACTCCTACTGCCGTACGACGGGCATCGAGTACATGCACATCATGGACCCCGAGCAGCGCCACTGGATCCAGCAGCGCGTGGAACAACCCCACACCAAGCCGCCGCGTGAGGAGCAGCTGCGGATCCTGCTCAAGCTCAACCAGGCTGAGGCGTTCGAGACCTTCCTGCAGACGAAGTTCGTCGGGCAGAAGCGGTTCTCCCTCGAGGGCGGCGAGACCACGGTGCCCGTGCTCGACGAGATCTGCGAGGCGGCCGCTGCGGCCGGCCTCGACGAGGTCACCATCGGGATGGCGCACCGTGGCCGCCTCAACGTGCTGGCCAACATCGTCGGCAAGAAGTACTCCCAGATCTTCCGTGAGTTCGAGGGCAACATCGACCCGCGCACCGTGCAGGGCTCAGGCGACGTGAAATACCACCTCGGCGCCGAGGGTGAGTTCATAGCCGGTTCGGGCGACAAGATCGCGGTGTCCGTGGCGGCCAACCCCTCCCACCTGGAGGCCGTCGACCCGGTCCTCGAGGGCATCGCGCGCGCCAAGCAGGACGTCCTCGACAAGGGCGCGGCGTTCCCCGTGCTGCCCCTGCTGGTCCACGGAGATGCCGCTTTCGCCGGGCAGGGAGTCGTCGCTGAGACGCTCAACCTCTCCCAGCTGCGCGGCTACCGCACCGGCGGCACCATCCATGTCGTGGTCAACAACCAGGTCGGGTTCACGACGTCGCCCGGATCCTCGCGCTCGTCGCTCTACTGCACCGACGTCGCCCGGATGGTGCAGGCGCCCATCTTCCACGTCAACGGCGACGACCCGGAGGCGTGCATCCGGGTCGCCCAGCTGGCGTTCGAATACCGCCAGGCGTTCAAGAAGGACGTCGTCATCGACCTCGTCTGCTACCGGCGCCGCGGTCACAACGAGGGCGACGACCCGTCGTACACCCAGCCGCTGATGTATGACCTGATCGAGCAGAAGCGGTCGGTCCGCAAGCTCTACACCGAATCGCTGATCGGTCGTGGTGACATCACGATCGAGGAGGCCGAGCAGGTCCTGCGCGACTACCAGTCTCAGCTCGAGCGGGTCTTCACCGAGGTGCGCGAGGCGGGCAGTCAGCCGTCAGAGTGGACCACGGTGCCCGACTACCCCGAGAAGTCGCCCGGTGAGACCCGCACCTCGGTCACCCCAGAGGTCCTCAAGCGGATCGCCGATGCCTACATCACCCCGCCCGAAGGCTTCACCGTGCACCCGAAGGTGATGCCACAGCTCCAACGGCGGGCCGCTGCCATCACCGATGGTCCGATCGACTGGGGCACCGGCGAGATCCTCGCCTTCGGTGCCCTGCTCATGGACGGCCGCCCGGTTCGGCTCGCCGGCCAGGACTCCCGACGCGGCACCTTCGTGTCGCGGTTCGCGACGATCATCGACCGCAAGAATGCCGACGAGTGGACGCCCCTGAGCACGCTGACCGATGACCAGGCGAAGTTCTTCGTCTACGACTCGCTGCTCTCCGAGTACGCCGCCCTCGGGTTCGAGTACGGCTACTCCGTGGCCCGCCCCGACGCCCTCGTCCTGTGGGAGGCGCAGTTCGGCGACTTCGTCAACGGCGCCCAGACGGTGATCGACGAGTTCGTCTCCGCGGGTGAGCAGAAGTGGCGCCAGCAGTCGGGCGTCGTACTCCTGCTTCCCCACGGCTACGAGGGGCAGGGACCCGACCACTCCTCGGCCCGGATCGAGCGCTTCCTCACCATGTGCGCCGACGATGCCTTCGTGGTCGCCCAGCCGTCGACGCCGGCGTCGTACTTCCACCTCCTGCGCCAGCACTCGCTCGGCGAGGAGCACCGCCCGATGGTGGTGTTCACCCCGAAGTCGATGCTCAAGCGCAAGGAAGCCGCCTCAGTTCCCTCGGACTTCACCGAGGGCACCTTCCGTCCGCTGATCTCCGACGCCGACGCCGACCCGGCGGCCGTCGAGACCCTGCTGCTCTGCTCGGGCCGTGTCACCTGGGACCTGTCAGTGGAGCGGGCCAAGCGCGAGAACGGCCCCAGCTTCGCGATCTCGCGGATCGAGCAGCTCTACCCACGTCCGGTCGACGAGATCGTCGCCGAGCTCAAGAAGTACCCCAACCTCACGACGGTCCGGTGGGTGCAGGACGAGCCGCTCAACATGGGCCCGTGGCCGCACTACCAGCTCAACGTGTGGCCCCAGATCGCCTCGGACCTCGGCCTCGAGGTCGAGCCGGTCACGCGACCCGAGTCCGCATCGCCGTCGGTCGGCACCGTCAAGCGGCACCAGGAGGAGCAGCGCACCCTCCTCGATGCCGCCTTCGCGTCGCCCCTGGTCGCGCACGACGACTACTGATGTATTTCACCGATCGCGGGATCGAGGAGCTCCAGAAGCGCCGAGGCGACGAGGAGGTCACCTTGGCGTGGGTCGGCGAGCGACTCGCGGAGTTCACCGACACGTTCCCTGAGTTCGAGACGGCGGTGGAGCGCTTCGCCACCTGGCTTGCGCGCCTGGACGACCCCGACGACTGATGGTGTGGACACCCTCGCCCGCGTGGGCTTGGATGCGAGGGAGGGTCCTTTCGGGCGGCGATGGTCGCCGAGCCCCACGTCATCCGGGCTGAGCGAAGGGACCCACCACATGTTCACCACAACCAGGACCCGTGCGATCGCGCTGGTCGCAGCAGGGGCACTCGTGGGCGGTGGGCTGCTGCTCACCACCCCAGCTGAAGCTGGCATGCAGACCTCCATCAACACCATCTGGAACAAGATCCGACCCAAGGCCGACCGGCGATACGTCAAGAAGGCCGATCGGAACCACATCGTCCGGACCGCGGTGGCGATTCGAGCGACACCCCGGTCGTCGCTCACCCGCGACCAGCGCCGACCTGCTGACGACGAGCATCAAAGCACCGACGAAGGGCTTCCTCGTCGTCGGTCGACTTCGTCGACTATCTCGACCTCGATCGCTCAGTCCGCTGATCCACTGCGGTCTTGCCCTCGACGGCGACACGGCCACCTGGCCCAACACCACCACGCTCAGCGCTCGTGTGAGCCCGGCGGTTGCCGCCGGTACAGCCAATGCAATGGCGTGACCCGATTCCGGTCGCCAAGGGCGCACATACGATCGGATACCAGGCCCACAACGACGGCGACGGCAGCGTGGCCTTCTACGGTGGATCGCTCAACGTCACCTTCGTGCCGTTCGGGAAGGCCTGGCAAGCTGGGTGCCGGCAAGGCGTTACCATCTGGCGGTGGCCAAGCACGACGTGCCCAGGTGACCCGCCCCTCTCGACGATCGATCACTGCGAGGCCGGGTCAGGAATGACCCGGCCCGCGGCGCGGGGCGGATGGTCAGGTCGGAGACCGTGGCGTCCTGAGGCAGGTCGATGACGTGCAGGATCGACTCGGCGACGGTGTCGGGCTGGATCCACCGGCCGGCGTCGTAGGCGGCGTCCTCCTGCTCGTGGACCTTCGCCTGCATCGGGGTCGCGGTCCGACCCGGATAGACCGTGGTGACCCGCACGCCGCGGGCGGCCTCTTCGGCGCGAAGGCTGTCGGCGAAGGCGCGGATGCCGAACTTCGAGGCGGCGTACGCCGACCAGTTCGGGCCGGCGCTCAGGCCCGCACTGGAGTTGACCACCAGCACGAGCCCCCGCCGCGCGCGCAGCGCCGGCAGCAGCACTCGCGTGAGCACCATCGGGGCGATGAGGTTGACGTCGATCTGTTCGCGGACCTGTTCTACGGCCTGGTCCGCGACGGGGCCCAGGTCGACGACGCCGGCGATGTGCAGGACCGAGTCGAGCTCGGTGGGCAGCACGGCGTCGTACAGCGTCTTCTCAAGGCCGGCCGGATCGGAGAGGTCTGCGATCACGATCTCCGCGTTGGGAAAGGCAGGCGACAGCTGATGTGCGCGCTCCTCGGTGCGGACCAGCAGCAGGAGCTCGTCCCCACGCTCGTGGAGGCGGTCGGCCACCGCGGCGCCGATGCCGGAGGCGGCACCGGTGAGGAGGTGCCTCATCGAGTGAACACGACCTTGCCGAAGAGGTCTCCGGCGGCCATCGCCGCGAAGCCGTCGCGGGCCTGCGTCATCGGCAGGACACGGTCGATCAGGGGACGGGTGCCGGTGGCGTCTAGCAACCGGACCAGTGAGGCGAGTTCCTGACTGGTGCCCATCGTGGACCCGATCACGCTGAGCTGGAGGAAGAAGATCCGGGTCAGCTGCGCGTCGTCGACGGCCGGCCCGGACGTCGTACCGCTGATCACGATGCGTCCACCGGGCCTCAGTGAGCGCACCGAGTGGGTCCAGGTCGCCTTGCCGACGGTCTCCATGACGGCATCGACCGTGATCGGCAACCGCTGATTGCTCTCGAACACCTCGTGCGCACCGAGCTCCAGGGCCTTGGCACGCTTGGCTTCGTCGCGGCTGGTGGCGAACACGGTGAGACCGCCGGCACGAGCCAGCATGATGAGTGCTGTCGCGACTCCCCCGCCGGCGCCTTGGACCAGGACGGTGTCGCCCGGTTTGAGGGCGCCCTGCACGTAGAGCATCCGGTAGGCCGTGAGCCAGGCCGTCGGAAGGCACGCGGCCTCTTCGAAGCTCAGGGAGGTCGGCTTGGCGACGACGTTGCCGATCGGCACGATCACCTTCTCGGCGAAAGTGCCCTGGTGGCGCTCACTGAGCAGGGACCGCCTTGGGTCGAGCGTCTCGTCGCCGGTCCATCCCGGTGAGTTGATGACCGCGTGGACGACGACCTCGTTGCCGTCCTCGTCGTAGCCCGCCGCGTCGCAGCCGACGATCATCGGCAGCGCTTCCTGCTTGAGCCCGACGCCTCGCAGCGACCACAGGTCGTGGTGGTTGAGGGAGGCGGCCTTCACGGTGATGGTGGTCCAGCCGTCCGGGGCGACGGGATCGGGCCTCTCGCCCACCACCAGACCGCTCAGGGGGTCTTCGAAGGAGAACTGGTCGGCGTAGACAGCGAACATGCCCTGAGGCTAGCGGGCGGCCGAACAGGCTGGCTGTGGCCAACGTCATAGCCACCGGCTGCCCGGGCAGCCAGTGGCTATGACGTCGCCGCGGTGCGGAGGCGGTCGCGATGCCGCTCGGTGAGTTCGCGGATCGTCTCGAGGTGGGTGAGCATCACCCGAAGCTCCTGGCTCGTCAGCCGCTCGAGGACGGTCATCCCCTCCCTCACCAGAGGTCCGTAGAAGTCGCCCGTGCGCGCACGCCCCTCCTCGCTCATCTCCACGAAGACCTTGCGCCGGTCCTGGTCGTCCCGGGTGCGTCGAACGAAGCCCTTGCGCTCCAGACGGTCGATCATCGCCGTCGTGGCGGCCGAGGAGAGTCCGGTGGCTTCGCTCAGCTCGCGTGCCGACCGGCGCTCGTCCACGAGCCAGTCCAGGCAGCGGAGGTCCGCGGGGTTGAGCCCCAGCTGACGGCCCACTTCGTCGTCGTAGGCCTGGGTGCTGCGCTGATAGCGCTGCATGGCATGACCGAGTTCACCCATGAGCGCTTGACGGGATCGGACCGCATCCATATTCTCTCCAATATCGAACTATCTCAATTTCGAGATACACGGAAGTCGTAGGAGAAGGGTATCGGGATGAAGGTGATCATCGTCGGAGCCGGAGTCGCCGGACCGGTCGCGGCCCTGGCTCTGCAGCGGGCAGGGATCGAATCCGTGATCCATGAGGCGCGCCCGCCGGTGAATCGGGAGGAAGGGTCCTGGATGACGGTGTCGCCCAATGGTCTCGATGCGCTCTCGGTGGTCGGAGCTCTGCCCGTGGCGCAGCAGATCGGCGTACCTACCAGGACGAACGTGATGTACTCCGCAAGCGGCCGCGAGCTCGGCCGCCTCTCCCTCGGCCGGGCCCTGGTGGACGGGACACCGGCACTCAGCATGAAGCGCTCGCACCTCGCGGCCGCGCTGTCACAGGAGTGTGCTCGACGAGGAATCCCCATCGTCCACCGATCAGCGCTGGTGCACGCTGATTCCTCGGACGACGGGGTGACTGCCGGTTTCTCCGATGGTCGGCAGGTGGAGGCGGACGTCCTCATCGGTGCGGATGGGGTGCACTCACGCACGCGGCGGCTCATCGACCCGGCTGCGCCAGCGGCACGTTACGTCGGGTTGGTGAACTTCGGGGGGATCACATCGGCGGCGGAGATCGTGCGCGGCCCGCGGGAGCTGGAGGCCTGGCACTTCGTGTTCGGACGCCGGGCCTTCTTCGGCAGCCAGGTGCTGCCGAACGGCGACGTGGTGTGGTTCGTCAACGAGCCGCGTCCACTCGTCACTCGCCGCGAGAGGGAGACCACCGGCGTCGAGACCTGGCTGGCTCATCTGGCCGACCTCTTCGGGCCCGATGAGGGGCCTGCCCTCGAGCTGATCAGGAAGGGACGGCTGGAGCTGGCCGGCGACAGCACCCACGACCTCGGACATGTGCCGACCTGGCATGACCGCGCGATGGTCGTGGTCGGCGACGCGGCGCACGCACCAGCGCCCTCGTCCGGTCAGGGCGCATCGGTGGCGATGGAGGATGGAGTCGTCCTGGCCCAGGCGCTGCGCGATGCTCCGGACGTCGCGACCGGGCTGGCGGCGTACGAAGCACGTCGCCGGCAACGGGTCGAGAAGATCGTCGCCGCCGGCGCCCGGAGCAGCAGCACGAAGATGCCCACTCCACTCCTGCGTCCGCTCCACGACGCCGTCCTGCGCATGGTGTTCCGGTACGCCGTCACCGAGAAGAGCACAGCGTGGATGTATGACCATCGCCTGGACTGGGACGACGCCTTCGCCGCCTCGTGAACGGGTCAGAGGCGTACGACGCCGTCGCGACGCGCAGCCTCGGCGACTGCGGTGGCGACAGCCGGGCCGACCCGGGGATCGAAGGGGCCGGGGATGATGTGGTCCTCGGACAGATCCTCGCCCACCAGCTCGGCCAGTGCAGTCGCCGCGGCCAGCTTCATGCCCTCCGTGATGGCCCTGGCGCCGGCGTCGAAGGCACCGCGGAAGATGCCGGGGAACGCCAGCACGTTGTTGATCTGGTTGGGAAAGTCTGAACGTCCGGTGGCAACGACCCGGGCATGGCGGCCGGCGACCTCGGGGTGCACCTCGGGCGTCGGGTTGGCGAGCCCGAAGATGATCGCGTCGCCGGCCATCGAGGCCACCACCTCCTCGGGCACGGTGCCACCGGAGACGCCGATGTAGACGTCGGCTCCGTCCATCACGTCGGCGAGGGTCCCGGTGCGCCCGAAGTGGTCGGCAGTGTCGCGGGCCAGGTCGGACTTCACGGAGGTCAGGTCCTCGCGGACGTTGTTGAGCACTCCACGCCGGTCGACCACGGCGAGGTCGCGGATGCCGGCCTCGAGAAGGATCCGGGCGACGGCCACTCCGGCTGCGCCCGCCCCGGAGATCACCACCCGCGTCGCACCGGCTTCGCGCCCGGTCAGTCGCAGCGCGTTCGTCAGGGCAGCGAGGACGACGACCGCCGTGCCGTGCTGGTCGTCGTGGAACACCGGGATGTCGAGGATGTCCTTGAGTCGGCGTTCGATGTCGAAGCACCGGGGAGCGGAGATGTCCTCCAGGTTGATGCCACCGAAGCTCGGGGCGAGCCGGACGACCGTCTCGACGATCTCGTCGGCGTCGGTGGTGTCGAGACAGATCGGGATCGCGTCGACGTTGCCGAACTGCTTGAACAGCACCGCCTTGCCCTCCATGACCGGCATCGCAGCGGCGGGGCCGATGTCGCCGAGACCGAGGACTGCTGTGCCGTCGGTGACCACGGCGACGGTGTTGGGCACCCAGGTGTAGTGCTGGGTCATGGTGGGATCGGCGGCGATCGCCTCGCAGACCCTGGCCACCCCGGGCGTGTAGGCCAAGGAGAGCTCGTCGCGGCCCGTCAGCGGAACGGTGGACCGGATCGCCATCTTGCCGCCCACGTGCAGGTCGAAGACCGAGTCCCCGGCGAAGGGGTGGTCGGATGCGGGCGCGGGGGTTCCCAGTTCTTCAGCCATGACGGGGTCATGATGCCAGAGTCACCCGGACCGACGGCGCGGCGGCCATACGCGCCACCTCACCACGGCCACGATGCTCGACGGCGGAGCGACCCCTCGGTGCCGGGAGTCCACACCCTCCTCCGGGTTGTCGCTGAGCAGCCACCAGCCGGGTTCCCCCGATCTGGTCGTACGCCGCTCCGCAGCGCGCTTGACGCCGAGGATGCCGTCGGCGAAGCGGGCCAGCACCAGGTCGCCGGGCCGGGGCTGCGCGCCGTAGCGCACGAGCAGTCGGTCACCCTCGAGCAGCGTCGGAAGCATCGAGCGTCCGCGCACGACCGCGAACCCATAGGGGTGGAGTGGAGTGCCAGTCACGCGGAGTAGTGTCGCAGTGATCCCATCCCAGATCGATCAGGAAGGACCTCCACCGGATGTTCTCGCGACTTATTGCCCCCACCGTCGACGTACAGGCCCACTGCGACCTCCCGTGCGGCGTCTACGACCCCGCCCAGGCTCGGATCGAGGCCGAGTCGATCAAGGGCATCATCGGCAAGCTCGCCGACAACGACGACCCCGACTTCCGCACCCGCGCCGTGCTGATCAAGGAGCAGCGCTCCGAGTTGGTCAAGCACCACCTGTGGGTGCTCTGGACCGACTACTTCAAGCCCCCGCACTTCGAGAAGTACCCCCAGCTCCACACGCTGGTCAACGAGGCCACCAAGCTCGCCGGTGCGACCGGCACCAAGGGCTCCATGGACGCCGATGCGGCCGACCAGTTGCTCGCCAAGATCGATGAGATCGCCGAGATCTTCTGGGAGACCAAGAAGGCTTGAGCACACCCGCAGGTCTCTGACCTGCAGCTTTATCCCTTGGACGCCCCCTCAGTCCGCACCGAGTCCGCAAGCGGCCTGAGGGCGGCGTCCATCTCGTCTCTGGTGCGGTCAGCGTCTCCACGCACCCGGTTGGCGCACGAGAGCGACATGCCGGGCGTTTCACGGAGCAGATCGAGGTGGGGGCGAGGTCGCAGCCGACCTGGGCTGCTTCTCACGCGCTTCGTGTGGCGCGCTGACGGTGGGCCTGGCCCGCTGCCTCTCAAGGAGAGGCTGCGTGCTCATCCTCCGGGTTCACGGAGACCAAGAGGGCCCGATCGCCTCCCGCAGATCTTTGACCTGCACTTTCACCCGGGGGATTCGGCCATCCTGAAGGCAGCGAGAATGCTCAGTGTGGCCCCGGTCGCCGTCCCGGCGATGAGGAGCGTGGCGGCCAGGAAGGCCGTTGCCGCACCCACCAGGTTCTCGTGGGTGCTCGACACCAGGGAGAGCGCGAGTATCAGCCCCGCCCCGAGAGCAGTGGACCCGACAGCGCCGACGACGAGCCACCTGGTCCCCCCGCGCCCGGGCGTCTGGCCCGCCGCCCCCTCGGGGCCGGCCGTCACGGCCACGCCCCAGGCCGCAGCAGTGGCCCACAGGCCGACGAGGGCGAAGGCGGCGATCGAATCCCCAGCGCGATGCCAGCCGGCCGACATGGTGGCCAGCGCTGTCAGGGCGGCGTAGGCGACGCCTACCGGGGCGAGACGCGGACGCCACGACGCCGGCACCACCACAAGCAGCGCCACCACGATCGAGAAGGCGGCTGTGCTGTGCCCACTGGGCATGCTGTTCAACGTCGCGGGGGTAACTTCGCTCAAGCCAAGGTCCGGTCGCACCAGGACGTGCTCCTTCAGCAGCCAGGTCGATGCGTTGGCGCCGACGAGGAGAGCGATCGCTGCTACCCCGTGGCTGCGCGCCATCCGGATCAGTGCGACCGTGGCCGTCACCGCGACCGCCCCCATCAACGAGCCCACAGAGACGATGTCGAGAAGCCTGCCCACCGGCTCCGCGAACGCCGTACGAGTGAACAGGGCCCCCCGGAGGGAGGCGTCGCCGATCTGACGACCGGCCTGAGTGCGAACGGTGAGGTAGTAGACCACGACGAACGAGGCCCCGAAACCGGATCCGATCAGACCCAGCCACCACAAGCGCCTGCCCGTCACCGCACGCGTGTCCACCTCGCCATAGTGCCCCACCATCGCCTCCACGGGTGCCCGTCCGAAAGGCGAGGCCCACGACGTCTGGGCGACGGGGGCTCCTCACCCCCAGGGGTGTGTCGCCCCGTCTCCACCGCAACGAAGATCGTCGTGGCGACCGCCCGTTGCCTCCCACGGCACAGCGAAGTCCAGGCGGTCGCCCCGGGGTCGTCAGGCGACGCCGTGCGGCACTCATCCTTCCGCACGCCGCCCGCCCCAGCGACGAACCACCCACGCCCACGGCGTGGGTGGTTCGTCGCCTTCCCCGCGCAGAGCCCGAGCCGACGTGGCTAAGGTGGCGAGTACGCGTTCCCAGGCACCGAGGAGTCGAACGATGGACCAGACCACGCGGTCGGAGGTGTCGTTGCGACTGCCCGCGGACAGTGCCTACATCTCGGTTCTCCGGACGGCGTCATCCGGGCTGGCGGCGAGAGCGAACTTCACGATCGAGGACATCGAGGACTTCCGGATCGCGATCAACGAGGCGTGCTCGCTGCTCTTGCCGATGGCCGACAGCGACAGCGACCTGACAGCCGAGTTCCATCTCGCACCCGGCAGCATCACCGCGACGGTCGAGGTCTCCAGCAGTCATCCGCGCGCCACCGACCCCTCCGACTGGGCCTGGCAGGTCCTGACCGCCCTGACCGCCGAGGCCACCCAGACGGTCGACCAGGCACGAGTCACCGTCTCGATCACCATGCACTCGGCGGTCGATGGCTGAGATGCGGTCCACGGGGGACGAGACACAGGGCCTGAGCAGTGGGGAGCCGACCGGGGAGAGCAGTGCCCACCTGTTCACGCGGTTGCACGATCCGAGCCTCGGGGACGAATCGACACGGCTGCTCCGCGACGAGCTCGTCCGGCTGCACCTTCCCCTGGTCGACCACTGCGCCCGACGCTTCCGTCACCGTGGCGAGCCCTACGAGGATCTGCTGCAGGTCGGAACCATCGGCCTGATCAAGGCGGTCGACCGGTTCGACCCCGCACGGGAGGTCGAGTTCTCGACGTACGCGACCCCGACCGTGGTCGGCGAGATCAAGCGCTACTTCCGTGACAAGGGCTGGGCGATCCGGGTGCCCCGACGCCTTCAGGAGCTGCGCATGCAGATCAACGCCTGCACCGGAGAGCTCACCCAGTCGCTGGGTCGCTCCCCCACCGCCGCAGAACTGGCCACGAGGCTCGGCTGTTCGGTGGAGGCCATCGTGGAGGCCCTGGAGTCCAGCAACGCCTACAGCACGTTCTCACTCGACGCCGGCTCGGAATCCGGCGACGGCCCTGCGGGTCTGCTCGACACGTTGGGCACCGATGACGAGGGGATCCTCACCGTGGAGCTGCGCGAGTCCGTCAGGCCGCTGCTCGAGGCGCTGCCCGACAGAGAGAAGCGGATCCTGATGCTCCGCTTCTTCCGACACCTGTCCCAGGCCGAGATCGCCGCCGAGATCGGAGTCTCCCAGATGCACGTGTCCCGCCTGCTGAACCGCTCGCTCGAATCGATGCGCGCCGCCCTCTCCGAGCCCGACTGACGCTCTAGGGCTCGAGGTGACGGTCCGGGTCGAGCGCCTCCAGGCTCGGCGGGGCCAGGAATCCGCCGATCACGAGAGCCGCGAAGAGCGCCAGCACGACGGACACGAGATAGTTGCCGGCGGTGAAGGAGTTGTACGCCAGCCCCAGCTGGATGAGCTGGACCAGCAGGATCGGTCCACGAGCAACCCCCCTGCCGTGGGTCACAGCCCAGGCGCCGGCGACCAGTGCGACGCCCACGATCAGGAAGAACAGCGCGGTGGTGAGGCCCATGGTCACCCGCCCCGACGACACACTGAGGAGCTCGAGTACGCCGTACCCGACCAGGAAGAGACCCTGGAGCGCGACGAGGAAGGACGCGACGACCAGCGGCGTGGGGGTGTCAGGATCGGGTCTCAGGCGCACCCGCCCAGGGTAGTTGTGACGGAGGAAACCTCCTCAGGGGGTTGTGTGCGTGACAACTTCTTGCGACGCTATTCGTTGCGCATGTGAACCCGTTCACTAAGCGTGCCCCTACCTACGGCAGCAATGAACTGCCGAGTCGCAAAGAAAGTGGGATTCCCACCCGTGGATTGGCGCCATCGCTCTGCATGCCTCGACGAGGATCCGGAGTTGTTCTTCCCGATCGGCAACACCGGTCCGGCCATTCTCCAGATCGAGGAGGCCAAGCAGGTGTGCCGTCGCTGCGATGTGCGCGAACAATGCCTTGCCTGGGCCCTCGAGGCGGGTCAGGACCACGGCGTCTGGGGCGGACTGAGCGAAGACGAGCGCCGGGCCCTGAAGCGGCGCAACGCACGGGCGCGCGTGCGCACCGCCTGACTCATTCCACCGGCAGGTCGATGTCGACCCGGGTGCCGCCGCTCGACCTGACTCCCAGCTTCAGCTGACCGTCAAGCTCGGACTCGACGAGCGTGCGCACGATCGACAGCCCCAGGCTGGTCGACGAGTCCAGGTCGAAGCCCTCCGGCAGACCCCGCCCGTCGTCGTCGACCGTCAGGTGCAGTCGCCCAACGAGTCGACGTACGTGCAGGACGATCTGACCCGAGTCGCTCACGTCGTACCCATGCTCGACGGCGTTCTGCAGGACCTCGGTCAGCACCATCGCCAGCGCTGTCGCCGTCTCGGAGCGCACGACCCCGAAGCTTCCGTCGCGCCGCACCCGCACGTGGCCCCCGACGGCACTGACCTCGGTCACCATCCGGGCCAGCTGGTCAACCACGTCATCGAAGGCGACGTGCTCCTCCACGGCCTGGCTGAGCATGTCGTGAACGATGGCGATGGACCCCACCCGGCGTACGGCCTCCTCGAGCGCGGACTTGGCCTCGTCGTTGTCGATGCGACGCGCCTGCAGACGCAACAGCGCAGCCACGGTCTGCAGGTTGTTCTTCACCCGGTGGTGGATCTCACGGATCGTGGCGTCCTTCGTGACCAGCTCGCGGTCTCGACGCCGCAGGTCGGTGACGTCGCGCAGCAGGATCAGCCCGCCGATGTGGTCGCCCTGCGGCCTGAGCGGGATGGACCGCAGGATCAACGCCACGTCGTCGGTCTGGATCTCGGTGTCGCGATGCATGCGGCCCGCCAGGACCGCGCTCAACGTCTCCTCGTCGGGCCGTCGCCGAGGCGGCACCAGGGAACGGGTGAGCTCGGCGAGATTCAGGCCGGTCAGGTCCGTGCCGAGCCCCAGCCTGCGGAACACCGACAGTGCGTTGGGGCTGGCGTAGGCGACGCGCCCGGCGGCATCGACCCGCACGAACCCGTCCCCCACCCGAGGTGAGTCGGCGTGGTCCGAGCGCTGGCCGCTGGAGGGGAAGTAGCCGTGGGCGATCATCTGGGTGAGATCGCTGGCGGTCTGGAGGTAGGACAGCTCCAGCCGGCTCGGCGTTCGCACACCCAACAGGTTGGTGTTGCGGGCGACGACCGCGATCACCCGGTCGGCTCGGCGCACCGGAATCGTCTCGACCCGAACCGGCACGTCGTCACGCCACTCGGGGTCGCCTTCGCGAACAAGCCTTCCCTGCAACCAGGCGGCGTCGAGCATGGTGCGTCTCCCGGTCGGCACGAACGTGCCCACGACGTCGTCGACGTAGGCCGTCGGGCCGGTGGTGGGTCTCATCTGGGCTCCCGCCCAGAAGCCGGAACCGTCGCGGTCCGGCAGCCAGAGCACCAGATCGGCGAAGGAGAGATCCGCGATGATCTGCCAGTCGGCCAGCAGCAGATGCAGGTGGGAGACGTCCTCGTCGGCGAGGTCCGTGTGGGCTCGCACCAGTTCGATGAGCGACGGCACGCCCACCACCCTAGGTGCCGACGAGGGACTGGCAGGATGAGGGTCATGGCATCCACGGCTCCGCCCTTCTGGCAGCAGGTCGTGCGAGACGGCCTCCGGGTTCCCACGGACCGCCCGCTGGGTGACATGACCGCGGAACTGACTTCGATGCTCGGCTCCACCGAACCCGAGCTCCGAGACGGAATCGCCTATCCCACGCTCGCGACCTGGATCGGGCGCGGCGTGTACGACGACCTGCTGTCGGGCCTCGGGGACGGCATGGTCGCCGGGCTGTCGGTGGGGATCGGTGAGAAGGGCACCGACTCGGTCTTCCGCCGGGCCTTCTCGGTGCTCGTGCTGGCGTGCTGCCTCACCCGCGCCAACGAGCTCGACCGGCTCCCTGCCGACAAGATCCTCGAATGGGGCGACAGGCTGACGACCTGGTACGTCCGCGAGCAGGACCTGCGCGGCTACGTCCCGGGCAACGGCTGGGCCCACGCCATCGCCCACGGCGCCGACGCGATCGCTGCGCTCAGTGCGTCCGCGCACATCGGCAAGCCAGAGCTGACCGTGCTGCTCGACGTGATCGCCGACCGGGTGCTTCTTCCCGTCGACCAGGTGTTCAGCAACGGAGAGCCGGACCGACTGGCGGCGGCCACGATGGCGATCCTGCGGCGCGACCTGGTCCCGTTGTCGGTGCTCGAGCCGTGGGTGGCCCGCCTCGCCGCGGTGGCCGGCCGACCACCGCACCACGACGTCGACCCCTTCCTGACCACCGGCAATCCCGAGTCGTTCCTCCGGGCCCTCTACCTGGCTCTCACGCTGCTCCAGCAGAACCAGCCGGCAGGTCGTGCCGATCTGTTGCTGACCCTGGTCGACGCGCTGCGGGCGACCAACCCCTACTACTTCACCGACGCGGCGACGGCCCGGTCCTGATCCTCGACCGGTCGGGCTAATCTGCACGCATGAGTGAGGCAAGCAGTCCGTCGAATCCGTCCGAGCCCATCGCAGGTCACGCCGGCCAGTTGGCGGTCGCAGTAGCCCGTGCCCATGGCGTAGAGACCATGTTCACCCTGTCGGGCGCGCACGTCTTCCCCATGTACGACGGGGCCGTTAAGGCCGACCCGCCCATGCGGCTGCTCGACGTACGCCACGAGCAGACGGCGGCATTCGCCGCAGAGGCCACCGGCAAGCTGACCCGCTCCCCCGGACTCGCGGTGCTGACCGCCGGGCCGGGCATCACCAACGGGGTGAGCGCCGTGGCGCAGGCGAAGTTCGCCGGCTCGCCCATGGTCGTCGTCGGCGGTCGCGCCCCCGACAACCGTTGGGGCATGGGCAGCCTCCAGGAGCTCGACCACCCACCCATCCTGGCGCCTGTCTCCAAGCTCGCCCGCACCATCGCGACAGCTGGAGAGATCACCGAGGGGATGCACGACGCCTTCTCCATCGCCGGTGCAGCACACCGCGGCCCTGTCTTCGTCGACGTGCCCATGGACGAGTTCTTCAACCAGGCCTCCTCGGTGATCCCAGAAGGAGGCTCGCCCTGCGGCGCCACCCCCGATCCTGACAGCCTCGCCCGGATCGCCGGTCTCCTCGGCGCCAGCCAGCGACCGGTCATGGTGCTCGGCACCGACGTGTGGGCCGATGGGGCCGAGGGTGCTGCGCTTCAGTTCGTCGAGGACCTCCAGATCCCGGCCCTCACCAACGGCATGGGCCGCGGCGTCATCCCCGGGGGCCACCCGCTGCTGGTGACCAAGGCTCGCGGGGTCGCCTTCGGTCAGGCCGACCTCGTCATCGTCGTCGGCACGCCGCTCGACTTCAGGCTCGGGTACGGCGTGTTCGGCGGCAAGGACGGGGCCACACCGGCACGGGTCGTCCATGTCGCCGACTCAGCCGGCCAGATCTCCGCCCATGCCGACCTGGCCGCCAGTGCCTCGGGCGACCTGAGCGCGGCTTTCGCCGGCATCGCCGATGCGCTCGATCGTGTCCGCAGCAAGCCCGACTGGGGTCCCTGGCTGCGCACCCTGCAGGACACGGTGCGCGAAGCCACCCACCGTGACTCAGCTCTGCTCTCGGCAGAGGCCGACCCCATCCACCCCGCGCGGATCTACGGCGAGCTCGTGCCGCGGCTGGCCGACGACGCGGTGGTCATCGGTGACGGCGGTGACTTCGTGAGCTTCGCCGGCAAGTTCGTGGAGCCGAAGAGGCCCGGCGGCTGGCTCGACCCCGGCCCCTATGGCTGCTTGGGAGCCGGACTCGGGGCTGCCATCGCAGCCAGGATCGCCCGCCCGTCCGCCCAGGTCGCCCTGCTGCTCGGCGACGGCGCGGCCGGGTTCTCACTGATGGACGTCGACTCGCTGGTGCGCCATGACCTGCCGGTCGTGATGATCTGCGGCAACAACTCTGCGTGGGGGCTTGAGAAGGGACCCATGCAGATGATCTACGGCTACGACGTCGCTGCCGACCTGGCGCCACGCACGGCGTACGACGAGGTGGTCAAGGCACTCGGTGGAGGCGGGGAGACCGTCACCGACCCGCGACAGATCGGTCCTGCGATCGATCGCGCCTTCGACTCCGGGGTCCCCTACCTCGTCAACGTGATCACGGACGTCGACGCGGCTTACCCCAGAGCCACCTTCGGCGTCTGATGGAGATCCGTCTGGTCGAGGAGTCGGAGTATGGCGCGGTCTCGGCGCTGGTCGTCTCGGTCTACGTTGATGGCGGGTTCATCCCGGTCGAGGCCGACTACGTCAACGAGTTGCGCGACACCGCCGGTCGCGCTGCCGACTCCGAGGTGTGGGTCGCCGTGGAGGACGGCCTGGTTCTCGGAACGGTCACCAACTGCCCCGCCGGCTCGACCCATCGTGAGGTGGCACGGCAGGGCGAAGGCGAGTTCCGCATGCTGGCTGTCGAGCCCGCAGCTCGCGGTCGCGGCCTCGGCGAGCTGCTGGTGCGGCACTGTCTGACCCGATCCCAGGCCGCCGGCGACCATGCGATGGCCCTGTCGACGATGGAGGAGATGACCGGTGCCCATCGGATCTATGGCCGGCTCGGCTTCGTCCGGACACCCGAGAAGGACTGGACGCCCGGGCGGAACGTCTGCCTGTGGGCCTTCCGGCTCGACTATGAGTCGGGCCCCGGCTTCAGCTAGACCCGAGCCAGGAACTCGAGCACGCGCTCGGTGAACGTGGCCGCTGCTGCCTCGTCGAAGGCGGCCAGGCTGCTGTCGGCGAACAGGTGCTGGTCGCCTGGGTAGAGGAACAGCTCGCCGTCCGGCGCAGCAGACACCAGAGCCTCAGCGGCCTCCAGATCGCCTTCGCTCACGAACCAGGGGTCGGCATCCATGCCGTGCACCTGCACCGGAACCCCGTCTGGCCACCCCGGGCCGAACTCGGTCGGCTGCACGCAGGAGTCGACGAGCAGCGCGCCCCTGGCACCGGCTCGCTGTTGCGCGAGCATCTGGGCAGGCATGACCCCCATCGAGAACCCCAGGTAGACGAGCTCGGCGGGCAGCTGCGAGGCGAACTCACTGCACTGCTCCATGATCCTGCCGAAGCCGATCGACTGGGCGTGAGCCACACCCTGCTCGAGATCGTCGAAGACGCGTCCGTCGAAGACGTCCGGCGCGTGCACCGTGTGGCCAGACTGCCTCAGGGTCTCGGCCACGGCATGCATTCCCACCGTCAGCCCCTGCGCGTGATGGAACAACAACACCTCTGCCATGCGGTTTCCTCCGAGTCGAACGGTCGATCATGGGCACGTCAAAGCATCGTCGCAGGGATCACCGACAACTCGGTCACCGATGCAGAAGGAATGTGCGGGAGCTCGAGTCGGCATCCACCGGGTCGAAGTCGACAGGGTCGAGCACGAAGAGTCCGGCCTCGACTCTGGCCGGTCCTCGCACGAACGACTCGGCCCCCCTCACCCGCAGCGTGATCCGGTGCCACGCGGCATCACAGGTCAGGCCCGTGCTCGCAGATACCGCCCCGAACACGAATCCGCGGCGCTGACTCACGCTTGCGGAGAACTGCTGCACCACCCAGGGCCGCTGACACCGCGCTGCCACCGTGACCAGTACGGCACCATGGTGGAGGACCGCTCCCTCGACCCGGATCCGGGCCGCGGGAGCGATCCAGATCCGGGCCGAGGCGGTGGCCTGCTCGACCGGGTCGAAGCTGATCGGGTCCTGGATGTCCACGGTCACGTCGATGTCTGCGTAGTCGGCGAGGAACGGCTCGCCAGTTCCGCTTCCGGCTTCCAAGACCACCCGGTGCCACGCAGCGTCGCACGTCAGCCCGGCACTGCGGAACGCGCGCCCCGTCACGCCGCCCTGGCTCGCCTGCACGTAGAGACCGGCCACGATCCAGGGACGCTGACACCGGTACAGGACCGGCACCGTGACCGACCCGAACCGGCCGACGGCGCCCTCCTGGCCGACTCGAACCTCCACGGGCGGCAGCGCCGTCCGCGCCGAGACCGTCCCTGGTCCGGCGGCGGCCTGTGCGGAGCCGAGCGGGGCCAGGAGGCCCGCCAGCAACAGGGCAAGGCACAGCAGGAGCGTTCGCGAGAGTCGCGTCATGGGATCACCTCATGCTCAGATTGCCGCCACTTGGCCACTCCCGGCAGGCCCGGATGCGCCACCGGACCCCAGTTCCGCGACCAGGCGCTCAGTGCAGGCGGCCCATGAACCTCTCGACGTCGACCATCACCCGGGTCACCTCACCCGAACCGAGCAGCCGTCCGTCAGCATCCCGGGCCGCGACTGCGAATCGCACCATTCGGCCGTCGAGGTAGACATCCGAGGCGGTCACGGTCACGACGGCCCCCACCGGGGATGCGATCAGGTGCTCCAGTGCGATCCGGGTGCCGACACTGGTCGAGCCAGGTGGCAGCGTGGACTCGAGGGCATCGCAGGTCACCGCCTCGCACCAGGCCAGTAGTCGGGGGGTCGCCAGCACCGGAAGACTCCCGGAGCCCACCGCCAGCGCGGTATCGGAGGCGGTCACGGTGAAGGTCTGCGTCGCATCCATGTGTCCAGTGTGTCTGGTGCTGTACATCTGCGACGGGTCGACGCGTTTCTGCCGTACATCTGCGACAGGTCGACGCGTCTGTGCGGTACAGCTCCGACAGGTGAAATGCAGCGAACCCCCGGCCGGTGGCTGGGGGTTCACGATGCATGATGCGCTCAGGCGTTGGGGCGCTTGCCGTGGTTCGCGCCCTTCTTCTTGCGAGCGCGGCGCTTGCGGCCGGTCTTGCCCATGGTGTTCCTCCTGGAATCAGTGCCCTGTGCACTCAACACTCAGGGCATCCTCTCAGGTCTTCCCGGGATGCCGCGAATCGGGCCGGTCACCCGGCTCAGCCCTCGGTGATCTGGACCTGCACCTGACGCACCTGGAAGAGGACCCGATCGCGCAGACCATCGGGCGCGGTCTCAGAGCACGACCGGGCGACGACCATCTTCACGGTGCGCTCGAGGTCATACTTGTGCAGGCAGGGGCTGCACTCCTCGAGGTGCATCCGCACCTCGGAGCACTCGGCCTCGTCCAGCTCGTTGTCGAGCAGGTAGACGATGCGCTCGAGGTAGTCGACGCATTCGGAGTTGGTGGGCTCGGACTGGCTCATGACCGGCTCGCCTCCCCGGTGGCCGAGGCCAGCAGGTCGTTGCTGCGGACGTGCCCCTCCAGCATGGTGCGGAGCTGGCGGCGGCCCCGGTGCAGCCGCGACATGACCGTGCCGATCGGGGTGTCCATGATCTCGGCGATCTCCTTGTAGGGGAATCCTTCGACGTCGGCGAGATAGACCGCCAGACGGAACTCCTCGGGAAGGCGCTGCAGGGCATCCTTGACCTGGGAGTCTGGAAGGTGCTCGAGTGCTTCCATCTCCGCCGACTTCAGGCCGGTGGCGGTGTGCGACTCTGCACGGGCGAGCTGCCAGTCCTCGACGTCCTCCGACATCGACTTCTGAGGCTCGCGCTGCTTCTTGCGATAGGTGTTGATGAAGGTGTTGGTCAGGATCCGGTAGAGCCAGGCCTTCAGGTTGGTGCCGGGCCGGAACTGGTGGAACGCGGAGTAGGCCTTCGCGAAGGTCTCCTGCACCAGGTCCTCGGCGTCCTGCGGGTTGCGGGTCATCCGCATCGCCGCGGAGTACATCTGGTCGAGGAAGGGCAGCGCGTCGCGCTCGAAGCGCGCCGACCGCTGCTCGTCGGTCTCGTTCTCGGGGACGTCGAGCGCCCCGTTCAAGGTCTCAGTCATCGTGTCCCAGAGTAGCCGGGTGTCGGCTGAGGAGCCGTCGGACCGGCTGGATGCGCTGACGGGGCGGTCGAGTAGGACTGTCACACCCCTTCCAACACGCCCTCCCGCGCTCTCATTCCCCGTCGGCCAGGCCTACGGATCGGGGCCGACGGATCGGGCCGACGGATCAGGCCGGGCTCCCGACGATGTCGCGGACCAGCCACTCCAAGGTGGCCTCCACGATGATCGCCAGGGCGTCGTCCTGGGAGAGGACTCCGCGCTTGGGGACCCGGAACGAGTGGTCCGCGCCCGGCACGGGACACAGGTCGACCCCATCGGGGAACTCCTCCGGTCGGCCCATCGTGTCCCGCTCCCCCTGGATCACCAGCGTCGGTACGCCGGCACCGGTGAGCTCGGCGACCCGCGACCGTTCCGGGCGGCCCGGAGGGTGCAACGGGAACGCCAGCGCCAGGCACCCGACCGCCCCGAGCGACAGTGCGCTGCGGGCGGCCGACCGGGCGCCCGCCGAGCGACCGCCGACGACCAGCTTGTGGCGGCCGCGCAGGGTGTCGGCCGCGGCCCTCAGCCCGACGTCCAGGGTCGCCGGAGCGGTCGCCACCGAGCGACCGGCCACCTTCCACGGCTGTTCCAGGAGGAGCACGCTGACTCCCTGGCGTGGCAGTCCCTCGGCCAAGACCAGCAGGTCGTGGGTGTCGATGCCGTTCCCGGCACCGTGGCTCAGCAGCAGGGTCGCGATCGGCGTACGCGCGCGATGGGTGACCAGGCGCGCATCGCCGTACGGCGTGGACAGGGTGCGCGGTGGGGCCATCATCGCCTCAGTCTGTGATCGGGAGAGCCGTGAGGAGCTCGGGGCCGTTGTTGCGGACGTTGTTGACCTCTGTGGAGACGGGGTAGGCCTCGAGGAGACCCGGAGCGGCAGGCACCAGCAGCTCCAGCAGCCGATCCTTGCCGGACACCGTCGGGTCGAGCCAGTCGGCCCAGCGGTCCGGCGTCACCATCAGCGGCATCCGGTCGTGGATGTGACCCACGGAGTCCTCCGCATCGGTCGTGATCACCGTGCACGTCCAGCGGAACAGGTCGGGGTCGTCGTCCGCACGGGTGGGGTCCTTCCAGATCTCGTAGAGACCCGCCATCGCCAGCACGCCGCCATCCTTGGGACGGATGAAGAACGGCTGCTTGACGGGCTTGCCGGCCTTGGTCCGCTCCGAGGTGGGGTACCACTCGAAGTAGCCGTCGGCCGGCAGCAGGCAGCGGCGCGAGGAGAATGCACGGCGGTAGGAGGGCTTCTCCGCGACCGTCTCCATCCGCGCGTTGATCATCCGGTTGCCGATCGAGGGGTCTTTGGCCCACGACGGCACCAGTCCCCACCTGAGCGTCCGCAGCTGGCGCTCGGCCGGTGCCGACCGGTCGGCCGACGGCGGGCGCTCGACCACGGCGTACACCTCCTTGGTCGGGGCCACGTTGTAGTCGGGCTCGAGGGGTACGCCGACCCGCGAGTCGCTGATCTCGAACTCCTCGATCAGGTCCTCGGGCTTGCGAGACGATGCGTAGCGGCCGCACATGCCAGACAGGTTAGCCGTCCCGGCTCCTCTGGGCTGGGTACGTAGGCTGGACCCACAGCCCACCAGGAGGATCGCGTGAAGATTCAACGCACAGTGGTGACGACAGCGTCACCGGCGGCCGTGTTCGGCTACCTCAGCGACTTCACCACCACCAACGAATGGGATCCCGGCACCGTGCAGACGACCCTGATCCAGGGCGACGGCGGTCCGGGCACGACCTACCAGAACACCTCGTCGTTCGCAGGGCGGCAGACCGAGCTGACCTATGAGGTCGTCGAGCGGACGCCGGACAGCAGGTTCGCCCTGCGAGGCGAGAACAAGACAGTGGTCGCCCACGACACGATGGTGATGACGCCGGACGGCACCGGCACGTCCGTGACCTACACCGCCGACTTCGAGTTCAAGGGCATCGCGAAGTACGTCGCGCCGCTCATGTCGCCGGCGTTCAAGAAGCTCGGCGACGAGGCCGAGAAGGGTCTGCGCGAAGCACTCGGACGACTGTGACCTGATCGGTCAGGGGCGAGCGAGCTCGTCGAGCAGCATCGCGGCACCGTCGTCGGTCGGGGGGAGACCCTCGATCCACACGCGAGCGGGCTGACCCGACAGGTCGAGCTGGTCCAGAAGCCGACGCAGCAGCGCGACACGCCGACCGAGACGGGAACTTCTGGCGACCACGACCACGATCCGGTTCTCGCCGAGCCGACCGAGGGTCTCGGTGCCGGCGAAGACCGTGCGGGCGGCATCACCCAAGCGGGCCAACCGCATCGCGCGGTTGAGATGTCCGTCGGACGCGGGCCCGAGCCCTGCGTCGTCCGGAAGGTCGGCCACGACGAGCGCGAACCGTTCCTGCGTGCTTCCTTCCGCCCTGAGCTCTCCCCGGTACAGCTCAGAGAGGCGGGTGCGCACGTGAGCCAGCGAGGCAAGCCCGGTCATCGGGTCCTCGCAGGACATCTGGTGAAGATAGGCAAGCGTGGACTCGCTCCACGCTCCGCAGAGAGCCGCAATGTCCTCGAAGTGCGGCTCGCGGCCGATCACTTCGAGCGACGTGGCCCTCAGAGCGTCCAGCACCTCCTGGAGGGATGCACCGTCCTGGGCGAGCTCCCAGCCCAGCACCGAGCATGCCTCGACGGAGCCGGATCCCGAGGCGAGGGCCTCTCCCACTGCCTCGAAGCGTGGCGGCAATCCCAACCGCTCGCCATCGGACAGCGCCCGCCCTGCCTCGGGATCCACCGTGGCGGTGCGACGAGTACGTGTCGCGAAAAGTCCCACGGTATTGCCTCCCTCGGTCTCCGAGTTCCGCCCTGATTGGGCGGCTCCCACAGAGGAAACGGACCTGCTCGAAGTCCATGACGCGACTTTCAAAACTTTTTGTTTGCGCCCCTGACTCAGGTCGGAGCACTAAACTGGCGTCACCAAACTCCCAGTAGACCGTTGATATAGGTGTGAGCACTCTCCAGCGCATCGATGGACCGGGCGACGCCGAGCTCATCTCGGCGGTCCGGGGCGGCGACGTGTCCGCTTACGGGGAGCTCTTCGAACGCCACGTCGTAGCCGCGCGCAGGCTCGCGCGCCAGCTCGTCTCACATGGCGATGTCGACGACCTGGTCTCCGATGCTTTCGCCAAGGTCCTCGTGGTGCTCCAGCGCGGCGGCGGCCCCGACGTCGCCTTCCGCGCCTACCTGCTGACGGCCGTACGCCGTCTGCACGTCGACCGCATCCGTTCGACCTCGCGGCTCACCACCACCGACGACATGGAGGCGTTCGACCCTGGGGTCCCCTTCCGCGACACCGCGGTCGAGGGCTTCGAGAACGCCGCTGCGGCGAAGGCGTTCGCGTCGCTGCCCGAGCGCTGGCAGCTGGTGCTGTGGCACACCGAGGTGGAGGGCGCCAAGCCCGCCGAGGTCGCCGAGCTGCTCGGCATGAGCCCCAACTCGGTGTCCGCGCTCGCCTATCGCGCGCGCGAGGGCCTGCGGCAGGCGTTCTTGAACATGCACGCCCAGGAGCTCGACGAGGACGAGTGTCGCTGGACGAACCAACACATCGGCGCCTACATCCGCAAGGGCGTCTCCAAGCGCGACGCCGGCAAGGTCGAGGCCCACCTCGACGAATGCCGCAAGTGCATGGCGATCTATCTCGAGCTCTCCGAGGTCAACTCGAACCTCTCCGCCATCCTCGCCCCGCTGCTGCTCGGCACGGCAGGTGCCGCCTACCTGGCTGGGGCCTCTGGCGTGGCCGCCAAGGCCGGCGTCCTCGGTGTCATCGGCCGGGCCCGCGACGCCGTCACCGGCAACGGTGCCGGCGCAGGGGCTGGAGCCGGCGCCGGTGCCGGAGCGGGTGCCGGGGCCGGAGCCGGGGCTGTCGCAGGCACCATGGGCACGCTCGCCGTCGTCGGCACCGCCGCGGCCGTCGTCACGGCGGTCGGTGCCGGAGTGCTCGTCGCGACCGGGGTCATTGGTGGGGGCGGCGGCGCGAACGTCGCCGACAGGTCTCCCGGGAGCTCGATCACCGACTCCAACGGGCGCACCGTGGATCCCTCGGCCACCGCTGCGACCGACACGCCCACCGACGGTGCGACCGACACCCCGACCGACGGCCTCACCGACGCCGCCACGGACACGCCCACCGACGGCCTCACCGACGCGCCCACGGACACGCCCACCGACGCGTGCCAGCGACACCCCGACGGATGGCACCACCGACACCCCGACCGACAACCCGACCGACAACCCGACGGGCAACCCGACGGGCACCAACCCCTCCCCCGGGGAGGACGTGCTGCCCGACAGCGACGGGGGCCCGGTCACCTTCGACCTGCTGGCCAACGACGCGAGCCCCATCGGCGGGGACCTCGAGCTGGTCCGGCTCAGCCAGCCCGACCACGGCCGGGTCAGTCGCGGCCCTGCCCGACTCGGCCCGCTCACTCGAGCCGCGAGCAGCGGGATCGTCACCTACCACCCCGACCGCCGGTTCAAGGGCCGCGACTCCTTCACCTACGTGGTGGCCAACGACCAGGGCGAGACGAGCGAGGGCCGCGTGCGCGTCACCGTCCGCAACGGGGCTCCGGTTGCCGTCGCCGACGACGGGTCCACCACCCGCAACAGCGGCGTCGAGGTCGACGTGCTCGCGAACGACACCGACCCCAACTTCGACGACCTCTCCATCGCCGACTTCGAGACGACCTCCACCGAGGGTGGGCAGATCACCGACGCCGGCGGCTCACTGGCCTACACGCCTCAGCGAGGCTTCCGCGGCGTCGACACCTTCGGCTACCAGGTCTCCGACGGCGACGGAGGCCGGGACCGGGGCTCGGTGAGGGTCGCGGTGTCCAACCGGGCTCCCAGCGCCGGTGACGACTCCGCGGTCACCGACACCGACACCGCCATCGACGTCGCCGTCCTGGCCAACGACCGCGACCCCGACGGCGACGACCTGACCGCCGCGATCGTGTCCCGCCCCGAGCACGGCAGCATCAGGCTCAACGACGACGGGACGATCACCTACTCCCCCAACGCCGCCTACAAGGGGCGCGACAGCTTCACCTACGTCGCCAGCGACGGAGTCGACCAGAGCGCCCCGGCGACCGTGGACCTCACCGTTCGCAACGCCGCGCCGGTCGCCGACGACGACAACGCCAGCACCGACACCGACCAGCCAGTGACCATCGACGTCCTGGCGGGTGACACCGACGCCAACGGCGACGCCCTCACCCCGCAGATCGCCGGGCAGCCGGCGAACGGCACCGTCGAGATCAACGCCGACGGCAGCGTGACCTACACCCCGGCCGGCGGCTTCGCCGGTGAGGACACCTTCACCTACCGGGCCTTCGACGGCGAGGACGCGTCCGCGCCCGCCACCGTCACCGTCACCGTCCGCAACGCCGCCCCCGTGGCCGGCGACGACAACGCCAGCACCGACACCGACCAGCCCGTGACCATCGACGTCCTGGCCAACGACACCGACGCCAACGGTGACCCGCTGACCCCCTCCGTCGTGGCTGGACCCGACCACGGCTCAGCGAGCGTCAACGACGACGGCACGATCACCTACACCCCGGCAGACGGCTATGCCGGCGCCGATGCCTTCACCTACCGGGTCACCGACACCTCGGGCGCCCGGTCGCAGATCGCGACGGTCTCGATCGTCGTGGCCAACGCCGACCCGGTCGCCGTCGACGACAGCGCGGACACCGACACCGACACCGCCATCAACGTCGATGTGCTGGCCAACGACAGCGACGCGAACATCCCAGGCACCGCCCAGCGTCTCCGGCCCCAGATCGTCGACCAGCCCGCCAACGGCTCCGCCGCCCCCAACCGCGACGGCACCGTGCACTACACGCCCAACGCAGGCTTCGCCGGCACGGACACCTTCACCTACTCGCTCAGCGACGGTGCCGGTGGCGTCTCGCGCGTCGCCACCGTCACCATCACGGTCGCCAACGCCGCTCCGAATGCCGGCGACGACAAGGCGATCACCGACCACGGCACAGCGGTCGACATCGACGTCCTCGCAAACGACACCGACGCCAACGGCGACACCCTGGGCATCACCGACCTCACCGAGCCGATCGGCGACAAGGGCAACGTGCGCGGCATCGTCACCCTCGTCCGCGACCAGGTGCGCTACACCCCGCCCGACGGCTTCTCAGGCCAGGTCACCTTCGACTACACCGTGTCCGACGGCAACGGCGGCACCGACACCGCCACCGTGACGGTGACGGTGCGCAACGGCGTGCCAGTCGCCCAGGACGACCAGGCGACGACGCCGTATGCCACCCCTGTCGTGATCGATGTCCTCGCCAACGACAGCGACCCCAACGGCGACCCCCTGAGCATCGCCAAGCTCGGCGCGGCCGACCACGGCAAGGTCTCGATCGAGAACGGACAGGTGCGCTACACCCCGCCGACCGGCTTCTCCGGCACCGCGAGGTTCAACTACACAGCGTCCGACGGAAACGGCGGAACCGACACCGCCGAGGTCGCCGTCCTCGTCGAGAACGGCCTGCCGATCGCGCGCGACGACGCAGCGACCACCGACACCGACACCGAGGTCAGCATCGACGTGCTGGCCAACGACAGCGAGCCCAACGGCGAGCCACTGACGGTGGTGTCGGCCGAGGACCCGAGCAACGGAACGGTCCGGATCCGCGATGACGGCTCGCTGACCTACTACGCCCCGCAGGCCGGCTTCAAGGGCGACGACAGCTTCGACTACACGATCTCTGACGGCCAGGGCGGCACAGCCACCGCCACCGTCCACATCACCGTGCGCAATGCGGCGCCCAGTGCCAAGGACGACACGGCGACCACCGGTGGGGCCCGGATCCTGATCCCGGTGCTCACCAACGACACCGACCCCAACAACGACCCGCTGAGCATCGCCAGCTTCGACGCCCGCAGCGCCAGCAAGGGCGTCGTGACCCAGGAGGGCGGCCAGCTTGCCTACACCTCCGCCGACGGCTTCCACGGCTCGGACACCTTCGGCTACGTCGTCACCGACGGTGACGGCGGCACCAGCCGTGGGGTGGTCACTGTCCAGGTGACCAACTCCGCGCCGGTGGCGGTCGACGACACCCTCTCCTTCGCGGCCAAGTCCGAGAACGCCAGGACCATCGACGTGCTGGCCAACGACAGCGACCCCAACCGCGACGCGCTGAGGATCACCGAGGTGACCGGGGCGGGCGGCGGCACCGTCAGCATCGTCAACAACAAGCTGAGCTACCACTACCGCAGTGACTTCTCCGGCGCGGACACCTTCAGCTATGTGGTCGTCGACGACCACGGCGGCACGGCACGGGGAACGGTCAACCTCACCGTCACCAACTCCCCACCCACCACCGTCGCCGACACGGCCACGATCGACCCCGGGAAGTCCGTGACGATCAGCCCGCTGCTCAACGACAGCGACAGCAACGGAGACGCGATCACGCTCAGCGCGGTCTCGAAGCCGTCGCGTGGCACCGCCACGATCGAGGGCAGCAAGATCCTCTACATGCCCAACGCGGACTTCCGCGGCGGCGCCGACACGTTCACCTACACCGCCACCGACGCTCGTGGCGGCAGCTCGACGGGCACCATCACCGTGAACGTCCGCTACGACCTCACCGTTGCCGCCCGGGGCACCGTCAACGGCCTGTCCCACTCGGTGTACGCCGACGTCAGCGGCATCGATCCCGCAGGATCGGCCACGCTGACCATCTCGATCACCGGCCTTCGGCTCATCACCGGCATCCCGGGCGGCTGCACCCTGAGTGGGAGCACAGTGACCTGCCCGGTGACCGCCGACACCGAGATCGGACCCGTCCTCTTCATCGGGCTGCCCGCCACCGCGTGGCGGGCCGACTTCAAGGTCACAGCCAACGGCTTCACCGACGCCGACACGACGAACAACACCGACCGACTGCCCTGATCCCCCCAGCCGTCCCGGCGCCGGGGTGGGGAGGGGGAATGCCGGTTCGCGCTATCGGGTATGAATGCATACATGACCGTGATCCGAACCGTTGCCCGCCCGATGCTCGCCTCGATCTTCTTCGTCGGGGCCTACAGCGCGCTGAAGAACCCCGACGCGAGCGCCGCGAAGGCCAGCAAGGTCACCGACCGTGTGGTGCCCCTGCTCCAGAAGGCCGCGCCGGGCGCTCCCATTCCCCAGGACCCCAAGACCCTCGTCCGCCTGAACGCCGCCGTCCAGATCGGCGCTGCCGCCGCGTTCGCCACCGGACGCGCACCGCGCCTGTCCTCCACGGTGCTGGCCGCCTCGCTGGTGCCCACCACGCTCGCCGGCCACCGTTTCTGGGAGGAGACCGAGCCGGCCAGCCGCAACGGCCAGCGACTCAACTTCTTCAAGAACGTCTCCGTCCTCGGAGGGCTGTTGCTGGCAGGGGTGGACACCGACGGCAAGCCCGGGCTCGCCTGGCGCGCCAAGCACGCCGCCACGACGGCCAAGAAGGAGACCCGCCGACTCGCCAAGGATGCGCGTCGCGAGGCGAAGCTCGCCAAGGCACAGCTGACCTGACCGGTTCGCGGAACCCCCCGAGAGACTCTCGGTAGGGTTCCGCCTGTGACGACGCTCGATGTAGCCGTGCCGACCTCTGTGCCGGATCCCTGGCCGGCCCCGCGGGTGCACGACCCCGTGGACCTGCGGATCTCCCTGCCCGGGTCCAAGTCGCTGACCAACCGCGCCCTCATCCTGGCCGCGATCGCCGACGGGCCCAGCGTCGTACGCCGGGCTCTCCGCTCGCGCGACACCGCCTTGATGGCCCAGGCGCTCACGGCCCTGGGCTCCACGGTCGAGACCAGTGCGGACGACTGGGTCGTGACGCCCGGTGAGTTCCGCAGCGACGCCGCGGTCGACTGCGGACTCGCGGGCACGGTGATGCGCTTCGTGCCACCGATCGCCGGCCTGTCGACCGGTCTCATCGGCTTCGACGGCGACGCTCACATGCGCACGAGGCCGATCGGCGAGGTGCTGTCGGCCCTGCGCTCGCTGGGGGTGGCGGTTTCCGACGGCGACACGCTGCCCTTCGACATCGCCGGCACCGGCTCGGTGCGTGGGGGCGCGGTCACCTTGGATGCGTCGGGCTCCTCCCAGTTCATCTCCGCGCTGCTGCTGGCCGGCGCACGGTTCGACCACGGCGTCGACATCCGCCACGACGGCAAGCCGGTGCCGTCACTGCCTCACATCGAGATGACGATCGCCATGCTGCGGTCCCAGGGGGTCGCGGTCGACGACTCGGACGCCGATCGCTGGGTCATCGCCCCTGGTCCGATCCGGGCGCTCGACCAGGCCATCGAGCCCGACCTATCCAACGCCGCCCCGTTCCTCGCGCTCGCTGCCCTGTCCGGGGGCACGGTGCTGGTGCGCGACTGGCCGAGCAGCACGACGCAGCCCGGCGACGAGCTGCGCTCGATCCTGACCCTGATGGGCTGCACGGTCACCCTCGACGAGACAGGGCTCCGCGTGAGCGGTCCCGAGCGCCTCCAGGGCGTCGACCTCGACCTCCACGATGTCGGTGAGCTCACGCCGGCCGTGGCCGCCCTGTGTGCTCTGGCCGAGACGCCCTCACACCTGCGCGGGGTGGCGCACATCCGCGGTCACGAGACGGATCGCCTCGCAGCACTCGCGACCGAGCTCGGACGCCTCGGGGCGAAGGTCACCGAGCGCCCCGACGGCCTCTCCCTGCAGCCCGCACGACTGCACGGCGGCACGTTCCGGACCTACGCCGACCATCGGATGGCCCACGCCGGGGTGATCCTCGGTGCCGCGGTCGACGACATCCTGGTGGAGAACGTGACCACGACGGCCAAGACGTTCACCGACTTCCCCGGTTTCTGGTCGGGCCTCCTGTGACTCCCCGATGACCCGCTACGACGAGAACGACCAGGAGCACTACGACCGGCCACGCCGTCGGACCCGGCCACGCACGAAGGACCGGCCGAGCTATGACGACGCGGTGGACGGCGTGGTCGTCACCGTCGACCGTGGCCGCCTGACCCTGCTCATCGAGGGCCGCACCGTGATGGCGGTCAAGGCACGCCCGCTGGGTCGCAAGGGGGTGGTGGTCGGCGACCGGGTCCGGGTGGTCGGCGATGTCTCCGGGACCGCCGACACGCTGGCGCGCATCGTGGGGGTCCACGAGCGGACGACCACCCTGCGGCGCACGGCCGACGACGACGACCCCGTCGAGCGCGTCATCGTGGCCAACGCCGCGCAGCTGGTGGTGGTCACTGCACTGGCCGACCCCGAGCCGAGACCCCGGCTCATCGACCGCGCGCTGGTGGCGGCGTACGCCTCGAAGATGCAACCGATCCTGTGCCTGACCAAGTCGGACCTCGCCGACCCGGAGACGCTGCTGTCGACGTACCGCTCCCTGGGAGTGCCGTACGTCGTGACGCAGCGCGGCGGCGACCTGGACGAGGTGCGCGAGCAGCTGTCCGGACGCACCAGCGTGCTGATCGGCCACAGTGGTGTCGGCAAGTCGACGCTCGTCAACGCCCTGGTGCCCGACGCCAACCTTCGGGTCGGCGTGGTCAACGCGGTCACCGGGAGGGGACGGCACACCTCGACGAGCGCCTACATGCTGGCGCTGCCCGGCGGCGGCTGGATCATCGACACCCCGGGCATCCGGTCGTTCGGCCTGGCCCACGTCGACCCCGAGACTCTCATCGAGGCCTTCCCGGACCTCGACGAGATGACCGAGGACTGTCCTCGGGGGTGCAGCCACGGGGAGGGCGAGCCCGAGTGCGGACTCGACGACGCCGTCGCCGCCGGGACGGCCGACGTCGACCGGGTGCTGTCGTTCCGACGCCTGCTGGCCGCACGGGAACGCGGCTCCGAAGACCAGTACTAGCCCTTCCAGACCGCCTGCGCGCCCGCGTCGCCGGTGAAGTAGACGAGCACCATGACGACCACCGCCAGGACCGGCAGGAGGATCGTGGCCGGCATCACGAGAACCGAGATCCGCGTCTGCTTGTCGGACTTGCCGATCAGCCCGTTCACGGCGGGCAGGACCCACCACGCGATCGCCACGACCGCGGCGAACACCCAGATCCCGAAGGTCAGGCGTCCGGCCCACGCCTCGTGGTTGTCGAGCAGGGTGGAGTCCTTGGTGCTCTCCGCCAGGTTCTCCCCCGTCATCCCGGCGAGCTGGGTCGACAGCGCCGCTGCTGCCGTGACGGCGAGGGTGGGGTGTCGCAGCAGGTAGCGCCACTTCGGCACGAGCGCGTAGACCGCACCCAGCACCGCCGCCAGCGGGACGAGGACGACAGCGGCGTGGACGACGAGGGGGTGAAGCGGAACTCCATTGATCTCCATGATGTCGACGCTAGGGCAGCAGACCTGCCGACAACCTGCGCATAGGTCCCCAATGGTAGGGACCTTCAGCCCCAGACTGCTCGCGCTCCGGCGTCACCGGTCAACACCACGAGCACCAGCAGGGCGACGGCAGACACGCCGAGCAACACCCGCAGCGCTGTGCCGAGGGCGTCGACCCGTTCATGGGTGGCCGTGGCGCCGGCGGTCAGGATCCCGAAGACGATCGTGGCCCAGAGCAACAGCTTGGCCCGGTGCACGTGGATCGCCACCTGCGGGCTGCCCGAGAGCTGGGGCTTGCTGTTCAGGAAGCCCCTTCCCGTCAGATACGCCGTGAGCAGCGCGCCGACGGCGATGAGGGCCAGGCCGAGAGTGGGCCAGCGCAGTCGCCCACGCCAGCGAGGCAGGGCGACGTAGCCGAGCGCGAGCAGCGCACCGAGTGGCCCGAAGACGACCGCTGCATGCACCACGAGGGGATGCAGTGGGAGCCCGTTGATCTCCATGGGGCAACGCTAGCCGTTCCGGAGCCCCGCCGGCGGGTGGACATTGGTCGTAGTACCCCTAGCCTGTGGGCATGGCCACCGACTACACCGACGATCTGCGGCTCGCCCACATCCTCGCCGATGACGCCGACTCCTTGACCTCGGCTCGGTTCAAGGCACTCGACCTGCACGTCATGAGCAAGCCCGACCTCACCCCCGTGACCGACGCCGACCAGGCGGTCGAGGACGGCATCCGACGTACCCTCTCCCGGGCCCGGTCCCGCGACGCGGTCACCGGCGAGGAGACCGGCTCGACGGGGCACAGCCAGCGCCGCTGGATCATCGACCCGATCGACGGCACCAAGAACTTCGTGCGCGGCGTACCCGTCTGGGCCACGCTCATCTCGCTGGTGGTCGACGAGGAGGTCGTGCTCGGGGTGGTGTCGGCCCCGGCGCTGCAGCGCCGCTGGTGGGCCTCGGTCGGCAACGGCGCCTGGACGGGACGCTCCCTGCTCAAGGCGACCCGCTGCCAGGTCTCCGACGTACGCCGCCTCGAGGATGCCTCGATGTCCTACGGCTCCCTGCACGGGTGGGAGGAGCGCGGTCGGCTCGACGACTTCCTGGCACTGTCGCGCCGGGTCTGGCGCACCCGCGCCTACAGCGACTTCTGGTCCTACATGCTGCTCGCCGAGGGAGCTGTCGACATCGCGACGGAGCCCGAGCTGGCCGTCTACGACATGGCCGCTCTCGACGTCATCGTGCGGGAGGCAGGCGGGCAGTTCACCTCCCTCGACGGCACTCCCGGACCGTTCGGGGGCAACGTGATGGCGACCAACGGACACCTGCACGAAGCCGCTCTCTCGTTCCTCGGCGCCCTGTCCGATCGCGACGACCCCGATGACGAGCGCTTCGGCCAGAGTTCGGTGGCCGACCTGCGCTCACATCGGCGCGCGCAGGCGACCGATGAGCCGCCCCTGGGCTAGCCCCGTGGTGCCCGGAGGGCGAACGGCCCTTTCCAACACTGCGCCGCCCCACTAGCGTGACGGCTGAGACACGAGCGAAAAGGGAGGCTTCATGCGCATCAACGACGTACTCCGGTCCAAGCCGAGCTTCGAGGTGGTCACGATCGCACCGGATGCCACCGTGCGTGATCTCGTCGCCACCCTCGCGCAGCACAACGTGGGTGCCCTGATCGTGAGCGTCGACGGAAAGTCCGTCGACGGCATCGTCTCCGAGCGCGACGTGGTGCGGCGTCTCAACGAGGGCGTGGGAGTGCTCGACCAGGCCGTCGACAGCATCATGACCGCCACCGTGGAGACCTGCCAGGGTGACCAGGACCTCGACCAGCTGATGAAGCTGATGACCGACCACCGGATTCGCCATGTCCCGGTGGTCGCCGACGGCGAGCTCACTGGCATCATCTCCATCGGTGACGTGGTCAAGAGCCGGATCGGCGAGCTCGAGTTCGAGCGCGACCAGCTGGATCAGTACCTCCACCAGACCTGACGCCTACGAGCCGGTCCGCTGAGCGGGCCGTGCGGGAGAACACCATGGACAAGCCCGAGATCGACTTCTTCGACCCCGAGCCGCCGAGCGAGCTCGTCATCACCGACGTGACCCTCGGCGAGGGTGACGAGGCCACTGCCGGCTCCACCGTGTCGGTGCACTACGTGGGCGTGGCCCACTCCTCGGGTGAGGAGTTCGACGCGTCGTACAACCGTGGGACCCCTCTGTCGTTCCGGGTCGGCATCGGCCAGGTCATCGCCGGTTGGGACCAGGGCATCGTGGGCATGAAGGTCGGCGGACGCCGTCAGCTCGTCATCCCGCCCCACCTGGGCTACGGCGACCGTGGCGCCGGTGGCGTCATCGCCCCGGGCGAGACCCTCATCTTCGTCTGCGACCTGATGGGCGTCTCCTAGCCCGGCTCCCGGGTCTCAGGTGACTCGGGCGGAGGCCTCACCCAGGGTGACCACGTCGCCCTTGACCAGCTGGCGGCCACGACGGGTCTCGACCTCGCCGTTGACCTGCACCAGGCCCTGGATCATCAGGGGCTTGGCCTCGGAACCGTTGTCGATGAGGTCGGCGAGCTTGAGGAACTGCCCGAGCCGGATCGACTCGTCGCGGATGGGTACGTCGGGCATCAGCTGATCACCACCGAGATCGCATGGATGAGGACGCCGACGAGCCCGCCGACGATGGTGCCGTTGATCCGGATGAACTGCAGGTCCCGACCCACATGCAGCTCGATCTTGTCAGCTGCCTCCTTGCCGTCCCAGCGTTCGATGGTGCTGGTGATCACGCTGGTGATCTCCTCGCCGTAGCGGGAGACCGCGAAGACGGCGACATCGGAGGCGGCCGAGTCGAGGCGCCGTTGGAGGGCTGTGTCCTTCGTCAGGCCGCCGGCGAAGGACTGCACCTCGTGGGTCAGCCTGCTCCGCAGCGGCCCCTCCTGGTCCTCCAGCGCCGAGCGCACCGCGTTGCGGAGCGCCTTCCACAGGGACACAGCCGTGGCGCTGACCTGGTCGTGATCGAGGATCCGGTCCTTGAGGGCTTCGGCGCGGGCCTGGGTGTCGGGGTCGGTGAGGAGGTCGCGGGCCAACTGGGCCAGCATCGAGTCCAACGCCTCGCGCGCGTGGTGGCGCGGGTCGTTGCGGATGTCCTCGAGCCACCTGATGGCCTCGATGTGGAGACGACCGGTGACCGCCTCGTTCAGCCGGGGCGGCGTCCACCACGGGGCACGCTCGCTGAGCACGTGGGTGAAGGTCTCCTCGTTGGCCTCCAGCCAGCGCTGCAGCTCCTCGAGGCCCAGGTCGACCACCCCGTGGTGCAGGTCGTCGCGGACCGCCTCCGCCAGCAGGGTGCCCAGGAGCGGGGCGATGGGCTCGTCGTGGAAGCGCGGCACCAGCACCTGCTCCACCAGCTCGGCGATGTGGTCGTCTCGGACCTTGCCCAACGCGATCACCGCCACGTCGGCCACCTCGTCGACGACCCGGCGGGCGTTGGCGGGCTCGCTGGCCCAGCTCCCGATGCGGCGCGAGATCTCGGAGGCTGCGATCCGGTCGCGGATCACGGCCTCCTGGAGGAAGTTCTCGGTGACGAAGTCCTCGAGGCTTCGGCCGAGGTCCTCCTTGCGCTTGGGGATCAGCGCGGTGTGCGGGATGGGCAGCCCGAGCGGGTGGCGGAACAGCGCCGAGACCGCGAACCAGTCGGCGATCGCACCCACCATCGACGCCTCCGCACCGGCGTTGACGAAGCCGAGGAGACCGTCCTGGCCGAGCGTGGCGACGTAGACGATGGCGGCCAGGGCCAGCAGGGAGACCGCCAGCGTGCGCATCCGTCGTAGGGCGCTGCGACGCGCGGCGTCCGCCTCGGGCTCGGGGGTCTGGATCTGCAGCGTCGTCATCGCCTCGATTCTGTCAGGCGGGCATGAAACGATGGCCCGCATGTCGCGCACCGTCATCACCTTCGGCACCTTCGACGTCTTCCACGTCGGCCACCTCCGCGTCATCGAACGCGCCGCCGCGCTCGGCGACCGGCTGGTCGTGGGGGTCTCCGCCGATGCCCTCAACATCCGCAAGAAGGGCCGAGCGCCGGTGTTCAGCGAGGGTGAGCGGATGGAGATCGTGGCCGCCCTCAAGCCGGTCGACGCCGTGTTCCGCGAGGACAGCCTGGAGGAGAAGCGTGACTACATCGTCCAGCACGGTGCCGACGTCCTGGTGATGGGCGACGACTGGGCCGGGAAGTTCGACGAGTTCGCGGACGTCTGCGAGGTCGTCTACCTCACCCGCACGCCGGCCATCTCCACGACCGCACTGATCGAGAAGATCTCCGGCACCGCCTGAGCGCCCTCGCCCAGGTGGAGTTCCGCTCATGTTGGTCCACCATGTGATGCAGGCGAACCGACGGTTCCCTCGACGTGCTCCCCGTGGGAAGCGCTGCTTGACCGACATCCCATGATGAAGCTGTTGCGGATCCACGGGTTTGTGCAAATGGCAAGGGTCCGTGAGGTTAGGGTTGGCCCTTCCGTTCCTCGCTCTGGAGAGAGACTCAATGCGCCGCACGTTCGCAACAGTGCTGGTGGCTGTCGCCGCCCTCACCGCCCCCCTGATCACCACGCTCGCCGCCGAGGCCCAGCCGGCTCCGGTCGCCGGCAAGACCGGCCAGGCGACGGCTGCCGAGCGCCAGGCCGACCGGGCACTCGCGGAGGCCAAGGACGTGCTCAACGGCACTGCCGCCCCCGGACGCGATGCCACCATGGCCCTGGTCGCGCTGCGCACGAAGTACGACGACCTGTCGTCCGCCGAGCAGAAGAGCGCCGACAAGCTGCTGGCGCGGCCGACCCGGGCCTCGGTGCTGTGCAGCACCCATGTCTGCGTGCACTACAGCACCGCCGCCGGCGCCGACTCCACGACGGCCCAGTGGGCACAGACGACCCTCGACACGATGGAGTCGGTCTGGACCTACGAGGTCACCACCCGCGGCTACACCCGCGGACCGGCCAGCGATGCGGGTGCCGACGGCACCGCTCAGTTCGACGTCTACACCGAGGACCTGCTCGGAGACGGCCTCTACGGCTACTGCCAGCCCGAGGCCCAGGTGCCCGGTCAGCAGTGGATCTACTCCGGCTACTGCGTGCTCGACAACGACTACGCCGGCTACCCGCTCGGCGCGCTGCCGAGCCTGCAGGTCACCGCGGCGCACGAGTTCTTCCACGCGATCCAGTTCAACTACGACACCGGCGAGGACCCGTGGCTGATGGAGGCCACCGCCACCTGGATGGAGGAGCGCTACGCCGACAACGTCAACGACAATCGCTCCTACCTGAGGTACGGCCAGCTCGCCAAGCCGCGCACCCCGCTCGACACCTTCGCCGGGCTGACCCACTACGGCAACTGGATCTTCTTCGAGCGCCTGAGCAAGAAGTACGGCGTCGACGCGATCAAGAACATCTGGACGCGCCTCGACGCCACCAACGGCGCCCGGGACAACTACTCCATCCAAGCGGTCCGCAACTACCTCACCTCGAAGCACATGAAGCTGCCCCGCTTCTACGCCGACTTCGCAGCCGGCAACCTGTTCCCGGGCAAGGTCTACAGCGAGGGATCGGCCTATCCCCACGCGCGAGTGGCCCACGCCTACAAGTTCAGCAAGAAGAACCACGCCTCGGTGGCCAACCTGACGCTGAACCACCTCACGGCCACCAGCTATTCGTTCACGCCGACGGCGACTCTCAAGGGGGCCTGGAAGCTGCGCCTCGTGGTGAACGGTCCGCGCTCGGTCGAAGGAACCGCGGCGTACGCCCAGGTCCTGATGAAGAACGGCACGCTGGTCCGCAAGCAGATCGCGATCAACGCAGCCGGTCACGGTGCCGCCAAGGTCAACTTCAACAGGGCGAAGGTCTCCCGAGTGGCGTTCACCCTGGCGAACGCGGGCACGCAGTACACCTGCTGGCAGGGCACCAACCTCTCCTGCCAGGGCGCGTCCAAGAACAACCGCAACACGTTCCGTTGGAGCGCGAAGGCGGTCAAGTGACCTCGGTCAGCTGATCACCGTCTCGAGCTCGGCCGCCGTCGGAGGATTGGCGCCGGGCCTCGAGACGGTGATCGCTGCGGCCCGGTTGGCGCGGGTCATCACCTCGGTCCAGCCCGCGAGCGACAGTCCGCGCAGGTCGTCGCGCCGATGGCCACCGAGCAGGTCGCGTCGCCGCAGGCCGTCGAGCAGGGCGGCACAGAACGAGTCGCCGGCACCGATCGTGTCTGCGACCTCGACCTTCTCGCCCTCGATGTCGACCCGACCCGCGGCGCTGAAGCAGGATGCGCCCCTGCCTCCCCAGGTGACCACGACGGCACCCGCGCCCAGGGCGAGGATCCGGTCGACGGCACCCTCGACGCCCAGGTCGGGATAGAGCGTCTCAAGGTCCTCGTCGGAGGCCTTGACGACATCGCTCACAGCGACGAGCGCGTCGACGCGGCCCACGAGCTCGGGACTCATGCCGGTCGCGGCCGGGCGAGCGTTGATGTCATAGCTGATGGTCGCCGTGTCCCGCAGCTCGGCGATGGTCGCGACCACCGTGGCGGCTCCGGGCTCCATCACCGCCCCCAGCGAGCCCGTGTGCACCAGCAGCGGCGGGTCGACGGGCCGCACCGGCGCCAGGGACCAGTCGAGATCGAAGACGTACGACGCAGCGCCGGTCGCGTCGATCGTCGCAAGCGCCGAGGACGTGTGGTCGAGGCCGTGCGGATCGCCGACGAGGCTGACCTGGGCGTCGGCGAAGTGCTGGTCGAGCAGTGCGCCGAGCCGGTCGTCGCCGTACGCCGTGGCCAGACCGACCGTGGTGCCCAGGCGGCTCATGGCGACGGCGACGTTGGCGGGGCTGCCGCCGGGGTGGTCGATGGTGGTCCCGTCGGGCTGGCGGACGATGTCGACCAGCGCCTCCCCGATGACCAGTGCGGTGATTGTCATGTCGCCATCGTGTCTGTTCGTGTCGTGCCGCGCCAGAGGCGTTCCGACCAGCGGTCGGCCACGAGAACCTCAGTCGTTGGCTCGCGCGCGGCGGTCCAGCTCCGCGTCGTCGACCCCTCGGAAGTTGCGATAGCTGTAGACGATCAGGCCCAGCGCGAGGATGCCGGAGAGCACCAGGGTGACTCCAGCCCACTTGCCGCCCACCAGCCACCAGGAGTCAGGCACGGGCCACCAGCCCGGCGCCGCCGGTTGCAGGAACCACAGCACCCCGCAGGCCATCACGAGACAGCCGCCGATCACCGACGCCACGATCCGGGGCCAGGTGCGGACCCCGTCGGCGGCCGTCTGGAAGGCCTTGGACTTGACCGGCTCGAGCCGCCTCTCGGCCCACTCGTACTGCTGGGACAGGACCGCCAGACCGGCGAAGAGCATCAGCAGGCCGGGGCCGGGGAGCACCAGGGCGGCGATCCCGGCGACGACGAGGGTCCAGCCCAGCACTTCCAATGCGATCCGCTTGGCGGCCGACTTCGCTCCCATGCGTCCACCTTCTCAGATGGAGCCTGAACGGACAGGGTGACATCCCCACGGTGTAAGGCCTCTGTAAGGCGAACCCTCTTCCGGTGCGCGACCCCCTCCTCCAAGAATGGACTAGTCAGTCCAATCCCACGAAGGAGCTCAACGATGAATGCACCCGCCCGCCTCGCCCTGACCGCCGTAGCCACGCTCGCCGCGGCCACCACGTTCTCCGGCCTGGGCACACCGGCCCAGGCGACACCCAGGCACCACTCCCACACCGGAGCCGTCTACGTCCTGAGCAACCAGGTCGCCGGCAACGCCGTGATCGCCTACCAACGGGCCGACGACGGCACCCTGAGGGCCGCGGGCGAATACCCCACCGGCGGACTCGGCACCGGCACTGGCCTCGGCTCCCAGGACGCGATCGTGGTCGAGGGCAACCACGTGTACGCCGTCAATGCCGGCTCGGACTCGATCAGCTCGTTCGCCATCAGGCCTGACGGGCTCCGGCTTCTCTCGACCGTGCCGTCAGGAGGTGAGGAGCCCATCAGCGTCAGTGTTCGCGCCAACCGGCTCTACGCGCTGAACGCCGGGGGCGATGGCAATGTGAGCGGCTTCCGGGTCGACCACGGCCGCCTCGCACCGCTGACGGGGTCGACCCGCGCTCTGAGCGGGTCCGACGTGGCCCCCGCCCAGGTGGCCATCAGCCCCGACGGCGAGGAGCTCGTCGTCACCGAGAAGGGCACCAGCCTGATCGACGTCTACCGGCTGAACGGTCGCGGAGTCGCCACCGGCCTGGTCTCGGCGCCATCCTCGGGCGCGACGCCCTTCGGGTTCGACTTCACTCCCTCGGGACGCCTCGCGGTCTCCGAGGCCGGGCCGAGCGCAGCTTCGTCGTACGCCGTGAACCGCGCCGGGCTGCGAACCATCAGCGCCTCCGTCGCGAACACCGAGGCGGCGGCCTGCTGGCTCGTGGTCACGGCGAACGGCAGGTACGCCTACACGGGCAACGGCGGCGGCTCCCAGTCGATCAGCGGCTACCGGGTGGCCGGCAACTCCTCGCTCAGCCTCCTGGACGCCGACGGCCAGACGGCCACCGCGGCCGGCGGCGTGAGCGACCTCGCCCTGAGTGCGCGCAGCGACTTCCTGTACGCACGCCTGGGCGACGGCACGGTCGGCTCGTACGCCGTCAACAGGGACGGCTCGCTGAGCAGCCTGGCTCCGGTCGGAGGTCTCCCCGCCGGCGCCGCCGGCATCGCGGCCCGCTGACGAGTCAGCCGGTCTGAGACTGGCCCTGGATCACCGCGATCGCGTGATCCAGGGCCACCTCGAGCGGCCTGATGTCCTGGCTCGCCTGGGACAGCAGCAAGCCTCCCTGCACCGCGGCGAGCAGGCCGAGCGCCAGGTCGTCGGGGTCGGCGGTCGCGGCCAGGACACCTGCATCCCGCATCCGAGCGAGGCCTGCAGCGAGCTGAGCACGCCAGCTCTCCAAGGCATCGCGAGACACGACCCTGGCTGCTTCGTCGCTGTCCGCCACCTCGTTGACCAGGCCGCCGATCGGACACCCGCCCAAGACGACCGAGGCGCCGTTCATGGCCACCACATGGTCCCGCCACGCCTGCAGCGCCTCCCAGGAGTCGACGGCGTCGAGTTGCACCTGCTGACCGTTCAGAACCTGCTGCTGCTGGTAGGCGATGACCGCACAGACGAGCGCCGACTTGTCGGCGAAGTAGTGATAGAGCTGCGACTTGCTCGTCGAGGTCGCCCGACGGACGTCGTCGAGCGAGGTGCCGGCCACGCCGTGGACGTACATCAGCCGGGCTGCTTGCGCGACGATCCGGTCCCGCGTGGCACGACCGCGAGCCGTGGCCGGGGTGCGCGTCGCGGTGCTCATCTCCACAGCGTAGACCGTAATGGACCACACGGTCCATTGGAACCGGTGGCGCGCCCAGGCGGGCCGCGACGTAAGGGAAACGGGGCGTCCGCCGTCTTCCCCCCGGATGTACCGGGGGGAAGACCGTATGAACAGGCACACGCCCAAACGAAGACGAGACACGAACCGCGCCGCTCGCCGGACGGTGGCCGCGATCACGGCCTTGGTCCTCGCGGCCGGCGCACTCAGCCTGGCCTGGTGGGCGGCGGACCCGGAGCCACCCGCCACCGCGGCGGCGGACCAGACCGGCCCGGGCTGCGAGGCGAACCCCGCTCTGAGGGTCGCAACGACAGCCGGGTTCGCGCCGGTCCTGACCGCGGTCGCCCGCGAGACCTGTGTCGCCCTGAGCGTCGTGCCCGCCGAAGGCTCCGCAGGGGCGGCGCTACTCGCCTCCGGCAAGGCCGACGTCTGGGTGCCCGACTCGCGCGAGCGGGCGTTCCTCGCGGGTCCGCGGCTGGCGGCGCAGGCGCCCTCGACCGCCACCAGCCCGATCGTCGTGGCTGCCAGCGCCTCGACAGCCGCAGCCCTCTCCGCACAGCTGGGTCCCCGGCCGAGCTGGGCACTGGTGCTGTCAGGCGCAGACCTGGCGCCGCTGAACCTCGGTGTCGAGGACCCCGCGAGCTCTAGCGTCGCCCTGGCACTCGCCTCGCGGCTCCACGCGATCGCCACCTCGACGACCCACGACCCAGACACGGCACTGGCCGCCACGGCGGCCGCGATGACCCGCTTGCACCCCGTCCCTCCGGCCGAGGCCCTGAACGCGCCCGAGGGAGAGCTGCGGATCGTCGAGGAACGGCTGGTCAGGCCCGACCTCACCCAGGACTCCCACACCGACACCCTGATCTCGATGGCCGCCGGCTCCCCCCTCCTGGACTATCCGTGGGTCCAGGCACCCCGGGCGGGCAAGGCGGCCGACCTGCTGCTGACCGGCCTCCTCGGGCGGCCGGGAGTGCAGGCGCGAGCCGCCCACGGGTTCCGCGAACCGGGCCTCAGGCGGTTCGCCGCCACGTCGACGGCCGCGCCGTCCACGCTGGTCGCCCCGCCACCGTTGAGCGAGGTCCCTCTCCTCTACGCGCTGGCGGGGGCCGGCGGGAAGCCGGGCAACACGCTCGCCGTGGTCGACATCAGCGGCTCGATGAACGAACAGGTCCCCGGCGGCGACCAGCCCCTCATCCACTACGTCCGCACCTCGGTCGGCACCAGTCTCAGTGTGCTGAGTGATCGGACGACGATCGGCCTGTGGCAGTTCGGGTCGCGGATCCGGGACGGCCGCGACTACCAGGAGCTGGTTCCGATGGCGCCGCTGGCCACGAACCGGAAGCGGATGATCACCGCTGGCGCCGACCTCAGGGCCCGCGACACCGGGACGGGGCTCTACAACACCACCCTCGCGGCGTACCTCCGGGTGCAGCGCGGCTACGACCCGGCGGCCAACAACATCGTGACGATCTTCACCGACGGCCGCGACGAGGACTCGACAGGTCTCGACCTGCCCCGGCTTCTCAGCGACCTCCGCTCCGCCAGGGATCCTGGACGCCCGGTGTCCGTGCTGTTCATCGCCTACGGTGACGCCGACCGGGCCGCGATGGGCAGGATCGTCGACGTGACCGGCGGTGCGGTCTTCCCGATCAGCCGCCCCACCCAGATCATCAGCGCGCTGATGTCAGCCACCGCCAGATCGGTGATCGACGAGCAGCGGGGCTGACCCCGACGTATCAGGTCGTCGCCTGAGCGGTCTGTTCGGGTGACGGCCCCTCGTGAGCCGGGAGACTCTGGGAGAGGAACGGCCATGAACAGTCGTCTGTGTGGTTACGTATCTGGACAACCCGGACACCCTCTTGTGGTCTGCACACCCAGCAGACTCGATGACCGGCAGCAGCCCAGCCGGCGCAGGAGGACCGGCATGGAACAGGGACACAGCGTCGCCGAGCTCGTCGACGGAGCCCGCCGCGGCGATCAACGCAGCTGGGACGAGCTGGTCGAACGCTTCCTCCCCCTGGTGAGTGCGATCATCGCCCGCCACCGCCTCCGCGGCCACGACGCCGACGACGTCAACCAGACCGTGTGGCTGCGACTCGTCGAGCACCTCGACACCCTGCGCGAGCCCCGGGCGCTGCCCGGCTGGATCGCCACCACCACCCGCCACGAGTGCCTCCGCGTGATGGATCGGTCCAAGCGCACGGTGGTCGTCGACCCCCAGGTGCCCATCCAGTTCGACCGGGTCCCCGACGACACCGACCTCTCCGACGACCTGCTGGCCCTCGAGCAGCACGAAGCGCTGCGAGCGGCTCTGCTCGAGCTCCCCGACGACAGGCGCGAGCTCCTCACCCTGATGCTCGCGGACCCACCTCTGCCCTACCGTGAGATCAGCCGGCTGCTCGGCATCCCGGTCGGCAGCATCGGGCCGACCCGGGCCCGCGCACTCGAACAACTGAGGAACAGCAACGCGTTGAGAGGGTTCCTGGCCGGAGCCGGTTCGGAGCAGAGGAGATGACCACCATGTCGCGCTGGGAAGACGACGAGGCCTTGATGGAGGACCTCGACGACGCGCTCGCCGGAGCCGTCTCCGACCGTGCCCGGATCGATGCCCGGGCGGCCTTCGCCTGGCGCACGATCGACGACGACCTGATGAGCCTGTCCCACGACTCCCTGCACGCAGGCGAGCTGCTGGTGCGCAGCGCGTCGGTGGGCGCCCCTCGCGTGGTGGGCTTCCAGGGCACCGGGTTCTCCCTCGAGATCGAGATCGACGGCTCCTCGATGATGGGTCAGGTGCTGCCGGGCCGGGCGTGCCAGATCTCCGTGGTGACCTCCGCCGGTGAGCCCAACGTGGTTCGCACCGACGAGGCGGGCTTCTTCTCCACGCAGGCTCCGGCACCTGGTCCGGTGCGGTTCACCGTGACGTACGGCGGCTCGGTGCAGAGCACCGAGTGGGTCACTCTCTGAGGGCTACATCCACGGACCGACACCGGGCCGGGACCTGGCGCGGGCTTCGGCGAGCAACTGGTCGGCGGCGAGCCGGGCGCTCAGGCCCGTCCTGCTCATCCGCGCCGCGATCCTGCCCACGACGACCGGCGTCGAGAACGAGGTTCCGCTCCAGCGGGCCAGACCCTCGAACTGACGCACCTCGCCGATCACGGGAGGCTCGTGGGTGACGAAGGTGCCGCGCGGATACGCGTTGACCAGGTCGACTCCCAGCGCGGAGACATCGACCCAGCTCCCGAAGTTGGAGAAGTCCGCGCGCCGGCCCGCGGCGTCGAGCGCGCCGACGGAGATGGCCCACGGGAACGCCGCCGGCCAGAAGGGTGCGCGGGTCGCATCGTTGCCTGCAGCCGCCACCAGGACCGTGCCCTTGACCTGGCTCAGGAAGTTGTCCCAGAACACCTCGAAACTCAACGGAGGGCGATCCTCGCGCGTCGTCGAGCCGGCGGACAGGCTGATGATGTCCGGACCGAGCGCGAGCGCCTCGACCAGCTGCCTGGTCATGTCGGACTCGAAGATCGCGCCACCCAGGGGCAGGAACCCCTCGACCCTGATCTCGGTCGCCGGAGCCTCACAGCGGATGACTCCCGCGATGAACGTGCCATGACCGGCGTAGGGGTGGATGTGCAACGGGTCGATGGACTCGGGATCGCCCGTCACCCCGGCCAGCCAGGGGCTGGCCGGATCGGTTGCGGCGTCCTCCCACCAACCGGTGTCCACGACTGAGACGAACACCCCGCAGCCGGCGTCACTATGCCTGGAGACCCTGGGCCGCGGATGCTTGATCCTCGGCACCTCGGGCTCGGTCGCGGGACAGCACCGCCCCGGAGTCACGTGGAGAATGTGGTCGGGGGTCGCCACGCCGACCCCCAGGTTGTCGTCCAGCTCGGTGAGCAGCGCGGGGACGGGCTGGTTGCCACTGACGTCGAGCCGCGTCAGGCCGTTGACCACGTTGTCCCCGACCCGGGACCGGTCACCCAGATAGCGCGTGACCCGCTCGAGGTCACGATCGCGCACGAGGACGCTTCCACGGCGGAACAGATAGGTGAAGTCGGCCGGATCCTCGCTGTCCCAGCCCACCTGGTCACGGCCGAGCGCGTCGGCGATCAGTCCGACCTGGATCCGGGCGACCTCGCGCAACTGCTTGTCGTCGAGCGGCTCTCGGTTGGGCTCTTCTGAAGTGGCCATGCTGTTCGGCCCCCGATCTCGGCAGTGTTCCCGACTAGATCTTCGCTAGCGTAGCGACAAACACGCGGGCAGGTCAGGGGGTTTCGTTGCGGTCCCACACCCTGTCGGCATCCGTCCCACCGGACGAGCTCACGACGCTCGCCCTCTCGCAGCCGGCGATCGCCCTCGACCACGCCCTCACCCTGCTGGACGCCGAGTCCGATCCGACCATGCGCTCCTTCGCCCATCAGGCCGCCGGCATCGTGCATCGCGAGAACGGCGAGATGGCCGACGCGATCGCCCACCTCGTCGACGGACTCCGGGCCGCCCGGACCGCCGGGACGACGGGACGCATCGCCGACGTCCAGGCGACCCTCGGGGCCACCCTGGTGATGAACGGGCAGACCCGGCGCGGCCTGCGACACCTCGACGAGGCGACCGCGGCCGCCACCGGCCCGGTGCTGGCCACGATCCGGATGCGGCGCGCCTACATCCTGAGCCAGCTCGGCCGCCACGACGAGGCGCTGCAGGACATGGGCCTGGCTCTGAAGGGCATCCGGGCGGCGGGCGACACCGTGTGGGAGGGCCGGGCCCTCACCAACCGAGGAGTCATCCATCTGGCCCGTGGCGCCCTCAACCGGGCGGAGAGCGACTTCGTCCGTGCCGAGGTCCTGCTGGAGGCAGCGGACCAACTCCTCGAGGCCGTCGACGCGGTGGAGCACCGCGGCCTGGTGGCCTTCACCCGGGGCGACCTCCCACGTGCCTTGGCGCTCTATGACGAGGCGGCCCGTCGTTACGCCCCCCTTGCCTCCGCGCCCCCCGAGCTGGCCATCGACCGATGCTCCGCCCTGCTCGCCGCCGGACTCGCGGACGAGGCCGTCACCGTGATCGACGAGGCCTTGGCGGAGCCGGCCATCCAGCCCCGGAGTCGCGCCGAGCTGCTGCTCGCAGCCGCCAATGCCTCGCTGGCCGCGCACGATCCCGGGAAGGCATTGGCCTCGGCGAGGGCGGCCGCACGCCTGTTCCGGCGTCAGGACCGCGCGTGGTGGGCAGCGCGCGCGGACCTCGCCACGATTCGGGCCCGGCGCGACCAGGGTGAACGCGGCGAGGCACTGCTGAAGGCCGGAATCTCCACGGCCCGTCGGCTCCAGTCCCTGCGGGCCGAGGACGCACCCCACGCCCTCCTTCTCGCGGGTCGGCTCGCCACGGTGCAGGGAGACCCGTCGGCCCACGACCTGCTGTCCGCCGCAGCCCGCTACCAGCGCAACCCGTCGGCCCTGGTGCGGGCCACCGGCTGGCTGGCCAGCGCGCTGGATCGTGAGTCGAGCGGCAACAGTCGAGGCGTGTACGCCGCTTGCGCGCGAGGGCTGGAGTCGCTCGACCAGCACCGGATGAGTCTGGGCAGCTCGGAGCTGCGAGCCCTGGCCACGCGTCACGGCGAGGAGCTGTCACGGCTCGCCACCCGGTCCGCCGTACGTTCCGGAGACCCGCGGCGCATCCTGAAGTGGAGCGAGCGCTGGCGCTCGACTGCGCTCACCCAGCCCCCTGTGCGGCCCAGACTCACCCAGCACACCGGCGTAGAGGCGGCGATCCGGAGCCAGCGACATCAGCTGGCCGGGGTCGCCGGCCCCTCAGCACGTTTCGACGTCGGAGAGTTCGTCGACTCGCTCGGTGGCGACACCTTCGTCGAGCTGCTCGAGGTCGACGGCACGCTGTACGCCGTGGTGGCCCGCGCGGGACGGGTGCGCAGCCAGCAGGTCGGTCCCATCGACGCGGGACTGGCCGCGGTGACCGCGACGAGGTTCGCCCTTCGGCAGTCGGCGCGCGGCCGCCCGGCCACGCTGGACGGAGTCGGCGAGCGCCTCCAGACCGCACTTCTCGGACCGGCAGCCGCTCTGCTGGGCACCGGACCCGTGGTGATCTCGCCGTCGAGCCGGCTGCACGACACCCCCTGGTCGCTGCTCCCGGTGCTGTCCGACCGGCCGGTGGCCGTCGTACCCTCGGCGCTCATGTGGCAGCGCGCTCGCGCCGCCACTCCCCCGTCCACCTCGCGGCTCGTGCTGGTGGCCGGCCCGGGACTCAAGACGGGAGGCGCGGAGGTCCTGGCCCTGGCCGAGTCCGATCCCTCGGCGGTGCTGCTGCGCAACGGCGCGGCCACGGTGTCCGACTGCCTGAGCGCACTGGACGGCGCGAGCCTCGCGCACATCGCCGCGCACGGTCAGTTCCGCCCGGACAGCCCGATGTTCTCCTCGCTCGTCATGCACGACGGCCCGCTGACCGTCCACGACCTCGAGCTCCTGCGCCGGGCACCGCACCGGCTCGTGCTGTCGGCCTGCGACTCGGGCGTGATGGTCCCGGTCGGTGCCAACGAGCTGCTCGGGCTGGCGTCGGTGCTGCTGTCCCTGGGTACGGCGGGCATCGTGTCCAGCATCGCGGAGGTCAACGACGAGGCGACCGTGGACCTGATGCTGGACGTCCACGCCGGTCTCTCGGCCGGCGGCGGTCTCGCCGAGGTGATGTTCGCGGCTCGTCAGCGGGCGGCGGGCGACCTGGTCACCCGGGCGACCGCGGCCGCCTTCGTCGCGCTGGGCGTGTGACCTGCCCTTCAGCGCAGCCGCTCGGCGAGCCGGTGGATGTCGGCCGGGCCGACCCGGCAGCAACCGCCCACCAGCAGCGCTCCGGCGTCCACCCACTCGTGGGCCAGCGCCTCGGAGTCCTCACCGGTGCCGCGCCACGAGTGAGTCTCGCTGTCCCACTCCTCCCCCCTGTTGGGGTAGGCGACACCAGCCCGGCCGGTGACGGCGACCGCGGTCGAGATCGCCCCCAGGACGTCGCGGGGAGCCGAGCAGTTGACGCCGACCGCCTGGACGACGCTGCTGTCCGCGAGCACGGCGTACGCCTCGGAAGCGGCTGCCCCGCACGGGTGTTCGCTCCCTCGACGGCATAGGAGAACCACGCCGGGAGGCCGATCTCGTCGAGCAGAGCCACCAGGACCTCCGCCTCCTCGAGATCCGGAATGGTCTCCACCGCGAGCAGGTCGGGACCCGCTGCGGCCAGCAGCTCGAGCCGCGGAAGGTGGAAGTCGCGCAACGCGGCGGGACTGAGCCCATAGCGGCCGCGATACTCCGACCCGTCGGCCAGCACCGCGCCGTACGGCCCGACGGAGGCCGCCACCAGCAGCGGGCGATGGTCGTCGGCCTGGACCTGGTCCCGCACCTCGGCGGCGATCACCACACTCGCCGTGATGAGCCGTTCGGCCTCGTCACGGGTCAACCCGGACGCGACGAGACTGGGCACGCTGGCCTGATAGCTCGCCGTGGTCGCCACCTGGGCGCCGGCGTCGAAGTAGGCCCGGTGCACCCCCGCGATCTGGTCGGGGTCATCGAGCAGGAGACGCGCGGTCCAGAGCTCGGAGGACAGGTCGACCCCGCGGTCCTCGAGGGCATTGGACAGCCCGCCGTCGAGAATCAGGACGCCCTCGCCCCAGTCGCTGCTCACCATGGCTGGATCGTACGAGAGTCGTTCAGGTTATCCGCAGGGCCACGCCCCCACAGTTCTCGTCATGTCGATCACCCGAGACCTCTCCGTCCGCCGCCAGATGCTCAACAAGGTCCCCGAGGTCACGGCGTACTTCTGGATCATCAAGATCCTGTGTACGACGGTCGGTGAGAGCTTCGCCGACTACATCAACGAGACCCTGGGCTTCGGGCTCACGAACACCACCCTGGTCTTCTCCGCCGCCTTGATCGCGGTGCTGGTGGCCCAGTTCCGCCTGGACCGCTACGTCCCGGCCGTCTACTGGCTGGCAGTGGTGCTGATCAGCGTCGTCGGCACCCTGCTCACCGACAACCTCACCGACGCGCGCGGCGTACCACTGTGGATCAGTACGACGGTGTTCGCCGTCCTGCTGGCGGGCGTGTTCGGGGTCTGGTACGCCCGGGAGCACACGCTGTCGATCCACACCATCGTCACCACCCCGCGAGAGTCGTTCTACTGGCTGACGGTCCTGGTGACCTTCGCGCTCGGTACGGCGGCCGGCGACTGGACCCTCGAGCTGACCGGCTGGTCCGCCGGCGTCTCGGTGCTGCTGCCTCTCGGGCTCATCGTCGCCGTCCTCACCGCCTGGAAGCTCGGCATGGGACCGGTGCTGTCGTTCTGGCTGGCCTACATCCTGACCCGCCCGCTCGGCGCGAACATCGGCGACTTCCTCAGCGCCCCCAAGGCCGACGGCGGGCTCGCCCTGGGGACGCTCGGCACCAGCGTGCTCTTCCTCGGCACCATCCTGGCGGTGGTCGTCTTCCTGACCATCACCGACAAGGACCGCACCGAGGTCGCCCAGCACGAGCAAGCCTGAAACCCACCAGAGAAGGACACGTCATGGCTGGAATCCGCACCACCCGCATCCTCGTGGTCACCGACAAGGCCACCCCCACGGCCGAGCTGCTCACCGCCATCACCGAACGGGCTGCGACCGGCGACACCCAGTTCCGGGTGATCGTGCTCAACCCGGCCCGAGCCGAGGTCCACCTCCTGCATCCCGAACGGCACGAACGGGCCCGGGAAGCCGAGCTGGCGCTGCACGCTGCGAGCCCGCTGCTCGAGCAGGCGGCCGGCACCCGGGTGATCGGGTCGGTCTCCATCCGGCACGACCCGATGGACGCGATCGAGGAGACGGTGTTCAGCGAACCGGTCGACGAGATCATCCTGGCCCTGCCGACCCACGCCTGGGTCGCCCGGATCCATCAGGACCTGGAGCACCGCTTGGGCCACCTCGGACTGCCGGTGACGACCGTCCCTTCGCCGCTCCACCTGGGGGCATAGGTCACCATGGTCGGATGAGTGACGACCAGGACCTGCCGAGCGTGGTCTCGCTGCACATCGCCAAGGCGACCCGGCTGCCCATGCGATCGGTCGAGCACGTCGATGCCGAGGCCGGGAAGGGCCTCCTGGGCGATCGCTACCACGGCACCCGCCACCGACACGTCACCGTGCAGTCGGCAGAGTCGCTTCAGGCGGCGGCCGACGCGTTCGGCTCCCCCATCCCCGCCTCGTTGACCCGCCGCAACGTCACGATCTCGCACGGTGAGGTGCCCACCGTGCCGGGCACCTCGATCCGGATCGGCCCCGTCGAGCTGCAGGTCGTGAGGGTCGCGGCGCCCTGCAAGCTGCTCGACGACAACCTCGGGCCCGGCGCCCAGGGGGCGCTGCGGCGGCGCGCCGGGACCGTGTGCCGGGTGCTCTCCTCGGGTCGTATCGAGGTCGGCGACCCCGTCGTCATCGCGGGATGATCGGAGCCGGACCGGGCCGCGACACACTCGGCTAGGCTCCGCCCATGCCCGGCGTACCAGCCTCCGCCCCAGCCTCCGGTGGCGGCTACATCTCCACCGGGCACCTACCGGCCCGGGGCCGCGTGCAGTCACTGATCGACGAGGCCCACGCGAGGTTCGCCGCGAACGCCGACGGCCACAGCTCGAGGGTCTACCCGGCGTTGGCCACCGTGTCTGCGGACCTGTTCGGCATCTGCGTCGTCGACACAGACGGCTGCGTCTACACCGCAGGTGACACCGACGTCGAGTTCACGATCATGAGCGTGGCCAAGCCGTTCGTCTTCGCTCTCGTGTGCCAGGCCCTCGGCCCGGAGGTGACGCGGGAGCGGCTGGGCGTCAACGCGACGGGGCTCCCGTTCAACTCCCTGGCCGCCGTCGAGCGCGGGCACCAGGGGCGCACCAACCCGATGGTCAACCCCGGAGCGATCGCCACCACCGACCTCGCTCCCGGCGCGGACGCCCTCGCGCAGTGGTCGTTCCTGCTCGCCGGGCTGTCCGCGTTCGCCGGCCGCGAACTGCACGTGGATGAGACGACCTACGCCTCGGCGTCCGCGACCAACCACCGCAACCAGAGCATGGCGCGACTGCTGCAGGACTATGGACGACTCCATCGCGACCCCGCCGAGTCCGTGGACGTCTACACGAAGCAGAGCTGTCTCGCGGTCACGGCCCGCGACCTGGCCGTGATGGGGGCGACCCTGGCCGACGGAGGGGTCAACCCGGTCACCGGCCGCCAGGTCGTCGACCCGCGGACCTGCCGCCATACCCTGGCGGTGATGGCCACCGCCGGACTCTACGAGACCTCCGGCGACTGGCTCTACGACATCGGGCTGCCGGCCAAGAGCGGCATCGGCGGCGGCATCGTGACCTCGGCCCCAGGCAAGGGCGGTCTCGGTACGTTCGCCCCGCCCCTCGACGCGGCCGGCAACAGCGTTCGCGGGCAACTGGCCGCGCGCTTCCTGTCCGAGCAGCTGGGACTCAACCTGTTCGTCTCCGAGCCCCGCAGGTGAGGCGCGCCGGCGACGTGCCGACCTCCTGAGGGGTCTCAGCGCCTGGCCCGCTTGTCGACGATCCGGCGCATCTTGCCGACCGAGCGCTCGACACTGTCCGGGGCCAGCACCTGGACGGCCACGGTCACGCCGATCGAGTTCTTCACCAGGCGCGTGAGCTCGACCCCGGCCCGCTCGGCCTCGTCGGCCGAGACGCTCCCCCGGTGCTCGACCACCACGGTCAGTGAATCGAGGTTTCCCTGGCGCTCCAACACACATTGGAAGTGCGGCGAGAGCGCCGGTGTCTGGAGGATGAGCTCCTCGATCTGCGTCGGGAAGAGGTTGACCCCGCGCAGGATGATCATGTCGTCGGTGCGGCCGGTGATCTTCTCGATCCGACGCATCGTGCGCGCAGTGCCCGGCAGGAGGCGGGTCAGGTCGCGGGTGCGGTAGCGGAGGATCGGCATCGCCTGTTTGGTGAGCGAGGTGAACACCAGCTCGCCCTCCTCGCCGTCCTCGAGGACCTGGCCGGTGACCGGGTCGATCACCTCGGGATAGAAGTGGTCCTCCCAGACCGTGAGCCCGTCCTTGGTCTCGACGCACTCGCTCGCGACGCCGGGACCGATCACCTCCGAGAGTCCGTAGATGTCGACCGCGTGCATGTCGAGCCGCTCCTCCATCTCGCGGCGCATGTCGTTGGTCCAGGGCTCGGCCCCGAAGATCCCGACCTTCAGGGAGGTCGACCTGGTCTCGACGCCCTGCCGTTCGAGCTCGTCGATCACCGAGAGCATGTAGGACGGGGTGACCATGATCAGGTCGGGGCGGAAGTCCAGGATCAGCTGGACCTGACGCTCGGTCATCCCGCCGGACACCGGCACCACCGTGCAGCCGAGTCTCTCGGCGCCGTAGTGCGCTCCCAGCCCTCCCGTGAACAGCCCGTAGCCGTAGGCGTTGTGGAGGAGATGGCCGGCGCGCCCGCCGGCGGCGCGGATGCTGCGGGCCATCACGGAGGCCCACATGTCCAGGTCGTCGAGCGTATAGCCGACCACGGTCGGCTTGCCCGTCGTACCGGAGGAGGCATGGAGCCGGGCCACCTGCTCACGCGGGACCGCGAACATGGCGAACGGGTAGTTCTCGCGCAGGTCCGCCTTGCTCGTGAACGGAAGCTTCGCGAGGTGCTCCAGCTCGGTGACGTCGTCAGGGTGCACGCCGGCCGCGTCGAGGCTCGCGCGGTAGTGCGGGACGTGGTCGTAGGCATGGCGCACCGACCAGCGCAGGCGCTGCGTCTGCAGGGATCGCAGCTCGTCGGTGGACGCGGTCTCGATCGGCTCCAGGTCACCCGGGCGAGGGCTGAGGTCCTCCACACCGACTCCTCACCGAATGGTTGCGCTCTGATCCACGACCGTAATGGGTCGGCGCCCGACGACGTCTCACGTGCGTGCTGCCCCGTTCGGGTTGTTGAGGGCTGGGACGGGGCAGCACTTCCACCAGAGGCACGTCGACGAGGCCCACAGGATCGTTGCGCGGCACGGTGGGGGAACCTCTGTCGCGCGTCCCGAGGGTGGGGGGATGTCCCCGTCTCGATCTCCTCCACCACCGATTCTTGGGCATCGGGGAACGGCAACGCAAGGCCCGCGACGACTCAGGAGAGCGGCGGCCGGATCCGCAGCACCCGACGGCTCATGCGGAGCCGCTGGCGATCCGTGACCGCTCGAGGCCGCTGTGCACGTGGACGTGCAGGTGCTTGGAGTCCTGATAGGCGCCGAGATTGGTGAGGACGGCGGCCGCCCCGTGCTCGATCTCGACCTCCCGCGCGACCCGCTGGACCACCTCGAGCAGTGCACGCACGTCACGCTCGTCCGAGGACGTGATCGTCGTGAACGAGCTGATGTGCCGCCTCGGGACCACCACGATGTGGGTCTGCCAGAACGGGCGTGTGTGGTGGTAGGCGAGCACCAGTTCGTCGTCGTGGACCAGCTCCAGACGCTCGGTGCCGGGGATCGCCACGTCGCAGTAGAAGTCCGACCCCGTGTAGCCGCCGGTCGATGTCACGGACCCCCCTCTCGGCGGCCACCCTAGCGCGGGCGCGCGGCGGGAGAACGACGAAGCGACCCGACAGCTCCGGCTCTATGAGGGCCCACCTGCGGTCGGATGGCGCGAGAGGACATGCAGTCCCACCGACAGGATCCGGAGGCGGGTTGCCTCCGGCGTGCGACGGCGCATTCCCGGTCCCCCGGCGATCAGTCGGCAGGCGTCCAGCGATTCCACCGGCCGCAGAAGTCGGGGTGGTCTCCGTAGGCGACGGTGAGCAGCCCCAGGGACATGTGGTCGGGGGCCACGCCGCCCTCGAGCCCGCGCACGAGCTCCTCGAGGAGCCGGAGTCCGCGCTCGGCCACCAGCGGGACGACCGCATCGGTGGACCGCCGGCGCTCGTTCGCTGCGACGACCTCCTCGCTCAGGCGCTCGAGGAGGAAGGCCAGGAAAGCCTCGTCCGGGCGGGAATCGGTCAGCGTGGTGGAGGTCATGTGCTCATCCTTCGCAGGCTCGTGGTGGACTCCACCCTCGGGAGTCTCAGACCACCGGGCCCGACTGGCCCGGCGCGCTGGCAGGTCATCGGACTGGTGGTTGGTTCCCACTCACCGTTGCGGGGCAGTCCCGGAATCACACCGGGTTCCCTCTTACGACGACCCCGACGGCTTCGAGGTCGAACCAGTTGCCCTGGCACTGTATCTGGTGAATCACACAGATGTAACCCCTAGATCTTGTGGTGTCCGGCCAGCGCGCCGGGCGACGGCGCTGTTGCGCCCTGCGCGACGCTGTTCCGCCTGACACGACAACCCCGCCCTCAGATGTCACACTGCCTGTGTGACTGATGAACAGCCCAACGTGCTCGTCGTGATGTTCGACCAGGTGGCGGCCGACGCCCTGGGTGCCTACGGCAACCGGGTCGTGCATGCGCCGACACTGGACCACCTGGCACGCACCGGCGTGGTGTTCGACTCGGCCTACTCCAACAGCCCCCTGTGTACGCCGGCCCGCTACTGCATGATGACCGGCCAGCTGCCGTCGGCCACCCGGGGCTACGACAACGCGGCGTACCTCCAGAGCACCATCCCGACGTTCGCGCACTACGCCCGGCTGGCCGGCTACCGCACAGTGCTCGACGGGAAGATGCACTTCGTCGGCCCCGATCAGCTGCACGGGTTCGAGGAGCGCCGTACGACCGACATCTACCCCGCCGACTTCGGCTGGACCCCCAACTGGCTCCAGCCCGACGAGCGCATCGACTGGTGGTTCCACAACATGGACTCGGTGACGCAGGCCGGGACGGCCGAGGTCACCAACCAGCTGCTGTACGACGACGAGGTCGGCCACCAAGGAGTCCGGGCGCTCCAGGATCTCGCCCGCGACCCCGACGACCGTCCGTGGATGCTGGTGGTGAGCTTCACCCACCCCCACGACCCCTATGTCACCCGCAACAAGTACTGGGACCTCTACGAGGGCAAGGAGATCCCGCTCCCTCGGACCACCGCTGCCGACGTCGCACTCGACCCGCACACCAAGAGGCTGCGCGCGGTGAGCGCCATGGACGAGGTGCAGATCACCGACACCGACGTACGCCGGGCCCGCCGCGCCTACTACGGCAACATCTCCTACCTCGACGAGTGGACCGCTCGCCTGATGGGCACCCTCGACGAGCTCGGTGAACGTGACGACACGATCGTCATCGTCGTGGCCGATCACGGCGACATGCTCGGCGAGCGGGGGCTCTGGTACAAGATGAACTTCTTCGAGGGATCGGCCCGCATCCCGCTGATCATCAACGCGCCGACCAGGTTCTCCCCCAAGCGGGTCTCCGATCCGGTCTCGCTCGTCGACCTGCTGCCCACCATCACCGAGCTCGCCGGCACCGGTGCGCCCCCCAGCGTCGACGAGCTCGCCGGTCGCTCCCTGCTAGACCTCTGCTCCGACACCCCGCCGGAGCAGGAGCCCGTGGAGCGCGAGGTGATCGGGGAGTACATGGGCGAGGGTGCGATCGCTCCGATCGTGATGATCCGTCGCGGCGACCTCAAGTATGTGCACTCCCCCGTCGATCCCGACCAGCTCTACGACCTGGCGGCCGACCCCCTGGAGACGAAGAACCTGGCCGAGGACCCCGGCTGGGACGCCCACCTCAAGGAACTGCGCCAGCAGGTCGAGCGCGGCTGGGACATGGACACCCTCTACGACAGCGTGGTCGACGACCAGGCCCGCCGCAGGCTGGTCAACGCCGCCCTGCGCACCGGTGTCGTCACCCCGTGGGACTACACGCCGCCGTCGGACGGCACCCAGCAGTACATGCGCAACCACCTCGACCTGAACCAGGTCGAGAGCGGCACCCGCTACCCCCGGTCGACCTCCCGCTGAGCCTCCCACTCGACGACCCCTCCTCACCCCTAGGGGTGAGGAGGATGCGGTACTTTCCTGACACCCTTCGTCTGGCCCTCCCCCCACTCGCTCATCTGATTAGGCGGTGACCTGTGCCCCATCGCATGCCCGCACTCGAGCAGGCGTATGCAGCAGTCGCAGCCTCCGGGTCATTCGCGGAGTTCGTCCAGTCCGCGGAGGCGGCAGTGCTTGCCATGGACGGCATCGGGATGTCCGTGGGAGTGCTCAGCGGCCATGAGGTCGTGATCGTCTATCGCGGGGCAACCTCGCCGGTCCTGGAGCGTCTGGACTCGCTCCCGGCCACCGGTTCGACGCCCGGCCCGGCGGCGATGCGCACGGGCGAGGCCGTCTATCTGTCCAACCAGGCAGTCACGGTCCACCAATTTCCGGAGTCCTCGGAGCGAGTGGCGCAGCTGGAGTTCCAGGCCGCCGCCTGCCTGCCCCTGCAGTCGGGCACCGGTCCCCTGGGGTTCCTCATCGCCCACTACCGCAGCGAGCAGGACTTCGACGAGTTCGTGCGCGGCCAGTTCGCCACCCTGGCCGCGACCTGCTCGGGTGCTCTGGATCGGCTCCTCGGCCCACCCCGGCTCCGCACGAGCAACGACCCCGACGGCGACCGGCACCCGGCGGCCCACGTGCGGCTCGCTCGGGAGTCGCAGGCGAAGGTCGAGCAGGCGACCGGGATCCTGATCGAGCGCTGCGGGCTGTCGGCCACCGCGGCGGCGATCGCCGTCGAGGCCATGGCAGCAGAGTCGGGGCTGGCGATCGGAGAGGTGGCCCGCCTGCTGGTCGGACGCCGGCGGATCCCACGGCTCACCGCCTCCGCGGAGATGGCCAGGGCCACCCGCCGACGCCCGAGCCCCGAGGTCGTCCAGCAGGACGACAATCCGGGCGCGCTGAGCGAACGCGAGTCGGAGCTCATGCACCTGGTCACCGCCGGGTGCACGAACCGCGAGATCGCGGCGCGCATGTATCTCAGCATCAACTCGGTGAAGACCTACATCCGCTCGGCCTATCGCAAGATCGAGGTGACCAGCAGGGCGCAGGCCGTGCTGTGGGGCGTGCGCAACGGCTATCTGCCGGAGCCGAGCGGCTCCGAGAGCGACCTCGAGGACTCCGCGGTTCCCACAGCGGTGTCGGAATGAGCAGCACCGGCACGCCGGTGTGATCGGCGACGCCCGCGGCGCATCGGCCCCACTCCACGTGGGTACACCCCCCTCATGAGCAGTCGACGGCCCACCCGGACGCCGTCATGAGGGTTTCCGTGGCGTGCGCCACCGTCGTCCGGCTCCAGTTCCAGCAACGTCACGGCAGCGCCGCCGAGCGTCGCGTCGAGCTCGAAGTGCCCGGCGCGCCGGTGCACGGCGTACCGGAGACCGCAGAGCGCACCCTGTGCGGTGAGCCGCTGGCGGGCCTGCACACCTTCGTCGAGAAGTCGTACGGCGACGTTCGCCCCGACAACCGGTGCCCCGACTGCCACAACGCCTTCCTCTATGGCGACTCGACCGCTTCCTGGCGCGGGCGGGGCCGCGCTGCGGACGACTGAGGTCCCGGGCTCCGTCAGCTCTCCACGACCGCGTGATCGGCCTCGTAGGTGCCTCCGGTCAGCTTGGCCTTGGCGAAGCTGAGCAGGGACGCGACCCGACCTCCCGGGGTGTCCCAATATTCGGCCTGCTCGACGTCGACCCTGATCAGGGTCGCCATGGGGTCCTCCGGGCCACCCGGCAGCCACGCCTCGGCGAAGGTGTTCCACAGCTCCTTGAGCCGGCCGAGGTCGTCGACGACCTCGGCGCGACCCGTCAGGGCCACCCAGGTGCTGTTGGACGAGAAGGTGAGTGCCACCTGCGGTTCGGCGAGGAGGTCGGCCACGTGCTGGGTGTCCCGGGCGGTGATGAACCAGAGCTGCGGGCCGGCCGTCACGTCCTGACTGGCCATCGGCACACTGCGCAGTCCGGACCCACCTTGAGTGGTCAGCATCCCCATCGTCAGGCCGTCCAGCAGCTCGCCGAGCCTCTGCTCGTCGTCATGGTCAGTCATCCCTACCCCTTGTCCTCGTGGATCTGGGACGTACCCCGCGGAGGGCTCGGCAATCACCTCGCGCGGCCGATTCGCCGAGTCTCAGAAGATAGATCGGTTCTGCGGTGTTTGAGGTGCATACCGGCGGGGGGCTCGGGGCACACACATGGTGTCGGCCCGGCGAGTTGTCTCGAGCAACCCCGGCCGCGTCGACGGCGTCAAAGCAGGTCGCCCACGGAGCGCTTCGTGGGCGACCTGCCCGCCGATGCGTGCGCGGTCCCGGCTCGACGCTAGAGGGCTCGGAGGATGTCCTCGACCCTGTCCTTGGCGTCGCCGAAGAGCATGGCGGAGTTGTCGCGGAAGAACAGTGGGTTCTGGACGCCGGCGTAGCCCGAGGCCATCGAGCGTTTGAACACGATGACGTCCTTGGCCTCCCAGACGGTGAGGACCGGCATGCCTGCGATGGGGCTGCTCGGATCCTCGGTGGCGGCGGGGTTGACGGTGTCGTTGGCGCCGATGACCAGGACGACGGCGGTGTGGGCGAAGTCGTCGTTGATCTCGTCGAGCTCCAGGACGATGTCGTAGGGCACCTTGGCCTCGGCCAGGAGCACGTTCATGTGTCCCGGCAGGCGTCCGGCGACGGGGTGGATGCCGAAGCGGACGTCGACACCACGTTCGCGCAGCCTGCGGGTGAGCTCGGCGACCCCGTGCTGGGCCTGGGCCACGGCCATCCCGTAGCCCGGGGTGATGATCACGGTGTCCGCCTCGGCGAGGAGCTCGGCGACGCCTTCGGCGGTGATCTCGCGGTGCTCGCCGTAGTCCTTGTCCTCACCGGGGCCGGCCTCGATGCCGAACCCGCCGGCGATGACGGAGATGAAGGAGCGGTTCATGGCCTTGCACATGATGTAGGACAGGTAGGCACCGCTCGATCCCACGAGGGCGCCGGTGATGATGAGCAGGTCGTTCTCTAGCAGGAACCCGGACGCAGCGGCCGCCCAGCCGGAATAGCTGTTGAGCATGGACACGACCACCGGCATGTCGCCGCCGCCGATGGAGGCGACCAGGTGGACGCCGAGCAGCAGCGCGAGCACGGTGACCGCGACCAGCAGCCACAGCTGGGGGTCGATGACGAACCACACGGTCAGCGCGGCGAACAGCACCAGCGCACCCAGGTTGAGCAGGTTCTTGCCGGGCAGCACCAGCGGGTTGGACTTGATGCGTGCGGACAGCTTGAGGAACGCGACGATCGAGCCGGTGAACGTGACCGCGCCGATGAACACCCCGATCATCACCTCGGCGTGGTGGATGCCCAGGGTCTCGGTCGCGTCCAGCACCGCAGCCTCGAGGCCGTCGGGATCGTGCTCGACCAGCAGGTAGCCGTTCCAGCCGACCAGCACCGCGGCCAGACCCACGAAGCTGTGCAGCAGGGCGATGAGCTCGGGCATCCCGGTCATCTCGACGACCCGGGCGCGTTGCAGCCCGATCGCGGCCCCGATCAGCATCGCGACCACCAGCAGGACCAGGCCGGTGCCGGACAGGTCCCGTTCGATCGCCAGGGCGATGGTGGCGATCAGGGCGAGGCCCATTCCCGCCATGCCGAACGCGTTGCCCAGGCGGGCGGTCTCGTGCTTCGACAGGCCGGCCAGCGCGAGGATGAACAGCAGCGCGGCCACGATGTAGGCGGCCTGCGCGGCGGTTTCGACAGTCATCTACTCAATCTCTCTTCAGGACCGGTGCTCAGCTGCGGGAGAACATGGCGAGCATGCGGCGGGTCACCGCGAACCCACCGAAGATGTTGATGGAGGCCAGCAGGATCGCGACGAACGCCAGCGCCGTGATCGCGTCGTTGTCGTGGCCGATCTGCAGCAGCGCGCCGACCACGATGATCCCGGAGATCGCATTCGTCACCGACATCAGCGGCGTGTGCAGGGCGTGGTGCACGTGCCCGATCACGTAGTAGCCGATCACGATGGCCAGCACGAACACCGTCAGGTGCCCCAACAACGCCGCCGGGGAGAACGCCGCGAGCCCGAACAGCAATCCGCCCCCCACCGCCACGGCCGCGACCCGGCGTCCGGTCGAGAGCGGCTCCTTGACCGGGGAGACCACCGCCGCCGCCGGTGCCGAGGCCGCAGGTGCGGCAGACACCTCCACCGGCGGAGGCGGCCAGGTGAGCTCACCGTCGCGGACGACCGCGATGGTGCGCTGCACGACATCGTCGAAGTCGAGGACCAGCTGACCGTCCTTGCCCGGCGTCATCAGCTTCATCAGGTTGACCAGGTTCGTGCCGTAGAGCTGGGAGGCCTGCGCCGGTAGGCGGCCCGCTAGATCGGTGTAGCCGATGATCGTGACCCCGTTGTCGGTCACGATCGCCTCACCCTTGACGGTGCCCTCGACGTTGCCGCCGTTGGCCGCGGCCATGTCCACGATCACACTGCCGGCCTTCATCGACGCCACCATCTCGGCGGTGATCAGCACCGGTGCCGGGCGGCCCGGGATCAGCGCGGTGGTGACGATGATGTCGACGTCGCGGGCCTGCTCGGCGTACAGCGCAGCCGCACGGGCGTTGTAGTCACTCGACATCTCCTTGGCATAGCCCGTCGCGGACACCTCCACGTCCTCGGCCTCGACCGACAGGTAGTCCCCACCCAGCGAGCGCACCTGGTCGGCCACCTCGGGTCGAGGGTCCGTCGCGCGCACGATCGCCCCCATGCTGCCGGCCGCACCGATCGCGGCCAGGCCGGCGACCCCGGCCCCACACACCAGCACCTTCGCCGGCGGCACCTTGCCCGCTGCGGTCACCTGACCGGTGAAGAACCGCCCGAACACGTGCGCCGCCTCCACCACCGCGCGGTAGCCAGCGATGTTCGCCATGCTCGAGAGCACGTCCAGCGACTGCGCCCGCGAGATCCGCGGCACCGCATCCATCGCCAACGCCGTGATCGGCCGCCGCGCCAGATCCGCCACCAGCTCCGGGTCCAGTCCAGGCGACAACAGGCTCACCAACGTCGCCCCCGGGCGCAACGCATCCAGCTGCTCACCCGACGGCGCGTTCACCCCGAACACCACCCCCGCGTCCGTCGCCGTACCGACCGTCGCGCCAGCCGTCACATAGGCCTCATCAGTGAAGCTCGACGCAGCACCCGCCTCGGCATCGACCACCACGTCATAGCCCAGAGCGACCAACTGGGTCACCGTCGCAGGGGTCGCAGCCACCCTGGTCTCACCCGGACGGGCTTCCTTCAGGATCCCGATGATCAACGCTGACTCCGATTCTCGTGACGGCGAATGCCTGATGATCCCGGCGCTTCGCAGGTTACCGATCAGTCTGTGATGCGCAACACACCATGGATCATCGCTGCTGCGTGGTCCCTCGTCACATCCGCCCCCCGAGTAGGCTCGGAAAGCGTGAGGCCGCCCAACGCTCGACTGGCACTACGCCGAGTCGGCAGGTTCCTGCTGTTCGCGGTGGTGGCGGCCTTCATCAGCGCCCCGGTGGCTGCCGAGCACGCCATCGAGCGAGTTCGCTTCGACGACCGCCTCGGCACGCTGCCCGTCGAGGTGTCGCTGACGCACAACGGGGTCTCGACCCTCGACACCGGTCTGCTGGGACAGCTCTACTGGTCACGCACCGGCGCCGGCGGGTTCGGTGCTCTCATCCGGAGCACCGGCCCGCCCGCGGCCGGCGACACGCTCTCGTCCTACGTGAGCCCCCAGTTCCTGCGCACCAACGCCCAGTTCGTCAACGACCCGGGAGAGGTCGCGCGAGCGTACGGCCGAGAACTGGCAGCGCAGTTCTGGCACGGCTTCCTGTTCTTCGAGCTCGTCGGTGCGCTGACGGGCGGGCTGCTGCTGTTCGCCCTGTTCCGGGGTCGGGTGCCCTTCGCCGACATCGAGGTCAGGTCGCGCCGGCTCGCTTGGGTGGCCCTCGTGACGGCAGGAGGCCTGACGGCCTCCGCCATGACCGCCTTGCTCTTCTTCGCGCGGTGGGACGGGAGCGCCGACATCGACCGCGCCTACGCGATGCCCGGGATCGACCAGCTCAGCTTCAGCAGCCCCCAGACGCTCGAGGTCGCGCGCCAGCTCCAGCCCTTCATCGAGAAGAACACCGACCGGACCCGCGAACGCACGACCAGCTATGAGGACCGCGTCGCCGCCTCGGCAGCCACGCAGGTCCCCCTGCACGCGGATTCGCTTCGCCCCCGCACCGGCGAGCGCATCGTGATCGCGGAGGCGGATCCGCAGGGCAGCCTGGTCGGCAACGCCGTCCGCACCAAGCTCTACCCACTCCTCTTCGACGCTGTGGGCGAGGACTCCTTCGCGATCCGGACCATCTCCGGCGACCTCACCTCCAACGGCACCGTCGCCGAGGACGGGTTCGTACGAGCCGAGGCCGAGGCGGGCACGGGGGTGCCCACGGTGGCGGTGAAGGGCGACCATGACACCGACGTCACCGTCAAGCAGATGTCGGACCACGACATCGTGAATCCCGACTTCGCCACCACCGAGGTCGGCGGGCTGCAGGTGGTGGCCGGCAACGATCCCGCGTTCAAGACGCTCTTCGGCGGACTCGTCGTCAACGACACCGGGATCACCGAGTCCGACATGGGCGCCAACCTGCGCAACGAGGTGGACCCGAACGAGAGCCTCGTGGTCCTGGTGCATCAGCCGAGCTCGGCCGCGGGCTACATCGGCACCCCGTCGCTCGACGACATCGACGACGCCGTCGGCCGGGAGACGGTGCCCTGGGACGACGGCATCCCGGACCTCCCGCCGGGGATCATCAACATCGGCCACCTGCACGATGCCGCACCGCCGCGGGTCATCTGGAACACCGATGGCGACCAGGTGACCTGGACGGTGGTCAACCAGCTCGGCACCTCCGGAGGCGTCGAGGAGTCGCCGACGTTCAACCGGTTCTCGACACCGTTCTCGGTGCCGTTGAAGCGCGTCAGCATCCAGTTCCAGTACGTCAACCTCGAGACCGGGCTGCAGACCGGCTACGCGTCCCTGGACATCTCGGTCGACGGGGACGTCACGATCACCGACCGCCAGGACCTCGGCCTCCCCGGCGGACAGCCCGGGGAGCGTGCGAAGTAGGGTCCGGGCTCCGCCTTGCCCCGAGGCACGATCACGGCACACTGGGTCCCATGATCGAACAGGTCGAGACCGGCCCCTCCGTGCTCGCAGCGGCGCGACTGCTCCGCGACTTCAACCTGGAGTACGGCGAGCCCTCACCCGCGCCCGACCAGCTCGCGACCAGGCTTTCGGAGCTGATCGAGGGCGGCGATGCCGTGGTCCTGGTGGCCCGATCCCCACGCGGGGAGACCCCGGTGGGGGTCGCGGTGTTCAGACTCAGTCCGTCGATCTGGAGTGACGCCCAGGAGGCCTACCTCGCCGAGCTGTACGTCGTACCCTCTCGGCGTGGGCAGGGCTTCGGGCGTGAGCTGATCACCGAGACGAAGCGGCTGGCCGGCGCGCTCGGCGCCGACTACCTGTTCCTGGTGACGAGCGCCGAGGACCACCTGGCCCAGCGACTCTACGAGGCAGCGGGCTTCCGACGGACCGAGGGCGAGGGCGGCCCGGAGATGCTGGCCTACGAGCTCGAGCTGTAGCGCCGTGGACTGATCCCCCTCATGGCCGAGGTGGTCAGGGAGTTCTGGCGGTTGTCAGGGGTTGCAACGGCTGACAACCGAGAGTTTCCCCGGATATCCGGGGATTCATGGACCTCATGGGACTCCGGGGACGGTGGGCTCAGGTCGAGCCCGCTCGGGACGTGACCACCTCGTCGAGATATCGCAGGACGACGGCGGCCACGGCGACGACGGGGACGGCGAAGAAGGCGCCGACGACCCCGAACAGGCTGGAGCCGAGGGCCACCGAGAGCAGCACGATCACCGGATGCAGCTTCATGGTCCGTGACTGCAACCAGGGCGACAGCACGTTGCCCTCGAGCTGCTGGACGACCACGATCACGGCGAGGATGATGAGCGCGCCCGTCCAGCCGTTGGAGACGAGGGCCACGAGGACGGCGATCGCGCCGACGACGAAGGCGCCGACGATCGGGACGAAGCCACCGAAGAAGGTCAGGATCGCCAGCGGAAGCGCGAGCGGGACGCCGACGATGAAGAGTCCCAGGCCGATGAAGGTCGCATCGATGAAGCTGACGAGGGCCTGGGTCCGGATGAAGCCTCCCAGCGTGTTCCAGGACTCGCCCAGGACCCGCACGAGGTGGTCGCCCGCCCGAGGACCGGCGGCGCTCCTGACCCAGGGCAGGAACTGGGCCCCGTCCTTGAGGAAGAAGAACGTCAGGACCACGGTGATGATCGCCGTGATCGCGGCCGAGGTCACGGCGCCCACCCCGACGAGCACGCCGGAGGCGATGCTGCTGGCGCTGGAGGTGAGCCGGTCCTGGGCGGCCGAGATCACGGTCTCGAGCTGGTCGCGGGTGACGAACTCGCTCTTCTGCACCAGGTCCTGGAGTCGTTGCAGCCCCGCCGAGGCGTCGTTGGCGATGTCGGCCGACTGGTGTCCCACCGACGGCGCGACGACGAACCCGAAACCGACCACCACAGCGGCTCCGGCGAGCAGGACGAGGCCGGCCGCCAGGCTCGCTGGACAGCCGAGCCGTCGCTCCAGCAGCCGGACGGGCGGCTGGAGGACCGTGGTCAGGATGAGGGCCAGCATCAACGGCAGGAGGATGCTCCACGTCCGGCCGATCAGATTGCCCGCCACGTAGGCCCCGAGGACGATCAGCAGCCAGCGCATGCTCCACGTCGCGGTCCAGATGAGACCGTCTCCGATGACGTGTTCGCGCGACGGGTTGGGCTTCGGTTGGTCACCCGACCCCACGGGAGTGTCCTGGGCGGGCCCACGGGACCACTTGAATTCGAGCATGCCCCCCGAGTACCCGATGCCCGGGTGCCCTACGCATGAGGCTGCTCACGTCACCGTGGGGGCGGGGTGCTCCCAAGAGGTCCCCCGCCGACGATGATCGACTCCGCACCCTCGGGGTTGGGTCCGTAGACGAACAGCATCCGGGCATGCTCCGGCGCGAAGTAGCGGGCCCGGCTGCCGGCGACCACCCGCACCGTGTCGCCCGCCCGCGCGACCACGAGTACGCCGTCCACCTCGACGTGGAGCTCGCCTTCGAGCACGACGTTGAATTCGTCATGGGGATGCTGATCGGTGAAGTCGGCACCCGTCAGCTCCCACTCGCCGAGCACCGGCAGCTGCCAGGCACCAGCGGCGTCGCCGAAGATGCTCCGCCCCCGCTGCCCTGGGGTGTCGCCCTCGAGAGGACCCTTCGCATAGAGCTCCACCGTCATCTGTCCGCCCGTCCCCTGGACATGCCTAGAACAGGCCGCCGGCCCCGCGGGCCATTGTTCCTGCCTCGTGGTTCTCCTTGCCGCATCGACTGCACCGCAGGAAGGTGCCGCTGGCCTCGTCGTCGCTGGCCGGCGGGTAGGACGTCTTCACCCACCGGTGACTGGCCACCTTGCAGACCGTGAAGCGCTTCAGGTTGTTCACCAGCGCCATCTCCTCCCTGGGCGTACGCGTCGCAGCTCCCACGATGGTAGGGCTTCGCGGGTAGGTGGCTCCGGCTAGTTCCCGGCCGCGACCTTCTCGCTCCACGCAGACTTCGCTCCCGAGTCACCGACACGGTAGACCCAGACCCCGTTGAGGAGCGCCACCAGAACGGCGGCCACGGCGACGCCGGTGGTGAGCCTGCGAGAGCGACCCTCTCCCCGGAACGCCAGGTAGACGAGCCCGGCCACCAGCAGCAGGAGCGGGATCGCGAAGAGGATCAGCTGGTCACCCAGCTCGGCATGCTCACCGGGGTTTCCCACCCGGTGCTCGAGGGACTCGCCACTCGACGTGGCCACCGGGATCAGGAGGGTGGCGACAGCGGCCGTGGCGACCACGAGGACGCCGTACGGTCTGCGCCAACGCGGTACGACGGCGATGGCGATGGTGCCCAGGATGGCGAGGGGCAGCAGAACGACGACGGCGTGCACGACGAGGGGGTGGACGGGCGTGCCGTTGATGAGGTCGAACATGGTGTGAATGGTTCCTTCTCTGTCGGATGGAGGTGGTCAGGACGTGGGGGTGAGTCGAAGTGCCAGCCGTGGGCAGGCCGCGACGGTCCGGCGCGCGTGGGCCATCAGGTCGGGTCCGATGTCGGGCTCGCTGAGGATGGGGAACCCGTGCTCGTCCGGAGCCAGGCGCTCCGGCAGGAGCCGCGAACACAGGCCCTCCCCGTCACACAGGGTCCAGTCGATCTCGAGGCGGTGCGTCGCCGGCCGGGCGGTGGTTCTCATCGGGCACCCCCGTCGCGGAGACCTGCGGGAAGTGGCAGAGCACCGCGATACGGCCGACCGCAGGTCCCGTGGGCACGGTGGGCGACGACCTCGGCCGCATGGACCTGGAGTGCGGAGCGGACGAACGCCGAGGAGCCGTCGGGATGGGCGCAGGCACCGCGACCACTCACCTGCTCGGCCCGTCGCTGGGCCTCGGCGGCCAGGTCCTGGCCACGGAGGAGGCCGTCGATGTCGCGGGCGATCGCCGGCAGACCGAAGACGCACGGCCCACACTGGCCCGCGCTCTCGGAGGCCAGCCAGGACGCGACCGCGGCCACCTCGGCGAGCGCGCAGGTGTCAGCGGGCAGACGGGCCAGGACGCCTGCGTTGAGCGGCGCCCCGGCAGCCCGCAGCACGGGTCGGGCGATCACCAGACCGTCGGCGGAGTCCACCCAGGTGCCGTGGTAGCCGCCCACGAGCACGGGACCCGCACCGGGCCCGAGCAGCGTCGAGACAGCCATGCCGGTCGGGACCTCGGCGACCCCGGGGACCGCGACGTCTCCCCACACGGTGACCAGGGTGGTGCCGGGCTCGTCGGCGTGGCCGACCGACGCATAGTCGCGGGTGCCGAGGGAGCTGAGCAAGGCGAGCTGGGCGAACGTCTCGACATTGGAGGCGAACGTCGGTCTACCGCTGACGCCGGCCACGTGCGGCAGGATCCGTCGCCCGGGTGGGACTGCCGGACCGCCGTCCACCGAGCGCATCGCCGCGCGGACCTCGCCGCCCACGAAGCGCCCTGTCGAAGCGACCACGCGCACCGACCCAGCCGCCGGACCACGCTCGCCGAGCGCGTCGGTCAGGGATCGACGGGCGCCCTCGTCGTGCACGAGGATCGTGACCCGGTGTGTGCCGAGGGCCCCTGCGACGTCGAGCGCACCATCGATGACCAGGTGCGGGGCGAGCCGCATCAGCACCCGGTCCTTGAAGCTCGCCGGCTCCCCTTCGGAACCGTTGACGAGCACCTCGGTCGCCCGCCCCACCGGGGTGGAGCGCAGCTTGATCGCGACCGGGAACGCGGCGCCGCCATGACCGAGCAGTCCCACCTCGGCAGCTGCGGCGGCGAGTCGGTCGCGGTCGAGCACCCGCTGCGCGCCGTGCACCCGGCGGTGCTCGGCCAGATCGAGCCGGATCCGGCCGTGGGTGCCGGCCAGCAGCCGCGCTGCGCCGTACGCCGTGACCGGCACGGGCAGCGCGTGCCCCTGCTCGGGCGGGCGCACCGGGGTGTGCCTCATCGGGTGCTCCTGTTCGCTGCGAATGGTTGGTTCAGGACATGGCGGCGAGCAGTGGTGATGGGAGCGGTGCGTCGACGGGCCAGCGCTGCGAACCGAGTCGTGACGGCACCGGCGACGGCGGCCGCACAGGCGACGTACACGGCCCAGCTCCACCAGGCCCCCGTGTCGGTGCCGGCCAGGAAGCCGTGACCCATGGACAGCACCCATGCGGCGTACGCCGTGAGGTGCACCGAGCGCCACGCCCGTGCCGCCCGTGGGGACTGGGCGAGCCTGCCACGCAGGGCGCCGGTCAGAGCCACGACGATGAAGCCGTACGCCGCGAGCGAACCGAGACCGAGCGCCACTGGGCGGTAGCCGGCGGTGAAGGGCACCAACGCGCCGCTCAGCGTGACCGGGACGTACTGGTCGATGACGATCAGCACCAGGTGGAGCAGCAACATCGCCAGCGTGACGACCGCCGCCGACCGGTGCACCAGCTGCATCCACAGCCGTCGGTCGAGGTGCCGGTCGAACGAGGCCGAGGCGCCTGCGGGCAGGGGGCGGGAGGACGAGCCGAGGGCTCCCATCGACACGGACGCGGTGGCCGCGATCAGGGCGACGAATCCGGCCGCGCGCGCGAGGTACCAGAGCGTCATGCCGCATCTCCCTGCTCGTCGTCGGGCCAGCCGCCGGTCACCCGCACGGCACCCGTCCGGCTGACCAGCCGTGCCGTGACGCCACGAGTCGTGAGCTCGGACTCGGCGTTCTCACCCCAGACGATCGCAGCCGTGCTCAGCACGTTGGCCTGCAGACAGCTCGCGGCCCAGACACTGGCGGTGCGGATGGGCCCGGAGGTCGGCAGCCCTGTCCTGGGGTCGACCAGATGATGAGCGCCGGCCCAGCGCCGCGCCATCACCGATGAGGTGGCCAGCCCGCCGGAGCCGAGGCTCACGGTCGGGGCCGGCCGGGCGTCGCCACGCTCCACCTCGGTGACCGAGACCTGCCAGGAGCGGCGGCCCGGGCCGGCCACCGCCACGTCTCCGCCGATCCCGACGAGCACGTCGGCGCCGATCTCCTCGGCAACCAGGCGGGCTGCCTCGTCGGCGGTCCAGGCCTTGGCCGTCGCGCCCAGATCGAGGTGGACCGAGCTCGGCACGCCGACGAGCCGAGCGTCCTGGTCGACGACGACGGCGTCCCAGCGTCCACCGAGACAGGCACCACCGGTCCGCTCCGTCGCAAGGGCGGGCGCCACGCGACGACGTACGACGTCGATGTCCGCGTCATAGCCGGCCGCCTCGAGCGCGCGACCCACGGTCGGGTCGACCGCCCCGTCGGTGCTCCGCGCCGCGTCGATGGCGGCGGTGACCAGACGCACCGTGAGAGGGGCGACGGGCACCAGATGGCCGGCGGCGGCGTTGATCCGCAGGAGGTCGGATCCGGCGTGGAAGCGACTCGCCGACGAGGCGACGTCGTTCATCAGGGTCCGGACGCGGTTGGTGGCGAGGTCCAGCTGGCGCGGGTCCTTCGAGTCGAGGACCAGGTCGACGCGACAGGACCAGTCGCGCCAGGTGCGGGCGTTCTCGTCCGCGGCGAGGGTGCTCATGAGGAATGGCTGCCCGCCACGGCGGTGGTGCCGTTGCCGGGGGCGAGCCCCGGGGTGCCCCCGAGGCCGGCCCGACTCTGGTTGCTGCGGTGGGTGCTGCTCTGGGACCCGCCGACGCCGTTCGTGCTGGCGGTCGTGGTCTGGGCGGCGTGAGTGGTCGCGGCGGCGGCGAAGGTGAACACGCCGGTCGCGGCGGCCGCGGCCAGAGCGACACCCACGGAGGCGTTGCGCACGCGAGCGATGAGTCGATCGCGGGACGAGGTGTTCGTGGTGCGGGGGCGCTGGTGACTGGACATGGGGCAACTGTCCGTCGGGGGTTGGCCGCGCAACCGCAATGGAGCATCAAATCAGGATCAAATCCGACTGTGCGCCAGCAGTCAGGTGGGCGGCCTCACGCCGTGCCGAGGATCAAGCGGACGACCGACCAGCCGTCGCGTGATTCGATCTCGAACCTGCCGCCGCTCTCCTGGGCACAGCTGCGGGCGATGTCCAGGCCGAGGCCGGTGGAGCCACGGTCGCTGCGTCCACGGCGGACGGCGCTGGCCGGGATGCCGGGTCCCTGATCGGCGATCTCGACGACGACCTCCGCGCGGCCATGCTGGTCCGTGCCGCCGGGCAGGACCTCGATGCGGATCGCTGTTCCATCGGGCGTGTGCGCCAGGCAGTTCTCGAGCAGTGCGTCGAGGGCGGCACGGAGCTCGTCGGTGTCGCAACGGACGGCCGGCAGGTCGTCGGTGCCGGCGAGGAGAGTGACCGCCCGGGACTGGTCCTCGGCCAGGGGCCTCCAGAAGTCCACGGCCTCCCGAACGACCGTGCCTGCGTCGGCGTGGCGACGGGCACCCTCGCGTTCGACGCGGCGGGCTGCATGGATGACAGCGGTGAGGGTGCGTTCGAACTGGTCGACATGGGCGGCAAGCTCGACGAGAAGCTCGGGAACCTCGGCGGGGTCCGCGTAGCCACGGGTCAGGCTGTCGACGTCGAGACGGACGGCGGTCAGCGGGGTCCGGAGGCGGTGGGACAGGTCGGCGACGAGTTCCCGCTCGGCCAGCAGCAGGTCGTCGATGCGATCGGCGAGGCCGTTCAGCGCCTGCGCCACTCGGCGGACCTCGGGCGGCCCATCCTCCGGGGCGCGCTCGGCGAGGTTGCCCGCACCGAGGGCGTCGGCCGCCTGGGCGGTCTCGGCCAGGTTGTGGACCATGCGCCGGGTCACGAGCTGGGAGGCCGCCGCGGTGAGTCCCAGCAGCAGCACCCCGGCCGCCGCGAGCAGAAGCAGGCGCTGCCCCGCCAGGGCGTTGACCCGCTCGTCAGCGGCATAGACGACCACCAGATCGTGGCCCTTGCCGACCTCGATCACCACGATGCGCCCGTCGCTGACCGATTCGACGCTGGGCTCCGAGGTCGGACGGAAGGCGCTCCCGCCGGTCTCGTCCCCGTCCGCGTCGCCGGTCCCGCCGTCGCCGCTCTCAGCCTGTTCCTGGCTTCGCAGCCGATCGAGCCCGGGCACCGACTCGCCGGTCACGCTGCCGTCAGCGGTGGCGACGGCTAGGGGAAAGGCCTCCTCGCGCGAGCTCACCCGGTCGACGTACTCCGTGAGCTCATCCTTCGACGGGTTCGAGCTCAGATAGTCGGCGACCCCCTGCGCCTGGTCGGTGGCCGCTGCGACCGTCCGGTCGGCGGCTGACGAGTGCAGCAGCACTGCCAACGGGATCGAGAACAACAGCAGGACCGCTGCCGAGGAGCCCAGACTCAGCAGCAGGATCCGGCGCCTCAGGGTCATCGAGGATCTTCTCGGCCGGAGGTTCACGAAGGCCCCGGGTCGACGAGCTTCACCCCGACGCCGCGCACGCTGATGAGGTAGCGCGGCTCGGCAGCGGTCTCTCCCAGCTTGCGACGCAGCCAGGACAGGTGCACGTCGACCGTGCGGTCCGCTCCGCCCCAGGGCTGCTGCCAGACCTCGGCCAGCAGCTGCCGCTTCGACAGCACTCGCCCCGGGCGGGACGCGAGCGCCAGCAGCAGGTCGAACTCCTTGCGATTGAGGTCGAGCTCGCGACCCTCCAGCAGCACGGTGCGCGACACCCGGTCGATGACGAGGCCGCCGACCGCCACTGCTTCGTCGGCGGGGTCCTCGGCGCTCGCGCCGTGGGTGCGACGCAGGACTGCCCGGATCCGGGCCATCGCCTGCGCAGCCGAGAACGGCTTGACGAGGTAGTCGTCGGCGCCCGCATCCAGCAGCTGCACCATCTCGCGGTCGCCGTCACGGGCGGTCGCGATGACGACCGGGAGGTCGCTGGTGGCCCGGATCAGCGCCAGTACGTCGCGCCCGTCGAGGTCGGGCAGTCCCAGATCGAGCAGGACGACATCCGGCGTACCGCCCGCGAGGCTCTTCATCGCCTCGACCGCTGAGGCCACCGCGGTCACCGAGGCGCCCTCCTCCCCCAGCCCGCGGGAGAGGGAGCGGCGGATCGCCTCGTCGTCCTCCACGAGGAGTACATGCACCATGACCGAACCGTACGGCGTCGGCCCACCCACCGAGGCCCGGACCCGCCCGTGCCTCAGCTGACGGGGTGGTACCCGCAGACGTCGTCGGCGGCCACGGGCCGGCTGGGGTCGTCGGCCGATCCGGCCTTCTTGCGCTTGTGGGCCAACGCCTTGTCGACGGTCTCGTGCATCCACTCGTAGTCCGGATCACCGGAGAAGAACTTGTCGGAGGAGACGAAGGCAAGCGACTTCAGGCGATGTTCCTTCACCTTCGTGCCGAGGTCGACGAAGGCCGGCATCAGCTCGCGCGGGATGTCGGTCTCCACGATCTCCCGGCCGGCCTCGGCCAGTTTGGTGTAGTGCGTCAGCAGGTGGATCGGATCGGCCTCACTGACGAGGGCATTGATCATGCACCGCTGTCGCAGCATCCGCTGGTAGTCGTCGGAGCCCCAGCGCCCGCGCGCGAACCAGAGGGCGTGGAAGCCGTCGAGGTGCTGGTCGGGGCCGGGTTCCAGGTAGTCGTCGGGAGGGTCGTTGTGGTCGATGGAACCGCCGATCGCCACCCGCTCGTTGATGTTGACCGTCACTCCCCCCATCGCGTCGACGACCTTCCGAAAACCCTTCAGCTCCACGAGGGCGTAGTAGTCCACCGGGGTGCCGAGGCTCCCCTGCACGGCCTGTTTGAGCGCGTCAGCTCCCTCGTTGTCCGACTTGCCCAGGATGTGGGGGTACAGCGCAGGCACCTGTCCGTAGACCGCGTTGAGCATCCAGCTCGCCGGGTCACCGGCACCGTTGAAGCCATCGGGGAACACATCGTGGAGCGGGCTGGACGTGGGGAACTCGGCGTACATCATGTTGCGGGGCAGGCTGAACATGACGGCCTTGCCCGTGCGGGTGTCCATGCTCAGCAGGATCATCGTGTCGGTGCGGACGCCGGTCCGACCCGGTCCCGCGTCACCTCCGATGATCAGCACGCTGACCCGATCCCGCCCACCCCAAGGGTCGGCCTTGGTGACGTCCTTCGGCACGGTGGCGCTGACCTTGGGCGCGAACACCTCGCTGACCAGACCGGCCTGGGCCAGCGCCGCACGCATCGCCAGGCCGACGGGCAGCGTCACGGCCAGGCAGAGCGCACACACGAAGGCCGCCCCGGCGCCGGTGCGCCACGGCCCCATCCGGGTCGGTCGGACCATCAGGTAGGTCGTCACGACGACGAACACCCACAGTAGGAGCGCGGTGCCGATCACCGCCGCGACGATCCGAAGTCGACCGGGGTCGAACGCCAGATCCAGCAGGCTGCCTGCGCCCTGCGTGAGGGACACGAGAAGGATCAGCATGCCGACCGCGCCCACCAGGAGCCCATAGCCGAGTCGGCGACCGCTCCAGACGTAGCCGATGCCCGGCAGCAAGGAGCCCAGCAGCGTGACTCCGACGGCGCCCCGCAGTCCCGCAGCGCGGCGGAAACGCGCGCGCGTATGTGAACCGGACATCAGACTCCTTACCTTCGCACCCCATCGAGCCCGCCCAGTCTGGTCTACGGCGCCGTGATCCGGTAGCCACGGACGTCATGCCATCTGCGAACGGAGACCGTGCATGACCGACCGCGGGCTGCTCGACAGCTCGCCGAGCAGGAGCGACGCCTGGTCTTCGACTCCTCCTACGAGGTCGACGCGTGGGACCCGCAGGCGGTCAGCCTGGCAGCCAGCTGCAGCTCGGGCGGGATGACGACGACACCGCTGGGTACGGGAGGCAGGTCACCGCCACCGAAGGGATCCCCATGAGCTCCAGTAGCCGCATCGTCCGAGCCTCACCCGAGGTGCTCTGGGAGATCCTCGCCGATGGCTGGCTCTACCCGCTCTGGGTCGTCGGAGCCTCGCGGGTTCGCGACGTCGACGAGACGTGGCCGGCTGTGGGTTCCCACCTCCATCACTCCGTAGGGGCCTGGCCGCTCCTGGTCGACGACAACACCGAGGTGCTCGAGTGCAGGCCGGGAAGTCTCCTCCGGCTTCGGGCGCGCGCCTGGCCGGCGGGCGAGGCCGAGGTGATCCTCCGCGTCTCGGCCTCGGGAGCGGCCGCCGAGATCCACCTCGAGGAGGACGCCGTCTCGGGTCCGGGCCGGTTGACACCCGCGCCGCTGCGTCACGCCGCACTACGGTGGCGCAACGCCGAGACCCTCCGACGCCTCGCCTACATCGCCGAGGGCCGTCCGGTGGCTGACGAATGACGACATGGGACGCGATCGTCATCGGCGCCGGTCCCAACGGGCTCGTGGCAGCCAACCACCTCGCCGACGCCGGCTGGTCGGTGCTGCTGTTGGAGGCGCAACCCGAGGTCGGGGGTGCGGTGCGCAGCGCCGAAGACGTGCATCCGGGCTTCGTCCACGACACCTTCAGCGCGTTCTACCCGCTGGCGCACGCCTCCCCCACCATCCGCTCCTTCGACCTCGAGGACCACGGCCTGACCTGGCGCCACGCCCCAGCCGTCCTCGGTCACCCGCTCCCCGACGGTGACTGGGCGCTGCTGCACCGTGACCGAGACCTCACCGCCGGCCTCATGGAGGCCCAGCACGCCGGCGACGGCGAGGCCTGGCTCACCGTCTGCGAGGAGTGGGACCGGATCGGCGATGACCTGATCGGGTCGCTGCTCTCCCCGTTCCCACCCGTGCGGTCGGGGCTCGGGGTCCTGGCACGGCTGCGGTCCGTCGGCGGGCTGGACTTCGTGAAGATGCTTCTCACCCCCGCCGCCGAGCTCGGCCGAACCCGCTTCGGGGGCGTCAGCCCCCGCATCCTGATCGCCGGGAACGCAGGCCATGCCGACATCCCCCTGGACGCCCCCGGCTCCGGGCTGATGGGTCTGCTGATGACGATGCTCGGGCAGACGGTCGGCTTCCCGGTGCCCGAAGGCGGCGCTAGCGGCCTGAGCGCCGCCCTGGCTCGTCGCTTCCAGTCGCGTGGCGGCGAGATCAGATGCTCCAGCGAGGTCGTCGGCATCGACGTGACCCACCGGCGAGCGACCGGCGTACGCACGCGCGACGGCGACGCGCTCACCGCCCGGCGAGCCATCGTCGCCGACGTGTTCGCACCCCATCTCTACGGCGGACTCGTCGATCAGTCCGAGCTCCCGGCTCGGACGACCAAGGCCCTCTCCTCCTTCCAGCTCGACCCCGGAACGGTCAAGGTCGACTGGGCGCTGGACGGTCCCATCCCGTGGGCAGCGGCTCCGCTCCACGCTCCCGGCACCTTCCACGTGGGCGAGTCGGTCCAGGACATGACCGAGGCTCTTGCGCAGGTGGCAGCGCGTGCGATTCCGGCCCACCCCTTCATGCTGGCCGGGCAGATGACCACGACCGACCCGACGCGGTCACCGGTGGGCACCGAGTCCATGTGGGCCTACACCCACGTCCCCCAGCAGAGCCTCAGGGACGCCGGCGAGGGCAACATCCGCGGCGTCTGGGACGGCGACGACTGCGAGCGGTTCGCCGACCGGATGCAGGGCAGGATCGAGCGCCTCGCACCGGGCTTCACCTCCCGCGTCCTCACCCGTCGCGTGCTCGGCCCACGCGAGCTCGAGGCACGCGACGCCAACCTCGTCGGCGGCGCCATCAACGGTGGCACCGCACAACTCCACCAGGAGCTCTTCTTCCGACCCCTGCCCGGACTCGGACGAGCCGAGACCCCGATCCGCGGCCTGTACCTCGGCTCAGCCTCGGCCCACCCCGGCGGCGGGGTCCACGGGGCTCCGGGCATGAACGCGGCCCGCGCCGCCCTGGCCCATGACCGCCTCCGGCGGCTCAGCCGAGGGGGCATCCGGTAGGCACGGCCTCCGGGGACGCGACGTACAGCCAGCCGACGACCAACCCCTCGTCGAGCAACCTCGCCATGGTCGCCTCCTGCCGTTTCGCCTCGCCGAAGCGGTCATCGTGCCCGTGGTCGCGGGCGATCAGCTCATCCACGTCGGCGACCGCCTCGACCCAGGCACGATCGGGCGGGGGGAAGTCGGTGAGCCGAGCCCGAGCACGCAGGCGGAGCCCTGCGCCCGCACAGAGGCGCTCCACCTCCTCGCGCGTGGGAAAGTTGTTGCCCTCGGGCTGCTCGGGAAGCTCCGCCACGGTCCGGACGAACACGAGAAGGCCCACCGACCCCGAGGGCGCAACGACTCTGCGCAGCTCGGCGAGCAGCGCCGCCTGGTCCTCGACGGTGCAGAGCACCCCCAGGCACCAGACCGCGTCGAAGGCTGCCGCCCGGATCGGCAGGGCAGCGCCGGAGGCTGCCGCGACCGGGTGCCCGAACCACCGCAGCGAAGCCCGGCAGGCCCCCACCATGGGTTCGAGGAGCACCGGCCGCACCCCGTAGGACCGGGCGGCGTACTCCGCCGGACCGCCCAGACCCGCCCCCACGTCGGCCAGGCGCGTGCCGGACCGACACTGCGTCTGCTCCGCGAGCCACGCCATGGCCGCCGGACTGCCGCTTCCACGGCAGGCCGCCGGCAGCTCGTGGTCGGTGCCCAGCTCGGCAAGCGCCTCACTCGTCCAGGTGGCGACGGTGTCGAACTCGTCGGTCATGGCATCGTGTTGCGTCACCGCGGGCGCCTCATTCGGTGGTCCCGACCGACACGTGGGTCTCGGCGCTCAGTCCGACGCCGGTGCGAACCGGTCCCAGACCCGGTGGGCCCCGAGCAGAGCGTGCAGCTCGGTGAAGGCAGCGACGCCGCCGTCGGCCACGACGACGCCGGGCGCGTCCGCGCCGATCCCGGCGCTGCCCAGGGCCTCGCTGCCGGCCGCGTAGGCAGCGATCACCTTGGCATGGCGGAAGCACTCCTGGACAAGGAGGTCGACGCGTGGGTCGGAGGCGGGGCTACCGGCGAGGATGACCGCATCGAACTCCACCGACCGGGTCGCACCGAGGGCCCGCTGCACGACCATGCCGTTGGGGAGTCTCCCGCCCCGCGGCCCGATGACCAGCGGCACCAGTCCGGCTGCCTGGATCGTGTCGACGAGGTCCTGGAGGCCGGTGAGGTCGCCCTCGGGGTCGACCAGGATCCCGACCAGCCGACCGTCGGTGGGCCAGCTGCCGCCGAGCTGCGACAGGGCCGGACTCGGCGTCGGCTCGGCCAGCGGCAGGGTCGCAGCCGGCGCCTCCAGCCCCAATCCGGCGGCAACCTGGGCACAGAGGTCTGCATCGATGTTCGCCAGGGCGAGGAGCTGGCGCTCCTTGATCGCCTGCTCGTAGCACTTGGCCAGCTCGAAGGTGTAGGCGAGCACGATGTGCTCCCTCTCCGGCGGAGTCATGCTGAGCCAGAACTGGCGCGCCTGGCTGAAGTGGTCGTCGTACGACGCCGGGCTCTCGCGGATCTTGACCCCTTCGGGGATCAGGGCGGCCACGTCGACGAAGCCGCCGTCCTTCGCGCCGGCGGCGTGGAACGGGCAGCCGCCGTCGAGCGAGTTCGGGCGGTACGGCGCCACCCCGGTGTGGACCGCGTCCTGGTGGAACCCGTCTCGCAGCATGTCGTTGACCGGTGCGTGCGGCCGGTTGATCGGGATCTGGTTGAAGTTCGGCCCGCCGAGCCGGGTGAGCTGCGTGTCGACGTACGAGAACAGCCTCGCCTGCAGCAAGGGGTCGTTGGTGACGTCTATCCCCGGCACGAGGTTGCCGACGTGGAAGGCGACCTGTTCGGTCTCCGCGAAGTAGTTGGTGGGGTTGGCCGTGAGCGTGAGCAGCCCGATCGCCTGCACCGGCGCGTCCTCCTCGGGCACCAGCTTGGTCGGATCCAGGAGGTCGATGCCGTTGAACGTCTCCTCGGGCGTGTCCTCGAAGACCTGGACGCCCAGCTCCCATTGCGGGAGGGCGCCGGACTCGATGGCGTCGGCCAGGTCCCGCCGGTGGAAGTCCGGGTCCATCCCGGCCAGCATCTGGGCCTCCTCCCAGGTCAGCGAGTGCACGCCGAGGACTGGCTTCCAGTGGAACTTCACCAGGGACGTGCCGCCCGCGGCGTCGACGAGTCGGAAGGTGTGCACCCCGAACCCCTCCATCGTCCGGAAGGAGCGCGGGATGCCACGGTCGGACATGTTCCAGATGGTGTGGTGCTGCGACTCGGTGTGCAGGGAGGCGAAGTCCCAGAAGGTGTCATGGGCGCTCTGCGCCTGCGGGATCTCGCGGTCCGGGTGCGGCTTGCCGGCGTGGATCACGTCGGGGAACTTGATGCCGTCCTGGATGAAGAACACTGGCATGTTGTTCCCGACCAGGTCGAACGTGCCCTCGTCGGTGTAGAACTTCGTGGCGAACCCTCGGGTGTCGCGCACGGTGTCGGCCGAGCCACGAGAACCGAGCACGGTCGAGAACCGCACGAACACCGGGGTCTGGGCGTTCTTGGCCAGGAAGCCTGCACGAGTGATCGGCTTCGCGTTCCCGTAGCCGACGAAGATGCCGTGTGCCCCGGCCCCACGCGCGTGGACGACCCGCTCGGGGATGCGCTCGTGGTCGAAGTGGGTGATCTTCTCGCGCAGATGGTGGTCCTGCAGCAACGTCGGGCCACGGGTGCCGGCCTTGAGGGAGTGGTCGGTGTCGCGGAGCCGCGCCCCCTGCGCTGTCGTCAGGAACGTCCCCTGCTGCGCCGGTGCAGCACCTGGTACGCCGGGCACCTCGTCGCCCGGGGCACGAGCCGTCGCCGCAGCGAGGGTGGCCTCGGCGGCCTGGGCGACCACGCTCCTGCTGGCCTTCTTGACCCGATGGGCGCCCTGCTTGGCTTCTGACATCACTGCCTCTCTGGTGGGGTGGACGTGGCCGTCAGGCCCGCGCGAAGGCTTCGACGGCTGCGGCGTTGAAGGCGGGGAGGTCGTCCGGGTTGCGGCTGGTCACCAGTCGCCCGTCGACCACCACCTCCTCGTCGCGCCATTGCGCGCCGGCGTTGCGCAGGTCCGTCTGCAGGCTCGGCCAGGACGTCAGGGTGCGACCGCGTACGACGTCTGCCTCGATCAACGTCCAGGGTGCGTGACAGATGGCCGCGACGGGCTTGTCGGCCTCGAAGAACCCCGCGACGAACGCGACCGCCTCGGAGCTCATGCGCAGCGCGTCGGGGTTGGCCACCCCGCCGGGCAGCACCAGGCCCGCGAAGTCCGCGACGTCGGCGTCGGCGAAGGTCAGGTCCACGGCGAAGGTGTCGCCCTTGTCAAGGTGGTTGTAGGCCTGGACCCGGCCCTCCTCGGCCGAGACCAGCACGGGCTCACCGCCGGCATCGACCACAGCCACCCACGGCGAGGTGAGCTCGACCTGCTCGATGCCCTCACCAGCCACCACGAACGCGATCCGTGCTCCGTTCAACGACACCATGAGAGCCTCCACCTTCGACGACACTGGAGCCTTGACGTTAGGTGGGCTGCCTGCCGGAGCGATCCACCCGAAGGGGTGGGTGGTCAGGACGACCGATGGGGTGAGGTCACCATCGCACCACGATCGCGCGGTGGTCGGACGGCGTGGTGAGCACGGTGACCGACTCGGCCGGGCAGGGGCCGTGGGCGTCGTCCACCTTCCGCCTCGGTCCCAGGGTGCCCGCCCAGTCCTCGCGGCCTTCCCAGGCGGAGGTGAGCCCGGCGATGCGCATGCCGTCGAAGTTGGAGTCGCCGGTGGCGTAGACGACGTGCCCGAGATCACGCTGCCGACCCACGGTGCGCGTGAGCAGCTCGACCTCGTGGAGATGTCGGCCGGAGAGCACGGGCCGGTCGGTGCGGTAGCGCCCCCCGGCCTGGATGCCCGAGACGAGGTGGTAGTTCACCAGGCAGACGGTGCGTTCCGCCCGGAGGTCGCGGTAGACCGCCACCGTCGCCTCCCGCGGAGGCTCCACGGGGCGCCGCCCACTCTTGCGATCTCCGAAGCCCGGCCGGCCCAGCAGGCGCGTCCGGCAGCTCAGCAGCTCGAAGCGGTCGGCTCGGGCGCCGACCGCACACCCACCGAGCAACGGCTGGTTCCACAGGTAGTCGAGCCGGTCGCGGGACCGGCGGCTGGGCAACCTGACTCCCACGTGTGGCGCAAGACCGACCCGCCCCGCCTCGCTCAGGAGGCCGACACGCTTGGGAGACCACTCCTGCAGGCCGATGAGATCAGGCTCCAAGTCGAGCACCTGGTCGAGAGCGGCTCGTGCCTCGGAGCGGTCCAGCGAGTAGAGGATGTTGGCGCTCGCCACACCCATGGTCCCTGGCATGGTCCCCACCGACTCACCTCCTCCCGCCCACAGGTCCGGCACGGCGTACTCCTGTTCCTGCTGTGGGACATCCTCACGCATGGTTGGGAACCGGTCGACGGTGCGCCGGCCGACCACCGCTGGGGCCGCGCTCCGGTCGGCGATCGGGATGGGCGGACTGGCCATGGGATTGCGCACCGACGGTAGTCAGGTCGCCGACAGGTTCCTCCACCTACCGTCGGGTCATGATCCCGTCGCTGACTCCCCACCTGGCCGGTCTCGGCCCTGTCGGGCTGCTGCTCGTCATGGCGGTGGTCTTCATCGAGACCGGTCTGCTCGTCGGGTTCTTCCTGCCCGGCGACTCGCTGCTCTTCACGGCCGGAGTGCTGTGCGCCTCCGGCGGGCTCGGGGTGCCGTTCTGGCTCGTTGCCCTCGGGGTCTTCCTCGCCGCCAGCGCCGGGGACCAGGTGGGCTACCTCATCGGCCGGCGTCTGGGACCACGGGTGTTCACCAGGCCGGACTCCCGACTCTTCTCACAGCGGCGCGCAGATCTGGCCCGACAGTTCTTCGCCAGGCACGGACCCCGCGCGGTCGTCCTGGCGCGTTTCATCCCGATCGTGCGCACCTTCACCCCCGTGGTCGCCGGGGTCGGCGCGATGCCCTACCCGAGGTTCCTCGCCTACAACGTCATCGGAGCCCTGGGCTGGGGGGTCGGGGTGCTCAGCGCCGGATACTTCCTCGGCGGCGTGCCGTTCGTCGCCGCCCACGTGGAGGTCATCCTGCTCGGGATCGTCGGTCTCTCGTTGATCCCGGCCGGGATCGCCGTGCTGCGGCACCGGCGGGCCGTACCGACCGCAGAGGTCGAGGACGAGTTGGTCGGCAGCTCGCGAGCGGCGTAGGTGCCGGCCCCGCATCGAGGTGCTCATCGCCACCGGTCACCGCTCGCGCGCACGTAAGTGCGCCACACATAGGTCCACGGGGTGACCGCGAGGATGAGGACGACGAAGGAACAGTTGAACACGATGTCGCTGGTGGCCTTGTCCAGATCTTCCGTCGATGGCCCTCGGCAGCGCGACCAGGCCGAGCCACAGGACCTTCCAGGCCGACTCGAAGAGCAGCAGCGGGAGCAGCCTGACCGGGTGACGCAGCGCCGAGGAACGCCAGCAGAGACATGGCAACCAGGAGGCACAGGTCACGCCCTCGTAGAGAGGCATCGTGTGCGCGCCGGCAAGGAGCGGCCACTTCTTGAGCGCGAGTCCGACACCCATGAGCAGGTAGCCGGATCGCATCAGGTGCAGCCGGGCCAGCGAGAGGTCGGGCGTGCTGGTCGGCCCGGACAGAGCGGTGGTGGTGGTCGTGGACATGGGCTTCCTCCTGGGTCCTCAGCGATGCTGGTCGGGTCAGCTCCGGTTCGCCAGCGATGTTGCCGTTACCGGGAATGTCCCTCGGAGCCGTCCTGGGTTGGCCCCGGGGTGAGTGAGATGAGCGTCGTCCCGAGGTCGCGGACCCTGGCGAGCAGGCCGTGCAGCTCGGACTGGTCGCGCACGACGCCGCGAAGGGTGCTCGTCCCGTCGTCCTCGTGGGTCAGCGCGAAGCCGTCGAACCAGGTCGACCAGTGCTCGTCCAGGTGACCACCGATGCGCAGCTCGTACGACGTGGCCGCGTCGGGTCGCTGGCGAGGTCATGACGGACCGGGCCAGGGCCGTGCGCGGGTGGCGAGCGCGCTTGGCGCGTCGGATGGCGGGACGCCGGATGATCCACTCGGCCACGGCGAGGTTGATGGCCCAGGCTGACGCCATCATCAGGTCATGGTTGACGGCTCCAGCCCCGAAGACTGCCTCGCCGAAGCCGACGGTGAACGCCTGCGTCCCGGCACCGAGTGCCAGCGCGTAGGCGCGGGTCATCCAGGCACGATGCTGAGCGATGTCACGGCGCCGGATGGCGACCAGGCCCAGGACGACGGCGGCGCCCATTGCCGAGCTGACGAGCAGACGGGTGACCCACAGGAGGTCGCCGGTACCTTCCTTCTGGGGGTAGGCCAGGGTCATCCAAAGACCGGAGAACGCCACCGCGAGACCCAGCACGACCAGGAGCCGTCCCGCTCGTCGGTGCCAGCCGGAGTGGCGGCGACGCAGCCGGGCCGAGAACTGGAAGGCGCCGAGCATCGCGTAGACGACTGCGGCCACGATATGGACGACGAGCGGGACCGGTGAGGCGGCGAAGCGCCCGTCGGCCGGCAGCACCTGGGGTCCGCCGAGCACCTCGATGAGGCGGCCGGTGCCGCCGGCGACCGGGATGAAGGCCAGCGCCAGCAGGGCCGGAGGAACCCACCAGCTCGCGCGCGGGCTCATTCCACGCCTACCGTGCGGCGCTGCGTGACCTCGACCGCTCCCGGCTGGGTCTGCGTCGGGGCGTCCGTGCGGGCGACCCTCCACAGCGAGTAGCCCAGGACGATCATCGCGACTCCGTTCGGGAAGGCGAGGAAGCGGTAGAAGGCGTCCGGCATGATCACCAGGGCGGCGGAGACGAGGCCGCCGACGGCCAGCAGCGCGGCCGCCCAGCGGGGCAGCACCCGAGTCCGGTACAGCGCGATCCCGAAGAGCAGTCCACCGACCAGGTAGGCGAACCCGATTCCCTGGATCACGGGCTGCAGCGCCCCGATGTCACCCACGACGGTGCCGCGGCCGGTGTTGACGGCGATCGCGTCGTTGACGAAGCCGGCGTCGGCCGTCGCGACCTCGGGCAGCACGAAGGCGGCAGTGAAGGTGACGGCCATGATGCCGAGGTACCCCGCAGCGAACACCACGTAGCCGATGAGGCCGAGCACCCCGTGCCTGCGGATCTGGTTCAGGTACATACCGGTGATGCCGACCAGGGCCAGTGCTGCCATGAGCACCTTCAGCGAGTCGCGCACGGCCACGTCGGTGGTCTGGATCGAGGTGGCGTTCAGGTCCGGGTGGTTGATCTGGACGCCGATGAAGATGGCTCCGGCTGCGACGGCCGCGATGCCGGCCCACCGGGTCAGGAGGTTCGGGGTGATGGTCATGTCTGGTCCACTCTCGGGTTGGTCCGTGGCCGGCGCCGCGGGATGGCTCGAACCTATTGAGGGGAACTCCGCGTGCGCGTCACCACATGATGTGATTGACGATGTGACATCCGCGGGTGCACCCGGCCGACCTGGCCGCGGGACCCGGCTGCGTACGGTCTAGAGGAGTCCCTGCTCGTGAGCGGTGCGGACGGCGGCGGCGCGGGTCTGCACGCCGAGCTTGGTGAAGATCCGCTTGGTGTGGGTGCGCAGGGTGTTGACCGAGACGTAGAGCTGCTCGGCGATCTGCGGTCCGGTGAGCTCGGAGCGCAGAAGCCTGAGGACCTCGATCTCGCGCTGGCTCAACGGATCGGCCAGCGACTGGTCCGCAACGTGCCGGTGCTCAGGTGCTGCCGCTGTCGGTGTCCGCTCGAGCAGCAGTCGGGCCTGCTCACCGGCACGGGTGCCGGCCCGAGCCGCTGTGGCCAGCAGGTCCAGCATCGGCTCTCCCTCATCGAGGAACAGGCGGACGTGGCCCTCGGGCTCGGGGGTCTCGGTCAGGGCCTCACCCAGGAACACGAGCGCCTGCTCATGGTCGCCGCCGGCGTGGCGGGCGAGGGCCTGCAGCATCCGGATCTCCAGCAGGCTGCCGTCGCGTCCGGTGCCGGCGGCCGCGTCGTGCAGCCGGGCGAGCAGCGCATGGACGGAATCGAGGGTGGGCGCATCTCGCAGCGAGTCAGGTCGCTGGTCGGACCGGACCTGGGCGATGAGCAGCCGCGCCAGCGTGAGGTGCTCGTACTCGTGCAGGTAGGCCGGGTCACCATCGAGGCCCGGCCCTCGGTGGCGAGCCCACAGTGCCGCCGAGTCCAGGTCGCCAGCGGAGATGTGCAGTCGGGCCCTCATCGCCTCGATCGGGCGTACGTCGGGGTAGAAGCCGCGCCGGTAGAGCGCCGCGGCCTCGTCGAGCCTCCGGAGCGCGGTGGCATGGTCGCCGGCGGCCGCACGCACCTGGCCCATGACGACGGGCCACCGGTGCTGATTCTCGGTGATGGAGGCACGTTCGGCCAGGACGCGGGCAGCCTCCAGGTGCGCCTCCGCCCCTGCGAGATCATCCAGCTCCCGGTCGAGCTCGGCCAGGCCGACGTGCAGGTCGGCGGTCGCTCGGGGATACGGCTCGCCGCTCCCGGTCGCGGTGGCCAGCGCACGCTCGTAGAGCCTGCGGGCCCGGCTGGGCCGGCCGGCCGCCACCCACATGTCCGCGAGGTTCACCGTTGCGTCCAGCTCATCGACCAGGTTTCCCGCAGCGTGCAGGCTGCGCACAGCCTCGGAGAACGTGGCGACGGCCTCCTCGATCGCTCCTGCAGCCCACGCCGCCAGGCCGAGGAACCCGCCCGCCGCGCCGCGCACCAAGTGATCCTCAGGGCCGGCCAGGTCGAGTGCGGCACGCGCGTGACGCACCGTTCCGGCGACATCACCGCGCGCCTGGGCCAGCGAGGCGCGGTAGACCAGGACCGTTGCCGGTGCCGTGCGCAGGTCCTCGGTCTGAGCCCAGGTGGATGCGAGGTCGGGGTCGCGGGCGCCACGGTCGAGTGCCGCGTCGGCATCATCGAGGCAGGACTCCAGCCCGTCGAGGTCACCGGTCATCATGCGTGACCAGCCGTCGAGGATGCTCAGCACCGGGCTGCGTCGCAGGACCGAGCGGGGCAGGGCCCTGGCCCAGCTGAGCAGCAGGCCGTCCTGCCGTGCCCGGCGCACCTCGGTCAGCGCTTCCTCCACCAGGTAGCCGGCTCGGGTGAAGTCCTCGGCCATCAGGGCGTGCCGGATCGCATCGGCACGCAGGCCGCGCGCGGCGTACCAGTCGCTGGCCCGCCGGTGCAGGTGCGGAACGAGGGCGGGAGCCTCGGCCAGCAGACGTGCGTGCAGCACGTCGGCGAACAGGTGGTGGTAGCGGTACCACGTGCGTTCGGTGTCGAGGGGAACCACGAACAGGTTGTCGCGGTCGAGGTCGAGCAGCATCGCGGTCCCGGCGGCCTGCTCGGTGACCGCGTCGCACAATGGCCCGGTGAGGCGGTCGAGGACCGCCGTACGCAGCAGGAAGTCACGCACCCCGGGTGACTGGAGGGCCAGGACCTCGTCGGCCAGGTAGTCGATCACGAACCGGTTGCTGCCGGTGAACGCCTCGATGAAGTCACTGACCTCGGACCTGGTCGGGATCGCACGCAGCGACAGCGCGGCTAGCTGCAGGCCGGCGATCCAGCCCTCGGTGCGCTCCTCCAGGGCCTGCACGTCGGCGGTGTCGAGGTCCAGGCCCATCGCCCGGGTGAGGAACTCTCCTGCCTCCTCGGGGGTGAAGCGCAGGTCGGCACCTCGTATCTCGACGAGCTGTCCGCGGCTGCGCAGCCGGGCCAACGGCAGCGGCGGATCGGCGCGGGTCGCGAGCACCAGGTGCACCTGGTCGGGCAGGTGGTCGAGGAGGAAGGACATGGCCTCGTGCACCTCGGGCGCCGTGAGGACGTGGTAGTCGTCCAGGACCAGAACCCACTGCGCCCCGGGGTCACGGGCTCCCGAGCCGGCGAGAGTGTTGACCAACGCGGTCAGGACCGTCGTCACGTCGCCCGGCACGGAATTGAGGACGCCCACCATGTCGAGGTCGGCATCAGCCGCCTGGACGGCCGCGACCAGGTGTGTCAGGAGCCGTGTCACGTCGTTGTCACCGGCGTCGAGGGACAGCCAGGCGCTGTGGGCCGGTGAGTCGGTCTCACCCAGAGCGGCGACCCAGTCGCTGAGCGCGGTGGTCTTGCCGAACCCGGCCGGCGCAGAGACCAGTGTCAGTCGGTGACCCGGAGCGCGCGTGGCGTCGAGCTGCTCGCGTAGCCGGGTGCGCGCGACGGCTTGCGCGCGCCGGAGCGGCGCGAACAGTTTCGTGGCAAGCACCGCGGTCGGCACACACGGATCATAGGAGCCGGACGCCGTCGCTCGTGCGGATCGCAGGGCCGACCTGAGACACCTAGGGCGGTGCAGCTGTTCCACGCACGGTCATGCGCTCGCCGGGTCGGCCGAAGATGCTGATGATCTCAGCAGGTGAGGTGCCGGTGCTGCCGAACCAGTGCGGCACCGTGGTGTCGAAGGCGACGACCTCACCGGGCCCGAGAACCATGTCGTCGCCACCGAGGACGAAGCGCATGCGACCGGACAGGACGTAGATCCACTCGTGGCCGTCATGGGCCCGCGGTTCCGGCCTGGTCATGCTGGTCGGGATGACGATCTTCCAGGCCTGCATCCCGTCCGGTTGCCGGGTCAGCGGGATCACCGTCCTGCCCTTGACGAGGCCGGGCTTGAGCCGCAGCCGCGGGTCGCCCTCCTCGGGCGCTCCCACGAGATCATCGAGCGGCACCCGGTAGACGTGCGAGAGCGCCAGGAGCAGCTCCAGGGTGGGCCGACGCTGACCGGTCTCGAGCCGCGACAACGTGCTCTTGGAGATGCCGGTCGTCTGCGCCACCCCGGTCAAGGTCAAACCCCGCTGTGTGCGGATTCGCTTCAACCGGGGTGCGACCCCCTCGACTGCGGCGGCGATGGCGGCCGCGGACTCGTCCTCCATAGGGTTCATCTGACCGCTGATTCCCACAAACAGCAACGTCGGTTGGTGATCACCGCAGCCGGCCCCAACCTGGGGGCATGAGCAGATACGACGTCGTGGTCATCGGCGGAGGCGCCGCCGGCCTGTCCGCAGCCCTGGTCCTCTCGCGCGCACGGCGCAGGGTTCTCGTGATCGATGCCGGGAACCCTCGAAACGCGCCGGCCTCGCACCTGCACGGCTACCTCTCACGAGACGGCCTGCCGCCCGCCGAGCTGCTGGGCACCGGCAGGGCCGAGGTCGCGGGCTACGGCGGCGAGACCGTGGCCGCCACGGTCACCGACCTGGTGCCAGATGGCCCCGCCGGCTTCTGGGTCCTCCTCGGTGACGGGCAGCGGATCTCGGCCCGCCGGCTGTTGGTGACCACCGGCCTGCGCGACGAGCTCCCCGACCTTCCCGGCCTGTCCGACCGGTGGGCTCGCGACGTGCTGCACTGCCCCTACTGCCACGGGCACGAGGTCCGCGACCGACGGCTCGGCGTCATCGGCGGAAGCCCGGGGGCGGTCCGGTATGCCCAGATCGTGCGCCAGTGGACGCACGACCTCGTCTACTTCACACCACCGGGCGTCCTCACCCCTGTCGAGAGGACCGAGCTGCTCGCCCGCGCGATCGGCGTCGTCGACGGCACCATCGACCGGCTCGTCATCGACGAGACGGACGACCTGCACGGCGTACAGATGGACGATGGCCGCGTCATCCCCCGTGACGTCCTGTTCGTGCCGCCCCGTTTCGTTCCGAACGACGCCCTGCTCCTCGCGCTGGGCGCCAGGATCGACTCGAGCGGCTGGGTCGAGGTCGACGCCACCGGACGCACCAGCGTTCCCGGGGTCTGGGCCGCCGGAAACATCGTCGACCCGCGCGCCCAGGTCATCACGGCCGCAGGCGCCGGCTCAGCCGCGGCCATCGCGCTGAACTCCGACCTCGTCGACGACGACGTACGCCACGCCGTCCGCGACCTCGACCACGGATGTCCTCCCGCCCCACCCGCAACCACGCCGACCACGCCAACCAAGGAGCCACGATGACCCGCCCCGACCACACAGCTGCGACAGCTCGACCCGACACCGGTCCCACGCCTGGGCCCCCGACCAAGCACCAGCTCGCCCTGATGATCTGGCTCGCGGTCTTCCCGACACTCACCGTGCTGAACCTTGCCCTGGGCCAGTGGTTGGGGACCCTGAACGCAGTCACACGAACCTTCGTGCTCGCGACGATCGCCGTGCCGATCGTCATCTACGGCCTGATGCCCCAGCTGCACCGCCTGCGCGGTCAGCTCCTGACCCGCTAGCCTTGCCCGCGATGAACGAGCCAGACCTGGGTGACCGCTACGGTGGTCCGAACGTCGCGATCAAGATCCTGTTGTCGCTGGTCGCGCTGGCGATGATCGCCCTCGGGGCGATCTGGGCCTTCGAAGGCTCGGGCAGTGCAAGGTCGTTCGGTCCGATCGTCGCGGGTCTCGGCGTGTCGTTGGGCTATGTCGCACTGATTCAGAAGCGGAACTGATGCACCGCGGAGCCGCCCGCCACGAGCCGGAGCCTCTCGATGCCGCTGCGGTGAGGCAGTCAGGTCGCCGTCAGGTTCGTTGAGCCACGATCGACGGTGTGAGAACCATCGTGGTCATCCCGACGTACAACGAGGCCGGCAACGTCACACGCATCCTGGACGGCGTGCTCCAGGCAGCCCCCGAGGTCGACGTACTCGTGGTCGACGACAGCAGCCCGGACGGCACGGCCGACCTGGTCCGAGCCCACTGGGGTTTCGACTCGCGGGTCCGGCTCGTCAGCCGCCCGGACAGGGACGGCCTGGGAGGGGCCTACCGGGCAGGGTTCCGCTGGGCGCTGGCCCGCGACTACGACGTCATCGCCCAGATGGACGCCGACCTGTCCCACCCGCCCGAGAGATTGCCCGCCCTCCTCGCCGCCCTCGACCACGCCGACCTCAGCGTCGGTTCGCGCTACGTCTCTGGTGGCGCGGTGAGGAACTGGCCGTGGACCCGGCGCCTGATCTCCGGGGCGGGCAACGCCTACGTGCGCCTGGTCCTCAACCTGCCGGTGCGCGACTCGACGGCGGGCTTCAAGGCGTTCCGCTGCGAGGCCCTCCACCTGATCGGCGCAGTCGACTCCCAGTCCGACGGCTATTGCTTCCAGATCGAGAACACCTGGAAGAGCAGCCGCTTCGGGCTGCGGATCGTCGAGGTGCCCATCACCTTCACCGACCGTACGGTGGGGAATTCGAAGATGTCCTCGGCCATCGTCCGCGAGGCCGTCGTCCGCGTCCTGCAGTGGCGCTGGGGTGAGCTGTGCGGCACCGAGCCGAGCACGCGTTCGCCCAGGTCCGTCAGGTTGTGAGCCTCAGGCCTGGATGCGGACGAAGACGTTGTCCAACCGGCCGTGGTACTGGTCGTTGCCGCCCTTGTGCACCTTCTTGGCCCCGACGCGAAGGGCCGAGGCGTTGGAGACCAGTCCGATCGTCCCCGACATGCGACCACGCACCACCCCGTCGACGCGCAGGATGACCTCCGGCCCCCGGCGCTCACAGTTGAGGTTGTGCCAACGACTGTTCGCCAGGTTCCGGTTGGAGGTGGCGATCACCCGGCCGCCGCTCCCTGAGATCACGCAGCTCGGTCGCCCGAGATCGACCTGCAGCTTGTACTGCCCGCCCTGCTGGTTGTAGTAGCCCTTCTGGACGATGTTCATGTGATGGGCACCCTGGCGCGGTGTCATCCGCACAGCCGCGCCGAACCGGAAGCTGTGGCGCTTCGGGTCCAGGGCGGGCCGGTCGGCGGCCTCGATGAGCGCTCTCCCACACGTCACGCAGGGGAAGGCCGCGCCGCGTCCCGTGATGCCCTTGACGACGCTCAACCGGCCATGCGCGGAGCCGACCACCTTGCCGGGCCCGCGGCCCGCCACGTTGCGCACCGTCGACCCTGGTCGCAACGACTCACCGTTGTTGAAGTCGAACCGGAGCTGGGTCCTGACCGCACGATGCGCGACCGTCGGAGCGACCGGTGCGGCTGAAGCCGGCGCCAGTCCCACGGCGAGCAGCAACGCGACAGCAGTCCCGACCAGGCTGAAAATTCATGGAGACCCTCGATCTCGCAGTGGGAAAACACGAATGCTACCGACTGAATGACCGGGATGTGCGAGATGTCCCGCACCCTTGGCGCGAACCGTCCAGCTTCATGGCCAGTCACAGCTGGCTCCGTGCGCCATCCGGCAGGAGCGGGCATGCTGGAGAGATGCCCACCGCCGCACCGCGAAGACGGGTGCCCTCGCAGGAGCATCCGTCGGTGAGGCGCAGACTCCGGGCGGCGGTGACGGTGGTGGCGGTCGTGGGTCTCAGTGCTCTCGGCGCCGGCTGCAGCTCGACCGATGCGCCCGGCTCCGAGAAGCCCCGTGACACGTCCCTGCTGAGACTGTCGCCATCCTGCCCCGCGCCCTCAGCGGTGCAGAAGCCGACCGTGGACCAGGTCAACGCCATCGGCGCCGCCGTCAGCCTGCCCGCGTGGCAGGCAGGCGATATCGGAGCCAGCGGGCGTCTCAGCGACGGCCGGATCGTCTGGCTGTTCGGCGACACCGTCCGCCCCACGCTGCAGCCCCAGCTGGTCGCCAACTCCATGCTGGTCAGCTCGGGCAGGTGCGTCTCCCAGCTGCTCGACGCCACGAGGGGCCCGGTGATCCCCGACGTCTCACCGACCACGGTCCGCTGGCCGATGTCGGTGGTCGTCGACAGCCAGCAGGGCAGAGACGTGATCATCGTCTTCTGCTCGCGGATCGACCGGGGAAGCTCGGGGTCGTTCGGGTTCACCTTCCTGGGGACGAGCGTGGCTGCTTTCTCGGTGGCCGACGGTCAGGCCCCGCAGTTGCTGAAGGTGGTCGACATCACCCCTGACTCCCGCGACCAGGACCAGGTCAACTGGGGCTCGGCGGCCACCATCCGCGGCTCGTGGCTCTATGTCTACGGCACCCGCCTCACCGGAAAGAAGTACGACTTCGGCCGGGAGCTGTACGTCGCCCGGGCCCCTGCCGCCTACCCCGGCGAACGGAAGGAATGGCGGTTCTGGGACGGAACGGCTTGGCAGTCGAAGGTGGGGAGCGCGAAGCTGGTCCTGCCCAGCGACGGAGGAGTGTCCCAGGTGCTGTCCGTGGACCACGTGGGCGACCGGTTCGTGGCGGTGTCCAAGCTCAACGGGGACATCGCGAACTTCGTCTACAAGTGGACCGCGCCCAATGCCGTCGGGCCGTGGCAGCCGGTCAAGGAGCTCGAAGCCCCGGGTGGCCTCGACTCCGGCAGCTACGAGTACGCCCCGCTCGCCCACCCCGAGGTGCCGCTCGCCTCGGGGAAGCTCCTGGTGTCGATCTCTCGCAACACGAGCGACTTCCAACGCCTCATCGACGACCCCGAGGTGGGCCGGCCCATCTTCGTCGAGCTGCCACACTGAGAGCACCTCACCCCCGACATCCCTACGGCGGGCTCAGGTGGCGACGGCCGCGGTGCGCGGTGATCGGGCGACACGCCGCTGCCGCACCACCAGCAGGGCCGCCAGGCCGGCACCCACAGCCCACACAAGGAGCACTGTCACGGCCCTTGTCAGTGAGCCGACCGAGCCGCCCGACACCAGCTGGCTCAAGCCGTTGACATAGGCCGGCAGCGGGAGCGCGGCGTTCAGCATCGGCATCGGCGCCGGCGCCGTCTCGATCGGGAGCACGTTGCCCAGCGCCGCGGCCTGCAGCAGCAGGAGCAGCACGAAGATCACGATCCCGGTGCCGCCGAAGGCCCAGCGCAGGACCACTCCGACCAAAGTGAACGTGGCGGCCGCCAGGATCGTCAACAGACTCAGCGCCACCGGGCTGGCGGCACCGACCTGAAGCAGCGCGAGTGCGGCGAGCACTGCCGCGCCCTGCACCACCGCCAGGCCGGTCGCCGGGCGTAGGTGCACCATCGTGAGGCGTCGCGACGAGACTGGGGTGCCCGAGTGGCGCAGCACCTGTGCGATGTCGTGGCGCAGCACGACCAGCAGCGCGGCCAGCCACAGGACGACGCCGAGCACGACGCCCATCAGCCAGCCGTTGCCCTGGTCGGCGTACTCCACCGACGAGGTCAGCGTGACGGGCTCGCTGACCACGGTCGTGAGCGACTTCTGCTCCTGCTTGGTGTACGTCGGGCTCTGTGCGGCCAGCTGGTCGAGCCCGTCGCTCAACTGGTGGGCGCCCTTGTCCGCCGAGGCAGCGCCGGAGTCCAGCGATGCCGTTCCGGCAGCCAGCTCGCCTGCTGCCTCGGCGGACGTCGCGGCCCCCGAGGCGAGCCGTCCGGCGGCCCGGTCGAGTTCGGTGGCCCCCTGTGCCAGGGACGTCGCCCCTGAGCTGACCTGGTCGGCGCCCGTCGCGAGGCGTGCGGTGGCCTTGCTGAGCGCACCGGCTCTGCTCGCGAGCCGCTGGGACCCGCCGGCGAGCCTGTCGGCCCCCCTGACCAGAGCCTGGTCCGCGCGGGCGACGCCGTCGGTCCCTGCCGCCACCTTCGCGGCACCCGTCGCCACCCGGCCGGCCCCGTCCGCGGAGCGGCTCATCGCCGTACAGAACGCCTGCGACCCTCCCGCCTGAGCGCACCTGGTGGCGAGCAGACGCATGTCCGCGGCCAGGGCCCGGTTCGCCAACGCGAGTGCCTTCGCTCCTCGTGCCACCCGGGCCGATCCGGCCGCCACCTCGTGGGTGCCCCGCGCGTAGGCGGACTGCGAGCGAGCCAGCACGCTGGCCCCCGCGGCGAGGTCGCGAGCACCGCGCTGGAGGCGGTCCGCACCGCTCGCCACGTCGCCCGCACCGCCGGCCAGCTTCGTGGCGCCCCGGCTCAGGGAGTCGCTCGCGCTGCTCAGCTGCTGCGCTCCGCTGGACAGCTGGCCCAGCCCTGAGGCGAGCTGGTCGGCGCCGGAGTCGACCTGGGCGGCACCCGCCGACACCTGGGCGGTTCCGGTGGCGAGCTCGTCGGCACTCGAGGCCGCCTTCGAGCTCGACGAGGCGAGCTGGTTGAAGCCGTCGTAGACCTGTCCCAGATAGGTCTGGGTGACCTGCTGCCCCAGTGACGCGGCAGCCTTGACGGCGACCGCCTCGCTGATGAAGGGGACGGTCGTGCTGGCGGCACCGTTGCTGACGAGCTTGAGCTTGCCCTGGACCGGGGTGTCGGTGCCGGTGGAGAGCACCGACTGGGAGAAGTCCGACGGGATCGTGAGGACGGCGTAGTAGTCACCCCTCGCCAGGCCCGCCGCCGCATCAGCTGAGTCGGCCAGGGTCCAGTCCAGGTTGGTGTCGCCGTCGCTGGGCTCGGTGAGCGCGGCAGCGAGCGCCCGCCCCGCGGCCATGGGTTGCGGCTTCTGGATGATCGTGTCGTTGTTCACCACCGCGACCGGCACCCGATCGAGATGCTGTGGGCGATCGGTGGTGGCCCACACGAGCACAGCCGTGGCCACGAGCGGCAGGATGATGCCGATGAGCGCGAGGCGGCGCCAGGGCAGTCGCCGCCAGCCGTCGGGCGACTCGGGCGTCGGGGAGCTGGTCACGACGTGGCCTCCTCGGATTCGTGGATGAAGGCGTCGGTGGAGCGAGTCGGGGGCGGCGGATCGGCCGTCGGTCTGCCGAGACCCAGGAAGACCACCGTCACGCCTTCCAGAGCGAGCTTCTGGGCGAGCGCCCTCGCCGTACCCTCCGGCACGTTGCTCTCCGGCCCCTCCTCGATCAGCACCAGGAGCCGGACGCCTCCGGCGACCGCCAGCGCGGCCTCGACGACGGCTGCCCGGACCGCGGCCCGGCCGATCGGACCCACCCGACCGTGCACCGTGGCGGCGGCGGACTCCAGGAGCCCGGACAGCTCGATCCCCCGCCTGGTGAACTCGGCGCGCCGACGACGCGAGGGTGACGAGAGCTGGCCGCGGGCGCGGATCTGCTCCGGCACGGAGCGCTCGTCGTCGCCCGGTCGACCCACCTCGACGAAGGCCGCGGTGGCGTAGACCGCCTCGCGCTGCTCGGGCAGGAGCAGACCTCCGACGATCAACTCCCCACCGACAGGCCGTTGCCGCCCCACCAGCACCAGCGCCAGCTCGACCGGATCCACGTCGTCGGGCAGGGTCACCTCGGTCACCGCCCCCGGCGGAGCCTGCACCTGCACCGGCGTGGTGTGCGCCCGGGCCGTCAGGTCACGGGCGACCAGCGCGGCGGTGCCGTTGGTCCTCTCCCAGTCCTCGTAGGCGACCTTGCGGTGCATCGCTGCTCCCTCGACGTCCACGGCCGGGATCGCACGGTCGAGCCACCGCGGCAACCACCACGCCCGGCCTCCCAACAGCATCAGCACGGCGGGGACGAGCGTCATCCGCACCAGGAAGGCGTCGATGAAAACACCGACGGCCAGCCCGAACGCGATCGGCTGGATGGTGTTGGACCCGTCAGGCACGAAGGTGAGGAACACCGAGGTCATGATCAGGGCGGCTGCGGTGACCACGATGGACGAGGTTCCGAAGCCCGTGTAGATGGCGCCCTTCGCGTCACCGGAGGCGACGAACTCCTCACGCATCGCGGAGACCAGGAACATCTCGTAGTCCATCGCCAGGCCGAACAACACCCCCATGACGAAGATCGGCAGGAAGCTCACGATCGGCCCTGTCCCCAGCCCGGGTGCGACCGCGGCAAGCCATCCCCACTGGAAGACGGCGACGACGATCCCGAGCGCGGCCCCCACGGAGAGCAGATAGCCCAGGGTCGCCTTCAGCGGAACCGCCAACGACCGGAACACGATCATCAGCAGCAGCAGGGACAGCCCGATCACGATGGCCGCGAAGGGCAGCAGCGCAGCACCGAGCCGGTCGGAGACGTCGATGTTCACCGCGGTCGGGCCGGTGACGAGCATGGTGGAGACGCCGTACTTCTTCTCCAGCTCGGCGCTGTGCGCACGAAGCTCGCCCACCAGCTGTGCCGTCGACGGTGCGGACTGGCCGGCCTCGGGAATCACCTGGACGAGGGCGGTGTCGGCACTCTCGTTGGGGGTCGCCTGGGTCACCGCGACCACCCCGGGCAGCTTCGAGAGGGCGGTGGCCAGCTTGTTCACGGTATCTACCGGATCAGTGCTGGTGATCACCCCGGCAGTCACGGTCAGAGGCGCGTTGTAGCCCTCACCGAAGGCGGCGGTGATGTAGTCGTACGTCTGGCGCTGCGGCGTGTTCTCGGGCGCTGAGCTGTTGTCGGGCAGGGCGAGCTCCAACTGCGTGGCCGGCACCGCTGCCGCGAGCAGGATGCCGACGACCACCACGACCGTGGCCAACGGGTGGGCGGTGACCAGATGCACCCAGCGCGTCGAGAACCTCACCTTCCCCGCCTGGGGGGCGGCCTTGCTCCTGCGCCGCCACGGCCTGCTACGGCGTGCACGCTGGCGCGGACGCAGCCGCTCCCCCAGCAACAGCGCGATCGCGGGCAGCAGGGTCAATGCGACGACCACCGCCACCGCCACTGCAGCTGCGGCCGCCAGACCCATGACCGTGAGCACCGGAATCCGGGCCACGGCCAGGCCGGTGAGGGCGATGATCACCGTGCTGCCGGCGAAGACCACGGCGCTGCCGGCCGTGGCGAGGGCTCGTGACATCGCCACCGACGGGGAGACCTCCGGATCGGCCAGCTGGCGTCGGTAGCGCGACAGGATGAACAGCGCGTAGTCGATCCCGACGGCCAGCCCCAACATCTCCGCCAGGTTCGGGGAGGCGCTCGATACGGTCACGAAGTTCGAGGCCACCGCCACCGTTCCGATGGTCGCCCCCACCCCCACCAGGGCGGTCAGGATCGGCATCCCGGCCGTCACCAGCGAGCCGAAGGTGACCGTGAGGATCAGGAAGGAGACCATCAGGCCGATCAGCTCAGGCACCTTGCTGGGAGCGTCGGTCGCCTTGTAGGCGTCACCGCCCACGGAGGTGGTCACCCCTGACCCTGCGGGCGGGCGCGCGGCCTCCTGGACCGCCGCGAGGGTCGTCGCCGAGGGCTGGGCCTGGTCGAAGGGCACCTGCCCGAGGGTCGAGCGCCCGTCGGAGGAGAGCACGGGCTTCGACTGCCCCGGCGGCGGTCCCAGCGGGTTGCTCATCTCGGCGCCCGGCACCGCGGCGATGGCAGCGGCGATCTGCTTGACCACCTTGGCATGGGCGGCGCTGGTGATCTTCCCCTGCTGCGCGGTGAAGACCACCTGTCCGGCGGTGCCGCTCTGGTCGAACCGGTCACGGATCAGGTCCAAACCCTGCTGGGACTGGGTTCCCGGGATCGTGAAGGAGTCGTCGTACTCGTCACCCAGCGCCATCGAGGTGCCGATGACGGAGGCGAACACCAGCAACCAGGCACCGACGACCAGCCCCCGATGCCTGCTCAGGAACGCTCCGAGACGATAAAGGAGAACGGACATGCGTCGCTCGCTTCTTCAGCGTCAACCGCGCTACCCGACACCCTGAGGCGCATTCGCTGCTGACGACCTCGTATGGCCATGATCTTGCTGTTTGCGGCGCCCTCAGCGCAACCCTGATGTGAGGTCGGAGAGCAGAAGGAGCGCACCGGTCCCCCCACCCGCTGTGGGACCATGGAGGCGTGTCCGAAGCCGCCGGCTCCCTGCCACCCGCGCGTCGCGGTCCCGGACGCCCGGGCTATGACCAGGAGACCGTGCTCAGGCGCGCGATCGACCTCTTCAACGAGCAGGGCTATGACGCGACGAGCATCGGTGACCTCGCCAAGGACCTGGGCCTGACGAAGTCGGCGATCTACCACCACGTGTCGAGCAAGGAGTCGCTGCTCGCAGCGGCCCTCGACGAGGCGCTCGACCTGCTGACGAGTGCGATCGAGTCGGCCGTCGCCGCCGAAGGCATCACCGCCTCGGAGCGGCTGCGGACCGCCATCCATCAGTCCGTCGAGATCCTGGTGGAGCATCTCCCCGCCGTCACCCTGCTCCTGCGAGTGCGCGGGAACAGCGAGGTCGAGACGACGGCACTGAAGCGGCGGCGCGCCCTCGATGAGCAGCTGGCGACCCTGGTGCGGGCCGCGGCCGCCGAGGGCACGGTCCGCTCCGATATCGAGCCGGAGCTGATCAGCCGACTGCTGTTCGGCATGGTGAACTCACTGGTGGAGTGGTACAGACCGGGCGGCCCGGTCGATGCCGCCGTCCTCGCTCGGACGATCTCGAGTCTGGCCTTCGAAGGGTTGAGGCGGCCCTAGCCCGGGCCGCCGCCGAGTGCCGGATTAGGCTGTCCGAGACCCCGGCTGCGACCGCGGAACTCGGCGATCACGACCTCGTCGACAGCGCGGCGGACGGTGACGTCGTAGACGCCGGTCCGACCGCGCAGTGCGGTCTCGACAGCGGTGGCCACCAGCGTGTCGCCGGAGCGACCCGCTTCCAGGAAGGTCACGTCGAAGCCTGCCGCGACGGTGACCGTCCCACGTGAGTTGCAGGCGACCGCGAACGCACTGTCGGCCAAGGCTGCGATGAGCCCGCCGTGGCACCGGCCCCAGCCGTTGATCATGTCGTCGCGCACCGTCATCGCGACGACCGCCGCACCGGGCTCGAGCGACACGACCTGCATCCCGAGCATCTTGCTGGCGGCATCACCGGCCCACATCGCGTCAGTGCTGAGCCGCGCGACCTCCTCGGCGCTCAACTGTTCACGGAACATGGACGGTGGCTCGCCTCGGGTCACGGGTCTCTCCTGGGAACGGCACGAGGATCACGCGTCGAAATCGACGACGACCTGGTCGCCGACGGGATGGGTCTGGCACGTCAGCACGAAGCCGCGTTCAACCTCGTCCTCGTCCAGGGCGTAGTTGCGACGCATGTCGACCTCGCCCGAGGTGACCAGCGCGCGACAGGTGCCGCAGACGCCACCCTTGCACGCGAAGGGGAGGTCGTTGCGGGTGGCCGCGGCCCCGTCGAGGATGGACCGCCCACGCGGCATCGGCGCTGTCGTGGTGCGGCCGTCGAGGACGATGGTGACGTCGCTGACGTCGCCCTCGACCACGGGCTCCGCCCGGTCCAGCTCGGGAGGGGGCTCGTCGACGAAGAACAGCTCGTAGTGGACCTTCTCCGGGGGTACGCCGAGCTCGGCCAGGACCTCTCGAGCATCGGCGATGAGCCCGAAGGGGCCGCACAGCCACACGTGGTCGACTCCGGCGACGGGGACGAGGAGCGTGAGCAGTCGCCGAAGCCGGTCGGCGTCGAGACGACCGGTGAAGAGCTCGACGTCACGTGGTTCGCGGGAGAGCACGTGGATGAGGTCGAGCCGGGCGCCGTACCTGTTCTTCAGGTCGGCCAGCTCCTCGGCGAACATCACGGTGCTCGTGTGCCGGTTGCCGTAGAGCAGCGTCACCTGCGCGTCACGGTGGGTCAGCACCGAGGACGCGATGGAGAGCATCGGGGTGATCCCCGAACCCGCAGCGATGCAGAGGTGACGCCCGCCTTCGGCGGGATCGGCACGGAAGCTGCCGCTCGGCGTCTGGACCTCGACAACGTCGCCGGTCTGGAGCTCGCGGACCAGCCACGTTGAGAACAGGCCGTCCGGGATCTCGCGCACCCCCACGCGGGGGCGGGCGCCGGCCGGCGCGCAGATCGAATAGGAGCGCCGGTGCTCCTGCCCGTCGACGATGCGGCGAAGCGTCAGCGACTGCCCTGCCAGGAAGTCGAAGGCCTCAGCCAGTCCTGGCGGGACGTCGAAGGTGATGGCGGCCGAGTCGTCGGTGAGATGCTCGACCGACGCGACGGTCAGCGGGTGGAACGCAGCGCGTGCCGAGGTGGTCGCCACTCAGATCTCCTTGACATGGTCGAAGGGCTCGAGGCAGGTCGTGCACCGGTAGAGCGCCTTGCAAGCGGTCGCACCGAACTCCGAGATGAGCTCGGTGTCAGCCGAGCCGCATCGCGGGCAGGCGATCCGGCGCCGCGTGGGCAGCAGGCTCAGGACGACCGGCGCGTCGGTGCGCGGCGCAGGGCCGGGCGCCGAGAGCCCGTGCGCCGTCAGAGCTGCCCGGCCCCGCTCGGTGATCCAGTCGCTCGACCACGCGGGACTGAGGCTCACCTCGACCTGGACGTGCTCGAAACCGTGCTCGTGCAGGGCGTGCACCAGGTCGTCGCGCATCGTGGCCATCGCAGGGCAGCCGGAGTACGTCGGCGTGATCGCGACCGTCACCGTGTCGCCGTCTTCGCGCACCTCGCGCAGCACGCCGAGGTCCTCGAGAGTGAGCATCGGCATCTCGGGGTCGGTCACCGTGCGTGCGATCTCGACCGCAGTCATCGTCATGGCACTCACCACAGGCCCATCGGGTGGGCACGAGCAACCACCTGCATCTCGGCGAGCAGGCGGCCCATCGCCTCGGTGTGCCGGCCGCCACGACCGGCGAGGCCGCCCACCGAGCCGGTCGACGGACCCTGGGGCCGGTCGAGGCCTGCCACCGAGAGCACCTGGTCCAGAACCACGTCCACCTCGGCTTCGACCAGGGCCGGATCGACGCCGAACTGCTGGGAGGCAGCCGTCGCCTCGACGTCGGTGGTGGCGAACAGCTCGGCGTACAGCGGCCAGACCAGTGCCATGGCGGCCACCACCCGGCGGCGGGACTCCTCGGTGCCGCGAGCCAGGGTCAGCAACCAGCGGCCGGCGTAGTCCCGGTGGTAGGTGACCTCCTTGACGCCCTTGGCGGCGATCGCGGCCAGGACGGGATCGGTGCTCGCGACCAGCCGCTGCAGCACCGCGAGCCGGAAGGTCGAGAAGACGAGCAGCCGGGCGATGGTGACGGCGAAGTCGCCGTTGTCCGGCTCGACGAACCGCAGGTTGCGGAAGGCCGACTCGTCCCGGAAGAAGGCCAGGGCGTCCTCGGCCGGCACCGGCGATCCCTGTGGCAGGACCGGAACCACGTCAGGGTCGGCGGCCGCTGCCCGGGCGAGCAGGAGGCGCGCCTGACCCAGCAGGTCCAGTGCGATGTTGGCCAGGGCGATGTCGTCCTCGAGATCGGGTGCGTTGCTGCACCACTGCGAGAGCCGGTGGGAGTAGATGAGGGCGTCGTCGCCGAGCATCAGGCAGTACGCCGCGAGGGTGCTGGCGTCGACGCCGGTCGGAATGGTGGTGTCCACGCCGGCCAGCGGGTCCTCGAAGTCGGTGCCGAACGCCCATTGGCTGGCGTCGCCGCCGATGAGTCCGTCGTAGACCGACTCGTGGTCGGCGTCGTGATCGTGCACGTGGGGGCTCATCGCTTGACCGGACCTCACATGTGGGGGACGTCGTCGGGGATGGAGTAGAAGGTCGGGTGCCGGTAGACCTTGTCGCCTGCGGGCGCGAAGAGCGGGTCCTTCTCATCGGGACTGGACGCGACGACAGCGTCGGCACGGACCGCCCAGATGCTGACGCCCTCGTTGCGACGGGTGTAGACGTCGCGGGCGTGCCGGAGCGCCATCTCGTCGTCGGCGGCGTGCAGCGACCCGACATGGACGTGGTTGAGACCGCGCTTGCCGCGCACGAAGATCTCGTAGAGCGGCCACTCGGCCTGCACAGGCCCGCTCATGCGGACGCCCCCTTCGCGGCGAACGCCGACGCTGCCTCGCGGACCCAGGCGCCGTCCTCCCACGCCCTGCGCCGGTGAGCGATGCGCTGCGTGTTGCACGGTCCGTCGCCCTTGACCACCGACATGAACTCAGTCCAGTCCGGTTGAGCGAAGTCGTGGTGGCCACGGTCCTCGTTCCAGACCAGGTCGGGGTCCGGGAGCGTGACTCCCAGGGCTTCGGCCTGCGGGACGGACATGTCCACGAACTTCTGGCGCAGCTCGTCGTTCGTGTCGCGCTTGATCCCCCAGGCCATCGACTGGGCGGTGTTGGGCGAATCGGCATCGGGCGGCCCGAACATCATCAGCGCCGGCCACCAGAACCGGTCCACCGACTCCTGCACCATCGCGCGCTGCTCGTCCGTGCCGCGCATCATGGTCATCAGCAGCTCGAAACCCTGGCGCTGGTGGAAGGACTCCTCCTTGCAGACGCGGATCATGGCCCGGCCGTAGGGACCGTAGGACGTGCGACACAGCGGCACCTGGTTGCAGATCGCAGCACCATCGACCAGCCAGCCGATCGTGCCGACATCGGCGTAGGACAGGGTGGGGTAGTTGAAGATCGAGGAGTACTTCTGCTGGCCGGCGATCAGCTTCTCGGTCAGCTCATTGCGGCTGACACCGAGGGTCTCGCAGGCGGAGTAGAGGTAGAGACCGTGCCCGGCCTCGTCCTGCACCTTGGCCAGCAGGATCGCCTTGCGGCGCAACGAGGGCGCCCGGCCGATCCAGTTGCCCTCGGGCTGCATGCCGATGATCTCCGAGTGAGCATGCTGGGCGACCTGTCGCACCACGGTCGCGCGGTACTTCTCCGGCATCCAGTCCCGCGGTTCGATCCGCTCATGCCGGCTCACTGTCTCCTCGAAGGACGCGAGGAGCCGGCTGTCGTCGAACGTCGTCGGGGTGGCCGTCATGTCTCCTCCAGGGAAAACCAGCATCTATTTACAGACCGCTCGGTCAGTAACTACTGTGACACGAGCAGCCCTGTTCGTGCAACGAAAGGTTCCAGACTCGTGAGTGCACTCCTCGAGAGCTATGCCGCCGGACGGTGGTTCCGCGCCACCGACCAGGGCTCGCCCCTCCTCGACGCCTCCACCGGCGAGGAGGTCGCCCGGATCTCCAGCAGCGGGCTCGACCTCGCCGCCATGACGACGTACGCCCGCGAGACAGGCGGGCCGGCACTGCGGCGACTCACCTTCCACGAGCGCGCCGGACTCCTCAAGGCGATGGCCAAGGACCTCGGGGAGCACAAGGACGCCTTCTACGCACTCTCGGCGCGCACCGGCGCCACCCAGCGAGACTCGATGGTCGACATCGACGGCGGCATCGGCACCGTCTTCTCCTACGCCTCCAAGGGCACCCGTGAGATGCCGAACGACGTGGTCGTTCTCGACGGCCCGGCCGAGCAGCTGGGCAGAGGCGGCACCTTCCTGGGCCAGCACCTGTTCACCTCCCGGCCGGGAGTCGCGGTCCAGATCAACGCGTTCAACTTCCCGGTCTGGGGGTTCCTCGAGAAGTTGGCGCCCGCTTTCCTCGCGGGGCTGCCGAGCATCGTCAAGCCGGCCAGCCAGACGGCGTACCTCACCGAGGCCGTGGTGCGCCGCATCGTCGACTCCGGCATCCTGCCCGAGGGGTCGCTGCAGCTGCTGTGCGGCAGCCCGGCCGGACTCCTGGAGGAGCTCGGCGACCAGGACTCCGTCGCGTTCACCGGTTCGGCCGCCACCGGGGCACACCTGCGCCAGCACCCCTCGGTGCTGCACGGCGGCGTGCGCCTCGGCGTCGAGGCCGACTCGCTCAACTGCTCGATCCTCGGACCCGACGTCACAGCCCAGGACCCCGAGTTCGACCTCTTCGTCAAGGGCGTCGTCACCGAGATGACGGTGAAGGCAGGTCAGAAGTGCACCGCGATCCGCCGAGTGATCGTGCCCGAGCCGATCGCCGATGAGGTCGTCACCGCGCTCGCCGAGCGGCTCGCCACGATCACGGTCGGCAACCCAACGACGCAGGGCGTCCGGATGGGCGCCCTCGCGAGCCTCGACCAGCGAGAGGAGGTCCGCAAGGCCGTGCAGGCCCTGCGGGCATCGGCGGATCTGGTGTTTGGCGATCCCGACGCCGTCGAGGTCATCGACGCCAGCGCCGAGACCGGCGCGTTCATGTCTCCGGTGCTGCTGCGCGCCCACCCCGGTGCCGCGGAGCCGCACGACATCGAGCCGTTCGGTCCGGTCGCGACCGTGCTGACCTACGCCGACCTGGACGAGGCGGTCGCACTCGCGGCCCGCGGCCAGGGCAGCCTTGTCGGTTCGCTCGTCACCCACGACCGCGACGTGGCTCGCCGGGTCGTGCTGGGGGTCGCACCGTGGCACGGACGGATCCTGGTCCTGGATCGTGACGACGCGGGCGAGTCCACCGGTCACGGCTCCCCGCTCCCGGTGCTCGTCCACGGCGGCCCCGGTCGAGCCGGAGGTGGCGAGGAGCTCGGCGGTGTACGCGCGATCCTGCATCACATGCAGCGCACCGCGATCCAGGCCTCACCGGACATGCTCACCGCGCTCACCGGTCAGTGGATGAAGGGCTCAACCCGCACCGTGGACGCCGTCCATCCCTTCCGCAAGAGCCTGAGGGACCTGCAGATCGGAGACACCATCGTCTCCCCCGGCCGGCAGGTGACGCTCGAGGACATCGAGCACTTCGCCGAGTTCACCGGCGACACGTTCTACGCCCACACCGACGCCGAGGCGGCGGCCGCCAATCCGCTGTTCGGCGGCATCGTGGCGCACGGCTACCTCGTGGTGTCCTTGGCCGCGGGCCTGTTCGTCCAACCCGACCCCGGCCCGGTGCTCGCCAACTTCGGAGTCGACAACCTTCGCTTCCTCACGCCGGTCAAGGCCGAGGACAAAATCGCGGTCACGTTGACGGTCAAGCAGATCACTCCACGCACCAACGCCGACTACGGAGAGGTCCGCTGGGACGCGGTCGTGAGCAATGCCGAAGGTGCGGCCGTCGCGACGTACGACGTCCTCACCCTGGTCGCCAAGACCTGGCCGGACGCCTGACCGGGAGGCTGCGCATGCACCGCATCACCATCCAGTACGCCGTCCCGGAGGACGCAGCGACGTTCGACGCCCACTACTTCGACACCCACGTGGCGCTCGTGCAGGTCCTCCCCGGCCTGCGCTCCTTCACCTGGTCCAAACCCAGACCTCTCGGTGGCGACCCGATCGTCTACCTCGTCGCCGAGCTCGACTTCGACGACGCCGCCGCACTGAAGCTCGCCCTCACGTCGTCCGAGATGAAGGCTGCCGGCGCAGACATGAAGCACCTGGCCACTCCTGCGACCATGTTCACCGGCGAGGTGGTGGCGCAGCGGTGAGACCCGGGCCACCACCGGCACTGAAGCGGGGGTTGCGTGGGTCACTCATCGAGGAACCGGGGTGCGAGCCGCCTTGCTGGCAGCCGAGCGCTCGGCGTAGAGCAATCGCGCAAGCAGGGCGAGGAGGCCGATCGAACCCGTGGCGACCAGCAGGGCGAGCCAGGGCAGCGGCTCGATGCCGTGGTGCCGCAGCCGCGGCTGCAGGAGATACCAGGCGACGCCGTGGTCAACAAACCAGGCAACCCGTTCGAACTCACCGAGGCACCCGAAGCCGCCCGATACTTCCAAAGCCGCGCCGAGCCCGCCTTCAATATCTCGTTCGCCCGGCGCAGCTCGGTGACTTCCTTGCGCAGCGACTCAGTCGAGGTGGTGCCGAGCTTGTTCGCCACCGACCCTGATCGCCGCAGCCTCGTGCGGGGTAGTCCTCGCGGGACTCGATCACCATCCGCACCGCGCGCTCACGCAGCTCGGTCGGGTACTTCGAGGGACGTGCCATGAGAGAGATCCTTCCAACGAATCAACTCTTCGGACATTCCGGGGGCGTCACGACGGTGGGGTGATTCCGAGCTCGGGCAGGCCTTGCGCGATGATGGCGTCGGCCACGGCTTGCATTGACTCTTGGCTGTTGGGGTTCGCGGCGCTGTCGGAGTCTGGGCCGTTTAGCACGGGCCTGAGGTCTAGGCACATCGCGTCGTGGTCCTCTGCGACGGTGCAGGAAACAGTGTTGAAGTCACTGAAGACTCTCTCTGCTGCTGCTCTGCCTCCGAGGCCCATCTGCAGTCCCTGATCCGTGAGGTACTCGTTGCTGACCCCGACGAACCGAACAGCTGTCGGCTTGTCCCCACGAGCTTTCCCGACGGAAGAGGCGAAGCCGTTCAGATTGTGCTGCCAATGGTCGGACAGCTTCGCGACACAGTTCAGGTTGTCCGCGCCTCCGCACTCGTGCAATTGGATGGGGCCGAACACTTGGTCGTAGAACTGGTCGATGTCGTTGACGCCCTGGTTGAACACAACGACGTCAGCCCGCTTCAAGGCGTCTTGGTAGTCGGTGGCCGAACGCAGGTCCCTGAGGAGCTCGTCGGTGTTGCCGCCGTCGGCCTGTGTGAAGTCGAGGACGGCGACTTTGACGCCGTACTTCTCCTCCAGGCCCGCCGACACGAGTGCCGGCCATGCGGTGCAGCCTTCGCAGTGCGCGCCGGCACCCCAGGAATCGGTGAAGTACGCGACGGTCACCGGGGGGCCGGCCGGGCTGGGTGTCTTGGTCGGCGCTTCCGCCGCGTCTGGAGAGTCTGAGGCTGTGGAGCACGCGGCCAGCATGAGCGCCGCTCCCACCGCGGCTGCGCAGAGACGTACGTCCATGACCTACCTCCGAACCTGAACCCTTGGGGATATGGACGGTGCCCCTGCACCGTGCCCGACTGGGCGTGACGCCGTGAAGAGGGCTGTGTCACTCACCGACACAGACACAGATCGCGGCCGTCAAACCCTTGGACTACTACGCGTACGGAGCGGTAAAATCTGGTTTCGGACCAGAACACTCTCGGAGCGTTGCGATGGTCGACGACCACACCATGGTGGGCCGTGCGTTCACGGTCATCGACGCCTGCCTCGCGGACAGTGCCCCCACCACCCTCGCTGCACTCACACGAATGACGGGCCTCCCCAAACCCACCGTGCGTCGAATCGCCGAAGACCTCACCCACCGCGGCCTCCTGACCCGAACGCCAGCTGGATACACAGCAGGACCATCACTCGCCGCGTACGCGACACGCGCCCTCCGAGATGTCGAGTCGACCCGTCACCACGTAACCCCCCAACTGACCGACCTCCACGGTCGCACCGGTGCCGTCACGTGCGTCATCCGAACCGAATGCCTCGACCAGTGGCACCTCACCGCCAGCATCTACAACCAGGTCGCAGCCGACTCCGGGTACGCCGAGGCGTGGCCCCGCGACGCCATGAACCCGGCAATCCTCGCCTCCGCATTCGGACAAGTCGCACTAGCAGGGGTGCGGGACCACGCCGAAGATCTCCTGCGCACCGGAGTGCCACGGATGACGCCATACACGGCGCGCCATCCGATGCAGATCTCGCGCGCCCTCGATCGGGCACACACCGACGGCGAAGCCCTCGAACACGAAGGCCTCGTCGAGGGGTGGTCTTGCCTCGCGGTCCCCATCGGGCTGCGGGACCAAGGAACACCGTTCGCCGTGCTCGCCGTCGTCGACACCGCGGCCCACTTCAACACACGCACCTACATGACCCAGGCACACCTAGCCGCGACCTCGATCGAGAAGGGCTGGCTGCCCGCATTCGCCTAACCGCCATCAGTTGGGTCACCAAGTGCCTCCCGCAGGGGCGCACAAGTACATCACTGCACCGCTCACCCCAGCTGACACGCACGCCTCGACGCCCTCTTCGTGGCAGCACCTGCTGACATCCTGCGGACATGCGGCCGCGGAGAAGCATCAGAGGCGGCCTCCGGATGTCTCCGAAAACCGCCTCTGACCTGCATTTTTACTTTGTAGCGGGGGCAGTGTCCTGGTTCAGGACATCGGAATGGGGTGTCTCACGACATCGGAATAGCGTGTCGCAGGTCATCGGAATGGCTGGGCCTCGACAGGCTTGGCCATGTCGAACTCCTCCAGCTCATCGAAGCGTCGCCTGGTGATCACCGCGGTCCTGGCCGGTACCTCCCAGTCCGAGACCGCACGTACATACGGTGTCTCCCAGGGCTGGATCAGCCGGCTCATGGCCCGCTACCAGGCCGAGGGCGAAGCCGCGTTCGAGCCTCGCTCACGCGCCCCGAAGTCGAGCCCAGGCGCCACCGCACCCGGCACCGTCCAACTCGTCCTACGGCTACGCAAACAGCTCGAGGAATCCGGCCTGGACGCCGGCGCCGACACCATCGACTGGCACCTGCACCATCACCACCAGACCACACTGTCGCGCGCCACCATCAACCGCATCCTCCTGCGGGCCGGGCAGGTGACCCCCGACCCCTCCAAGCGACCCAAGTCCTCCTACATCCGCTTCGAAGCAGCCATGCCAAACGAGACCTGCCAATTCCTTTGGGCAGTCCGACTTCACCCACTACCGACTCACCCGCCCCGACAACACACCAGGCGCCGACGTGGAGATCATCACCTGGCTCGACGACCACTCCCGCTACGCCCTGCACGTGAGCGCACACACCCGGATCACCGCCCGCATCGTGCTCGCCACCTTCCGACAGGCCGCTGACCTGCACGGACACCCCGCATCGACCCTCACCGACAACGGCATGGTCTACACCGTCCGGTTCGCCGGGATCGGCCGCCGCGGTGGCCGGACCATGCTCGAACACGAGCTACACCGACTCGGTATCACTCAGAAGAACTCGCGGCCCAACCACCCGACGACCTGCGGCAAAGTAGAGCGATTCCAGCAGACCCTGAAGAAGTGGCTACGCAGACAAGAACATCAGCCACAGACCATCAGCGAGCTGCAGGCACTCCTCGACACCTTCATCGTCGAGTACAACCAGCACCGTCCCTACCGGTCCCTAGCGCACCGGGCCACCCCCGCCACGGCCTACAACGCCCGCCCCAAAGCCACCCCCGGCACCGACCGGAGCAACGACACCCACGACCGGGTCCGCCGCGACAAGATCAGCAAGGCCGGCACCGTCACCCTGCGCGTCGCCGGACAACTACGCCACATCGGCATCGGCCGGACCTACGCCGGAACCTACGTCATCCTGCTCGTCCAAGACCTCGACGTCCGCGTCGTCCACGCCGCCACCGGAGAACTCCTCCGCGAGCTCACCATCGACCCCCGGCGCGACTACCAACCCACCGGCCGACCACCCGGACCAGCCCCCACAAACAAGTAGCCCGGACCTACATTTCGTAGGTCCGGGCTATGCCGATGTCCTGAGACATCACAAAGTCGGGGGCAGGATTTGAACCTGCGACCTCTGGACTCACACTGCGATGATGATGAGTTGCGCCCCTGCTTGCTGGCTTTTGACGCCTAGTGCTCTGACCTGCACAAACGTACCGCGACGGTCATAACGGCGCTCACTCCTTTTGATGCCGTCAGACCTCGTTAGGCGCTTTGCGTCGAGGTTTTCGGGGAGTAAACGTGGCATGGCTCGAATCTCATTCGAGCACTGGGGACCGTCCCCTGTGTAACTCTCGTGCCCCCGAGGAGGCGTCGACCTACGCGCCATCACCATCCGGCTTCGCGAATAGGGAACACGCCCTAAGTCACCGCACAGTGCATGACTGACTCGGCCGCAGAGTGACCCAGCCCATTCGTGGTGCTTGTTCGACCCGTCAGCCAACGTGGACGGTCACTGATGCGACTGCTTGGTATCCGTTAAGTGCCCAGGAGAGTGTGTCGTCGCCTTCGGCGCCCTGCGGAACGTCGAGGCGCATCTGGAACTCGGTTGAACCACGGGCGGGGATGGGGCCGGCCTCGGCGCAGTTCAGCTCGTACGACTGAAGCACGGGGGCACGTTTGAGCGAGACGTCGTAGGAGGGGCAGTCCTTGAACGTGACGGGCTCGTCCGAGTTGTTGGTGAGGGTGATCGTGAACTCGGCGGTCTTACCGGCCGTCAGCGTATCTGGGACTCTAATGGCGGCGCCCAGCGGGACGCCCTGGGTCTCGGGCTCGATCGGGACGGCCTGCAACGAGATTGCAGTGGGGTCGCCACAGTCCAGAGGGATCCACGAGCCACTGAGCTCGAAGGCTGCCTGTTCCCCGATTGAGAGTTTCAGGTTCTTCGCGATCGCCGAGTCCGGGCAGGTGGCATCCGCGCCGAGCATCAAGGCGGCGTTCTGCCCGGCGGCTAGTTCGAGGCCCTCTTTCGGAAGTTGGCTGGTGTCAACCGGAACGGAGCGCCCATCGGGTCCTGTGGCGTCGACAATGATCTGAGCGGGCAGTGCGCAGGACTCTCCTGAATTGTTGACGATGTCGACCAGTTGGGTTGCCATGTTGTGCCAGGCACCAGTTCGCCCGACGCTCACTGAAAGCTGACCCGTATCGCATGGCTTAAGGTCTTGTGCGGCTGCCGGTTGCGGTTTCGCGTCTGTCCACGGCACCGAGTTTGCGTCCGGGGAACTAGCAATCCCCCGATTTGTGCCGTCGCGGTCGCCGATGTGGGTGGCTGCCACAGCACCGGCAGAGACCAGGCCGAGGATCCCGAACCCGGCAGCGGATGCGCGGGCGACTTGCCGCCGACGCGCCCGCCGCGCGATGTTGGCGACATCGACCCCGTTGAGGGGTTCGGTCCACGTTCCGTCACGCAGCAGGCGCTCGATGCGCTGGTTTGCGTTGTGCCCGTCACTCATGTCCGCTCCTATGGTGATGCCGGTCAGGGGTGCTGTGGCTCCCCGGCTCGGTCGGAAACCTTGGTGTGTCGTCGAGTCGATCGCGAAGGGCCTGGAGGGCCTTTGAGGTCTGGCTCTTCACAGTCCCGGTCGAGCAGCCGAGGACCTCTGCGGTTTGCTGGACCGAGTAGTCGCAGAAGTAGCGGAGAGCCAGGGGTCTGCTGCACGAACGGGTGACAGTTTCGGTTAGGCCGCCTGGGTGGCGGTTGTGGTCATGATCAACTCGTATTCGACCGGGGTCAACCGGCCGAGGGCGGCCTGCCGTCGGCGGCGGTGGTAGGTCCTCTCGATCCACCTGACGATCGCGATCCGCAGTTCCTCTCGGGTGGCCCAGGTGCGGCGGTCGAGGACGTTCTTCTGCAGCAGCGAGAAGAACGACTCCATGGCCGCGTTGTCGCCGGCGGCGCCGACGCGGCCCATCGAGCCGACCATGTCGTGACGGTTGAGCGCGTGGACGAACTTCCGGCTTCGAAATTGCGACCCGCGGTCGGTGTGCAGCACACAGCCGGCCACGTCACCGCGGCGCGCGACGGCGTGGTTCAGCGCGGCGACGGCGAGCCGGGACTTCATCCGTGAGTCGATGGAGTAGCCGACGATCCGGTTGGAGTAGACGTCCTTGATCGCGCAGAGGTACAGCTTGCCCTCGCCGGTCCAGTGCTCGGTGATGTCGGCGAGCCACAGCTCGTTCGGGCCGTGGCGGTGAACTCGTGGCGGACCCTGCCCTTGTCGTCGACCGACGGCGCACAGGTCGTCGTGGACCGGCGGCCCGGGCTTCTTGCCGTTCTTGCCGCGCTTCTTCCCGAACGCCGACCACCAGCCCAGCTGCGAGCAGATCCGCCAGGCGGTCCGCTCGGCCATCGGCTCGCCGGCGTCGCGGGCCTCGTCGGCCAGGAACCGGTAGCCGAACTCCGGGTCGTCGCGGTGGGCGTCGAACAGCGCGTTCGCCCGGTAGGCCGCGGTCAGCTCGGCGTCGGTGACCGGGTTCGCGAGCCAGCGGTAGTAGGGCTGGCGGGCGATCTTGAGCACCCGGCACGTCACCGCGACGGGGATCCCGTCGGCGGCCAGCTCGCGGACGAGCGGGTACATCATTTTCCCGGCAGGTTGGCCTGCGACAGATACGCCGCGGCCCGGCGCAGGACCTCGTTCTCCTGCTCGAGGAGCTTGATCCGCTTGTTCGCCTCACGCAGCGCATCGGACTCGTTCGCCGGCCCGGCCAGCCGGCGACGGTGCGGCCGACTTGCGGTCATCGATCGTGAGCCACCGCTTCAGGCACGACGGCGAGATGCCGAAGTCCTTCGCGACCTGGGCCATCGAGGCATCCGAGTCGCGGTAGACCCGGATCACGTCCTCGCGGAACTCCTTGGGAAACGCCTTCGGCATGGTGCACATCCTTCCAGCGCCGACACACATCGACGCAGATCAGATGTCACCTATCCGTGCAGCAGACCCCGACGAGGAGATGTCGATCAGGGCGCTCGCGGACAAGCACAAGGTGCACCGTCGCACGGTCCGTGCGGCGTTGGACGGACGCGATCCCACCGGCGCGGAAGCCGCCGGCGCGGGCAGCGCCGGTGTTCGGGCCTCATGAGGCCACGATCCGCGGCTGGCTGATCGAGGATCTGACGGCGCCGCGGAAGCAGCGCCACACCGCCCGGCGGGTCTGGCAGCGGCTGCTCGAGGAGCACGGCGCGGGGTGGCCGAGTCCAGCGTCCGCACCTCGTCGCGCGGCTGCAAGGTCGAGATCGGCGCTGGCCGGGCGCAGGTGATGGTCCCGCAGACCCACCCGCCGGCTGAGGAGGCCGAGGTCGACTTCGGTGAGTTCCAGGCGGTGATCGCCGGGGTCGTGATGAAGCTGTGGATGTTCGTGCCTGCGGCTGTCGCACTCGGGCAAGGCGGTGCATGTCGCGTATGCGAACCAGGCGCAGGAGTCGTTCCTGGACGGTCATGTCCGCGCGTTCGAAGCGCTGGGTGGGGTCCCGATCGGGATGATCCGCTACGACAACCTGACCCCGGCGGTGATCCGGGTCGCTGCTGGGCCGGGAGCGGTTGGAGAACCCGCGGTTCGTTGCGCTGCGCTCCCACTACGGCTACGACTCGTTCTTCTGCATGCCCGGGATCGAGGGAGCGCACGAGAAGGGCGGCGTCGAGGGCGAGATCGGCCGGTTCCGGCGCCGGCATCTGACCCCGGTCCCGCACGTGGGGTCGCTGGCCGCGTTCAACGCCGCGCTGGCCGCGGCCGACGAGCGTGATGACGCGCCGCCGGATCGGGGCCCGCGCTGAGACCGTCGGCGCGGCCGCAGCCCGGGAGCTGCCGCTGCTGCGCCCGTTGCCCGACGAGGTCTTCGACGTCGCCGCAGCGCTTGTCGTGCCGGGTCGACGCCAAGGCCCGGGTCTGTGTGCGGCAGTCCTACTACTCGGTCCCGGCCCGCTACGCGGGCCGCCGGCTCGAGGTCCGCCTCGGCGCCGACCACCGTGACGTGCGTCGACGCGGGCACGGTCGTGGCCACCCACACCAGGTCGCTGCACAAGGGCACCGAGGACCTGGTGCTGGACCACTACCTGGAGGTCCTGACCCGCAAGCCCGGCGCGCTGGCCGGGGCGACAGCGCTAGTGGCCGCCCGCGCATCGCGGCGGGTTCACCGCCTGCCCATCAACGGTTCTGGGACGCCGCGCGACGCAGCTCGGCGACGGGCCCGGGACCCGGGCCCTGGTCGGGGTGCTGCTGCTTCACCGCACCATGTCGAGCGCAGCCGTGGCCGCGGGGATGGACGCGGAAGTGTCGATGAGCTACTCCATCGACTCACGGATGAAGTCTCGGATAGCGGTCAACGCGCTCCACAATGCCGTCGCCAGACGCGGTGACGTGGCCGGATGTGTCCTGCACACTCATCGAGGATCGCGGGGCGGATTCAACTGGTCGTCGCAACACCTCGTTGATGGAGGTGTTGATGGGAAGGCCAGCGGGCTTGATGACGGAGCTGCACGGGACGTTCGGCGATGAAGTCGCCTGGGGCGCCGTCGCATCGACGAGAGGTCGAGCGGGAGTTTTGGAGAGAGATCGCGAAGGGTTTTGTTGCCTGAGGAAGCCGCGCATGTGGTGGGCGCGTCGCAAGCGGTCGGTAGCCCTTCGGTCCTGTTCGACTCCCCGCCTGCCCACGTCGTCGCGGCAGCCCTGGCGGGGCCGTTGTGTACCTCGAGACCTCGTGAATGGATCGCTCGTGGAACCGAGTCCTCAGCGTGTCAGTCAGAACTCTCGACCCAGCGGGAAGGCAGGTAGTCGACTTCCACAGCCTGCTCAACCCCGGATGAGATCCGCCGTACCGTATGAATTCACAGGTTGACCCGAGAACCCCTAACGGGGTTCTGATTGGTCAGAAATGATGCGGGCGAGGACTGGCGGACCAGTAGCTGCTCGGTTCAACCGTAGTAGAGGTCGGCATCCATGTCGCTGAGTGCGTAACCAATCTGCGAAAACGCACAAACACTGTTCTTGTGCGCCGCCACAATCCCTGCCGCCTTGGCAGTTCCATCATCCCGAACGTGATAAACGGGCCCCCCACTGTCGCCATCGAAGCAGGAGTGATCCATAACGAACGCGTGGTGAAGTTCGAAGCCGTTCGTATATGTCACCGTGATGTTGGCACTGACAATGTCACCGCAGTTGTCGTTGTTGCTCGTGATCCCTTGGAAGCAGACGTAGTCCCCAGCGTTCAGCGTCTCCATGGTGTATCGGGGTGGGAGACTGTGCGATAGTCGATGGAAGCTCCGTTGACGAAGATCTTCGCACGAATTGAGTTGGCAGGAACAAGGGTGAATCTCATTGCGTCGCTGTTCCCCTCGCTATTGCCCAGTCGAGAGTTCAGACCTGACCGGCTCAATGCGTCATTTCCAATGTAGATCATGTCCGTGAGATAGCCGCTAGCGCAATGGCCAGCGGTCATGCCCATATTGGTGCCCCCATTGCTGACGATTGAGTAGCCCGAAGTACAGCTTTCCACTCTCGGGGTGCTGAGAGACTCGACGCTCAGCTTCAGGCCTCCGGCGAAGGGTGGAAACGAAGTGCGTGATAGCGCTTCCTCCCACTGGTCCCCTTGGCTGACCTCGAGCATTTCATCGGGAATAGAGAGGTCTGCCGCGATCTGCTTTACCGCGTCGATCGACTGGGCGTCGACGAGCACGAGTGCGATCACATTGTCGGGCACATCGACCCCGATCGAGCTCAGTTTGACGGCGTGCTCCCGAAGAGCAAGGCGGAGAGTCTCGGAACTACCGAGCAGCTCCTCCTGAGAGTATCGAACGGAATCGACTCGTACTTGACCATCTGTCGACCCAAGCTTCTCCAACGCGGTTCGCTCCGCATCCGTGGCGTCCACCAGATTCACCACGAGCTCCACTGGCTCTGCGCTGCGGTCAATCCATACGCCGGCATAGCGCA
>CAWIOB010000002.1:0-56746 GCA_963837595.1 uncultured Actinomycetota bacterium | reverse complement strand
TCAAGAGTCGAAGCCCAGGCCGACCCTGTCGAGCGATCGTAGCCACAGGTTGCGCCGACCCTCGTTGCGATCAGCCTGGTCGAGCGCATGGCGGGTCAGCGAGATCCCGGCATACCGAAAGGGCTCGGGAGGGAAGGGCAGCGGCTTCTCCTTGACCATGCGCGACCGGGTGCGTTCGGTGTCCTCACGGTGCAGCAGATCGAGCATCACCTCGGCGCCGAACCGAGTCGCCCCGACGCCCAGACCGGTATAGCCGGTGGCATAGGCGACCCGTCCCCGGTGCGAGGTCCCGTAGAAGGCTGCGAACCGCGTGCAGGTGTCGATCACGCCACCCCAACGGTGACTGAACCGGAGACCCTCGAGCTGTGGGAACGTCTCGAAGAACTGGGACGCCAGCAGCCGGTGGGTGCGGTCATCCTGCTCGCGAGCCCGAGAGATCTGCGAACCGAAGTAGTAGACGGCGTCGTAGCCACCCCACAGGATCCGGTTGTCACGCGTCAGCCGGTAGTAGTGGAACTGGTTGGCGCTGTCGCCCACTCCCTGCCGGCCCTCCCAGCCTATCGAGGCCAGCTGCGCTGGGGACAGGGGTTCGGTCATCAACACATAGTCGTAGACGGGCACGGTCATCAGCTTCAGCCGGCTCAGCAGCGGAGGGAAGGCATTCGTTCCGAGCGCCACCCGCCCGGCGTGCACAGACCCGTGCGCGGTGTGTACGTCGACCCCCGCGCCGTCACCCTCGATGCGGGTGACGGGCGAGCCCTCGAAGATCTGTACGCCGTGTGCGAGGCAGGCCCGCCGCAGCCCCCAGGCCAGGCGCGCCGGCTCGACCATCGCGGTCCCCGTGCGGTTCAGCAACCCGCCGACATAGGCCGGTGAGTTCACCAGGAGGCGAGTCTGCGTGGCGTCCAACAGCTCGACCTGGTGGCCGTGCTCGTTCATCGCCTGGCCCACCTCGGAGAGTTCCTCGAGCTGGTGCGCGGCCAGGGCCACATCGAGTTCGCCGGTGGTCTCCCAGCCGCAGTCGATCCGGTAGCGATCCACGGTCTCGCCGATTGCGGCAAGGTTCTCCGCCCCCCAGCGGTCCAGCGTCGCGAGCTCCGAGGGCCACCGGGAGATCCCGTTGCCGAAGCCATGGGTCAGGCTGGCGGACACGAAGCCGCCGTTGCGACCGCTGGCCTGATCGCCGCAGCGCCCGCCCTCGAGCAGCACCACGGACGCGCCCGGATAGCGCTCCACCGATCGCAGGGCCGTCCACAGTCCGGTATAGCCGCCTCCGACGACCACCAGGTCGGCATCGAGCCTGCCGGTCAGTGACGGCAGTGGCTCCGGCCGCAGTGGATCGTCCAGCCAGTAGACCGACGCCTGGGCATCGGCGAGCGAGGGATGGGGGGCGCTCATGACGAGGCGAGCGCCTTCTCCTGCCGTCGCCGGTTCATCTCCGCCGCAACCACGATCGCGATGGAGATCACGAACATCAGTGTCCCGACCACATTGACCTGCATGGGTACGCCGCGTTGCGCGGAGCCCCACACGAACATCGGGAACGTCGTGGTGTTGCCCGCGTTGAGGTTGGTGATGATGAAGTCATCGAAGGAGAGCGAGAAGCTCAGCAGTGCTGCGCCCAGGATCCCCGGGAACACCAGTGGGAAGGTGACCCGCCAGAAGGTCTGCTGCGGTGTCGCGTAGAGGTCCATCGCGGCCTGCTCGAGGGTGTCGTCGAGACCGGCCAGGCGAGCGCGGACGGTCACGACCACGAAGGACAGACAGAACATGATGTGGGCGATCAGGATGGTCCAGAAGCCCAGCTGGCCACCGAAGCCGCTGGCCACGAAGAGGGCCAGCAGCGAGGAGCCCATGACGATCTCGGGCGAGGCCATCGGAAGGAAGATCAGCAGGTTCATCCCGGAGCGCCCTGCGAACTCGTGGCGCACCAGGGCGAAGGCTGCCAGGGTGCCCAGGATCGTCGCACCCACGGTGGCCAGGAGACCGATCTCGACGCTGGTGGCCACGGCCGAACACATGCTGGGGTCGACGCACGGGTGGAGCCAGTTGTCGAGGGTGAACGCGTCGAACTTGTAGACGTTGCGGCTCGCGGGTGCGTTGAAGCTCATGAGCACCACGACCGCGATCGGCACGAACGTGTAGGCGAGCACCAGGAGGCCGAGGATCAGGATGATCCGCTGGCTGAACCAACGCCCGATCACAGCAGCTCCTCCGTCCCGGCTCGGCGGACGTAGAACAACACCATCACCACAATGAGCAGCATCATGATCATCGACAGTGCCGCGGCAGCCGGATAGTCGTTGGCGTCGGTGAAGAGACTCTGGATCACACTGCCCACCATCCGCTGGCGCGGGCTGCCGAGGAGTTCGGCGTTGATGTAGTCGCCGGCCGCGGGGATGAACGTAAGCAGGGTGCCCGAGACGACACCCGGCAGGGACAACGGCCAGGTGACCTTGAAGAAGCCGACCACCGGGTTGGCGTAGAGGTCGCTGGAGGCCTCGATGAGCCGTGGGTCGATCTTGTCGATGCTGGCGAACAGCGGGAGCACCATGAACGGCAGGAAGTTGTAGGTCAGACCGGCGATCACCGCCACGGGGGTGGCCAGGAGTCGGGAGTCGGGTCCCATCAGGTGGAGGAACTGCAGCGTGTTCACCACGAAGCCGTCGTCGGCCAGGATCAGCTTCCACGACAGGGTGCGGATCAGGAAGCTGGTGAAGAACGGCGCGATCACGAGCACCAGCATCAGGTTCTTCCACCGACCCGCCTTGAAGGCGATGGCGTAGGCCAGGACGTAACCGAGGACCAGGCAGAGGAACGTGGCGATCCCGCCGTACACGAGCGACCGCACCAGGGGCTGCCAGTTGTCCTGCACCGCATGCCAGTAGTTGCTGAACTGCCAGGTCATGTCGTAGCCGCGGAAGTCCGACCCGGCCGGGTCGTAGAGACTGGTGGCGACGAGCGAGTAGAACGGGATGACGAAGAACAGCGCGAGCCACACCAGTCCAGGCGCCAGCAGGATGTAGCCGGTCCTGCCCGGCTTGCGCATCACGGCTTGTCCTCCCCCGCGCCGGCGGCGGCATCCTGGTTGTGATCGAGCAGGAACGCGTATTCGGGTCGCCAGGAGAGCTCGACAGAGTCTCCGGCCCGGAAGAGCCGGCGTCTGCCGGTGTTCTGCTCGAACACCTGCAGCTCCTGGCCCCAGGGCATCCGGACCAGGTATTGCGTGCTGACGCCGACGAAGCTGACGTCGCTGACCACCCCGCCCGGGATCGTGTTTCCGGGGGCATCGAGCGACTCGCCGATCTCGCCGATCAGCACCTTCTCCGGACGAATCCCGATCCAACCCTTGTCACCGTCTGCGTGCACCCGTGCCGTCGGGATCGAGACCGTGGTGCCGTGCATGTCCACGGTGACCAGGTCGGCGGCGCGCGCGGTCACAGTTCCGTCGATGAGGTTGGACTGACCCAGGAAGTTGGCCACGAAGGTGGTACGGGGGTTCTCGTAGAGCTCCGAGGGGTCGCCCATCTGCTCGATGATGCCCTTGTTCATCACCGCGATGGTGTCGGCCATCGTCATGGCCTCCTCCTGGTCGTGGGTGACGTGCACGAACGTGAGTCCGACCTCGGTCTGGATGCGCTTGATCTCGATCTGCATGGCTCGGCGCAGCTTGAGGTCGAGGGCCCCCAGCGGCTCGTCGAGGAGGAGCACCTCGGGCTGGTTGATCAGCGCCCTGGCCAGGGCCACCCGCTGCTGCTGCCCACCCGAGAGCTGGGTCGGCTTCTTGCGGGCCTGGGTGGTCAGCTCCACCAGCTCGAGCATCTCGTTGACCTGCTTCTCCACGTCCGCCGACCTGCGGCGACGCAGCCCGAAGGCGACGTTCTCGAAGATGTCGAGGTGGGGGAAGAGCGCATAGCTCTGGAAGACCGTGTTGACCGGACGTCGATAGGGCTTCTCCCACGTGATGTCCTTGTCACCGAGGGTGATCTTCCCCGATGTCGGCGTCTCGAGGCCGGCCACCATGCGCAAGGTCGTGGTCTTGCCGCATCCGGACGGACCGAGAAGCGCGAAGAACGAGCCGCTGGGTACGTCGAGATCCAGCTGGTCCACGGCGGTGAAGGTGGCGAACTCCTTGGTGACCTGACGCAACCGCAGTCCCGTGAACCCCGCTTCGTCGTCCGGAGTGGACTTCGAGAATTGATCAGCCACCTGTGACATCGGCCCAGTCTCCTTCGTATTGCTTCTGCTGACGGTCGTCCAAGGCCATGAAGTCGAAGGTCACCGCGAGGGTCGCCTCGTCGGGGAAGATCAGCTTGTTGTCGACCAGTGACGGGTCGATCTTCTCCATCTCCGCCTGGGCGCCCTCGACGGGACAGATGTAGTTGACCCAGGCGGCCAGCTTCGCCGCGACCTGTGGCTCGTAGAAGTAGTTGACCCACTTCTCGGCGTTGGCCTGGTGCTGGGCCCCGCTGGGCACGATCATGTTGTCGCTCCACAGCGACAGTCCCTCTTCAGGGGTCACGAACTTGATGTCAGGGTTCTCGAACTGCAGCTGGATCACGTCACCGGACCAGGCTTCGCAGGCAGCGATGTTTCCGGCCGCCAGGTCCTGGGTGTACTCGTTGCCGGTGAACGCCCGGATCTGCCCGGACTTGACCGCACCCCGTAGTCGCTCGATGGCCTGGCCCCACTCGTCCTCGGTGAACTGACGCGGGTCGGCACCGACCACCTTGAGCATGAAGCCCATGGTGTCGCGCATCTCCGAGAGCAGGGTGACCCGGCCCTTGAGGTCCGGGTTGTCCAGCAGCTCGGTGAAGCTCTTGATCTCGCCGGTCTTGGACGCGTTGTAGGCGATCCCGGTGAGGCCGCTCTGCCAGGGGGCGTGGAACTGCAGATCCGGGTCCCACGTCTTGCCTTGGAGCGGCTTGATGAGATTGGCGTGCAGGTTGGGTACGGCGGCCTTGTCCAACGGCTGGATCCAGCCCAGGCCGATCATCCGCGCGGCCATCCAGTCGGTGAGCATCATCATGTCGCGACCGATGGGCTCGCAGGTCCCCAGCTGGTTCTTCACCTTGGCGTAGAACTCGGCGTTGTCGTTCACGTCGTCGGTGTAGTCGACCGTGATGCCGGTCTGGTCCTGGAACACCGAGACCGTCGAGGTCGGCTTCTTCCGTGGGTCGATGTACTGCGGCCAGTTGGAGATGATCAGCTCCTTCTGGGTGGCCGACAGGTCCTTCGCCCGACAGTTCGCGGGGTCCTGCTGCGCCCCAGAGACGCTGAACATGGGCAGCACTGCGATGCTGCCGAGCCCGAAGACGGCTGCGCCGCCCGCTTTCAGCAGCGTCCTACGACTTGGCTGTCTGATCTCGCCGACCAAAGCTCCTCCTCCACCCGCCCCCCGGTGTCGGCACTCTGACATTTTGCGGGGGCTCACGACAAGGGATTCCGTGGAAAAGTTGTCGAAGAACGACGAAATCCCTTGCATTTGTTCATACACCTGAAACGATGCCGGGGTGAAGAAGTCTGGGAATCACCTCGACGACGTCTCCAAGGCCATCATCGAGCAGCTCCAACAGGACGGCCGACGTCCCTACGCCGCCATCGGCAAGGTGGTGGGCCTGTCCGAGGCAGCGGTCCGTCAGCGCGTCCAGCGGCTGATCGAGACCGGGGTCATGCAGGTCGTCGCCGTCACCGATCCCCTTCAGCTGGGCTTCGCCCGTCAGGCCATGATCGGGATCCGGGTGCGGGGTCCGCTCGAGCCCGTGGCCGAGGCCCTGGTGGCACTCGACGAGGTCGACTACGTCGTCGTCACCGCCGGCACGTTCGACCTGCTCGCGGAGGCCGTGTGCGAGAGCGACGACGCTCTGCTGGAGCTGATCTCCAACTCGATCCGGTCGATTCCGGGCGTCGAGTCGACAGAGACCTTCATGTATCTCCAGCTGCGCAAGCAGACCTACTCCTGGGGTGTCCGCTGAGCCGCACGTCCACGCCCTCGGGGTCGCTGTGGGAGGGCCAGGTCTCACGTAGGTCCCGCCCCGCGCTGCCGGGCGACCGCGACTACGACGTCGCCATCGTGGGCGCCGGCTTCACCGGCCTGTGGACCGCCTACTACCTCGCCTCCACCACCGACCTGCGCGTGGGAGTCATCGAGGCCGAGCACGTCGGCTTCGGAGCGTCCGGCCGCAACGGCGGCTGGTGCTCCGCCCTCTTCCCGGCCTCGCTGTCCAGCCTGGCTGCCCTACCCGGCTCATCACGGGTCAAAGCCCTGGCCCAGCACCGGGCGATGTGCGCCACCGTCGTGGAGGTGGGCCGCATCGCCGAGCTCGAGGACATCGAGTGCTCCTATGCCCGCGGGGGCACGATCTCATTGGCCCGATCGGGCGCGCAGTGGAGACGGGCCCAGGCCGAGGTCGAGGATGCTCTCTCGTGGGGTCGCTCGGACCTCGCTCTGCTGACCGCCCAGGAGGCATCCGCCCGAGTGGGCGCAAGCCGGATCCGCGGGGCGACGTACACCCCCGACTGCGCGGCGATCCACCCGGCCAGGCTGGTGCACGGACTGGCCGCGGCCTGTGAGCGTCGGGGGGTGACCATCCACGAGGACACCCGGGTGCTCTCGATCGAGCCCGGCCGGGTCGCCACGACCCGCGGCAGTGTCCGCGCCGGTCACGTCGTACGCGCCACCGAGGGCTACACCCACACGCTGCAGGGGCAGGTGCGCGAGGTCGCTCCGGTCTACTCCCTCATGATCGGCACCGAGCCGCTGTCGGAGTCCGTCTGGGAACAGATCGGCCTGCGGCAGCGCGAGACCTTCAGTGACCATCGGCACCTGATCATCTACGGCCAACGCACTGCCGACGATCGACTGGTGTTCGGAGGCCGCGGCGCGCCCTACCACTTCGGCTCGCGCACCAAGCCCTCCTTCGACCGCGACGACCGGGTCTTCGCCAAGCTCCGCGAGACCCTCGTCGACCTGTTCCCGGTCGTGGCCCCGGCCCGGATCACCCACGCCTGGGGGGGTGCCCTCGGCATCCCCCGCGACTGGTGCGCATCGGTGGGTCTCGACCCGGCCACCGGTCTCTGCTGGGCAGGCGGCTACGTCGGCGACGGTGTGAGTACGACGAACCTGGCCGGCCGCACCCTCCGCGACCTGATCGTCGGGGAGGAGACCGAGCTGACGTCGCTCCCCTGGGTCGGACATCGTTCTCGGCGCTGGGAGCCCGAGCCGCTGCGCTGGCTGGGGATCAACGCCGGCCTGCAGGTCATGACCCTGGCCGACGCCGAGGAACAGGCGACGGGGCGCCCCAGTCGCCTGGCCCGGATCGTCGAGCCGTTGCTGAGCTGACTCAGCGGCGAAGCGCGTCGTCGATCTGGTTGATGGCCAGGGTCGCGCCCTCCACCATGCCCATGTCGAGCACCTTCTGCAGTCCCTCGGCGGACTCGAAGGTGGCCACATAGGTGGCCACGGTGCCCCCGTCGGCCGCCTGGAAGCGGTAGACGTTGTGTGAGACGGGGAGGTTCGGGTCAGGCTCGAACTCCTGGTCGGCGAAGCCGTCGTCGAAGGTGAAGGAGGTCGGCTCGTCGACCGCTGTGATCTCCCACCACCCGGCGAACTTCTCGCCCTCGGGGCTGGTCATGTAGTAGGTCATCCGACCGCCCACGACGAGAGAGTGCTCGACGAAGGTGGCGGGGTAGGTGGGGGGTCCCCACACCTGCTCGAGCTGACGCGGGTCGGCGTAGATCTGCCACACCCGCTCGACGGGTGCCGCGAAGCGCGCAGTGATGGTCAGGGACAGGGTGTCGGTGTCTTGGGTGACATCGGTGACGGGCATGGTCAGTCCTCTTCGATGAGTGTGTCGATCCTGGCTATTCGGCCACGCCAGATGTGCTCGAGCTCGCTGAGCATCGAGGACACCGAGCGGACCGCCTCCACGTCTCCGCTGGCCAGTTGCTCACGGCCGCGGCGACGCTTGGTGAGCAGGCCGGCCGACTCCAGCACGGCGACGTGCTTCTGCACTGCAGCGAACGACATGTCGTAGGACGCCGCCAGCGCGGTGACCGAGTGTTCGCCGGCCAGCACCCGGCGCAGGATGTCGCGCCTGGTGCGATCGGCCAGAGCGTGGAAGAAGGCGTCCGCCTGATCCTCGCCCTGGATGGTCACAGGTCTAACGTACAACCATTTGGTTGTACGTTGTCAAGTCCTCGTCCGCCTAGATGCTCATCGGAAGTCCGTCGTAGAGCCGCGCATGCAGCTCACCCACTTCGGAGGAATGACCTGCCAGGTCCTTCAGCAGCACCACCTCACCGGCCACCACGTAGGCAGGCGAGTCGGGCGAGACCGCGCTGCAGCCGGCCGGCTGCTCCCGGCCCGCCTTGAGGGCGACCTGCCAGTCGACGTCACGCTCGGGGTCGCGCGCCTCGACTCCGGACAGGATCCTGGCGCGCACTCCCGGCTCGTCGAGGTCGTGAGAGGCGATGACGATGCTGGGCGACCAGACGTCCCCGTGCACCGCCCCCAGTCGCTCGCACGCGAGCCACGCGAGCACACGCTGCACGGGATCGTCCAGCCCGACCCTCACCAACTGCCCCTGCTCGACCCCGAGGGCCTGGAGCGCCCCGGCAAGCGCGGCCACCTGCTCCAGCAGGAAGGCGAAGTCCAGGCGCGCAGATCCGGTCAGCGCGGGGTGCTCGGCGGCCCCCGCGATGATGTGGCGGTCAACTGCGTTGTAGCACGCGTTCAGCGTGCCCGGCTGCTCTGGCGAGGGCCGTCGGAACCAGGTCAACTCCACGACGTACTCCTAATTCGGTTGCACGGGTCTCACGGCTCCACCAGCATGGCCACAGCAAGTGGCCACAGTAGTGGTGCACCAGTGACGCACGAGAGGAGCCGTGACATGTCCATGACTGTCCTGTCGGCCTGCCCAGCAGCCCGTCCCTCCTTCTCGAACTGGAGCACCACCACCCATGTCTTCACCACATCAGGGGATAGATCCCCGCTTCGTCTTCGACTTCCAGGCCTACGACGAGCCTGACGACTCCGGCCAACGCTGGTCCACCTGGCTCTCGGTCGAGCCACTCTCGAGAGGCCCCGAACCCCGCCCCGACTGGGTGGTGACCTCGCAGGCCGCTGTCGACACCGAGCTCGGCATCCTGAAGACCGGCAAGGAGGCCGACGTCTTCCTGCTCGAGCGCGCCGTGCCCGACTCGTCGGGAGTCGGGCAATCGGTCGTGATGGCTGCCAAGCGCTACCGCGACACCGACCATCGCTCCTTCCACAGATCGACGGTCTACACCGAGGGCCGTCGCGGACGGAACACCCGCGACGCCAGGGCCGTTGCCAAGGGCACCACACACGGCCGGGCCGTCGCGGCCGGGCAGTGGGCATGGGCCGAGTGGGAGGCGCTCCAACGGATGTGGAACCTCGGGCTGCCCGTCCCCTACCCGGTCCAGGTCGACGGCACGGAGATCCTCATGGAGTTCATCGGCGACGCCGGCGAGGCTGCCCCTCGGCTGGCCCAGACGCGACCGGACCTCGCCCTGCTCACGTCCTACTTCGACCAACTCCGCGAGACCATGCTCGTGCTCGCCGAGCAGGCTCTCGTGCACGGTGACCTGTCGCCCTACAACATCCTGGCCGCCGAGGACCGGCTGGTCATCATCGACCTTCCCCAGGTGATCGACCTGGTGGGGAATCCCCGGGGCCCGGACTTCCTGTTGCGCGACTGCACCAACGTGTGCTCGTGGTTCCGGGCACGCGGCCTGCACGTCGACGAGCACGAGCTGTACGCGGAGCTCCTGGCCGCGGCCTTCTGACCGAGCGAGAGCACCGTCCGCCCGGACCACTACATTCGTGGAGTGGACAAGAAGCGCGGACAGCTGATCGCGATCGAGTCACTGGTCGAGCTCGACGACCGGCTGGCGCTGGGAGTCCGGAACCTGTCCGGATGGCGCCTGCACGATCTGGACCTGCGTGAACGTTCCCTGCAGCTGAGCGGGGTCCGGGTGGCCGGTGCGCTGTTCCTGGGCTGCACGATGTCAGCCGCCGCCGAGTCGGATCTGAGGGCCCGCGGCGCTACGGTCTTCCCCGAGCTCCCCGATGTCCCGGTGAACAGCTATCGCACCGAGCTCTACACCGCCGAGGAGCTGTACGGCGCCGGCCCGTACGCCGACTCGCTGGACGCGACCGTCTACGCCTGGACCGCTCAGGCAGCGACCCGCGACGTGCGGATGGCTCAGGCCCTGCACGACCACGCCATCGATGAGGCCCTCGCGGAATGGGCGGCCGGGCGCCACCTCGTTGGGGTCATGGGCGGGCACGCCCTGCAACGCGGCGAACTGGCGTACGCCGAGGCTGTGCGACTGGGCAACGGCCTCGCCGAGCACGCCACCGTCGCGACGGGTGGCGGTCCGGGCGCCATGGAGGCCGCCAACCTCGGTGCGTGGCTGGCCGACCCGGCGTACGTCGAACCCGCCGTCGAGCAGGTGGCCCGTCGACCCTCCTTCCGACCCGACATCGGGGCCTGGGCAGCGACTGCCTTCGCCGTGCGGAGGCAGTGGCCCGACGCCCGGGAATCGTTGGGGATCCCGACCTGGCACTACGGGCATGAGCCGCCGAACGCCTTCGCGACGGCCATCGCGAAATACTTCCGCAATGCCACGCGGGAGGACATCCTGCTCCAGCTCTGCGACCGGGGCATCGTGTTCCTGCCGGGCGCCGGTGGCACGGTGCAGGAGATCTTCCAGGACGCCTGCGAGAACTACTACGCCGACGAGTCCTCGGTGGCCCCGATGATCCTGGTCGGTCGGAGGCACTGGGCCCAGGACGTGCCGGCGTGGGACCTGCTACGCGCCCTCTCCCGTGGGCGCCCCATGGAGTCGCACGTGCATCTGGTGGACACCGTGGACGAAGCCGTCGCCCTGATCGCACGGGCGGCGGGTGCGTGACTCACTCCAGGGCGGCGAGCTGGCCACAGGCACCGTCGATCTCGCGACCGCGGGTGTCGCGGACCGTCGTGGCGATCCCCTGGGCCTCGAGCCGACGCACGAACTCACGCTCGTCCGCAGGGTCGCTGGCAGTCCACTTGGACCCAGGCGTCGGGTTCAGGGGGATCAGGTTGACGTGCACCCACCCCCAGTCGCCGTAGGAGTTGAGCACCTCACCGAGAAGGTCGGCACGCCAGGCCTGGTCGTTGATGCCGCGCATCATGGCGTACTCGATCGACACCCGGCGCTTCGTCACGCGCGCGTAGTCCCAGGCCGCCTCGACGGTCTCGGCCACTGAGGACCTGGTGTTGATGGGGACCAGCTCGTTGCGCAGCTCGTCATCCGGTGCGTGCAGCGACAGAGCAAGGGTCACGGGGATGCCCTCGTCTGTGAGCTGCCGGATCCGCGGAACCAGGCCGACCGTCGACACGGTCACGCCCCGTGCCGACATGCCCAGACCGGCGGGCGAAGGATCCGTCAGGCGCCGCACGGCGCCGATCACAGCCTTGTAGTTGGCCAGCGGCTCCCCCATGCCCATGAAGACCACGTTCGAGACGCGCCCGGGCCCACCGGGCACCTCACCCCGCGTCATCGATCGAGCGCTGGCGACGACCTGCTCGACGATCTCGGCGGTGGACATGTTGCGCTGCAGTCCCCCCTGACCGGTGGCGCAGAACGGGCAGGCCATGCCGCAGCCGGCCTGCGAGGAGACGCACACGGTGGCCCGGTCCGGATAGCGCATGAGCACCGACTCCACCAGGGCGCCGTCGAACAGCTTCCACAGCGTCTTGCGGGTCGTGCCCTTGTCGGCCTCCAAGGTCCGCAGCGGGGTCATCAGGTTCGGCAACAGCGCTGAGACGAGTTCGGCCCGCTGCGCGGCCGGAAGGTCGGTCATCTCTGCCGGGTCGTCGACGAGCCGGGAGAAGTAGTGCGTGGAGAGCTGCTTGGCGCGGAAACCGGGCAGCCCGCTCGCCTCGAGCAGTTCCTTGCGCTCGGGCTCGGTGAGGTCGGCCAGGTGGCGTGGTGGCTTGGCACGGCCCCGCGGCTCATCGAAGACCAGGGGCAGGAGTTTGGGAGCGTCAGACATCAGGGCACCATTGTCGCCCCGAAAGCCCGGGAACGACGAACTCAGTGGACGCTGGCGTAGGCCAGCAGCAACGCGAAGGCCAGGACGACGCCGACCAGGACGAGGCCCGTCACCGCCATCCCGACGAGCATGAAGCCTCCGAACCGACGGGTGCGAGGATGGAACAGCAGGGCGATGGGCCCGCCCAGAGTGACCAGGGCAGTGAAGGTGAGGCCGGGCGTCACCAGGTCCGGCCACCACGTCGAGCCGATGCCGATGGTCACCGCAGGGATCACGAACAGCCACCCGACACCGGTGAAGAACCCGCCGAGCCGCGCGACCAGGACGGAGGCCGGCTCGGTGGGCGCAGCAGACGGCACCGGCAGGCCGTCGGTGCCGGTGCCGGGCGGCAACTCGCGCTTCGCGTTCCTCATCGCAGGCCCATGGTCACACGATCGGTGGCGGCCTGCACCGCAACACCGACGGCGCGGCGCTTGTCCAGCCCTCTGGGGAGCGAGAGTCTGGGCACATGGAGGTCCGGTTCATCGATGCGCAAGGGGTGCACAGCCGGCAGCCGGACGACGTCGTCGAGCTGTTCGCCCACCAGGACGGCTTCTTCTGGATCGATATCGCGCAGTGGGGCGACGAGAGCGAGGCCTTCCTGTGCGCGCTCGGGTGTCATCCCCTGGTCCTGGACGCATGCCGGCAGCGCAACTACATCCCCACGGTGCACAGCTATGACGACCATGCCTTCATCACGACCCAGTCACCGATGCTCGGCGTCGGAGGCCACGTGCACCTGCTCGAACTCGACCAGATCATCGGGCACCACTACCTCGTCACGGTCCACGGGCCGCTGAACCCGGAGCTGGACCCTGTGCACGGCCAGGTCGAGACCGACTCCGCGCTGCGCAGGATGACCGAGGGTCGCTTCCGTCCCACCTCGCCCGCCCAGCTCTCCTACGCCATCACCTCTGCGGTCGCCCGTCGGCAGAGCACGGTGATCACCGAGGTCGCCGAGAAGCTCCCCGGCCTCGAGAAGCACGTGATGTCCTCACAGCTGCGCGATCCCGAACAACTGCTGGAGCACATGTTCCTGATCCGGCATGAGCTGATCACCGCACGCACGACTGCCGCCCAGTGCCACGACGTGTGGCACCGGATGTCCCGCATCCGAGGCCTCGTCGACGACGACGAGTCCAGGCTGGCCGAGGACGCCGCCGACCAGTTCGATCGGGTGCGGTCGATGGCAGACGGCGAGGCCCACTTCCTGTTCGGCGTGATCGAGCTCTACCAGACCAAGGTGCACACCAAGATGACCGTGGCCATGGAGCGCCTCGCGGTCATCGCGGCCGTCACGCTGCCCATCACGGCCATCGCGTCGATCCTCGGCATGAACGTGATCGTCAACAGCCAGACCGAGTACGTCGAGCTCTTCGTCTCGGTCGCGATCATGCTGGTCATCAGTCTGACGCTGCTGCGCTGGGCGCGGCGTCAGGGGTGGTGGTGAGCGATCGGGTCCTCGCGACGGTGCTCGACGGCAACCCCTCGTCGTGCGCGTACCCCCCCTCGTCGTGCGCGTCTCAGAAGACGAGGTAGTGCAGCAGCAACCAGATCGGGGCGACGGTCGCGAGCAGCGAGTCGAGGCGGTCCATCAGCCCGCCGTGGCCGGGGATCACCTGTGACATGTCCTTGATGCCGAGGTCACGCTTGATCACCGATTCACACAGATCCCCGAGGGTGGCCATCACCACGGCGATCAGTCCCAGGGCCACCCCGACCCACCAGTCGCCCTCGAGGAGCCACACCACGAGCGCGACCCCGCCGGCCACGCAGAACACCAGCGACCCGGCAAAGCCCTCCCAGGACTTCTTCGGCGAGATCACCGGGGCCATCGGATGCTTGCCGAAGCTCACGCCGGCGATGTAGCCACCGATGTCGGAGGCGATCGTGACCAGGATGAAGACGATGATCGCCTTCACCCCGTCGTCCCACCGCTCGAAGTCGGTCGCCCCGCCTTCGGCCAGGAGCAGCGCGACGAACGATCCCAGGAAGGGCACGTAGACGAGCGTGAACACCGACGCCGTGGCGTTCATGACGTATCCGTCGATGCCGCGGCGCAGCAGCCACAGCATGATCGCCAGCGCGCTGACAGCGGTCGCGGTCACCAAGGCGGGTGCCCCGTAGAAGTAGGCGACGACGACCATGATCACGCCGCCGGCCATCAACGGCTGCTCGGGCAGATCGATGCCCTTGGCGAGGAACCCCTTGCGGAGTTCCCAGACGGCGACGACCACGGCGATCGCCACGATCACCATGAACGCGGTCTTGTAGAAGAACAGCGACGCGGCGATGGCGGCGAGCAGCGCCACGGCAGAGCCGATCGCGGCTGGGAGGTCTCGTCCTGCGCGACCGTGGTTCTGCTTCGGCGCCGGGACGGGAGGTGTGGGGGTCATGTGGGGGAGGGCGCTCAGACCTCGAGCAGCTCGGCTTCCTTGTGCTTGAGCATGTCGTCGATGACGTCGGTGTGCTTCTTGGTCATCGCGTCCAGACGCTTCTCGGCACCGGCCACGTCGTCCTTGCCGACCTCGCCGTCCTTCTCGAGCTTCTCGAGGGCCTGCTTGGCGGTCCGACGCACGTTGCGCACCGAGACCTTGCCGTCCTCGGCCTTGCCACGCGCCATCTTGATGTACTCCTTGCGGCGCTCCTCGGTCAGCTCCGGGAAGACGCAGCGCAGGATCTTGCCGTCGCTCGCCGGGTTGACGCCGAGGTCGGAGTCGCGCACTGCCTTCTCGATGGCTGCCAGGGCGCTCTGGTCGTACGGCGAGATCAGGATGATCCGAGCCTCGGGGGCGGTGAACGTGGCGAGCTGCTGCAGCGGGGTCGGCGTGCCGTAGTAGTCAGCCGTGATCTTGCTGAACATGCTCGGCGTGGCTCGTCCGGCGCGGATCGCGGCGAAGTCCTCACGAGCGGACTCAACCGACTTGCCCATCTTCTGATCGGCCTCGCGGAGGGTTTCGTTGATCACTGCTGCTCCTTGGTTGTGATGCTCGTCAGTCCAACGTTAGGGCACGCGCCGTCACGCCCTGACGAGCGTGCCAATCTTCTCACCCTGGACGATGCGCAGAATCGCGCCCTTCTCCTCCATCCCGAACACGATCAACGGGAGCTTGTTCTCCATACAGAGCGCGAAGGCCGTGGCATCGGCCACCTTGAGACCCTTCTGAAGGGCATCAGCGAAGGTGAGCTCGTCGATCTTGGTGGCGCTGGGGTCCTTGCGAGGATCGGCGGTGTAGACGCCGTCCACGCCGTTCTTGCCCATCAGCACCACCTCGCAGTGGGTCTCCAGAGCCCGCTGAGCGGCAACCGTGTCAGTCGAGAAGAAGGGCATCCCGGCACCGGCACCGAAGATGACGACCCGTCCCTTCTCGAGGTGACGGATGGCACGCCTCGGGATGTAGGGCTCGGCGACCTGCCCCATGGTGATGGCGGTCTGGACCCTCGTCTCGATGCCCTCCTTCTCCAGGAAGTCCTGGAGAGCCAGGCAGTTCATGACGATGCCGAGCATGCCCATGTAGTCGGCACGCGCCCGGTCCATGCCTCGCTGCTGGAGCTCCGCACCGCGGAAGAAGTTGCCGCCCCCGGTCACGATCGCCACCTGGACGCCTGTGCGAGCCACGATCGCGATCTCCTTGGCGATCTCCTGGACGACGTCTGGATCGACCCCGACCTTGCCCCCGCCGAACACCTCACCGGAGAGCTTGATCAGGACGCGTTTGTAGGCGAGCACGTAGGATTCCTTCCAGCTGAAGCACGGGTGGGGGCGAAGCAGAAAGCCGGTTCGAAGATCGTTGTCTGATCCATCGAACCGGCCTCCTCGTGTCTGCGGCGAACCTACCGGGTCAGGCGCCGACCTCGAACCGGGCGAACCTCGTGAGGGTCACTCCAGCGTCGTCGAGGACCGCCTTCACGGTGCGCTTGTGCTCGACCACCGACGCCTGCTCCAGCAGCACGGTGTCCTTGAAGAAGCCGTTCAGGCGCCCCTCGGTGATCTTGGCGATGGCCTGTTCGGGCTTGCCTTCCTCACGAGAGGTGGCTTCGGCGATCTCCCGCTCCTTGGCGACGACCTCGGCAGGCACCTCGTCACGCGTGAGGTACTTCGGGCGCATCGCGGCGACCTGCATGGCAGCCGCCCGGGCAGCGTCGGCATTCTCGCCGGCGTACTCGACCAGCACCCCCACGGCGGGCGGCAGGTCAGCCGCACGCTTGTGGAGGTAGACCACGCTGGGACCGTCGAAGTAGGCCACGCGGCCGAGCTCGATCTTCTCGCCGATGGTCATCGCCATGGAGGCGACGACCTCGCCGACGGTCGAGTCGCCGAGCGCCACCGCCTTGAGCGTCTCGGTGTCACCGGCCCCGGCAGCGTTCGCGGCGTCCGCGATCTGCTGGGCGGTGGCGACGAAATCCTCGTTCTTGGCCACGAAGTCGGTCTCACAATTGAGCTCGACGAGCGCGCCGCCCGAGGTTGCGACCAGTCCGGCCGTCGCCTCACGGCTCTCGGCACGCTCCCCGGCCTTCTTGCCGAGCTTGATCCGTAGCACCTCGACGGCCTTGTCGATCTCGCCATCGGTCTCGTCGAGCGCCTTCTTGCAATCCATCATGCCGGCGCCGGTGAGCTCACGGAGCTTCTTGACGTCGGCGGCGGAGAAGTTCGCCATTGTCCTTCTTCCTCGAAAGTGGGTGGTGGTCGACCGGAGTCGCTCAGGCCTTGATCTCGGCGTTGACGAAGCCGGCGGCCTCGGCAGCTTCGACGGTGCTGAACCACACCTCGGCCTTGGTGCGACCGAACCAGGGGCTGCTGGGCGCGTGGAACTTCATCGAGTCGGCGTTGCCCTTGATCTCGTAGCCCTCGGGGGCCGAACCGTCCTCGAGCGGGGCGGCCGAACCCTCGCCGTAGGGCGGCGCAGGAGCCTCGACGGTGGCCGCGGCGGGAGCCTCGGTCTCGAGGACCTCATCGGCGGGAGCCTCGGTGACGACGTCGGCCAGCGGCTTGATCTCGGCCTATGCTCGTGGCAGCCTCGACCTCAGGTGCCACCGGAGCAACCTCAGTCTCGAGCGGCCGGAGCAGCGGCCTCGGCCGGCGTCTCGGCGGTTCGGCGGCTGCGGGTGTCTCAGCGGTGTCTCAGCCGGGGTGCGGCAGCGGCGGGAGTCTCGGTGGTGGCCCCGGCGGGCCTCGGCCGGGGTCTCGGCGGTCTCTCGAGCAGCTCGCGCTCCCACTCGGCCAGGGGCTCCTCGGCTCCGCCTCGGCACCGTCGGTCTTGACGCCCGAGCGGGCGATCAGACCTTCGGCGACGGCGTCGGCGACCACGCGGGTCAACAGACCGACGGCACGGATCGCGTCGTCGTTGCCGGGGATCGGGAAGTCGACCAGTCGGGGTCACAGTTGGAGTCCAGGATGCCGATGATCGGGATCCGGAGCTTGCGCGCCTCCTCGACTGCGAGGTGCTCCTTGTTGGTGTCGACGATCCACACCGCGGAGGGCGTTCGGGTCATCTCACGGATGCCACCGAGGGTCTTCTCCAGCTTGTCGCGCTCCCGCTTCATCTGCAGAAGTTCCTTCTTGGTGCGGCTGCTGCCGGCGACGTCGTCGAAGTCGACCTCGTCGAGTTCCTTGAGCCGGTTGATCCGCTGGTGCACCGTCTGGAAGTTGGTGAGCATTCCACCGAGCCAGCGCTGGTTGACGTAGGGCATGCCCACGCGCATGGCCTGCTCGGCGATGGCTTCCTGAGCCTGCTTCTTCGTGCCGACGAACATCACGGTGCCGCCCTTGGCGACGGTCTCCTTGACGAAGGCGTAGGACCGGTCGATGTAGGCCAGCGACTGCTGGAGGTCGATGATGTAGATGCCGTTGCGCTCGGTCATGATGAAGCGCTTCATCTTCGGGTTCCAGCGACGGGTCTGGTGACCGAAGTGGACGCCGCTCTCGAGGAGCTGGCGCATGGTGACGACTGCCATGATGAGTCTTCCTGGTTCTGTGGCCGCGCACCGTGAGTGACCGCCTTGGCTCCCACAGGAGAGGCAGACCGGTGGTGCGACCAACGGTTGTTTTCAGTTCCACAGCAGGCGGGTGCCTGCTGTCCTGACGCCGCGCGCGAGCCAACCCGACCAACGGTCGGGACTGAGGATCGTCGCCCACGGGTGGTCGCATCCACCAGGTGGATGCGTCGTGGTCTGCGAACGTGCGTAGTCAGCCCCGGAGGGCTGCTGGGTTCAGCGTACTCGACGCAGCTGTCGCCGACCAATCGAGGTGCTCCTGTGCCAGCCCGCTGAGGGCGCACAGGTCCACGTCGCCCTGCCGCTGTGCACAGGCCACAGGTGAGCTCACCCCCGGAGGGTCGCTCGGGACCAGTCTGGCTGCGTGAGCTCACCCGTGCGCCCAGCCTTCGTCATCACTGGCCCAACCCTTCTCGCTCTCGTCCTGCTGCTGGTGTGGTCAGTGCTCAGCACTCCAGCCATGGCTGCTCCCCCGGGCGCCGACCCTGTCGGGGTGTGGCCGTTGCTGCCACAGCCCACGGTGGTGCACGGCTTCGACCCACCGACCAGCCCGTTCGGGGCGGGTCACCGTGGTGTTGATCTCAGTGGCAGCTCCGGAGAGACGGTGCGTGCGGCCTTGGCCGGGACGATCACCTACGCCGGCCGGTTGGCCGGGCGCGGCGTTGTCGTCGTCGACCACACGGGCAGACACAAGGGCACCCGCACGACGTATGAGCCCGTCGCAGCCTCGGTCCACGTCGGCGACGAGGTGCGAGCCGGCCAGCCCATCGGCACGCTCGAACTGTTCGGCTCACACTGCTTCCCGGCGACCTGCCTGCACTGGGGATGGTTGCGAGAGACGACCTACCTGAACCCCCTCCAGCTCGTTGGCCAGGGCCCGGTGAGGCTGCTACCGCTCGGCGGCGGCCCAGCCCTGCCGTAGACCCGCCCCGCGCCTCGGTCGCGGGCTCGCGGCAGGATGGCCGGGTGCCGACCACTGTGAAGCGTGCGAATCTGGCGCTGCTGGTCGTGGCGATCGTGGCGCTGTCCTTCAACCTCAGACCAGCGGCGGTGAGCGTCGGGCCCGTCCTGCACGACATCCGCAGCGGCCTGGGCATGACGCCCACGCAGGCCGGCATCCTGACCTCCCTGCCGGTGCTCGCCTTCGCAGTCTTCGGTGCGCTGGCACCCAGAGCCGCTCGCCGCCTCGGAGTGCATCGCACCGCCTTCATCGCGCTTCGAGCGTGGTCCTGGGGCTGGCTCTGCGCTCCTGGACAGGTTCGGTGGGCCTCTTCCTGGTCTTCTCAGTCGTGGCCCTCGCCGGGATGGCTACCGCGAATGTCCTCCTGCCGTCCCTGATCAAGGTCCACTTCCCCGACCGGATCGGCCTGGTCACAGCGGCGTACACCACGGCGCTCTCCGTGGGACTAACGATGGCCTCCATCCTCACCGTTCCCTTCTCTCATGCGCTGGGTTCCTGGCGTTGGGGACTGGTCGTCTGGGCGGGAACAGCCGCACTCGCGGCAGTGCCGTGGATCGGGCTGCTCAGACAGGACCGGTCAACTGCAGGCTCCTCGGTCGGGGGCCCGCGACAGTGACGCTGGGCGATGTCGCCAGGACCAGGCTCGGCTGGGCGATGGCCGTCTGCTTCGGGTTGCAGTCGCTGGAGGCCTACGCGGTGTTCGGGTGGTTTGCCCAGCTGTTCCAGGACTCCGGCTTCAGCAGCACGACGTCCGGGCTGCTCCTGGGCGTGATCACCGGCATCTCGATCCCGGTCGCCTTCTTCGCACCGGGCCGCGCCGCCGCAATGCGAAACCAGAGCGCGCTCTTCCTCGGGCTGATCGCGGCCTACGTGGTTGGGTTCGCCGGGCTCCTGGCGGCACCGCAGGCGGGTGCCTGGCTCTGGGCGGCCCTGGTAGGATCGGCACGGGCGTCTTTCCCGTGATCCTGACCCTGATCGGCTCCGGGCCCGCACCGAGGCCTGCACCGCGGCGCTGTCGGGGTTCACCCAGTCCGTCGGCTACCTGATCTCGGCGATCGGGCCGTTCGGGATGGGCTATCTCTACGAGCGGACGGGTGCCTGGACCGTCCCGCTCCTGTGTCTGCTGACGGTCCTGGTGCCGCTGTGCGTGGCGGCCGTCTACGTGTCCCGGCCCCAGCTGATTGAGGATCATCTCGTGGCGTGACGGCGGTCAGGCGCGAGGGAGGGCCTGCGGGTAGGCCCGGCGGAGCCGATCGGTGGTGCGAGGGCGTAGAGCTGCTCGTGGCGAGGGAGGGTGACCGAGCATCTCCTGGCGCACGCTGGCGGGGAAGCTGCCGGCACCTCCTGCCAGCAGGTGGGGTGGCGGCGGCGAGGTTGGAGCCCGTGTGTGCCGATGTTCGGCGCGCACCGGGCACGTCGGCGATGCGCCGGCGCACCAGTCGGCGCACGGCAGCAGCGCCGACCGACGGCGGCGACCCCGAGCACCCAGGGAACAGGGCCCCCCCGGAGCCGTCGACACCGGCAGGCAGCGACACCCCCTGGGAGCAGCACCGCTCCATGGCCCGGCAAGCCGGCGTGTCTACGGGACGCTCCGTTCCTTGCGACCCTTGCCCAGGACGCGTACGACGTTGCGCTCGCTATCGAGGTCGTCCACGTCCAGCGCGCACAGCTCACCGACTCGGATGCCGCTCGCGTAGAGCAGCTCGAGCATGGCCACGTCGCGACAGCCCGACGGTGTGCCGTCCTGGGCGATCTCGGCGGCGGCGTCCACCAGCAGCCGCGCCTCATCCGCGCGCAGCACGGCAGGCAGTCGCTTGTGGCCCTTGGGTGAGGACAGCAGCGCGCCCGGGTCCTGGGCGGCGCGACCCGTGCGGGCCAGCCAGGCGGTGAACACCCGCGCCGCGGTTCCTCGGCGTGCCAGCGTCGTGCGAGACCGACCCGAGGTCTGCTGCAGGGCCAGCCAGCTCCGCAGCGTGCGGAGGTCGAGGGTGCCGACGTCGCGGTGGCCCATTCTCGACGCATGGGTGAGCAGACTCGCCAGATCGCCGATGTAGGCGCGAACGGTGTGAGCGGAGAGATCACGTTCGGAGACGAGGTGCCGCTCGTAGTCGCCGAGAGACCGCGCCATGGCCTCGGGCAGTTCGCCGGAGTTCGTCTCTTCGCTCATCCATCGAGTCTAGGAAGGCCGTAGGCTCCCGTCCTGAGGCTCGCCGTCATCGACCCGGAATCCGACCCGGAGCCGCCACTCAGTCGACCAGGGCTGACCGGCCCAGGGTCCATCCTCCCTCGGCTCTGGCGACGAGGTCGCAGGCATGGAGCCGGGTCAAGGTCGTTGCGACCTCGAGGAGCCCGACGCCGGCGGTGCGGGAGATGGAGTCGACGCTGGCGGCTTGAGCGACGGGCACCGCGTCGAGCACCTGGGCCTCGCGCCGGGTGAGCCGATCACGCTGGCGAGCGGGCCCCCGGGGCTCGGCCCGCAGGTGGGCTCCGGCGACACCGACCGCTTCGAGCACCTCGGGCCCGTTGGTGGCCAACACCGCCGCACCGGAGCGGATCAGGTGGTGTACACCCTCGGACTGCGCGCTGGTGACGGGCCCTGGGGTGGCCAGCACGGTGCGGTCGAAGAGCTGCTCGGCCCAGTTTGCGGTGTTGAGGGCACCGCTGCGAACCGCCGCTTCGACCACCACGGTCGCTCGGCTCAGCGCCGCAATGATCCGGTTGCGGCTCAGAAAGCGAACACGCATGGGCGCGCAGCCGGGCGCCGCCTCGGACATGGGAGTATGGTGCTGGGCGAGATGCTCGATCAGGTCGCGATTCGCTGCTGGATAGACCCGGTCGGCGCCACAGGCCAGGACGGCGACCGTGGTGCCCTGGCCGGACAGTGCTCCCCGATGAGCCGCCTGGTCGATCCCGATGGCGGCACCGGACACCACCGCGACGTCGGCCGCGGCTACGGCCCGGGCGATGTCTCTGGCCAGGAACGCCCCATAGGAGCTGGCTTCGCGAGCTCCCACGACGGCGACCGAGCCCGTCAGGTCGTCGAGCCGTGTCGGCCCGCGCACCCACAGTCCGATCGGCATCCCTCCCCTGCCCTGCAACGGCTCCACGCCCGCCAGGTCGTCGAGACCCGATGGCCATTCGTCATCGCCGGGGATCACGAACCGAAGACCCTTGCGCGAAGCGGCCGCGAGTTCGGCCTCGGGATCGAGTCCGGTCAGCCGTGCGGCGACGTCAGTGCGTAGTCCGGCCAGGTCACGCTCCTCGGCCAGCATGCGGTGGAGCCTCACCGCGCCGAGTTCGCTGACCAGAGCACCGAGCCGGGGTTCCCCGGGCTCTGTCAGCCGGGCCAGGGCAGCACGGGCAAGTCGCTCGTCTTCGGAACTCATCTCGATCGCGCCCTGCTGAGGCTGCTCAGCATCAGCGGCTCGCCCATCCTCAGACGCAACGCCACGTCCAGTTCTTCGAGGCCCGGGACCTGCACACCGTGCAGGTCCGCGACGGTCCAGGCGATCCGATGCACCCGCGTGGCGCCTCGTCGGGTCACCCGAGCGAGCTGGGCTCTCGATCAAGCTGGCGGGCCGCAGCTGGGGTCAGCGGCCAGCGTTCGCTGAGGACCGGGCCAGGTGCTTGGGCGTTGGTGCGCCATGCAAGCCCGCGATAGCGGGCACACTGAACCTCACGCGCGGCCTCCACCCTGGCCCGCACCACGACACTGGACTCCGGCGCGATAACCGGATCGGGGGCATCGGCCGCGCCGAGCGGCTCAACGTGTCGGGTGATGTCGATGCGGTCAGCCATCGGTCCGGCGATCCGGCTGGTAGGTGCGCCGTTGCACCTCTGGACAGTCGCAGGTGCTGAGCTGACCGAGGCGCGGTAGTTGCCGCAAGGACACGGGTTGCAGGCGAAGACGAACATGCCGCGGGCCGGATAGGTCGCGGACGCCTCCCCCCGACCTATCGTGATCTCGCCGCTCTCCAAGGGCTGGCGCAATGCCTCGATGATGTCGCTGCTGAACAACGGGAACTCGTCGAGGAACAACACGCCGCAGTGCGCCGGCTGACCTCTCCGGGGCGCACCTTGCCCGTGCCTCCGCCCAGCACACTCGCCCGGGTCGAGGACGAGTGGGGAGCCGAGAAGGGCGGCCGCACCGCCAGGTCGGCGCCTGGCTGCAGGATTCCTGCCAGGGAATGGATAGCCGCAAGCTCCAGCGCCTCTTCCGTGTCGAGGTCCGACATGATGCCGGGGATGCGCTCGGCCAGCGTTGTCTTGCCCGATCCCTTCGGGCCGCTGAGCATCAGGTGGTGTCCGCCGGCAGCTGCGACCTCGAGCGCGTATCGGGCGTCGTCCATCCCCTGTACCTCCCGTAGGTCCAGCTCTTCGACCCGACTCTCACCGCGCCACGAGAGAAGCCTGCTGCCCGACATCGGGTCGACGGGTGGCGCGTCTGGCCAGGGCAGGCCGGCCAGGTGTGCCACTGCTTGACCCAACGAGCGAAGACCGATCACCTCCATGCCCGGGACCATCGCGGCCTCGCGTGCCTGGGGCTCGGGGGACGAACACCCTCCCCACCCCCCGCCTGGCCGCCGCCATCGTCATCGGCAGCACACCAGGCACTGGCCTCAGCCGCCCGTCCAGCGTGAGCTCGCCGATGAAGACCGTGCCGTCGAGCAGGGTCGGCTGCAGTCGCTCTGCGTCAGAGGCGGCCACGATGGCCAGCGCCATGGCCAGATCGAAGTGTGGGCCGGATTGGGGACGTCGGAGGTCGGAGCAGGATAGTCAACCTCCTGGTCGCCCGGCCAGGTCAGAGCGCTGTTCTGGATGGCCATCCGGCAACGGTCCCGGCGCTCATTCGGTGTGCCGGGCGTCCGGTAGACCGACCTGGGTCATGCCGACGAGGCCGGCAGCGACGTCCACCTGGACGTCGACCAGATGCCCGACAGCACCTTCCAGAGTGATGGTGTGTGCAGTCGCCGACCGGCGTGTCGAACCGATCCCCCGCACGTGATCGATCTGTGCCGCCCCGCGCGCCTCGGCGCAGGACACCGACCATGTCGACGCGGACCTCGCCGACGCGGAGGTCATCAGCAGCCAGCCGCTGGGCTGCAAAGCCCTCGACCAGCGTGACAACTTGGCGGCCGTGACCGCCTCCAGGGGAGAACCGTAGCAGGTGGAAATGCAGGTCGTCGGCCTCCGCGGATCGCCGGGCGCGCGCCTGGCCGTCGCGGAGGACGAGGTCGATCTCGCCGGCAGGGCAGCGCCAGTTGTGGTCGAGCAGCGCCGTGCCCAACCCGGTCCGGTGGGCTGGGGTCGCGGCGGCTGATTCACCCGTACTGCCCGAGGGCCTTGCTCTTCTGGCTTCGAGTCGTCGTCGAGCGCCTCCTTGCCACCGACCTACCCTCGCGCCCAGGACACCTGGCTGCCGGGCGCCGCCGCGGGCTGTGTACCAGAAGCCGCGGGATCGAGCCCGCTGTTGATGAAAGGTGGGTCCACCAGGATAGCGCTCAGCGCACCAGGTCGGTGTCCGGGCCGGTCCGGGGTCCGCGCCTGGTCCAGCGATGGCTTAGAGCAACGAGACCTACGAGACCCTGGCCTGTCCCTGCCGGGGATCAGCGAACTCCTCCTGTCGCCTCCAGCGCCCAGGGCGCCCGGATGTGGCCGCCCAGATGCTCGACGTCGCCTACGCCTGCGGCCTGCAGCCGCGTCTCACCGCCGACGTGGCCTTCACCGAGCTGGCGATCCGCCGCGAGCCGAAGTACAACGAGCCCGAGCACTGATCCAACTGCGCCAGGTGCGCCACCGCGACATCGACTACGGCGACCTGACCCTGGTCGACCGCCTGATCCACGACATCACCGAGGGTCGCGGCGCCAAGGAGGAGGCGAGCGCGCGGCTCGCCGGCGAACGTAAACTCCGGACACCAGCTCCCCGGCTGGGCGGTGACGATCGGCTACGGCGTGATCGGAGACGAGCGTCGAGGTGCTGCTCGGCGGCGACGCCGTGGTGACCGCCGTCGCCTTCGTGGCCGCCGTGGCCATCGACCTCACTCCGCGCCGCCTGACCCGCTACCAGGCCGCCCTGGTTCTGCCGGGCGACCGCCGGCGGCATGGTCGCCACCCTGATCGCCTAGGCCGTCGCCGCCACGGGCGTGGACGCCAACCCCAGCAAGGTCGTGACGGCCAGCATCATCCTGCTGCTCGCAGGGGTCGAGCGCTTCGTTTTCGACGATGGCCGAGGATGCCCTGGTGAGCTTCCCGCTCACCGCGAGCGCGAGGATACCTTCCGAGGCGATGCTCGCCACCGCCGACGTCATCGCCGGCGTGAGTGGGGGCCTGAGCCTGGCTCGCGTGCTACACATCGACTTCGGCCCACTCAATCCGGGTGCCTTCGGCCTCTGTGGAACGGCCTTTCCATTTGATGGCCTTCGGAGGGGCGATCACTGCGGGTGCCTTCGCCTTCGCCTCCTACACCCCTTTGCGTAGGACTGCTGCCGATCGCTCTCACCGGAGCAGCCGCCACGACACTCTACGGTCTGGTGCTCGAGCGCGAGCTGGGCGTCGCCTGGGCCGCGGCGGCTGGGGCGCTCCTGGTGGGCATGGTCAGCTACTCGGTCGCCGGCAGGGTCCGCGTGCCCGCACTCATCATCGTGGTCTCAGGTGTGGTGCCTCTGCTGCCCGGCCTGTCCATCTTCCGTGGCCTCGCCCGCCTGGCGGAAGGCTTAGAGGCAGGCCTTCTGTCGATGGTCAACGCAGCGGCGGTCGCCATCGCGCTGTCCTCCGGAGTGTTCCTGGGCCAGTCATCGCCCGACCGCTCAAGCGTGAGGCCCGGCGGCTGGAGGGGCGCCTGGCCGGGCCACGGCTTGTCAGTACCTCCACGTCCGGACGACGCGCAAACGCAAGACGCCCAACTAGCACGACATGATCGGAGCTCAGGCTTTCGGCGGGTTGATGTTCTGCGGGCTGAGCTCCTCGACATGACGTCCTTGAACGTCAGCACCTTCACGTTCTTGGCGAACCTGGCGGGGCTGTACATGTCCCAGACCCACGCATCGGTCATGGAGACCTCGAAGAACACGTCACCTGCCTCCGTGCTGGCCTTCACGTCGACCTGGTTGCACAGGTAGAAGCGGCGGTCGGTCTCGACGACGTACTTGAAGATCGCGACGACATCGCGGTATTCGCGGTAGAGGTTGAGCTCCATCTCGGTCTCGTACTTTGAGATCCTCGGCACTCATCGCGACTCCTCAGTCCTGGTGGTTTCCGTCGACTGACAACCGAGCCATTCTGCACAGTCTCAAGCGGCTCGAGCCCTGCGGCCCGCCGTACGTTCACGGAAGCGTGTGGATGAAGCTCGCACGGGCCATGAACTTGAGCGCGCGGAGTGCACATGGTGATGTAACACTTGTGCGTCTTGAAATGTGACGCCGTGGTAGTCGGCATCGAGGCCGACCATGATCGGTAGCGCGTGACATGGGGCAACTACGATGGGCAGCACACACCCCGCAACGCGAACGCCTCTTCCAGACAGCGAGCCCGGGCATGCTGGCCCGTCCACTGGAAAACAGTAGGCGAGGACATTGCTCAGCTTCACATCACAATGACAGCCCGACGCAGGGCATCGAGTTGACGACATGATGCCGATCGGTGCCTCCTCGGGCTCGACCACCACCGCGGACCAGGCGAGCATATTCGGACGATGTGGGTGTAACACAGCTCCCGGCCTTTCGGTGAGCAGTTTGGAGTCGCCAGCCCGGGTATCTCGCCACCCTTCCCTTGCAAGGATCGGGGCGCCGGCACCAGCCCGCCGCCACGGGCACCCCGACGCGCCTCCTGGAGCCTGCGATGGGGTGGAGCCCGCAGCGGCGCAGGGCACGCCCGAAGCCGTAGAGGCCGGCTCGCGACACAGGGTGACGCCCCGGGGAGGGTGCGCTCTATGGCATGTCACAGGCGGGCTGATTGGGGATGGGGAAGGTGATCGAAGGTCGCTGAAGCTTGATCAAACCGAAATGGTCGCGGCGGCCAGCCAGCACGAAGCCTTGCCGTCGGCGAGCTGGCGGCCGTCAGTGGGACCCGGATTTTGAGGTGGTCGGGCAGTCTGCGGACATGTCCCGGTGATCGACCATCGCGAAGGTGTCGCCGGCGGGCGCCGGCCGGGCCTTCAGTCACGTTGACACTGGGGCGTGACCATCGGTCCGTTGCATTTGTCGGCGTTCTAGGTACGGCTCGTCGAGCGGCACCCCGTTGACGCTGATCCGGCCCTGGTCGTCGCAGCACGCGATCGTGTCGCCGGCAACACCGATCACCCGCTTCACGAGGTGACCGCCCGAGGGATATCGACCACCTTCTCGAGCCCCTTCTGGAAGAGGCTGGAGGGCGCGTTGGACTCGGACGGATCCAGCCAGTCACCAGGATCCTTGAACACGACCACATCGCCACGTTCAGGCGACGCGGAGCCCCAGTAGGACCACTTCTCGACCAGGATGCGGTCGTCCTTGACCAGGCCCGGCTCCATCGACTCCGACGGAATGTAGAAAGCCTGCACGAAGAACGCCTTGATCACCGCAGCCAGCACGAGGGCGACCGCCAGCAGGAGGACGGACTCCTGCCAGACGGGAAGATGCTTCTTGTTCGCCTTCTTCTCGGCTCTCCGTTCGGAGCGACTGGTCGACTGCGTCGATCGGGAGCCGGTGTCCGACTCGGCGATGCCGACCTCGTCTTCTGGCGGGTCGTGGTCCTCGATGCTCACGCGGGGAAGCCTACTGAGGCGGCGGTGGGCACGATCCTCAGCCCCCATCGATGGCGAACGTAGCCGGGCGCTTCACCCAACCAGCGTGTCCCAGCGGCCACACCAGCAGGAACACCTTGCCGACAACGAGGGTCGGCGACGTACTCATGGCCCTTGACGCACTCGGTCTCGCTCGTGCGGCACAGGTGCACCGTTGAGTCTCGGAGTCGTCGCGGTGATCGCCCATCACGAAGACATGGCCGGCCGGAACCGGGCCGGCGCTCCAGTGGCAGCCGATCATCGGCCCGTTGCAGGAGGCGTCGTTCTCGAGGTCGGGCTCGTCGAGTGGGACGTCGTCGACACTGATCCGGCCCTGGTCGTCGCAGCACACGATGGTGTCGCCGGCAACACCGATCACCCGCTTCACGAGGTGGCCGCCCCGGGTAGAGACCTACCTTCTCCATTGGGAACGGACCAACCCTGGCCGGTTGTCCTCGTCTCGCAACCGCCCGCCCGGGTCCCTGAATACGATGATGTCGCCCCGTCGGCGTACCGGAACCCCAGTAGGACCGCTTCTCGACCAGGATGCGGTCGTTGTCGACCAGGCCAGGCTCCATCGAGCCCGACGGAATGTAGAAGGCCTGCACGAAGAAGGACTTGGTGACCGCCCCCAGCCGAGAGCGATCCCCACCATGAGGATCGACTTCTGCCACACCCGGAGGTGCAAACGAGAGGACCGCGACCCTCCACCGGAAGCTTCCTCGGTGTCGATGTCGCGGTCCTCGATGGTTAGGCCGAAGCCTGACCGGCGCCCCTGGGCTCAGCGTCGCGGCGCTCCTTGATATTGGCGGCCTTGCCGCGCAGGTTGCGCAAGTAGTAGAGCTTGGCGCGACGAACGTCACCGCGGGTGACGATCTCGATCTTCTCGAAGATCGGGGAGTTCAGCGGGAAGGTCCGCTCGACACCGACCCCGAAGGAGACCTTGCGGACGGTGAAGGTGCGACCGATGCCGGCGCCGTGGATGCGAATGACGACACCCTGGAAGATCTGGATGCGCGAGCGGTTGCCCTCGACGACCTTCACGTGGACCTTGAGTTGTCGCCGGCGCGGAAGGCGGGGACATCGTCGCGCTTGTGCGCGCTCGCGAGTTCGGTGATGACGTTGGTCATGCTGTGCTCCTGACGAGTGCCACAGGTCAGCCGCGGATGTTGGGTGACGGATCTGGTCGGTCCCTGCGCCGGATGTCCGGCGGCGCCGTCCCCCCTGTGGCAGGAACGTGGCGCGAACCCTCCGATGCTGGATCGGGGCGGTTCTTCGGCCGGTGCTCGACCAAGAGAGAAGTCTGCCACAGCCGGGCGAGGTGCCGATAATCCGCGCCTCTTGGCCATCACCCCGCGACCGAGTCCGGCACCGGGCCCGGCGGCGAGAGCCTTGCCCTGCGGTACATCCGGAGATTGTCGGCACTTCGTGCCCCGGTGACGAGCCGGTACGTCGTGACCTGTGGCGGAGCAGCCGCCTGGATGTAGTCGAGACTCTCGCGTCCCAGTCCGTGACCCTGGAGGTCAGGCGCCACCATCAGCCTTCGAACTCCCACACATCCCCCGAGGGCTGTCCCCGGACCGAGCCGATGAGGCGCCCGGCGGCTGGACGACGAAGGTCTGCCACGTCAGGAGACCAGCCTCCACGACAGCCAGCGACTCATGGATCGTCGGAATCTCGAAAGTTTCGTTGGCCATCGCCTCCTGCAGCCAGCAGGCACGCTGCAGGTTGTAGATCTCCCCCGCGTCGCCGCGGGTCGCGGGCACGATCTCGTAGCCGTCGCTCACCCTGCTCGGGTGCACGAGGTCGGGGCGGCGATCGGCTGTGCGGCGTACTGCCTGGTCATGGCGCCAGGCCGCGATCGCACCGTGATCACCGGACAGCAGCACGGCGGGGACCTCGTGACCGCGCCGACGGCCGGCTTGGTGTAGACGGGATACTCCAGCAGTCCGTCCTCGTGCGACTCCTCAACCAGAGACGCAGGGTTCCCCATGAAGCCGGGAAGCAGCCGGATGACCGACTCGACGATGGCCAGTGCGGCCACCTCTCCCCCGTTGAGCACGTAGTCACCGATGGAGATCTCGCGCACTTCGTGCGACTCCGCGTACGCGTCGATCACCCGCTGGTCGATGCCCTCGTAGCGACCACAGGCGAATACCAGGTGCCCGGCTCGCCAGTTCCGCGGCGAGGGCCTGGTTGAGGGGCTCGCCACTGGGGGTCGTCACCACCAACGTGCTCTCCTGCCTGAGAACGGCGTCGAGCACGTCGCCCCAGGGCTCCGGCTTCATCACCATGCCCGCGCCGCCGCCGTACGGTGTGTCGTCGACGGTGCGGTGCCGGTCACGGGCCCAGTCACGCAGGTCGTGCACGCGCACCTCGAGCAGCCCCTTCTCCTGGGCCTTGCCGGGCAGGGAGAGACCGAGGGGGGCGAAGTAGTCAGGGAAGATCGAGAGGATCCTCGACCTTCATGAGTCGTCCTCGGGCAGCGGTGTGACGAGTCCGGGACGGTCTGCCACCACCACCCGGCCGCCAGCCAGGTCGACCTCGGGAACCAGCGCGGTCACGAAGGGGACCAGCGTGTCACGGCCGTCCGGGGTGCGGATGGTGAGCAGGTCCTGGGCGCCCCCGTGGACCAAGGCCGACACCTCGCCCAGCAGCGCCCCCTGCTCGTCGTACGCCGCAAGCCCGATGAGCTGATGGTCGTAGAACTCGTCAGGGTCCTCGGGCGAGGTGCTGCTGTCCACCGCGGCGTACAGCAGGATGCCGCGTGCGGCCTCAGCCTCGTTGCGGCCAGAAACCTCATCGAACCTCGCCAGCAGTCGCGACGAGTGCCAGCGGGTACTGCTGACCGTGACCGAACGGAAAGAACTAGCGCTGCCCTTGGGTGGTTCCGCCCGCAGCACCGACCCGGCGGCGAACCGGAGATCAGGCTCGTCGGTGCGTACGTCGATGGTCAACTCGCCGCGTAGCCCATGTGCCTTGCCGATACGGCCCACGACGACCTCGATGATGCTCACCCGAGAAGGGTAGGGGCTCCGCTGGTTCCCCGGATATCCGGGGACTCCTACGGTTGTCAGTGGTTGCAACGGCTGACAACCGCGAGTTTCCCCGGATATCCGGGGATTCCTGAAGCGTCTCCGCAGACACAGGACGGGCGCCACCCCCACAGGGATGGCGCCCGCCTCAGGACGTCCGTAGCTGCGCTCAGCGCCGACGGTCGACATCGACGAAGTCGATGCGAGCACCGCCTCGGCCAGCCAGGGCCGAGATCACGGTGCGGAAAGCGGTGGCTGTGCGGCCGTTGCGACCGATCACCTTGCCGAGGTCGTCGGGGTGGACCCGGACCTCCAGGATGGAACCCCGCCGCAACTGCTTGTCGCGGACGCTGACGTCGTCAGGGTTGTCGACAACCCCTCGGACGAGGTGCTCCAACGCGTCAGCCAGCATGCTCAGGCCTCGGCGGGTGCGTCGGTCGTCTCAGCGGCTTCGGCGACCTCCGCTGCGACCTCGGGGGTCTCCGAGGCGGGCACCTCCGCAGGGGCCTCCTCGACCTTGGCCTCGGTCTTCTTGGAGGCCTTCTTGGTCGTGGCACCGGCCTTGGGCTCGGCGCTGGACTCCTTGAGGGCCTCGTTGAAGATGTCGAGCTTGTCGCGCTTGGGCTCTTTGACCTTCAGGGTGCCCTCGGTGCCCGGGAGACCCTTGAAGGTCTGCCAGTCACCGGTGATCTTGAGGATGACCTCCACGGCCTCGGTCGGCTGCGCGCCGACACCCAGCCAGTACTGCGCCCGGTCGGAGACGACGTCGATGTAGGACGGGTCCTCCTTGGGGTGGTACTTGCCGATCTCCTCGATGACACGACCGTCACGCTTCTTGCGGGCGTCGACGACGACGATGCGGTACTGCGGAACCCGGACCTTGCCCAGGCGCTTCAAACGGATCTTGACGGCCACGTTTGTGGTGTCTCCTCGAAAGTAGATGTGGGTGAGAATCTCCGGAACCGGGTGGGGACACCAGGTCGGCGAATCTCCATGGGCGCTGCACCCCCGGCTGAGAGGGTCCGGGCGTGCAGGACTCAGCCGCTCATTGTGCCAGACAGCACAGCGGTCGAAAATCGGCCAACTACAGTCGTACTCGGTGCGTCGTACTACTGATGCGGAGGGGCGACCAGCACTCCGCCGCAGGGACGGGGAGATGATGACGAGCACGGCAGCAGCCACCATGACATTGGACGAGGCCGAGGCCCGCGGGTTCGAGATCCCGGAGCGCCTGACGACACCCCCGCGGCTCAGCGAGAGGGTCCCCGCGCTCTACCCGCTGGCCGTCCGGGCACATCAGGTGAGGCGCCACCTGGCTTGGCTGCGGGCCAGCACCCGATGGGCCGGCACCAGGTCGATCGAGCCCCTGCCGAAGCTCGTCAAGCGCCACGGATCGTTGTTGCTCCGGCAGCTGGGTGAGTCGGAGATGGTCCTGCAGCACAACAAGGTCACCAACCTGCGACTGGCAGCCAGACAGGTCGACGAGCTGCTCATCGCACCCGGTGAGACCTTCTCGTTCAACAAGGTCGTGGGCAACTGCACCCGCCGCAAGGGGTACGTCGAGGGAATGCGACTCTCCAACGGCGATGCGGCGGCCGGAGTCGGAGGGGGGATCTGCCAGCTGGCGAACCTTCTGCATTGGATGTTCCTGCACAGCCCTCTGACGGTGGTCGAACGCTCCGAGCACAGCTTCGACCCGTTCCCCGACAACGGGAGGGTGCTGCCGTGGGGCGTCGGCTGCTCGATCGTCTACAACTACGTCGACCTCGTCGTGCGCAACGACACGTCCACCACGTTCCAGTTGCGCACCTGGGTAGCCGATCGTCACCTGCGCGGAGAGTTGCGCGCCGACGACCTCGGCCCGGCCACCTACCGGGTCGAGGCTCGCGACGAGGTCTTCTGGCGCTATCAGGGCAGGGTCTACCGGCACAACGAGATCTGGCGCAGCTCGATCTGCCGCCGCACCGGCAACACCGTGCACGAGGAGCGGGTGAAGGCGAACTGCGCGTTGGTGAAATACCTGCCCGCGGAGGATCGGATCGTGGATCTGGTCGGTTCCGAGGTCAGGAGACCTGGACCGTCCCGGGCAACGCCAGGGTCGAGCTGATGGTGTCGGTTCCGAGGTAGCGCAACTTGTATCTCGCCTGCCCAGCGGGCAGGTCCGTGAGTACGACGTGCCCGACGCCATGGCGCAGCGTCACCTCCGCGACCAGCTTTCCGCCCAGCTTCCTGACCCGGACCACGCCCGTGACGTCATCGATGCCCGGGGCGGTGACAGTCAGGTCGAACCGGGCCCGCCCCGGATGCGGGCTACTGGCCTGCACCTGCAGGCGTGAGGTCGCCCGCACCCGCTTGGTGGCGGCTGTTTGGGTGACCAGCGTCGTGTAGCCGGGCCTCGTGACGGTGATGCGCGCGCGGATGCGGCTGCCGAGATCGGCTGCGGTCAGCTCATACGTCGTCTCACCGGTGTCGGGAAGCAATGCGCCGCCCCTGACCCAGCGGATGGCGACCGTAGAGCCGGACGGCGAGAACCTACCGGGGTCGACGCTCAGGCTCTGGCCGAGCCGGGCCTCGCCGCTGATGACCGGCTCCTGGGTCTGGATGAGCGTGCCGGGAAGCACGGCCGAGGTCGGTACGCTGACCGTGGTGACGTCGACGTACGCGTCCCTGGAGGCGGTGACGGCGACGGTGACGGCCTTGTCGACCAGTGCTGGAGCAAGCTTCAACGTGGCCCCGGTGGCGCCCTCGATCTGCTCTCCGGCAGCGGACCACTGGTAGGTCAGCGAGGTTGGCGCAGGCGACCAGGAGCCAGCCGACGCGGTGAGGGTCCCGTCGACCACGGGGGTGCCGGAGATGGCTGGGGCACTCGTGTTCGTGATCTCCCCGGGCAGCACGGCCGGCGTGAAGGGGGACGAGGCGTTGCGGGACGGGAAGCCGGACTTGGCGGCGGTCACGCGCACGGCGACCCGCAGCCCCTCTTGCGCACGCTTGACCTTGAAGGTCTGCTTGGTGGCGCCGTCGATGATCACGCCGCCGGCGCGCCACTGGTAGCTGTAGGTGGCGCCATCCGGACTCCAGGTGCCCGGGCTCGCCGTCAGGACTTCACCGACCTTCGCGGTCCCACTCACCGCAGGCTTCGCGGTGTTGCTGAGCTTGACGTCGTTGAAGTGCACGAAACCACTGGGCCAGCTGCCGCCGGCCCGGGTGATCCGCGCCCAGGAGAAGTCGCCGCCCCAGCTGTCCTGGGAGACGATGATCTCGTCGGCGGAGATGACCTCCTCGACGTACGCCACGTGTCCGGCAGAGCCGGCGGGTCGGACGTTGGCCTTCCACCAGGCAACCGCACCGACCGCAGGCACGTCATCGGTGATGTCGGGGTTCTGCGTACCCCAGAAAGTGGCATTGCCACCGCCGGACCAGGGCCGCACGTTGGGCATCCCGCTGTCGACCATCCGGTAGGCCACGTAGTTGGTGCAGTTGTGCCCGGAGTACATCCGCCAGAACATCTGCTCGTCGAACTTGCGGTAGCCGTGCGCCGACATCCCCTGCTTGGTGCAGGTCGCGTAGCCGGTGCACAGGGTGGTCGAGGTCGCGGATGCCGGGGACGCAACGAAGGCCAGCCCGGTGATCGGGATCAGGGCGGCGACGAGCGCCAGCAGGGCGCGGACGAGTCGGGGGGCAGGTCGAGGCACGGTCGCGAGTCTAGGGAACTTCTGGGACTCGAGTGACAGAACGAGAGAATTGTCAACACGACGCGCCGTACGACGACAGAGGTTCAGGCCACGATCTGGCCGCGTAGCACCACGCGGGTCGGGCTGGCCAGCACGGAGAGGTCCAGCAGCGGGTCGGCGTCGAACACCACGAAGTCGGCCGGTGCTCCCTCATCGAGGGTGGCATTCCAACCGAGCCACTCCCGAGCCCGCCAGCTCGCCGCACCCAGGGCGTCAGCCGACGACATCCCGAAGGCGGCCAGCTCGCGCACCTCGCCGGCGATGGCACCGTGCGGGACGATGCCCCCCGCATCGGTACCGGCGTAGATCGGCACACCCGCGTCGTAGGCCGCCATGATGGTGTCGCGCCGGCGCGCATGCAGGTCGAGCATGTGGGCGGCGTACCCGGGGAACCGCTCGGCCCCGGCCGCAGCGAAGTCGGTGAAGTTGTCGAGCTGTTTGACCGTCGGCACGAGCGCGGTGCCGCGCACCACCATCTCCTCGATCAGATCGGTGCTCAGCCCAGTGCCGTGCTCGATGCAGTCGATGCCCGCCGTGATCAGCGCCGGCAGGGCGGACTCACCGAACACGTGGGCCGTCACCCGTGCACCATGCTCGTGGGCGGCGGCAATGGCGCTCGTCACGGCGGGGGTGTCCCAGCTCGGCGCCAGGTCGCCCTCCTCACGCGAGATCCAGTCGCCCACCAGCTTGACCCAGCCGTCGCCGCGCTGCGCCTCGGCTACGACGTACGCCGCGAGGTCCTCGGGCTCCACCTCGTGGGCATAGCCGCGGATATAGCGTCGGGTACGGGCTAGATGTCGCCCCGCCCGGATCAGGCGAGGTAGGTCGTCTCGCTGCTGTACCCAACGGGTGTCGCTGGCGGAGCCGCAGTCGCGCAGCAGCAGGGCGCCGGAGTCTCGGTCGGTCAGCGCCTGCTGCTCGGTCTCATCGTCGGGGACGGCGCCATGCGGCCCCAGCCCGATGTGGCAATGCGCATCCACCAGCCCGGGCACGATCCAGCCGGACGCAGCCGTCTCGGCGGCGGTCTGCTTCTCGTAGGTGATCCGGCCGCCCACGACGTAGAGGTCGCGAGGTTCGCCGTCGGGCAGCACGGGCCCGGTGAATTTCAGCACCATACTGGCTGACGCTAGCGCGTGCGGTCGGCCCGGGCGGCGAGAGTCGTCACTTGAGGAACTTGGAGAAGTCCTTCGGGAGCTGCAGGTCCGCAGCCGCCTTGTCGAGGTCGACGTCCTCGGCATTGCCGAGAGGGTTCTGGCCGACCTTCTGGGCCCGGTCGGCGATCGCCTTCTGCTGAGCGGCAGCCTTGGCAGGGTTGCCCGAGACCCGCTTCTTGCCCTTGGCGGGAGCCTTGGACTTGCCACGCTTGCCTGCACCGATCCCCATTCCGGGCACGGTTGGCATGCCGGGCACGCCTCCGCCTCGAGCCATCGACTGCATCATCTTGCGAGCTTCGAAGAACCGGTCGACCAGCTGGTTGACATCGGAGACCTGCCTGCCCGAGCCCCTGGCGATCCGAGCCCGCCTGGACCCGTCGATGATCTTGGGGTTGTCGCGTTCGGCCGGAGTCATCGACTGGATGACCGCCTGGATCCGGTCGATCTCGCGCTCGTCGAAGTTCTCCAGCTGCTCGCGCATCTGGCCCATGCCCGGAAGCATGCCCATGATCTTCGACAACGAGCCCAGCTTCCGGATCTGCTGCATCTGGCTGAGGAAGTCGTCGAGCGTGAAGTCGCCGGTGGTCAGCAGCTTGTCAGCCGCCCTGCGGGACTCCTCGGCGTCGAAGGTCTTCTCGGCCTGCTCGATCAGAGTGAGCATGTCGCCCATGTCGAGGATGCGCGAGGCCATCCGGTCGGGGTGGAAGAGGTCGAAGTCGGTCATCTTCTCGCCGTTGGACGCGAACATGACCGGTTTTCCGGTGATCGAGGCGATCGACAGCGCGGCACCACCGCGTGCGTCGCCGTCGAGCTTGGTGAGGACGACGCCGTCGTAGCCCACGCCCTCCTGGAAGGCGAGGGCCGTGTTGACGGCATCCTGGCCGATCATCGCGTCGACGACGAACAGAATCTCGTCGGGGTGGACGGCGTCGCGGATGTCGGAGGCCTGCCGCATCAGGTCGGCGTCCACGCCTAGCCTGCCGGCGGTGTCGACGATGACCACGTCGTGCAGCTTGCGCTTGGCCTCCTCGATCGACTGCCTGGCCACGGCGACCGGGTCGCCCACCCCGTTGCCCGCCTCGGGAGCGAAGACCGGTACGCCGACCCGCTCGCCGTTGACCTGCAGCTGGTTGACCGCATTGGGTCGCTGGAGGTCGGCCGCGACCAGGATCGGCGTCCTCCCCTGCTCCTTGAGCCACAGCGCGAGCTTGGCGGCGAGGGTCGTCTTGCCGGCACCTTGCAGGCCGGCGAGCATGATTACCGTCGGTCCGGTCTTGGCGAAGCGCAGGCGACGGGTCTCGCCACCGAGGATCGTGACGAGCTCCTCGTTGACGATCTTGACGACCTGCTGGGCGGGGTTCAGCGCACCGCTGACCTCTTCGCCTCGTGCGCGCTCCTTGACCGCGGCCACGAAGTCCTTGACCACAGGGAGCGCGACATCGGCCTCGAGCAGGGCGATGCGGATCTCACGCGCGGTGGCGTCGATGTCGGCTTCGGACAGCCTGCCTTTGCCTCGGAGGTTCTTGAAGGTGTCGGCGAGCCGGTCGGAGAGTGTTGCGAACAAGAGGGCGACCTCGAAGCAGGGAGTTGGCAGGATCAGGGACAAGGGTAACCGGCAGCGTCCTATCATCGCCGACATGGCAGAGTGGCTCGTGGGCGCGGCCGTGTGCGTGGCGGCGTTCGTGCTGGTCTTCACACTGGTGGTCCTCGCCGCCCACCGCACACTGACCCGGTCCGGCAACGCGACCAGCGGTATGAGCGATGCCCTGGGCAACTTCATCGACGTCTTCGACCCGGCCCGAGCCAGAGCCGACCGAGACCTCAAGAGCAGGCAGAACCAAGGACCCCTCATCCCCTCGCCCGACGACGACGACCGCCCGATGAAGGTGATCTACTCCGGTGGTCAGCGGATCGTGAGGATCCGGCGTCCACCACCTGCCGCTACGCATCCTCCGGACGTCTGATGGTTGCCTGTAGGGCGTCGCGCACTGCGTGGGCTGCGGACGCCGCACGCTCCTCCGACAGCGCGCCGGCACCGCTCTCCTGGACGTAGAAGACGTCTACTGCCTGCGGGCCCAGCGTCGACATGTGCGCGGAACGCACAGACAGGTCCAGGTCGGCCAAGGCGGCGCACACCAGGTGGACCACACCGGGGCGGTCGTCCATCCGCACCTCCAGCACGGTTGCCCGCCTCGATGCCTCGGGGCGTACGGCGACCGTCGGCTCGAGTCGCGCCGGGGATGGCCGCGAGAGCCGCGTCGCGTCGAGTCGACCTTCGGCGATCGCCGACATTCGCTGCCGCAGCACCTTCGGGTCGAGCTGGTCCTCGGCGACATGCCACACCGACACCCCGTAGGTGTCCTGCACCCACGCCCGTGCGGCCTGCACGGAGACACGTTGCAGGGCGAACATGGCCGCGGCGTCAGCCAGTAGTCCCACCCGGTCACCCGAGATCACCGTCACCTTGGACCCTTCCGGAGCGGGCTCGACCGTGATCTCGACCCCGCGGGGATCGCGGCGTACGTGCGTCGGGATCGACACCTCGACATCGGGGACGCGGGGTGCCGACGTGCCGGCCGCCGACGCGATCAGGGCGGCCAGACACCGGCGCGCCAACTGATGGATGAGACTGGCGCGCCACGTGGACCACGCCTTCGGGGAGGCTGCCTTGGCATCCGCCTCGCTGAGCGCCGCCAGCAGCGAGAGTGCTTCCGCCGAGGTGACCCGGGAGGTCACCTCCTCGACCGTGGCCGGGTCGTCCGGGTCGCGGGTGGTGGCGGTCTCGGCGAGAAGAAGGTGCCAGCGCACGAGCAAGGAGATCAGGTCGACCTCATCCGGCTCGAACCCCATCCTGGTGGCGATCTCGCGGGCGATCGGCTCGCCTGCCGCACTGTGTGACTGCAGACCACCCTTACCGATGTCGTGAAGCAGTGCTGCGACGACGAGCAGGTCGGGGCGGGCTACCTTGCGGATCAGGGCAGCCGACTCGATGCAGGTCTCCACGACGTGGCGGTCGACCGTGAAGCGGTGGATGGCGCTGGCGTGCGGCAGCATCCTGATCCGCTCCCATTCGGGCAGGATTCGCTCGAGCGCACCGGTCTCCTCGAAGGTCTCCCAGACGGCCAGCAGGCCACGACCCGACGCCAGCAGCCGGACCAGGAGCTGCAGAGCGGTCGGCGGCCAGGGCGAGGGCAGATCGGGGCACTCGCGCACGAGTCGGGCCGCGGTGGCCGGAGACAGCACCGCATCACGCTCCGCTGCCTCCGCAGCGGCCCGGAGCAGGAGCAGCGGATCGTCCTCGGGCCGGGCCCTGGCGTCGAGGACCACCTCGGCACCGGAGATCGCCACCCCCACGGCGACGGTGGTCAGCGAGGGTCGGCGGGCGCGCACGGAGGTGGGTCGCTCGAGTACGGCGTCGACCCGGCGCCAGGTGAGTCGGGAAAGGTGCGTGATCCGCCTACCGAGCAGGCGGACGTGGACCTGGACGGCGAGCGCATCCGGGAGCCCGAGCGGCTCCGCCAGCTGGTCCCAGAGCTCCGGGGCGATCCTGTCCGTGGAACGACCGGCCACGTCGTGCAGGATGTCGCGGGTGTCGAGCATCGTCTGGCGGCAGCGTTCGAGCTCGACGTGGGGTACGTCGACCAGCCAGGTGGCCACCAGTGCCTTGAGCACGGTGGCGTCGCGAAACCCGCCCTCGGCCTCCTTGAGGTCGGGCAGCGAGGCGTGCGCAACCTCCCCCATGAGCTCGTGGCGTCCGTTCACCAGGGCTCTCAGGTCCGCCAGTCGTCCGCGGGCCGTCCGCCGCCAGTTGGCCAGGATCGTCGTACGCACCCGCAATGTGAGGTTCGGGTCACCGGCCAGGTGCCGCATGTCGAGCAGTCCGAGTGCGACTCGCAGGTCGCCGGCGGCCGCCTCGGTCGTCTGGGAGACCGAGCGAACCGAGTGATCGAGATCGGCTGCGGCGTCCCAGATTGGATACCACACCTTCTCGGCGAGCGCGCCCGGGTCGAAGTCGTCCTCGTGGATGAGGACGACGTCGAGATCCGAGTAGGGCGCTAGCTCGCCGCGCCCGTAGCCTCCGACGGCCACCATGGCCACGTGGCTGTCCGGGCCATCGCAGGCGGCGTACGCCTTGACGCACAGCTCGTCGGCTGTCGCCGTACGCCGAGCGCGTTCAGCTGCCGTCACGAGGTGGTCACGTCAGATCGCGGCCTCGTCGCGATCGCCGGTGCGCACTCGCACGACCGACTCCACGCTGGAGACCCAGACCTTGCCGTCACCGATCTTGCCGGTCTGCGCGGCGGTCGTGATGGTGTCCACCACCGACACGGCGTCCGCGTCGTCCACGACGATCTCGATCCGGATCTTCGGCACCAGGGCGACGTCGTACTCCGCGCCCCGGTAGACCTCCGTGTGGCCCTTCTGGCGACCGTAGCCGCTGACCTCGGAGACGGTCATCCCGGTGACTCCCACGGTCTCGAGCGCTTCGCGGACCTGCTCCCACTTGTGCGGCTTGATCACTGCGGTCACGAGCTTCATGCGTTTCTCCCGGAATCTCTAGAGGGATTGGGACACGTCTGGGGCTCGGCCCGGGCGACCGGACCGAGCCCCAGACTAGTGTTCAGATCGCTGCTTCGTCGCGGTCGCCGGTGCGGACTCGGACGACCGTGTCGACCCCGCTGACCCACACCTTGCCGTCGCCGATCCGGCCCGTCTGGGCCGTCTTGACGACGATGCCCACGACATCGTCAGCGTCGTCGTTGTCCACGACGATCTCGATGCGGATCTTGGGCACCAGTGCGATGTCGTACTCCGCGCCCCGGTAGACCTCCGTGTGACCCTTCTGGCGTCCGTAGCCGCTGACCTCGGACACCGTCATCCCGGTGACCCCGAAGGTCTCGAGGGCCTCTCGCACATCTTCCCACTTGTGCGGCTTGATGACCGCTGTGATCAGCTTCATGCGTTGACCCCTTCGTGGCGGTGCCTTGGCCGCGTGGCCGACCTGGAACGCCGCCGCTGACCCCCGCGTGCAGGTCGTAGGCGGTCTCACCGTGCTCGGCGATGTCGATGCCGTTGACCTCGTCCTCCTCGTCGAGGCGCAGCCCATCGTGTACTTGATCCCCAGGCCGATGACGCGGTCAAGAAGGCCGAGTACGTGATGGCCACCAGCACCCCGAGCTGGTCACCCAGCGAGCCGAGCCCGCCACCATAGAACAGCCCGTCGATCCCGCCGGCACCCTCGGAGGTCGAGAAGAGGCCGATCAGCACGGTGCCGATGACGCCGCCGACAAGGTGGACGCCCACGACATCGAGCGAGTCGTCGTAGCCGAGCTTGTACTTCAGGCTCACGGCCCAGGCACACACGCCACCGGCGATGAGGCCGATCGCGACCGCGCCACTGATGTCGACCGCACCACAGGCAGGCGTGATGGCGACCAGGCCGGCGACGATTCCAGAGGCAGCGCCGAGGGAGGTGGCCTTGCCGTGGATGAGACGCTCGATGATCAGCCAGCCGAGCAGGGCGGCCATGTGGCCAACGTGGTGTTGGCGAACGTGCGTCCGGTCTCGGAGAAGAACTGGGCGATGTTCTCCCGTCGGTGGCGCCGGTCAGGACGATCGAGCCGACGTTGAAGCCGTACCAGCCGAGCCACAGCAGGCCCGCGCCGAGCATCGTCAGCGTGAGGTTGTGCGGCCGCATCTGCTCCTTGCCGAAGCCGACGCGCTTGCCGAGCAGCAGCACCAGCACGAGGCCCGCGACACCGGCGTTGATGTGGACCGCTGTACCACCGGCGTAGTCCTGGGCACCGATCCGGCGATCAGCGAGGCTCGCTGCCGCTGAAGACCATGTGCGCCATCGGGAAGTAGCTGAGCGTACCAGAGCGGCACGAAGACCACCCAGGCGGAGAACTTCAGACGATCCGCGACCGCGCCGCTGATCAGGGCGGCTGTGATGACCGCGAAGGTCATCTGGAACATCACGCCGATGTAGCCGTCGGTCGCGACCCCATCGAGCCAGAACAGGTCGAACGGGTTGGCGAAGAAGGTGCCGTCGCCGCTGAAGCCCATCGACCAGCCGCACCGCGACATACAGGATGCCGACGATCGCAGCCGCGACGAACGACATCATGATCATGTTGAGCACGGACTTCGAGCGCGACATACCGCCGTAGAAGAGGGCCAGCGCGGGCACCGTCATCATCAGGACGAAGGCAGTCGCCACCAGCATGAAGGCGTAATAGCCGTCCACAGAGAACCTCCAGAAATACATTTTCATGTTGAAGGGAGGCGGGACGTCCGACAACGTCGTCGGCAATGTCCCACCCCAGATGTAAGAACCCTCACGTGCCGCTGTTTCACCGCAAGCCGCCGTCATGTTGCGCGGAGGCAACGAGTTATCCCGGATTTGTTACGGGCGTGTTAACGAGCGGGAGCGTCAGTCGAGCAGCGCGTCGACGAAGGTCGCCGGGTCGAACGGGGCGAGGTCGTCCGGGCCCTCGCCGACTCCGACGAGCTTCACGGGTACGCCGAGCTCACGCTGCACGGCGACGACTATGCCGCCCTTTGCGGAGCCGTCGAGCTTGGTCAGGACGATGCCGGTGACGTCGACCGCCTCTCGGAACACCCGGGCCTGGATGAGCCCGTTCTGGCCCGTGGTGGCGTCGAGGACCAGCAGGACCTCGGTCACAGCCGCCTGCTTCTCGATGACGCGCTTGACCTTGCCGAGCTCGTCCATCAGACCCTGCTTGTTCTGCAGTCGGCCCGCCGTGTCGACCAGAACGGTGTCCAGGCCGCGCTCGACGCCTGCACGCACCGCCTCGAACGCCACGCTGGCGGGGTCGGTGCCCTCGGGGCCGCGCACGACCTCGACGCCGACCCGCTCCCCCCAGGTGGCGAGCTGCTCCACCGCGGCGGCCCGGAACGTGTCGGCTGCGCCCAGCACGACCGAGCGGTCCTCGGCGACCAGGATGCGTGCGATCTTGCCGACCGTGGTGGTCTTGCCGGCGCCGTTCACGCCCACCACCAGGACCACACCGGGTTTTCCGTCGACCCCGCTGATCGCCAGCCGACGGTCCATGGTCGGGTCGACCAGGGAGATGAGCTCCTCGCGGAGGACGTCATGTGGCTTGCCGGCATCAGGCCCACCCACGCGCAGTCGGGTCCTGAGCCTGTCGACCAGCTCCTGCGTCGGCCCGACGCCCACGTCTGCGGTGATGAGGGTGTCCTCGATGTTCTCCCAGGTGTCCTCGTCGAGCCGATCGCGACTCAACAGGGCAAGCAGCCCCTTGCCGAGCGAGCCCTGGGAGCGGGAGAGGCGCTGGCGCAGGCGAACCAGACGGGACGCCGTGCCCTCGGGTCGTTCCAGAGTCGGCGCGGCCGGCTCCGGGATGATGACGGGCGCGCTGGCAACCGGGAGGTCGTCCTCGCGATCCTGCTCGTCGGTCGCCGGGGCCGGCGGTGCGATCACGTCGACGCCCGTGCGCCCGGCCGCCTTGCGCCGTCCACTCGCGACGAGACCGGCGACGACGATCACAGCGACGACCGCGATGCCGATGATCAGGGACAGCCACGCAGCCAGTGAATTCATGGGGCCAATCCAACCAGACGAGCAGACACCTCAGCGGTGCAGCATCTCGCTCTCGTCGAGCGTCGGCAGCGAGTCGACCGCCTTGCTCATCGCGTCAGACAGCCAGACGGCATTGGGGATGTCCTCACCGCGGTGGGGAAAGGCCACGTAGACCACGATCACCCCGGCGACGAGCAGGATCAATGTCATCATCACGACGATGGTCAGCACGGTGGTCACTCCCGAGAATTCGTTTGAGCCGAGCCACCAGCGTAGCGGTGTTCAGGCGTCGCCGTGACCGATTGCGGCCCGTAGGAGCGGCGTGACGGCTGCGCGGATCGCCGCCGGGAGGGGTGTCACCGGGCGGCGAGCGTCGGTCCGGGTGTTGTCGACGTAGACATGCACGAAGCGGCCCTCAGCGGCAGCCTCGTCGCCGGCACCCTGGAACAGCCCGATCCGATAGATGACCGAGGAGGTTCCCAGGCGCTCCACGACCAGGCCGGTCTCGATCGGCGCGGGAAAACCGAGCTCACGGAAGTAGCGGCAGCTCGTCTCGGCCACCACCCCGATCTGGGGCAGCGCTCGGACGTCGAGCCCGGTGGCTCCGTAGAGGTGGGCGTTCACGGCGGTGTCGAAGATCTCGTAGTAGGTGGCGTTGTTGAGGTGACCGTAGGCGTCGTCGTCACGCCAGCGCGTGGTCACGGTGCGCCACGCCACGTAGTCGGCACGGACCGGCCTGTCGCTGGTCGCGACCATCAGGCACTGTCGCGCAGGCGTTGGCTGATCACGGCCGACACCCCGTCGCCGCGCATCGTCACGCCGTACAACGCGTCTCCGACCTCCATCGTGCGTTTCTGGTGGGTGATCACCAGGAGCTGGGAGTTCTCGCGCAGCTCCTCGTAGATCTCGAGGAGTCGTCCCAGGTTGGTGTCGTCGAGGGCCGCCTCCACCTCGTCGAGGATGTAGAACGGCGACGGCCTGGCCTTGAAGAGCGCGACCAGGAAGCACACGGCCACCAGGGACCGCTCACCTCCGGAGAGGAGCGAGAGACGTTTCACCTTCTTGCCCGCGGGACGGGCCTCGACCTCGATGCCGGTGTTCAACATGTCGGAGGGGTCGGTGAGGATCAGCTTGCCCTCGCCACCGGGGAACAGCCGTCTGAAGACGTGGTCGAAGGCGACCCGGACGTCCTCCCAGGCCTCGGTGAACACCTGCTCGACGCGTGAGTCGACCTCCTTGACGATGTCCAGGAGGTCCTTGCGGGTGCGCTTGAGATCTTCGAGCTGTTCGCCCAGGAACGTGTGCCGCTCCTCCATCGCCGAGTATTCCTCCAGCGCCAGCGGGTTGACCTTGCCGAGCATCGAGAGCGCACGCTCCGCGTTGCGCAACCGCTTCAGCTGCTCCTCGCGCACGAACGCGACAGGCTCGGGAGGGTCCTCGCCCTCCGCGACCTCGCCGAAGAACGGCACGGGCGTCTGGGGACCGTAGTCGGCGACCAGCGTGTCGGCATCGAGCCCGAGCTCCTCGAGCGACCGCTCCTCCAGCTGTTCGATGCGCATCCGTTGCTGGGCCCGCGCCAGCTCGTCACGGTGGACTGAGTTGACCAGCTCGTCGTGCTGACGACCGAGGTCACGCAGTCGCCCACGCACATCGAGGAGCTGCTGTTCACGCCCGGCGCGGGACCGTTCGACGGCGGTGCGAGCCTCGGCGGCGCGGTCGATCGAGGCCTCGAGGCGCGGGAGCACGACGCCGACGCCCACCAGCACCGCCTGGGCGGCCCGTCCCTCGCGGATGAGTCGCTCGCGACGCTCGGCGGCCCGTGCCCGGGCCTCTCTCTCGGTGTGGGCCGAGCGCAGGAGCGCATCTGCGCGACCGTTGAGCGCGCGGGCCCGTTCCTCCGACGTGCGCAACGCCAGGCGGGTGTCCATCTCGGCCTGCCGCGCGGCGCGCGCGGCCAGCGTGAGCTCCTCGCGCACGGTGGTGTCGGGCTCCTCGTCGGGAGCGTCCTCGGCCTGGACCAGCCGCGCCTCCAGCTCGGCCAGGCCGGCCAGATCCCGGTCGCGGGCGTCCTGCGCCGCCGTGATGGCCGTGTCGAGCCGGTCGGCCTCGCCCCGGGCGGAGCGGGCCTGCGAACCGTAGTGTCCGAGCTCCTCCGCGACGGCGGCCAGCGTCGCGTCGGACTCGTGCAGCCGGGCCAGCGCCACCTCCACGCGCTGACGGGCGTCGAGTCGCTCCGACTCCACCTTGGCCATCTCGAACCCGAGTCGCTCGGCGGCGGCGACCGCGCCGGCGAGGTCGCGGGATGCCTCGTCGGCGGCCGCCTGGATCTCGATCAGCGAGGGCTTGGCGGACGAACCGCCGGCGGCGAAGTGGGCACCGAGCAGGTCGCCGTCGCGTGTCACTGCAGTGACGTCGGGAAAGCGGGCGATGAGGCTGCGGGCGGTGCTCAGATCGTCCACGACGGCGATCTTGAACAGCAACCGGTCGAGTGCGCCTCGCAGCTCGTCTGGACACTCGACCGCGTCCGTTGCGTACTGCGTCGGATCGGGAAGTCTCGGCCAGTCACGCTCGACGACCGGTGCTCCGGCGAGCAGCATGCCGGCTCGACCCAGGTCCGAGTCGCGCAGCTGCGCGATCGCACCGGTCGCCGAGTCGGCGTCAGAGAAGGCCAGCGCATCGGCGGCTGAACCCAGTGCGGCGCCGATCGCGGCCTCGTAGCCGGCGCGTACCGAGAGAAGTGCGGCGAGCGAACCCAGCAGTCCCGAGACGGTCTCGGAGGCAGCCAGCAGTGCGCCGGCGCCGTCCTTGCGATTGAGGCCGATCTCGAGAGCCTCCTTGCGTGCGGTCAGGCTCGACCGGTCCCGATCCGCCTGGGTTGCCTCCTCGCGCAGCTTGGCGAGGCGCTCCTCGAGGTCGTCCAAGGCAGCCGTCGCGCCCTCGTGCTCGGCATCGAGGCCCTCCTCGCCCGCATCGAGGCCGGCGACCCGGGTCTCGAGGGCGGTGAAGTCACGTTGAGCCCGATCGGCGCGGGCGACAGCATCCTCGCGGGCCAGTGACAGCCTGCCGACCTCGTCCTTTGCAGCGGCTGCCCGACTCTTGAGGGCGTTGACCTGACCGTGCAGTCGCGCCAGGCCCTCGCGCCGGTCGGCCGCTGCGCGCTGGAGCCCGGCGATGCGTCGCTCCTCCTCGGCGGAGGCGTCCTCGGCAGCCTTGCGGGCGACGACGGCCGCGTCCATGTCGAGCCGGTGGCGTTCCACCTCGGCGGAGATCTCCAGCTCCTGGGCACGCACGCGCTCTGCCTCGGCCTCGAGCTGCTCGGGGTCACGGCCGCTCTGCTCCGCCGACTCCTCCGACCCCGCTGCGTTGCGCACCCGCTCGGTGGCCAAGGAGTGGGTGCCGCGCAGCCGCTCCCTCAGCCCGGACAGGGCGAACCAGGTCTCCTGTGCCTTCGCCAGTGCCGGCAGGTCCTCACGCAGCGCCGCCTCCAGGTCGGCCTCGGCGAGACGCGTCGCTTCGACCTCGGCCTCGACCTCGCCACGCCGTTCGAGCAGCAGGGTCTCGTCGGCCATCTCCTGCTGGAGGGACGAGCGCACCCCCACCAGGTCGTCGGCCAGGATCCTGGCCCGCGCGTCTCGCACCTCTGCCTGGACCGTCGCAGCGCGCCTGGCCACCTCGGCCTGGCGCCCGAGAGGCTTGAGCTGGCGTCGGATCTCGCTGAGCAGGTCGCCGAGCCGGGTCAGGTTGCCGTCGGTGGAGTCGAGCTTGCGCAGCGCCTTCTCCTTGCGCTTGCGGTGCTTCAGCACGCCAGCAGCCTCCTCGATGAACCCTCGACGGTCCTCGGGAGTGGCGTGCAGGATCGTGTCGAGCTGTCCTTGCCCGACGATGACGTGCATCTCTCGACCGATGCCGGAGTCGCTCAGCAGCTCCTGCACGTCGAGCAATCGGCACGTCTGGGAGTTGATGGCGTACTCGGACCCACCGTTGCGGAACATCGTTCGGCTGATCGTCACCTCGGCGTACTCGATCGGAAGGGCGCCGTCGGAGTTGTCGATGGTGAGCTGGACCTCGGCGCGCCCCAGCGGTGGGCGTCCGGACGTGCCGGCGAAGATGACGTCCTCCATCTTGCCGCCGCGCAGCGACTTGGCACCCTGCTCCCCCATCACCCAGGCGAGAGCGTCGACGACGTTGGACTTGCCGGAACCGTTGGGGCCTACGATGCAGGTGATGCCCGGCTCGAGCTGCAGGGTCGTCGAGGAGGCGAAGGACTTGAAGCCCTTGAGCGTGAGGCTCTTGAGATACAACGTGCGACTCCCTGATCACGGCGACAGCGGTCCACTCATCTGTCGCTGACCGAGGCATCTTGTCAGACGACTGCGTGGGTGTTGCGCAGCGCCGCTCAGCCTACCGGCCGCTGTGCGCCGATCAACGCATTCAGGCGCCGGTGCGGCTGCCCTAGATTGACCGGGTGCGCGACCTTCCTGAATCCTTCGACCCCGCGGTGGTCTCGGCGATCGACGCGCGGCTGCGAGGGGTTCGCGCCGAGCACCAGGTGTCGATTCCGTGGGCGATCGAGAGCGGCAGCCGTGCGTGGGGCTTCCCGTCCCCGGACAGCGACTACGACTGCCGGTTCTTCTTCGTCCGCCCGCTGTCCGCCTATCTCGACCCGTGGTCACCGCGTGATGTCATCGAGACCCCGCTCGACGCGCTCCTGGACGTCAACGGCTGGGACCTGATCAAGGCCGTCCGGCTCGCGGCGAAGGGCAACGCCACGGTGGCCGAGTGGTTGCGCTCCCCCTTCGTGTACGACGGGGAGCCGGCGTTTCGTGGCGATCTGCTCGCCTACGTCGATGCCACGGCGAACCGTGCCGCCGTCTCGCGCCACTATCTGCACGTCGGGCGCGACCACTGGTCGCGAAGCGGCGCAGCAGCGGGAGAGCCGATCGTGCTCAAGCGGGTGTTCTACGCGCTGCGACCTGCTGCCGCCCTGCACTGGCTCGAGGCTCACCGTGATCACGCCTCACCCCCGATGAACCTTCACGAGCTCCTCGACCAGGCACCGCCCCCCGAACCCGTCCGCGACTGCATCGCCGGCCTGGTCGCAGCCAAGTCCCTCACCCGTGAGCTGGGGTCGGGAGTCGTGGACAGGGTCCTCGTCGAGTGGGTGGAGACCACCTTCCGGACCGCGCGTGTCGCGGAAGAGGTGGAGGTGGTGGGACCTGAGCGGCGAGAGCTGGGTCGTCAGGTGTTCCGCAGCCTCGTGGGTCGCTGGGCGCCCTCCTAGCGACCGAGGGCCTCACCGAGCGCCGCCAGCACGAGCAGCACGGCGTCGGGTCGAGCATTGTGACCCATCAGACCGATCCGCCACACGGTCGAGGCGTAGGGGCCGGCCCCGGCACCGATCTCCAGGTTGTGGTGCTCCAGGAGTCGACCGCGTACGGCGGCGCTGTCGACTCCCTCGGGGACCTTGACGGTGGTCAGCTCCGGAAGCCTGCTTCCCTCGGCTGCGAACAGTTCGAGCCCCAGCTTCTCGAGGCCGTCCTGGAGCTGCCGACCGGCCTCGTCGTGTCGCGCCCAGACCGCCGGCAGCCCCTCGTCCAGAATCCGGCGCAGCCCGGCGTGGAGGCTGGCGACCATGGCGACCGGAGCCGTGTGGTGATAGGTCCGCCCCCCGGTGCCGCTCGCCTCGCCGACATAACCGCCGAGGAGACCGAGGTCGAGGTACCACGACTGGGGCTTCTCCACGCGCCGTTCGAACGCGCGGTCGTTGATGGTGAACGGTGCAAGTCCCGGAGCCACGCCCAGGCACTTCTGGGTGCCGGCGTATCCCACGTCGATGCCCCAGCCGTCCGCCTGCAGCTCGATGCCGGCGATGCTGGTGACCGCATCGGTGATCAGCAGCGCATCGCCCTTGCCGGCGCCCAGCGCGGCGATGTCCGAGCGCACGCCGGTCGAGGTCTCGGCGTGCACCGCAGCGATGATCGCAGGTGCCGGATGGGCGGACAGAACCCGATCGACGTCCACCGGCAGACCCCACTCGTGCTCGACCGCGATCACCTCGGCTCCCGCTCGGGCGGCGACGTCGCACATCCGCTGCCCGAAGAGTCCGTTCACCGCCACCACGACGATGTCACCCGGGTGCACCGTGTTGACGAAGGCGGCCTCCATGCCCGCGGACCCGGTGGCCGAGAGCGGCAGGGTCCGGGCGTTCTCGGTGCCCCACGCGCTTCGCAGCATGTCGCAGGTCTCGTCCATGATCGCCAGGAAGGTCGGATCGAGATGGCCCAGCAAGGGCAGTCCGAGCGCCGCCGTGGCCTCCGGATAGGGGTTCGAGGGACCGGGGCCGAAGAGGTAGCGCTCAGCGATCCGTCGGGTCGAGTTTGTCGAGGCCATGGAGCCGACGTTACAGAATCGCGCCCGGGTTCAAGATCCCGTCCGGATCGAGGGCGTGCTTGATCCGGCGGCTGAGCGCCATCACGTCCGGCCCGAGCTGGTCGGGCAGGGCGGCCTTCTTCGCCCGACCCACACCATGCTCCCCGGTGATGGTCCCGCCGAGCTGGATGGCGGCCGCCATCACGGCCGCGAAGGCCCCCTGGGCACGCTGCTCACAGGCCGGGTCTGCGGGGTCGTAGACGATGATCGGATGGGTGTTGCCGTCGCCCGCGTGGGCCACCACCGGGATCTCCACCCGGTAGTCGGCCGCGATCGCCGCGATGGCCGCCAACAGCTCGGGCAGCAACGGAATCGGCGCTCCGACGTCCTCCAGCAGGAGCGACCCGCGAGCCTCGATGGCGGGAAAGGCCAGTCGCCTCGCCTCCACGAACATCTCGCCCTCATCAGGGTCGTCGGTGACGAAGACCTCGACGGCCCCTGCCTGCGCGCAGTGCAGGCTCACGGCCTCGATCTCCTCGCCCCGGGAGAGCCCCGGTGCGTCGGACTGGACGACGAGCAGAGCGCCTGCAGCCCGGTCGAGGCCCATCGGCCTGAAGTCCTCGACCGCGTTGATCGATGCCCGGTCCATCAGCTCCATCATCGAGGGCCGCAGAGTACGTCGTACCGACACGACGGCCTGCGCGGCTGCCTCCACGCTCGCGAACGACGCCACGAGCGTGGAGCGAGGTGCCTGAGCGGGCACGAGGCGCAGGATGGCCCGGGTCACGATGCCCAGGGTTCCCTCGCTGCCGACGAACAGCTTGAGCAGGCTGAGCCCGGCGACGTCCTTGATCCGTTTTCCGCCCAACGTGATCAGGGTGCCGTCCGCAAGGACGACGTCCATGCCGAGCACGTAGTCGGTGGTGACGCCATACTTCACGCAGCACAGACCGCCTGCGTTGGTGGCGATGTTGCCGCCGATCGAGCAGATCTCGAAGGACGACGGGTCGGGCGGATACCAGAGTCCGTGCGCCCCGGCCGCCGCCTTCACCTCGGCGTTGAGTGCGCCCGGCTCGACCACCGCCACCTGGCAGTCGGTGTCGATCTCGACCGCGCGCATCCGCTCGAGGCTCAGCACGATCCCACCGTCGACGGCACTGGAGCCGCCCGAGAGTCCGCTGCCGGCGCCTCGGGGCACGACCGGTACGCCGTGGCGGGCTGCCCAGCGCACGGCCACCTGGACCTGCTCGGCGTGCTCGGCACGCACCACCGCGATCGGTGTGCCGGCAGTCCGTGACCGCGACCAGTCGTGACGGTACTTCTCGACCGCCGCCGGCTCGGTGACCACCACCCCGTCGGGAAGGGCAGCGATGAGCTCGTTGATCGTGTCCATGCTCGGAGTCAGTTGCCCCGAAGGATGTCGCGCAGCTCGAGAAGCTCGCGGCGCTCGGCATCGCTGAGGGACTCGGTGCCGCTCTCATGGATCTTGTCCAGCAGCGCGTCCATCCGGGCCTGGTGCTTGGACGGCTGCGGCTCCCAGGGCCCGACCACGACCCTAGGCCCACTCGACGTCGCCCGGCCGGACTGGCGTCCCGACTGACGACCGCCCCCGCGACGGGACCTTCGGCGGGGCGCCGACGGCAGCCAGGAGTAGGCCGTCAACAGCCCGACGGAGCGGGCGACCAGCGAGCAGAGCACGATGCCGAGCAGGAGGTTGAGCAGCTCGAACCACATGCGGTAGCCGAGGAGGCTGAGCACCTGGATGCCCACGATCACCACCCCGAACACCCAGGCCGGCACGTTGAACAGGAACCTGCGCTGGGGATGCTCGGCGATCCAGGCGAGCAGCACGATGATCTGGACCTCGTCGATGCCGAACAGCAGCCCCGTGATCGGCAGCAGCGCCGCCAGGGCCACATTGAGCAGGCCGAGGACGAGGGTGACAGCGATCAGGAACCTGAGCATCCGACCGCGACCGAGATCGTTGACCTCGAGGTCGTTCCCGAAATACCAGAAGAAGAACAGCGTCAGCACCGACCAGAAGCTGATACTCGGATAGGCGAACGGCCAGGTGACGACGCGCCACACCTGACCCCGCAGCACCGCCTCGGGGTCGAGGACGAGCGACCACATGATCGGCTTGGTCACCGGCTCGACGGCGAAGACCACGAACGCGGCCACGCTGAGCAGCACGACCAGCATGGTGGTGTTCACATCCAGCGAGCCGAGGCGGAACCAGGGGTCATTCGGACCGCGCCCGCCAGGGGCTGCTCGGAATCGTCGGCTCACGAAGGTGATGGTAATGCTTCGTCGTCGTGGGCGATGTGACTCAACTGCTTCCAGATGAGTACGACGAACAACGCTGAGCCCACGAAGCCGAACCAGAACGGCGACGTGACGCCCCAGTGCCGGGCGATCACGCCACCGATCCCGGAGCCGGCCACCAGGCCTCCGAACAGCGCCATCATGGACACGCTCCCCACCCGACCCTGGAACTCCGCCGGGACGGCTCGCTGGCGAATGCTGGTCGAGGTGGTGCCCCAGATGAAGGCGTGGGCACCGAAGACGACGAAGATCGCCATGGCCACCGCGCCACTGGTGGTCAACGCGAGTCCGAGGTGGGTGAAGGTCTCGATGATCAGTCCTGCCCGCATGATGTTCCCCAGGCTGACCCGGGCCGTGAGCCACCCGTAGATCCCGGTGCCGAGCAGTCCGCCCACGGCGCTCGCGGTGGTGATGAGGCCGAAACCGACCTCCCCCAGCCCCAGCCGCTCGTCGGCATAGAGGACCAGGACCGACCAGGCGGCCCCGTAGGTGACGTTGAAGGTGAAGATCGTGATGGCGAGGGTCCTGATCGCGGGGTGAGCCCACAGCCAGCGGAAACCCTCGACGATGTCTGTGCGCAGGTGCGTCTCGAAGGTGCGCTCAGGGCTGGCGGCGACCAGGCGCGAGATCAGTACGGCGCCCATCAGGACCAGGACCGCCTGAAGGGCGAAAGGCCAGGCCAGACCCGCGGCGAAGAGAGCGGCTCCCAAGGGGGGCCCGGCGAGCTGGTTGGCCACGATGTAGCCGGCCATCAGGCGGGAGTTGGCGATCGGAAGGTCGTCGCGCTGCACCACCATCGGCAGCAACGTCGAGGAGGTGGTGTCGGCGAACGTCTCGGCGGTGCCCAGCAGGAACATCGCGCCGAGGACGATGGCGATGCTGACGATGCCGCTGGCTATCGAGGCCACCAGCAGGACCAGGACAAGGGCACGGGCCAGGTCGACAGCGATCACCACCCTGGTGCGGTCGAGACGATCAGCCAGCGCTCCGGCGTACAGTCCGAAGACCAGCCACGGCACCTGTTGAAGCAGGACGGCGAGCGCTACCAGGAGCGGGTCCCGGGTCTGGCTGGCCACCAGCAGAGGGCCGGCCGCCAACGCGATCCCGTCGCCGAGGTTGCTGATCCACGACGATCCGAGCAGCCAACGGAACGACGTCCCGAATCGCTGCGGCGCCACGATGTCGGTAAGGCGCCTCACAAGACGGTCAGGCTAGCCGCCCCAACCGCCTGTCGCCTCCCGCGAGCCGCACAGGTCCTGGTTTCCGCGGATCAGGGGTCGGCGACCCCACCCGTGCCGCACGGGGCACGGGACGGTCTGAAGCTCAGACGGGCTGCATCTCCTGCAGGGCACTGGAGTCGAGATCGAGCATCGAGGCAGCCTGGGCCGCGGTCAACGCGTCGTTCTCCTCCTTGAGCCGGAGGACGATGGCCTCCAGGTCGAGCACCCTCTCCCGAAGCCGACGGTTCTCCGCGGTCAGTCGGGCGGTGGTCTGCAGGTCGCTGCTCAAGTAGCCGATCAGCGCCTTGGCCATACGGGCCTTCTTTCGTTCATGTCCACATCCACCCGGGCTTCCGGGCCGTCTCCAAGCGTCCCACCCCAGCCCGCCGTGGTCAATGTGGCGTGATCCGTCGCGGAGGACGCTGACATGCCGGGCAGAAGTAGGACGAGCGATTCATGAACGAGATGCGACGGATGGCCGTGCCGCATCGCAGGCACGGCCGACCCTCCTGCCCGTAGGCGTTCAGCGACCGGTCGAAGTAGCCGCTCTGCCCGTTGACGTTGACGTAGAGCGCATCGAAACTCGTGCCGCCCTCGACCAGTGCTGCCAGCATGACCTCGCGGGAGTGTCCGAGCAGCTGTTCCACCTGCGCCCTCGTGAGCCGGTCCCCGGGCCGGTCCCCATGCAGCTGTGCGCGCCACAGAGCCTCATCGGCATAGATGTTGCCGACCCCCGAGATCAGGGTCTGGTCGAGCAGCTGGCGCTTGATCCCCGAGTGACGCAGACGAACCCGGCGCACGAAGTCCGCGTCGTCGAACAGCGGGTCCAGCGGGTCGCGAGCGATGTGTGCGATCTCCTGCGGCAGGTCGGCGCCTCCGGGTGACACCGACAGCCCGCCGAACATCCGTTGGTCGACGAACCTGAGCTCGACCTCCCGCGAGAGCGAGAAGCGCACGCGGAGGTGTCGTTCGTCCACGGCACCGGGGGGTTGGATGAGCAGCTGTCCGCTCATGCCGAGGTGCCCCAGGATCGCGTCTGCGCTGTCCAGGGGAAGCCAGAGATATTTCCCCCGGCGCCGAGCCGCAGTGATCGTTCTCCCCATCAGGGCCGCGACGAAAGAGGCCGGCCCCCCGGGCTCTCGGCGTACGGGCCGCGGATGCAGCACCTCGACGCCGAGGATCGTGTGACCGACCGCGTGGGTCTCCAGACCGGTTCGGACGACCTCGACCTCAGGCAGCTCAGGCACGCGTCAGCGTGACCCGGTCTTGGCCTCGGCAACCGCTTCGGCGATCTCGTTGTACGCCGTCTCGGCAGCCTGCTGCTCGGCCTCCTTCTTGGAGCGACCGATGCCGTGGCCGTAGAGCTGCTCGCCCACGCGGACCTGGGCGGTGAAGGTCTTGAGGTGGTCGGGACCGTCGTCCTCGATGACGTATTCCGGCACGCCGAGCGAGTTCTCGGCCGACAGCTCCTGCAGGGAGGTCTTCCAGTCGAGTCCCGCCCCGAGCCCGGCGGCCTCTTCCATGAGGGGGTCGAACAACAGGTGCACGACCTCCGTGGCGGCTGCGAACCCCCCGCTGAGATGGACGGCACCGATGACGGCCTCGACGGTGTCGGAGAGGATCGAGGACTTGTTGCGACCGCCGGTGGTCTCCTCCCCGCGGCCGAGCTTGATGTGCTCACCGAGCCCGATGGTCCGGGCGACCCCCGCCAAGGCGCGCGCGTTGACCACAGCAGCCCTCAACTTGGCGAGCCTGCCTTCGGAGAGATCCGGGTGGGTCAGATAGAGGGTCTCGGTGACGACCACGCCCAGGACGGAGTCACCCAGGAACTCCAGGCGCTCATTGGTCGGGAGCCCACCGTTCTCGTAGGCGTAGGAGCGGTGCGTCAGGGCGCGATCGAGCAACCCGGGGTCCAGAACCGGACCACCGAGTGCTCGACGAAGCCCGTCGTAGTCGTTCAGGTCAGAGGACCTGGCGACGGTCGGCCCGGGCGCCGTACTGGCCGCACTCACCGCACGCGCGGTGCGGGAGGTGCTTGGCACCACAGGCGGGGTTGGCGCAGGTCACCAGGGTCGGCGCAACGGCCTTCCACTGCGAACGCCGGTGGCGCGTGTTGCTGCGCGACATCTTCCGCTTCGGGACTGCCACAGTTCTCTCCTCCAATGCGATCGGACATCGTGTCCGGTCGGTTCAGTCTTCGTCGTGCACCAAGGTGGTGAGCCCGGCCCAACGCGGGTCGATCGCCGCAACGTGCGAGTGGTCGGGGTCCTCGGCCAGTCGCGCACCACATTCGGTGCACAACCCAGGACAGTCGTCCTCACACAGCGGCTGGAACGGCAGTGAGAGCACCACCGCATCCCGCAGCAGGGGTTCGAGGTCGAGCAGGTCGTCCTCGAGCCGGCTGACGCCGTCGTCCTCGTCTCCCAGGTCGTGGTGGGAGTCCTGGTCGTCGTAGACGAACAGTTCCTGGAACCGTGTTTCGATCTCGTCGGAGATCGGTTCCAGACACCGTGCGCATTCGCCGTCGAGCGCCGCTCGCGCGGTGCCCGTCACCAGGACACCCTCCATGACCGCCTCCAGGCGCAGGTCGAGTGAGACCGGCGACCCTTCGGGGACACGAAGGACTTCGATGCCAAGATCAATCGGCGCGGGCACTTCGCGCGACACCTCTCGCATGGACCCCGGGCGGCGGCCGAGCTCGCGAGTATCGAGCACGAGCGGCGCTCTCGGGTCCAAACTGCTCAGGGGGTCACGCTTCCGTATCCAGGCACGACTGATCGCCGGAAATACTACGCGTGCGCGTGCCCCACGAGCAAAACGGCTTCAGTTCGCACGCTCGGCAAGTCGCGCCATCAGCCGCGTGAGCACGAAGTCGGGCACCAGCCCCGACACGTCGCCCCCGAAGGCGGCGACCTCCTTGACCAGGCTGGAGGCGAGGAAGGACCACTCGGGACTGGTGGGCACGAACAGGGTCTCCACGTCGGTGAGGCTGGAGTTCATCTGGGCCATCTGCAGCTCGTAGTCGAAGTCGGTGACTGCACGCAGTCCCTTCACGATGGCCTGGATGCCGCGCTCCTGGCAGAACGTGGTGAGCAGCCCGCTGAACCCTGCGACACTCACGTTGGGAAGGTGGGCGACGGCCTGGGTGAGCATCTCGATGCGCTCGTCGGGCGTGAACAGACGACTCTTGGAGGCGTTGACACCGACGCCTACGACCACCTCGTCGAACAGCGAGGCGGCGCGCTCGACGATGTCGAGGTGGCCGAAGGTGGGCGGGTCGAAGGAACCGGGGCAGACGGCTCGACGCACTTCTCAGTCCTCCTTCAAGGAGCTCGCGGGATCGTGATCCGAGCTGGCCGCGTGACCGTACCAAAGCACGGTCTCGCCATACTTCCGGCTGCGTGCGGCGGTGATGCCGGCTGGCCACTGCGGAGCGGCGCCGCGAGTGCCACGTTCGACCACGATCATGGCCCCGGGCACCAGCCACCCGTGGCCGGCCAGGGCCGAGAGGTCGTGATCGACGTCGG
>CAWIOB010000001.1:0-631475 GCA_963837595.1 uncultured Actinomycetota bacterium | reverse complement strand
ACTGTGAAGCGGCCACGCCAGTGGTTGTGGAGTCAACGTTGAAATACCACTCTGGTCGTACTAGATGTCTAACCTAGGTCCATTATCTGGATCAGGGACAGTGCCTGATGGGTAGTTTAACTGGGGCGGTTGCCTCCTAAAATGTAACGGAGGCGCTCAAAGGTTCCCTCAGCCTGGTTGGCAATCAGGTTTCGAGTGTAAGTGCACAAGGGAGCTTGACTGTGAGACAGACATGTCGAGCAGGGACGAAAGTCGGAACTAGTGATCCGGCGCTGGCATGTGGAAGCGGCGTCGCTCAACGGATAAAAGGTACCCCGGGGATAACAGGCTGATCTTCCCCAAGAGTCCATATCGACGGGATGGTTTGGCACCTCGATGTCGGCTCGTCGCATCCTGGGGCTGGAGTAGGTCCCAAGGGTTGGGCTGTTCGCCCATTAAAGCGGCACGCGAGCTGGGTTTAGAACGTCGTGAGACAGTTCGGTCCCTATCCGCCGCGCGCGCAGGAAACTTGAGAAAGGCTGTCCCTAGTACGAGAGGACCGGGATGGACGAACCTCTGGTGTGCCAGTTGTTCCGCCAGGAGCACGGCTGGTTGGCTACGTTCGGAAGTGATAACCGCTGAATGCATCTAAGCGGGAAGCACGTTTCAAGATGAGGTTTCCCACCGGATTAACCGGGTAAGGCCCCCAGCAGACTACTGGGTTGATAGGCCGGAGGTGTACAGCAGTAATGCCCAGCCGACCGGTACTAATAGGCCGAGGGCTTGTCTTACACCCTCAATGACTTGCTGCGAAGAAGCTACGCGTCCACTATGCGGTTCCCGAGATACGGGCAACCCACCCACACCCCCCACCCCCGCCTTACAGGTAGGCGAGGGTGAACCCGGGGGCCGGGGTCGGGAGTTGCACATCTCTATAGAGTTTCGGCGACCATAGCGTCAGGGAAACACCCGGTCCCATTCCGAACCCGGAAGTTAAGCCTTTCAGCGCCGATGGTACTGCAACCGGAAGGTTGTGGGAGAGTAGGACGTCGCCGGACAACCACTTCGTAGAGGCCACCCACCAGGGTGGCCTCTACGCTATTTCCGTGGGTATTTCGTGCCCTTGGGGCGGCCGGCCCACCACCTTGTGGCCACCGTCTCGTGCACAGCTCATGCGTTGCGGGCCGACATACACAGGGGCGGTGCCGGCCGACCCGCAGGTGCGCACCCTGCCCAGCGAAGACGTGATGTGGTCCTTCGCGCTCGTGGTCCCAGGACAGGGCCTGCTCATCAGCGATCGGCCGTCGACACCCTCGACTGTGCTGTCCGGGCTGGTCGAGTCCGTCGCTCCGCGGAGTCCTGGCAGGCGGGAGACGAGGTCGAGGTCTGCGGTGCGGTCCGACGCCCGTTCTTCAGAGCCCTGGGAGCGACGGTGTCCCGTGTGGACGCGGAGGTCTCCTCGGGCCGGATCATTCGTCGGGAAGCGACCGCATGAGCACACCCAGGCTCGACTTCGGTTGGAAGGACGTGGCCTTCTCGGGCAGCAGGATTCCAGCGCCCGCAGCATCCGCGACTGCGTCGAATGCCGGGATGGGCATGAGCACGCAGGTGCCGGTGTGGGTGCGGGCCTGGGCGAGAGCGGACTCCGCGGAGTGATGGAAGGACACGTTGCGCTTCTCCACGCCGAGGATCGGGAGAAGCTGGTTCTCCAGGCTCATCACGGCCAGGGGATCACCGGGGGGGAGCGTCAACGTCGCCCATTGATCGCCGTCGGTGAGCACGAGCGTCCGGTCGCCGAGCTGATCCAAGGCCTCGGCCCGCGACGTGACGTGCCAGACATACTCCGGGTGCGCCGCGCAGGCGGCTACCAGCTCCGCCAGCCGCCTTCCCGCCAGGAAGCGATGGATGGGACCGAGCCACAGGGGGGTGTCGCTCTGGTCGACCAGCATGGCCAGCCCCTGGTCCCACGGGGTCCCGGGGTTGGCCTCCTGCAGACGAAGGTACGCCGCGTAGCGGTGATGACCGTCGGCGATCAGGGCACGCGTGTCGGAGAGCTCCTCGCTGATGCGCGCCAGGAGCACGCGGTCACGCAAGGCCCACATCCGGTGCAGCTGCTCGGCCCGATCGCTGAAGGACCAGTCAGGAGGACTGCTGAGCACGTCGTGGACCAGCGCGCGAAGGGACGCTGGTCCACGGTGCACCAGCAGGATCGGGGCGGGGTTGAGCTGCATTCCGAGCATTCGGTCGGCCAGCTCGGAGACCTGGGCAGCGTGGACGCCCTCATGCGGGAAGACCGCCTGTTGGGCATCAGGGCAGGACTGCGAGGTCCGAGACAGATCGAGTCCGCCGACCAGTCCTCGGATCGTCACGCCGGCTGCGGTGTACTCATGCAGGTAGAGCGCAGGCGAGCTGTCGTGTTGGATGCGCCCGGAGCTCTGCCATTCGCGCAGGCGTCGCGGCACCTCGCTGTAGGGGCGGGCGAACGCGCGTGCCGACGCCGGGTCGCCCACCCCCGACGGTGCAAGCATCAGGGCGGTAAACGGTGTGAGCCGAAAGGGCTTCACCACGTACGGCGGCGCGACCGACGCTGTGGTGTCCATCGCAGCATCGTAGGGTGCAGTGCCAAAGCACTGAGGAGGACCCGGATGCTCATGTCCAGCCCAGCCGCACTGTCGAGCCTGTACGACCTGGTGATGCTCGACCTCGACGGTGTCGTCTACATCGGCCCCACAGCGGTGCCCGGTGCTCCCGAGCACCTCGCTCGAGTGCGTGAGGCCGGGGCCCACCTGGCATTCGTGACCAACAATGCGGCTCGGCCGCCGGAGGCTGTCGCCGCTCATCTGACCCGGCTCGGCGTCACCGCCGACCCGTCCGACGTCGTGACGTCCGCGCAGGCGGCGGCACGCCTCCTCGCCGAGCTGCTCAGACCTGGGGCACCGGTGCTGCTGATGGGCGGCCCCGGCCTCGAGTCGGCGCTGCGTGAACGAGGCTTCCAACCGGTCGCGGACATGGACGGACACCCCGAGGCCGTGGTCACCGGCTATGGACCGGAACTGAAGTGGAAGCAGCTCATGCTGGGTGCGGTGCAGATCCGCGAGGGGCTGCCGTGGGTGGCGTCCAACTCCGACATGACGATCCCGACCGACTACGGCATCGGTCCCGGTCACGGGGTCGTGGTCAAGATGCTCCAGGACTTCTCTGGAAGGACGCCGGCGATCGCCGGCAAGCCCGAGCGCCCGCTGCTCGACGAGACCGTCTCTCGCGTGGGTGGCGAGCACCCCCTGATGGTGGGCGACCGTCTCGACACCGACATCCTCGGTGCCCACAACGCGGGCCTCGACTCCCTCTTGGTGCTGACGGGGGTCACGGGACTGGCTGAGCTCGTTGCCGCGAGACCCCAGGAGCGCCCCAGCTATCTCTCCTCAGACCTGTCCGGCCTGCTGCACACCCACCCGGAGGTCGAGAAGGACGACGGGGGATGGTCCGTCGGTGGCTGGCGAGGCAACGTGGCCCAGGGCGCACTCGTGATCACGGGCGAGGGGGCTGTCGACGACTGGTGGCGGTGCGCCGCCACAACAGCATGGGAGCACCTGGATGGCTGTGGTCAGGTGGTGGAGACGGCGGGGCTCGCACCCGGGATGTCGGCCGTGACCCCCAGGGCCCGGTAGCGTTGGCCGACATGAGCGACCCGATCGAGCCCACCGGCCATCCGGATGTCGACGCGGTGCTCGACACCCTGACGAATCTCGACGACCTCCCGGTGGAGGACCACGTCGGTCTCTTCGAGCATGCCCACGAACGGCTGCGGGCTGCCTTGGAGGCCCAGCCACAGCAGGCGAACCCGGTTCCGCCCGGCCTGCGACCGGGGAGCTGAGCCGAGCATGCCCCCACGACGGCTTCGGCTCGACGCCGAACTCGTCAGGCGTGGTCTCGCTCGTTCACGTGAGCACGCCAGCGAGCTCATCGCGGCCAAGCGGGTGAAGGTCAGTGGGGCGCTGGCCGGCAAACCCGCGACGGGAGTGACGACCGACGTGGCGATCGTGGTCGAATCCGACCCCGAGCGTCCCGACTACGTCTCCCGAGGCGGGCACAAGCTCGCGGGTGCACTGAGTGTCTTCGGTGCAGCCGGGCTCGTCGTTCGAGGACGCCGGTGCCTCGACGCGGGCGCCTCGACCGGTGGATTCACCGACGTGCTCCTTCGTGCTGGAGCGGCCCAGGTGGTGGCCGTCGACGTCGGCTACGGGCAACTGGCGTGGAGTCTCCAGAGCGACGACCGGGTGCGGGTGCACGACCGCACGAACATCCGCGAACTGTCCACCGACGTGATCGGTGGCACGGTCGACCTGGTGGTCGGTGACCTTTCGTTCATCTCGCTGCGCGTCGTCCTCGATGCTCTCCTCAGTGTGGTGGCCGAGGACGGAGACCTCGCCCTGATGGTGAAGCCGCAGTTCGAGGTGGGCAAAGACCGGGTCGGCAAGGGCGGAGTCGTGCGCGACCTCGAACTGCGCGCCGAGGCGGTCTCCGCCGTGGCCTCCGCCGCCGCTGCACGAGGGTGGGGAGCGCAGGCGGTGATCACGAGCCCGCTCCCCGGGCCGTCGGGCAACGTCGAGTTCTTCCTGTGGCTGCGCCGCGCTCAGCCGCTGATCGGCCAGCATGAGGTGACCGCGGAGGTGACGCGATCCGCCCACCTGGGGGTGGCGGGTGAGAAGGTGGAGTCGTGAACGACCCGAAGCCCACTGGCGAACCCGAGGTTCGACGCGTCCTCCTCCTGGCCCACACCGGTCGCGACGAGGCCCGCGAGGTGGCCCGGTCCTTCTGCAAGGCGCTGAGCGCCCACGGGATCGTGGTGCGTTTGCTTGCCAGCGAGGCGCGAGACCTCGACCTCCTCCCGACCGGCGTCGAGCCGATGATCGAGACCACCGACGACGGACCGGGCGCAGCCACCGACTGCGAGCTCGCGGTGGTGATCGGGGGAGACGGCACCATCCTGCGCGCCGCCGAGTTCACCCGAGGCACCCGGACGGCGCTGTTGGGAGTCAACCTGGGCCACGTCGGTTTCCTCGCCGAGGCGGAGTACGACGACGTCGAGTCGACGATCGACGCAATCGTGAACAAGCGCTACGTCGCCGAGGAACGCCTCACCCTCGACGTCTCCGTCTTCCGTGGCGGCGAGCTGGTGACGACCACTTGGGCGCTCAACGAGGCCAGTGTGGAGAAGGCTGCCCGCCAACGCATGCTCGAGGTGGTCGTGGAGGTCGACGGCCGTCCGCTCTCGCGCTGGGGCTGCGACGGGGTCGTCTGTGCCACCCCCACCGGCTCGACCGCCTACAACTTCAGCGCCGGTGGCCCGGTCGTCTGGCCGGGGGTGGAGGCCCTGCTGATGGTGCCGATCAGTGCGCATGCCCTGTTCGCGCGGCCGATGGTCGTCTCGCCGACCTCCATCCTGGCCGTCGAGGTCCTCGCACAGACCGAAGGCGCGGGAGTCCTGTGGTGTGACGGCCGGCGCACCGTCGATCTCCCGCCCGGTGCCCGCATCGAAGTACGTCGGGGTGCTGAACCGGTCCGCCTGGTCCGCCTCCACGAGGCACCCTTCACCGACCGGCTGGTGGCCAAGTTCGGGCTCTCGGTCGAGGGCTGGCGAGGTGCCTCGGAGCGACGGCGCCGCGGGGAGGCGAGTGACGATGCTTGAGGAGATCCGGATCACCTCGCTGGGGGTGATCGAGTCCTCCACGCTCGAGCTCGGCCCGGGACTCACGGTGATCACCGGCGAGACCGGTGCGGGGAAGACCATGATCGTGACGGCGCTCGGCCTCCTGCTCGGCGGGCGCGCCGACAGCGGAGCCGTTCGCACAGGTGCCCGGTCCGCCAGGGTCGAGGGGGTCGTCTGCACGGCAAGGCTCCCCGCCCTCGTGTCCGCCGTCGAGGACCTCGGTGGAGAGATCGAGGAGGCGACTCTGGTCCTGGCCCGCAACGTCAGCAGCGAAGGACGATCTCGCGCCTTCGTCGGTGGCGCCTCGGTGCCCGCCTCAGCCCTCGCGGAGGTGGCCGAGCCACTCGTCGCAGTCCATGGTCAGTCCGACCAGCACCGACTGCTGCACGGTCGGGCACAGCGAGACGCCCTCGACCGTTTCGGCGGTGCAGCCATCGCCGACCTGTCCGGCCGTTGGACGGCCCTGCACGCCCGGCTGGCGCAGGTGGAGGTCGAGCTGGCCGACGTGGTCACCTCTGCCCGGGAGCGGGCGCGAGAGGCCGACCTGCTGCGCTTCGGACTGGGCGAGGTCGAGGCGGTGGCACCCGTGGTGGACGAGGACGTCGACCTCGCCTCCGAGGAGAGTCGGCTCGGCTTCGCCGACACTCTCAGGGCGGCTGCCGAGGGCGCACGAGAGGCCCTGTCGGCCGACCAGGGCGGGCCGGATGCGCTGGGGGCGACGGCCGTCGCCCGGAGCCTGCTCGAGGGCGTGCAGCAACACGACCCCGACGCTGCCGCACTGGCCGCCCGGCTGGCCGAGATCTCCTACCTGCTCTCCGATGCAGCGGCCGACGTCGCCTCCTACGCCGCCAGGCTCGAGACCGACCCGGCCCGGCTGGCGGCCGTCTCCGAACGACGTGCCGCCCTCACCGGCCTCACTCGCAAGTACGGCGAGACCATCGCCGACGTGCTCGATCTGGGCCGAGCAGTCGTCGGCACGGCTGCTGGACCTCGACGGCACCGACGGGCGCATCCAGGAGCTTCGCGAAAGCCGTGACACCTTGCGTCGCGACCTGGCCGACGCCGGGGCCGCGCTCAGCCTGGCCCGAACCTCCGCAGCGGAGGCGCTCGCTGGCATCGTGACCAGCGAGCTGACCCGGTTGGCCATGCCGGATGCCAGCGTCACCCTCGCCGTGACCCAACAGGAATCGGCCGACGCGCCGGTGGACGGACCCGGCCAGCCACTCGACGTCGGCGGGCGTTGGTTGCGCTATACCGCGTCCGGGCTGGACGACGTCGAGTTCCTGCTGGCCGCCAACACCGGAGCGGAGCCGCGCCCGCTCAACCGGGGCGCCTCGGGTGGAGAGCTGTCGCGAGTCATGCTGGCGCTCGAAGTCGCCCTGGCCGGCACCAGCCCGGTGCCCACTTTCGTCTTCGACGAGGTGGATTCCGGCGTCGGTGGGAAGGCAGCGGTCGAGGTCGGACGACGGCTCGCCACCCTGGCCCGCAACGCCCAGGTCCTCGTGGTCACCCATCTGCCGCAGGTGGCGGCGTACGCCGATCGACACGTGGTCGTGCACAAGTCCAGCGACGGCTCGGTGACGACCTCTGGGCTCTCGGTTCTCGACGACCGGGCCCGCGTGAAGGAGCTGTCCCGGATGCTGGCTGGTCAGGAGGAGTCGGAGACCGCCCTCGCCCACGCCGAGGAACTCCTGGCCAGCGCCCAGGCCGAGCGATGACCCGGCCGTCCGCCGGCTGATCGGACCGACGCGCCCGGCACCCGGTGGTTGCGCTGATCGACCGCCGGAATTTGTCACGATTGACCCGATGAGATTCCCCGCGCGCCAACGACTCGACCCTGCCCTGCCCGGACTGCGCGCGCCCGCGCGCGTCGAGCGCCGGACGAAGAGTCTGCTGCCACGGTTGCGGCCCGGCGACATCGCCGTGATCGATCACCTCGACCTCGACCGCACCACCGCCCAGGCCCTCGCCGACGCCGAGGTCGCTGCGGTGCTCAACGCCTCGGCATTCATCTCCGGCCGCTACCCCAATCTCGGCCCCGAACTGCTCGCCCAGGCCGGCGTCCCACTGGTCGACGGGCTGGGCACTCACGGTCTCAGCGCGATCCCGGACGGCGCGGTGGTCCGCCTGCATGAGGGCACCGTCTACGTCGAGGACCAGCCCGTCGCCCAGGGGCGCGTGGTCGATCTCGATACGGTGATCGAGGAGATGACCGCGGCCCGACAGGGTCTGGCAGCCCAACTGGAGAGCTTCACCCACAACAGCACCGAGTTCCTGCGGCGCGAGCAGGACCTCCTGCTGCACGGCACCGGCGCGCCCAGGTTGGCGACCCCGCTGGCCGGCCGCTCGGTGGTGGTCGTGGTGCGCGGCCATGACCACGTGGCCGAACTCGCGGGCATCACCGCCTTCGTCAAGCAGCAGGCACCGGTCCTGATCGGGGTAGACGCCGGCGCGGAGGCCCTGGCCGAAGCGAACTTGCGCCCAGATGTGCTGGTCCTGACCCTGCGCGGACGGGATACCGACGGCGCCTTGCCGGTGTCGGCCAAGACGATCAAGGCCGCTCGTGACGTGGTCGCGGTAGTGGATCGGGGCGCCGCGCGCTCGGTGACCGAGCAGCTCGAGCGGCTCGGCGTACAACCGGTGCGCTTCGAGACCGGCGGCACCGCTGAGGACGCGGCCCTCCTGCTGGCACACCTCCAGGACGCCTCCCTGATCGTCGGGGTGGGCATGAGCGCCACCCTCGACGAGTTCCTCGACAGCCAGCGCGCAGGGCTGGCCAGCACCTACCTCACCCGGCTCACCGTCGGACCCCGGCTGGTGGACGCCGCCGCGGTTCCGGAGCTCTACTCCGGCACAGTCCGCGCCCGGCACCTGTTCCTTGTGCTGCTGGCCGGGCTCATCGCCCTGGCCGCGGCCATCGCCGTCACCCCGGTGGGTCAGGACTGGGCCGACTCACTCGGTCGGGCCGCCACCGACCTCTACGACTCCGCCCAAGGACTGTTCTCGTGATCTCGTTCCGCCAACACCTCGTCTCGCTCGTCGCCGTCTTCCTGGCCCTGGCCGTCGGGGTCGTGCTCGGCGGTGGGCCCCTCTCCGACCTGGGCAGGACGACTGCCGATGATGCGGCAGACGCCTCCGGTGCCACCAGCCAGAGCCCGGAGGCCCAGGCCGCTGCCGCGTTCACCGACGACTACGCCCTCGCGACCGCGCCAGCCACCCTGGCCGGCGATCTCGACGGGGAGACGGTCGTGGTGCTGACCCTGCCCGGCGCCGACCCGGCAGTCACCAAGCAGCTCACGTCGTTGGTCACGGCAGGCGGCGGCACCGTCGTCGCCCAGTACGCCGCCCAACCAGCCCTCGTCGACCCCGGTGAGAAGTCCTTGGTGGACACCCTCGGCAGCCAGCTGGCCACCTCGCTCAAGGGTGCCAAGGTGCCGGCCGACTCGACCACCTATGTGCGCATGGGCCGGCTGCTGGGGCTGGGCGTCGCGACCCGTGCCCCCTCTGGCGCACCGAAGGACGCGAAGGCAACGTCGGTGTTGGAGAGCCTCCAAGGCGCCGAGTTGGTCACGGCAAACGGCGCCGCGGCCAAGCGTGGTGCCCTGGTCCTCGTGGTGATGGGTGAGGAGCCCACCGATCCCGAGGCGGGCGGAGACGTCATCCTGTCCGGTCTGACCACCGGGTTGGCGCAGGTCAGCCAGGGGGTCGTGGTCGCCGGCTCGACGCAGTCGGCCGCGTCGGGCGAGCTCTCCCAGCTGCGCGACGACGACCTCTTCACGGCTGCGGTGTCGAGCACCGACTCGGTCCAGACCACTGCCGGTCAGGTGACCGCGATCCTGGCTCTCGGCGCCGCCAGGAACGGCGATCCGGGTTCGTTCGGAGCGTCGGGTGCGGACGGAGCGGTCCCGGCAGGGTAGGCTAGAACCCCGTGAAGACCGGGGCCCCCACCAAGCATGTATTCGTCACCGGAGGCGTCGCCTCCTCACTCGGCAAGGGGCTCACGGCATCAAGCCTCGGGTCCCTGCTGAAGGCTCGTGGTCTGCGGGTGACCATGCAGAAGCTGGATCCCTATCTCAACGTGGATCCCGGCACCATGAACCCATTTCAGCACGGTGAAGTGTTCGTCACGAACGACGGGGCCGAGACCGACCTCGACATCGGACACTACGAGCGGTTCCTCGACACCGACCTGTCCCAGATCGCCAACGTGACGACCGGACAGGTCTACTCCTCGGTGATCGCCAAGGAGCGCCGTGGCGACTATCTCGGCGACACCGTTCAGGTGATCCCGCACATCACCAACGAGATCAAGGACCGGATCCTGGCGATGGGCGGCGCCGAGGTCGACGTCGTCATCACCGAGGTCGGCGGCACTGTCGGCGACATCGAGTCCCTGCCGTTCCTGGAGGCGGCACGGCAGGTGCGCCACGACATCGGTCGGGACAACGTGTTCTTCCTCCACGTCTCCCTCGTGCCCTTCATCGGTCCCTCCGGGGAGTTGAAGACCAAGCCGACGCAGCACTCGGTGGCAGCGCTGCGCCAGGTCGGCATCCAACCCGACGCGATCGTGTGCCGTGCCGACCGCGAGCTGCCTCAGTCGATCAAGAAGAAGATCTCGCTGATGTGCGACGTCGACGAGGAGGCAGTGGTGACAGCCGCCGATGCCCCCTCGATCTACGACATCCCCAAGGTGCTGCATCGCGAGGGTCTTGACGCCTACGTCGTCCGTCGGCTCGATCTGCCGTTCCGCGACGTCGACTGGACCGTGTGGGACGACCTCCTGCGCCGGGTCCATCACCCGAAGGAGGACGTCACCATCGCCCTCGTCGGCAAATACATCGACCTCCCGGACGCCTACCTCTCGGTCGGTGAGGCGCTGCGTGCAGGCGGCTTCGCGCATGAGGCCAAGGTGCACCTGCGGTGGATCGCGTCCGACGAGTGCGAGACGCCCGCCGGTGCCGCGCGCCTCCTGGGCGACGTCGATGCCGTCCTGGTCCCCGGTGGGTTCGGGATCCGTGGGATCGAGGGGAAGCTGGGCGCACTGCTCTACGCGCGCACCCAGAGGATCCCGACCCTCGGTCTGTGTCTGGGGCTGCAGTGCATGGTCATCGAATACGCCCGCAACGTGGCCGGCATCGACAAGGCGGCCTCCACGGAGTTCGATCCGTCGTGCCCCGAACCTGTGATCTCGACGATGGCGGAACAGACCCGCTTCGTCGAGGGCGCAGGTGACCTGGGCGGCACCATGCGCCTCGGCCTCTATCCCGCGACCCTGTCGCCGGGCAGCATCGTGCGCGAGGTGTACGGCGCCGAGGTCGTCGAGGAACGGCACCGGCATCGCTACGAGTTCAACAACGCCTATCGCGACCAGTTGGGCGAGGCAGGGCTGGTGTTCTCCGGCACGAACACCGAGCTGGACCTGGTCGAGTTCGTGGAGCTGCCGCGCGACGTACATCCCTACTACGTCGCAACGCAGGCCCACCCAGAGCTGCGCAGCCGGCCGACCCGACCGCACCCTTTGTTCGCCGGCCTGGTCGGTGCGGCCATCGAGCGTCAGCGGGAACTGCGGTTCCCGATCGACGAGTCGTTGTTGCGGCGCAAGGACGAGGGCGAGGACTGAGCCGCGGGTGTCCGATCAGATTGCTGACCTGCCCGACGACAGCTGGCCGGTGATCGCTTCGGTCGATCTGCTCCGGGACGACTGGGTGATCGCTCTGCGTGCCGACACCGTTCGACGCCCCGGACACGACGAGGAGTTCCGCCGATACGTGCTGGAGCACCCAGGCGCGGTGGTGATCCTGGCACTGGACGACCAGCGCCGGGTGGTGTGCCTTCGCCAGTACCGGCACGCCGTACGGCAGCGCCTCCTGGAACTTCCCGCAGGGCTGCGCGACGAGGCCGGCGAACCGCCCGTCGAGACCGCCAAGCGGGAGCTGCGGGAGGAGGCGGAGGTCGAGGCGGACCAGTGGACGCACCTGCTGAGCACCTGGTCCTCACCGGGCATCACCAGCGAGCGGATCGAGATCTTCCTGGCCACCGGCCTGCACCACAGCCCGCGCGGCGATTTCGTGCTTCAGCACGAGGAGGCGGAGATGGAGCGTCTCCTCGTGCCCTTCGACGACCTGCTCGCCGCCGTCCTGGACGGGCGGGTGGCGGACGGGCCGGTCGTTCAGGCGGTGCTGGCGGTCGCGGTGCGCGGGCTCGCACAGGAGTAGTCTCACCGCCATCCACCCGGTGTGGTCCGCGCTCGTGCAGAGGAGTTGCAGGTGAAGGTCGGCGTTCCGAAGGAAGTCAAGAACAACGAGTATCGGGTGGCGATCACGCCGGCTGGTGTTCATGAGTTCGTGGTGCATGGGCATGAGGTGTTCGTGCAGCGGGATGCGGGGGTGGGTTCCTCGATCACTGATGGGGAGTATGTGGCGGCGGGTGCCACGATCCTTGAGTCGGCGCAGGAGGTGTGGGGTGTGGGTGAGTTGATCTTGAAGGTCAAGGAGCCGATTGCCGAGGAGTATCCGCGGATGCGTGAGGGGCAGGTGTTGTTCACGTATCTGCACCTGGCTGCGGACCGTTCCCTGACCGATGAGTTGATGGCACGTAGGGTCACTGGGATCGCCTATGAGACGGTGCAGACGGCGGATCGGGCGTTGCCTTTGTTGGCTCCGATGTCGGAGGTCGCGGGTCGTCTTGCGCCGCAGGTGGGTGCGCATACGATGATGCGTGCCCAGGGTGGGCGCGGGGTGCTGATGGGTGGTGTCTCGGGGGTGTATGCCGCGAAGGTGGTCGTGATCGGTGCCGGGGTGTCTGGCATGAATGCCGCGGCGATCGCGCTCGGCATGCAGGCTGAGGTGCTGCTGCTCGACTTGAACATCGAGCGGCTGCGGCAGACCGACCGGATCTATCAGGGGCACATGCAGACGGTCGCGTCGAATCGTTTCGAGATCGAGCGTGCGTGTCTGGACGCGGACCTGGTGATCGGTGCGGTGCTGGTGCCGGGGGCGAAGGCGCCGACGTTGATCTCGAACGAGTTGGTCTCGAGGATGAAGCCGGGCTCGGTGTTGGTGGATATCTCGATCGACCAGGGTGGCTGTTTCGAGGACTCGAGGCCGACGACGCATGCGGACCCGACGTACGCGGTGCATGACTCGGTGTTCTACTGCGTGGCCAACATGCCGGGGGCGGTGCCGCATACCTCGACGTACGCGCTGACCAACGTGACCCTGCCGTATGCGGTGGCGCTGGCCGACAAGGGTTGGGCGCAGGCCTGTCGTGATGACCGGAGTCTGGCACTGGGACTCAACACCCATGCCGGCGAGTTGACCTATGCCCCGGTGGGTGAGGCGCACGGCATCGAGGCGACCGCCCTGGACACCGTCCTGGCCTGAGAGTGGAAACGGGGGGCACCACGCTCAGTCGCGCGGTCCGGACCTATCTCGACCACCTCACCGTCGAGCGGGGACTGGCCGCCAACACGCTGACGTCCTACCGTCGGGACCTTCGCCGCTATCTCGAGCACCTCAGCGCGTCCGGAGTCGAGACCCTCGATGAGGTGAGCGAGGCGACCGTGGCCGACTTCCTGATGCGCCTGCGGGAGGGGAGCGCCGAGCATCCGCCGCTGTCCTCCACCTCCGCGGCGCGGACGGTGGTTGCGGTGCGCGGGTTCCACAAGTTTGCGGTGCGAGACGGTCTCGCGCTCGCCGATCCGGCCGGGGGAGTGAAGCCGCCGACACCGGCCAAGCGCCTGCCGAAGGCGCTGCCACTCGCTGAGATCGAGGCCATCCTGGAGGCAGCGGGCAGCCCAGGCACCACCCTGGCCCTGCGGGACCGAGCGCTCCTGGAGGTCCTCTACGGCACCGGTGCCCGGATCTCCGAGGCCGTCGGGCTCGACCTGGACGACCTCGACCTCGAACAGGGCACCGTCCTGCTGCGAGGCAAGGGGAGCAAGGAGCGACTGGTGCCGGTGGGCTCGTTCGCCAGGCAGGCCGTGTCGGCCTACCTCGTGCGCGCCCGCCCGGAGCTGGTGGCGGCAGGCAAGGGGCTCCCGGCCCTGTTCCTCAACGCCCGAGGGGGGCGGCTCTCGCGTCAGAGTGCCTGGTCGGTGCTGGCCAAGGCAGCCGATCGCGCAGGGGTGGACGCCGACGTCTCGCCGCACACGATGCGGCACTCGTTCGCCACCCACCTGCTCGACGGCGGGGCCGACGTCCGGGTCGTGCAGGAGTTGCTCGGGCACGCAAGCGTGACGACCACGCAGGTCTACACCCTCGTCACGGTCGACAACCTTCGCGAGGTCTTCGCCACCTCTCATCCACGGGCGCGCGACTGAGACCCGACGCTCTCTATGCTGGGAGGGTGCCCGTCGACCTGACCCTCCTCGACGGGGTCCGGTGGCGAGGTCGACCCATCAGCGGAGACCGACCGGCGAACCTGCTGGCCAGCCTGGCCCAGAACCCGAAGGGCCTCACAAACGCGCAGCTGGTCTCCCAGGTGTGGGGCGACGACGCGCCGGCGCACCCGAGCAAGGCACTCCAGGTGCTGGTCTCCCGGTTGCGTACCACCTGCGACCCGACCCTGCTCGAGCGCTACGCCGCCGGCTATCGCCTCGGTTTGGCGAGAGGTGACGTGGATGCCTGGCGGCTCGACCAGCTGGTCGCCGACGCCGGTGAGGCGCTCTGGGCAGGCGATCCCGCCCGAGCCGCGGAGCTCAGCGAGGCGGCGCTCACCCTGGCACCCCGACAGCCCGACCTGCGCGGGGACAGTCCACTCGACGAGCTGCGCTCCCGGGCCCACCAGGCTGCCGCCGAGGCCGAGGTGCTGCTGGCGCTCGCCCTGAACGCCTCGGGTGAGGTTGAACGCGCCCTTCCCCTGCTTGTCCGTGCCCGGGCGGCACGACCCGCCGACGAGCGGGTGCTGACGGCGCTGCTGCAGTCGGAGTCCCGCACCACGGGGGTGGCGGCCGCCCTGACGCGCTATGAGGAGCATCGTGCCGGCCTGCGCGAGACCCTGGGGACGGATCCCGGCCCCGAGCTTCAGCGGCTCCACCGCCAGCTGCTGGCCGCCGACAGTCCGGTGCGAACAGGAGTGCACTTCGACGGGACCGAGCTGCTGGGTCGCACCGACGAGCTGCAGCAGCTCCAGACCCTGCTGCGCACCGGCCGGGTGACCTCGATCGTCGGTCCCGGCGGGCTCGGCAAGACCCGGCTGGCACACGTCCTGGCCAGGGACGCAGCGCAGCCCCGGGTGCACTTCGTGGAGCTCGTGGGCGTGACGTCGCCCGACGACGTGGTGGCGGAGGTCGGTGCTGCCCTCGGGGTCCGTGACTCGGTGACGGGCCGGCGTACCCTCACGCCCGCGCAGCGTGCCGACGTCCGCGGACGAGTCGCGCAGCAGCTCGACACGGCCCCGACGTTGCTGGTGCTGGACAACTGCGAGCACGTCATCGAGGCAGTCGCGAGCCTGGTCGCCTTCCTGGTGGTGACCACACGTGAGCTCCATGTGCTCACCACCACCCGATCACCGCTGAACATCGCCGCCGAACGGGTCTTCCTGCTGGGCGAGCTCGCCCACCAGGACGCCGTGGACCTGTTCGACCGCCGGGCTCGCGCGGCCCGGGCCGACGTGGTGCTCGATCCCGTGGCCGTCGGGGACATCGTGGACCGACTCGACGGACTGCCGCTGGCGATCGAGCTCGCCGCCGCACGGGCGCGGGCCATGTCCATCGAGGAGATCGCCGCCAGGCTGGAGGATCGCTTCGCGCTCCTTCGGGGCCGGGACCGCACCGTCCCAGACCGACACCAGACGCTGCTGGCCGTGATCGACTGGTCGTGGAACCTCTTGGGTGAGCGTGAACGGCGGGCTCTGCGGTGGCTGTCGCTGTTCCAGGACGGATTCACCCTGGCCGCGGCCGAGAGCGTCCTGGGCACGGGGGCCCTTGCAGCGGTGGAGTCGTTGACCGACCAGTCACTCCTCAGCGTGCACGAGCGCGACGGGCGGGTGCGCTACCGGATGCTGGAGACCGTGCGCGAGTTCGGGCGGCTGCACCTGGCTGGGTCGGGAGATCGCGATGCGGCGAAGGCAGCTCAGGCCACGTGGGCCACCGATCTGTGCACCCGGCTGTCGGCGCAGCTGTACGGGGCCGGGCAGGTGGAGTCGGTGACGGAGCTCCGGGCGGAGGAGATCAACCTCGCCGACATCGTCCGCGGGGCGCTTGCCGAGCCCGACCCGGCCGTCGTCGTGGTGCTGCTGTCGGCGCTGGCGAACTACTGGTCGATCACCGGCAACCACGCCCGCCTCATCGTGCTGGTCGATGCCGCGGAGGATGCCCTCCGGGACTGGACGCCCCCCGATTCTCTCCTCGAGGCAGCCCGGATGACCCTGGCGCTGCTGCTCGGCAACGCCGGGATCGCCTTCGGTCGTGGAGTCGGGGAGCTCGGCGAGATGCTGAGACGGCTCGGACCCGGTGACCAGCCGTTGGTCGTCATCGCGCACCTGCTGCTGGTCGATGGCAGCCGGGGCATGCCCACGCCGGCCGCGCTGGAGCCGCTCCTGAGCCACCCGGACCGGCGGGTTCGGATGATGACCCTGATGTGGGGATGTGTCCTGACGGAGAACGAAGGGGATCCTCTGCTCGCCGGTGGCTTCGCCCGTCAGGCGATGGACCTGTGGCGGCCCTCGGACGGCCCGTGGCAGCGGGCGATCCTGCAGACGCAGCTGTCCGGGCTGGCGATGCAGATGGGCGCTCACGCCGAGGGGGCCACACTCGCGCGCCAGGCCCTGCCGGTGCTGGAGCAGTTGTACGCCGAGGACGATGCGGTGCAGATGAAGGCCCATCTGGTGATCGAGGCCATCGCCGAGGGTCGCTTGGACGACGCTGAGCGCGTGGTCCAGCAGCTGCTGGTCGCCCACGAAGGACCGCCCGGGCTCGGTGGTCACCTCGTCGCCCTCGCCTGCCAGGCGGAGATCGCGCTGGCCCAGGGGCGCGTCCCGGAGGGACTGGAGCTGTATCGGGCGGCCAGCGTCTCGATGCGCGCCATGCGGTTCCCCGGCATGGAACCGACAGGTGCCGAACCGTGGACCGTGGTCGCCGAGTCGGTGGCGGTCGCGGCGTATGCCCTGCGTGCCGACGGGACCGTCGGCGCGGACCTGTGGGAGAGCCTGCTTGCGCGCGGGCGGCAACTGCTCACCCAACGCAGTGGCTTCGTGGACTACCCGGTCACCGGCCTGATGATGTTCTCGCTGGGCACCTGGGGCCTTTTCCGGGGAGTCCCCGACCCGGACCACGCGGTGCGGCTGCTGGTGATGGCCGAGCGGTTCGCCTACAACCGCACCCTGCCGACCGTGTGGTGGGAGAACGCGGCCCCGAGGGCGGAGCAGGTCCGCCCCGGCCTGATCGCCCTGCTCCGGGAGGAGTACGGCGACCGGCGGGGACCCGACCTGATGGACGAGGCGCAGGAGCTCGTCGAGCGGATCGGCTGAGCCTCACAGGTGACGCTTGTAGCTGCGCACCGACAGGGGCGCGAACACCGCGATGACGATCGCGCAGCCGAGGAGTGCCCAGCCCACCTCGGCGGTCACGCTGCCGGAGTTGGCGAGGTCACGCACCGCGGAGACGATGTGCGAGACCGGGTTGAACCGGACGAAGGTCTGTAGGGGGCCCGGGAGCGTGTCGGCGCTCACGAACGCGTTGGACACGAACGTCAGCGGAAACATCACCATCATCGAGATGCCCTGCACGCTCTGGGCGCTCTTGGCGATGGTGCCGACCCAGGTGAACACCCAGGCCAGCGACCAGCCGGCGACCACGGCAAGCAGGATGGCGGCGAGCACCCCGAGTGGACCTCCGGCAGGGCGGTAGCCCATCACCAGGCCGGTCGCGAAGGTCAGGGTGGTGGCGATCAGGTAGCGGACCAGGTCGGCGACCATCGGCCCGGCCAGCGGCGCGATCCGTGCGATCGGCAGCACCTTGAAGCGGTCGAAGACCCCTTTGTCCATGTCCTCTCGGAGCTGGACACCGGTCGCCATGCAGGCGGTGAGGGTGGTCTGGGCGACGATGCCGGGGATGAGCAGTGGGAGGTAGTCGGAGACGCTGCCTGCGATCGCACCGCCGAAGACATAGGCGAACATCGCGGTGAACAGCAGTGGCTGGACCGTGACGTCGAAGAACACCTCGGGGTTGCGTCGCATCTTGATGGTGGCGCGCCAGGCCATGGTCAGGGTCTGGCTGAGGGTGCGGCGGAGGCCGACGCGGGTGCTGATGGCGGCGATGTCGGGGAGGATCGGCTCGCCAGCGGGCTTGCCGGCACGGGCGTCGAGAGCCGAGCTCTGGGTCTGGGTGGTCATCGGATCGGCTCCAGTTCGGATGGGGTGGACGTGGCCTGGGCGGTGTCGTGACCTGTCAGGGCCAGGAACACCTCGTCGAGCGTGGGTCTGGTGACGGCGACCTCCTCGACGGTGATGCCGTGCTCACGCAGCACGATCAGCACGTCCGCCGCCTGGTCCGGACGCGCCAGTGGCACGCTGAGGCGGCTGCTGCCCGCGTGGACGACCGGCATCTCGAGCAGCACCTGGCGGGTCAGCTCGGCCGCGGTCGACACCTGGTCGAGCTGCGCCAGGTCGACTTGGAGGGAGGAGCTGCCGACCGAGGACTTGAGCTGGTCGGGGGTGCCCTCGGCGACCTTCCGGCCGTGGTCGATGACTGCGATCCGGTCGGCGAGCTGATCGGCCTCGTCAAGGTATTGGGTCGTGAGCAGCACGGTGCAGCCATCGGCCACCAGGCCACGGATGGTCTCCCACATCTGGGCGCGGGTGCGGGGGTCGAGACCCGTGGTCGGCTCGTCCAGGAAGATCAGGGGCGGACGGGTGATCAGGCTCGCGGCAAGGTCCAGTCGGCGCCGCATCCCCCCGGAGAACTGCGAGATGGGCTTGTCGGCTGCATCCTCGAGCCCGAACTGTCCCAGCAGTTCGTGCGCCGTGGTCCGAGCGCGACCGCGTTCGACACCCTGGAGGCGGGCGAACAGGCGGAGGTTCTCGCTGGCGGTGAGGTTCTCGTCGACGGAGGCATACTGGCCGGTGACGCCGAGAAGCTGCCGGACGACGTGCGGGCGACGGCGTACGTCGACCCCGAAGATCTCCGCATGACCCTCGTCGATGCTGAGCAGGGTGGCGAGCATCTTGAGCATCGTGGTCTTGCCGGCGCCATTGGGACCCAGGACCCCGAAGACCTCTCCGCGGCGTACCTCGAGGTCGATCCCGTCGACGGCGCGCTGGGCGCCGAACTTCTTGACCAGCGCGTCGGCGCGAACGGCGAGCGGGTCGGTGTGGTGTGTGGTCATGCGTACAGCCTGGATCCCAGTGGTTTCACGGCGGCTTCACGCGAGCTCCCGGCGGTTTCACGAGGCCGTCGCGCACGCCTCGTCATCCACAGGTAAGTGCACAGGTGGAGGTCGGCCTGTGCACTTACGAGCGGATCGAATGCACAATCCCTCAACAGATTCGTCCGCCTGCGACCTGGTTGCCGGTTTCGCCTTGTAGCGCGGTCCGGCCGTCCCTAGAGTCACCCGGAGCGAGAAGTCGTTCTGTCGACAAAGCACCCCCACCCCGAGGGTCGTCGCTGTCGGTGCCGTCAGGCAGGATGTGGAGGTACACATGAGCGGACCCAGGTCATCCGGCGGACAGTTCGATGCTCGTTTCACCGGTGAGCCGGGCTCTTCGGCCCCGGAGATGCCTCCGCTCGTTCGCCCACCGAGCCCGCCGAAGGTAGACAAACGCGTGACTGAGCCAGTGCCCTTCGATCGCCCTGCACCGGCGACCGATGTCGAGATCGGCCCGACGGGTCGTCCGATGCCGGTGATTCCCGAGCCGAAGCCCTACGCGCGCCGTGAGCACGCCCGGGTGATCTCGCTGTGCAACCAGAAGGGCGGGGTCGGCAAGACCACGACCACGATCAACCTGGGCGCTGCGCTGGCCGAATACGGCCGCAAGGTGCTCCTGGTCGACTTCGACCCGCAGGGTTCCCTGTCGGTCGGCCTGGGTCTCAACCCCCATGAGATCGACCTCACCGTCTACAACCTGCTCATGCAGCGCGACGTCAGCCTCGACGACGTCATCGTTCCTTCCGGAGTGCCGGGCATGGATCTGCTGCCGTCCAACATCGACCTGTCCGCCGCCGAGGTGCAGTTGGTGCACGAGGTCGCTCGAGAGCAGACGCTCCAACGTGTGCTCGCGCCCGCGGTCGACCAGTACGACGTCATCCTGATCGACTGCCAGCCCTCCCTGGGGCTGCTGACGGTCAACGCCCTGACCGCCTCAGACGGCGTGATCGTCCCCCTCGAGTGCGAATACTTCGCACTGCGGGGAGTCGCGCTGCTGAAGACCACCATCGACAAGGTCCAGGAGCGGCTCAACCCCAAGCTGGTGGTCGACGGTGTCCTCGGGACCATGTTCGACGGTCGCACCCTGCACAGCCGTGAGGTGATGGAGAGGCTCGTCCAGGCGTGGGGCGACACGGTGTTCCACACCGTCATCCGACGCACAGTGAAGTTCTCCGACTCCACCGTCGTGGGCGAGCCCATCACGACCTACGCGTCGTCGTCGGCCGGTGCAGACTCCTACCGCCAGCTCGCACGAGAGGTCTTGGACCGTTGTCTCGACGGGTGAGCCTGCCAGCTGCCGACGACCTATTCCGGCCCACTGCGGAGCCCGCTGCCCCGGAGGCGGTCCGGCAGTCGCCGGTGCGTGCCGTTCCCGAGGGTGCTGCCGCGCAGCCGGAGCAGGGCGGATCCGCGCGCGCCACGAAACGTTCGAGTGGCCGGGTGCGGCACGACGAGAAGGTGACGGTCTACCTCACGTCCGCCGAGCTGCACGACCTCGAACACGCCCGCCTGGTGCTGCGCTCGACCCATGGCCTCGCCGTGGACCGGGGACGTGTCGTGCGTGAGGCCCTGGCCCTGGTGCTGGCCGACTTCGAGGCCCGCGGCGAGGACAGCGTCATCGTCCGGCGGCTCAACCAGGCATGACGGCCCCCACCATGGGCCAGACGACCGGCCGGTTCGCCGGTCAGTCCGCGCAGGGTGTGGAGGCCGGTGAGGCACCGCCGGGATTCGACGTGCGTCTCGACAACTTCGAAGGTCCCTTCGATCTGTTGTTGAGCCTGATCTCCAAGCACAAGCTCGACATCACCGAGGTGGCGCTGTCGAGAGTCACTGACGAGTTCATCGTCCATGTGAAGGCGCTTGGCTCGGTCTGGGACCTCGAGCAGACCACGTCGTTCCTGCTGGTGGCATCCACGCTCCTCGACCTGAAGGCGGCTCGGTTGCTGCCCCAAGGCGATGTCGAGGACGAGGAGGACCTGGCGCTTCTGGAGGCTCGTGACCTTCTGTTCGCACGGTTGTTGCAATATCGAGCGTTCAAGCTTGTGGCCGGGGTGCTGTCGGAACGGCTCGCGGGGGAGTCGAAGCGTCATCCGCGGGCAGTGGGGTTGGAGGAGCGCTTTGCCAGCCTGCTCCCCGAGGTGTTGATCGGCATCGGGCTCGAGCAGTTCGCCGCCCTGGCTGCGCGGGCGTTGGAGCCCAAGCCGGTGCTCGAGGTCTCCCTGCATCACATCCACGCCGCCCGGGTCTCGGTGCGTGAGCAGGCCGCACTCGTGGTCGACCGCCTTCGCCGGGGTGGCACGATGACGTTCCGCGCCCTGTGCGGGGACTCGCCGGACACACTGACCACGGTGGCGCGCTTCCTGTCGCTGCTCGAGCTCTTCCGCGAAGGCGCGGTGTCGTTCGACCAGGTCACCCCCCTCGGCGAGTTGACCATCCGCTGGACCGGCGGGGACGACGGGGACATCGACATCACCGACGAGTTCGACGGGACCGCTCCCGACAGCTCACCACAGACACCCCCACAGGAGGAATCGTGAGCGAGACCGCGCCCGACGACGTCACCGAGGCCGCACGAGGCACCGAGTCCGACGGTGACACCCTGGCGGTGGCAGTCGCCGACCTGCGTCCCGCTCTCGAGGCCGTCCTGATGGTGGCCGACGAGCCGCTGGACCATGTCACCCTCGCCTCGGCCGTCGGCTATCCCGCCGGCGAGGTCGCTCAGGCTCTCGATGCGCTGGCAGCCGACTACACCGAGCAGGGTCGCGGCTTCGAACTGCGCAACGTCGCGGGTGGCTGGCGCTTCTACACCCGCGAGGAGTACGCCGCGGTGGTCGAGTCGTTCATCCTCGACGGTCAGCAGGCGCGGCTCACCAACGCCGCTCTGGAGACCTTGGCGGTGGTGGCCTACAAGCAGCCGGTGTCCCGCTCCCGCGTATCGGCGATCCGTGGCGTCAACGTCGACGGGGTGATGCGGACTCTGTTGAGCCGCGGCCTCGTGGAGGAGGCGGGTCACGACGGTGAGTCGGGGGCCAACCTCTACCGCACCACGAGCTATTTCCTCGAGCGGATCGGTGTGACCTCGATCGAGGATCTGCCCGAGCTGGCTCCCTACCTTCCCGACATGGACGACATGGAGGACGAGCTGGCGGGGATGATCGGTGGGCCTACGGCTCCCGACAGCGCGCCTTCCCCCGATCCCGCCCCGATCTCGGAGCCCACCGGTCACCCGGAGCCGAGCGATCACACCGAGCCGGACGCGGCGGACAGCCTGTGAGCATCGAGGTCGACGAGGATGGCCAGATCCGACTTCAGAAGCTGCTTGCTCAGTCGGGCATAGCCTCGCGGCGCAAGTGCGAGGAGATCATGCTGGCCGGCTTGGTGGAGGTGGACGGTGAGATCGTGACGAGGTTGGGCACCAAGGTCGATCCCAGAGTTGCCGTCATCCGGGTCGACGGCAAGCGTCTGCCGCCCATCTCGGCACACGTCTACCTGGTCCTGAACAAGCCGCGGGGCGTGGTCTCGACGATGTCGGACCCCGAAGGCCGCCGCAGCCTGCAGGACCTGGTGGCCGACCGCCCCGAGCGACTGTTCCACGTCGGACGGCTCGACACCGACACCGCCGGACTCATCCTGCTCACCAACGATGGCGACTTCGCACACCGGATGGCCCACCCCTCGTTCGAGGTCGACAAGACCTACGTCGCCGAGGTGGACGGCGAGGTCACCAAGGCCACGGTGGCGCAGATCCTGGCTGGGGTCACCTTGGAGGACGGCGCGGTCAGGGTCACCGAAATGCAAGATCGTCGGTGAGCACACCGACCGCACCATCGTCGAGCTGGTCATCCACGAGGGCCGCAATCGCATCGTGCGACGGCTGCTCGATCACGTCGGTCACCCCGTGCGCCGCCTGACCCGCACGCGGTTCGGTCCGGTCAACCTCGTCGGCGTCCGCACCGGTGAGCTTCGCGATCTGACCACAGACGAGCTCGGAGCACTTCTCGACAGCGTCTCGCTCTGAGTCGGTCCGCCGCGCAGTCTGCTGTTGCTGTCGCCGCATCGCCTCGCCATCGACCGCGGCGCGATCATGGTGCTCCTCCTGGCGCCTCAGGTGCGTCTGGTGAACGCGACTTTGCCGCCGGTGGGTGGGCTGTCTGGTCCACCTGGGGGCCAGGGCTGGTGGTGGTGGGCGCGCCAGAGCCCGGGTGGGGCGTCGCAGCCTTGTGCGGTGCAGCCTCTACAGTGCCCATGGACCTCAACGACATGTCCGACAGCCCGGAGACCTCGGCGCGCATCGACTCCACCGCACGCGTCACCACGTGCTGCCGGTCCGAGGCCATCGCTGTCATGACCCCACTCAAGCACTGGGTACCGACACTCTCCGATCACCGTCCGGTGTTCTCCACACCCTGCAGATGATCGGATCGCGACCGCTACCCTGAGCCGGTGAGTGAATTGACCGGTCCCGTCCACGTCGTCGGTACCGGCCTCCTGGGGGCTTCGATCGGACTGGCCTGCCGCCGGGCCGGCCTCGAGGTTCTCCTCTCCGACATCAATCCCGATCACGTGCGGACCGCGTCGGGCCTCGGCGCCGGCACGCCGTACGACGGGCAGCCGGTTCAGCTCGTCGTGGTCTGCGTGCCACCGGACCAGCTCGCCGCCGAGATCTCGCGAGCCCTCAGCTCGGGAGCGGTGGTCACCGACGTGGGCAGCGTGAAGACGCGGCCGATGGCCGAGATCGTCGGTGGCCTCGGACGGTACGTAGGGGGGCATCCGATGGCCGGGTCCGAACGCTCAGGGCCGCTGGCGGCGAGCGCCGGTCTGTTCGACGGTCGACCGTGGGCCATCACCGCGCATGAGCACGCCGAGCCACACGCGGTCGCGGTGGTCACCGAACTGGTGGAGCTGTGCGGCGCCGTACCCGTGGCGCTGACGCCCGAGGAGCACGACCGTGCAGTGGCCAGGACCTCCCACCTGCCACACCTCCTGGCCTCGCTGGTCGCCGGGCGACTGGCGGACGCCCCGGAGCAGCACCTCGCCCTGACCGGACAGGGTGTGCGTGATGTGACCAGGATCGCGGCCGGCGACCCGCAGCTGTGGCAGCAGATCGTCAGCGCCAACCAGGTGGCCGTGCTGGAGATGCTGGCCGAGGTGCGCAGCCAGCTCGACACGATGATCGCGGCGGTCGACTCCGGCTCGCGTGAGGACCTGCTCGCCCTGCTCGAGCACGGGGTGTCCGGCACTCGGGCCATCCCCGGCAAGCACGGCGGACCCCTGACTCCGATGCGGTCGGTTTTCGTCTCGGTGCCCGACCATCCGGGGGAGCTGGCGAGACTCTTCGCCGACGCGGGTGCCAGCGAGGTCAACATCGAGGACATCCACATCGACCACGACCCGGGGCGACCCGTGGGGTTGGTCGAGCTCCTGGTCGCAGAGCAGCGCGCCGAACACCTGCTGATGTCTCTCGAAGCCCGGGGTTGGGCGGTTCACCGGTAGTCTGCCGTCTGCCGAATCCCCGTTGCGAGAGCAGGTCACGTGAACACCGCACGTCCCGAGATCGTCGTCGCCATCGATGGACCGTCGGGCTCAGGCAAGTCCAGCACCTCACGTGGCGTGGCACAGCGGCTCGGGCTGCGCTACCTCGACACCGGCGCCCAGTTCCGCGCAATCACCCACTGGATGATCACCCACGAGGTCGACGTCACTGACACTCGGGCCGTCGCGGCTCGCAGCCAAGAGCCTGCTCTCGAGTCCGGAACCGATCCCCTCGACCCCACCATCACGGTCGACGGTCAGGACGTGTCGGTGGAGATCCGCGGCGAGGCCGTCACGGCGGCGGTCAGCCCCGTCAGCGCCGTACCGGAGGTTCGGGCCCGGCTGCTCGCGCTCCAGCGCGAGATCATCGGTGCCGGCGGCATCGTGGTCGAAGGACGCGACATCGGCTCCGTCGTGGTGCCGGACGCGGCGGTCAAGGTCTACCTCACCGCCGACGCGGAGGCCCGGGCCGCCCGACGGGCGGCCGAAGAGGGGGGCGCGGACGTCGCGGCCACCCAGGCCTCGCTCGCCTCGCGTGACCTCATCGACTCCGGCCGCACGACGGCGCCGCTGAGAATGGCCGACGGCGCGGTCCATCTCGACAGCACGTTCCTGACCCTCGAGCAGGTCATCGGCGAGATCGTGGCGCTGGTGCCGTGAGCCACGAGCAGCCGCCACGCACCCAGGAGGTCTCGCCGATCCCGGAGCGGACCCTACGAATCCTTCGGCCGATGGTGCGCGCGGGCTTCGAGCGGCGTTGGAAGGTGAGCCTGAGCGGACTTGAGCACGTGCCGGCCGGTCCGCACATCGTGGCGTCGAACCACCTGGGGCTCATGGACGGCCCGATCATGGCGGCGTACCACCCGGCTCCGCTGCACGCGCTGACCAAGCACGAGATGTTCCACGGCATCCCCGGTGCGGTGTTGAAGGCCACCGGACAGATCTCGCTCGACCGCTGGAGCGCGGACCCAGGGGCGATCAAGGCCTGCCTGCGGGTGCTGCGCGACGGCGGCGTCGTGGGGATCTACCCCGAGGGCGGCCGCGGCAACGGCGAGTTCGATCTGATCCGTGCCGGCGCCGCCTACCTGGCCCTGGTCACTGGAGCCCCGGTGCTGCCGCTGGCGATCTTCGGCACCCGCGAGCCGGGTGGCGACACGAACTCCCGCCCGCCCCGGGGCGCGCCCATCGACTTCGTCTACGGCGCCCCGATCACCATCGCGCGGGCTCCCTTCCCCCGCACCCAGGAACAAATCAGGCACTCCACGGTGTTCCTTCACGAGGCGCTACGCGCCCACCTCGACGCTGCCCGAGCCCTCACTGGACGTGAGCTGCCCGGGCCCCTTCCCACCGAGAGCCCGTCACCCACGGACTCCATCAAGGAGCACATCGATGACTGACGTCACCGAGTCCAACCCCATCGACCCCGAATCCGGGCCCACTCCGGTGCTGGCCGTGGTCGGTCGACCCAACGTGGGCAAGTCCACGCTGGTCAACCGGATCATCGGACGTCGTGAGGCCGTGGTGGAGGACAAGCCCGGCGTCACCCGCGACCGAGTGTCCTACGACGCCAACTGGAACGGTCGCGCCTTCACCGTCGTGGACACCGGCGGGTGGGATCCGGACGCACGAGGCCTCGCCGAGCGCATCAAGGCCCAGGCGGAGATCGCGGTCACGCTGGCCGACGCCGTGCTCTTCGTCGTCGACGCCACGGTCGGGATCACCGACAACGACGAGGCCGTCGTACGCGTGCTGCGCAAGTCGGGCAAGCCAGTCGTGCTGGCGGCGAACAAGGTGGACGACGAACGCACCGAGGCGCAGGCCTACGGCCTGTGGAACCTCGGGCTGGGGGAGCCGCACCCGGTCTCCGCCGTGCACGGACGAGGCTCGGGAGACCTCCTGGACGCGATCCTCGAGGCCCTGCCCGAGACGCCGGAGATCAACTACGACCCACCGGGCGGGCCGCGACGGATCGCGATCGTCGGCCGCCCCAACGTCGGCAAGTCCTCGCTGCTCAACAAGCTGGCGGGGGAGGACCGCGTCGTCGTCGACGACGCGTCGGGCACCACGGTCGACCCGGTGGACGAGCTCGTGCACTTCGGTGGCAAGAACTGGCGCTTCATCGACACCGCCGGCATCCGCAAGCGGATCAAGGAGGCGTCGGGTCACGAGTACTACGCCTCCCTGCGTACGGCGACCGCGATCGAGCGCGCCGAGGTGGCCGTGCTGGTGGTGGACGGTTCCCAGTCGATCTCCGAGCAGGACCAGCGGATCATCCAGACCGTGCGGGAGTCGGGACGTGCCCTGGTCATCGCGTTCAACAAGTGGGACCTGGTCGACGAGGAGCGTCGCTACTACCTCGACCGCGAGATCGAGCGCGAGCTGGTGCAGGTGCAGTGGGCTCCGCGGATCAACCTGACGGCGCGCACCGGCTGGCACATCGACCGCCTGGTGCCGGCGCTGGAGCGGGCGATCGAGGGCTGGGAGACGCGGATCTCCACCGGCCAGCTCAACGCGTTCCTGGGCCGGCTGGTGCAGGAGCACCCCCACCCGGTGCGTGGCGGGAAGCAGCCGAAGATCATGTTCGGCACCCAGGCGGGCACTGCACCGCCGACCTTCGTGCTGTTCACGAGTGGAAAGTTGGACGCCGGCTACGAGCGCTACATCGAACGTCGCCTGCGTGAGCAGTTCGGTTTCGTCGGCACCCCGATCAACCTGTCGGTGCGGCCGCGGGAGAAGCGGAAGAGGTAGTCATGCGCCAGCTGGTGCGAGCGTTGGTCGTTTCCGGAGCGGTGCTGGCCTGCGGTGCCTCGGCCTTCGCCGACCCGGTCCCGGTCACTAGGCCGGGTCCGGTGGCCGGCACGACCTGCGCGGTGTTCCCGACCGACAACTACTGGAACGCCGACGTCTCGGGGCTGCCCGTGCACCCTCGCAGCGCTCGGTGGCTGGCGCACATGTCGACGAAGGGTCGCGACCTCCATCCCGACTTCGGGTCGTCCTACGGCGACGGACCCAACTACGGCATTCCGGTCACCGTCGTGGGCAGGCACCATGCGAAGGTGCGCGTGCGCTTCGGCTATGCGAGTGAGAGCGACCGGGTGCGCTACCCGTTGGGTGCGGACACCAAGATCGAGGGTGGCCGCAGTTCCTCGGGCGATCGCCACGCGATCATCGTCAACAAGGACACCTGCCGGTTGTTCGAGACCTATGCGACGTCGTACGCCGGTGGCCGGTGGCGGGCCGGATCGGGTGCGGTCTGGTCGCTGCGCAGCAATGCGCTGCGCCCCGACGGATGGACCTCCGCAGACGCTGCGGGTCTGCCGATCCTTCCCGGCCTGCTGCGCTGGAAGGAGGTCAAGGCGGGCATGGTCACCCACGCGATCCGCTTCACCACCGACCGAACCGCTCGACGGCATGTGTGGCCGGCCCGGCATGACGCAGGATCGGGCGGCATCGCCAACCTCCCGCCGATGGGCGCTCGATTCCGGCTCAAGGCGACGTACGACGCCTCGGGTCTGAGCCCGCGGGCCAGGGTGGTGGTGCAGGCGATGAAGACCTACGGGCTGGTGCTGGCCGACAACGGCTCGCCGTGGTACTTCCAAGGGGAGCGCAACGCCCATTGGCCCAACCGGCTCGTCTCAGACCTCAAGTCGATCCCCGCTCGGGCATTCGTCGCAGTCGACACCAGGTCGCTGCGAGTGGACAACGACAGCGCCCAGGTGACCGTGCGCTGAGGTCCTGTAGGCGATGAAGGAACTTGGCGGGGCCTGCGGTAAGGTTCTGTCCGCCCGCTCACCCGCGGGCAGTTTCGGGCTGTAGCGCAGCTTGGTAGCGCACCTGACTGGGGGTCAGGGGGTCGCAGGTTCAAATCCTGTCAGCCCGACTTTGTGATGTCTCAGGACATCGGCGACACCCGGACCCACGGAAGCGTGGGTTCGGGTGTGACAGGCAGTGGTGGACGCACCCGCACGTCAGGGTCCTGCTGGATGCGGCCGTCGCAGACTCCGCCCCGGCCATCAGGCCAGCGGGTGTCCGTGGATCACTGCGTACAAGCCCGTGGCCGCCCTCACCAGCTCCGGCACCGACACCACGGGGTCACCGGCAATGGCGAACAACTCGTGCACCACCGTCTCGTCGACGAACACGATCTCGACGCTGGTGAACGACTGACCCTTGAAGCTGCCCGTCACCGAGGTCGCTCTGGCTCCCGGGATGCCCGGGACGGGAAGCGGCGAGGCGGTAGAGCCCTTGTCGGGTTCGGCGTTCGCGGCGAAAAGACGGGCTGCCTCCACCTCGGCCTGCTCTGCGGTCCCGAACTCCTGCGCCAAGGACAGGGCGTTGCCCGGAATCTTGCCGTCGGGCTGGAACTGCACCGTGACGCCACCGACCATCCCTGCCCGGGTCAGTTCGGCTGCGTCCTTCTCATGAGCCCGTGCGAAGGCCTCGACGTCCTGCACCACCGGGGATGCCTTCGCCGTGAAACCGGCAAGGTCGGTGACCACGTGCTGAGCCAACGGGACGGCGGCCGCGGTTGCGGTGCTCGTTGTCTGGTCAGGGCCGCCGGCAGCGCGAGATTCGGTGCCGTTCGCGCAACCGGCCAAGCCCACCAGTGCGACCACGGTGGCGAGCATGGGGCGTGGGTTCATGATGGTCCTCCTTGAGAGCGGTCGAGTCGGTGCCAACGCTAGGAAGATGGCGTGCCCGCGGCGTCCCCGACGCAGGGCTCCTGTGTCCACCACGAGGTCGATGGGCATCCCCTTCCCGGGGGGCGACGAAACAGTCCGCGGGCGCTACGTTCACGACTATGTGGTCCCACGCGTTCGCACAGCCGCAGGTCCGCTACCGCGCGGCGGACGCAGTCCTGGCCGTTCTGCTGGCGGGCTGGGCGGTGGTGGACGTGCTGGCGGTGGACGCCGATCGTTGGACCGAGGTGGGCCTGGTCTTCTCCGCGCTGGCGATCACCCTTCCACTGGCCTGGCGCCGGCCCCTGCCAGCGTTGGTCGCGGTCATCCTCGCAACCGCCATATTCGCCCAGTCGGTCTGCACAGATCCGCCAGAGGGCATCTGGACCCTGCTCTCCGTGATCCTTGCGTCCTATTCGCTCGCTGCCTACGACCGGTCGCTGCCTCGGTCCATGAGCGTGCTGGCACTCCTGGCCGCAGCAGTGACCGTGTCCGTTGTCAGGCGACACGACCGACGAAGTTGCGAATATCGCTCCCACGCTCGTCATCTTCCTGGCGGTTCCCTGGGTTGCCGGGCGTGCGCTGCATCGGCACGAGCTCAAGGCCGTGTCACTTGAGCTCTCAGGTGGTGGAGCTCGTGCTGGAGCGCGACCTGGTGGCGCGCGAAGCCGTCGTTGAGGAGCGGACCCGCATCGCCCGGGAGTTGCACGACGTGGTGGCCCACAGTCTCAGCGTGATAGCGATCCAGGCGGACGCAGCGGAGGGCGCGCTCGGGCGTGATCCCGCACGTGCCCGCGAGCCGCTCGTGGCCGTGAAGGCCACCGCACGCGAAGCCCTCCGCGAGATGCGACATCTGCTGGGGCTGCTTCGCCTCGAGGATGAGCAGGCATCGCTCCGTCCGCAGCCCGGACTCGATGCGGTCGGCGGCTTGATCGACCAGATCCGGGCTGCCGGATTGCAGGTGGAGCTGATGATCGACGGCGAGCCAGGTCAGGTCTCGCCGGGGGTCGATCTGGCCGCCTTCCGCATCATCCAGGAGTGCCTGACCAACATCCTTGAAGCATGCGGGAGCATCCCGGGCCCTGGTCGGCATCGACTACTGCCCGGACAGTGTTCAGGTCTCCGTTCGGGACGACGGCCGAGGTGCCGTCGGGCCGGTTGCCGGTCGGACTGGTCAAGGTGTCCTGGGGATGCGGGAACGAGTCAGCCTCTATGGCGGCACGCTGGAGATCGAGTCGTCTGCCGACGGGTTTCACGTCGAGGCCAGGATCCCACGATGATCAGGGTCCTGATCGCCGATGACCAGGCGCTCGTCCGCGCGGGCTTCCGGCTCATCCTCGATCTCGAGGACGACCTCCACGTCGTCGGCGAGGCCGCGGACGGTCGGCAGGCCATCCAGCTGGCTTCGGAGACTCGACCGGACCTGGTGCTGATGGACATCCGGATGCCGATCCTGGACGGCCTCGATGCGACGCGTCGAATGATGGCGACGGCCGGGGCACCCCGAGTCCTGATCCTGACCACCTTCGACCTGGACGAGTACGTGTACGAGGCGATGAAGGCGGGAGCCAGTGGCTTCCTGCTCAAGGAGGTGCCCCGCGACCAACTGATCATGGGCATCCGGATGGTGGCGGCCGGGGACGCCCTGGTCGCCCCCACGATCACCCGACGACTGATCGAACGCTTCACCAAGATGCCGAGCCCCCTGCCAGGTGAAGCTCCCCTCGATGGCCTGACCGAGCGTGAGACCTCGGTTCTCCGCCTGGTCGGGCGGGGCCTGTCGAACCGGGAGATCGGAAGCGAGCTGTTCATCGGGGACGCGACCGTCAAGACACACGTCGCGCACATCCAGCAGAAGCTCGGACTGCGCGACAGGATCCATTGCGTGGTGGCCGCCTACGAGGTCGGCCTGGTCGTGCCAGGGGACTAGGCCCGGACCTGCTCGACCGGGGTCCTCACCCGCACTGGGTCGAGCCGTGGTCGAGCACCCGATGTCCGAGGTCGACGAACTGCCAGCGGAACGCGGTCGGTCCCAGGGTCAGGTGCAGCACCCCGAACGACGTCGACTCGAAGTACTGCGATCCCGGCGCCTCAGCGTGCCTGTCGTAGAGCGACTTGCCGCCGGTGCCGACCACGAAGGACGTGATGCCTCGGCCGGGGCGCAGGTTCGCCTCGGCGTCCATCGGCGCGAACCGTTCGTAGTCGTGGTCGTGCCCGGCCAGCGCCAGGTCCACGTGCGCGGCGTACGCCACCTGCCAGAAGCCGGCCAGGTCCCGCTGGGAGTGATGCGCGCCGGAGGAGTAGCGGGGCGCGTGCATCGTGATCGCCGTGCAGTCTCGGGGATGGGCAGCGAGGTCGGCCTTGAGCCAGTCCTGTTCAGCGCCGCAGTCGATGTCGTCGCAGTTGGAGTCGAGCAGGTAGATCCGCCACGTCCCGGCATCCCAGGCATACCAGGGGTCCTTGGCGTCGACGGATGCGAAGTAGCCGGCCGCACCCGAGGTCTTGTACTCGTGATTGCCCGGCAGCGGTCGCGTGATCTGGCGCAAGCGCCCCCACGTCTTGTCGTAGGACTGGGTGAAGTCGGAGGCGGAGCCCGACTCATACTGCAGATCGCCGAGGGCGATGACGGCGTCTGGGTGCAGCGACTGAGCCAGAGCAGCCGTCGCCGCCTGCTGGCACGTCGTCGAGGTGACCGCTTCCCCTGGGGCGCAGGCGATGTCACCCGCGGCCACCACGGAGACGTTCCCGGCTGCGTCGGCCGCGGTCGACGGCAGGCCCACGGGAACATGGGGGGCGGTCGCGGTCTTCGTGCAGCCGATCAACAGCATCGCCAGGGCGGCGAGAACCAGGCCAAGCATCCGGTTCACGGAAGCTCCCTCGCGACGCCGTCATGCAGGAAGATCCGGTAGCCGCTCACGTCATCGACCAACCGGTAGTGCTCAGCCACCGCGACCTCCGCCGACGTCGGGTCGATCCCCCAACTGCCAAGGCCACCGTCGACCACCAGCCAGGTCGGCGCCCGGGCGCCGTCGAGGACTGCCGTCAGCTGGGTCAGGGCAGGGTCGCGGACGCGGACCGGCAGGCTCCAGAGCTCGGGGTAGGGACTGGACACGCCGGCGGCCTGGAGGATGTTGGGGGCCCCGTACAGGACGGTCCCGGTGTCTCCGGGCTCGGCGGCCCCGGCCAACCACTGGCCCACCAGGGTCGTGCGGGCAGCAGCCTGGGGATGCATCACGCTCACTACGAGTGCGACTACAGCCGCTGTGGCGACATAGCCGACAGTCAGCCGCGCGAGCCGACCCAGCAGGCCGGTGGAGTGGGTCGACAATGCCGAGCCCAGGGCGAGACCCGGGATCACGCCGACCAGGTAGTGCAACCAATAGCTGCCGCCTGCGAGCACCCCGATCATCTGCCAGGCCAGCATGGCTGCCACAGCCACCACCCCGGGCCGGACCGGCCGGCGCAGGGGCAGCACCAGGGACAGCGCCCCCAGCACCAGGCCCCCACTGGCCAGTAGCGCCCAGGACAGGCTCACGAACCGTGCGTGGGTGGCGGCCGAGGCCGAGTCGGCGATGACCTGGCCCGCCTCGGCACGGAAGGTCACCAGTGCGTCCACCAGCTCGGGGCCGGTGGTGCCACGCGATGCCGCCAGAGCCAACGCGGACAGCCCCACCGCAGCCGCGCCGGCCATCACTGAGGCTCCCGCCAGCAGGACCTCGGTGCTCGATCGTCTGCGCACGAGTCGAGCGCAGAGCAGGAGGGCGGCCACGAACACGAACACATCGATGAAGTCCTGCTTGATCAGAGCGGCCACGGCCCCGGCTGCTCCAGCCGCGGCCCAGTAGGGGGCGGCGCGCGCAGACTCGCCGTCTCTCGAGTACGCCGAGCAGACGGCCAACAGGCCGGCGTACACCCAGGGGAGAGCGAGCAGCTCGCCGTCCACCTGGAAGGAGTCGAACAGCGGCGTCCCCAGCAGCGCGGTCGTGACGACGGCGGCGGCCATGCCGGCCCTGCGCGACCCGGTGATCCGGGTGCCGACTGCCTGGCTGAGCACGATCGAGGCAGTGGCGCACAGCAAGCCGAGCAGCCGCAGGGGAATCGCGCCGCCCAGCAGGTGGACGACGCCGAAGAGCGCGATGAGCAGTGGCGGCCTGTCGACCCAGTAGTCGCCGTAGAGCGAAGTCCCGGCATGCCACTGACCACCCACCATCAGGAAGCCGCCCTCGTCGGACGTCAGTGGCGCGCTCAGCGTGGGGACCCAGAGGCAGACCGTGATCCCGACGAGGGCCACAGCCGGGCCCGCCGACCACCCGCGACCCCGACTGGGGGAAGCCGCGGGGCGCGCCGTGGTGGTCGTCGACATGCCTTCACCCTGCGCGCGCGAACCTGCGCGCAGCCTGAACGCATCCGAATCAGCTCACAGGCGAGGCAACCTCAACACGAAGCTGGCACCCCGATCGGCTCTCTCGACCGCGATGTCGCCGCCCAGGGACCGTGCTGTCCGCCTCGCGATGGCCAGCCCAAGCCCGGTGCCGCCCTCACGTCCGGACACGCCGGGCTCGAAGAGGTCGCGATCGTCGGTCCGAGCGAGGCCGGGGCCGTCGTCGTCGACCACGACCTCGACGTACGACGCTTCGACGCGAGTCGCGATCGTGACTCTGCTGGTGGCATAGCGCACTGCGTTGTCGACGAGGGGGATGAGGGCGCGCACGGCCAGGTCCTCGGGGGCTGACAGGCGCACCTGATGCTGGCCGTGGAGCTCCACGGTGATCGGCGCGCCCTGATGCATCGTCGTCACGGCGGACACGACCTGACCGACCTCGCTCGTCGAGCTGCCGGGATCCCCGGTGCGAGCCAGATCGAGCAGCGCCGAGATCGTGCTCCCCATCGCCCGTGACGACTCGGCCACCTGCTCGAGGTCCTGACGGGCGGCGGCGCTGAGGCCACCGCGCAGCAGGGCCAGGTCGGCTGCCCCCTGGATCGAGGTGAGCGGCGTCCGGAGCTCGTGAGCGAGTTCGGAGGTGAGGCGCTGCTCTGCCCTGATCGCCATCGACACCCGCTCCAGCAGCTGGTCCAAGGTGGCCCCCAGCGCGGTGATCTCGTTGGTGGGCTGGCCGAGCTCGAACCGGCGGGTCAGGTCGTGCTCGCTCCAGTCCGCTGCGCGCTCGGCCATCATGGCGACCGGCGCCAGAGCACGGCGAGTCACCCAGTGCACGATGAAGCCGGCCGCGGCGGTCACGATCACCCCGAGGGCCAGCGAGGCGAACAAGGCGTAGCGCTCGGTCTGCTCGTAGGGATCGAGCCGCTCGGAGACCACGATCACGCCCGACGTCGCCGGACCCGAACCGGACGACGGCACGTCGAACGGCTCGGCGTAGAGACGATGGCTCTCCCCGACGTTGACCGTGCGAGGGACCTCGGTCGAGCGGAGATCGTAGACGGGGTCGCGCAGCACCGGTGACATGCCACCGGCCACCTCGTCGCCGGTCGAGGAGAAGACCATCACCCCGGGCTCCAGGGCGGAGGCCGGGACCTCCAACCCACCGCGGTGATCGGAGGAGGACTCGACCGCGCCCACGACGGAGTCGGCCCGGTTCTGAAGCACGGTGTCGACGTTGCGGCTCACCACCTCGGCGAGCACGAGCTGGACGCCGAGCGTGAAAACGACCATCGCCAGCGCGACGAGGGCCGTCGTCGTGATCACGAGCTGGGTTCGGAAGGTCGGAGCGGTCCACCTCAGGGCAGTCATTGCAGGGTGAACCCGACACCACGGACGGTCGTGAGAGCGGTGGGGGAGCCGACCTCGTCGAGCTTGACCCGCAGGCGCCGGATATAGGTGTCGATGGTGTTCTCGCTGACCTGGGCGCCGTCTGGCCAGGCGGCCGCGACTACCACGTGTCGGCGTACGACCTCGCCCGGCCGTGAGGTCAGCGCAGCCAGCATGCGGAACTCCGTGGGAGTGAGCCGCACCTGCCGCTCGCCGACCGCGATCGCGTGGAGCACCGGATCCAGCACCAGCCCACCGTCGGGTCGCGCCGGGTTGGTCTGGCCGCCGCGCCCCCGCTTGGCCAGGGCCTCGACCCGGGCGATCAGCTCCTTGACGTCGAACGGCTTCGGCAGATAGTCGTCTCCTCCGGCGCTGAAGCCCGCCAGTCGATCGTGGACGGCGCCGTACGCCGTCAGGAAGATCACCGGCGCCGCTTGGCCCGCGGACCGGAGCGCCTGACAGACGTCGCGCCCGTCGGCGTCCGGCAGACCGATGTCCAGCACGACGACGTCCAGGTCGACGTCGGAGGCGAACAGTCGCACGGCCTCAGCGCCGGTATGGGCCACGTTCGCCTCGTGGCCGGAGAGCCTGAGCGCATCCACGACGATCCGCCTGATCGCCGGATCGTCCTCGCACACTCCCACCCGGCTCATGCAGGCTCCTCCGACGGTCATGGAGGGGCCGCGGTCCAGCCCCGGACGTCACGGTAGCAACGCCCCGCGCCGGCCCAGGTCGAACGGCCATCCGATGACGCCCCGAGCAGCACACTGCCGGACCCGCACGAGGCGGGTCCGGCAGCGCAGGTTCAGCGGTTCCCGAGGACCGAGTGGTGCGACGAACTGTCGCACCAACGGGTTCAGACCCGGCCGCCACCTCCACGGACGCGGCTCAGGATGAAGAGCGCGAGGGCGATGATCGCCAGGATGATCAGGATGGTCCACAGCATGGTGAGGCTCCTTCAGTCGGTGAATGCCCGACACCCGTACCCGATCGCGTCACGTCGAAACGGTCGTGCGGTGGGCTCCCGCCCGGACCGGGGCCCGGGAGGGGGCGACGTACGGTGGGAGCATGACTCGTATCGCCATCGTCGGGGGTCACGGCAACGTGGCTCGACACCTCCATCCGCTTCTCGTCGCAGCCGGGCACACGCCGGTCGCGCTCGTCCGTCGAGACGACTACCGGACCGAGCTCGAGGAGCTGGGCGCCGAGGTCAGGATGCTCGACATCGAGAAGGACGACAGTGCTGCCTTCGGTCGGGCCTTCGTGGGCTGTCACGCGGTCGTTTTCGCCGCCGGCGGGGGTGCGGACGGCAATCTCGAGCGCAAGCGCACGGTCGACTTCGAGGGCGCGGTCAAGACGATCGAGGGCGCCAGGCGGGCGGGCATCTGGCGCGTCGTCCAGATCTCCGCGATGGGTGTCGATGCGCCACTCGAAGACTCGGTCGAGCCGGCTTGGCGGGCCTACGTGGAGGCCAAGCGCAACGCCGACGCCGCGTTGCGCGACAGCGGGCTGGACTACACGATCATCCGCCCCGGCCGTCTCACCGACGACGAGCCGAGCGGCCTCGTCGAACTCGCGCCGCAGACCGAGCGTGGCGAGATCGCTCGCGGCGACGTGGCGGCCGTCGTCGCTGCCGTGCTCGACACCGGTGCCGGCATCGGAGCCCAGCTCGACCTGGTCGGCGGAGACACCCCGGTGACGGAGGCGGTGGCCGGCCTCGGCAGCTGAGGCCCGTCCGACGGTCCATCGGGCGGGGACGGCGGCTCAGCCGAATCGTGCCTCCGCCACCAGACGGCCCTCGGGGTCGGTCACCTCGAAGCCCTCAGCCTGGGCACGAAGAACCGCTGAGTTGAGGTTGCACGACATCTCCCGCGCTCCGGTGCCGACGAAGCCGCCGGCATCGTAGTGGCGGCCGTCGACTCCGATGACGGTGACGCGGTACCGGCTGCCCAAGTCGAACCCGACGGCGCTCAATTTCACCTCGACGCCCCAGGTGTGGGCGACGAGGTCTGCGGTGGCAGTGAGCCCCGGCGTGTCCCCCTGCACTGCCACCGCCTCCAGCGGCACCCTGGGCTCAGGGTCCTCGCGGGTGAGCCGCAGACCGCCCACCAGCACCACCGATGCCGCGACGGCGGCGACGGCCGCGGTCGAGGCACGTGCCCGCCAGCGCCTCCGGTCCTCGTCGCGGCGCGCCCTGGTGACGGATTCGAGCACCCGGTCGCCGAGGTCGAAGGGTGGATCGGGGGTGGCCCACACCGGAGCGCCACGCAGGAGGCTCAAGGCGTCGGCGGCTGGCAGGACATCCTGCACGTCCGCGGTGCAGTCCGTGCACTGCGTCAGGTGGGCCTCGACTCGCGACGACTCCTCCGGTGAGAGTTGCCCCAGCACATAGGCGCCCAGCATCTCGCGCACTTCACGGCCCTCGGCCGAGTGATCCGTCATCGCGGCACCTCCATCTCCTCCATCACGACTCGCAGCGCCTTCAAGCCGTAGAACACTCGGCTCCGCAACGTGCTCACGGGTATCCCCAGCTCGGCAGCCACCTCGTCGTAGGGTCGGTCGGCGAGATAGGTCTCCTCCAGGGCCTGACGGTGATCGGTGCCGAGGCGACGCAGCGCCTCCTCGACCAGCCAGCGATGCATCAGCGCCTCCCACTGGTCGGGGCGATCGTCAGGCGCCAGAGGTTCCTGGCGAGCCAGCGTGTCATGGTCGGCCAGGTCGCGCAGCCACGGCCTCGCGCCACGCGCCCGGTGCAGGTCGATGACGACGTTGCGGGCGATCCCGAAGAGCCATACCCGCATCCCCGCCAGCTGCGGGTCGTAGCGCTCGCGCGCCCGCCAGGCGCGCAGGAAGGTCTCCTGTACGGCGTCCTGCGCCGCGCCCGGGTCGCCGAGGCCGCGCAGCGCGAACCGGTACAGCTCACCCCCGTGCGCGGCGTACGCCTCACGCACCCCCGTGTCAGTGAACACGGGGGTGCGCGCGGACGGGCGGGTGAGGGCCATCTGGCGAATGCGTCAGCGGTCCAGCTTCACGGCCAGGTCGGTGACCTTGGCCCAGTCGGGGAACCGACCGGCGTGGTCGACACTCCCGGTCAACAGGGACACCGAGTAGAGGTGCCGCTTGCCGTTCACCTGCAACGTCGCCCACCCCTTGTTGCCCGTGGTGGTGTCGCCCCCCTGACGGCTGAAGATGTCGAAGCCGGCGTCCGAACCGGCGTCGACACCCAACTTTCCGGTCGCTGACAGCAGGCCTGCGTTCGCCGGCGCCTGAAGTACCACCTGGTCGAGCGCGGTGTCCAGGTCGAACAGGGTGGTCGAGGTGCTCGCATCGAGGTCGTTGTTCGTGTACGCCGAGCCGGTCACGCCGAGACCGGTGGTCGCGGGGGCAGTCGCGGTGGCGGGGTATGTCAGCGTCGTGTCGACGATCGTCACGCCCCCGGCGTTCACGTCATGGCGCAGGTTCTGCCCGGTGTCGCTGACCACCCGGAGACGGTCTGCCGCCGGGTTGAAGTCGACGCCGAATGTCCTGCCGTCCAGCGGCACGGTCAACTGGCTGACCTTGGCTGCCTTCGCGGTCCTCGAGATGGTGTACACCCCACCCCGGTTGCCGACGCCGTACAACCTGCCGTCCTGGACGCGGTAGTCGATGCCGACGATCCTGGTGTCACCCGCCAGTCCTGTGATCTTGCCGATCACCCGCGGGTGTTGCGGCGAGGTGAGGTCGAAGCTGACCAGTCGGCCGGTCACCGTCAGGCCCGTGGCGGGGTGTGAGGGCTTGGACTTCCCGGCGCTCGCCTGCCCGGGGATGACGGTCACGGCGAGGGCGGTGGCGAGGACGCCGGTGGCGATCCCGGCGGCTACTGAGTTCCTGCGGTTCATCTCGGTCTCCTGGTTCAGGGGGATGGAGGTGTGCACCGGTGAATACGGGTGCCGACGCAGCCGTGTTGAAGGTGCGCAGGAATTTGTTCCGAGAGGGGTTCGGTGCCGACGCCGCAACGGCTTGCTCCCGGCGCGGGCGGACCACCCCGGTATGGGGGCTACCCGGTCGGGGGATATCGGCCTGCGATGACGTTGCCGAACCCCAGTCTTGGGCCAAGGGCCATCGGCAGGAGCGCCTTTCGTTGCCTATGTTCGAAGGCAACGAATCGGAGGGCACCATGACGAACCTGCATATCGTGAACATCCTGCTCGGCCTCAGCATCGTGTGCATGGCCTGTTCCGTGTACGCCGGCATGCTCAACTCGTTCATCCTGGCTATCGTCTGCACCGTGTTCGCTGGCGCGAACCGGCATTACGAACTCGCCAAGCTCTGACTCGAACTCCAGCAGGCCATGTGACTCTCGGGATCGAACCCACGCCCGACGACGGCGTACGCCTCAGTTCCCGACGCCTTTGGGACGAGTCCACCCGACCGCCCCCACTCGAGCCCCGCGACGAGGAGCACACCGACAACGGCCGTGCCGTCGCAGGCCATCTGATCCAGGTGCACGACCATCTCCGTGCCGAGCTGGACCAGGTGCGCTCCATCGTCGAACAGGTGCGCGCCGGATCCCTCGACCTCTCCCGCGCTCGATCGCACATCAACGAGATGACGATGCGTCAGAATGCCTGGACCATGGGCGCCTACTGCGCGTCCTACTGCCGCCTGCTGACGCAGCACCACTCCTTGGAGGACAGCGGCGTCTTCCCGCACCTGCGCGCGGCGGAGCCTAGGCTCGAGCCGGTCGTCGAGAGGCTGATGGAGGAGCACGTGGTCATCCACGAGGTGCTCGAGGGGCTGGACGCCGCCCTGGTCGCCCACGTCGCCGCAGGGGACGACTTCACCGACCTGGACGGCGCCCTCGACCTGCTGACCGACACGTTGCTGTCGCACCTGGCCTACGAGGAACGGGTGCTGTTGGAGCCGCTCGCCCGCCACGGCATGTACTGACGCGGCGTACCGTCGGGGCATGGAGGGACCGCACCACCGGGTGACCGACGTCCCTGTCGGGTTCAGCCAGCGCCAGCGGAGGCGCCGGCGCCGCTACCTCATGATGATGGGGCTCTGCGTGACGTTGATCCTCCTCGCCTGGAACGTGGTCCGGTTCGTGTCCATCCCGGCCGCCGTGGCGATGTCCGCCGTCGCTGCACTGCTCCCGCCCGTCGCGGCCGTCCTGGCCAACCGTCACGACGACTGATCCGAGGCTCGATGTATCCACGAGCACGTCTCGTGGCTCCTCCACGTCAGTACGTCGCAGGCTCGGGCCGCGGCCCGCCTGCCCACAGCCCCGCCCGTTCAGGAGCCTGCGATGACAATCGTCGAGCCTGTCGCCATCGAGTCGTTGCCCGCCTTCAGCGTGGATCAGCTGCCAGCCTCGGAGGCAGCCCGGCAATCCACGCCCTACCTCGTCCTGGACGTCGGCCTCGCGGTCGAGCGCTGTCGCGGCCTGGCCGCCGCCCTGCCTGGCACCGCGGTCCACTACGCAGTGAAGGCCAACCCCGATCCGGTGCTGCTTGCCGCGCTCGCGGGTGCGGGCGCCCGCTTCGACGTCGCCAGCCCCGCCGAGGTCCGCGCGGCCTTGGGTGCCGGAGCGCGGGCAGAACACCTCGTCTACTCCAACCCGGTCAAGAAGCGTGCCGACATCGTCAGCGCAGCGCAGGACGGGGTCCGACTGTTCGTCGTGGACTCCCCGGAGGAGACCGTGAAGGTGGCGGAAGCCGCGCCGGGCTGCTCCGTGCTGGTCCGTCTCGCCACCTCGGGAGCCGGCTCTGACTGGTCCCTCTCGCGCAAGTACGGCTGCGCGGCATCGGAGGCCCTGTCCATCCTCGTGGCTGCCGACCGTCTCGGTCTTGACGCCGCCGGACTGTCGTTCCATGTCGGATCCCAACAGCGCGACCCCGCCGCGTGGGACGCGCCCATCAGGACCGCTGCGGCGCTCTTCGCCCAGGCTCGTCGTCGTCACGGGCTGACTCTGCGGGTGCTGGATCTCGGCGGTGGGTTTCCGGCCGCCCTCGAGGGATCCTGCCCTGAAGTGGCGGCGTACGGCGAAGCGGTCGAGGCAGCCCTGTCAACGCACTTCGGCACGGACCGACCGCATACCCTCATCGAGCCCGGACGAGCGGTGGTCGGCGATGCCGGCACTCTGGTCGCGAGCGTGATCGCGGTGCTCAACCGTGGACCCCGTCGGTGGGTCTACCTCGACGTCGGCGTGTTCACCGGCCTGGTCGAGACGCTCGACGAGGCGATCCGCTACCCGGTGCGGACCAGCGCCGATGGGGGACCGACCGGACCGTGTGTCCTTGCCGGACCCACCTGTGACAGCGCGGACGTGCTCTACGAGCAGACCCCGGTCGACCTGCCGCTCGCCCTGGCCGAAGGCGACACCGTCGAGCTGCTTGCCACGGGCGCTTACACCAGCTGCTACTCGACAGTCGGCTTCAACGGGTTCGCCCCGCTGCGCACGGTGCTGGCGCGATGAGCGGCAGACCAGCCGGAGTCCGGCGCCTCCTGGCGAGTCACGCGGCCGCCAGCATCGGCATGTCGCTGATCTGGCCCCTCCTTCTCGTCCTGGTGTGGGACGAGGTGGGCGGGACGACGCACGGGCAGGTGCTGGTGGGCCTCACGGCGGCCGCGCGGATGCTGCCCTATGTGCTGCTGTCCTGGGCAACTGGGTCACTTGGCGACCGCTACCGGCGCGACCTGGTCCTGCGCAGCAGTCTGTGGGGACGGATCGCCAGTCTTCTGGTGGTTGCGCTCGCCGTCGCCCAGGGCTGGCTGCTCGTGGCGGTGCTGGTCGGCTCCACAGCCGTCGTCTTCGGAACCCCGGCCTACCCCCTCCTCGCCGCTGCGATTCCGGACGTGGCAGGCGAGGGACGACGACGTGCGACGGATGCTCTGGTCACCATCGAGGTCGGCTCGTTCGTGGTGGGCCCGGCTCTCGGCGGACTGATGCTCCTCGACGCCACCCGCGGCTGGATACCGCTGCTGGCTGCTGGCTTCGCGGCGGCGGGCCTGGTGTTGGTCACGGGGTTGCGGCTCCCGATGTCCGCTCTGGAAGCAGGTGGCGCCGGTTCGATCGGCGGCATGTTCCGGCAGGTGCGCGGCACGCCCTCGGTGATCGGCGCCCTGGCCGTGGTCGCGTTGCTCAACCTCGCCGGCGGCGCGGCAGGCGTGGCCCTGCTGCCGATGGCGGAGAACGTGTGGGGCGCCGGCTCCCGCGGGTTCGGGCTGGCGACGGCCTGCCTGGGGTTCGGGGCGCTCGGGGCGCCGCTGCTGTGGTGGCTCCGGGGCTCTGCCGTACGCCGACGACGTCTCGGGCTGTGCCTGGTGGTGGCGCCGATGATCGCGGTCGCCGGCGCTCCGACGCTCGGGTGGGCGTTGGTGCCGTTGGTGCTGATCGGGGCCGCGGCGGTCCAGGTGGAGAGTGCGATCACCGAGACCATCCAGGACGGGGTGCCCGATGTGCACCGCGCCGGAGCACTCGGTCTGGGCGACAGCGTGATGGTAGGTGCCGGCATGATCGGCGCGCTGGTGGCCCCGTGGTGCGCCGAGCTGGTCGGATCGCGAGCCGTGTTCCTGGGGATCGCCGCCGTGGGAGTCGCGGCAGTGGCCATCCGAGGGGGCGTGACCACCTGCGCTCAGGCGGGCAGGATCTGGGCCTCCTGTGCCAGCAGCTCCACCGACCGCAGCCGCTGCTCGGCGACGGGGGACTGGTGCGCGGTGATCAACTCGTCGGCGTCGGCACGCTTGGCGAAGTCCTCGAGGTAGTCCACCGCCTGGCCGGGGGTGCCGACCGCGGCGTAGGTCATCATCGAGGCGACCTGTTGGCCCTGCGGTGATGCCAGCACCGACTCGGCCTGCGCGTCGGTCCAGCGCTGACCGCTGCCGAGGAACATCCGGACCCGCGAGATGAGGGTGCGGTGGAGCTGATCGGCCGCGTCGTCGGCGTCGTCGGCCGCGATGACGTTCACTGCCGCGAGCACGTAGGGGGCCTCGAGCTGGGCCGAGGGCTTGAAGTCACGACGGTACGTCTCGACCGCGGCCTCAAGCGCGGCTGGGGCGAAATGGGAGGCGAAGGCGTAGGGCAGCCCGAGCTCGGCGGCGAGCTGGGCGCCGTACAGCGAGGAGCCGAGGATGTAGAGGGGAACGTTCGTGCCACGACCTGGCGTCGCGTAGACGCCGCGGACCAGGGTCTCCTCGCCGAGGAACGCCTGGAGCTCCTGGACGTCCTGGGGGAAACGATCCGACGATGTGTGGTCGCGGCGCAGCGCATACATGGTGGGCTGGTCGCTGCCGGGAGCCCTCCCGAGTCCCAGGTCGATCCGGTCCGGGTGGAGGGAGGCCAGCGTGCCGAACTGCTCCGCGATCGTGAGCGGGGCGTGGTTGGGCAGCATCACGCCCCCTGCGCCGAGGCGGATGGACGAGGTGTGGGCCGCCACGTGGGCGATCAGCACGCTCGTGGCGGACGAGGCGATCCGGGGCATGTTGTGGTGCTCGGCGTACCACACCCGGCGATAGCCGGAACGCTCCGCAGTCTGGGCCAGCGAGACGCTCTGAGAGAGGCTCTCGGAGACGGACTGGCCGGGGGCCACCGGGGCGAGGTCGAGGATCGAGAGGGCAAGGCTCATGTCAGTGACAACCACCGAGCGCCACATTCCCTTCCCGGGAGGCGTTCACCAGCCGCGAGCGCGCCACTCGGACACGTGCGGCCGCTCGGCGCCGAGGGTCGAGTCGCCGCCGTGCCCGGGGTAGAACCAGGTGTCGTCGGGCAGGGTGCCGAAGAGCTTGGCGTCCACCTCGTCCACGAGCTGGGCGAACGCGGCGGCGTCTCCGAACGTCGCTCCGATCCCGCCGGGGAACAGCGAGTCGCCGGTGAACAGGTGGGCGTGCCCCTCGGGGTCGTCGTAGCGCAGGCAGATGGACCCGGGTGTATGCCCGGCCACGGGAATCACGGTGAGCGTGCAGTCACCGACCGCGATCGTGTCTCCGGCGCCGACGCGACGGTCGATCACGAGTCCGGTCTGTTCCTCGATGGCCTCCGCGTCGGGCTCACCGGCCACAGTCGTCGCACCCGTGGCGGCGATGACGGCCGGCAGTGCCCTGTGGTGGTCCCAGTGCTGATGGGTCGTGACGACCGTGTCCAGGGAGGGACCGATCAACGACAGCAGCGTGTCGGGGTCGTCGGCGGCATCGATCAGCGCGCGCGAGCCCGTCGAGCGGCAGGTCAGGAGGTAGCAGTTGTTGGCCATCTTGGGATCGACCGCGATCTTGGTGATGCTCAGCTGGGCGAGCTCGCGGGTGTCGGGAGAGCCCCCGGGCTGGACGTTGCCGGTGTAGGTCACCAGGTCTCGATTCTCGGCAGCGTGCCGTCGTGGGTGGAGAGTCCTTCGCCTGCTTCGCGACCGGTCAGCCACCAGGCCAGCTCACTGGCCGAACCGGTGACTGTGCTGCCGCCGTCACCGAACGACCAGGTGCGATCGGTGTCGGTCGGAGCGATCCGGAAGGGCTCCGTGCCCACTTTACGACCGCTCATCGAGTCGAGGACCAGGACGGCGAACTCAAGCGGCCACTGCCCCACGTCGTAGCCCGCGTCGAGATCGACGTGATGGATCTCCACCTCCTGCCAGCGCATTACCAGGACGTCGGAGGCGGCGAACACCCGGCCCCCGGGGACGCGTTCGATGAGCTGTGAGCCCGACTCCGTGGGGAGCGAGGTCAGCGCGTGGGCGAACGTGGTCGTGGAGGACAGGAATCGCTCGCGGATCTCCGCCGGACGGCGGGCGGCCAGGGCGGCGATGTCACCGTCGCGGCGTTCCTGGGAGGCATACATGGCCGCGTTCTCGCCCTGGGCCACTGCCGTGAGAGCGGCCCCCAGCGCCTCGGCGTTCAGGGTGAGATGGGCGATCACGTGGGCGCGGGACCAGTCGGGAAGCCCGCTGGGCCCAGCCCAGTCCGCGTCGGTCAGCCCGTCGACCCGCCTCACCAGACGCTGGGTTGCCTCGTGGAGCAGGTCGGTCTCGGACGTCATGTCACCATCTTCGCGGTTGGAGCGAGTAGTTGCCACCGGCAGCGGGTAAGTGGACTGTCGGTGGTGCGTGAGATCGTCAGATCCGGTGGTGTGGCGGGTTGGCGGACCACGTAGGATAGCGAACACTTGTTCGAACCAGTTCAGTCGAGTTTCGTGAGGGATGTCAGTGGCGGATCAGCTCATCATCAGGGGCGCCCGGGAGCACAACCTCAAGGACATCTCCCTTGACCTGCCTCGCGACTCCCTCATCGTGTTCACCGGGCTCTCCGGGTCGGGGAAGTCCTCGTTGGCCTTCGACACGATCTTCGCCGAAGGGCAGCGGCGCTACGTCGAGTCCCTGTCCGCCTACGCGCGACAGTTCCTCGGTCAGATGGACAAGCCCGATGTCGACTTCATCGAGGGCCTGTCACCCGCGGTGTCCATCGACCAGAAGTCCACCTCCAAGAACCCGCGCTCCACGGTGGGCACGATCACCGAGGTCTACGACTACCTGCGTCTGCTCTACGCCCGAGCCGGCCGCCCGCACTGTCCGGCCTGCGGTGCCCCCATCGAGCGTCAGACCCCCCAGCAGATCGTGGACCGCATCCTGACCCTCGAGGAGGGCCGCAAGTTCCAGGTCCTCGCGCCAGTCATCCGCGGACGCAAGGGGGAGTACGTCGACCTGTTCCGGTCCCTGCAGTCGCAGGGGTTCTCGCGAGCGCGGATCAACGGCGAGACCCACCTGCTCGACAACCCACCGAGCCTCAACAAGCAGCAGAAGCACACCATCGAGGTCGTCATCGACCGGCTGGCGGTCAAAGCCTCCTCGAAGCGCCGGCTGACCGACTCCGTCGAGACGGCCCTCGGGCTGGCCGGCGGGCTGGTGACCTTCGACTTCGTCGACCTGGACGACAAGGACCCGGGCCGGGAGATGCGCTTCTCCGAGAAGATGGCCTGCCCCAACGACCACCCCATCGACACCGACGAGCTCGAGCCGCGCTCCTTCTCGTTCAACTCCCCGTTCGGGGCGTGCCCCGAGTGCCACGGCCTGGGCACCCGCATGGAGGTCGACCCCGAGCTCGTGATCACCGACCCGGCCGCGACCCTCGGCGAGGGCGTCGTCCAGCCCTGGAACGCCGCCCACGTGCGCGACTTCTTCCTCCGGCTCATGGCGGCACTGGGCGACGAGCTCGGCTTCGATCTGAACACGCCCTGGAAGGACCTTCCGCCCAAGGCCCGCAAGTCGATCCTCGAGGGCCACTCGACCAAGGTGCACGTCCGGCACACCAACCGCTACGGCCGGGAGCGGTCCTACTACTCGGCATTCGAGGGTGTCCGCCCCTACATCGAGCGGCGCCACCGCGAGGCCGAGTCCGACACCAGCCGAGACAGGTTCGAGGGCTACATGCGGGAGGTCCCCTGCCCGGCCTGCCACGGCAGCCGGCTCAAGCCTGTCTCGATGGCCGTCACCATGGGCGGCAAGAGCATCGCCGAGGTCTGTGCGATGGCGATCAACGAGACCGCGGACTTCTTGCGCGATCTCGACTTGACCGCCCGCGAGCGCCAGATCGGCGAGCGGGTGCTGAAGGAGATCCTCGAGCGGCTCAACTTCCTGCTCGACGTCGGTCTCGACTACCTGTCGCTCGACCGCCCCTCCGGGTCCCTGTCGGGTGGTGAGGCCCAGCGCATCCGGCTGGCCACCCAGATCGGCGCGGGTCTGGTCGGCGTTCTCTACGTTCTCGACGAGCCGTCCATCGGCCTGCACCAACGCGACAACCAGCGACTCATCGAGACCCTCGTGCGCCTCAAGGACCTAGGGAACACCCTGATCGTGGTCGAGCACGACGAAGACACCATCCGCACGGCCGACTGGGTGGTCGACATCGGTCCGGGCGCCGGTGAGCACGGCGGCCAGGTCGTGGTCTCGGGCACCGTCGAGGATCTCCTGGCCAGCCCCGACTCGTCCACCGGCGCCTACCTGTCGGGTCGTCGCGAGATCCCGGTGCCCTCGATCCGGCGTCCACGCACCAAGGGTCGCGAGCTGACGGTGCTCGGAGCGAAGGAGAACAACCTGCGCGACATCGACGTCTCCTTCCCGCTCGGGCTGTTCGTGGCCGTCACGGGAGTCTCCGGCTCCGGCAAGTCGACGCTGGTCAACGACATCCTCTACACGTCTCTGGCCAAGCAGATCTACAACGCTCGCACGGTGCCGGGAAGGCACCGCAAGATCACCGGCACCGAGCTCGTCGACAAGGTGATCCACGTCGACCAGTCCCCGATCGGCCGCACCCCGCGCTCCAACCCGGCGACGTACACGGGGGTGTTCGACCACGTCCGCAAGCTGTTCGCCTCGACTCCGGAGGCCAAGATGCGTGGCTACCTCCAGGGGCGCTTCTCGTTCAACGTCAAGGGCGGCCGCTGCGAGGCCTGTGCCGGCGACGGCACCATCAAGATCGAGATGAACTTCCTGCCCGATGTCTACGTGCCCTGCGAGGTCTGCCACGGGGCTCGCTACAACCGGGAGACTCTCGAGGTGCACTACAAGGGCAAGACCATCGCCGAGGTCCTCGACATGCCGATCGAGGAGGCGGCGGACTTCTTCGCGGCAGTGCCCCCGATCGCGAGGCACATGAAGACCTTGTGCGAGGTCGGGCTCGGCTATGTCAGGCTCGGCCAGCCGGCCACGACCCTGTCGGGCGGCGAGGCGCAGCGGGTCAAGCTGTCCTCGGAGCTCCAGAAGCGTTCCACGGGCCGCACGATCTACGTCCTCGACGAGCCCACCACCGGGCTGCACTTCGAGGACATCCGCAAACTGCTGCTGGTGCTCGGCAAGCTCGTCGACCAGGGCAACTCGGTGATGGTCATCGAGCACAACCTCGACGTCATCAAGACGGCCGACTGGATCGTCGACCTCGGACCGGAGGGCGGCAAGCGCGGAGGAGTCGTGGTTGCCGAAGGCACCCCGGAGGAGGTGGCCGCCAACGGCGACTCCCACACCGGCACCTTCCTCAAGCCGCTCCTGGACGGTAGGGCCGCACGATCACCACGCAAGCGCTCCGCCCGCAAGACTGCTTCCACGCCAGCGGCCGCCCGGGTCAAGGCGAGGTCCTAGCACCATTGGGCACCCGTCCTGGGGCAGGCTTTCCTAAGACCCCGCCGGTAGGGTTCCCATGACCCGTCAGAGAGCTCGAAGGAGTTGGAATCCCGTGACCAACGGCATCACTCGACGCAACGCCCTGGCCGGAGCGGCTGCCCTCGGGGTGGCGGTTCCGACCCTCGCCGCCTGCGGGTCCGACGACGAGACCGGCGGCGGATCCGGTTCCACGGGCTCGAGCAGCGACCTCGGCACCACGGCAGACGTCCCTGAGGGCGGAGGCGTGATCTTCGCCGACGCCGGAGTCGTCGTCACCCAACCCACCGCTGGGGACTACAAGGGGTTCAGCAACATCTGCACCCACCAGAGCTGCCCGGTGGCATCGGTCACCGACACCATCAACTGCACCTGTCACGGCAGCAAGTTCTCCATCACCGACGGCTCGAACGTGGCCGGACCCAGTGGCAGTGCCGCCGGGTCCGTCGCTCCGCTCCCCGAGATCGCGATCACCGTTGACGGGGACAAGATCACCAAGGCCTGACCCAGCGACCGCCCGCCGGAGGGGTCCCTGCGTGGACCGCGCTGTCGGCGCCGGCACGTAGGGTTTCCTCGTGGCCGATCCGAGCACCTACCGCCCCGAGCCGGGGTCGATCCCGACCCAGCCAGGGGTCTATCGGTTCCGTGACTCCCGCAGCCGGGTGATCTATGTCGGCAAAGCCAAGAACCTGCGTGCCCGGCTCTCGTCCTACTTCGCCGACATCGGGGGGCTGCACGCCCGCACGGCGACGATGGTCACCACGGCGGCGAGCGTGGAGTGGACGGTCGTGAAGACCGAGGTCGAGGCCCTCCAGCTCGAATACAGTTGGATCAAGGAGTTCGATCCGCGCTACAACGTGAAATACCGCGACGACAAGTCCTACCCCTGGCTGGCCGTGACCGTCGGCGAGGAGTTCCCCCGCGTGATGGTGGGCCGCGGCGCCAAGAAGAAGGGCACCCGCTACTTCGGGCCCTACAGTCATGCCTGGGCGATCCGAGAGACCGTCGACCAGCTTCTCCGGGTCTTCCCGATGCGCTCGTGCAGCAACGGCGTGTTCAAGCGATCGTCGCAGATCGGCCGACCGTGCCTCCTCGGCTACATCGACAAATGTGCAGCCCCCTGCGTCGGCCAGATCAGCGCCGAGGACCACCGGGCGATCGTCGAGGACCTCTGCGACTTCATGGCCGGCCAGACCAACGCGTTCGTCAAGCGCATCGAGAAGCAGATGTACGCCGCCTCCGACGCGCTCGACTTCGAGAAGGCCGCCCGACTCCGTGACGATCTCGGCGCCCTCAACAAGGCGCTCGAGAAGCAGGCAGTGGTGTTCGGTGACGGCACCGACGCAGACGTGATCGCCCTGGCGGAGGACCCTCTGGAAGTGGCCGTCCAGATCTTCTACGTCCGGGGCGGACGCATCCGTGGACAACGCGGCTGGGTCGCCGACCGTGTGGAGGAGGGCGACACCGGCGACCTCGTCGAGAACTTCGTCCTCCAGCTCTACGGCGGCGAGGAGGGCGAGGCCATCCCCCGCGAGATCCTGGTGCCGGCCACTCCGCCCGACACCCATACCCTCGAGCAGCTGCTCGGCGAGCTCAAGGGCAGCAAGGTCAGCATCCGCGTGCCTCAGCGGGGGGACAAGAAGTCGCTGCAGGAGACAGTGGCGCGAAACGCCGGTCAGTCCCTGGTGCTGCACAAGACCCGACGCGCCAGTGATCTCACCGCACGCAACCAGGCCCTGGAGGAGATCCAGCAGGCACTGGGCCTCGACGAGGTCCCCTTGCGCATCGAGTGCTACGACATCTCCAACCTCCAGGGGACCGAGGTGGTGGCCAGCATGGTGGTCTTCGAGGACGGGCTGGCGCGCAAGGGCGAATACCGTCGTTTCGTGATCCGCGGAGTCGACGGCCAGAACGACGTGGCCTCGATGCACGAGGTCATCACCCGACGGTTCAAGAGGCTGCTCGACGAACGCGGACCGGAGCTGGCCGGAGCCACGAGCGGCGAAGGGCCGATGCTGATCGACCCTGAGACCGGGCGGGCCAAGAAGTTCGTCTACGCCCCGGGTCTGGTGGTCGTCGACGGGGGAGCACCCCAGGTCGCCGCCGCCCAACAGGCCCTGACCGCCCTCGGCATCCATGACATCCCCGTGTGCGGGCTGGCCAAGCGCCTCGAGGAGGTGTGGCTGCCCGCAGAGGAGGACCCGGTGATCATGCCCCGCAGCAGTGAGGGCCTCTACCTCCTGCAGCGGATCCGGGACGAGGCCCACCGCTTCGCGATCACCCACCACCGGTCCCGCCGCTCCCGGACGATGGTCGAGAGCATCCTCGACGACGTCCCCGGTCTGGGCGAGGTGCGCCGCAAGACCCTGGTGAAGCACTTCGGTTCGCTCCGCAAGCTCAGGGCGGCCACACTGGAGGAGCTCGCAGTCGTTCCCGGCATCGGCCCCCGCACTGCCGCCGCCATCAAGGACGCCGTCGCCACCGAGGGACCTGCAGGCAAGACCGTCAGCGTCAACACCGCCACCGGAGAGATCGAGGAGCACTGAGACATGTCAGCCGACACCCCCTCCTCGACCCATCTGGGCGAGGTCGTCGTCGTCACCGGGATGACCGGGGCCGGGCGTTCGACCGCGGCCAAGGAGCTCGAGGACCTGGGGTTCTACGTCGTCGACAACCTGCCTCCCTCGTTGCTGCCCGACGTGATCCGGTTGGTCGACGAGAGTCGCGGCGTCGAACAGCCCGTCGCAGTGGTGGTCGACGTGCGCTCCGGCTCGTTCTTCGACTCGCTACAGGCCAACCTGGCGCATCGGCAGACCGGGCGCCGTACGACGCTGCTCTTCCTCGAGGCCACCGATGACGTCCTGGTCCGCCGCCAGGAGGCCGCCCGACGTCCTCACCCACTTCAGGGCAGCGGGCGTCTGCTCGACGGACTGTCCCGAGAGCGGGTCGCGCTCGCCGACCTGCGCAGCGACGCCGACGTCATCATCGACACGACGAACCTCAACGTGCACCAGCTCACCGACAAGGTCGCCGAGGCCTTCGGCACACCGGAGACGACTCGACTCAAGATCACCGGGGTCAGCTTCGGCTTCAAGTACGGCATCCCGGTCGATGCCGACTTCGTGGCCGACATGCGATTCCTGCCCAACCCGTTCTGGATCCCGGAGCTGAGACCGCTCAACGGAAAGGACACCCAGGTGTCCGACTACGTCACCGGGCGCCCTGCGGCCAGCCGGTTCCTGGACCAATACGTGCCCGTGCTGGAGACCGCGGCCAGTGGCTACCTCACCGAGGGAAAGCGGTTCATGACGGTGGCGGTCGGCTGCACCGGCGGCAAGCACCGCTCGGTGGCCATGACCGAGGAGATCGCCGCCCGGCTGCGCGCCAGGGGATACGACGCCAGCGCCACCCATCGTGACCTGGGTCGGGAGTGAGCACGCTCCCGTCCTCTGACGACCTCCCTGCGCGCCTCACGGCCCTCGGCGGGGGACATGGCCTCCATGCGACCCTGACCGCGCTGCGGCAACTGGGCGTCGAGCTGACCGCCGTGGTAACTGTGGCCGACAACGGTGGCTCCTCGGGGCGACTGCGCGGCGAGTTCGGCGTCCTGCCTCCAGGTGACCTTCGGATGGCGCTGGCCGCGCTGTGCGGCGACTCCGAGTGGGGACAGACGTGGGAGCGCGTGGTCCAACACCGTTTCGCCGGTGACGGCGAGATGAAGGGACACGTGGTCGGCAATCTGCTGATCGTCGCGCTCTGGGAGCTCCTCGGGGACCACGTGGACGCTCTCGACTGGATGGGTCGCCTGCTGGGAGCCAGCGGGCGGGTGCTCCCCATGGCGATCACACCGATGGACATCACCGCCCAGGTGCGTGGGCTCGATCCGGTCGACCCCGAGTCGACCACCACGGTCCGTGGTCAGGTGGAGGTCGCGACCACCACCGGCCAGCTGGTCACCATCGCGCTGGACCCGCCGGATCCGCAGGCGTGCCCCGAGGCCCTCACGGCCGTGAGGGCGGCTGAGTGGATCGTGCTCGGCCCCGGCAGCTGGTACACCTCGGTGATCCCCCACCTGATGGTGCCCGAGCTTCGCAGAGCCCTGGTCGAGACCACGGGTCGGGTGGTGGTCGTCCTCAATCTCGAAGGCCAGCAGGGCGAGACCACCGGCTATGCACCTGAGGACCACATCGCCGCCCTCCTCGAGCACGCGCCCGACCTCAGGATCCATACCGTGCTGGCCGACTCGCGCTCGGTCACCGACCACGACACTCTCGACCAGGCGATCGGCTCGGCGGGTGCCGCCCTCGTGGTGGCCGACGTCGCCATGGATGATGGCAGCCCCAGGCACGACCCCGGCAAGTTGGCCCTGGCGTTCCGTCGCATCATGGAGGCCGACAGGATGAACAGCCGGACGACACCGTGAGACAGCAGCGTGAGAGAAGTGGCAGGATTCCCCGCATGGCAATGACGGCACAGGTGAAAGCCGAACTCGCGAGCACCCAGATCACCAAGACGTGCTGTCGCAAGGCCGAGGTCTCCACGATGCTCCGCTTCGCCGGTGGCCTGCACATCGTCAGTGGCCGGATCGTGGTGGAGGCCGAGCTCGACACCGGTGCAGCCGCTCGCAGGCTGCGCCGCGACATCGCCGACGTCTTCGGCCACAGCTCCGACGTGGTCGTTGTGCAGGGCAACGGGATCCGCAAGGGCAGCCGCTACGTCGTCCGGGTCGTCAAGGACGGTGAGGCTCTAGCCCGGCAGACCGGCCTGCTCGACCAGCGCGGGCGCCCGGTGCGTGGCCTGCCACCCCAGGTCGTCTCCGGCGGTGGCTGCGATGCGGTGGCCGCGTGGCGAGGTGCGTTCCTGGCCCACGGTTCCCTGACCGAGCCCGGTCGGTCCTCGTCTCTCGAGGTGACCTGCCCCGGCCCGGAAGCAGCGCTCGCCCTGGTCGGGGTGGCTCGCCGACTGGGCATCCAGGCCAAGTCGCGGGAGGTGCGCGGGGTCGACCGCGTCGTGATCCGCGACGGCGACGCCATCGGCGCACTGCTGACCAAGCTGGGTGCCCACGAGTCGCTGATGGCCTGGGAGGAGCGCCGCATGCGTCGCGAGGTGCGCGCGACGGCCAACCGCCTCGCCAACTTCGACGATGCCAACCTGCGCCGTTCCGCACGCGCCGCGGTCGCTGCCGGCGCGCGCGTCGAGCGGGCCCTCGACATCCTGGGCGACGAGGTCCCCGACCACCTGAAGCTGGCCGGCGCACTCCGGCTCGAGCACAAGCAGGCCTCCCTGGAGGAGCTGGGTCAGCTGCACGACCCGGTGCTCACCAAGGACGCCATCGCCGGCCGGATCCGCCGGCTGCTGGCGATGGCCGACAAGCGCGCCGAGGAACTGGGGGTTCCCGACACCGAGGCGTCCCTGACCCCCGAGATGCTCGCCGAAGAGGCGTGATCACGGGTTACTTGCACGTACGACGAGCACCGCTCACCGCGTCCACGCTCTGGGCGATAGGGTTTTGACTCGACTGGGCCTGCGTCACACTTCGCGGGTCACCACCGTCCACCGTCTTGAGGAGCTCAACCGTGACTGTTCGCGTAGGCATCAACGGCTTCGGCCGCATCGGCCGCAACTTCTTCCGGGCCGTCGTCGCGTCCGGTGCTGACATCGAGATCGTTGCCGTCAACGACCTGACGGACAACCAGACCCTCGCAACCCTGCTGAAGTACGACTCGATCCTCGGTCGGCTCGACGGTGACGTGACCGCCACTGACACCGACATCACCGCCAGCGGCATGACCTTCAAGGTGTTCGCCGAGCGCGACCCGGGAGCCCTGCCCTGGGGGGAGCTCGGCGCTGACATCGTGATCGAGTCCACCGGCTTCTTCACCGACGCGACCAAGGCGAAGGCTCATGTCGACGGAGGGGCGAAGAAGGTCATCATCTCCGCACCTGCGAAGAACGAGGACGTGACCATCGTCTTCGGTGTCAACGACGCAGACTACGACGCCTCGAAGCACACGATCATCTCCAACGCCTCCTGCACGACGAACTGTCTTGCCCCGATGGCGAAGGTGCTGAGCGACGAGTTCGGCATCGTCAAGGGCCTGATGACGACCATCCACGCCTACACCGGTGACCAGAACCTGCTCGACGGTCCGCACGGCGACATGCGGCGCGCCCGGGCCGCCGCGCTCAACATCGTGCCGACCTCGACGGGTGCCGCGAAGGCCATCTCGCTGGTCATGCCCGAGCTCAAGGGCAAGCTCGACGGCTACGCCCTCCGGGTCCCGGTCCCCACCGGCTCGGTGACCGACCTCACCTTCGAGGCCGGTCGTGACACCACGGTCGAGGAGGTCAACGCCGTGATGAAGGCTGCCGCCGATGGACGGATCCTGCGCTACAGCGAAGACCCCATCGTGTCCTCCGACATCACCACCGACCCCGCGTCCTGCATCTTCGACGCACCGTTGACCAAGGTCATCGGCAACCAGGTCAAGGTCGTCGGCTGGTACGACAACGAGTGGGGCTACTCCAACCGGCTCGTGGACCTCGTCTCCCTGGTCGGCGAGACCCTCTGACCGTGGCAGCCATCGAAGGTCCCCTGCAGTCGCTCGGTGACGTTCAGGGCAAGCGCGTGCTGGTCCGCTCGGACCTCAACGTGCCCCTGGACGGAACCACCATCACCGACGACGGCCGGATCCGTGCGAGTGTGCCGACCATCCGCGCGTTGGCCGACGCCGGTGCGCGGGTGGTCGTGGCGGCCCACCTCGGACGTCCCAAGGGGGCGCCCGAGGACCGTTACTCGCTGGCGCCGGTGGCGAGCCGCCTCGGCGAACTGCTGGGCCGGGGCGTGGCGTTCGCCGCCGACACCGTCGGGCCGTCGGCGCAGGCGACCGTTCTCGGGCTCGGCGATGGTGACGTGGCCCTGCTGGAGAACGTCCGGTTCAACCCCGGCGAGACCAGCAAGGACGAGGCGGAGCGCGGAGCCTTCGCCGACGAGCTGGCCGCGCTGGCGGACGCGTTCGTGTCCGACGGGTTCGGGGTCGTGCACCGCAAGCAGGCATCGGTCTACGACGTCGCCCAGCGGCTTCCCCACGCGATGGGTGGGCTGGTGGCGACAGAGATCGGCGTGCTGCGCCGCCTCACGGTCGACCCGCAACGTCCCTACGTCGTGGTCCTCGGTGGGTCGAAGGTCTCCGACAAGCTCGGCGTGATCGACAACCTCCTGGGCAAGGCCGACAAGCTGCTCATCGGCGGCGGGATGGTGTTCACCTTCCTCAAGGCACAGGGTCACGAGGTCGGCAGGAGCCTGCTCGAGGAGGACCAGCTCGGCACCTGCATCGAATATCTCGCTCGGGCCCAGGCCTCGGGCGTCGAGATCCTGCTGCCGAGCGACATCGTGGTCGACTCGACCTTCCCGAGCGGCGAGACCACTCCCGAACCACGTGTCGTCCCCGCGTCCAACATCCCGGCGGACACCTTGGGACTCGACATCGGGCCCGACTCGGGGGCGGCCTTCGCTGCCGCTCTCGCGGACGCCAAGACAGTGTTCTGGAACGGGCCGATGGGCGTCTTCGAGGTCGCGGAGTTCGCCGAGGGCACGCGCGCGGTCGCGGAGGCGCTGACCAAGGTCGACGGCCTGTCGGTGGTCGGCGGAGGTGACTCCGCCGCGGCGGTCCGCCAGCTCGGCTTCGACGAGGCTGCCTTCGGGCACATCTCGACCGGCGGCGGCGCAAGCCTTGAATACCTCGAGGGCAGGGACCTGCCCGGCATCTCGATCCTGGAGGACTGACGCCCGATGGCACAGCAAGCACGCACGCCCCTGATGGCGGGCAACTGGAAGTCGAACCTGAACCACCAGGAGGCTGTCGTCCTGGTGCAGAAGCTCGCCTGGACCCTGTCGGACAAGCGTCACGACTACACCAAGGCCGAGGTCGTCGTCTGCCCCCCGTTCACCGACCTTCGCAGCGTGCAGACACTCGTGGACGGTGACCGACTGGCGATCAAGTACGCCGCGCAGGACCTCTCGGTCCACGACGGTGGCGCGTTCACCGGTGAGATCTCGGCTGCGATGCTGGCCAAGCTCGGCTGCGCGTACGCCGTCGTCGGGCACAGCGAGCGGCGTGAATACCACGCCGAGACCGACGCTGTCGTCAACACCAAGGCCGTGAAGGCTCTGGCTGCCGGCATGACCCCGATCGTGTGTGTCGGCGAGGGGCTCGCCGTACGACACGCGGGAGAGCAGGTGCCCTACACGATCGCGCAGGTCGACGGGTCCCTGGCCGGTTTCACCGCCGAGCAGGTCGCCGACCTCGTGATCGCCTACGAGCCCGTGTGGGCGATCGGCACTGGTGAGGTGGCCACCCCGGAGGATGCCCAGGAGGTGTGCGCTGCGATCCGGGCCCGGATCACCGAGGTGCACGGCGACCTGGCGGGCGCCGGAGTCCGCATCCTCTACGGCGGCTCGGTGAAGGCGGCCAACGTAGCCGGGATCATGGCCAAGGCCGACGTCGACGGGTGCCTCGTCGGCGGAGCCAGCCTCTCGGTGGACGAGTTCGGCGGAATCTGCCGTTTCTACGACATGCCCGTGCTCTGATCCGGGACTCGTGACGTAGGCTTATCGATCGTGACTCTCCTCATCACCGTACTGCTCGTCATCGCGAGCCTGCTGTTGATCGTGCTCGTCCTGCTCCACAAGGGCAGGGGAGGCGGTCTGTCCGACATGTTCGGAGGTGGCATGTCCAGTTCCCTCGGCGGATCCTCGGTCGCCGAGCGCAACCTCGACCGGTTCACCATCGGAATCGGCGTCATCTGGTTTGCGTGCGTCGTCGGGTTGGGCCTGCTCAAGGCCTACTGACGGTGCGCTGACCGTCGACCGACAGTCAGCGAAACAGCCGGCAACGGCTGCTGAGAGAAGGATGTGTTCGTGGCTGGTGCTGGAAACGCCATTCGCGGTAGCCGGGTCGGTGCCGGCCCGATGGGCGAAGCGGAGCGGGGCGAAGCCGCCCCGCGGCAGAGTGTGACCTACTTCTGTTCTCACGAGCACCGCTCGGTGGTGACCTTCTCCGTGGAGGCCACCGTCCCCGCGTCGTGGGACTGCCCTCGCTGCGGGCTCCCCGCCAGCCTGGACTGCGACAACCCGCCCCCCGCGCCGAAGATCGAGCCCTACAAGACCCACCTCGCCTACGTCAAGGAAAGGCGTTCCGACAAGGAGGCGGCTGACATCCTCGACGAGGCCATCCAGCTGCTGCGCACACGCCGCAAGAACGGCGACATCATCTTCTGAGTCACAGCCGCGATGCCGCGGCGTGATCGAGGAACCAGATCGTCTCCTCCGACCCGCTGACTCCGGCGGCCGGGATCTCACGGGGCTCGGCGCCACCGAGGGCTGCGGCCACCGCTGCTGCCTTGCCCTCTCCGGACACCAGGAACCAGACCGAGCGGGACCTGTTGAGGGCCTCGAAGGTGAGACTCACGCGCTCGGGCGGCGGCTTGGGGGAGTCGGTGACCGCCACCGCGATCGCCTCCGTCACCTCGAGCTGGGGAGAACCGGGGAACAGCGAGGCCACATGGCCATCGGGGCCGACGCCGAGCATCATGATGTCGAACTGGCCGCCACCGTGGGCGCGGACCTCCTCCGCGTACGCCGCAGCCGCCGCGACGAGGTCGCCGGCCGACGCCGCGGGCATCTCGTGGACACGGGCAGGGTCTACGGGGACCTGATCCAGAAGGGCTGTGCGTGCCTGTAGCGCGTTGCGCTCCGGTGACGACTCAGCGACGAAGCGCTCGTCGCCCCACCAGATGTCCACCGACGACCAGTCGACCTCGGAGCCGGGCGTGAGACGAGCCAGCTCGCGGTGGATGGCGTCGGCGATGGTGCCGCCGGTCAGGCAGATCGCCGGTACCTGCCCCGCGGTCTGGATGCCGGCCAACCGGGAGAGCAGCTCGCCGGCCACGGCGGTCGCGAGGCTGTCGGCGTCGGGTTGCACCTCGATGCGGTTCATGTCGTCATCCTCACCAGCTTGCGGGCTGTGGCTGCGTAGGTGTCGTCCTCGTCGAGCCGCCGGAGCTCCTCGCCGAGGCATTCGGCAACGGTGCGTCGCCTGAGCGCCACCGGTCGATCGGGTTGCCCCGGGGAGGTCAGGGTGGCGAGCCTGCCGTCACCACGGGCGATGCTGATGGGTCCGGACTTCGTGTCCAGCACGACCTCGGTGATGCCGGGTCCTGAGGAGGTGTGGCGCGCCACCTCGACGCGCAGCCTGAGTGCGAGCCAGGCCTCGAGGAGGTCGGCGCTCGGTGAGATGCGTTCTGCGGTGATGGACGCAGACAGGACCTTCTCCTGCTGCTGGTCGAGCGAGGCCGCCAGCAGGGCGCGCCACGGCGTGAGCCGCGTCCAGGCCAGGTCGGTGGACCCCGGCGCATACTCCTTGCACTGGTGGATCAGAGCCGAGGACCTGCCTCGCGACGCTGCGGCGACGTCGGTGATCCGTCGTTGTGCCAGCACCCCGAGCGGGTCGCTGCCGGGGTCGGACGGAGGGGTGCAGGCCCACCAGACCACCACGGGGGAGTCGGGCAGCAGAAGCGGAAGGACGACCGACTCGGGGTGTTTGACGACCGGCCCGCTCAGCCTGATCAGGGCCGCCTCGCCGGTCCAGCCCCCGCCGGTGCCGACCTGGGCGTTCACCCGGGCTGCGCCGCGGCCCGAACCGAGGATCACTCCGAGCACGCGGGCGGGATGTTCCTCCGAGGCCGCCTGGGCCGAGGCCATGGCATCCTCCACGTGGTCCTCGTCGACGACGACGACGAGGGTCATCACCATGCCCATGGCGGGGGAGCCGGCCTTGCGCCTCGCCCTGACGAACTCGGCGGCGATGGCGGCCGAGTTCGTGTCCAGAAGTTCCATCATCTCGTGGCCCCCCACGACGCACGAGCGCAGCGAGTGGTCTGGTGGTGTGAGCTCATGGTCGGCGCCACTTCCGTCCGTCGCGGGCCAGCATCCGGTCGGCCGAAGCCGGCCCCCAGGTGCCGGAGGGGTATTTCTCGGGTCGACCCGACTTCGCCCAGTGCTTGATGATGGGGTCGAGGATCTTCCAGGAGAGCTCCACCTCCTGGTGCTGAGGGAACAGCGGGGGGTCGCCCAGCAGCACGTCGAGGATGAGTCGCTCGTAGGCCTCGGGGGAGGACTCGGTGAAGGTGCCGCCGTAGGCGAAGTCCATGTTGACGTCACGGATCTCCATCGCCGTCCCGGGAACCTTGGCCCCGAAGCGGGTCGTGATGCCCTCGTCGGGCTGGATCCTCATCACCAGGGCGTTCTGGCTGAGATCCTCGGTCGCGGTCTCGGAGAAGGGCAGGTGCGGTGCTCGCTTGAACACCACCGCCACCTCGGTGACGCGTCGGCCCAGTCGTTTCCCGACCCTCAGGTAGAACGGCACGTCGGCCCACCGGCGGGTGCCGATGCCCAGCTTGATCGCGGCGTACGTCTCGGTGGTGGAGGTCGTGGCGATGTCGTCCTCGTCGGTGTAGCCCGGCACGAGGGTGCCGCCGCTCCAGCCGGCGTCGTACTGGCCGCGGGCGGTGGACTCGTCGAGCGACGTGGGCAGGATCACCGCCGACAGGATCTTCTGCTTCTCCGTCCGCAGCGACGCAGCGTCGAACGCCGACGGCTCCTCCATGGCGATCAGCGCCATCAGCTGCAGCAGGTGGTTCTGGATGACGTCGCGCGCCGCACCGATGCCGTCGTAGTAGCCGGCCCGGCCGGCGATCCCGATGTCCTCGGCCATGGTGATCTGCACGTGGTCGACGTAGTTGGAGTTCCAGATCGGCTCGAACATGTTGTTGGCGAACCTGAGCGCCAGGATGTTCTGGACCGTCTCCTTGCCGAGGTAGTGGTCGATCCGGAACACCGACTCGGGCGGGAACACCTCCGAGACGATCCGGTTGAGCTCGCGGGCCGAGGCGAGATCGTGCCCGAACGGCTTCTCCACCACGACCCGTCGCCACGAGGTGTCGCTCTGCTCGGCCATGCCGTGTTCCTTGAGCTGTCCGATCACGTCGGCGAAGAACCTCGGCGGGATGGAGAGGTAGAACGCGTGATTGCCGGCCGTGCCACGGACGTCGTCGAGCTCGGCCAGGGTGCGCTTGAGGCGTGCGAAGGCCACATCGTCGGCGAAGTCGCCCGGGACGAAGCGGAACCCCTCGGCGAGCTGGTTCCAGACCTCTTCGCGGAACTCGGTGCGGGAATGCTGCTTGACCGAGTCGTGCACGATCTGGGCGAAGTCCTCGTTGGCCCAGTCACGGCGCGCGTAGCCGACCAGCGAGAATCCCGGCGGCAACAGCCCGCGGTTCGCGAGGTCGTAGACCGCCGGCATCAGCTTCTTGCGTGACAGGTCGCCGGTGACTCCGAACAGCACCAGCCCACACGGACCGGCGATGCGGGGGAGCCGACGGTCCTGGGGATCCCGCAGGGGATTGGTGTACGCCGACCCGCCCGACGCTGTCACGCCAGAGCCTCCCGGATGATCGACAGTGCACCCAGGTCGTTGACGTGCAGCCGCAGGACCGGTCGTCCATGGTCGGCCAGCACCTTGCCGTCCCCCACCGCCTGCGCGGTGATGAACGTCTGGAACGTGAAAGGCCGGCCCGGGATCTCGAGATCGGCGACCGGCTCGCCGGTGATCTGCAGGTAGACGCCGGTGGCCGGCCCGCCCTTGTGATATTGCCCTGTCGAGTGCAGGAACCGTGGCCCCCATCCGAAGGTGACCGGGCGGCCGGTGATGTCGGCCAGGCTACGGCGTACGTCGCAGAGTGCCGCGTCGCGATGCCGGTCGAGGTAGGCCTGGACCGACACGTAGCCGTGGGACGGGTCGAGACCGGTGAGCAGCGCGGCCACCGCATCGGCGACCGTCGCGGTGCCCTCGGGTAGCCAGTCGCCGGAGGCGTAGACGTCGATCGCGCCGTCGGCGAACGCCGGCTCGGGGGAGTCGTCGGCGCCGTCGAGCATGCTGCGCGCGGCTGCCTTGGCGCTCTCCACATCAGGCTGGTCGAAGGGGTTGATCCCGATGATCCGCCCGGCCACGGCCGTGGCGACCTCCCACAGCATCAGCTGCGCACCCAAGGGCGCGTTGACGAACGTGCCCCAGCCGGAACTCGGCACCGTGTCGAAGTCGAAGACGGGACCGAAGGTGGCCAGCACCTCGTCGGACGAGCTGGGGGAGTAGTTGGGCGCGTCGAGACCCTCGACCACGACGGGCAGGATGCCTTTGCCGTCCTTGCCGGTCGACTCGGCGATCAGTTGCTCGGCCCAGTCACCGAAGCCGGGGTAGGGCGAGCCGTTGTCGGCCAGCACCAGCTTGTCGGCCCCCGACCTGTTCGCGACTCCGAGGAGCGCCCCGAGGCGAAGACCGGGGTTGTCGACGTCGTCGGCTGCGAGGGCGTCACCGATCGCTGCGGCCTCATCGAGCAGCCTGCCCAGATCGACGCCGGCCAGGCCACTGGGCACGAGACCGAAGGCGGTGAGAGCGGAATATCGTCCCCCGACATCGGGGTCTGCGCGGAACACCCGGTAGCCGGCCTCGCTGGCCGACTGGTCCAGCGGCGAGCCCGGGTCGGTCACCACGACGATGCGCTGGGTCGGGTCGATGCCGGCATCGCGGAACGCCTGCTCGAATGCCCGCCGTTGACTGTCGGTCTCGACGGTGCCCCCGGACTTGCTGGAGACGACGACGACGGACGTGTCCAGGTCTGTCTCGAGCGCGCTGCGGACGAAGTCGGGGTCGGAGGAGTCGAGGACGGTCAGGGCGACGCCCTCAGCGGCGCAGATGACCTCGGGAGCGAGCGAGGAACCCCCCATCCCGCAGAGCACGATCCGCGTCAGCCCGTTGGCCTGCAGGTGGGTGCGCAGCTCGGCGATCTCCTCGACCAGTGGACGGGACGAGGTGGCGAGGCCGACCCAGGAGAGGCGCTTGGCGGACTCGTCCTCGGCCTCGGGTCCCCACAGGGTCTTGTCCTGGGCGGCCAGTCTGCTGGCGACCTGCTCTCCGACCAACAGCTCGACCTCCCGGACGAAGGCCTGCTCGTCGCGGAAGCCGAAGTAGAGCTCGTAGCCCCCACGCCCCGGCTCGGCCTTGAGCGTGCTCCAGTCGGTCACTTGCCGGCCGCCTCGAGCTGGCCGGTCACCGTCGCGACGAGCTCGTCCCACGACTTCACGAACTTGTCGACACCCTCGTCCTCGAGGACGACCAGGACGTCGTCGAAGTCGATGCCGACGGCGGCCAGCTGTGCGAAGAGCGCCTCCGCCTCGGCGACGCGACCGCTGACCGTGTCGCCGGTGACCTCGCCGTGGTCGGCGAAGGCCTGCATGGTCTTCTCCGGCATGGTGTTCACGCAGCCCTCGACCACCAGGTCGGTGACGTACATCGTGTCGGAGTAGGACGGGTCCTTCACACCGGTGGAGGCCCACAGGGGTCGCTGGGAGTTGGCGCCGGCGGCCTTCAGCGCGGCGTACCGCTCGCCGCCGAACACCTCCTGGAAGGCGCCGTAGGCCAACCGGGCGTTGGCGAGGGCGGCCTTGCCCTTGAGTGCGAGAGCCTCCTCGGTGCCGATGGCGTCGAGGCGCTTGTCGATCTCGGTGTCGACCCGGGAGACGAAGAACGACGCGACCGAATGGATGCCGGCGATCTCGCGACCCTGGGACTTGGCCTTCTCCAGGCCGGTCAGATAGGCGTCCATCACGGCCCGGTAGCGGTCGATGCCGAAGATCAGCGTGACGTTGACGCTGATGCCGCTCGCGATGGCCTCGGTGATGGCAGGCAGGCCCTCCTCGGTGGCCGGTATCTTGATCAGCGCGTTGTCACGGCCCACGGCGGCCCAGAGCTCTCGCGCCTGCGCGATCGTGGCGTCGGTGTCGCGAGCCAACGTCGGTGCGACCTCGATCGACACCCGGCCGTCGTAGGGATCGGCCCGGTGGACCGGCGCCAGGATGTCGCAGGCATTGCGGACGTCCTCGGTGGTCAGCTCGAAGATGGCCCGGTCGGCGTCGGCGCCGTCGGCGGCCAGCTTGCCGGACTGCTCGTCGTAGCGCTCACCATTGGCGATGGCCGCGGCGAAGATCGTGGGGTTCGTGGTGACACCGACCACCGAGGCCTGCGAGATGAGCTCGGCGAGGTTGCCGGTCTCGATGCGTTCGCGCGACAGGTCGTCGAGCCAGATCGACACTCCTGCATCCGACAGGGTCTTGAGACGGTCAGACATGTGATGCCTCCCTATTCCTTGGGGTTCAGTGCGTCGCTGCGGAGATGCTGTCCCGAGCGGCGTTCGCCACGGCCTCGGCCGTCACCCCGAACTCGGTGAAGATGCGTGCGAAGTCGGCGCTCGCGCCGTAGTGCTCGATGGAGACGGTTCGCCCGGCGTCGCCGACGATGTCGCGCCATCCCATCGCGATCCCGGCCTCCACCGAGACCCGCGCCTTCACGCTGGGAGGGATGACCGTGTCGCGGTAGGACTGCTCCTGCTCGTCGTACCACTCGCGGCACGGCATCGAGACGACGCGGGCACGGATGCCGCTCTCGGCCAGGATGGATCTGGCCTCGACGGCCAGTTGGACCTCGGACCCCGTGCCGATGAGCACCACGTCCGGCGCGCCGCCATCGACGTCGAGCAGCACGTAGCCCCCGCGGTGCACGTTGGAGGTGTCGCTGAAGCCCTGCTCGCCACGCGGGTAGGTCGGCACGTTCTGGCGAGTCAGCAGCAGGCCCGCAGGGCGATCGCTCTTGTCCAGGATCGCCTTCCAGGCGGCCGCTGTCTCGTTGCCGTCAGCGGGGCGTACGACGTCGAGGCCGGGGATGGCGCGGAGCGCGGCGAAGTGCTCGATCGGCTGGTGGGTCGGACCGTCCTCGCCGAGACCGATCGAGTCGTGGGTCCAGACGTAGGTGACCGGCAGCCCCATGATGGCCGCGAGTCGCACGGAACCGCGCATGTAGTCGGAGAAGGTCAGGAACGTCCCACCGAACACGCGGGTGCCACCGTGCACGGCGATGCCGTTCATGATCGCGCCCATGCCGTGTTCGCGGATGCCGAAGTGGAGCACCCGCCCCGCCGCCGGGTCGCCGGTCCACATCTTGGTGGACCGCTCCTTGGGCAGGAACGAGGGCGCACCCTCGATGGTGGTGTTGTTGGACTCGGCCAGGTCGGCGGATCCGCCCCACAGCTCGGGCAGCGCCGGTGCGAGGGCGTTGATCACGGCACCGGACGCCTTGCGAGTCGCCAGGCCCTTGGGGTCGGCCGGGAAGCTCGGCAGGTTGTCGGCCCAGCCCTGCGGCAGCGTGCGGGTCTGCAGTCGCGCGAAGAGCGCCGTGTCGGCCGACGGCTTGGTCGTCCAGTGGGCGAAGTCGGCGTCCCAGGCCTCCTGGGCGGCCTTGCCGCGGGCCACGAGCTCACGGGTGTGTGCGATGACCTCGTCCGAGACGTCGAAGCTGCGCTCGGGGTCGAAGCCCAGGATGGTCTTCGTGGCGGCCACCTCGTCGGCGCCGAGGGCCGAGCCGTGGGCCTTCCCGGTGCCCTGAAGGGTGGGGGCCGGCCAGGCGATGATGGTCTTGAGCACGATGAAGCTCGGCTTGTCGGTCACTGCCTCGGCCGCCTGGATGGCGGCGTAGAGGGCTGGGACGTCCTCTTCGTACGTCGTGCCGCCGTGGGTCCAGTCGACCGTCTGGACGTGCCAGCCGTAGGCCTCGTAGCGCTTCGCGACGTCCTCGGTGAAGGCGATGTTGGTGTCGTCCTCGATCGAGATCTTGTTGTCGTCCCAGATCAGGGTCAGGTTGCCCAGCTGCTGGGTCCCCGCGATCGAGGAGGCCTCGGCGCTGACACCCTCCTCCAGGTCGCCGTCGCTGCAGATCGCGTAGATGTGGTGGTCGAAGGGAGACGCACCCGGGGCCGCGTTGGGATCCAGCATGCCGCGTTCGCGACGGGCCGCCATGGCCATGCCGACCGCGTTGCCGACGCCCTGACCGAGCGGACCGGTGGTGGTCTCCACACCGGCGGTGTGCCCGTATTCGGGGTGGCCGGGGGTCTTGCTCCCCCAGGTGCGCAGCGCCTTGAGGTCCTCGAGCTCGAGACCCCAGCCGCCGAGGTAGAGCTGGATGTAGAGCGTCAGGCTGGAGTGACCGCAGGACAGCACGAACCGGTCACGTCCGGGCCAGTGGGGGTCGGCAGGGTTGTGACGCATGACCTTCTGGAAGAGCAGGTAGGCCGCCGGCGCAACGCTCATGGCGGTGCCGGGGTGACCGTTGCCGACCTTCTGGACGGCATCCATGGCCAGGGCCCGCGCGGTGTCCACGGCGGCCTTGTCGACGTCCGTCCACTCCAGGGTGTTGGGGGTGCTCACGCAAGTTCCTCTCGGTTGTGCCGCGTCGGGTCGGACGCTCACATGGTCGGCTCATCGGGACTCACCGATGAGCCTACTCATGGGTGGGCATACACTCGACCCCGGTTTCATCTCCTGATTCAATGCCCGATCCGCGAGGAAATATCTGTCGTGACGCATGTCGGCCACTCGGCCTCTGCCCACCAGGCAGGCGACTCCGGTGAGCCCGGCGGCTCCGCCGTCGGCGATCGGCCGGACTCTGCTGTGGGTGAGGCATCCATCAAGGACGTCATCGCGGCGTACGTCGGGCTCACCAAGCCCCGCGTGATCGAGCTGCTGCTGCTCACCACGGTGCCGGTGATGTTCTTCGCCCAGCGGGGCATCCCCGAGTTGGGTCTCGTCGCGGCGACCGTGCTGGGCGGCACCCTGTCCGCCGGGTCGGCATCGACCCTCAACTGCGTCTACGACCGCGACATCGACGAGCAGATGCGCCGCACCCGTCGCCGAGCGCTGCCGCGCCACATCGTGACGTCGCGGGCCGCCCTGGTCTTCGGTCTCGTGCTGGGAGTGCTGTCGACGCTTATCCTGGGCTTCTTCGTCAACTGGCTCTCGGCCGGCCTGGCGGTGCTGGCCAACGCGTTCTACGTGCTCGTCTACACGATGGTCCTCAAGCGGCGCACGACCCAGAACATCGTGTGGGGCGGGCTCGCCGGCTGCTTCCCCGCCCTGATCGGCTGGACGGCCGTCACCGACTCGCTCTCGTGGGTGCCGGTGGTGCTGTTCGCGGTGGTGTTCTTCTGGACTCCGCCGCACACGTGGGCGCTCGCGCTGCGCTACCGGGAGGACTACGCCGGCGTCTCGGTTCCGATGCTCCCCGTGGTCGCGCCCGCACACGAGGTCAGTCGCCAGATCGTGCTCTACAGCTGGGTGATGGTCGCGACGTCGCTCCTGCTGTGGCCCGTGGCCGACACGGGGTGGTTCTATCCTGCCGCCGCCGCTGCCCTGGGCGCGTTCTTCCTCGTCGAGGCACACCGGATGCATGCGCGGACGAAGGGCACCGAGGACCTGTCAGCCATCAACCCGATGCGGCTGTTCCACGCCTCGAACCTCTACCTCAGCCTGCTGTTCGTCGCGGTCGCCCTCGACCCGCTGCTCACGCGCTGACCTCGCGCCGCGCGCAGCACGACGAGGGTGAGGGTGGCACTCGTCAGGGCGGCGCCGAGCAGATGGACGGCGACCAGGCCCGACGGCACCCCCAGGTAGTACTGCAGGAAGCCCACGAAGCCCTGGGCGACCTCGACCAGCAGAAGTGCGACCGCGGCCTGCCGCAGGGGCGACCGGCCGGTGCGGAACGTGACGGCCACCAGGCCGATGGTCAGTGCGACCAGCACATAGACCGCGGACGCGTGCACGTGGGAGACCACCTGGGCGTCCAGACCGGTACGCCGCGACTGCGCGTCACCGGAGTGCGGACCGCTGCCCGTGACCACCGTGCCGAGGTAGAGCACCAACCAGCCCACCGCGAAGATCAGCCAGGACAGCCGTCGGGTGGACGACGGTGGCTTCACACCCGGCCCGTCGCGAACCGTCTCGACGAGCCACACGCACAGCCCGATCATCGCCATCGACACCAGCAGGTGGAACGCGACGATCCAGGGATTGAGGTCGGTCAGCACCGTGATGCCGCCGATCAGGGCCTGCGCGGGGATGCCCAGGAGCACCGCGAACGACAGCCGCTTGGCCAGCCGGTGCCCGGAGCGCAGCGCCACCACGAAGCAGGCGATCGCGACGGCAGTCAGCACGAAGGTCAGCATCCGGTTGCCGAACTCGATGGCGCCGTTGATCCCCAGGGCGCGGTGCGGAACCAGCGACTCCTCGGTGCAGTTCGGCCAGGTCGGGCAGCCGAGCCCGGACCCCGTCAGCCGTACGGCGCCTCCGGTCAGCACGATCCCGACGTTGGCGACCAGGTTGGTCCAGGCGAGTCGCTCGAGCCAGGGGCTCTGGGTCATCGACACCTCACTCCCACCTGAAGAAGCGCGCGGCCAGGGCCGAGCCGGCGATGGACCAGATCAGCAGGACCAGCAGGGCGGGCCCATCGACCCGGCCATGCAGGAACCCCGCCCGCAGGGCGTCCCCGAGGGCACCCGAGGGGAGGTAGGCCAGCAGGCTGCCGAAGCCGCCGTACGACGACCGGGGGAGCACCACGCCCCCACCGGCCATCAGCAGCAGGTAGATCAGGTTCGCCGCCGCCAACGTGGCCTCGGCCCGCAGCGTGCCGGCCAGCAACAGCCCGAGCGAGGCGAAGGCGGCGGTGCCGAGCAGAGCCACCGGCACGGCGATCAGGAAGCCGATGACGTCGGGACGCCAGCCCAGGGCGATCCCGACCCCGGAGATCACGATGCCCTGCAGCACCTCCACCAGCAGGAGAGCACCCACCTTGCCGGCCAACAGCCCGGAGCGGGGCAGCGGCGAGGAGCCCAACCTCTTCAGCAGGCCGTAGCGGCGCTCGAAACCGGTGGCGATCGCCAGCGAGGTGAACGCCGTGGACATCACGGCGAGCGCCAGGACGCCAGGGGTCAGGACGTCGACGGCCCGGCTTGAGAGCTTGAGGTCGAGGTGACGGCTGGCGAGCACTCCTGCGACCAGCACGATCACCGGGATGGCGACCGCGATCAACAGCTGCTCCCCGTTGCGGAGCAGCAGCCGGGTCTCCATGGCTGCCTGCGCCCGCACCTGGGTCGGGAAGGGCGCTGAGCCCGGGGAGGGCGCGAAGGTGCCCTGTGGTGCGCGCCTCATGGCACCAGCTCTCGGCCGGTGAGCTGGAGGAACACGTCCTCGAGGGTCCGCTGCCCGAGCGAGAGCGACTCCGGCAGGACGCTCTGCTCGTCGCACCAGGCGCTGACCTTGGCCAGGGTCTGGTGGTCGGCGGGTCCGCTGATGAGCAGGCTGTGCTCGTTGATCTGGGTCACCTCGGTGTCGGGGCCGAGGCTGAGGCGAAGCGAGTCGGGTGCGTCGACGGGGAACGGCTCGGTCACGACGAGCCGGATGGTGGCGTGTCCCTTCGCCCGCGTCAGCTCGAAGGGGCTGCCCTGCGCGATCACCGAACCGTGGTCGATCACGAAGACCTGGTCTGCGAGGTGCTCGGCCTCGTCCATGTGGTGCGTGGTCAGCACGATGGTGACGCCGTCGGCCGTGAGCTCCTGGAGCAGCTCCCACGTCGTACGCCGTGCTGCCGGGTCCATGCCGGCCGTCGGCTCGTCGACGAAGACCAGCTCGGGACGGCCCACCACGGCCATCGCCAGGCCGAGGCGCTGCTGCTGTCCGCCACTCAGGCGCCGGTACGGCGTACGTCCGCAGTCGGCGAGGCCGAGCCGCTCGACCAGCAGGGCGACCGGCAGCGGGTCGCGGTGCATGCGTGCGATGTGGGTGAGCATCTCCACGGCCCGGACCCCCGACCAAGCGCCCCCCGACTGCAGCATCACGCCGATCCGGGGCAGGAGCTCCGCGCGCTGGCGCACTGGGTCGAGACCGAGCACGCGAACCCTGCCGGCTTGCGGTCGGCGATAGCCCTCGCACGTCTCCAGCGTGGTCGTCTTGCCTGCACCGTTGGGTCCCAGCACGGCCGTGATCCGGTGCCGATCCACCGTGAGGCTGAGGTGGTCCACGGCCGTCTTGTCGCCGTACCGCATCACGAGACCGTCGATCTCGACGGCGGGAACGGGGGCAGGCACGGCCCAAGTGTAGGAACGGGGACCCACAGCGGTGTGTCCGGGGCTGCGGCCCGCCCGGCCCGGCTTAGGGGAGCCTTACTTGAAACGGGTCGCTCATTAACGTCACACTGTTGTTGTGGAATTCGCCCGAACGCCTGTCGTGACCCCTGAGGGGGACGCACCGACGAGCGCGCGCGTGATCCGCAGCATCCTCGAGAACGGCCCGTCCACGGCAGCGAGCCTCGCCCAACGGCTCGACCTGACGCCCGCGGCCGTGCGCCGACACCTCGAGCACCTTGTCGAGACCGGCCGGCTGGCCGCAGAGGACCAGCGGGTGTACGGCTCGCGAGGTCGCGGTCGCCCGGCCAAGGTCTTCAAGCTGACCGACGCCGGTCGCGACGACCTCGACCAGCAGTACGACGATCTCGCCGTGCTGGCCCTGCGCTTCCTCAGCGAGACCCAGGGTGACGAGGCCGTGATGGAGTTCGCCCGTCGTCGGGTCGCCTTCATCGGCCGCGACTTCCAGACCGTGGCCGACCTGCACCCCGAGCTCAGCTCGGCCGAGGTCCTGGCACGTGTGCTCACCGATGTCGGCTACTCGGCTGCGGTCAAGGCGCTGCCGATCGGCGACCAGCTCTGCCAGCAGCACTGTCCGGTGTCCCATGTGGCCGCCGAGTTCCCGCAGCTGTGCGAAGCCGAGACCGAGGCCATCGGTCAGGTCCTCGGACGCCACGTCCAACGCTTGGCCACCATCGCCCACGGCGATGGTGTGTGCACCACCTGCATCCCGCACGCCCCAGCGAACAGCTCAACCCACACTGAGAAGGATGGCGAGTCAGCATGACGAGCACCCAGCCGACCATCGAGGAACTCAACCCGGAGCTGAAGGGCATCGGTCGCTACGAATACGGCTGGGCCGACGCGGACGCGTCGGCCGACGCGAAGCGCGGTCTCAATGACGCTGTCGTCCGCGACATCTCCGAGAAGAAGAGCGAACCGCAGTGGATGCTCGACCTGCGGCTCAAGGGCCTCAACCTCTTCCACCGCAAGCCCATGCCCAAGTGGGGCTCCGACCTCGGCGGCATCGACTTCGACAACATCAAATACTTCGTCCGCTCCACCGAGAAGCAGGCGGCCACGTGGGACGACCTCCCCGAGGACATCAAGAACACCTACGACCGGCTCGGCATCCCCGAGGCGGAGAAGCAGCGTCTGGTCTCCGGCGTCGCGGCGCAGTACGAGTCCGAGGTCGTCTACCACTCGATCCGCGAGGACCTCGAGGAGCAGGGCGTGATCTTCGTCGACACCGACACCGCCCTGCGGGAGCACGAAGAGCTCTTCCGCGAATACTTCGGGACCATCATCCCGGTGGGTGACAACAAGTTCGCCGCGCTCAACACCAGCGTCTGGTCGGGCGGCTCGTTCATCTACGTCCCCAAGGGGGTGCACGTCGACATCCCGCTCCAGGCCTACTTCCGGATCAACACCGAGAACATGGGCCAGTTCGAGCGCACCTTGATCATCGTCGACGAGGACGCCTACGTGCACTACGTCGAGGGCTGCACCGCGCCGATCTACTCCTCCGACTCGCTGCACTCCGCGGTGGTGGAGATCATCGTGAAGAAGGGTGGTCGTTGCCGCTACACGACCATCCAGAACTGGTCGAACAACGTCTACAACCTCGTCACCAAGCGGGCTGTCTGCGAGGCCGGAGCGACCATGGAGTGGGTCGACGGCAACATCGGCTCCAAGGTCACGATGAAATACCCCGCCGTCTACCTCATGGGCGAGCACGCCAAGGGTGAGACGCTGTCGATCGCCTTCGCGGGCGAGGGCCAGCACCAGGACGCCGGCGCCAAGATGGTGCACGCCGCGCCCAACACCTCCTCGAGCATCCTGTCGAAGTCGGTGGCGCGCGGCGGTGGCCGGACCTCCTACCGCGGGCTCATCCAGATCAACGAGGGTGCCCACGGCTCCAAGTCCAATGTCCTGTGCGATGCCCTGCTCGTCGACCAGATCAGCCGCTCGGACACCTATCCCTACGTCGACATCCGTGAGGACGACGTCTCCATGGGTCACGAGGCGAGCGTGTCGAAGGTCTCCGACGACCAGCTCTTCTACCTCATGAGCCGCGGCATGGAGCAGGACGAGGCGATGGCGATGATCGTGCGTGGCTTCATCGAGCCGATCGCCAAGGAGCTGCCGATGGAATACGCCCTCGAGCTCAACCGGCTCATCGAGCTCCAGATGGAAGGCGCGGTCGGCTGAGCCGGATCGCCCCGACCCCTCACCGAACACCAGAAAGCGAATGCAGTGACTCTGACTGAAACCCCGGCTGTCGCCGAGGCGCTGGAGACCGTCGCCCCCGGCGAGGTGCTGAGCCACCTCCACCCGGCGGGGTCGTTCGACCTGGCCGACCACCCGGTCCCGACCGGACGCGAGGAGATCTGGCGGTTCACACCGATGCGGCGCCTACGCGGGCTCCACACGGACGCCGACCTCACCGCCGGATCCGTCATCGCCGACACCGATGCCCCCGCCGGGGTCGCCGTCGAGCACATCCCCGCCGACAGCCCCCTGCGTGGGTCGAGCGGCTACGTGCCGACCGACCGGATCGCGGCCCGCACCTGGGACGCCGCCACCAACATCTACGCCGTCACCATCCCGGCCGAGACCGTGCTGGACACCCCGGTGATCGTGACGGTGACCGGAAGCGGCATAGACGGCGCAGCGGCCTCCCACGTGGTGGTCACCGCCGAGCGGCACAGCAAGGCGACGGTGGTGTTCCTGTTCGAGGGCTCCGCCACGCTCAGCGACATCGCCGAGATCATCGTGGGCGACGGGGCCCAGCTCACCGTCGTGTCCATCGACGACTGGGCCGACGATGCGGTCCACGTCGGCCACCGGCACGCCAAGGTGGGTCGCGACGCCTCCTTCAAGCACGTCGACGTGAGCTTCGGTGGCGACCTGGTGCGGCATGACAGCACCGCCGAGTACGCCGGCCCCGGTGGGTCCGTCGAGATGCTCGGCCTCTACTTCGCCGACGAGGGCCAGCACATCGAGCACCGGCTCTTCGTCGACCACACGGCCCCCAAGACCAAGAGTCACGTTGTCTACAAGGGCGCCCTGCAGGGCCAGGGTGCCCACACCGTCTGGATCGGCAATGTGCTGATCCGCAAGGTCGCCGAGGGCATCGAGACCTACGAGGAGAACCGCAACCTGGTGCTGACCGATGGCTGCCAGGCCGACTCCGTGCCCAACCTGGAGATCGAGACCGGGGAGATCGAGGGCGCGGGGCACGCGTCGGCCACCGGTCGCTTCGACGACGAGCAGCTGTTCTACCTCCGCTCGCGGGGCATCGAGGAGTCCGAGGCTCGTCGCCTGGTCGTGCACGGCTTCTTCAACGACCTGATCCGACAGATCGACGTGCCCCAGATCCAGGAGAAGCTGATCGCGACCGTCGAGGTCGAGCTCGCCAAGAACGCCCTGAAGGCCTTCTGATGGGCCTCGTGCGCGTCTGCGCGGTCGGCGAGGTGCCGAAGGATCAGGCCCTCGCGGTGACCGCAGACGACCTGGACCTCGCCATCGCGCGCGATGGCGAGGAGTTCTTCGCGATCCAGGATCTCTGCTCCCACGCCGAGGTCGCCCTGTCCGAGGGCGACGTGGCCGAATGCCAGATCGAGTGCTGGCTGCACGGCTCCCGTTTCGACCTCCGCACCGGCAAGCCGACCGGCCTGCCCGCCACCGAGCCGGTGGCCACCTTCCCGATCGAGGTGCGCGACGACGACGTGTACGTCGACATCACCGAGACGCTCAACGGCGTCCGCCCTTCCTGAAGAGAGAGACACAGATGAGCACGCTGGACATCAAGGACCTGCACGTCTCGGTCACCACCGAGGACGGCCCCAAGGAGATCCTCAAGGGCGTCACCCTGATCATCAAGGACGGCGAGACCCACGCGATCATGGGTCCCAACGGCTCGGGCAAGTCCACCCTCGCCTACTCGATCGCGGGTCACCCGAAGTACACCATCACCGGTGGATCAGTCACCCTCGACGGTGCCGACGTCCTGGCGATGACGGTCGACGAGCGGGCGCGTGCCGGGCTGTTCCTCGCCATGCAGTACCCCGTCGAGGTGCCCGGTGTCTCGGTGTCCAACTTCCTTCGCACCGCCAAGACCGCCATCGATGGCGAGGCACCCAAGCTGCGCACCTGGGTCAAGGACGTCAACAAGGCGCTCGAGGATCTCAATCTCGACCCCACCTTCGGCCAGCGCTCGGTCAACGAGGGCTTCTCCGGAGGCGAGAAGAAGCGTCACGAGATCGCCCAGCTCGAGTTGCTCAACCCCAAGGTGGCGATCCTCGACGAGACCGACTCCGGTCTCGACATCGACGCCCTCAAGGTGGTGTCCGACGGTGTCAACCGGTTCTGCGCCCAGGAGGGCAAGGGCGTGCTGCTGATCACCCACTACACCCGCATCCTGCGCTACATCACCCCCGATTTCGTTCACGTGTTCGTCAACGGGCGCATCGCCGAGCAGGGCGGTCCCGAGCTCGCCGAGCAGCTCGAGGCAGAGGGCTACGACAAGTACCTCAAGGCGGCCGCGGGCGCATGAGCATCCTCGACGGTCTGCTCCCCGAACTGGAAGTCATCCGCAAGGACTTCCCGATCCTCACGCGCGTGCTCGCGGGTGGGCAGCCGTTGGTCTACCTCGACTCCGCGAACACCTCGCAGAAGCCTCAGGTCGTCATCGACACGATGGTCGACCATCTCGAGCGGCACAACGCCAATGTGGCCCGCGCGATGCACCAGCTGGGCGCGGAGTCGTCTGAGGCGTTCGAGGAGGCTCGGGACAGGGTCGCTGCTTTCATCAAGGCGCCTTCGCGCGACGAGGTGATCTTCACCAAGAACGCCTCGGAGGCTCTCAACCTGGTGGCCAACACGCTCGCCTGGGCGCGGGGCCCGCTGGAGATCGGTGCGGGCGACGAGGTCGTGATCACCGAGATGGAGCACCACTCCAACATCGTGCCGTGGCAGCTGTTGACCGAGCGCAAAGGGGCGACCCTGCGCTGGTTCGGGCTCACCGAGGACGGACACCTCGACCTCTCCGACATCGACTCGCTGATCACCGAGCGGACGAAGGTCGTCTCCCTGACCTGGGTCTCCAACATGCTCGGCACCATCAACCCGGTGGCAGCGATCGCTCGTCGTGCTCACGAGGTCGGTGCGCTGGTCGTCGTCGACGCGTCGCAGGCAGCTCCGCAGCTCCCGGTCGACGTGGTGGCCTCGGGGGCGGACTTCCTTGCCTTCACCGGACACAAGGTCGTGGGTCCCACCGGCATCGGCGTCCTGTGGGGCAGGCGATCGGTGCTCGAGCAGCTGCCTCCGTTCCTGGGCGGCGGCGAGATGATCGAGACCGTCACGATGGCCCGATCGACCTACGCCGGGATCCCGCACAAGTTCGAGGCCGGCACTCCGCCTATCGTCGAGGCCGTCGGTCTCGGCGCGGCTGTGGACTACCTCACCCATATCGGCATGGACGACATCCACCGGCACGAGCAGGCCATCACGTCCTACGCCCTGGAAGGGCTGGCCACCGTGCCCGGGCTGACGATCCTCGGACCGCTCGAGGCGAGCCAGCGGGGCGCGGCCATCTCGTTCGAGGTCGAGGGTGTGCACCCCCATGACATCGCCCAGGTGCTGGACAGTCGCGGCGTCGCAGTCCGTGCCGGTCATCATTGCGCCAAGCCTGCCCACCAGCGGTACGGCGTACAGAGCTCCACGCGGGCCTCGTCCTACCTCTACACCACACCGGCTGAGATCGATGCCCTCGTCGAGGGTCTGGAATACACCCGGTCCTACTTCAAGTTGGGTTGAGTGACATGAACCCTGATCTGGACTCGCTCTACCAGGAGATCATCCTGGACCACTACAAGAACCCCCACCACAAGGGTCTGCGCGACCCCTTCGAGGCCGAGGTGCACCACGTCAACCCCACGTGCGGTGACGAGGTGACTCTGAGGGTGCACCTCGCCGACGGCCTGGTGTCCGACGTGTCCTACGACTCCGTGGGCTGCTCGATCTCGCAGGCGTCGGCCTCGGTGATGACCGATCTGGTGATCGGCAAGCCCGTCGAGGAGGCGATGTCGATCCACCAGGAGTTCCTCACCCTCATGCAGGGCAAGGGCACGGTGGAGCCTGACGAGGACGTCCTGGAGGACGGCATCGCGTTCGCGGGAGTCGCCAAGTTCCCGGCACGCGTGAAGTGCGCCCTGTTGTCATGGATGGCGTGGAAAGACGCCACCGCCCGAGTTCTGGAGGAAGAACATGCCTGACCACACCGACCTGCCCGAGGTCGACCTGTCCGGCGGAGGCACCGCCACGGTCACCGTCGACGACGTCACCGAGGCCATGAAGGACGTGGTGGACCCCGAGCTGGGCATCAACGTGGTCGACCTCGGCCTGGTCTATGACGTCCACCTCGACGACGGCTCCAACGTGGTCCTCGACATGACCCTCACCTCGGCTGCCTGTCCGCTGACCGACGTGATCATGGACCAGACCAACGCTGCCCTCGAAGGCATCGTCAACGATGTGGCCATCAACTGGGTCTGGATGCCGCCGTGGGGTCCCGACAAGATCACCGACGACGGCCGCGAGCAGCTGCGTGCCCTGGGCTTCAACGTCTAGCTCCCCTCGTCGTGCATGGATCCCCGGATATCCGGGGAAACTGTCGGTTGTCAGCCGATGCAACGCCTGACAACCGCGGGAAGACCCTGACGACCCCCGCCGGAAACCGGGGAGGCGTAGCGTCCGCACCATGACCGTCGTTCTCGTGCCCGCCGTGAGGGTCGAGCGGTGGGTGGCGAACTTCCGGGATCGTCACGGGGCGACGGTGCTCTCGGCCGCCGATGGGGGCCTGCGTGGGGTGGCCGAGGACGGATCGGCCTTCCTGGCGCGCCTGCCGTTCTCCGATGGGTACGACGGGCAGCCGGATGCCGGCGCGTTCACCGCCGCGATGACGACTCCGAGGACCTGGGGACTGCTTCTCGTGCGCAAGGGCGGCTTCGCCGTGGCGCGCATCGAGCATCACCGCATCGTCGAGTCGAAGGTCGGTCAGCGTCATGTCCAGGGTCGCACCAAGGCTGGTGGGCAGAGCCAGCAGCGTTTCGCGCGCCGTCGCGACAACCAGGCGAGGCAGGCCTACGAGGCTGCCGCGGACCACGCTGCACGCATCCTCGGCGCGGTCGAGGGCGTGGCCAGACGGCTGCCGATCGTGGCCGGTGGTGATCATGCGGCCGTCGAGGAGGTGCTTGCCGATCCGAGACTGAGCGGGCTCCGGGTCCACGACCCCTTCCTCACCGTCCCCGACCCGAGACGGGCGATTCTCGACCAGGCCGCGAAGGATGCCGCGAGCGCGCGGTTCGACGTGGTCAACGCCTAGGCTCAAGGTCATGGCGAACCCCATCGAGATCACGGGCTTGGTCAAGACGTTCGGTGCGACCCGGGCACTCGACGGACTCGACCTCACGGTCACCCCCGGCGAGGTACACGGCTTCCTGGGCCCCAACGGTGCCGGCAAGTCGACGACCATCCGTGTGCTGCTCGGCCTCCTGCGGGCCGACGCCGGCGACGTGCGTCTCTTCGACGGAGACCCGTGGCGTGACGCCGCCCACCTACACCGTCGACTCGCCTACGTGCCCGGCGACGTCAACCTCTGGCCGAACCTCACCGGGGGAGAGGTCATCGACCTGCTCGGGCGACTCAGGGGGCGTGTGGACCCCCGGCGTCGCGATGACCTCATCGAGCGGTTCCAACTCGACCCCACGAAGAAGGGTCGCAGCTATTCCAAGGGCAATCGGCAGAAGGTGGCGCTGATCGCGGCGCTCGCGTCGGATGTCGAACTACTCATCCTCGACGAGCCGACCTCCGGCCTCGACCCGATCATGGAGTCGGAGTTCCAGGCTTGCATCGACGACTTCCGGACCGCGGGGAACACCGTCCTGCTCTCCAGCCACATCCTCGCCGAAGTGGAGCGCTTGTGCGACCGGGTGAGCATCATCCGCGCAGGTCGCTGCGTCGAGACGGGCACTCTGACCGATCTCCGGCACCTGACCCGGACCTCGGTGATGGTGGAGTTGGCCGAGCCCCCGAGTGGGCTGGGCGATCTGACGGGCATCCACGACCTCGTCGTCGAGGGCACCCGGGCGAGTTTCGAGGTCGATACGACACGCTTGGACGATGCGCTGGCAGCGCTGCTTCGTTCCGGGGTCCGTTCCCTGACCAGTCAGCCCCCGACGCTCGAGGAGCTCTTCCTGCGCCACTACGGCGACACCCCCGAGGTGGGGGAGCCCGAGTGATCGGCGTCGGCAGACTGCTGCGCGTGAACCTCAAGCGCGATCGGTGGCTGCTGCTCTGGTGGGGCTTGGGCGGCATGCTGCTCTACGTCAGCCAGGCCATCAGCGTCGACGGTCTCTACGCCACGCAGGCCGAGTTCGACCGGGCGGCGGCCAGCATGCAGAACAATGCGGCCCTGATCGCCATGGCTGGCCCTGCCCGCGCCCTCAACACGGTCGGCGGTCAGGTGACGTGGCAGGCGACGGCCTTCGGCGCGATCGTCGCGGGCCTGATGAGCATGTTCATCATCGGGCGACACACCCGCGGAGAAGAGGAGTCGGGACGCGACGAGCTCCTGCGCGCAGCTGCTGTGACCGGCGCTGCGCCCATGATCGCGGCACTGCTGACTGCGCTGATCGCGAACCTGCTCCTCGGCGTGCTCGTCTCCGTGAGCCTCATCCTCTACCCGCTCGCGGCGGCGGATTCGATCGCGCTCGGACTTGGCCTGACGCTGGTGGGCTTGGTGTTCAGCGGCACGGCACTGCTGGCGGCGCAGCTCACCACCACGACCCGCGCCATGTATGGCCTCTGCGGGGTGTTCATCGCCGTCGCCTATGTCCTACGGGCCGTGGGGGATGTCGGCAACGCGGCCTTCAGCTGGGTCTCGCCCATCGGGTGGTACCAGGGCATGCACGCGTTCTCCGGACTCCGCTGGTGGCCGGCGCTGCTCCTTCTCGTCGCCGCCGCAGCGGCCACGCTCTCGGCGTACGCCGTGTTCGGGATGCGGGACTTCGGGTCGGGAGTGTTCGCGGCCCGCTCGGGGCCGGCCCATGCCGGGAGGAGCCTGGTCGGCGGCCCCGGGCTGGCCTGGCGGCTGCACCGTGGCCCGATCCTCGGGTGGGCTATCGGACTGTTCCTCACGGGGCTGGCCTACGGCTCGATGGGCACTGATGTGGCCGATCTGATCGGCGAGTCACAGACCTCCCGGGATCTGTTCGTCCAGACCAGCGGGGACCTCGTGGACGGCTTCTACGCGACCGCGCTGCTGCTCTTGGCCCTGATCGCGTCCGGCTACGCCATCTCGGCATCCCAGCGCCCCCGCGGCGAGGAGGAGGCCGGTCGGGTCGAGTCGTTGCTCGCGACGGCCCTGTCGCGCCGCGACTGGCTGCTGGGGCATGTTGCGGCAACCCTCCTGGGGGTGGTCGTCGTGGTGCTGGCGGGCGGCTGGGGGATCGGGACCGGGTATGCGCTGGTCACGGGCGACACCGGAGCCCTGGTGCGGTTCCCGGTCGGCATCCTCGGGTACGTCGCACCGGTGCTGGTGCTGAGCGCACTGGGTCGACTGCTCTACGGACTGAGCCCGCGCCTCGGGGTGCTGGCCTGGCTGAGCCTGGCGTTCGCGGTGGTGGTGATGCTCTTCGGCGACCTGTTCCGCCTGCCGCAGTGGCTCCAGGACCTCTCGCCGTTCGAGCATCTGGCACTCGTGCCTGCGGAGCCGTTCCGTTGGCCGCCGGTCCTTGCGCTCCTGGCGGTGGCCGGCCTGGTGAGCGTGGCGGGACAGTGGGCCTTCGCCCGGCGCGACGTGGGCTGAATCAGCCCGGTTCACGGCGGTCCTCTGCCAGGATGAGCACCATGTGGCAGCCGGAGCCGGGTTGGCAGACGCTGACGGCGGGGCTCGGCGCGTCCTCGGCCGGGGTGTGGTTGGTCGGCGACCAGGTGGTGAAGCGGATAGCTGCGCCCGTGCACGGTGACCCTGGCGAACTCTCCGACCCCTCGCACTTCGCTTATTGGCGGCGCCCTGCCGAGGTGGCGCTCAGCGGGGTGGTGGGATCGACGCCGGGGGTGCGGTCCGAACCCGCGACGCGGGTCGAGGAGGATTCCGACGGCATCACCCTGTGGTCCAGCCACCTCGACGAACACCCACCCGGCGGCCTGTTCATCGCTCGATCACTCGGCCGGTTCGCGGGAGCCGACCTGGGCGGACCACCGTGGCTGGCCAGCAATCAGCTGGCGGACAGAATCCGGCGCGTCGAGCACCGTGGGGGCTGGCCGACCCTGGCTCGAACGACGGTCGCCGATGTCGCCGACCACCTGTGGACCCGTCGGGGCCATTTCCTGACGGCACTGGGGGACCTGCCTCAGGTTGCGCAGCACGGGGATCCGACCCCGCAGAACCTGCTTTCGCACGACGCCGAGTCCGTGATCGGCATCGACTGGGCAACCTTGGGCACGGGCCCGGTCGGGGCCGATCTCGGCTACTACTGCCTGAGCGCCCGAGAGGACTTCGAGCCCCTGCTGGAGGCCTATCTGGCTGCCCTTCCGAGTGGACTCGCCACGCGTGAGCAGGTCGAGCTCGGGGCCAGGGTGAGCGCGGTCTACACCGTGCTGTCGCGCGCCGAGTGGGCCCTCGCCAGGGCCGCTGAAGGTCCGGGCGCCCTCGTCGGCAAGTTCAGACACCCGAGCGTCGCGCCCTACCTGCGCTCACTGCAGCGCCAGTTCCCCCAGATCGAGGCCCTGCTCTAGGGAGTGTCGACCGACCAGGTGTCGCAGGCCCGCAGACTGCCCTGCTGGTAGCCGGTCTGGAACCACTTCATCCGCGAGGCCGCCGAGCCGTGCGTCCAGGTCTCCTTGGTGACCTGACCCTGGGTCTGCTGCTGGATCTTGTCATCGCCGACCGCACTGGCGGCGGCGATGGCGTCCTTGATGTCCTGGTCGCTGAGGTCGAGGATCAGCGGCTCCCCGGTGGCGTCCTGGGTGCTCGTGGCGGACTTGACCCACATCCCGGCGTAGCAGTCGGCCTGGAGCTCGAGGCGTACGGCGTCGCTGCGGGGTCCTTGCTGGGTCTTCACCCGGCTCATGGTGCCGAGCAGGTTCTGGATGTGGTGGCCGTATTCGTGGCCGATCACGTAGGGCTCGACGAAGTCGCCCGAGGGGCCGTTCAGCTGTTGCTGCAGCACATCGGCGAAGAAGGTGGTGTCGAGGTAGATGCGCTGGTCGGGCGGACAGTAGAACGGGCCGACGGCAGACGTGGCCTGGCCACACCCGGTGTTGATGGCCCCGGTGAACGTCTCCATGGTGGCCGGGACGAAGTCGACGTCCGCCTGGTCGGGGAGGGTGGCGGCCCAGTAGTCGCGCAGGGAGTTCTCCACCAGCACGCGGGCACAGTCGGTGTCGTTCTGGGCGTCCTCACCGGTCTTGCAGTTGGCGTAGCGACCACTGTCGGCTCCTTCGGCCACCATCTGCCGGGTGTCCAGCGGCCCGCCGATCGCGGGCGACTGCCCGTTCATCAGGAAGTTGACGGCCAGGATGATGACGATGATCACGATCCCGGCCACCCCGCCACCGGCCTTCATGCCGCCGGGCATCGGGATCTGCGCCCCACCGCCACGGCCGCCGAGGCCGCCGCCTCCGGATCGACCGCCGCCGTCGGACACCCGGCTGGTGTCGATCCTTGCCTTCGGGTTGAAGCGCATGCTCTGCGATCCCTTCGTGGTGGCCCTGCTGGGTGCCTTGCTGCACGAGTCCCGTGATGCAAGCCGAGGTCATACTTCGCCGTAGACTAGCCAGCCTCATGATCACCGCCCAACACCTCGAGGTCCGTGCCGGGGCGCGTCTCCTCATGGAGCACGTCAACTTCCGCGTCGCAGCCGGTGACAAGGTCGGTCTCGTCGGTCGCAACGGCGCCGGAAAGACCACCCTCACCAAGATCCTGGCCGGCGAGGCGCAGCCTGCCTCCGGCACGGTGCTGTCCACCGGCGAGGTCGGCTATCTGCCGCAGGACCCGCGGATCGGTGACCCCGAGACGCTGGCGCGCGACCGCATCCTGTCGGCTCGCGGACTCGACGACGTCGTACGCCGCCTGAGGGAGTCCGAGACCGAGATGGCCTCCGCCGACCCCGAGATCGCGGAGCGCGGGATGAGGCGCTATTCCCGGGCCGATGCCGAGCTGCATGCCGGGGGCGGGTACGCCGCCGAGTCGGAGGCCGCCCAGATCGCCAGCAGCCTCGGCATCGAGGAGCGCATCCTCACCCAACCGCTCAAGACCCTCAGTGGCGGTCAGCGCAGGCGGGTCGAGCTCGCCCGGATCCTGTTCTCCGGTGCCGAGACCCTGCTGCTCGACGAGCCGACCAACCACCTCGATGCCGACTCGATCGTGTGGCTGCGCGAGTTCCTGAGGAGCCACAAGGGTGGGTTGATCGTGATCAGCCACGACAACGCCCTGCTCGAGACGACGGTGAACAAGGTGCTGCACCTCGACGCCAACCGGGGGCAGATCGATGTCTACAACATGGGGTGGAAGGCCTACCTCACCCAGCGCGAGACAGACGAGCGCCGCCGCAAGCGCGAGCGCGCCAACGCCGAGTCGAAGGCCAAGACCCTGACCGACCAGGCCAACAAGATGCGCGCCAAGGCGAGCAAGGCCACCGCCGCGCAGTCGATGCTCAAGCGGGCCGAGAAGATGATGGCCGGCTTGGAGGGTGAGCGTGCGGTCGACAAGGTGGCCCGGATCAAGTTCCCCGCCCCCGCTCCGTGCGGGAAGACGCCCATCACTGCCGAGGAGCTCTCGAAGTCCTACGGCTCGCTGGAGGTCTTCACCGACGTCGACCTCGCGATCGACAAGGGCAGCCGGGTCGTCATCCTGGGCCTCAACGGCGCCGGAAAGACGACGATGCTGCGGATCCTGGCGGGCGTCGACCAGCCCGACACGGGCAAGGTAGTGCCCGGTCATGGGTTGAAGCTGGGCTACTACGCCCAGGAGCACGAGACGCTGGACACCGGCCGCACGGTGCTGGAGAACATGCAGAGCGCGGCCCCGCAGCTCACCGACAGTGAGGCTCGCAGCGTGCTCGGCTCCTTCCTGTTCTCCGGCGACGACGCTCACAAGTCCGCCTCCGTGCTGTCCGGTGGCGAGAAGACCCGCCTGGCGCTCGCGAGTCTGGTGGTCTCCAGCGCCAACGTGCTGCTGCTGGATGAGCCCACGAACAACCTCGACCCCGCCTCGCGTGAGGAGGTGCTGGCGGCCATTCGAACCTATGCCGGCGCCATCATCCTGGTGACCCACGACGAGGGGGCCGTCCGGGCTCTGGAGCCGGACCGGGTGCTGCTGCTGCCCGACGGCGATGAGGACCTGTGGAGTGACGACTACGCCGACCTGGTGTCACTGGCCTGAGCGACGTCTGTCCTGAGCGACGACTGCCAGAGGAACAACTGTCGGTGGCGCGCTGTTGAATGGGTCACCCGGCCGAGCCCGGCGAGATGAGGGAGGTGCGCGATGTCAGGCATGACAGGCATGGGTCCGATGTGGCGCAACCTGCGCACCGACCGCAGCGTCGCCGACAGCCGGGTCGACCGACAGACCGTGCGCCGGGTCTTCGGCTTCGCCCGACCGCATCGCCGCACGATCACCGGCTTCCTGGGCCTGACCATCGTCGACGCGAGCCTGGTCGTGGTCACCCCGCTGTTGATCAAGCACATCATCGACGCGGGCATCCTCAAGGGCGACACCTCGGTGGTGATCTGGTTCTCGGTGATCATGGCGCTGGTCGCCATCTTCGACGCGGGGCTCGGCCTGGCTGCCGGCTACCTGTCCTCGCGCATCGGTGAGGGCCTGATCTACGACCTGCGGGTGCAGGTCTTCGCCCATGTCCAACGTCAGTCCCTGGCCTTCTTCACCCGCACGCAGACCGGCGCTCTGGTGAGCAGGCTCAACAACGACGTGATCGGCGCCCAGCGCGCGTTCACCTCGACCTTGTCCAGCACGGTCTCCAACGCCATCTCGGTCGTCGTCGTCGGCATCACGATGCTCGCCCTGAGCTGGCAGGTGACCTTGCTCTGCCTCGCGCTGTTCCCCCTGCTGTGGCTCGCCTCCCGGTGGGTGAGCAAGCACATCGCCGGCCTCACCCGCCAACAGATGGACGGCAACGCCGACATGGGCAACGCCATGACGGAGCGGTTCAACGTCGGTGGGGCGATGCTGCTCAAGCTCTTCGGGCGACGCGGTGAGGAGGACCTCCTCTTCGCCACCAAGGCGGCCACCGTCCGAGACCTCGGCATCCGCATCTCGCTCATCACCCGGGTCTTCGGCGCCGCCATGATGATCATTCCGGCGCTCGCCACCGCCTTGGTCTACGGCCTGGGTGGCTGGCTGGCCGTCCAAGGCACCTTGACGATCGGCACGCTCACGGCGCTCGGCACCCTGCTCCTGAGACTGCTCGGCCCACTGCAGGGGCTCTCAAACGTGCGCATCGACGTGATGACCGCGCTGGTCAGCTTCGAGCGCGTCTTCGAGGTCCTCGACCTGCCCTCGATGATCGAGGAGAAGCCCGGGGCCGTCGTGTTGCCTGCGACGGCCGCCAGTGTGGCCTTCGACCATGTCAGCTTCACCTATCCCCGGGCCGAGGACATCTCGCTCGCCTCGCTGGAGGTGGTGGCGCGCAAGGAGTCCCGGGCCTCCGCCGAGGTCCTCGCCGACATCAGCTTCGAGGCCACTGCGGGCCAGATGGTGGCGCTGGTCGGCCCCTCGGGTGCCGGCAAGACCACCATCACCCATCTGGTCGCCCGGTTGTACGACGCCGGCGCAGGAGTCGTCCGGGTGGGGGGCGAGGATGTGCGTGAGGTGACCCTCCAGTCATTGGAGGACGTCGTCGGCTATGTCACCCAGGACGCTCACATGTTCCACGACACGATCCGCACCAACCTCCACTACGCCCGCCCGGGCGCCAGCGACGAGACCATCTGGGCGGCGCTGTCCGCGGCCCAGATCGAACCGCTCGTGCGCGAGCTGCCCGACGGGCTCGACACCGTGGTGGGCGACCGTGGATACCGGCTCTCGGGTGGTGAGCGGCAGCGCCTGGCGATCGCACGGCTCCTGCTGAAGGCTCCACCGATCGTGGTGCTGGACGAGGCCACCGCGCACCTCGACTCCGAGTCCGAGGCCGCCGTCCAGCGCGCCCTCGACGCCGCGCTGGAAGACCGGACCTCACTCGTGATCGCCCACCGGCTGTCCACCATCCGTCAGGCCGACCAGATCCTGGTGATCGACGGGGGGCGCGTGGTGCAGTCCGGCACGCACACCAGCCTGCTGGCTGAGGGCGGCCTCTACAGCGACCTCTACCGCACTCAGTTCATCGACGATCTCAGTGGGGCCGGAAGCGCCTGAGTGGCAGGATCGAGACATGGATCTCGACGTGCACGACAGGGTCTATCTCATCACCGGTGGCGCTCGTGGGTTGGGACGGGCCACCGCTGAGGCCCTGCTCCGCGAGGGCGCCCGCGTCCTCATCTCGGGCCGGGACCCCGGCTCGCTGGAGGAGGCGAGGACCGCGCTCGGTGAACGATGCCGGTCGGTGGTGGCCGACAACGCGGACCCCACCACACCCGCGCGCCTCATCGAGACCGCACAACGCCACTGGGCACGACTCGACGGCATCCTGATCTCGGTCGGCGGGCCGCCGCTCGGAGCGGCGACGGACGTGACCGACACGCAGTGGAGGTCGTCGTTCGAGTCGGTCTTCCTCGGAGCGGTCAGGCTGTCGCGCGACGTGGCCGCCGTGCTGCCGGCGGGCGGGACCATCACCTTCGTGCTGTCCTCGTCGGTGCGCTCGCCACTTCCCGGCCTGGCGGTCTCCAACGGGCTGCGCCCTGGTCTCGCCATGTTCGCCAAGACCCTGGCCGACGAACTCGGTCCGGCCGGGATCAGGGTCAACGCGTTGCTTCCTGGGCGGATCGCCACCGAGCGGGTGGCCGAGCTCGACGCCAGCACCGGTGACGCAGCCGCAGCCCGGGACAGGGCACTCGGGTCGATTCCGCTGCGGCGCTACGGCGAGCCGGCGGAGTTCGGCCGCGCGGCCGCCTTCCTCATGTCACCGGCCTCAGGCTTTGTCAGCGGGGTCATGCTGCCCGTCGACGGCGGGATGCTCCGGGCCCTGTAGCCACCGACGGGTCCGGCCCGTCGTGCGCTCTGGGCCGCGCCACTCGTCGTACAACAGGTAGAAGAAGCCGAAGACGGCCAGCAGGCCGAAGAACCACCACTGCAGACCGTAGAAGAAGTGCGGCCCGTTGCCGAGGTCGGGCAGCTCGGCCTTGGCCAGCGCCTGGGCGGGAGCAGGGTCCTCGGTGTCCAGGTCGATGAAGCCGCCATAGACCTCGAGGTCGAGGGCTTCCCCGATGGAGGAGCTGGAGATCGATCGAACGCTCTGGTCCGAGACCCGGGTCGAGCTCCCGGTGCCGTCCAAGCGCACCCAGCCTGTGACGGTGACCCGACCAGCGGGGGGAGCCGGGACGTCGCTCACGTCGGCCCCGCGGTTGCTCGCCGCCATCCAGCCCCGGTCCACCAGGAGCACCGCACCCTCCTCGGTGTGCAACGGCACCACCACGTCGACGCCCGCTTCGCCCTCGCGCGTCTGGTAGCGCACCACGACCGTGTCGGCGGCGTCGTACTCGCCGGTGGCCGTGACCCGCTTCCACTCGTCGCTGGAGCGGGCCGGCGAGCCGATCTCGAGTACGTCGGCAGCGGGCACCGGATCAGCGGCCACGTTGCGCTCGACGATGGCGTTGGTGGCCTTGCGATCCTCGAGCCGATGGAACTGCCACAGGCCCAGACGCCAGGCGAGGGCGGTCAGGAGGACCACAGTGATCGCGAAGAGTAGCCATCGCCGACTCAGCAGGAAACTCAGCGATCTCACGCCCAGAGGCTAGCCGTACGGTCTCAAAGCGGATTCCCGGGGAGTGCCCACCTAGGATGGTCAACATGGAACTCTCTGATCGCTTCGGCCGTGTCGCGCGAGACCTGCGAGTCAGCCTGACGGATCGATGCAACCTGCGGTGTTCCTACTGCATGCCGGCCGAGGGACTCGAGTGGCTTCCCGATGAGAGCGTCCTCACCGAGGACGAGATCGTCCGGCTCATCGACATCGGGGTCAGCCATCTGGGCATCCGCGAGGTGCGCTTCACCGGGGGAGAGCCGCTGGTACGCCGCGGCCTCGTCGACATCGTGGCGCGCACCAAGGCGTTGCGTCCCACACCCGAGGTCTCCATGACGACGAACGCGTTGGGACTGGCGCGTACGGCGACCGCGCTGGCCGCTGCGGGCCTCGACCGGATCAACGTCAGCCTCGACAGCATCCGCCCAGAGAGCTTCCACGAGGTGACGCGGCGCGACCGGCTGGGCGACGTACTCTCCGGCCTCGATGCGGCCAGGGAGGCGGGGCTCGGGCCGATCAAGATCAATGCCGTCCTGCTGCGCGGGCTCAATGACACCCAGGCGCCCGAGCTTCTGCGGTGGGCCGTGGCGGAGGGTTTCGAGCTGCGGTTCATCGAGCAGATGCCGCTGGACGCCCAGCACGGTTGGAGCCGCGCGGAGATGGTGACCGCCGAGGAGATCTTCATGCATCTCGACAGCGAGTTCGACCTCACGCCGGCTGCTGAGCCCCGCGGCAGCGCACCCGCAGAGCTGTTCCTGGTCGACGGTGGCCCAGCCACGGTCGGCGTCATCGCGTCGGTGACGAGGCCGTTCTGCGGCGACTGTGACCGCGTCCGCCTGACGGCTGACGGGCAGGTGCGCAACTGCCTCTTCGCGCGGGAGGAGTCCGACCTGCGCGGGGCGCTGCGATCCGGGGCCTCGGACCTCGAGATCGCTGAGCGCTGGGTCGTGGCGATGTCGACGAAGCGGGCCGGTCACGGCATCGATGACGTGACCTTCCTGCAGCCCGACCGGCCGATGTCGGCCATCGGCGGCTGACGTCTCAGTCCTGCTCCGCGAACTCCTCGACCGCGCGCAGGAAGCCACGGGCGGTGAGGAAGTCGCCGAGCGACTCGCGGTGCTGCGGACAGGCCAGCCACACCTTGCGCCGCTCGGCCGCGTGCAGTCGAGGGTTGTTCCACAGCAGTGACCAGGCGGCTGGGGCGGTGCAGCCACGGGCCGAACACACGGCGGGCATCTCGCTCATCGGACTCCTGACAAATGAGCGATGCCGGACGACCACGGGGGAAGCCGTCCGGCATCACAGGAGTGAACTCAGACGGGGGAGGCTGAGCTCACTGTCGTTGATTCTTGCACGACCGTCTGAGGTTTTCCAAGAAACTGATCACGGAGTGTCATGGTGACCGGGCCCGCCTGACAGCTCCTTGTGAGGCGACGTCGCGTCCTGAAGTGAGAACCCGTCATCTCGGACATTCACGACATTAGCCAAGACCACTGCGACGTACGGAATGAACACTCCGCCGGCGATGAGGACCCAGCGATACCACGTCGGTCCGACGAGGACGGCGCCGACGACACAGAGGGTCCGCACCGCCATGGACAGCAGATAACGACGCTGACGGCCGGCGATGTCATCGTCACGGCTCGCGCCCGCCGTCGTGATGCGGACGACTGACGGGTGGTCACGTTGCCGCCGGGCTGCCATTGCTTCATCGTACGTCGCTAGGCTCCACAACACCCGTCCGGTTCAGCTACCCAGGGAGTCACTCATGTCCGATCGCGTCTACCGCATCTCCGAGATCGTCGGCACCTCGCCCGACGGGATCGACCAGGCCATCCGCAACGGGGTCGAGCGGGCCGGCAAGACCCTTCGACACCTCGACTGGTTCGAGGTCGTTCAGGTCCGGGGTCAGGTCAAGGACGGCGTCGTCGAACACTTCCAGGTTGGGCTGAAGGTCGGATTCCGGCTCGAGGACGAGTGAACCTGCCACCGTCGAGCCGCTTATGTCTACCGGGTGGTAAGCGATAGCGTCGCCCACGTGAGCAGATCAGTTCTCGTGACCGGAGGCAACCGCGGCATCGGCCGCGCGATCGCCGAGGCATTCCTAGCCCAGGGCGACCAGGTCGCCGTCACCACCCGCAACGGCGGGGCACCGGACGGCGCGCTCGACCTGCGGTGCGACATCACCGATGCCGCCGCGGTCGACCAGGCGTTCGCGGACGCGGAGGCCGCCCACGGGCCGGTCGAGATCCTGGTCGCCAACGCGGGCATCACCAAGGACACCCTCATCCTGCGGATGAGCGACGAAGACTGGTCGTCGGTGATCGACACCAACCTCACCGGCTCCTTCCGGGTCGCCAAGCGGGCTGCCAAGGGCATGCTCCGGCTCAAGCGCGGGCGCATCATCTTCATCTCCTCGGTGGTCGGACTTCTCGGCTCCGCCGGTCAGGTCAACTACGCGGCCTCGAAGTCCGGGCTTGTGGGCATGGCCCGGTCACTGGCGCGTGAGCTGGGCAGCCGGTCGATCACCGCCAACGTCGTGTCCCCGGGATTCGTGGAGACCGACATGACCGAGGTGCTCACCGACGAGCAACGATCAGCGATCAAGAAGCAGGTTCCGTTGGGGCGATATGCCTCACCGGACGAGATCGCGGCTGCAGTCACCTGGCTGGCATCCGACGCAGCGGCATACGTCACCGGGGCCGTCATCCCGGTCGACGGCGGACTGGGAATGGGGCACTGACATGGGAATTCTCGATGGCAAGCGGATCCTGGTCGCTGGAGTCACGATGGACTCCTCCATCGGCTTCGCGACAGCCCGAGTGGCCCAGGAGCAAGGTGCCACGGTGCTGATCTCCAACTTCGGGCGAGCCCTCAACATCACCAAGCGGATTGCCAAGCGTCTTCCGGTCGAGCCGGCAGTCCTGGAGCTGGACGTCACCGACGAGGCACATCTGGCTGCGCTGCCCGATGCCGTGCGTGAGCACGTCGACGGCCTCGACGGAGTGGTGCACTCGATCGCCTACGGCAATCCGGCCACCCTGCTCGGTGGCAACTTCATGAACGGCCCGTGGCCGGACGTCGCCCAAGCCCTCCAGGTCTCCGCCTTCTCCCTCAAGGCGCTCTCCCAGGCCTGCAAGCCACTGATGGGACCGGGCGGCTCGATCGTGGGACTCACCTTCGACGCGACCGTGGCCTGGCCGGCCTACGACTGGATGGGCGTGGCCAAGGCCGGTCTCGAGTCGTGTTCGCGCTACCTCGCCCGCGATCTCGGCCCCGACGGGATCCGCTGCAACCTGGTGGCGGCCGGTCCCCTGAAGACCCTCGCAGCCAAGGCGATCCCGGGCTTCGAGGACCTCGAGTCCGCGTGGAAGGACCGCGCTCCACTGGGCTGGGACGAGTCCGACCACACCCCGACGGCGAAGGCCGTCGTCGCATTGCTCTCCGACTTCTTCCCGGCCACGAGTGGCGAGATCGTGCATGTCGACGGCGGTTTCCACGCGATGGGCATGTGATCGGTAGCGTTCGGGGGTGACCTCCTCCCTCGTCGAGCTCAGGGTCCTGGAGGGCCCGAACCTCTACTTCCCTCGCGCCGCGATCAAGCTCACCCTCGACGTCAGCGGCCTGGCCGCGGCTCCCGATGCGACGGCCGTCCGGTTCGCGCGGCGGATCGGCCTTCGAAACGCACGCCCCGGAGCCGCCGAGACCGGGTTCAGGCAGCGTTTCGCCGCGCGGGCGGTCGCCCGCCTGGTGCGAGCGATCGCCGCAGAGTCGGGGACCTCGCGACTCGCCGTCCGTGTGCGACCCACCAGCGACTCCCACCAGTTGGTGGCAGCCTTCCCGTGGCGCCACCGCGAGCGCGGGCAGGCGATGGGACGCGCAGTCGCCGAGGTGCTGGACTCCCTGCTGTCCGACGACATCGAGTCGGTGGTGAGTCACGCCGCGGCAACGGTCGCGAGCTCACCTCCCGGCGCCGCACCGCACACCATCGTGCCGAGGATCCCCGTGGTGGCGGTGACGGGCACCAACGGCAAGACCACCACGTCGCGGATGATCGCCCACATCGCTCGGGCCGACGGCAAGATCGTCGGCTGGTCGAACACGGACGGCATCTACATCGACGGTGAGCAGGTCGAGGCCGGGGACTACTCCGGCCCCAGCGGCGCGGGAAGGGTGCTGGCCCACCCCCAGGTCGAGTTCGCGGTCACCGAGACGGCCAGGGGAGGCATCCTGCTCAAGGGCATCGGGCTGACCAGGAACGACGTCTCGGTGGTCACCAACGTCACTGCCGATCATCTGGGGTTGCACGGCATCGACACCGTGGACCAGCTGGCCGAGGTCAAGAGCGTGGTGCCGTGGATCACCCGTCCCAGCGGCTGGGCGGTGCTCAACGGCGACGATCCTCGCGTCTACGCGATGCGGGCCATCACCAAGGCGCACCCATGGGTCTTCTCCCGTGACCCCGACTCTCCAGCGATCCGCGACACCCTGAACGGTGGCGGCCGGGCGACCACCGTGATCGACGGCTGGATCTGCGTGCTCCTGCCGCATGCCGACGCAGACCCCCTCGTCGAGCTCGTCGACGTGCCGATGACGCTCGCAGGGCTGTCGCGGTTCAACGTCGAGAACTCCTTGGCGGCAGCGAGCGCGGCCCTGGCCATCGGCATCCCGCGCCACGTGGTCATCGAGGGGCTCCGCACCTTCCTTCCCGACGCCGAGCACAATCCGGGGCGGATGAACATCTTCTCGATCGGCGAGGTCTCCGTCGTCGTCGACCTGGCCCACAACGAGGCCGGCCTCGAAGCCCTGCTGGAGATCATGAACGGGATCCGAGTGCCGGGCTCACGGCTCCTGCTGGGGCTGGGCGCGGTGGGTGATCGCACTGACGAGCTCATCGACAAGCTCGGGGAGATCGGGGCACGCGACGCCGACGAGGTGGCGATCGGTCATAAGGCGCACTACCTGCGAGGTCGTGACGTGGAGGAGATCGACGACCTGATGCGGGCCGGCGCCGCGCGCGTCGGCGTCACCGACGTGCCGGCGTACGACACGGAGGTGACCTGCCTCGCGGCACTGGTCGGGCGGTCCGGACCCGGCGACGTGGTGGGGCTCATGTGTCACGCCGATCGCCAGGGCGTCTACGACTGGATCGCCGCAGCCGGAGGCACCCCCGACACTCCTGAGACGATCGGCGCCAAGGTCCGCGCCACCCGGTGACCTGTCGCAGACGTACACCCCACACCTGTCGACCTGTCACAGATGTACATCGACTCATGTACATCTGCGACAGGTCGAGTGGATTTTCGTGTACATCTACGACGGATCGGGGGGCGTGAAGTCGGGGTCGGCTGCGGGAGCATCGTCGGAGAAGCCGGCGCCCGCCTGGGCCTGGTGCGACCAGGTCTCGAGCTCGGCCATCACCGACGGGTGCTTGTCGACGCACAGCACCACGAGGTCACCGCGGTTGGAGCGGCCCATCGCGTGGCGCACCGCCTTGATCTCGTCGACGACGACCTCGACCTGCTTGCAGCGGGTGCCCTCCTCCATGGCGGCTCGGACCCCGTCCGCCACCAGCTTGGCCACCTCTCCCTTCTTGCGCCCACGCAGCGCGGCGTCCTCGCGTACGACGACGACGTCGAAGTGCTGTGCCGCGATGGAACCGAGCTCGCGCATGTCCTCGTCGCGTCGGTCGCCGGCCGTGGCGATCACCCCGATCCGGGATGGGCGGGCAAGCTCGTGTGAGGACACCAGCGACTCACCGACGCGGTCGACGAAGTCACCGAGCATCCGCATGCCGGGTGCGTTGTGGCAGTAGTCCACGATCACGTTGACGCCGTTGACCTCGACCTCGTTCAGGCGGCCGGGGGAGAGGTAGTAGCTGGTGTTGAAGGTGCGGAGACCCTGACGGATGTCATGCAGCGGCGCCCCGGCGGCGAACGCGGCAGCTGCGGCACCGAGCGCGTTCTGCACGTTCATCCGGGCCCGGCCACCGAAGGTCGCCGGCAGCAGGTGGGTCCAGGCGAGCTGCATCTCACGACGCCCGTGCTTGACCACGATCATCTCACCGCGCTCGGACGGCTCCAGGACCAGCGCCTTGCCGCCCCTGCGACAGTGGGCGTCGATCATCTCCCGGGTCTCCGAGCCCGGCTCCTCCATCGAGAACCAGACGACCTGCCCCGAGCAGCGGCGACGCATCTCGCGCACGAGCGGATCGTCGGCATTGAGGACAGCGTGCCCGTCGCGCGGCACGGCCTCCACCAGCACAGCCTTGACATCGGCCAGCTGCTCGACGGTGTCGATGCCGCGCAGCCCGAGGTGGTCCGGCTGGACGTTGAGCACGACCGCGACGTCGTTGCGCTCGTAGCCGAGTCCTTCGCGCAGGATGCCGCCCCGAGCAACCTCGAACACCGCGAAGTCGACGCGGGGGTTCTGCAGCACCATCCGTGCCGAGCGTGGACCGGAGGCATCCGACTTGATCAGCAGACGCTCGTCGATGACGACGCCGTCCGTCGAGGTCATGCCCACCTTGCGCCCCATCCCCTTGAAGATGTGGCTGATCATCCGGCTCGTGGTGGTCTTGCCGTTGGTGCCGGTCACCGCGACGATCGGGATCCGTGACGGAGCGCCGGGCGGGAACAGCATGTCGACCACGGGCTTGGAGATGAACTGCGGCTCGCCGATGGTCGGGTGGGTGTGCATCCGGAACCCCGGGGCGGCGTTCACCTCGCAGATGGCCCCGCCGGTCTCGCGAACGGGCTCGGTGATGTCGGGGCAGATGAAGTCGATGCCGGCGATGTCGAGCCCGATCATCCGGGCCGCCTCCTCAGCGATCTCGACGTTCTCCGGGTGTGCCTCGAACGTGCGGTCGATGGAGATGCCGCCGGTCGACATGTTCCCGGTCAGGGCCAGCTTGACCATGACGCCCTCCGGTGGGACGTCGCTCATCTCGAAGCCCTGCTCACGCACCAGCTCGACCGCGACGGCGTCGACCTTGATACGGGTCAGCACCTTCTCGTGTCCCACACCCCGGCGAGGATCGGCATTGGCGGTGTCGACCAGCTGCTCCACGGTGGCAGCGCCATCGCCGGTGACAGAGGCGGGCACCCGTTCCGCGACGGCTGCGAGCCGCCCGTCGATGATCAGGCAGCGGTAGTCCTTGCCGGTGACGAAGGACTCGACGATGACTCCGCCGCGGCGGGTCTCGCCCTGCGCGATCACGAAGGCCTCGCGGACCTCGGTCTCGGACTGGAGGTCGAGACACACGCCTCGACCATGGTTGCCGTCGAGTGGCTTCACGACGACGGGGAAGCCGATCCGCTCGGCAGCCCGGACCGCCTGATCGGCGGTGCGGATCAGCTCCTGCTTGGGAACGGGCAGGCCCGCTGCCCCCAGGAGCCGCGTGGTGAGGTCCTTGTCGGAGGCCACGTCGACCGCGATGGCAGAGGTCGCGGACGTCATGGTGGCCCGGATCCGCTTGGCGTGGACGCCCTGACCGAGCTGGACCAGGGAGTGCTGGTTCAGGCGGATCCACGGGATGTCGCGCGAGACCGCCTCGTCGACGATGGCCTGGGTCGAGGGACCGAACGCGGTGCGCTCGGCGCGCCGGATGAAGGACTCGAGCTCGTCGTGCCAGTCGAGGTCGGGGTCGGCTTCGACGAGGTGGTTGACGAGGCGGATGGCCAGGCGTGCCGCGGCCAACCCGACCTGTTCGTCGACGTACCCGAAGATCACGTTGTAGAGACCTGGCTTTCCCTTGACCTGGCGGGTCTTCCCGCGCCGGATGTCGTGGCCGACGACCTGTTCCAGCGCCAGCGCCGTGTGCTCGGCGACGTGACCGAGCCAGGTGCCCTCGTTGAGGCGCTCCACGAATCCGCCGCGACGCCCTCGTGAGCAGGAGTGGTCGCGCAGGCCCGGCAACATCTCGAGCAGGTTGTCGGTGAAGCCGGGGATCGTGTTGGTGGGGTACTGCTCCAGGCTTCCCAGGTCGACCACGAGGTGGATGGCCTTCTCATAGGACCAGATGTTGGCCCCGCGGTAGACCCGGGTCTCGATGATCGACAGGTCCGGGGAGGGACGCCCTCCGCCCAGCGGTGTCTCGGTCATGAGTCTGCTCCGTTCTGTCGAGGGGGGGCATGCTTGCGGGAGCGGGCCAGTCGTCTGCGCAACACCGACGGCGAGGCATCGCCGGCGGCTATGTCGCGCGCCATCTCGCCGAGGCTGTGACCGGCTTCGGCGATGTCGGCCGCCTCGGACTCGTCGATCGGGGTGGGCATCGCGATCAACGCACGGTTGATCAGGTCGAAGCGGGCGCCCTGCGGCAGCACGTGCAGCACCACACCGCTGGTCAGGATGGGTCGCGAGCGTGGCACCTCGTGGGAGTTGGTGACCACCCGGGCGGGATCGAAGAGGGTCACGGCGCCTCGCCCGATGACGTCGAGCGTCTGCCGCTCACCGTCGAAGGTGACCACCGCGGCGGTGTCCTCATCGACGCCCATGCCCAGCAGCTGGGGCGACTGCGCCACGATCATCAGCAGTCGCCCATAGCGGTTGCGCTGTTCGAAGTGCTGGTCGATGACGGTCGTCTCGAGCAGCCCGAGACCGGCGGCGACCTGCGTCATCCGCTGTTTGGGGGTGGAGCCGCCGACTCCGAACGCCACCATGTGACTGGACTGGATCGACGCGCCGGCACTCGTGCCCCCGATCACGGCTCCCCGCTCGTTGGCCACCTGGATCGCCTTGCCGAACGGCGTTCCGCAGATCACCCCGGACAGCTTGAGCTGGTTTCCACCCGTCATGAAGATGCCGGTCGCGTCGTCGAGCAGAGCGACGTACGCCGGGTCGTGGGCCTGTTCCCGAGTCTCGGGCCGGGCCGAGACGACGCTGGCGGCCCCGAGCTTGGTGAACAGGGCGTCGTACACCTCGACCACCTCGGCGCCGAGCGAGGAGGCGGTGGGGATGACCGCGATCCGTGCCTCGCTGCCACCGGCGGCCCGCACGAACTCGCTGAGCACGCTGCGACGGCGCAGCTTGTCCTCGGCGCCACCGATGATCATCAGGGGGCCACGGCCGGGTTCCCGAGAGGTGAGTGGGGATGTGCTGGAGATGACGGGTTCTCCCTCGCTCGTGGGCGTCGGCATGACAGGCAGGCTAGCCGGTGACACAGTTGTCGTGTGCAGAAGACTCCCCGAGTGCTGGTGGTCATGCGACACGCCAAGGCACAGCAATACGCCCCCACCGATCACGAGCGCGAACTCGAGCCGCGTGGTCGCCGAGACGCCACCGATGCGGGGTCCTGGCTGGCCCTGCACGAGATCGAGTGCGACTACGTCCTGGTGTCCTCGGCGGCCCGCACGATCGGCACCTGGGACGCCGTGGCCGAGGCCGCCGACTGGGACCTCGATCCGGACGTCGACGACTCCTTGTACGCCGCCGGCCCCGAGACCGCCCTGGACGTGATCCGCTCACTGCCCGACGAGGCCACCAGCGTCCTGCTGATCGGCCACAACCCGACCGTCGCCTACCTGGCGCAGCTGCTCGACGACGGGGACGGCGACGCCGACTCCATCTCGGAGATGAGCCAGGGCTTCCCGACCTGCGCGCTCACCGTGTTCGACTACGAGGGCGACTGGGCCGACCTGGAGATGGGCTCCGCCCGCGTGACCGGCTTCCACGTCGGGCGCGATCCGCGCAGCTAGGACCGACGTCAGACCGGTGGCGCCGGAGTGATGATCCCGGCCTCGGCGTCGGCTGCCTCGACCTCCTCGCGGGAGATCCCCAGGAGATACATGATCGTGTCCAGGTAGGGCACGTTCACCGCAGTGTCGGCAGCCCGCTGGACCACGGCCTTGGCGTTGTAGGCCACCCCCAGCCCGGCGGCGTTGAGCATGTCCAGATCGTTGGCTCCGTCGCCGATCGCGATCACGGACTTCTCGGTGAGCCCGCTCATCCTGGCGAACTCGCGGAGCGCGCTCGCCTTGCCCGCCCTGTCGACCACCTCACCGACGATCCGGCCGGTGAGGAAGCCGTCGATGATCTCGAGCTCGTTGGCCCGGGAGAAGTGGATCCCCAGCTCCTCGGCCAAGCGGTCGGTGATCTGGCTGAAGCCGCCGGACACGATCGCGAACCGATAGCCCAGCCGCTTGAGGGTGCGCACCATCGTGCGTGCCCCGGGAGCCAGGACGATGGCGTCGTACACCTCGTCCAACGCCGTGGCCGGCACACCCTCCAAGAGCGCCACCCGGCTGCGCAGGGACGCCTCGAAGTCCAGCTCCCCGCGCATCGCAGCCTCGGTGATGGCGGCCACTGCTGCCTCGTGCCCCGCATGGGCCGCGATCATCTCGATCACCTCGCCCTGGATGAGGGTCGAGTCGACATCCATCACGATCAGGCGCATGCCGCGCCGCAGCAGGTTGGCCGACTGGACGGCCACATCGATGTCGTGACGGGCCGCCTCGAGGGCGAGCTGACTCCTCAGCCGGTCGGTGTCGACCCCCGAGACGTGCAGGTCGATGGCGGTCACGGGATAGCGCGCCATCCGCTCGATCCGGTCGATGTTGGCGCCCGAGTCGGCGATCCGGCCGGCGATCGCGGCCATGGCGGTGGCCTTGAGGGGTGTACCGATGATCGTGACGTGGCTGCGGCCGTCCTTTCGGGCCTTGTTGTCCCCGGTTCCTCGCGAGACCTCGACATGCATCTCGAGGTCCACGGCCGCGTTCTCGACGGCATCACGCAGCTTCTTCCAATCGCGTGGAGCAGTCACGAGCAGACCGAGCACGAGACGGCGACGAAGCACGATCTGCTCGATGTCGAGGACCTCGACCCCGGCGAGTGCCAGGGTCGCGAACAGGGCGCTCGTCACCCCGGGTCGATCCTTGCCGGTCAGGGTGATGAGCAGGGTGTCGGGCGCGGGCTCGGTCATCGAGGCGAGAGTAGCGCTCCGCGACGGTCGCTCAGGCGGGTGGCCAGACCTCGGGCGAACATGCGGCCACCAAGGCCCGTCGGCCCGCCCTGCCGAGGGGCTTGAGCGCCTCACGGCGCTCGTTGGCCTGCGCAGCCGTGAAGGCTCCACCGTCGTCGGTCAGGGCCAGCTCCACGATGCCGATCGCCTGCAGGCCACGGGCGGCCAGGCTCACGCAGGGCGCCGGCGTCGTCTCGGGCGCGGTCGGAAGCGCGAGGTGACGCAGGTTCATGAGCTCGTCGGCCACCTCGGGCCGCCACCTGGCAACGTCGAGGTCGGCCAGTCTTCGAGCCGATTCGAGCAGTTCCTGACGCAGGGCGCGGTCGGCCTCTCCGACGTCCGGCAGCTGGCGGCGTCCGGCAGGCAGACAGCGCCAGACGACCCCGCGACCGGCACGCGCCGGCACCAGCCCGAGGCCGGTTCCAGAGACCACGACCGCCTCGCCCGACTCGATGGCCTCGTGGTTGAACGCAGCCGGTCCGCCCAGACCGACGGGGTCGCCCTCGACCGGCAGCGCGAGCCCGGCGCTGGCGGCTCCCAGGGCTCTGAGGTGCCCCACCGCCAGGACGAGGGGGACGACCTCACCCTCGTGCCCCGGCAGCCCGACGACATCGTGCGCGGCATCCTCACCGCGCACGGCGTCGATCAGTGCGTCGGGGCTGGCGCCCCCACTGAGCCACGCGGTCAGCCACCAGGCCAGGGCTGCGGAGTCGGGAAGGTCGAGTCGAGGCCGCGGGTCCACGACGGGTTAGCGTACGGGGCGCCGCTAGGGTGACCTCCATGAGCAGCGTCCTGGACTTCGTCGACGTCAGCGTCCGGCGTGGTGGGGCCACCTTGCTCGACAAGGTGACCTGGGCCGTCTCCGAGGGGGAGCGCTGGGTGATCCTCGGCCCCAACGGTGCCGGCAAGACCACGTTGTTGCAGTTGGCAGGCGCCCAGATCCATCCTTCCGAGGGCGTCGCGGCGGTGCTGAGCGAGGAGCTCGGGTCGGTCGATGTCTTCGAGCTGCGGCCACGGATCGGGCTCACCAGCTCTGCCGTCGCCGAGCGCATCCCGCGCCACGAGCTCGTGCGCGACGCGGTCGTGTCGGCGTCGTACGGCGTCGTCGGCCGCTGGCGCGAGGACTACGAGTCGCTCGACCACCATCGGGCCGGCCAGCTCCTGCGCGAGGTCGGCATGCTGGACCATGCCGATCGCACCTTCGGCACGCTGAGTGAGGGGGAGCGCAAGCGGGTCCAGATCGCCAGGGCGCTGATGGCCGACCCGGAGCTCCTGCTGCTCGACGAGCCGGGTGCCGGCCTGGACCTGGGAGGACGCGAGGACCTCGTGCAGATCCTGTCGATCCTGGCGAACTTCGAGGACGCGCCGGTGATCGTGATGGTCTCCCACCACGTAGAGGAGATTCCCCCGGGTTTCACCCATGCCCTGCTGCTGCGCGAGGGGCGCATCGTGGCCACGGGTCCGATCACCGAGGTGATCACCGAGCCGTTGCTGTCCGAGACGTTCGGGATGCCCCTGGAGGTCGTCGCCTCCGAGGGCAGGTATGCCGCGCGACGTCGGACGCGTCGCCACCTCGGCTGACATCTGCCCGGATCCTCGACCCGTCCGGCTAGTGTTCACAGCATGGACTGGTTCAACGAGAACGCGTGGCAGGCCTGGCTGGGTCTGATGGCATTCCTGGTCGTCCTCGAGCTCTTCAGCATGGACCTGGTCCTGCTCATGCTGGCGGCCGGCGCCGCAACGGGGGCTCTGGCAGCCGGCGTGGGGCTTCCCTTCGAGCTCCAGCTCCTCACCGCCGCGGCCGCCTCGACGGCCATGCTGGTCTTCGTCCGGCCCAGCGTGGTGAAGCGGTTGCACACCGGTCCCGAGCTGCGGCTCGGTCACGGCAAGCTGGTGGGGCACCAAGGGGTGGTCACCGAGCAGATCACCGCCCAGGAGCACGGCCGGATCAAGATCGACGGAGAGATCTGGTCGGCGGCACCCTACGACGACTTCGTCACCATCACCCCCGGTGAGATGGTCGAGGTCCTCGAGATCCGCGGTGCCACGGCCTTCGTCCACCCGATCCCCCAACTCGACAACTGAAAGAGGTTGCCCATGACAGTCGTCTATGTCCTCCTGCTGCTGATCGCCCTGTTCGTGGTGGTCCTGCTGGCCAAGACAATCCGGATCGTGCCCCAGGCGCGAGCCGGCATCGTGGAGAGGTTCGGGAAGTACAAGGGCACGCTGCCGGCCGGACTCAGCATCGTGGTGCCGTTCATCGACAAGGTGCGCTACATGATCGACCTGCGCGAGCAGGTCGTGAGCTTCCCGCCGCAGCCCGTGATCACCGAGGACAACCTGGTGGTGTCGATCGACACCGTCATCTACTTCCAGGTCACCGACCCGGTCGCCGCGACCTACGAGATCGCCAACTACATCCAGGCCATCGAGCAGCTGACCATGACGACCCTGCGCAACATCGTCGGCGGCATGGACCTCGAGGAGACGCTGACCAGTCGCGACCAGATCAACTCGGGACTGCGCGGCGTCCTCGACGAGGCCACCGGCAAGTGGGGCATCCGGGTCAACCGGGTCGAGCTCAAGGGCATCGACCCGCCGCCGTCCATCAAGGACTCCATGGAGAAGCAGATGCGGGCCGACCGGGAGAAGAGGGCGGTCATCCTGACGGCCGAGGGCTCACGCCAGGCCGCGATCCTGACGGCAGAGGGATCGAAGCAGTCCGCGATCCTCAACGCGGAGGGTGACCGGGAGTCCCAGATCCTCCGCGCCCAGGCCGACCGGGAGTCGCAGATCCTGCGGGCCCAGGGTGAGGGCCAGGCCATCCAGACGGTGTTCCAGGCCATCCACGACGGCCGCCCCGACCAGTCGCTGCTCGCCTACCAATACCTTCAGATGATGCCGAAGATCGCCGAGGGCGACGCCAACAAGGTGTGGATCGTCCCGTCTGAGATCGGCAAGGCCCTGGAGGGCCTCGGCTCGACGATGACGAACATGGCGGGCATCCCCGACCAGGTCGACGGGCCACTCAAGCGGGTTGACATGGGCTCGACTGAGTTGCCCTCGCTGACCAAGAGCGACGACGAGGTCAGCAAGGCCAACGCCGAGGTCCAAGCGGCGATCGCCGAGGCCCAGGGAGTGTCCACCTCCGGGCTGGGCGACCCTCTCAGTGACCCCTTGCCCGACGCGCTCGGTGGCGCTGGGGACGAAGACGGCGGACCGCCGGCACAGTGAGCCTGTTCGAGGTCGCCGCCATCCTGCTCGCTGGGCTGGCGGCCGGCACCATCAACACCGTGGTGGGGTCGGGAACGTTGATCACGTTCCCGACCCTGCTCGCGTTCGGCATCCCGCCCGTCACCGCCAACGTGTCCAACACGATAGGCCTCGTCCCCGGCGGGATCTCCGGCGTGATCGGCTACCGCCGGGAGCTGAGTGGACAGCGCGGCCGGATCCTCAAGCTGGGTGTCGGGTCGCTCGTCGGAGGGGTCATCGGGGCGGGCCTGCTGCTCGTCCTGCCCGACGACGCGTTCTCCTCGATCGTGCCGGTCCTGATCATCCTCGGCTGTCTGCTCGTGGTCCTCCAGCCGACCATCTCCGCCTGGGTGGCCAGGCGGCACGAGGGCGGCGTGCCCGCGGACGGTGTCTGGTGGGTATGGCCGGCGGTGCTCCTGACGGGTGTGTACGGCGGCTACTTCGGCGCGGCGCAGGGAGTGCTGCTGATGGCCGTGATGGGCATCGGGATCGACGAGACCCTCCAGCGGCTCAACGGCGTCAAGAACGTGCTGGCATCGATCGCCAACGCGGTGGCCGGTCTGGTCTTCATCGTCGTGGCAGACGTCGACTGGACGGTCGCTGGCCTGATCGCGGTCGGCTCGGTCGTGGGTGGGCAGCTCGGGGCGTCCTACGGCCGTCGACTGCCGCCGGTGGCGCTACGAGCCCTCATCGTCGTGGTCGGTCTGTGCGCGGTGACCGTCTTCGTGTTCGGCTGAGCGCAGCCGCGCCGCGGAGACCAACCCGGCGAGCAGCCCCACGTCGGCCGCGGTCTCCGGGTGCCACTGGACGGCGACGCAGAAGCGGTCGCCCACGACCTCCATCGCCTCCACCGTGCCATCGGTCGCATGGGCGACGGGGACGAAGCCCGGATGCGAGCGCACCGACTGGTGGTGGTGACAGTTCACCGCGAGCTCGGCCCCGACGAGCCCGGCCACCCGACTGCCCGCCAGGGTGCTGACCGTGACGCGCCCGAACTCGTCGCCCCCCGGGCTGTGGTCGTCGTGACCGACGACGTCGGGGGTGTGCTGCTCGAGGCTCCCACCGGCCTGGACGGCCATGATCTGCATGCCGCGGCACACCCCCAGCACGGGCAGGTCTGCGGCGGCAGCGGCGCTCAGCAGGGCCAGCTCCCAGGCGTCGCGGTCCGGTCGCCACCCGACGGTGCGAGGGTGGGCCGGCTCGCCGTACTGCGCGGGGTCCACATCGGCGCCCCCGCTGACCACCAGGGCATCGAGCCGCTCGACGACGGCACCGGCCGCGCCCGCCAGCTCCGTCGGTGGAAGCAGGAGCGGCACTGCGCCCAGCGACTCCACCGCTGCGGCGTACTGCGTGGGCAGGAGGTCCGCACGCTGGTGCCAGACCCCCCACGAGGCCTGCTCGCGGTAGGTCGTCAGGCCGATGAGCGGAGGCCTCACAGGGGTGTCACGTAGGCGCCGGAGATGCCGCCGTCGACCAGGAACGTGTTGGCGGTGATGAAGCTGGACTCGTCGGAGGCGAGGAACAGCACGGCGTTGGCCATCTCCTCGGGCTCCGCGAAGCGTCCCATCGGCACGTGCACCAGACGGCGCGCGGCGCGCTCGGCATCCTGTGCGAAGAGCTCGCGCAGCAGGGGGGTGTTGACCGGTCCGGGACACAGGGCGTTGACCCGCACCCCCTCACGGGCGAACTGGACGCCGAGTTCGCGCGACATCGAGAGCACGCCGCCCTTGGAGGCAGAGTAGGAGATCTGTGACGTGGCGGCGCCCATCACCGCGACGAAGGACGCGGTGTTGATGATCGACCCCTTGCCCTGGTCGAGCATGTAGGGCAACGCCGACTTGCAGCAGAGGTAGACACTGGTCAGGTTGACCTCCTGGACCCTGCGCCAGGCATCCAGGTCGGTGTCGAGGATCGAGTCGTCCTCCGGGGGTGAGATGCCGGCGTTGTTGAAGGCGATGTCGACCGAGCCGTAGACGCGCTGGGCCGTGGCGAAGAGCGCGTCGACCTCGTCCTTGTCGGTGACGTCGACCTGGACGTAGGTCGCGACGTCGGCACCGCCCAGCTCTGCCACCACCTCGGCTCCGCGGGTCGCGTCGATGTCGCCGATCACGATGCGGGCGCCCTCCTCGGCGAACCGACGGACCGTGGCCAGGCCGATGCCTGAGCACCCCCCGGTGACGACGGCGACCTTGCCCTCGATGCGTCCTGCCATGGTTCCCTCTTTCGGTGGTTCTCGGTGATGGAGCTCAGTGGGCGATGAAGATGTTCTTCTCCTCGGTGAAGGCCATCGGTGCGTCCGGGCCCAGTTCCCTGCCGAGGCCGGACTGCTTGTAGCCCCCGAACGGGGTCCAGTAGCGCACCGAGGAGTGGGAGTTGACGCTCAGGTTCCCTGCCTCCACGGCTCGCGCCACACGCAGCCCCCGTCCGAGGTCACGGGTGTAGATCGAGCCGGAGAGACCGTATTCGGAGTCGTTGGCGAGCTCCACCGCATGGGCCTCGTCATCGAAGGGCATCACCGCGACGACCGGTCCGAAGATCTCCTCGCGCCAGATCCTGGCGGACGGATCCTCGGTGAGGACGACGGACGGGGGAACCCAGAAGCCGTCTCCACCGGGGTGCGAGCCCGCGAACGCGACCTCGACCTCGTCGAGGTAGCCCTGCACGGACGCCTGCTGGCCGGCGGAGATGAGCGGTCCCATCTCACTGGCCTCATCGCCCGGGTCGAGCACGCGCATTCCGTGCACGGCCGACTCCATCAGGCTCAGGAACTCGTCGTACGCCGAGCGCTCCACCAGGATGCGGCTGCGCGCACAGCAGTCCTGACCAGCGTTGTCGAAGACGGCGTACGGCGCACTCGCGGCGGCTGCTGCGAGGTCGGCGTCGGCGAAGATGACGTTGGCGCTCTTGCCACCGAGCTCGAGAGTCACCCTCTTCACCTGCTCGGCGCAGCCGACCATGATCTTCTTGCCGACCGAGGTCGATCCCGTGAAGCACACCTTGCGGACCAGGGGGTGGGTGACGAACCGGTCGCCGACCACCGAGCCCTTGCCCGCGATGATGGTGAGGACGCCCTCGGGCAGGCCGGCCTCGATCGCCAGCTCACCGATCCGGATGGCCGTCAGGGGGGTCAGCTCCGCCGGCTTCAGCACGACGGTGTTGCCCGCGGCAAGCGCGGGCGCGAAGCCCCAGGCGGCGATCGGCATGGGGAAGTTCCAGGGGACGATGACCCCGACGACGCCCAAGGGCTCGTGGAACGTCAGGTCCACCCCGCCCGCGACCGGGATCTGGCGGCCGAACATGCGTTCCGGCGCCGCTGAGTAGTAGTTGAGGCAGTCCCGGACGTTGCCCGCCTCCCAGCGCGCGTTGCCCCAGGTGTGACCCGCGTTGGTGACCTCCAGCTGCGCCAGCTCTTCGATGTGCTCGTCGACGACGGCGGCGAAGCGGCGCAACAGTGCAGCGCGCGCACCGGGAGCCAGGTCGCGCCAGCCAGGGAAGGCCTCCTGAGCCCGGGAGATGGCTGCGTCGGTCTCCTCGACGGACGCGAGCTCGACGTCGGTGACCGCTTGGGCGGTGGCGGGGTTGATGACGGTGTGGACATCGGTCGAGGTCATCCTCAGAGCCTCTCGAATCCGCGCCGAAGCTCCCAATCGGTGACTGCCGCGTTGTAGGCCCGGAGCTCGACGTCGGCCATGTTGAGGTAGTGGTCGACGACGTCGTCACCCAGCGCCGAGCGGGCGAGGGCCGAGGCCGCGAAGAGGTCGCGAGCCGCACCCATCGTGGTCGGCACCTTCGGCCGGTCCGAGGTGTAGGCGTTGCCCACCAGCTCCTCCTCGAGCTCGAGCTCGTTCTCGATGCCGTGCAGTCCGCCCGCGATCATGGCGGCCAGCGCCAGGTAGGGGTTCACGTCGGCACCCGGGATGCGGTTCTCCATGCGCGCTGCGGCGCCACGGCCCACGAGCCGGACGGCGCAGGTGCGGTTGTCCATGCCCCAGGCGATCGTGGTGGGCGCGAACGAGCCGTCGGCGAACCGTTTGTAGGAGTTGATGTTGGGTGCGTAGAGCAGCGTGAAGTCCGCTGTGGTCGCCAGCACGCCGGCGACGAACTGGTCGTAGAGCGGCGTGCGCTGGCCGGTCTCCTGGTCCCAGAACACGAGTTCGCCGTCGAGCCCACGCAGGGAGAGGTGGATGTGGCACGAGCTGCCCTCGCGCTGGTTGTACTTCGCCATGAAGGTGAGCGACTGGCCGTGCTGCGCGGCGATCTCCTTGGCGGCGTTCTTGTAGACCGCGTGGTTGTCCGCGGTCACCATCGCCTCGTCGTAGAGGAAGCCGATCTCCTGCTGACCGAGGTTGCACTCGCCCTTGGCGCCCTCCACGTTCATGCCGGCGGCGTACATGTGGTTGCGGATGTCGCGCAGCAGGGGCTCGACGCGCGTGGTGCCGAGGATCGAGTAGTCGACGTTGTACTGGTTCACCGGCGTGAGGCCCTGGTAGCCCGCATCGTGGGCCTGCTCGTAGGTGTCGGTGAAGGCGATGAACTCCAGCTCGGTGCCGGAGAGCGCGGTCCAGCCGCGGTCCGCCACCCGTGTCAGCTGGGCCGCCAGGATGCCGCGAGGCGACTGGGTCACGGGGGAGTGGTCGGGCCAGACCAGGTCGCATTGCACCAGAGCGGTGGCGGGAAGGTGGGTCAGGAGCCGGATGGTGCTGTCGTCGAGCACGAACTCCATGTCGCCGTACCCTCGCTCCCACGACGAGATCGCGTAGCCGTCGACGGTGTTCATGTCCACGTCGACGGCGAGGAGGTAGTTGCAGCCCTCGGTGCCGTGCCCGACGACGTGATCGGCGAAGTAGTGGCCGTGCAGGCGCTTTCCCTGGAGCCTGCCCTGCATGTCGGTGAAGGCGACGATGACCGTGTCGATCTCGTTCATCCGGATCCGGTCGACAAGGTTGCCCATGCTGAGGTGGCGCTCGTTCCTGGTGCTCACTGGTTCTCCTTCGATTGCCTGGTCAGCCGAGCAGACCGCGCAACAGTGCCGCGGTGTCCTCGCAGTGTTCGCTCATCACGCGACGAGCCTTTCGTTGGTCACCGGTCAGGATCGCGGTGACGATGGCCTCGTGCTGGGCGTTGGAGTGGTCGATGTTGACGGCGAGGACCGGGATCGCCTGCAGCATGTCGTGCAGATCGCCCTGGACCCGGGTCACGGCCGCGATGGTGAGGGGCGACCCGCAGGCCGTGGCGATGGCCAGGTGCAGGCGCGAGTCGCACTGGCGGTGCGTGATGGGTGACTCGGCACTGCTGACCGCGCTCAGGCACTCGCGCAGCATGGTCTGGGTCGTCTCGTCGAGGTCACGTCCGGCGGCGAGCTCGGCTGCGCCCGGCTCGACGACGCGTCGGAATGCGAGGGCGTCGAGGAGCTGGGAGTGACGTCCTTTGAGGGCCGCCGCAGCGGACGCGCGAGGCGGCTTCGGCCGGTGGAGGACGACGGTCCCGCCGCCGCGACCTCGGGTGGTCTGGACCATCCCCGCCGCCCTCAGCGCAGCGATCGCCTCGCGCAGGGTGGCTCGGGAGACGGACATCCGCTCCGCGAGCTCGCGCTCGGGGGGAAGCACCGTGTCGCGTGGGTAGACGCCCAGCCGGATCGCGGTGGCCAGCTGCTCGACGCAGGCCTCGAACGCGTGGTGCCCCCGAACCGGTCGCAGGACGGCGCCCGTCAGGTCGGAACTGGGAGCGGGCGTCACGTCGGTCAGTTTCTGGCAGCGGTCGTCGGGTGTCAATGGTCAGGTTTCAGACCTTTTTGTCGTGAACCTCTGGCGCTGGCCGCGATGCTGGGTCTAGCCTCCGACCAGATCACACCCGTTGAGCCTTTGGAGGCGTTCATGGCTGACATCGAGAAGCTGTCCGAGGACGAGAAGCATCTCGCCAAGCTCGGGTACAAACAAGAGCTCGACCGGTCGTGGTCGGGCTTCTCCAACTTCGCCATCTCCTTCTCGATCATCTCGATCCTCGCCGGATGCTTCACCACCTTCGGCCAGGGATTCAACAACGGCGGGCCGATCGCCATCTCGTGGGGCTGGCCCATCGTCGCGATTCTCATCCTGATCATCGGCTTCACGATGTCCGAGCTCGTCTCGGCCTACCCGACATCGGGTGGCATCTACTGGTGGGCCTCCAAGATGGGTGGGCCCGCAGCCGGCTTCTTCACGGGCTGGCTCAACCTGATCGGTCTCATCGCGGTGACGGCGTCGGTGGCCTACGGATGCGCCACCTTCATCGACCTGACCCTGAGCACCTTCTCCAGCGGCTTCGCCGACGGCTACTCGCTGACCCGGGTGTTCCTGATCTTCCTGGTGGTGCTCGCTGCTGCGGCGCTGTTGAACATCTTCAGCGGTCACCTCATGGCAGTCCTCAACAACGTCTCCGTGTGGTGGCACGTCTTCGGGGCTGCCCTGATCGTGGTCATCCTCGTGGTCGTTCCAGACCAGCACCAGAGCTTCAGCTATGTCTTCACCGAGCGCTTCAACAACTCCGGCTACGACGGCGGGGCCACGAGCGGGGCGGCGTACTGGCTCCTGGTGGCCCCGTTCGGTCTGCTGCTGACGCAGTACACGATCACGGGCTTCGACGCCTCCGCACACTTGTCGGAGGAGACGTCCGCGGCCTCGTCGGCTGCTGCGAAGGGCATCTGGCAGTCGATCTTCTACTCCGCCATCGGTGGCTGGATCCTGTTGCTGGCGTTCCTGTTCGCGGTGCCGAACGGAGCTGACGGGGCCGCCGACAACGCCGGAGTGGGTGGGGGCGGCGTCGCCTACATCTTCGTGGAGTCGCTCGGGAACAACACCGCAGCCCTGGTGTTGGCCATCTCGGCGACCGGCCAGTTCTTCTGCACCATGGCCTGCATGACCAGCGCCTCGAGGATGACCTTCGCCTTCTCCCGGGACGGAGCCATCCCCGGCTCGGGCTTCCTGGCCAGGCTGAGTGCGAGCAAGGTCCCCGCGAATGCGGTGCTGATGGTCGCCATCGTCAGCGCGATCATCACCCTGCCGGCCCTGATCGAGGTCAACATCGGCACGGCCGAAGAGCCGCTGATCGTGCCGACCGCGTTCTATGCCGTCGTCTCGGTCGCGGTGATCGGCCTCTACCTGGCCTTCCTGATTCCCATCTGGCTGCGTTGGCGCATGGGCGACTCGTTCCAGACGGGCAGCTGGAACAACGGTTCGAAGTACAAGTGGATGAACCTGGTCGCGGTGGTGGAGATCGCCATCATCTCCGTCTACTTCATCCTCCCGTTCGTGCCCCAGGGCAATCCGTTCGGCGGCGAGTTCTCGTGGAAGTTCGTGAACTATGCACCGATCCTTACCTTCGGAGCGCTGCTGGTGCTCGCCGCCTGGTGGCACCTGTCGGCGAAGAAGTGGTTCACCGGCCCCAAGCACACCATCGATGAGGCCGTGATCCAGGCCTTCAACGACTGAGCGTGCCTCTCGACGACGAGGTGGAGGCCCTGCTGGACAGGATCCCGGTCCTGCGGGGCCTTCCCCGCGCCTGCGTCGACCTGCCCGGCGGCTTGACGAACCGCAACCTGCGGGTCACCACGCCGCAGGGCGACTACGTCGTACGGCTGTCCCAGAGCGATGCCGGCCTGCTCGGCATCGACCGGGCCGCCGAGCACCACAACACCCTGGCCGCGGGTGCCGCGGGAGCCGGGCCGCCCGTGATCTCCTACCAGCCGCAGCTCCGGGTCATGACCATCGGCTTCCTCTCGGGCACCGCGCTGGAGAACGAGGACTTCAGCCGGCCAGACGTGCTGCATCGGGCCGCTTCGGCCGTACGTCGGCTGCACGCGGGCGCGCCCTTCCAGGGAGTCTTCGACATGTTCTCCCGCCGGGCGGACTATCTGAGCACCGTCCAGGAGCGGGGGTTCGCTCTGCCCGCCGGCTACCTGGACCACGCCGACGCCTGGGAGCGGGTACGCCGTGCTCTGGCCGTCAGGCCGGCGACGCTGGTGCCCTGCAACAACGATCTGCTCGCGGCGAACTACATCGACGACGGCGACCGGGTCTGGATCATCGACTATGAGTACTCCGGCATGAACGACGCCTGTTTCGAGCTGGGGAACACCGCCACCGAGTGCGAGTTCACCCCCGAGCTGACCGAGGCCTGGGTGGAGGCCTACTTCGAGGATCCCACCAGCGTCGATCTCGCCCGGGTTCGACTCCAGGCGCTGTGCAGTGAGTACGGCTGGGCACTGTGGGGCTTCATCCAGGCCGCCACCAGCCCGCTGGACTTCGACTTCCACGGCTGGGGCCTGCACCGCTACGAGAAGGCGGCCCGCACCTTCACCGGTGACGGCTTCGAGGCTCTGCTTGCGGAGGCCGCGGGTGGCTGAGCTGCCGACCCGGGCCAGGGTCGTGATCGTGGGCGGCGGCGTCATCGGCACCTCCGTCGCCTATCACCTCGCTGCCGCCGGCTGGAACGACGTGGTCCTGCTCGAGCAGGGAAGCCTGTCGTGCGGGACCACCTGGCACGCCGCGGGACTGGTGGGCCTCCTGCGGGCGACCGAGAGCGGGACCCGTCTGGTGCAGTACTCCGCCGAGCTGTACGCCGGACTGGAAGCCGAGACCGGACTGTCCACGGGCTACAAGCAGTGCGGAGGGGTGATCGTCGCCCGCACGCAGGACAGGATGGTGCAGCTGCGGCGCACCGCAGCCACCGCCGCGGCCTACGACCTCGAGTGCGCGATGTTGAGCCCCGCCGAGGCCGCCGAGCGGTGGCCGGTGATGGCGGTCGAGGACCTGCTGGGGGCAATCTGGCTGCCGGGCGACGGAAAGGCCAACCCCACGGACCTGACGATGTCCTTGGCCAGGGGGGCACGACAACGCGGTGCCCGGGTGTTCGAACACGTCCGCGTGCTCGACTTCACCACCGTCGAGGAGCCGACCGGCCCGCGCGTGACCGGCGTACGCACCGACCAGGGCGACGTCGAGGCCGAGGTGGTCGTCAACTGTGCCGGGCAGTGGGCCAAGGCGCTCGCGGACAAGGTCGGGGTGACGGTGCCGCTGCACTCCGCCGAGCACTTCTATGTCGTCACCGACCAGATCGACGGCGTCCACCCGGACCTGCCGATCCTTCGCGACCCCGACGGCTACACCTACTTCAAGGAGGAGGTGGGTGGGCTCGTCGTCGGAGGCTTCGAGCCAGAGGCGAAACCGTGGGTGTCGCCCGACCAGATCCCTCACCCGTTCGAGTTCCAGCTGCTCGACGAGGACTGGGAGCACTTCTCGGTGCTGATGGACGAGGCTGTCCGCCGGATCCCGGTGTTGGCGGAGACCGGCATCCGCAAGTTCTACAACGGCCCCGAGAGCTTCACTCCCGACAACCAGTTCGTGCTCGGAGAGGCTCCAGGGCTGCGAAACTACTTCGTCGGGGCGGGGTTCAACTCCGTCGGGATCGCCTCGGCCGGGGGCGCGGGCCGAGCACTCGCGGAGTGGATCGTGGAGGGCAACCCGACCACCGACCTCGTCGGGGTCGACATCCGGCGGTTCGCGCCGTTCAACGCCAACCAGCGCTGGCTTCGCGAGCGGGTGGTCGAGGTGCTCGGTCTGCACTACTCCGTCCCCTGGCCCAACCGGGAGATGACCACGGCGCGGCCGTTCCGCTGTTCCCCCCTGCACGAGCGACTGAGCGCGGCCGGCGCCTCGTTCGGATCGCGGATGGGGTGGGAGCGACCCAACTTCTTCGCCCCCCAGGGCGAGTCGCCGGAGATCGAGTACTCCTGGGGCCGACAGAACTGGGTGCCCTGGTCGGCCGCCGAGCAGCGCGCGTGCCGCGAGGCGGTGGCCGTGTTCGACCAGACGTCCTTCTCCAAGTATGTCGTGGCGGGGGCCGACGCCTGCGCAGACCTCCAGTGGATCTGCGCAGGCGACGTCGACGTGGCGATCGGCACAGCCGTCTACACGCCCCTGCTCAACGTCCAGGGGTGCTACGAGTCCGACCTGACGGTGACCCGCACCGGCCCTGATGAGTTCCTTTTGATCAGCAGCTCGGCCACGACGGTGCGTGACCAGCACTGGATCCGCCGGCAGCTGCGCGCGGGCAGCCGCACGACAGTGACCGACGTGACCACGGCGTACGCCGTGCTGGGAGTGATGGGTCCTTCCTCGCGTGACCTGCTGTCGCGGCTGAGCGAGGACGATCTCAGCGACGCCGGGTTCCCGTTCGCCAGCAGCCGGAGCATCTCGCTGGCCACCGCGACGGTGCGCGCCACTCGGATGACCTACGTCGGTGAGCTCGGCTGGGAGCTGATGGTTCCGGTCGAGTTCGCCGCCGGCGTCTACGACGCCCTGATGGTGGCCGGGGCCGACCTGGGGGTGGCCGATGCAGGCTATTACGCGATCGAGTCGCTCCGGCTGGAGAAGGGCTACCGCGCCTTCGGACGGGAACTGACCCCTGACGTCACTCCGGTGGAGGCGGGACTCGTCTTCGCCACGGGGCTGGACAAGCAGGACCGGCACGGCCGGCCGCTGGACTTCCTGGGCCGCGAGGCGCTGCGCGAGCGACGCGACCGGGTGCGTGCTGGCGGAGACCGCCGACGGCTGGTGAGCCTGGTGATGCAGGACGAGGACACGATCCTGTGGGGCGGTGAGCTGGTGCTACGCGACGGCGAGCCGATCGGTCAGGTGACCAGTGCCGCCTGGGGCGCGACCGTGGGCGCGAGCGTGGGACTGGCCTATGTCCGGCACGACGCACCAGTGACAGCGTCCCTGCTGGGGTCCGGGCAGTACGCCGTGGACGTGGCCGGGGTGCGGCGGCCCGCAACGCTGTCGTTGCGGGCGCCGCTCTGAACTGACGGTCAGCCCTGCTTGATCACCCGGGTGCCGGCGAACTTGTCGTGCCAGCCCTGACGGAGCACGGTGTCGCCGCTGATGGTCACCGCGATCGCGATGACCGCGCCGAGCTGGGCCAGGCCGCTGAGCAGCCCGATGATCGGGATGAAGCCTACGAGGCCGATCGCCATCCAGAGGTTGCGTCGCAGCGACTCCTCCGGTGTCGGGTTGGCGCCTGCCGCGCCCAGGACACGCAGCTTCATGATCATCTTGCCGACGGTCTGGCCGCGACTCGACTCGAAGTAGACGAAGTAGCCGAGCTCCAGGGCGACCAGGATGATCGTCGTCACGAAGCTGACCGCGATGTTGCTGTCCACTCCGCCGAGGACGACACCGGCGACCAGGACCACGCCGATGAACACATAGACGACGGCCAGCAGGAGTCCGTCGATGAGGCGCGCCACGAAGCGGTCCAGCAGTTCCGCTGGACGGGCACCGGTCTGCGGGACGCCGTAGGCCGACGGGTCGGGCGGGGGCGGCGGGGTGTAGCTCATGAGAAGTCCTTTCCGGGCGCCGAGGTGGCGCAGCAGCAATCTAGGGCCCTCAGGGCACCTTGACCACCCGGGTGCCGCCAGCGAAGTGGTCGTGCCAGGCCTGGCGGCGCAGCTGGTCGGCGTGGATCCCGAGCGCGATGGACATCGACGCGGTGAGCAGGATGATCCAGCCGAGGAGTGCGCCGATCCCGGGGACGACCACGAGGAAGGGGGCGGCCATGAACACGTTGCGACGGGCCGCCTGCTCGGTCGTGGGCAGGCCGTCGTCCGGGGCGATCGTCCGCAGCTTCATGATGACCTTGCCGAGCGTGCGGCCTCGCCGGGACTCGCAGTAGACGAAGTAGCCGTAGTAGACGCACCCTCCGACCAAGCCGCCCACCATGCTGATGACGACCTGGGTGGAGTCGCTGAGATCGTTGCCGCCCGAGAGCTTGACGGCGATCGAGATCACGACGATGACCACGCTGATGTTCACCAGGAACAGCAGGATGTCATCGATCATCCGAGCCACGAACCGGTCGAGGAGCGTGGCCGGCTTGGCCTTGGACAGGTCGTAGGAGGTCGCGACTCTGGGTGGGTTGTCATTCATCAGGCAATCCTTCGGTCAGTCCCCGGGAGAGATCGGCATCAGTCGTCCAGGTAGGCGGCGCGCCAGCGATCGAGCTCGTCGTACACCTGGGCCCGCACGTCCGGTCGCGAGAGCACCGTGTCATGCCGTGCGCCCTCGATTCCGACCAGGGTGAGGTGGCGGCTGACGCGCGGTGCCCAACGTCGGATGTGCTCGACATCCAGGACGATGTCGGTGCTGTGGACCACCTCGTCCATCTCGGTCGGGGATCCGGTGCGGGTGCTGCAGAGCACCAGCGTCGGCAGGGTGAGGTCGAGTCCGGCGTGGAGTTCGGCGTGCCCACGGCGGACGGCGCGCAGCCACCCGGCGTAGACCGGCCAGGATGCGAGAGGCTTCCAGTCCAGGCTGAAGTCCCACTCGCCCTCGTGGTCTCGGTGCAGGCTGCGGGCGTAGTAGCCCGAGACGTCGCGGGGGAGCACTCGTTTGGGCTGCAGGGCGCCCAGACGGTCGATCACCCGGGTGCCGATGGTGCGCAGCAGCACGGACCCGCGAAGGTCGAACCAGGGGGAGTTGAGCACCATGCCGGCGGCCTGGCTGGGAGAGCGGTCGTTGGCCCAGAGCGGCAGCACGAGGCCTCCGGTGCTGTGCGCGCTCAGGATGACCCGTTCATGACCGTCGCGACCCGTGATCCGGACCCAGGCCTCGTCGATCTCGGCGAAGTGCTCGCGCAGGTCGGCCACGTAGTTGGGAGTCTGGTGCGGGCCCAGGGAGCGACCGTACTTCCGGAGGTCCAGGGCGTAGAAGTCATAGCCCCGCGCGGTCCACCACTCGGCGTACTCGCCCTGGAAGAAGTAGTCGGCGAACCCGTGCACGTGGAACACCGCCCCCGAGGAGGCGAGGCCCTCGTCGGCGGGGCGGTGCACCAACGTGGCGATGACCCCGCCCTCGTCGTCGTCGGGTAGCGCGATCCGCTCAGCTGTGTAGGGCGCGCCGAGGATGTCCGGTTCGGTCATAGGCCAAGTCTGACAGCCCTCGGGCGACCGCCCGGGGCACGGGCGGCCTCAGTGCTGGTAGGTGCCGGTGATGATGGCTCGACCCAGGGTCTTGAACGCCAGGTTGAAGGAGACCACCGCCGCAGACGCATCTGCGTCGACCCCGAGGGTGTCCTCGCCGACCGCGTGCACGACGAACATGTAGCGGTGGACCTGGTCGCCGGCTGGAGGGGCGGCGCCCATGAAGCCCTGGCCGCCCCCGTCGTGACGGACATGGAAGGCCTGACCCGGCAGCTCGCCGGAGGCAGCCCCCGTGTCGAGCGACCTCACGTCGGCCGGCAGATCGACGAGCACCCAGTGCCAGAAGCCGCTGGGGGTAGGTGCGTCCGGGTCGAAGCACGTGACGACGAAGGATCTGGTCCCTTCAGGGGCTCCGCTCCAGCTCAGCTGCGGCGAGGTGTTGCCGAACTCAGCCACCTGGTCGTCCTTCAGAGGCGCGCCGTCGGTGATGTCGTCACTGGTGACACTGAACGCGGTCGTCTCAGGGAGCAGGTCGTACGGGTCTGGGGTCACAGGGCGGTCGAGGCTCATGCTCGAAACCTAGTCCGCAGGATGGTCGCAGCCAACCGGCCGACACCATGGAGCCCGCTCTTCGACACAATGGACCGGTGAGCACCCCCGATGAACTGCTGTCCGCGACCCTGGCCTCCATCCGGCCCCTGGACGGCGCTGCCATGGACTCTGCGCTCGCCCGGCAGGCCCGGCTCACCAAACCGGCCGGCGCGCTGGGGGTCCTGGAGTCGGTGTCGGTGACCCTGGCCGGCATCCACGGCTCCTGCCCACCACCGGTGCCCGAAGAGCTCGTGGTGGCCGTCTTCGCGGCCGATCACGGTGTGGTTGCGCGCGGCGTGACGTCGTGGCCGCAGGAGGTCACCACCGCCATGATCGAGAACTTCCGCGCCGGCGGCGCCGCAGTGAACGTGCTGGCGGCCGAGGCCGGAGGCAGCGTGGTGGTCATCGACGTGGGCGTCGTCTCCGAGGTCAGGGAGGACGAGCTCGTCTGGGTCCGCAAGATCCGCCCCGGCACCGCCGACCTGTCGAGGGAGTCGGCGATGTCGCGCGAGGAGGCCGTCGAGGCCATCGCCGTCGGCATCCGGGTGGCGAACGACCTGGTGTCCCACGGGTACGACGCTCTGGCGACCGGGGACATGGGGATCGGCAACACGACGGCATCCGCCTGCCTGATCAGCGCCCTGACCGGTCTGCCCGCAGCGCAGGTCACCGGACGCGGCACCGGGATCGACGACGCCGTGCTCGCGCTCAAGACGACCATCGTGGCCGAGGCGGTCGCACGCCTGGGTGTCGAGAGCGATCCGGTGAACGTGCTCGCCGCGGTCGGCGGGCTCGAGCACGCAGGGCTCGTGGGTCTCATCCTGGGCGGCGCCGCCAACCGCGTTCCCGTGGTCCTCGACGGGGTCATCGCCGGCTCGGCCGCACTGGTGGCCCAAGGACTTTCGGGTGACGCGATCTCCTACTGCTTCGCCGGTCACCGCAGTGTGGAGCCCGGGCACTCGGCAGCCTTGGAGCGCCTCGGGCTCCGCCCCCTCGTGGACCTCGATCTTCGCCTCGGCGAGGGCAGCGGTGCGGCCGTGGCCTTCCCGTTGATCCGGGCTTCTGCGGCGGTGCTGCAGCGGATGGCCAGCTTCGAGACGGCGGGCATCGACGCATGAGCGACTTCCCCCCCTACCCCTCCGGTCTCCGGCTGGCCGGACGCCGGGTGCTCGTGGTGGGCGGTGGCAACGTGGCGCAACGCCGGGTGCCGGTGCTGATCTCGGCGGGTGCCCAGGTCACGGTGGTCTCACCGGTGGTGACGCCCGCGATCGAGGGGCTGGCATCCGAGATCGCGATCGAGCTTCGGGAGTTCGTCGAGTCGGACGTCGACGAGTCGTGGTACATCATCGCCGCCACCGACGTCCCGTCAGTGAACGAGAAGGTGTGCGCCGCGGCAGAGGCCCGCCGGATCTTCTGCGTCCGCGCCGACGACGCCACCGACGCCACGGCGTGGACCCCTGCCACGGGCCGGCACGACGGCGTCACCGTCGCCGTGCTCGCCAACCGGGAGCCGCGCAGGTCGGCCGCCATCCGCGACGAGATCCTGCTCGCGCTGAGGGAGGGAGTCATCACCGCCAGCCATGACCGGACCCCAGGAGTGGTGCTGGTGGGCGGCGGACCCGGTGACCCCGAGCTGGTCACCATCGCCGCTCGCAATGCGCTCGCGGCGGCCGACGTGGTGGTCGCCGATCGGCTGGCGCCTCGCGAGCTCCTCGATGAGCTGGGGGCGCATGTCGAGCTGATCGATGTCGCCAAGCTCCCCCGTTCCCGGTCAGCCTCCCAGGACGAGATCAACCGCGTCATCGTGGCTCGGGCGCGGGAGGGAAAGCGCGTGGTCCGCTTCAAGGGGGGCGACAGCTTCGTGTTCGGGCGCGGCTACGAGGAGGTGCTGGCCTGTGCCGAGGCCGGGGTGCCGGTCACGGTGGTGCCGGGCCTGACCTCAGCGATCTCCGTGCCCGCCCGAGCCGGCATCCCGGTGACCCACCGAGGCGTGGCGCACGAGTTCACGGTGGTCTCCGGGCACCTTGCCCCCGGCCACCCGGACTCCCTGGTCAACTGGTCCGCCGTCGCCCAGATGCGCGGAACCGTCATCCTGTTGATGGCGGTCGACAACGCTTCCGTCATCGCGAGCGCCCTCATCGACGGAGGCCGTCCCGGGTCCACACCCGTCGCGGTGATCGTCGAGGGCACGATGCCCGGGGAGCACACCGTGCTGAGCTCTCTGGGCGCGGTGGGGGCCGACATCGCCACCCATGCTGTCCGTCCGCCCGCGATCATCGTGATCGGCGAGGTGGTGGCCGTGGCCAACCCCGAGCACTTCGCCTGATGGCCGAGCTGATCCGGGTCGACGCAGCCGACGACCCCCGGCTGACCGATTATCGCGACTTGCGCGACGTCCAGCTCCGCAAGCACCTGGAGGCGGCCGACGGCCTGTTCATCGCCGAGGGCGAGAAGGTGGTCCGTCGGGCCGTGGAGGCAGGCTTCGCAGCGCGGTCCTTCCTGATGGCGCCCCGATGGCTCGATGGTCTCCGGGACGTGCTGGAGCGTTCGCAGGCGCCCTGCTTCGTCGTCTCCGAGGAGCTCGCCGAGCAGGTCACCGGCTTCCATGTCCACCGAGGGGCGCTGGCCTCACTGGAACGCCGCAGGCTGGCGTCGGTCGACGACGTGCTGGCCGAGGCTGGCTCGGTCCTGGTGCTCGAGGACATCGTCGACCACACCAATGTCGGAGCGATCTTCCGAAGCGGTGCTGCGCTGGGCTTCGACGCCGTCCTGCTGTCGCCCAGATGCGCCGACCCGCTCTACCGTCGCTCCATCAAGGTCGGCATGGGTGCCGTGTTCACCACGCCCTGGACGCGACTGCCGGAGTGGTACGACGCCCTGCCCCAGCTCTCCGAACGGGGTTTCACTACCGTGGCCCTCACCCTGGCGGCCGACTCGCAGCCGATCGAGGAGGCGGTGGCCGGCGTCGACCGGGTGGCGCTCGTGCTGGGCTCCGAGGGCCACGGTCTCTCGCAGCGGTGGGAGCAGAGTGCCGACCGCCGCGCGACCATCGCGATGGCACCGGGGATCGACTCGTTGAACGTGGCCGCGGCGACCGCCGTCGCCTGCTACGTGACGGCTCGCCGCTGAGTCGGATCGGTCAGGCCGGGCGACGCCGGCCAGCCGTCCGGGAAGTCGTCGGCAGCCTTGTCGTGCGCCCTCTGGAGCTTCTTGCGGCCCTTGGCACTGATGCGATCTCCGAACACGGTGCCCATCAGATGATCGGTCTCGTGCTGCAGGCAGCGTGCGAGAAGCCCGTCACCGGAGAACGTCACGGGCTGGCCCGCGAGCCCCTGTCCGTCGACCCTCGCGAAATCGGGGCGGGCACACTCGACGTACGCGCCGGGAAAGGAGAGGCATCCTTCGTCGGCCTCGTCCAGTCGGCGAGCAGGTCCCTCGGGGAGCGTGAGGACGGGGTTGCACACGACGCCGAGCACCTGACGTCCGTCGTCGTCGGGGCAGTCGAAGACGAAGACGGAACGGTCGACCCCGATCTGGCAGGCAGCGAGGCCGACCCCGTCTGCGGCGTACATCGTGGCCACCATGTCGGCCACCAGCATCGACAGTCCGTCGTCGAAGTCGACGACCGGGGCCTGGAGCCGATGCATCACCGGCTCGCCCCAGCGCGTGATGGACCGGACCGTGCCGCCCGTCGGCAACGGTCCGTAGGGAGTCAGCGGTTCAGGCGGCGGCGCGGCGGGCATGGGTGGATCTTAGAGCGATCAGACCAGGGGCTTGAAGGGGTCGTGCTCGGACAGGATCTTGTCGACGCGGGCCTGGTCGAGTCGTGACACGACAGCCTGGGTCTCCTGGGCATCGCGCACGCACTTGGCGAGAGTGAAGGAGGAGGTGGTGAGGAACATGGTTCCCAGTCCGAGGAAGGCCCGGATCCAGGGATCGACGGGCAGGTAGAACACGGCGAAGATCATCGTCAGCAGGGCGACGCCGAAGGAGAGGCCGGCCTGGAGGAAGAAGGCGTTGGTGGTCTTGGAGGCGGTGGGAGTGGTCATGGGTACAGCCTGCTCGCGAGGACGCGCTCGCGGACCGGCACGGCTACCCGACTGTCGCTGAGTACTCGACACCAGATCGTCCTGGGGCTCGGCTACCGTGCCGTCATGACCGACGCGCACCTCACCCCCGACGAGTTCCGCAAGCACGGGCACGACGTGATCGACTGGATCGCGGACTACTGGGAGCGCATCGACGGCGAGCCGGTGCTGTCGAGGGTCTCGCCCGGCGAGGTGGCGGGCGCACTGCCGACGTCCGCCCCGGAGTCGGCGGAGCCCTTCGACGCGGTCCTGGCCGATCTCGACCGAGTGCTGATGCCGGGGATCACCCACTGGCAGCATCCGCGCTACTTCGCCTACTTCCCGGCCAACTCCTCGCCGGCCGCGATCCTGGGCGACCTGATCAGCAGCGGGATCGGGGCACAGGGGATGATCTGGGCCACCAGTCCAGCCGTCACCGAGCTCGAACAGGTCGTGCTCGACTGGCTCGCCGAGGCTCTGGGTCTTCCGGCCGCCTTCCTGAACCAGGGCGGTGGACCAGGTGGCGGCGTCATCCAGGACACCGCCTCCACGGCGACCTTCACAGCCGTGCTGGCCGCGCTGCACCGGGCAACCGGAGGCACGGCCCGCTCGGCAGGGGTCGAACAGGGACGCTGGGCGATCTACGGCTCCAGTCAGGCGCACTCGTCGCTGTTGAAGGCCGCCATGATGAGCGGGCTGGGAGAGGCCGCTGTGCGGAACATCGCGGTCGATCCAGCCACCCAGGCGATGTCGGTCGAGGACCTTCGTGCAGCTGTCGAGGCCGATCTCGTCGCCGGGGTGACCCCACTGATGATCCAGGCGGCCCTCGGCACGACCTCGACCGGTGCCTTCGACCCTCTTCGCGAGATCGGCCTGGTCGCCGGGGAGTTCGGCGCGTGGTTGCACGTGGATGCGGCGTGGGCCGGCGTGGCAGCCGTGTGTCCCGAGTTCCGTTGGGTGAACGATGGGGTCGGGGAGTACGCCGACTCCTACGTCACCAACCCGCACAAGTGGCTGCTCACCACCTTCGACTGCAGCGCGTTCTGGGTGCGCGATCGCGCCGCGCTGATCGGTGCGCTGTCGATCCTGCCCGAATATCTCCGCAACCCGGCGTCGGAGTCGGGTGCGGTCGTCGACTACCGCGACTGGCACCCCCAGCTCGGGCGCCGGTTCCGGGCGGTCAAGCTCTGGACGGTGCTTCGCACCTACGGACTCCAGGGCCTGCGCGCCCACCTGCGTTCCGGCGTGGACCTCGCCGAGCACTTCGCGACCCTGGTCCGCGAGGACCCTCGCTTCGAACTCGTGACGGCCCCCTCACTGGGGCTGGTCGTGTTCCGAGCGGTCGGTCCCGACGAGCTCACCATGGACCTCATGGAGGCCATCAACTCCTCGGGCATCGCCTACCTGAGCCACACGAAGGTCGAGGGAAGGGCCGCGCTACGGGTCGCGGTGGGTGGCTGGCGCACCGGTCGCGACGACGTCGACCTCACCTGGCAGGAGCTGGGCAGGCTGCTCAGTCCGTGATCGTGGCGCCTTCGCTGGCGGGGGCGTGCAGCAGCCGGGGCGTCGTGCCCAGAGCCGTCAACCGGCTGACGATGGCCTCGCCGACCCGATCGACCTCGGAGCGCGGGGCCAGGACGATCGCACTGCCACCGAAGCCTCCGCCGGTCATCCGGGCGCCCAAGCCCCCTTCGGCCAGCGCGACCTCGACGACGGCGTCGAGCTCGGGGCAGGACACCTCGAAGTCGTCTCGCAGGGACAGGTGCGAGGCGGTGAAGAGCCGACCCACCTCGGCCCAGTTCTCAGCAGCGACCGCGGCGACGACTCGACGTACCCGATCGATCTCGGACACCACGTGGCGCGCTCGGCGGGTCAGCACCGGGTCGGTCAGGTCCGACAGGTCGACGGCCTCGCCGAGGGTCGACACCCCGAGGGCCTCCGCGGCGGCCTCCGACTCAGCGCGGCGATTGCCGTAGCCGCCGTCGGCATGACTGTGGCGCACACCGGTGTCGACCACGAGCAGGGTGTGGCCGGCAGACTCAGGACGCCAAGGGACCCGCTCCGCGACCCGGTCTCGTCCGAGACCGAAGTCCAGCAGGACGGCGTGTCCGGGAGTGGCCAGCACCGACACGGTCTGGTCGAGGCCGCCCGTGGGGGCGCCGACTCCCTCGGTCTCGGCTCGGATGGCGGCCGCTACGAGGTCGTCGGGGCTCAGCCGACCTCCGGCGACGACTGCTGCCGCCGCGCAGATCAGCGCTGCCGAGCTCGAGAGCCCACTGCCGATGGGCACCTGGCTGTCGACGTAGAGGTCGAGCCCTCCGACGGGTATGCCGGCCTCACGAACCGCCCAGAGAGCACCCAGGACGTAGGACGCCTCACCCGTGGCACGGGGATGCAGATCGGCGGTCGTGCCCTCCCACCGGCCTGCCTGGCTGCTGATCACCCTCACTACCTCGTCCTCGCGCGGCGCCATCGCGGCGAACGCCGAGTGGGGAAGCGCGATCGGCAGGCAGAGGCCGCCGTTGTAGTCGGTGTGCTCACCGATCAGGTTGACCCGGCCAGGAGCGCGGCCCACCGTGCGGGCCGGTCTGCCGAATCTCGTCGCGAACGCATCGGCGACGGCATCGGTCAGGTCAGGGGAGGGGAGATGTTCCACGCCGGCCATCGTAGGCCGGTAGATTCCTGCCACGTGCGCTTCCTCAACGACACGACCTCGGGCTGGGACCTGACCTACGACGACGTGTTCATGGTGCCTCGGCACTCGGACATCGCAAGTCGATACGACGTCGACCTGTCGACCTGCGACGGGACCGGGACGACGCTTCCGCTGGTCGTGGCGAACATGACGGCCATCGCCGGCAAGCGGATGGCCGAGACCATCGCCCGTCGTGGCGGGATCACCGTTCTTCCCCAGGACATCCCCCTGCCGGTGGTGCGTGAGGTCGTGGAGTGGGTCAAGCGGCGCCATCTCGTCTTCGAGACCCCGATCGAGCTGGCTCCCCACCAGACAGTTGCCGAGGCGCTGTCGCTGATGCCGAAACGGGCCCACCGGGCGGCTGTGGTGGTGGACGAGGGCAAGCCCATCGGAGTGCTGAGCGAGGACGACTGCGTCGAGGTCGACCGGTTCAGCCAGGTCAAGGACGTGATGTCGCCACGAATGCTGACGATCGGGTCGGACACCGAGCCCAGGGCGGCCTTCGAGGCGCTGGAGTCCGCACGGGAGCAGATCGCCGTCGCCGTCTCTCCCGACGGCGCGCTCGTCGGCATCCTGACCAGGCTCGGTGCCCTGCGTGCCACGCTCTATGCCCCTGCGGTCGACGCCGCGGGAAGGTTGCGGATCGCGGCGGCCCTGGGCGTGAACGGAGACGTGGCCGGGAAGGCGGCGAAGCTCCTCGACGCCGGGGTCGACTGCCTGGTCGTCGACACCGCCCACGGGCACCAGGACCGGATGCTGGAGGCCCTGCGTGCGGTTCGAGCGCTCGGGCCAACCGTTCCCGTGGCAGCCGGCAACATCGTGTCCGCCGAGGGCACCCGCGAGCTCATCGCGGCAGGTGCCGACATCGTGAAGGTCGGCGTCGGTCCCGGCGCCATGTGCACCACTCGGATGATGACCGGAGTCGGGCGCCCCCAGTTCTCGGCGGTGCTCGAATGCGCGACCGCTGCCCGCGGCCTGGGCAAGCACGTCTGGGCGGATGGCGGCGTCCGCCACCCGCGCGATGTGGCCCTCGCCCTGGCGGCGGGAGCCTCCTCGGTGATGATCGGGTCCTGGTTCGCGGGCACCCACGAGTCGCCGGGGGATCTGCTGCACGATGCCGACGGGAGACCGTTCAAGGTGTCGTTCGGGATGGCCTCGGCGCGGGCCGTGGCCCAACGCACGTCGAGCGAGTCAGCGTTCGACCGGGCACGCAAGGGCCTCTACGAGGAGGGCATCTCCTCCTCGAGGATGTACCTCGACCCCGTGCGGCCGGGAGTGGAGGACCTCGTGGACGAGATCTGCTCGGGAGTGCGGTCCTCCTGCACGTACGCCGGTGCGAGCAATCTCGAGGAGCTGCACGATCGAGCCGTGGTCGGCATCCAGTCGGCGGCCGGCTTCCACGAGGGGCGCCCGCTCAGCTCATCCTGGTGAGACGAGCCGGTCGCTCAGCGGCGACGCTTGGCGGACCTCGCCGCCGCCCTGCTGCCGGCCGGCCGACGGGACGACTTCTTGATGGGCTTCTTGGCAGGAACCGGCTTCGTGGTCGCTTGCTTCGTGCCCGAGGGCTCGGCTGCCCGGGAGCTGTTCTCGGTGCGGCCGCGCACGATACCGATGAAGGTCTGGATCCTCGGGTCGTCGTTCTCGAGCAGCCAGGCAAGGCCGATCTGGGTCTCTGCGACGCCGTGGACCGGCCGGTGCTCGACGTCCTTGCGGTGGTGGAGCCGGGCAACCGACAGGGGCACGATGACGATGCCCGTTCCGCTCGCGACCACCTCGATGGCCTCCTTGACGCTCATGTCCGGGAAGTCCAGCTGCTCGACCGTGGTCACGTCGTTCCAGTCCGGGACGTCTCCGAGGACGAGCTGCTCCTGGGCCAGGTCGGTCAGGTCCACCTCGTCGTAGGCCGTGACGACGTGATCGAGGGGAACGACGACCACCGGCAGCTCCCGGTAGAGGGGAATGCAGTGGAACCGCGTCCGATCCACGGGCAGCCGAACGAAACACACGTCTGCCGACGCGTCCAGAAGGACATCTTCCTGGTCGCCGGGCGTCACCAGCGCAAGATTTAACTCTTCTGTTTCACGCCTTCGCCACGCCCTTGCCCACTTGTCAGGCGTCACACCAGCCACAAAACCCACGGAAAACGCCACGCAGGTAGCCTAGTCATGCTTGACTCGACGCGCCGAGGACTGTGCAATTGCCCTGTGGGGTTCTTCTCACCAGATAGGGGGAACATCAGATGGGAAGCTACATCTGCCGCGACTGTGACCAGCCGGTGAACCGCGGCGTGGCACACGTTCGATCCGTCAACTTCGAGCAGGTCGCGTTCTGCCCGTCCTGCTGGGCCGCACACCGCGCCGCCCTCGTCGTCCCTGAGCCGCGTCTCTCTGCCGACGGCGTGCGCGAAGAGGCCTACTGACTCACCAGCCGATCCCGCTTCGCCCTACGGGTGCGAAGCGGGATTCTTGCTGTCCAGGCACGACTGTGGAAGATCGAACCAGCGCAGCTTGTCGAAGTCATCTGAGACGGTCGCCGACGACATGTGGGCGTCTTGCGCACCGGCGAAGATCGCACGCGCCGAAGCGAGGTGATCGAGCAGGGCCGACTCGGGGGCGCGATCATGGTGCTTCGGGTGAGCCATCGAGCCGTGCTCGTCGTAGCCGATGTCGAACAGGCTCAAGGGCGGGTCCACGGCGCCGAACTGATGGAGCCACAGCCCGTGCACCGGATCGAACCGGTAGTCCGGAAGCAGCCGCCACCCCTCACGGGCCACCATCAGCACCGACTGGAGGATGTAGTCGACGACGGCGTCGGACAGGAAGTAGTTGAAGTTCACTCGCACCCACCCGGGCTTGATGCCCTCGCACCCGTGGCCGATCTCGTCTGCGAACTCGTGGGAGCGCTCGAGGTCGATGCCGAGCAGGCGGTGCCCGTAGGGGCCGGCGCAGGAACAGCCGCCACGGGACTGGATGCCGAAGAGATCGTTCAGCAGGGACACGACGAAGTTGTGGTGCAGATAGTTGCCCGTGGGGGTCCGGACCACGAACGAGACGATCGAGAGCCGCTCGGAGTCGACGTTGCCCAGGATCTCGATCGCCGGCTCCTGCCCCCAGACATCCATGGCTCGCCGCAGGAATGTGTCCTCGCGGGCTCTGATGACGTCGTGCCCGACAGCCTCCTTGAGCTGGAAGACCAAGCCGGCCCGGATGGCTCCGATGATCGCCGGGGTGCCGCCCTCCTCACGCTGCACCGGGTCGTCGAGGTAGACGTGGTCGTCCGGGTTCACATAGGCCACGGTGCCGCCGCCCGGCACGTCGGGCACGCGGTTGCGAAGCAGCTCGCGGCGGACCACGAGCACGCCCGGGGTGCCGGGGCCGCCTATGTACTTGTGGGGGCTGAGGAAGATCGCGTCCTTGTAGGCCAGCGGGGTCTCGGGAGCGCCGTACATCGCGATGTCGACATAGGGGCCGGCGGCCGCGAAGTCCCAGAACGAGAGCGCTCCGTGCTCGTGCAGGAGCGAGGCCACCGCGGCGGTGTCCGTCACGATCCCGGTCACATTGCTGGCGGCGGAGAAGGAACCGATCTTCAGCGGCCTCGCGGCGTGGTTCTCGAGCTCGGCGCGGAGCGCCTCCAGATCGATGTGACCGTCGAGGTCCTGGGGGATCACCACGACGTCGGCGATGGACTCCCGCCACGGGATCTCGTTGGAGTGGTGCTCGAACGGGCCGACGAAGACGACCGGTCGCTCCTCCCGCGGGATCACCTCGCTGAGCTGGTAGCGGTCCTCGAGCTCGGAGGGGATCCGCAGACCGAGAACCCCGATCAGCTTGGCGATGGCGCCGGTGCACCCGGAACCAGCGAAGATCACCACCGTCTCGTCGTCGCCACCGACCGCGTCGCGCACGATGCGGCGGGCGTCCTCGCGCAGCCTGGTGGTCTGGAGTCCGGTTCCGCTGGACTCGGTGTGGGTGTTCGCGTAACGGGGGAGCACCTCCCCGCGAACGAAGTCCTCGATGAAGCTGAGCGCGCGGCCTGAGGCGGTGTAGTCGGCGTAGGTCACCCTGCGCGGTCCGTAGGGCCCGGCGATCACTTCGTCGTCACCGATCACGGACTCTCTGATCCGCCGCAGCAGTGGCGAATCGATCGCACCGGGCGAGTGGGTCGCGAGGTCGTCCAGACGGGGGGTGTCCACGGGCCGAGCCTAGTCCTCCCACGGGCGTGGGAAAGACTCCTGTGGGTGCACGGAAAATGGGAGGGTAGGCAGCGATGGCACCCCCAGCAGGCCCCGACACACTCGTCTCGACGCAGACCCCGGTCGTGCGCCTGGTTCCGGGCGTGTCCACGGCCGCGACGACCTCGGTGGCGGTCGCCTTCGCGCTGGCCTCCCTGGCCGTGGACGTCGTGCTCCGTGCCCTCGCGGAGGGCTCAGCGCAGGGCACCTCACCGGGACGTGGAGGCTCGGGCACCCTCGCGACCGATCGGGCGTTGGGGGTCGCCTGGGGCGCGGCCGGCCTCGCGGGCCGGGTCCTCGGGCTGGGGAGCCGGCTCGTTGCCCCGCTCGTGGCGGTGGCACTGGAGCCGCCGTTGGTGCCGCGGCAGCTGCATCCTGCCCACGGTCTCGACGTCTTGGCCCAGCAGTGGCGCAGAGACCGTCCGGAGACCCTCCAGGTGCTCGAGCGCTGGTCGAGCGCCATGGTCAGCGGGGCACTGGCCGAAGGTCTTGCAAGGCTCGACCTCGATCGCCAGCTCGACCAGGTGCTGCAGAGGGTCGACGTCGAGGCATTGGTGGCCCAGGTCGTGGAGCAGGTGGACCTCGACGTCGTGGCAAACCGGGTGCTGGAGAACCTCGACCTCGACCGCGTGGCAACCACGGCTCTCCTCGGACTCGACCTCGACGAGGTGGTCTCGCGGGCACTGGCCGCCCTGGAACTCGAGGCGTTGGTCACAGCGACCGTGAGTCGACTCGACGTGGCCGGACTGATCGTCGAGCAGGTGGATCTCGAACGCATCGTGATGTCGGCCCTGTCGCGCATCGACCTCACCCGGATCGTGCTCGAGCAGGTCGATCTGATCGGAGTCGCCGAATATGTCGTCGACGGCATCGACCTGCCCGAGATCATCCGCGACTCGACCGGATCGGTCGCCTCAGAGGCGGTCCGGGGTCTACGCATGCAGGGAGTCGACGCCGATGCGGCCGTCGCCCGGCTGGTCGACCGGGTGCTGCTGCGGCGACGGTCACGACGTACCACCATGCTCCCGCCGCTGGCTGACGCACCGCATCCGGTGACGGAACCGGGGGAGGAGCCATGAGCGAGCCCGAGCCCGATCTGCACCGCGCGCAGTACGCCGTGGACGCCGTACCCCTCGAGGCCCGACCCTTCCAGGGGCAGCGGGCCGGGGCCGTCACCAGGAGCCTCGCGAACACCATCGACGGCGCCATCGCCCTGGGCTGCATCGTGGCGGCCTACGTGGGCTGGAGTGTGCTCCTGTTCCTGCGTCACCCGCCCAGCTTCGCGCTCCCGTCACCGTCCTTCGGCCTGTTGCTGGCCGGCTGGGGCGGGGTTCTCCTGGTCTACTTCGTGCTGGCCTGGGCGACCACGGGCCGCACCTACGGCAACCATGTGCTCGGGCTGCGCGTGGTCAACTTCCGTGGTGGGCGACTGAGCTGGACCGGAGCACTGGTGAGGGCCCTGTTCTGTCTCGCGTTGCCGATCGGCCTCTACTGGGTGCTGATCAGCGCCACCAATCGCTCGGTCCAGGACAACTTCCTGCGCACCTCGGTGATCTACGACTGGACGACCCGGCGCGAGCTGGCCAGGGCACAGGAAGGGCCCGGGACACGCTGACGCGTCCGGGGCCCTTCGCCGTGGATGCCCCGGCCTCAGACGAGATCGAACCGGTCGAGGTCCATGACCTTGGCCCACGCGGCGACGAAATCGCTCGCGAACTTCGCCTGGGCGTCATCGCTGGCGTAGACCTCCGCCAGCGCCCGCAGCTCGGAGTTGGAGCCGAACACCAGGTCGTTGCGGGTGGCCGTCCACCTGATCTCGCCCGTCACCGCATCACGACCCTCGAATGTCTCCTGGGCGTCGGTGACTGCCGACCACGTCGTTCCCATGTCGAGCAGGTTGACGAAGAAGTCGTTGGTGAGGGAACCGGGCGTGCTGGTGAGCACGCCGGCCCGTGACTGCTGCGTGTTCGCGTCGAGGACCCGCAGACCGCCGACCAGGACCGTCATCTCCGGGGCGCTCAGGTCGAGCAGGTTGGCCCGGTCGACGAGGAGGTATTCCGCCGGCAGGCGGTGCCCCTTGCCGAGGTAGTTGCGGAACCCGTCCGCGGTCGGCTCGAGCGGGGCGAAGGACTCCGCGTCCGTCATCTCCTGCGACGCGTCGGTGCGGCCGGCGTTGAAGGGCACCTCGAGCTCGTGGCCGGCGTTCCTGGCTGCCTGCTCGACACCGGCGCAGCCCGCCAGCACGATGAGGTCGGCGAGGGAGACCTGCTTGTCGTCCTCCTGGGCGGAGTTGAACCCGTCGCGGATGCCCTCCAGGGTGCGCAGCACCAGCGCCAGCTGATCGGGGTCATTGACCTCCCAGCCGCTCTGGGGCTCGAGGCGGATCCGGGCACCGTTGGCACCGCCACGCTTGTCGCTTCCGCGGAACGTCGAGGCGGAGGCCCACGCGGTCGAGACCAGCTGCGACACCGACAAACCGGAGCCAAGCAGTTGCTCCTTGAGGGAAGCGATGTCGTCGTCGTCCACGAGAGGATGGGTCACCGGCGGCACGGGGTCCTGCCACAGCAGCGTCTCCTCGGGCACGAGGGGCCCGAGGTAGCGCTGGATCGGGCCCATGTCTCGGTGGGTCAACTTGAACCACGCACGCGCGAAGGCGTCGGCGAACTGGTCCGGGTGGTCGAGGAACCGCCGGGAGATCTCCTCGTAGACGGGATCGACTCGGAGCGCGAGGTCCGTGGTGAGCATGGTCGGGGAGCGAGTCAACGAGCCGTCCTCGGGATCGGGCACGGTGTTGGCGCCCGCCCCGTCCTTCGGTCGCCACTGGTGCGCACCGGCCGGACTGGTGGTGAGCTCCCACTCGTAGCCGAACAGCTTCTCGAAGAACTGGTTGCTCCACCGGGTCGGGGTGGAGGTCCAGGTGACCTCCAGGCCGCTGGTGATCGCGTCGCGTCCGCCACCGCTGCCATAGCTGCTCTTCCAGCCGAGTCCCTGCTCCTCGATCCCCGCGCCCTCGGGCTCAGGACCGACGTGGGCTTCGGGGTCTGCGGCACCGTGGGTCTTGCCGAACGTGTGCCCACCAGCGATCAGGGCCACCGTCTCCTCGTCGTTCATCGCCATCCGCGCGAACGTCTCGCGGATGTCGCGGGCGGAGGCCAGTGGGTCGGGGACGCCGTTGGGGCCCTCCGGGTTCACATAGATGAGCCCCATCTGCACGGCAGCCAGCGGACCCTCGAGCTCGCGTCCGGACGTGTAGCGCTCGTCGCCCAGCCAGGTGTCCTCGGGGCCCCAGTAGACGTCCTCATCGGGCTCCCAGACGTCGGCGCGGCCGCCGGCGAAGCCGAACGTGGTGAATCCCATGGTCTCCAGTGCACGGTTGCCCGCGAAGACCATCAGGTCGGCCCACGAGATCGACCGACCGTACTTCTTCTTCACCGGCCACAGCAGCCGCCGTGCCTTGTCGAGGTTGGCGTTGTCGGGCCAGCTGTTGAGCGGAGCGAACCGCTGCATTCCGGCGCCGGCGCCACCACGACCGTCGCTGATGCGGTAGGTGCCTGCGCCGTGCCAGGCCATCCGGATGAAGAATCCTCCGTAGTGACCGAAGTCCGCGGGCCACCACTCCTGGGAGTCGGTCATGAGCGCGTCGACATCCTGGGTCAGCGCGTCCAGGTCCACGGAGCTGAAGGCCAGGGCGTAGTCGAAGTCCGCACCCATGGGGTTGGCGACCGCGGGATGCTTGCGCAGGATCTTGAGGTTGAGCTGCTCAGGCCACCAGTCGCGGTTGCCCGCACCCTCGGTCGGGTGGCTGGAGGCCCGGACGTGAGCAACGGGGCACTCGCCCTCGCGCTCCTCGGCGTTCATGTCTCCGACGACTGCATCGTGCTCGGTCATGTGATTCCTTCCAGAGGTGACGGGTCAGTTGGCGCTGGTGGCCGCAGGTGGCGTGGCGAAACAGTCGGGGCAGGTGCCCCAGTAGACGACTTCGGCCTCATCGATGGTGAAACCGTGGTCATCTGACGCGGTGAGGCAGGGAATGTCGCCGACTGCACAGTCGACGTCCGCGATCGCACCGCAGGAACGGCAGACGACGTGGTGATGGTTGTCTGCGACCCTGGACTCGTAGCGCGCCACGGATCCGGACGGCTGGATGCGGCGTACGAGTCCTGATGCGGTGAGGACGCGCAGGACGTCGTACACGGCCTGGTGGGACACCTCGCCCACGTCCTCTCGGACGGCCCGGATGATCACGTCGGTCTCGGCGTGCGGAAGTGCGTGGACGGCGCCGAGCACGGCCAACCGCGGTCGCGTCACCCTCAGATCGGCACCCCGCAGCAGCTGCTCGAAATCGGCGATCGTGGGCACGGAGCGAGTCTCGCCCCATTTCTTGAATGAGTCAAGAATCCCCCGCGAATTGTGGCTTTTGGGTAGTGACACCCTGTTTAAGCAGTGCCACGCTGAAGGGAGCCTGACCAACAGAGGTGCCCGATGCCCGATCATCTGGAGTCCGAGGAGTTCCGTTGGACCATCGTGGTGGCCGAGCACCCACCTCGCAAGGAGACCTCTGGTTATCGAGCCAGCCGCACCCTCATGCGCAAGATCATCGAGACGGTCCCTGACTGGATCATGGGGGAGGGGCCCTACCAGGACCACCACGGTGGCTCGATCTGGGTGAAGGACGACGAGGGGTGGCTGTGCATCCTGCAACCGCTCGGCATCGAGTGGTCGGCTCAGTTCTGCGCCGACCCCGCGAAGATAGACCGGATCCGACTGTCTGCCCGGCGCATCCTGGCTGCCTTCCCGCTCACGGTCCCTGCCTACGAGGAGTTCGGCTACGGCCGCGGTCAGGCACTGCTGGACACCGAGATCACCACGGCCGAGCAGGTGTCCGACTGGACCGACTCCATCTTCAACGCCTCCATGCCCCTGCATGCGCACGCGCATTCCGGCGTGCTCCCGACCGGGGCCGGCTACCACCACTACCCGAAGCCGATCGTCGACATCGACCATTTCCGGCGCGACGACTTCACGCTCTTCGTCACCGATGAGCAAGGACTTCCGGCCGTCGTCGTCCCCCTCAACGCCGACCCTCAGGACGGCAGGGTGCGGCTCCTTGCCGCCAACGCCGGGTCCGTCTACGCGTCCCGGTTGATCCCGGACCGGTCTCGTTCGCCGGGCCACACCCACCACGACCGTGGACTGGGAGCCGAACCTGAGGCGGGGGAAGGCGCAGACGCGGTCCTCCCGGCCGCCGACCCGCTCGCTCGGCAGGCCCACGGGGACTCCAGGCCGACCTAGCCAGAGCCTGCCGGCAGCCCGACCGCGAGCCGGGAGGGGACTTCGGGCGATGATGGGTCCATGCATTTCTTCCGAGGTGCCCTGGTGGATGGAGCGCCGGCGCTGGAGCTGGCCGTGGCCCGCGCCATGGTGACGCAGGCGCGGCTCGGGGTGCTCGACGAGGCGGTCCGCATCTATCGGCCCTCAGCACCTGTCGTGGTGTTCGGCCGCCGGGACACCCGCCTGCCCGGGTTCGCGTCGGCCGTCGGCGCGGCACGTCGGGCCGGGTTCGAGCCGGTCGTTCGCGCCACCGGTGGCCGCGCCGTGGCCTACACGGAGGCGGCCATCGTGGTCGATCAGGTGCGGCATGCTCCGGGCACAGGCGGACAGGATGAGCGGTTCACCGAGTTCGGCAACCGGTTCGTCGCGCTGTTCCGCGAATTGGGCATCGACGCACGCGTCGGCGCCGTACCGGGCGAATACTGCCCCGGCGCCCACAGCGTCAATGCCCGGGGGATGGAGAAGCTCGTCGGTACGGCGCAACGGATGGTGCCCGGAGCCTGGTTGTTCAGCTCACTGATCGTGGTGGGTGACGAGCGGCGGATCCGGCCGGTCCTGGCCGAGGTCTACGGTCATCTGGGTCAGGACTTCGATGCCCTCTCGGTGGGGTCGCTCACTCGTGAGCGACCCGGTCTGGACCTCGATCACCTGGAGACACTGGTCAGGTCGGCCCACGGCGTGGGCGGACAGGGCCAGCCCATCGGTGGCGACCTCCTGTCACTGGCGAGGAGCCTGGTGGCTCAGCACGAGGTGGAGGGCGCCGCCCGCTGAGGACATCACTGATGGGGCGTGGCCGACTGTTGGCGGTGGGGATCGACGATGAGTGCTTCCTCGGAGGGCATGAGGATCCACAGGACCGGGTAGATCAGGATCTGGCTGCCAGGGATCACCATGAGCAGCAGCACGAACAGCAGCCGTGCCGACCAAGGACCGATGCCGAAGCGTCGGCCGATGCCGGCACAGACGCCCCCGAGGACTCGCTCGTCGCGGGATCGGACCAGCCCCTGCCGGGCGAAGGTCTGGTGGATGTCGTTCATGGTCGGTGCACTTCCTTCATCGTTGCGCAGGGCGTCTCCCTGACACCTCCACTCTGCCTCGCAATCGTCCGCCGGCACATCGGGAAGAGCCCTGATCCGACCCGGACACGCGTGGCTGCTCAGTCTCGGGGGTCGACCTACCGCACCTCGAAGTCGGCGTACCCAGCACTCTCGTACTGATCGGTGAGGAGGTAGTGCACCCGGTAACGCCCGCGTGGCAGCGGCCAAGGGGCGCCCTGGTGGTCTCGCCCGAGAACCAGCTCGCCGGCAGCCGTGGGCGGCAGCGCCCCGGCGTCGTGTCCGCCGGTGTAGCCCCAGACCAGGTAGTCGTCCCGTGCGGGATCCGAGGCGCCGGCCCGGTAGACGCCGATCCAGTCCCAGCGGTTGGCCGGCCCGGTGGTCCACCGCACCGTGATGGGTGCGCCCACCGCATATGTGGGCGCATCGGTGCTGAGCTCCACGTGGGCCTGGGGCGGGCGCACATAGAGGTCGTTGGTCGAGAGGACGACGCCGGTCGCGTCGGACAGGACCACGCGATAGTCACCACCTGCCAGTGCCCGGGTCGGGATCTGAACGGTTCCCGACGAGCTGACCAGGGGGTACGTCGACGGGGTCGGACCGGTCAGCGTGAGAGTCCCGCCGTCTGCTGCGCCCTCCGGCATGCGGAAGATGGCGGTGAGATCGTCGCCTGGCGTGATCAACCGGCTCGACAGGGCGACCGTGGTCGGGATCGGGGCGGGGCTGACCCTCAGTCGTGACAGCACCGCACGGTGGTCCGAGGTCCAGTCGGGGTAGCCGAGAGCGACGCCGTCGCCGCCCTGCTCGCCGACCACCTCGCTGCTCTGCACCTCGATCGGGCCCCCGACGTAGGCGTAGTCGATCCTTCTCGGGCTCCCGCTGCTGCCGGCGACGCCTCCCCACGTGTTCCCGGGTTCGCTGAGCGGATCGGGGTGCTTCTCGCGGAAGGCGTCTCGCAGGCCGGCGCCGGTCAGGGCGATGCTCACCGGCCAGTCCACCGGCCCGACCCCGCCGTGGCTCCCCGCGGTCTCGCTCGTCCAGTCCAGGTGGGACGGCTCATTGAGGTCGCCGGTGAACAGGACTGGCCAGCCCTCGTCCAACAGGGCCGTGGCCGAGGGGAGCAGGGTCTGGATCGACGAGAGGCGGACTTCCTCCTCGGTCTGCAGCACTCGCTCCACCGGCACACCTCGGCCCAGCCTGTTCGGACCGTCCTGCACATAGTCCAGATGCGTGTTGATCATGGCCACTGCCTCCCCGGGGCGGACCTCGAGGTAGGCGTAGAGCCCGTCCGCACCCGCGGGTTCGAGGATGGGGTACTTCGACATGATCTGGAGGCCGACGTCGTAGTAGGGGTAGCCGGCCCTGGCGGCGATCTGCGGCAGGCGGTTGTAGGACTCCAGCACGCCGACCACGTCGGCATCCAGGTCGGCCATGACGTCATCGGTCGAGGGACTGCCGCCGTACTCGATGTTGAAGACCAGCAGGCTCAGCGACATCGGGGCCGGGCTGACTCCTCCGCTGTGCGACGGCGCGGTGGTCTCGGGACCGGCGCTGGTCCCCGTCGTACATCCGGCGAGGAGCCCCAGCGAGAGGCACGAGAGAGCGAGCACGGTACGCCGCATGACGACCCCATCCTTGACTGATCGATCAGTCAGGCTCAGCGTAGCGGCGCGATGCCTCGGTGTCAGCCTCGACGAGGCGTGGATGCACTGCGACTCGCAGGGTCCCGCTCGCCCTTGAACGACCATTCAAACCCGTGCGACGATGTGAGTTCCCGACCCGGAGGCCCCAGTGAGCGACAACGCAGCGATCAGGACCGCGTTCCACGAAGTGACCGCGGCTCAGGGCGGTTCGCACGCCGAGGACGGTGGGTGGATGTGGCTCGAGGGCTTCGGTGACGTTTCGAAGGAGTACGCCGCGCTCCGCGACGACGTGGCGGTATGGGACGTCTCACCGCTGAACAAGTGGGAGTTCCGTGGACCCGACGCATTGAGGGGCGCCCAGCGGGCGTTCAGCAACGATGCGATCGGTCTCGAGGTCGGGCGGGTGAGATACGGCGCGTTCGTGGATGCCGACGGGCTCATGGTGGACGACGGAACCGTGTTCAACACCGGGCGGGAGAACCACTGCTGGGTGATGACCAACGGCCGCGACCACGACGAGCGCTTCGGCGAGCTCGTGGCGGACCTGGATGCTGAGTTCGAGTGGATCACGCCGTCGATGCCTCATCTCGGCGTGATCGGTCCGCGGTCCCGCGAGGTCCTCCAGCAGCTCACGGACGAGGACCTCGGATCGCTGGGCTACTTCCGGTTCATCCCGCGGCAGGTCCAGGTGGCGGGGGTGGACGTGCACCTGTCGCGGACCGGCTACGGCGGCGAACTCGGGTTCGAGCTGTTCCTGCTGGACCCCGCGGACGCCGAGTCCCTCTGGAATGCGATCGTCGGCGCAGGAGTGACCCCGATCGGCACCGACGCCATCGAGATCGCCCGCATCGAGGCTGGCCTGATCGTGACCGGCTTCGACTACGAACCGCATGAGCGCACGCCGTTCGACTTCAATCTCGATCGGATGGTGCGAACTGGCGTCGGACTCGACTTCTCCGGTGAGGACGTACTGAGCGTCGTCGCCGCGGACCCGCCCAACCGCTTCGTCACGCTGCGCTACGAGGCCGACTCGCTCCCGGAGTATGGCGCTGCGGTCACCAAGGACGGCGAAGAGGTGGGGGTGCTCACCAGCCCGACCGACAGCCCGAGGTTCGGCAAGATCGGGCTCGCCGTGATCGCGAGCGAACTGGCGAGTGAGGGGACCGTGCTGGACGTGGCAGTCGAGGGCGCGATCGTGTCCGCAACGGTGGACGTCGCTCCGGTCTATGACACGGAGAAGCGGCGCCCCCGCGCGTAGCCAACCGTCCGTCAGCGGCGGATCACGACCTTGAGTGCCTTGGTCTCACCCGCCCGCTCGAACGTGTCGTAGGCCTCGAGCATCTCCTGCAGCCCGAAGTGGTGGGTCGCGAACTTCTCGGCCGACAGCTTGTGCTGGGCGACCAGCTTCAGCAGCATCGGTGTGGTCGAGGTGCTGACCAGGCCCATCGTGATCGCGATGTCCATGATCCACAGGTCCTGCAGGGGCAGGTCGACCGATGCTCCGTGCACGCCGACATTGGCGACGGAACCGCCGGGGCGCACGATGGTGGTGCACGCCGCGAACGTGGCGGGGACACCGACGGCCTCGATGGCTACGTCGACCCCCAGCCCGTCGGTCAGCGCGAGCACCTGCTCGGCCCAGTCTGCGTCGCCGCTGTTGACGGTGTCGGTGGCACCGAACTCCTTCGCCTGGTCCAGCCGGTTGGCATCGAGGTCCAGGGCGATCACCTTGGCGGGGCCGTACAGCCCAGCCGTCATGATCGCGGCCAGGCCGACCGGGCCGGCACCGACCACAGCCACGACGTCGCCGGGCTTGACCTTGCCGTAGCGGACGCCGATCTCGAAGCCCGTGGGCAAGATGTCGGAAAGCATCACGGCAGCCTCGTCGCTCACCCCGTCAGGCAGCTTGTAGACCGAGTTGTCGGCGAAGGGAACCCGCACGTACTCCGCCTGGGTGCCGTCGATCAGGTGGCCGAAGATCCAGCCGATCCCGCTGGAACCCTCGTCGGCCAGACAGTGTGCGTAGAGGCCCTGGTGGCAGTAGGAGCACGATCCGCAGGCGCTGATGCAGGAGATGATCACCCGGTCGCCGATGACGACGCTGGAGACGGCCGAGCCTGTCTCGATGATGGTGCCGACCCCCTCGTGGCCGAGGATGCGGCCGTCGGTGACGGCCGGGACGTCCCCTTTGAGGATGTGAAGGTCGGTGCCGCAGATCGTGGTGGTGTCGATCTGGACGATGACGTCGGTCGGTTCGATGATGACCGGGTCGGGCACTTCCTCCCATGCCTTCTGACCGGGTCCGTGATAGACGAGGGCTTTCATCGGTCTTCCTTTCCTCGAGACATCCCGGGTGTCCGGGAACCTGGCCCTACTCTCGATCGGGGTCAGGGCGAGGGAAAGAGGAGGAGGTCCTCGCTCCAGGGGGCCTTAGGGCGGCGGTGGGAAATGGGCGACGACCGCGTCCGTCTGTTCGCCTTCCGGCTCTCGTCACGGGGCCGAGCCCTCCGGAAATGAAGCCGCCTCCCACCGAAGGGGTCCGCGACCTCGGCATCGATCTGTGGTTTGTCGACGATCTGCTCCTGCTGACGCCGTTCTGCCACCGAATGCAAGTGAACCGCAAGCCGGTGGGCGCCATAGCCGAGCACCACGCGGCCCGCGGGCCAGCAACCGCCGGTTCCCCCAATGCCCCTGCCCTGCCATGCACCGATTGGCGAGGCTGAATCGCGCCGGAGCCCACAAGACGCTCACCGAGCGCACTGAATCCCCCGGCGTGTCCGGAGACTCCGGACACGCCGGAGGATTCAGCTGTCCCAGGCGCGCTGTTCGCTGGCCCTGTCAGCTACTCACCTCAGACAGAGGCCACGTGCCCTGGGGACTTGGACCCCCACCCGGCGGATTCGACCAGACAGCAAGCCCTTCGGCGCTCCGGGCAATGCTGAGCGCGACCGCCGAACTAGACGAGGCCCCGCACCGAAAGATCTTCGATACGAGGCCCTGTTCTGGTGTCCGAGGGGGGACTTGAACCCCCACGCCCGATAAAGGGCACTAGCACCTCAAGCTAGCGCGTCTGCCTATTCCGCCACCCGGACGAGTGCTGCAGAACTGTAGCAAAAGGCGACCACCGTTCCCGCATCGGGAGGGTGTCAGGATGGGGGCATGGAGACCCGTGAGTACGACCCGGCGGCGGAGGTGGTCGAGCTCTGCCGCGACCTGATCCGGATCGACACCTCCAACTACGGCGACCAGGAGGGACCGGGGGAGCGCAAGGCCGCCGAATACGTCGCCGGGCTGCTCGACGAGGTCGGCATCGCGTCCAACGTCTACGAGTCCGAGACCGGCCGAGCATCGGTGATCGCGCGCTGGGGCGAGGGGCCGGACCCGCTGCTCGTCCACGGTCACCTGGACGTCGTACCCGCGGCAGCGCAGGACTGGCAGGTCGACCCCTTCAGCGGCGAGATCCACGACGGCTACGTGTGGGGGCGGGGCGCCGTCGACATGAAGGACTTCGACGCGATGCTGCTCTCCTGCGTGCGCGCCCGAGCCCGGGCCGGGGTGACGCCGAAGCGGCCGATGGTGCTCTGCTTCACCGCCGACGAGGAAGCAGGCGGTCACAAGGGCGCCGAGCACCTCATCAACGAGCACCGAGACGAGCTGGCCGATTGCAAGGAGGCGATCGGCGAGGTCGGCGGGTTCTCGGCAACCATCCGCGGCAGACGCGTCTACCTCATCGAGGCCGCCGAGAAGGGGATGGCCTGGATGCGCCTCACCGCCCGCGGGCGGGCCGGGCACGGATCGATGCTCAACACCGACAATGCCGTCACCGACCTGGCGGCCGCCGTGGCCCGGATCGGTGCCTACGAGTGGCCGGTGCGCCTCACCCCGACCATGCGAACCTTGCTGGCCGCCGTGGGCGAACTTGCCGGCACACCGGCCACCCCCGACAACGCCGAGCTGCTGATCGAGGAGTTCGGCAGCGCCGCGCGGATGATGGGCGCCGTCATCCGCAACACCACGAACCCGACGATGCTGGGCGCGGGCTACAAGGTGAACGTCATCCCCACCGAGGCGACCGCCCACATCGACGGACGGTTCCTCCCGGGCTTCGAGGACGAGTTCTTCGCCACGCTCGCCGAGCTGTGCGGCGAGCGGATCAGCATCGACTACCTCTCCAGGCAGGACCCCTGGGAGACGCCGTACGACGGACGGCTCGTCGATGTGATGACCCGCTCGATCCTCGCCGAGGACCCGGACGGCATCGTGGCGCCCTACCTGATGAGCGGCGGCACGGATGCCAAGCACTTCCGCAAGCTGGGAATGCGCTCCTATGGCTTCGCGCCGCTGCGGCTGCCCGCCGACCTGGACTTCACCGCCCTGTTCCACGGCGTGGATGAGCGAGTGCCCGTGGACGCCCTCGAGTTCGGCGCTCGGGTCTTCGACCGGTTCCTCGGCGACGCCTGAGGTGACGGCCTAGAAGATGTACTGGAAGTCGGGCCGCACCTGCCGGATGATCTTGCGCCGGAGCACCACCCGTCGCACTCCGTCAGCGCCGATCCGCACCCGGTCCAGCTCCCAGCCACCGCGTTCGGCGCGGTCGACCAGCAGCCTTGTGACCACATTGCGGGACAGCTCGCGGGGGAGGGTGAGTCGCTCGAACTCCCACTCCACCCCTGGGGCGGGCGGACGGCGGGTCGATCGGCTCATGTCACTCCCCGGACACGTCGTCGAGAGCATCGACGAGCTCGGCGGGCAGCTCGAGGTCATCGCACGACAGCGCCCCGCGCAGCTGGGCTGCGGTGCGAGCGCCGACCAGCGGCGCGGTCACCCCAGGTCGATCCCGCACCCACACCAGTGCGACCTCCAGCGGAGTCCAGCCCAATCCGTCGGCTGCCCGAGCCACGGCCTCGGTGATCCGCTGGCCCCGTTCGTTCAGGTAGGCGCCCACGAACGAGGCGAAATGGGGCGAGCCGCCGCGAGAGTCGGCAGGGGTGCCGGTGCGGTACTTACCGGTCAGCACACCCCGCCCCAGGGGAGACCAGGGGAGGACGCCGAGACCGTTGGCTGCGGCGGCCGCCAGCACCTCGTGCTCGACGGAGCGGTTGAGCAGCGAGTACTCCACCTGCGTCGAGGCCAGGGTGGCCCGGCCCGGAACCGCTCGCTGCCACGTGGCCGCCTGCGCCGTCTGCCAGCCGGCGTAGTTGGAGACTCCGACATAGGACGCCCGGCCGGAGGCCACGGCGATGTCCAGGGCGGTGAGCGTCTCCTCGAGCGGGGCATCGTCGACCCAGGTGTGCACCTGCCACAGGTCGACGTGGTCGACGTCCAGTCGCTTGAGCGACGCGTCGAGGGAGGTGAGCATGCTGCCGCGCGACGCATTGGTCTCCCTCGAGCCGCCGCGCCGGGTGATCCCCGCCTTGGTGGCCAAGACGACGTCCTCGCGTGCGACGACGTCACCGATCAGCGTGCCCAAGAGCTCTTCCGACGCGCCGTCGCCGTAGCCCGCGGCCGTGTCGAGGAGGGTGCCGCCGGCCTCGACGAACGCGATCAGTTGATCACGAGCCTCATGCTCGTCGGTGTCACGACCCCAGGTGAGCGTGCCGAGCCCCAGACGAGACACCTTGAGACCGGTCGATCCCACCGAGCGTTGCTGCATGGCGCAACGGTAGCCACCCCGGGGGTGAAAGTCGGTGAGCGCCACGGGGGAGCCGGTCAGGTAACGCGCAGGTGGCTGCTCGTAGGCTGTCCCCCCTCACGTCCGCGAGCGCATTAGGTGACCCATGAGCGACCTGAACTACCTTGAAGCCGTCGTCCTCGGCGTCGTCGAAGGGCTCACCGAGTTCCTCCCCGTCTCCAGCACCGGTCATCTGACCATCGCCGAGAAGATGCTCGGTCTTCAGATCGACGACCCGGCCATCACGGCCTACACCGCGGTCATCCAGATGGGGGCCATCGGTGCGGTCCTCATCTACTTCATCAAGGACATCTGGGCGATCGCGAAGGCCTGGTTCACCGGCCTGGTGAAGCCGGAGTACCGCGGCACGTTCGACCATCGCATGGGGTGGTTCGTGATCGCCGGCTCGATCCCGATCGGCATCGTCGGCTTCCTGTCCAAGGACATCATCTCGGGTCCGCTGCGGTCTCTGTGGTGGGTGTCGGGCGCGCTGATCGCCTGGAGCGCGGTCATGTGGCTCGCGGAGACCCGAGGCACCCAGGAGCGTGGCGAGAGGGAGCTGACCCTCACCGATGCGCTGGTGGTCGGGGTGACCCAGTGCATCGCCCTGGTCCCCGGGGTCTCCCGATCGGGCGCCACCATCTCCGCCGGTCTGCTACGCGGCCTCGACCGGGTCACCGCCACCCGACTCAGCTTCTTCCTGTCGATCCCCGCGCTGACCGCGGCCGGGCTCTACGAGCTCAAGGACGTGCACGGCATCGGCGTCGGACCGACGCTCGTCGGCACAGGAGTGAGCTTCGTCGTGGCGTACGCCGCGGTCGCGTGGCTCCTGCGGTTCGTCGCGGGGCACCCCATCACCTGGTTCATCCCCTACCGGCTGGTGCTCGGCTTCGGGCTCATCGCCCTGCTGGCCGCGGGCGCCATCTCCGCCACGTGAGCGGTCCGCTCAGAGCCACCCGGACCGCTTGAACAGCCCCCACAGGCAGCCCACGATCCCGAGCATCAGGCCGAGCGCCATCGGATAGCCGTACTGCCACCCCAGCTCCGGCATGTGATCGAAGTTCATTCCGTAGATGCCGGCGATCAGCGTCGGCACCGCGGCGAGCGCGACCCAGGCGGAGATCTTGCGCATGTCCTCGTTCTGGCGCACCGAGATGCTGGCCAGGTGGGCGTCGAACGCCGTCGACAACAGCCGGTCCAGGGAGTCCACGATGTCCCACGCCTTGGCAAGGTTGCCCCCGACGTCGCGGAAGAACGGCGCCATGTCAGCGGCGATCCCGTCCGGCTCGCCGTCGGCCAGCCGGCCCATCGGCTCGCGTAGCGGCAGCACGGCACGGCGTACCTCTGCGATCTCTCGCTTGAGGGTGTAGATCCGGGCCGAGTCGTCGGTGCGGGTCGCCGAGAAGACCGAGGACTCCACCTCGTCGACGTCCTGCTCCAGGGCAGAGGCGACATCCACGTAGGCGTCCACCACGGTGTCGCAGATGGCGAAGACCACGGCCGACGGGCCGTGGCTCAGCAGGAGCTGCTTGCTCTCCAACAGGGCGCGGGCCGTGTGCAGCTCGGAGCCCTCGCCATGGCGCACGGTGACGATGAAGTCGGTGCCGATGAAGACGCTGATCTCGCCCGTCTCGACCGCGTCGTGCTCATCGACGTACCAGAGGGTCTTGAGCACCAGCAGCAGGCTGTCTCCGTAGGAAGCGAGCTTGGGTCGCTGATGTGCCTGGAGGGCGTCGTCCACGGCGTAGCGATGCAACCCGAAGACCTTCACCACCTCGGCCATCTCGTCGCCGGACGGCTGGTGCAGGCCGATCCAGACGAAGTCGCCGTTGCCGGTCAGTCCCGCGCGCATCGCGGCGAGGTCGTCCGGGTCGCACTGCATCGGGACGCGAACGCCGTGGCGGTACACCGCGTTGTCGATGATCACGAGCCCGAGGGTAGCCCGGTTACTCTCGGCACCATGGCAACCGCGATCCTCGTCCGACACGGCCGTACGACGGCCAATGCCACCGGGGTGCTGGCTGGGCGCACGGCGGGGGTCAGGCTCGACGAGCTGGGGCAGCAGCAGGCGAAGGCGGCGGGGGAGCGGCTGGGCGTCCTGCCGCTCGCCACCGTGGTGACCAGCCCACTCGAACGCTGCCGGCAGACGGCGACCGCGATCCTGGCTGCGCAGGCCGGCCCGGGAAAGGTGACCACGGAGCGCGGTCTGCTCGAGTGTGACTACGGCGAGTGGCAGGGCGAGCAGCTCAAGATGCTGGCCAAGCATGCGCTGTGGCCCTCCATCCAGTCCCAACCGTCGTCGGTGACCTTCCCGGGGGGCGAGTCGATGGTGGCGATGTCCTCTCGCGCCGTCTCTGCCGTACGCCGCCACGACGCGGCCGTCGCTGACGAGCACGGCGACGCGGCGACCTGGGTCGCAGTCAGCCATGGCGACATCATCAAGGCGATCGTGGCCGACGCCCTCGGCATGCACCTCGACCTGTTCCAGCGCATCAACATCGACCCGGCCTCGATCACGATCATCCGCTACACCTCGGCACGCCCCTACGTGCTGTCGGTCAACACCCACGCCGGGGACCTGTCCTGGCTCAAGCCTCCCGCGAAGAAGGGGCGCAGCCGTCGCAAGCCGCCCGCGGACGCCGTCGTCGGTGGGGGTGCCGGACCGGTTCCCCCCTCGGCATAGGCTGGTTCCATGAGTCCCCTCGTGCATGGGTTCGATCCCCCCGAGCGCTTCGTCGCCGGCACCGTGGGCGAGCCCGGAGCACGCACGTTCTTCCTCCAGGCACGCACCGGCAACCGGGTCACGAGCGTCGGCCTGGAGAAGCAGCAGGTCGCCGTCCTGGCCGAGCGCATCGACGAACTGCTCGACGAGGTGATGAGCAGTGGACAGCCCACCAGCCTGATCCCGGCCGTCGCACCGATCGATCTGGAGGACAACGGCCCGCTCGAGCAACCCATCGACGAGGAGTTCCGGGCCGGCACGATGACGCTCGCGTGGGAACCGCAGTCAGAGCGTGTGGTGATCGAGGTGTTCCCCTACACAGAGGCAGCCGTGGTGTCCCCCGAGCAGCTCGACGAAGACCTCGAGGAACCCGAGCCCGACGAGGTGTTCGTGGTCCGGATCACCGCCGGCGCAGCCCGCGCCTTCGTCAAGCGGGCTGCGACCGTGGTGGAGGCCGGCCGCCCGAGCTGTCCGTTCTGTGGCAACCCGATCGACCCCGACGGACACCTGTGCGTGCGGGCCAACGGCTTCAAGCGACGCGACCCCTGACCGAGCGACCGTGACCCAGACCGTGCCCCCGGAGCTCCTCTCGGCCCCCTTGGTGCTCGAAGGCCGGATCATGCCCGCGTCCAACGCCACCTTCTTCGGCTCAGCCGGCGAGACGCAGGTCGTCTACAAACCGGTGGCGGGCGAGAAGCCGCTGTGGGACTTTCCAGACGGCACGTTGGCCAACCGTGAGATCGCGTCGTACGCCGTGTCCGCAGCCCTGGGCTGGGACGTCGTGCCGCTGACCTTCCTTCGCGACGGTCCGCACGGGCCCGGCATGGTGCAGCTCTGGCAGGAGCCCGACCCCGACCAGTTCCCGGTCGACCTGGTCGCTCCCGATGAGGTCCCCCCGGGTTGGAAGCGCGTTCTGGACGCCTCCGACGGACGCGGTGAGCCCGTCTCGCTCGTCCACGAGGACTCGCTGCCCCTTCGACGCATGGCGTTGTTCGACGTCGTCGTGAACAACGCGGACCGCAAGGGTGGCCATGTGCTCGGCATGACCGATGGGCACCGCTACGGAGTCGACCACGGCGTGAGCTTCAACACCGACAACAAGCTGCGCACGGTCCTGTGGGGCTGGGCCGGTGAACCGCTCGACGAGGTCGAGATCGAGGCCGTCACCCGACTGCTCGTCGACGATGCGCTTGCCGCAACACTCTCCGACCTCGTCACCCGCACCGAGGTCCGGGCCTTCCAACGGCGCTGCGAGCTGCTGCTGAGTCGCGGCTCCTACCCCGATCCGTCCTCGCAGTGGCCCGCCATCCCGTGGCCCGCGTTCTGAGAAGTAGGCTGCTCGCCATGCGCACGTGGTCAACCCCGCACCTTCCCGTCCTGCCAGTCACCGGCCCCGAAGTCTGGCTGTGGGACGCTCGCACCGACACGATCGCGGCGACCGGTCCCGAAGGTCCCGCGCGGCTCTACGTGTGCGGCATCACGCCGTACGACGCCACGCACATCGGGCACGCGGCCACCTACGTCGCCTTCGACCTGCTCAACCGCGCCTGGCGCAACGCGGGACACGACGTCACCTATGTCCAGAACGTCACCGACGTCGATGACCCGCTCCTGGAGCGCGCCGCCAAGGTCCACGTCGACTGGGTCGAGCTCGCAGAGCGGGAGACGCAACTCTTCCGTGACGACATGACGGCCCTGCGTGTGCTGCCGCCGGAGCACTACATCGGTGCGGTGGAGTCGATCCCGCTGGTGATCACGCTGATCGAGCGACTCCAGGAAGCCGGGGCGGTCTATGCCGTGGAGGGCGACCTCTACTTCTCGGTCACCGCCGATGCTGCGTTCGGGGCGGTGTCGGGCCTGGGGCGCGAGGAGATGCTCGCCCTCTTCGGCGAACGCGGTGGAGATCCCGAGCGTGAGGGGAAGAAGGACCCGCTCGACTGCGTGCTCTGGCGAGCCGAGCGCCCCGACGAGCCCTCCTGGCCCAGTCCGTTCGGTCCCGGTCGCCCCGGTTGGCACATCGAGTGCAGCGCGATCGCGCTGGAATACCTCGGCATCGGCTTCGACGTGCAAGGCGGCGGCACCGACCTGGTCTTCCCGCACCATGAGATGAGTGCCGGCGAGGCTCAGGTGGCCCACCCCGGGTCGGTCTACGCCAAGGCGTACGCCCACCAGGGGATGGTGGCCTATGACGGCGAGAAGATGTCGAAGTCCAAGGGCAACCTGGTCTTCGTGTCCGCCCTGCGCAACGCCGAGGTCGACCCCATGGCGATCCGGCTGACCCTGCTGCGTCACCACTACCGCTCCGACTGGGAGTGGACCGACGAGCAGCTCTGGGCCGCGGTGGACAGCCTCGCCGAGTGGCGTGCTGCGGTGAATCGAGGGGCGGGCGCCGACTCGGCTCCGGTCATCGACGCGGTGCTCGCCGCCTTGGCCCACGACCTCGATGCGCCGAGCGCGATCTCTGCGGTCGAGGAGTGGGTGGCGGCGACCAACGCGGGCGACGACAGCGACGCCGACGCTGGTGCGAGCATCTACAACCTCATCGACGCCGCCCTCGGGCTCACGCTCTGATCGCTCAGTCGTCGGCGCCGCGACGCTTGAGGTAGCGCTCGAACTCGCGGGCGATCGCCTCGCCGGACGCCTCCGGGAGGTCCGTGGTGTCCCTGGTCTCCTCAAGCGCCTTGACGTAGTCGGCGATGTCCTCGTCCTCCTCGGCCAGCTCGTCGACCCCGCGCTCCCAGGCGCGGGAGTCCTCCGGCAGGTCACCGAGCGGGATGCTGACCTGGAGGAGCTCCTCGATCTGGCCCACCAGGGCGAGGGTGGCCTTGGGGCACGGAGGCTGAGCCACGTAATGGGGCACCGCCGCCCAGTAGCCGACCGCCGGGATGTCGAGACGCACACAGGCGTCCTGGAACACACCGACGATGCCGGTCGGACCCTCGTAGGTCGACTGCTCCAGCTTGAGCCGGTCGACCAGCTCCGGTTCAGTCGCGGTGCCGCTGACGGGGATGGGCCGGGTGTGAGGGGTGTCGGCGAGCAAGGCCCCGAGCGTGATCACCAGCGCCCCGCCCAGGTCGTCACAGGCGGCGAGCAGCTCGGCGCAGAACTGACGCCACCGCATGTTCGGCTCGATGCCCCGGACCAGGATCACGTCCCGGCCCAGTCCGGCGGGTGACGCGACGGCGATCTGGGTGCTGGGCCAGGTCAGTCGCCGATGGCCGGCCTCGTCGGTGCCCACCACGGGTCGGTTCATCTGGAAGTCGTAGAACTCCTCGGGGTCGACCGCGCCCACCACGGTGGCGTTCCAGACGGACAGCAGATGGTCGACGACGGACGACGCGGCATCCGCGGCGTCGTTCCACCCCTCGAACGCGGCGATGACGACCGGGTCGTTGAGTGGGGGGATGTTCTGGAGCTCGATCACGTCACCAGCGTAGTCGGAGCGAGGATTTCGTCGCGGGCAACGCACGGTGTCACGATGCGGGAAGTCGGCCCAGACGCTGGACCGCCTGCCTAGGCTTGACCGGTGGACCTGACGGTCCGCCTCTCGGCGAAAGGATCCCCGTGCCGGAAACGTCCCTGGAACGTCCCGACTGCACCGTCGAACTCACAGCCGCCTTGCGTCAGCGCATCCTGGTTCTGGACGGCGCGATGGGGACCGCGATCCAGCGGGACCGACCTGACGAGGCGGGCTACCGGGGCGAGCGCTTCGCGGACTGGCCCAGTGACCTGCAGGGCAACAACGACCTGCTGACGCTCACCCAGCCGCAGATCATCTCGGCCATCCATGAGGAATACCTCGAGGCCGGCGCCGACATCATCGAGACGAACACGTTCAACGCGCAGGCCGTCTCGCTCGGGGACTACGGCATGGCCGACCTCGCCTACGAGCTCAACGCCGCCGCCGCCAGACTGGCCCGCGCCGCCTGCGACGCGATGTCCGTGCGCACCCCCGACCGGCCTCGCTATGTCGCGGGCGCGCTCGGACCCACCACCCGAACCGCTTCGATCTCCCCGGACGTCAACGACCCGGGCGCCCGCAACGTGTCCTTCGACCAGCTCGTCGAGGCCTATCTCGACGCCTCGTCTGGGCTCGTGGACGGCGGTGCGGACCTGCTGGTCATCGAGACGATCTTCGACACCCTCAACGCCAAGGCCGCGATCTTCGCCGTCGAGACGCTCTTCGAGCAGCGGGGACGCCGCTGGCCCGTCATCGTCTCGGGCACCATCACCGACGCGTCCGGTCGCACCCTGTCCGGCCAGGTCACCGAGGCGTTCTGGGACTCGGTACGCCATGTTTCGCCCCTGGCCGTCGGCCTGAACTGCGCGCTCGGCGCGAAGGAGATGCGGCCCTACATCGCGGAGATGTCCCGGCTCGCGGACACCTTCGTGTCCTGCTACCCCAATGCGGGCCTGCCCAACGCCTTCGGCGAGTACGACGAGGCAGCCGAGGAGACCGCCGACATGCTGGGCGAGTTCTCGCGGAGTGGGTTCATCAACCTCGTCGGCGGATGCTGCGGCACCACTCCGGACCACATCCGTTCCATCGCGGCCGCGGTGGATGGCCTGACGCCGCGGGAGCCCGTGGTCCAGCAGCCGGCGATGCGCCTGTCCGGCCTCGAGCCCTTCACCGTCACCGAGACCTCCCTGTTCGTCAACGTCGGTGAGCGCACCAACATCACCGGCTCGGCCCGGTTCCGCACCCTCATCAAGGACGGCGACTACGACACCGCCCTCACGGTGGCTGCGCAGCAGGTCGAGAACGGCGCCCAGGTCATCGACGTCAACATGGACGAAGGGATGATCGACGGGGTCGCCGCCATGGACCGGTTCCTCAAGCTGGTCGCGGCGGAGCCCGACATCAGCAGGGTGCCGGTGATGATCGACTCCTCCAAATGGGAGGTCATCGAAGCCGGGCTCAAGTGCGTCCAGGGCAAGTCGATCGTCAACTCGATCTCCATGAAGGAGGGAGAGGACAAGTTCCGCGCCCAAGCCCGGCTGTGCCGCAAGTACGGCGCCGCCGTGGTCGTGATGGCCTTCGACGAGGACGGCCAGGCCGACAACCTGGCTCGGCGCGAGGCGATCTGCGAGCGGGCCTATCGGATCCTGGTGGATGAGGTGGGCTTCCCCGCCGAGGACATCATCTTCGACCCCAACGTGTTCGCAGTGGCCACGGGCATCGAGGAGCACGCGTCCTACGGATTGGACTTCATCGAGGCGACCCGCTGGATCAAGGCGAACCTCCCCGGGGCCCTCGTGTCCGGCGGGATCTCCAACGTCTCGTTCTCGTTCCGTGGCAACAATCCGGTGCGCGAGGCCATCCACGCGGTCTTCCTCTTCCACGCCATCCGAGCGGGGCTCGACCTGGGCATCGTGAATGCGGGCGCGCTCGCGGTCTACGACGAGGTCGAGCCGGGGCTGCGCGAGCGGATCGAGGATGTGGTGCTCAACCGGCGGCCGGATGCGGCCGAGCGCCTTCTCGAGATCGCCGAGTCCTATAACCGCTCGGGTGAGGCTCGCGAGGAGGCCGAGGAGGAGCTCTGGCGCACCATGCCCCTGGGGGAGCGGATCACGCATGCTCTGGTGAAGGGCATCGACGCCCACGTCGAGGCCGACACCGAGGCCCTTCGGCTGGAGATCGCGGCACGGGGCGGGCGGCCCATCGAGGTCATCGAAGGTCCCCTGATGGACGGCATGAACGTGGTCGGCGATCTGTTCGGGGCCGGCAAGATGTTCCTCCCCCAGGTGGTCAAGAGCGCCCGGGTGATGAAGAAGGCGGTGGCCTGGCTGATCCCCTTCATCGAGCAGGAGAAGCTCGACAACCCCGAGCTCGCGACCGCCAAGGACACCAACGGCACGATCATCATGGCGACGGTCAAGGGCGATGTGCACGACATCGGCAAGAACATCGTCGGGGTCGTCCTGCAGTGCAACAACTACGAGGTGATCGATCTCGGCGTCATGGTGCCGGCCCAGAAGATCCTCGACGCCGCGCGCGAGCACGAGGCCGACCTGATCGGCCTCTCGGGACTCATCACTCCCTCGCTGGACGAGATGGTCAACTTCGCCACCGAGCTGCAACGCCAGGGCCTCAGCATCCCGCTGCTGATCGGTGGCGCCACCACGTCGCGGGCGCACACCGCCGTCAAGGTCGACCAGAAGTACGACGGACCCGTCGTGTGGGTCAAGGACGCGTCCCGGTCGGTGCCGACCGCTGCAGCCCTGCTCGACGACCGGCTCCGCCCGCAGCTGATGGCCGACGTGAAGACCGACTACGACGCCCTGCGCCAGCGGCACTCCACCAAACAGGACCGGCCGATCCTCGCCTTCGACAGGGCTCAGGCCAACCGCACCGCCATCGACTGGTCGACGTACACCCCTCCGGTGCCGCGGCAGTCCGGCGTACACGTGATGGACGACTTCGACCTGGCCGAGCTTCGCGACTACATCGACTGGCAGCCCTTCTTCAACGCCTGGGAGATGAAGGGCAAGTTCCCCGACATCCTCAACAGTCCGGCCACCGGCGAGACCGCCCGAAAGCTGTACGACGACGCGCAGCGCATGCTCGACGCCATGATCGACGAGAAGTGGGTGACGGCCCGGGGGGTCTACGGGATGTTCCCAGCCACCGCCGACGGCGACGACCTCACGGTGTCGGGCCCGAGCGGTCCGCTCACGCTGCATCACCTGCGCCAGCAGGGCGAGCACCGCGAGGGCGTCCCCAACCGGTCATTGGCCGACTACGTCGCGCCCTGCGAGACGGGGCTGGTCGACCACGTGGGAGCGTTCGCCGTCACCGCGGGGATCGGACTGGCCGAGAAGGTCAAGGAGTTCCAGGCGGCCCTCGACGACTACTCCGCGATCATGGTCGAGGCCTTGGGTGATCGGCTGGCCGAGGCGTTCGCGGAACGTCTGCACGAGCTGGTGCGCACCGACTTCTGGGGATACGCGCCAGACCGACTCTCCAACGCGGACCTCATCGCGGAGAAGTACGCCGGCATCCGTCCCGCCCCCGGCTACCCCGCCTGCCCCGACCACACCGAGAAGCAGCTGCTCTGGGAGCTGCTCGATGTGGAGGCCACGACTGGCATCACGCTGACCGAGTCGATGGCGATGTGGCCGGGAGCCGCGGTGTCGGGTTGGTACTTCTCCCACCCCCAGTCGCAGTACTTCGTCGTGGGCAGGCTCGGTCGCGACCAGGTGGCGGCCTACGCGCAGCGCAAGGGCTGGAGCCTCGTCGAGGCGGAACGATGGCTCTCGCCCAATCTCGGCTACGACCCGGAGGACTGAGTCCCTTGAGCAGGATTGCAGCCGTCCTCTGGGACATGGACGGCACGATCGTGGAGACCGAGCCCTACTGGATCCAGGCGGAGTACGAGCTCGCTGAGAAGTACGGCTTCGAGTGGCACGAAGAGCACGCGATGAACCTCGTCGGCAGCGACCTGATCGTGAGCGCCCACTACATCCGCGAACACACCGGGCTCGACCTTCCGCCCGAGGAGATCGTGCACGAGCTCCTCGAGCGGGTGATCGCGCGAGTGCGCGAGTCGGTCCCGTGGCGACCCGGTGCTCGAGAGCTGCTGGCGGACCTGGTGGCCGAAGGTGTGCCGTGTGCGCTGGTCACCATGTCCTATCTCACCTTCGTGGAGCCGGTGCTCAACCACCTGCCGCAAGGCACCTTCGATGCCGTCGTCACCGGTGACGCCGTCGACCAGGGCAAGCCGCACCCGGAGGCCTATCTCACCGCCGCCGCACTCCTGGGGGTCCGCCCCGAGGACTGCCTGGCCATCGAGGACTCCAACACCGGCACTCGCTCGGCGGAGGCGGCAGGGTGCCTGGTCCTCGCAGTGCCGAACCACGTGGCGGTGGAGCCGGGGGAGCGGGTCATCTTCCGCGACTCCCTCGAGGGGCTCGGGCTGGCGGAGCTGGCAGGTCTCGTCGGGGAGTGACGCGGTGGTCGGGTGGTCCTAGGACCACCGGACAATGGTGGAGTGCACCCCGCGGGCCCGAGGGTTGATCTCACCAGCCCATCCTCAGGAGGACCCCATGAACATCAGCCACTTGCTCGCCACGGGATTCGTCGCCGCCATCGCGGTCCCGCTCGTCCTGACCGCTCCCGCCCACGCCAAGGGATCCGATGCCACCATCCGCGAGGGTTCGTGCTCCGGATCGACCGACTGGAAGGTCAAGGTCAAGCCTGACGACGGACGCCTGGAGTTCGAGGGCGAGATCGACAGCAACCGAACCGGCCAGACCTGGAACTGGGTGCTCAAGCACAACGGCTCGCGCTCGGCCCGCGGACAGGCCACGACCCGCGGGGCCAGTGGTTCCTTCTCCGTCAGCCGCCGGGTGGTCAACCTCAGCGGCGTCGACACGCTGGTGTTCAAGGCCACCAACCCGCGTTCGGGTGAGACCTGCCGAGGTGTTGTCAGCCGCTGAGGCGGTCGGGCACCTAGCCTGGCCCGACAATGATGTGGACGGAATGACGACGTGAGGGCGCTTCTCAGGAGCCCGGTGGCCCAGTTTCTGGCCGTCGGGCTTCTGACGCTTGCCGTGATCGGGGTCGGCACCGGCCTCCTCAGCGCCCGGGCTGCCTCCGAGGAGGCCCTCGACGAGGCCCAGGCCACCACCCAGGTGCTGGCCCGCTCGGTGGCCCAGCCGGCGATTCCCCGAGGCTTGACCAGCGGCGATGCCGGGGCGATCGACAAGCTGGACCGCACGGCCCTCGACCGACTCATGGTCGGCGATGTCTTCCGGGTCAAGATCTGGGCGGCCGACGGCACCATCGTCTACTCCGACGAGACCCGACTCATCGGCATGCGGTTCCACCTCGACGACGACGAGCTGGAGATCCTCCAGGACGGTGGAAGCGACGCCGGGGTCTCCGACCTGTCTGCACCGGAGAACCAGTTCGAGAAGCCGGGGTTCGACCTCGTGGAGGTCTACACCCAGATCTGGTCGCCCGAGGGACAACCGCTCCTGTTCGAGGCCTACTACGCCGCAGCCGACATCGAAGCCAGGCGCTCGCAGGTGTTCAAGCCGTTCATGCGCATCTCCGTCGGTGGCCTGGTGGTGCTGCTCATGCTGGCAACCCCGATGCTCTGGGTGTTGACGCGGCGGCTCACCCGGGCGGCCGCCGAGCGCGAACGCCTGCTGCTCACCGCGGTGCAGGCCTCGGATGCCGAGCGTCGGCGTATCGCCCGCGACCTGCACGACGGCGTGGTCCAGGACCTCGCCGGCACCGCCTTCTCGGTCTCGGCGCTCGCTCGTGAGGAGCCGTCCGCTGAGCGGCGTACCGCTCTGGAGCGCGCCGCGACCTCGCTGCGAGACGGACTGCGCAGCCTGCGCTCACTGATGGTGGAGATCCATCCGCCCAATCTTCGAGCCGCGGGACTCGAATCTGCCCTCGACGACCTGGTGGCGCCGGTGGCCGGTTCCGGCACCCACGTGACGATCGCCGTGTCGGGGGTGCAGGGCCTGCCCGACACGACCATCGCGCTGCTGTGGCGTGTTGCTCAGGAGGCGGTGCGTAATACGTCTCGGCATGCGAACGCCGAGTCGCTCACGATCACCGTCGCGCGCCAGGACGAGGTGGTCACCTTGGACGTCCGCGATGATGGGGTCGGTTTCCGCCCGGAGTCGGACGAGAACCCGGGGAGCTTCGGCCTCCGCGGCTTGGAGAGTCTGGTCGCCGACATCGGCGGCCGGCTCGAGGTCCGTTCGTTGCCCGGCCATGGCACCACCGTCCGTCTGGAAGTGAGGGTCTCGTGATCCGAGTCGTGCTGGTCGATGACCACCCCGTGCTGCGTGACGGGCTGGCCGCACTCGTCAGCGGTGCCGTGGACATGGAGGTGGTGGGGACCGCCTCGGACGGCGCCGAGGCGGTCGAGCTCGTGCGCCGGGTGCGCCCCCAGGTGGTCCTGATGGATCTGCAGATGCCCGGCATGGACGGGGTCGAGGCCACCCGCGAGATCGTCGGTCAGGAGCTCGGGGCCGACGTACTGGTCCTCACCTCGTTCTCCGACGGTGCCAGGATCCTGGCCGCGCTCGATGCCGGTGCCGTCGGCTATCTCCTCAAGGACTCCGAGGCGGAGCAGGTCCTGGATGGGATTCGGGCGGTGAGCCGCGGGGAGTCGCCGCTGCATCCGCGGGCGGCCAGGGAGCTGCTGTCGGCGCGTACACCGACCGAACCGATGGTGCAGCTGACTCCGCGCGAGGCCGAGGTGCTCGAGCTCGTGCGTCAGGGGCTGGCCAACAAACAGATCGCTCGACGGCTGGGGATCTCGGAACGCACGGTCAAGGCGCACCTGACCTCCACGTTCGCAACGATCGGTGTCGTGGATCGCACACAGGCCGCCATCTGGGCCGAGCGGAACCTCAACTGACCTCATCGGGCAGGGGAGGAGGGGTGCCGCCGAACTCCGGACAGATGGCCTGGTGGGCGCACCACGAGCACAGCTTGGAGCGGCGCGGACGCCAGTCGCCCGACTCCTGCGCAGCGCGGATGGCCATCCAGATGGCCTCGAGCTTGCGCTCGGTGGCGAGGAGGTCCTGCTCGTCGGGGGTGTAGCGCAGCATCTCGCCGTTGCCGAGGTAGATCAGTTGGAGCATGGCCGGGACGATCCCGCGTGTGCGCCAGATGACGAGCGCGTAGAACTTCATCTGGAACAGTGCCTTGGCCTCGAAAAGCTCGCCGGGCGAGCGACCGGTCTTGTAGTCGACCACCCGGATCATGCCGTTGGGAGCGACGTCGATGCGATCGACGAAACCCCGCAGGAGCAGCTTGGAGTCGAGCAGCGCCTCGACGTAGAGCTCGCGCTCGGTGGGTTCGAGGCGTCGCGGGTCCTCGAGCGTGAAGTAGCGATCGAGGACGGTCCGACAGGTCGTCAGCCACGCCGCGACCTCCGGCCCCTCGCCGCCGAACATCTCCGCCAGCTCCGGCTCGGCCTCCAACAGGGCGTCCCACGTGGGCACCAGCAGGTCGCGCGCCTGCTCGGGGGTGCGCTCGACGGCGGGCAGGTCGAACAGGTCCTCCAACACCTTGTGGACGACGGTGCCGCGCACGGCGTCGGGTGAGAACGGCTCCGGCAGCCGGTCGATGGTGCGATAGCGGTAGAGCAGTGGACACGTGAGAAAGTCGCCGGCCCGGCTCGGGGACAGCGCACCGAGAACGTCGACCCCGTCCACCGGCGTGGAGAGCCGGGTCGCGGGGGAGTCGCGCATCGAACCCGTCGTCATGGGCGACACCCTAGGCGACGGGTCCGACAGTGCTGCCCTATCGGATAGCCTCGACAACGTGAGTCCAGCCGATCCCGACCTTCAGCCGGTGCGGCGCCAACATCCGCCCGGCACGATCCGGATCGGACAGATCGCCGGCATCGACGTGTTGGTCACGAGCACCTGGTTCCTGATCGCGGCGCTGGTCGCTGTCGCTCTGGCGCCCCGCGTCGAACAGGTCCAACCCGGCCTCGGCCTGGGCAAATACCTCGCCGGGCTCGCCTTCGCCGTCGTCCTCTACCTCTCGGTCCTCGCCCACGAGGCAGCCCACGCCCTCATGGCACGTCACTACGGCCACCTCGTCAACTCCATCACGCTGCATTTCCTCGGCGGCGTCACCGCCATCGAAGGTGAGTCGCGACGACCGCGCGAGGAGTTCTGGGTCGCCATCGTCGGCCCCCTTACCTCGTTGGCGATCTCGCTGGGGGCGTTCCTGGTTCGCCCCATACTGCCCGGCGGACTCGTCGGGATGACCATCGACGGGCTCTTCGTGGCCAACCTCGTCGTCGGGCTGCTCAATCTCGTTCCCGGCCTGCCCCTCGACGGTGGACGGGTGCTCAAGTCTGCCGTCTGGGCGACCGCCGGCAACCCGCACACGGGGACGATCGCCGCCGCCTGGGCCGGCCGGTTGGCCGCCGTGTTCGCGCTGTTCCTGCCGCTGCTCTACACGCCCGTGTTCGGGATCGACCCGCAACCCTTCGACTTCGCCATGGCCGCGATCATCGCCTTCTTCCTCTGGAGCGGTGCCAGTGCTGCGCTGTCGTCGGCCAACCTGCGCAGACGGCTTCCGAGCCTGGTCGCGCGCAAACTGGCTCGGCGCACGCTCGCCGTGCCCGAGGATCTGCCGCTGGCCGAAGCCGTACGCCGCGCCCAGGAGGCCCAAGCGGGAAGCATCGTGACGGTCACCCACGACGGTCATCCCACCGGGATCGTCAACGAGGCCGCGCTGGCCTCGACCCCGGAGGACCGCAGGCCCTGGGTCGCCACCTCGTCGGTCGCGCGCACCATGGAGCCGGGGCTGTCGCTGCCCGCCACGATCTACGGCGAGGAGCTCATCCTCGCGGTGAGTCGTCGCCCTGCCCACGAATACCTCCTCGTGGAGGACGACGGCTCGATCTTCGGCGTCCTGACGACCGCCGACGTCGATAAGGCATTCCGAGAGTCCCGCCACTAGGGTTTCGGCCATGTCCGAGACCACCCCCGACACCCTTCCCGACGACTCCGGCAACGCGTGGTCGGGCGTACGCCGCGGGCCGCTCCGCGAGGGCGAATGGGTTCGACTCGTCGACACCAAGGGCCGCCGCCACAACATCTGCCTCACCGCCGGGAAGCGCTTCTTCTCCAACCGCGGCCACTTCGACCACGACGAGCTGATCGGCCGCGAGGAGGGGTTCACGGTCACGTCCTCCGCGGGCGGGCAGTATCTGGTCTTCCGACCGCTGCTGAGCGAGTTCGTCGTCTCGATGCCCCGTGGGGCGGCCGTCGTCTATCCGAAGGACGCGGCCCAGATCGTCGCGATGGCCGACATCTTCCCCGGAGCACGCGTCGTCGAGGCCGGGGTGGGGTCGGGGGCACTGACCTGCTCACTCCTGCGCGCAGTCGGGCCGTCGGGGCGGGTCTCGTCCTACGAGCGCCGCGAGGAGTTCGCCGACGTGGCGCGACAGAACGTGACGCAGTTCTTCGGCGGTGATCACCCGGCCTGGAGCTCACTCTCGGCGATCTGGCAGACGCCCTGCCGGAGTCGAAGGAGCGCGCCGATCGGATCATCCTCGACATGCTCGCGCCCTGGGAGTGTGTCGATGCTGCTGCCGATGCCCTCGTGCCGGGGGGCATCCTGTGCGCCTACGTAGCCACCACCACCCAGCTGTCCCGCTACGTCGAGACCGTCCGGGTGCATGGCGGTTTCACCGAGCCGCAGGCCTGGGAGTCCCTCGTGCGGGACTGGCACGTCGAGGGCCTGGCCGTGCGACCGGGACATTCGATGGTGGGTCACACCGCCTTCCTGGTGACCGCGCGCCGGATGGCACCCGGAGAGCGCCCTCCGTTGAAGAAGCGCCGTCCCGCACCGGGCGCCTACGGAGCCGACTACACCGGCCCCCGGTCGCCGGATCAGCCGGTGACTGACGGCGCCGCCGTGACCGTCTCACAATCGTGACCAACACCGCGAGATAACCGCTTCCCTTCCCACTGCCCGCAGGTAGGGTCGAATCATCAGGAGGTGGTGCAGATGTCCGCATCGGAGAACACCGACCGCGAAGAGCTCAACAGCCAGGTCCGGTTCCTCGAGGCCGAGGTTGCCGACCTGCGTCGACGTCTCAGCGACATGCCTGGTGCCTCGCGTGCGATCGAGCAGCGATTGAGCGACACCCAGCGGTCCCTGGCAGCGGTGACGACCCAGAACGAGCGACTCGCGCAGACCCTGAGAGAGGCCCGCGACCAGATCGTGAGCCTCAAGGAGGAGGTCGACCGGCTCGCTCAGCCACCGGCCGGCTTCGGAACCTTCCTTTCACGCAACGACGACGACTCCGTCGACGTGTTCACGGGCGGGCGCAAGCTCCGCGTCAACGTGAGCCCCAACGTCGACCTCGACGACCTGCAGCGTGGACAGGAGGTCATGCTCAACGAGGCTCTCAACGTCGTCCTCGCACTGGCCTTCGAGAAGGTCGGTGAAGTCGTGATGCTCAAGGAGATCCTCGAGGACGGCGAGCGCGCTCTCGTGATCGCGAACGCCGACGAGGAGCGCGTCGTACGCCTCTCGGAGCCGTTGCGCGCCACCAAGCTCCGCGCCGGCGACTCCCTGTTGCTGGACGGGCGCTCCAGCTATGCCTACGAGAAGGTGCCCGAAGTCCGAGGTGGAGGAGCTGGTCCTCGAAGAGGTGCCAGACATCGACTACTCCGCCATCGGTGGCCTGATCGCCCAGATCGAGCAGATCCGTGACGCGGTCGAGCTGCCCTACCTGCATCCCGAGCTGTTCCTCGAGCACCAGCTCAAGCCACCGAAGGGCGTCCTGCTCTACGGGCCGCCCGGCTGCGGGAAGACCCTGATCGCCAAGGCGGTCGCCAACTCGCTGGCCAAGAAGGTCGCTGCCAAGACCGGCCAGGAGGGGAAGTCCTACTTCCTCAACATCAAGGGTCCCGAGCTGCTCAACAAATACGTCGGCGAGACCGAGCGGCACATCCGGCTGGTGTTCCAGCGAGCCCGTGAGAAGGCCAGCGAGGGGACGCCGGTCATCGTCTTCTTCGACGAGATGGACTCGCTCTTCCGCACCCGAGGCTCGGGGGTGTCCTCAGATGTGGAGAACACGATCGTGCCCCAGCTGCTGAGCGAGATCGACGGTGTCGAGACGCTTGAGAACGTCCTGGTCATCGGTGCCTCCAACCGCGAGGACATGATCGACCCGGCGATCCTGCGCCCGGGTCGGCTCGACGTCAAGATCAAGATCGAACGCCCAGACGCGGAGTCGGCCCGCGACATCTTCTCCAAGTACCTCATCGCGAGCCTGCCGTTGCACGCCGACGACCTCGCCGAGTTCGGGGGCGACCGACAGGCCACCGTGGACGGCATGATCCGGGCGACGGTGGAGCGGATGTACACCGAGACCGAGGAGAACCGCTTTCTCGAGGTCACCTACGCCAACGGCGACAAGGAAGTCCTCTACTTCAAGGACTTCAACTCCGGGGCGATGATCCAGAACATCGTCGACCGCGCCAAGAAGATGGCGATCAAGGACCTCCTCGACCTGCAGCAGCGCGGCGTCCGGGTGTCCCACATGCTCCAGGCATGTGTCGACGAGTTCAAGGAGAACGAGGACCTCCCCAACACGACCAACCCCGACGACTGGGCGCGGATCTCCGGCAAGAAGGGCGAGCGGATCGTGTTCATCCGCACGCTGATCACCGGCAAGCAGGGCACCGAGCCGGGACGTTCGATCGACACGGTGGCCAACACGGGGCAATACCTCTAGTCCAGCACCACGGACTCGCCGAGACCGAGGTCGAGGTGTCGTACGCCGGGTGCGCGCTGAGCCAGCGCGACCCGGAACTCAGCCAGCGGTCGATGCATCCACGACAGGTCACGAATGTCGAAACCGGGCGGGTGCAGCGTCCCGTGGTGAATGGGGAGCACGGCTCGGGCGCCCACGGCCAGGCACGCGTCCACGGCCTCCTGTGGGCCCATGTGCCCGGGGGAGAGCCGAGGCCCCCAGCCGGCGATCGGCAGCAGGGCGATGTCGATCGACCCGCCGGCCAGGAGCGGCAGGTCCGACATCTCCGGATAGAGGCTGGTGTCCCCAGCGAACCAGATCGTGGTGCCGGCAGCTTGGATCAGGTGGCCGTGGGTGTCGTTGGGACGGTGCGGCATCGGCCGTGCGCTGTGGTCGGCCCGGACGAGTCGGATCCGGGTGTCGCCCACGGGAACCCAGTGCTCCAGGCTCAGGTCCGGTGCCTGGGCGTCCAGCTTGCGCCGGAGCCAGACGGCGTTCGCCGAGCCGGTCAGCAGGGGGGCTCTCAACACCTGGCGCAGCGAGCCGAGCGCCGCGTGGTCGCTGTGCAGGTGCGAGACCAGGACCGCGTCGGGGTCCTTCCAGGACGCCGGATCTGGCTGGGGCCCGATGCGCCGCAGTGGACCGGCATGGCGCCGCAACAGGGGGTCGGTCAGGATCCGGCTCCCGGCCAGATCGATGACGACCGTGGCATGCCCCACCCAGGTCAGGCGCATCACACCGGCTCCGTGACATCCGCAACGGTGGCGTCGAGGGCGGTGACCAGATCGGTGGCATCGAGGCCGATGGCAGTTCCGTGCGCTCCGCCGCCGATCGACACCGCGCCGGCGACGGACTCGTCGCAGATCACCGGCCAAGCCGTCGTACTCCCGAACGGCGTGATCGTGCCCCGGACGTAGCCGGTGACCGCGAACGCGATCTCCGCACTGGGCATGGAGAGCCGGTTCACCCCTACCAGGGCGCGCAGCTTGGGCCACGAGATCTCCCGATCGCCCGGGACCAGGACGAAGCGGTAGTCGTCGTCGCTGATGCGGACCACCAGGGTCTTCAGGATGGCGCGGGGTTCGACTCCTCGGGCTTCGGCAGCCTCCGCCAGCGAACGCACCGGGCCGTGCCGGGTGACGGTGTGCGCCAGGCCGGCGCGTTCCACCGCCGCCAGGGCCCGCCCGGAGTTGTCGCTGCCGTCGCTCACGGGTCCATCCTGACCGCTCGACCGAGATAGAGGGCGGACCACGGTCGTCCGACCCGCGGACCAGGGAGATAGTGGCGGTCCAGTCGCTCGATCTGCAACCCGGCCCGTTCGGTCAGTCTCGTGATGTCACGCGAGAGGTGACAGCCGCCGAACAGTCTGCGTTGGAGTGGGTCGAGGCGATGCTGCCACCTCACCACCCCAGGATCGGGGGCGAGCCCGTGCTCCAGGAAGTGCAGAGCTCCACCCGGGACCAGCACGCGGGCGACCTCGGCGAGCGCGGCGTCCACGTCGGGAATCGTGCAGAGGGTGAACGTCGACAGGACGCCATCGATCGAGCCATCCGGCTCGGTCAGTCGCTGCCCGTCCAGCCCTGAACGGCGTACGTCCACAGCGGAGCGGGCTCGTCGCCCGGCCGAGAGCTCCCAGCCGGCATCCGAGGGTTCGACGGCATGGATCGACCGCACGGTCGCGGGATAGAAGTCGACATTGAGTCCGCTGCCGAAGCCGAGTTCGAGGACCCGACCGTGAAGCCCGCGGCAGGTGCGCGCCCTCAGCGCGGCGAACTCCGGGCCACGCAGTGCCCGGTCGGTGAGCCTCGGGAGCACTGAGTCGGTCCATCCGCCCATCCACACCACCTCGAAGTCCTGTGTCTCCGCGTAGGCTCGCCACATGAGCGTACGCCGCGTGATGGGAACCGAGGTGGAATACGGCATCTCGGTCGTGGGCCAGTCGATGGCGAACCCGATGGTGGCGTCCTCCCAGGTGGTCAACGCCTATGCCTCGGCGACCCTGAAGGCTCGCCGCGCCCGCTGGGACTTCGAGGAGGAGTCTCCGCTGCGCGACGCCCGGGGGTTCGACATGTCCCGCCAGGTGGCCGACGCCTCCCAGTTGACCGACGAGGACATGGGGCTCGCCAACATCATCCTCACCAACGGCGCCCGGCTCTACGTCGATCACGCCCACCCCGAATACTCCACCCCCGAGGTGACGACCCCCCTCGACATCGTGAAGTGGGACAAGGCCGGCGAGCAGGTGATGCTCGATGCCTCGATCCGCGCGGGCCAGCTGCCGGGCGGATCGCCGATCCTGCTCTACAAGAACAACACGGACAACAAGGGCGCCTCCTACGGCGCCCACGAGAACTACCTGATGCGGCGCTCGACCCCGTTCGGCGACATCGTGCACAACCTGACGCCGTTCTTCGTGAGCCGGCAGGTCGTCTGTGGTGCAGGTCGGGTGGGCATCGGCCAGGACGGTCGCGACCACGGCTTCCAGGTCAGCCAAAGAGCCGACTACTTCGAGGTCGAGGTCGGTCTCGAGACGACCCTCAAGCGGCCGATCATCAACACCCGCGACGAGCCGCACGCCGATCCGGAGAAGTACCGGCGACTGCACGTCATCCTCGGAGACGCCAACCTCGCCGAGATCTCCACCTATCTCAAGGTCGGCACGACCGCCTTGGTGCTCGCGATGATCGAGGATCGCTACCTCGAGGGCGACCTGGCCGTCGACGGGCCCGTCGCCTCGCTGCGCGCTGTCTCCCATGATCCGAGCCTCAAGCACCTGATCCGCCTGCATGACGGTCGCCGACTCACCGCCGTGCAGCTCCAGATGGAATACCTCGACCTCGCCAAGAAGTACGTCGAGGAGCGGGTCGACGCCGATCCCCAGACCCTCGACGTCCTGGCGCGGTGGGAGTCGGTGCTCGACCGGCTCGAGCGCGATCCGATGGAGTGTGCGACCGAGCTCGACTGGGTGGCCAAGCTGAAGCTTCTCGAGCAGTACCGCGATCGTGACGGGCTCGAGTGGGACGACGCCAAGCTGATGCTGATCGACCTGCAGTATGCCGACATCCGCCCCGAGAAAGGCCTCTACCACCGACTGGTCAGGCTGGGTCGCATCGAGCGACTGCTCACCGACGACGACGTCGCCGACGCGATGCACCAGCCGCCGGAGGACACCCGGGCCTATTTTCGGGGACGCTGCCTGGAGAAGTACTCCGAGCACGTCGCCGCGGCGTCCTGGGACTCCGTCATCTTCGATCTCCCTGATCGCGAGTCGCTCCAACGCGTCCCGACCATCGACCCGTTGCGCGGCAGCAGGGCCCACGTTGGCGCCCTGCTCGACCGTTGTGACACAGCCTCGCAACTTTTCGCGGCGCTGACCGCGCAGGCTCCACCCACTAGATAAGGTCGGGACATGGCACAGGAGCAGAAGCAGCCCAAGAAGTCCTCGGAGGTCGAGGAGGCCACCGAGGTCGCCCCCGACGAGTCCGTCGCCGAGCGCAAGGAACAGCTCGACGAGGACGTCGACGCCCTGCTCGACGAGATCGACGACGTCCTGGAGACCAATGCCGAGGACTTCGTGAAGTCGTTCATCCAGAAGGGTGGCCAGTGAACGATCCGCGTCTCCCGGCGGCCTACCTCATGCCGGGCAACTCCTCGTTCTCCGACTTCCTCGCCCATCAGGCTCCTGAGTTGCTGCCAGCGCGTCGAGGGCTTCCCCAGGGCCAGATGGGCGACCTCGCTCCGCACGGCACCACCATCGTGGCGGCCACCTTCCCCGGTGGCGTGATGATGGCCGGGGACCGCCGCGCCACCATGGGCAACATCATCGCCCAGCGCGACATCGAGAAGGTGTTCCCGGCCGACGAGTTCTCGTGCGTCGGCATCGCCGGGGCTGCCGGGCTCGCGGTGGAGATGGTGCGGCTCTTCCAGACCGAGCTCGAGCACTACGAGAAGATCGAGGGCTCCACGCTGTCCCTGGACGGCAAGGCGAACCGCCTGGCTGCGTTGATCCGCAACAATCTCGCGATGGCGATGCAGGGACTGGCCGTCGTACCCCTCTTCGCCGGTTTCGACCTCAACACCCTCCAGGGCCGCATCTTCTCCTACGACGTCACGGGTGGACGCTATGAGGAGACCGCCTTCCATTCGGTCGGCTCGGGCTCGCTGTTCGCCCGCGGATCGCTGAAGAAGCTCTACCGTGACGACCTGACTGCCGAGGCGTGCGTGCAGGCGGTGGTGGAGGCGTTGTACGACGCCGCCGACGACGACTCGGCCACCGGCGGGCCCGACATCACCCGACGCATCTTCCCCGTCGTGCAGGTGATCACGGCCGACGGTGGCCGGCGACTGCCCGACGACGAGGTGGCCGCGATCGCCGACCGGGTCATCAGCGGTCGCATGCGACGGCCCGATGGTCCTGCGGCGGCACTCGACGGGGGGATGAACTGACATGAGCATGCCGTTCTACGTGTCCCCCGAGCAGCTGATGAAGGATCGGGCCGACTTCGCTCGCAAGGGCATCGCACGCGGGCGGTCCGTCGTTGTCGTGCAGTTCGCCGGTGGCGTCCTGTTCGTGTCCGAGAACCCGTCCCAAGCCCTCCACAAGGTCTCCGAGATCTACGACCGGATCGCGTTCGCAGCGGTGGGCCGCTACAACGAGTTCGAGAACCTGCGCATCGCCGGCGTACGCCTGGCCGACATGCGGGGCTATGCCTACGACCGACGTGACGTCACCGGCCGCGGCCTTGCCAACGCCTATGCCCAGACGCTCGGCACGATCTTCTCCAGCGGGGGAGAGAAGCCCTACGAGGTGGAGCTGTTCGTCGCCGAGATCGGAGACTCCGCAGCAGACGACCAGATCTACCGGCTGACCTACGACGGCCAGGTTGCCGACGAGCACGGCTACGCCGTGATGGGTGGGGCCGCGGACACCGTGGCCACCTACCTCCAGGAGCACTACGCCGAAGGGGCCTCCTTGGAGTCCGCCCTCGGCCTGGCGGTCGCAGCGCTCGGGCACTCGGATGCCGGTGACAGGGTGATCCCCGACGGTGACCTGGAGGTCGCCGTACTCGATCGCACGCGCAGTCAGCCACGCAAGTTCAAGCGGATCGTGCCCAAGCAGCTGGCAGCGATCCTCGGCGACCGGACACCGCCTCCCGAGGCGTCTGCGCAGGATCCGGCGTCCGAGCCGCCCGCAGCCGACGAGCCACCGACGGCACCACCGCTCGTGTGAGGGGCGACGACCTCGCCTGGACCCGTCTGGGCGGGGACACCGTCGTACACGAGGGATTCGTCCGAGTGCTGGAACGCCGTCTGCGGCTGCCTGACGGCCGCGAGACGACGTGGGACATCCTGGGGGTGCCGCCGACGGTTGCGGTGCTGGCACTCACGGTGACCGGCGAGGTGGTGATGGTTCGCCAGTTCCGCCCGGCGCCCGGCAGGTTCGTGCTGTCGCTGCCGGGTGGCCTGATCGACGAGGGCGAGAGTCCGGCCGAGGGCGCGTTGCGCGAACTACGTGAAGAGACCGGCTATGCGGCGGCGTCCGTCGAGATCGTGGCCAGCGTGCACCCCAACAATGCGCTCAATCCACGTCACACCGCCATCGCCCGCGACTGCGTGCATGTCGGCGACCAGGACCTCGACGAGTTCGAGGACTGCGAGGTCGTGCTGATGACCGTGGCCGACGTACGCCGACTCCTGCCCGGTGGCTCCCTCGGGTCGACCGAGCAGACCTACCTGGCCCTGGACCACGCCGGCCTCCTCTGAGGTTCCCCACTGGCCCCATGAATCCCCGGATATCCGGGGATTCTCGCGGTTGTCAGGTGTTGCAACGGCTGACAACCGCGAGTTCCCCCGGATATCCGGGGATTCATGCATGCGTCGCACGTAGGCTGCACCCATGGACCGGCGGATCTTCGGGATCGAGAACGAGTACGGCGTGACGTGCACGTTCCGCGGGCAGCGGCGCCTGAGCCCGGACGAGGTGGCCCGCTACCTGTTCCGCAAGGTCGTCAGCTGGGGCCGCAGCTCCAACGTCTTCCTGCGCAACGGGGCTCGGCTCTATCTCGACGTGGGCAGCCACCCGGAGTACGCCACTCCCGAGTGCGACGACATCGTCGAGCTGGTCACGCACGACAAGGCCGGGGAACGGGTCCTGGAAGGACTCCTGCTGGACGCCGAGCAGCGCCTGCACGACGAGGGCATCTCCGGCGACATCTACCTGTTCAAGAACAACACCGACTCGGCAGGCAACTCCTACGGCTGCCACGAGAACTACCTCGTCGGGAGAGCGGGGGAGTTCTCCCGGCTGGCCGACATCCTGATCCCGTTCCTGGTCACCCGTCAGGTGATCGTGGGGGCCGGCAAGGTCACGCAGACCCCCCGCGGGGCGACGTACTCCCTCAGCCAGCGCGCCGAGCACATCTGGGAGGGCGTCTCGAGCGCCACCACGAGGAGCCGGCCGATCATCAACACCCGCGACGAGCCGCACGCCGACGCCGAGCGCTATCGCCGGCTGCACGTCATCGTTGGCGACTCGAACATGAGCGAGACGACCACTCTGCTCAAGGTCGCCAGTTGCGACCTGGTGCTGAGGATGATCGAGGAGGGCGTGATCATGCGCGACCTCACGATGGAGAACCCGATCCGGGCCATCCGGGAGATCTCGCACGACATGACCGGCCAGCGCAAGGTCCGGCTCGCCAACGGCCGGGAGGCCAGCGCCCTGGAGATCCAGGGCGAATACCTGAGCAAGGCCCGTGACTTCGTGGATCGTCGCGAGCTCCACACGCCCACCATCGATCGGGTGCTGGACCTCTGGGAGCGCGGTCTGAAGGCCGTCGACTCCGGCGATCTCGGCATGGTCGACACCGAGATCGACTGGGTCATCAAGTGGAAGCTCATCGAGCAGTACCGCGCCAAGCACGGTCTTCCGCTCGGACATGCGAGAGTCGCTCAGCTCGACCTTGCCTACCACGACATCCACCGCAACCGGGGTCTCTACTACCTCTTGGAGAAGCGCGGCATGGTGGCTCGGGTCACGAACGACCTGAAGGTGTTCGAGGCCAAGTCGGTGCCACCCCAGAACACCCGTGCCAGGCTGCGCGGAGAGTTCATCAAGAAGGCCCAGGAGCAGCGACGCGACTTCACCGTCGACTGGGTGCACCTCAAGCTCAACGACCAGGCTCAGCGCACGGTCCTGTGCAAGGACCCGTTTCGCGCGTACGACGAGCGCGTGCAGCGCCTCATCGACGGCATGTGACCGGGCGCCGGGGCAACGACGGCTGGGACGTGCCCGGTAGGGTGAGCGGGCTGAAACTCCCTACTTCTAAGGTGATCCACGTGCGCCGCCTCATCGCCCTGTTGGGCCTGCTTGCCCTCCTTTTCACCGCCGCTGCCTGCGGCGACTCCAGCGGCGACGGGGGAGACTCGAGCAGCGGTGGTGGCTTGGACGCCGTCACGGTCACCGGCGACTTCGGGAAGGCTCCGAAGGTCGAGTGGAACAGCGCCGTCACCAGCGACAAGCTCGACAGCGACGTGCTGATCGCCGGCGACGGCGAGAAGGTCGCCAAGGGTGACCAGGTCTCCGTCAACGTCTGGATCGGCAACGGGTTCAGCAAGGAGCAGGCCTTCAGCAGCTATGACAAGGGCGGCTCGCCGGAGTCGGTCAAGGTGGACGACACCCAGCTGTTCAAGGCCCTCTACGACGCCCTCGAAGGCCAGACGGTCGGTTCGCGGGTGCTGGTCGTCTCCCCGCCGGCCGACGCGTTCGGCGATCAGGGCAACTCGAACCTCGGCATCGGCAACACCGACAACCTCGTGATGGTCGTCGACATCATGAAGAAGATCGTGGTGCTCGACGGTCCTCAGGGCACCGCCGTGAAGCCGCCGCCGAACGCTCCGAAGCTGATCGAGAAGGACGGCGTTCCCACCGGGTTCGACTTCAGTGCGAGTGCAGCCAAGCCCAGCGACAAGCTCCGGATCGTCCCCCTCATCAAGGGCGACGGTGAGAAGGTGGCTGCCGGTCAGTCGATCACGGTGAACTACCTCGGATCGGTCTACGGCTCCCCGAAGGTCTTCGACGAGTCCTACTCAGCCGACCCGTTCTCGACCACCATCGGCACGGGCGGTGTGATCAAGGGCTGGGACCAGGGGCTGGTGGGTCAGACCGTGGGCAGCAGGGTGATCCTCGTGATTCCCTCCGACCTCGCCTATGGTGACTCCGGGCAGGGCTCGATCAAGCCGGGTGACGACCTGGTGTTCGTCGTCGACATCCTGTCTGCGTCCTGACGATCTGACGGATCCACCGAGCGACTGATCCACTGCTGAACGGAGCCTGACACCGTGGCGATGCGCAAGAGCGAGCGGTTGATGAACCTCCTCATCATGCTGCTCGTGGCGCGCCGTCACCTCGACAAGGACCACATCCGCGGTTACCTCTACGAGGACTCGACGGACGAGGCCTTCGAGAAGATGTTCGAGCGTGACAAGGACGAACTGCGTCAGCTGGGGATCCCGATCGACATGGCGAGCCAGGACGCTTTCTTCGAGGATGAGCAGGGCTACCGGATCCACCGCTCCGCCTTCGAGCTGCCCGATGTCGCACTGGAGGCAGACGAGGCCGCTGTCCTCGGGCTGGCTGCACGGGTGTGGCAGCACGCCGGGCTCGCCGGCGCGACCTCGGATGCGATCGTCAAGCTGAAGGCGGCAGGGATCGAGGTCGATCGCAGTGCCCTCGACCTGGTCGAGCCCCAGCTCAGTGCCGAGGAGCCGGCGTTCGATGCGTTCTGGAGCGCCGCGCAGCGTCGCACGCCGGTGACCTTCGGGTATCGGCGCAGCGGGTCGGCCGAGGTGACGCAGCGCCACGTCCACCCCTGGCGGGTGGCGTGGAGCTCGGGGCGGTGGTATGTCCTGGCCTTCGACACCGATCGCGACGCACCCAGGCTCTTCCGGCTCTCGCGGGTGCAGGGTGAGGTGATCCCGAGCGGCCCGGCCTCGTCGTACGACCTGCCCAGTGACGTCGACTTCCATGCGATGACCCGTCAGCTCGCGCCGATGCCTGCGCGGGTCGAGGAGACGGTCGTGCTCGTGCGCACCTCGACCGGCATCGGTCTGCGTCGGCAGGCCCAGTCCGTCACCGAAGGCGTCGAGGGCCCGGACGGTACGTCGGGCTGGGACCGGCTGGTGATCACGGGGTCCTCGGTGGAGTCGATGGCCGACGAGGTCCTCAGCTTCGGCGCGGACGCCTTCGCCGAGTCACCTGAGACGTTGCGCGAGGTCGTCGTACGTCGGCTCACGGAGGCTGTGGGATGACCGCCCAGACGATCGGTGCCGGAGCGCAGGTCGCCCGCCTCCTGGCGCTGGTGCCCTACGCCCTGACCCGTCGCGAGGTGCCGTTGGAGGAGGCTGCCCGCGATCTGGGCGTCACGCCGAAGCAGATCGTCAGCGACCTCAAGGTGCTCATGTTCTGCGGATGGCCCGGCTATCTGCCGGGTGACTACATCGAGGTGGACCTCGACGCCCTGGAGGGCAACGGTGTCATCCGGGTGACGAACGCCGACTACCTCGCCCGCCCGTTGCGGCTGACCGTTCCGGAGGCGTCGGCACTGATCGTGGCGCTTCGCACCCTGCGCGACTCCGCCGATGCCGATGTCGTCCCGGTCGTGGACCGCACTCTCGCCAAGCTGGAGGCGGCTGCGGAGGACGGTGCGGCGGCGGCCGGCCGGGTGGAGGTGCACCTGGGGGAGCGCGAGCGCGCGTTGTCCCAGCTGCGGGTGCGACTCGACCGGGCCACGAGCACCCAGACGCAGGTGAGGTTGACCTACTACGTGCCGGCTCGCGACGAGCGCACCGAGCGGGTCGTCGACCCACTCGGCCTGGTGACGACCCAGGGCATGTCCTACCTCGACGGCTGGTGTCACCTGGCCGAGGACCGGAGGCTGTTCCGCCTCGACCGCATCGAGACGGTCGAGGTGCTCGACACCCGCGCGCCCACCCACGCGGGCATCGCCCCACGCGACCTCTCTGCCGGCCTGTTCCAGTCGAGCGAGGACCACGAGACCGCCGTGATCAGGCTGGAGCCGCGCGCACGGTGGGTGGCGGAGTACTACCCGGTCACGAGCGCCACCGAGACTGAGGACGGTGCGCTCGTCGTGGAGCTGCAGATCGCCGATCCTCGCTGGCTGCAACGCCTCCTGCTGCGGCTCACCCCTGATGCCACACTGGTCGAACCCCAGGACCTCGCGCAGAGATTCACAGCCGCGACACAGGACGCACTCAGCCTCTATCACCGAGCAGGCGTACGATGAACTCGAACTTCAACCATGTGAGGATCTCATGATTTCGCCTCTGCTGATCGGCGGTCTCGGCACGACCGAGCTCGTCCTGATCTTCGCTGTCATCATCCTGCTCTTCGGTGCCTCCAAGCTCCCCGAGCTCGCTCGGGGCAGTGGTCGGGCCCTGCGCATCTTCAAGGCCGAGACCAAGGGCCTGATGGATGACGATGACGAAGAGACCAAGACCATCGAAGAGCGGGAGATCCAGGCACGTGCCAAGGCCCAGGCCGACGCCGAGCGGATCGCCCGCGAACAGGGTGACCTCAACGGCTGACTGAAGGTCGTCGATGTCCATCGCCGGGGTCTTCGGACTCTTCCGGATCAACCCTGTCCACCCTGTGGGTGCCGACGGGCGCATGGCGTTGTCCGATCACCTTCGCGAGCTGCGTGCGAGGTTGCTCAAGTCGGTGGCGTTCCTCATCGTCGCGTTCTGCGTGGCGTTGTTCTTCTACGACCAGCTGCTCGAGCTCGTCGCTCGCCCCTACGAGGACGCGGCGCGGCAGATCAACAACGGAACCAAGACCGAACTGGTCCTGAACAACATCACCGCCGGGCTCATGCTGCAGCTGAAGCTCGCCGGTGTCGCCGCGATCATGGCATCCAGTCCGTTCTGGCTGTATCAGATCTGGGCCTTCATCATGCCCGGGCTGCATCCTCAGGAGCGCAAGTGGTCGCGGGTGTTCGCTGCCGTGGCAGGGCCGCTGTTCATCGGTGGCGTGGCCCTGGGCTACTACGTCCTGCCCAAGGGCATCGCCGTGCTCATCCAGTTCACTCCCGACAACGTGCAGAACCTGGTGGAGTTCACGTCCTACTTCACCTTCGTGACCCGGATGCTGCTGGTCTTCGGAGTGGCGATGATGATCCCGCTCTTCGTCGTCCTGCTCAACCTGGCGGGGATCATCTCCGGCCGGGCGATCGGCAAGGCCCGGCCGTGGATCGTGATCGGCACCATGGTCTTCGCTGCCGTCGCCACGCCGTCGACCGACCCCTTCTCCATGTTGATGCTGGCCATCCCGATGCTCATCCTGTTCGCGATCTCCGAGGTCATCGCCCGGGTCATGGACCGCGTGCGGGGCGACAAGAAGCTCGCCCGGATCGCCGACGACGAGGCCTCGCCTCTGTGACGCCAGCGATCGACGAGGCCGACCCGTTCGACCTTCCGGCGTGGGTGGGCGAGCAGGAGATCACGTGGTACGCCGACTCCGGTGCACGGTTCGGACACCACATCCAGGGCCGCGTGACGGCACTGGCTCGGCCGGACCTGCCCTGCGACCTCCTGGCGATCGACCAGGCCTACCCCCGGCAGGTCGCCGACTCCGCCTGGCGCCGCCGAGCCCACCAGGCGTGGCACAACGACCAGGTCCTCCTGATGTCCTATGACGACCGGCTGACCCTCGCGGTTCCCGGTCACGAGTTCACCGCCGACCTGGTGCTGGCGGCCCTGTTCCGCTTCTCGAAGGCGGTAGGGGGACGCCCCGAGAATTGCGTGGCCGCGCTCAGACTCGGCTCCGTCGGCCGGTCCGCCCTCTGAGCTGGCACCTCTCATCTACGCTGGGCGGGTGCCCGTCCCCGCTCGTGAGATCGCCTTCGTCACCAACCCCACGGCCGGCCGGGGAAAGGGGCGGCGCGCCCGCGAGGCGGCCCTGCCCAGGCTTCGTGAGGACGGTTGGCTGGTCCACGACCTCCAGGGCCAGGACGCGGCAGAGGCTCTCGTCCTCGCTCGGAAGGCCGTCTCCGGCGGGGTCGACATCCTCGTGGTGTGCGGCGGCGACGGAATGGTGCACCTGGGGGCGCAGGCAGTGGCCGACACGGGCGTCCCTCTGGGGATCATCCCGGCCGGCACCGGCAACGACGTCGCGCGCTATCTCGACCTGCCGCGCAGCGATGCGGATGCGGCCGCGGCCGTGATCAGACGAGGATCCACGCGGGTGATCGATCTGGCTCGCTGCGGCGAGCGCTATTTCGTGACCGTTCTCGCTGCGGGTTTCGACGCCGTCGTCAACGAGCGTGCCAACCAGATGACCTGGCCCAGGGGGCAGATGCGCTACAACCTGGCCACCCTCCTCGAGCTGCGGACCTTCGACCCGCTCGACTACGTCCTGCACCTCGACGGAAGGCGACGAGACGTGGATGCGATGCTCGTCGCCGTGGGCAACGGGCCGTCCTTCGGCGGTGGCCTGCGCATCACCGAAGGGGCTCTGCTCGACGACGGTCTGCTCGATGTCGTCGTGGTCCGTCCGATGTCCAAGCTGCGCCTCGTCCGCACCTATCCCAAGCTCTTCAAGGGGACCCACACCATGATCCCGGAGTACGAGCACCATCGAGTCACCCGCGTGTCCGTCGACACCCCCGGCATCGTGGCCTACGCCGATGGCGAGCGGATCGGAGCGCTGCCGCTGATGATCGAGGCGGCTCCCGGGGCCTTGCGGGTGATCGCATGAGCGAGCCGAGTCCCTCTGAGCGCTACGCCGATTTCAGGGCCGGGCGTCGTCACCCCGTGCTGCGCGCCTTCACCGGTCTCTACGACTTCCCTCTCGACGGCTTCCAGCTGGAGGCGTGCCGCGAGCTGGAGGACGGGCGTGGGGTGCTCGTCGCTGCACCGACGGGGTCCGGCAAGACCATCGTGGGGGAGTTCGCGGTCCATCTGGCGATCGAGACGGGCCGCAAATGCTTCTACACCACGCCGATCAAGGCGCTGTCGAACCAGAAGTACGCCGACCTGGTCCGTCGCTACGGCGCAGACCAGGTGGGTCTGCTCACCGGCGACAACAGTGTCAACGGCGAGGCGCCCATCGTGGTGATGACCACCGAGGTGCTGCGCAACATGTTGTACGCCGGCTCGCGGACCCTGCTGGGGCTGGGTTACGTCGTCATGGACGAGGTGCACTACCTGGCGGACCGGATGCGCGGGGCGGTCTGGGAGGAGGTCATCATCCACCTTCCCGAGTCCGTGGCACTGGTGAGTCTGAGCGCCACCGTGTCCAACGCGGAGGAGTTCGGCGAGTGGCTCGAGACGGTGCGCGGCGACACCACCACGATCGTGGAGGAGCGGCGGCCGGTGCCGTTGTTCCAGCACGTCATGGTGGGCAAGCGCCTGCATGACCTGTTCTCGGACAAGGACGACAACGCGCGCGCCGGCTTCGTCCAGGAGGGAGCGCAGGTCAACCCCGAACTGCTGCGCGTGGCGCGGGACGACTTCGTCGGCCAGCGGTTCAAGGACCGCCGCGACAAGAAGGGCCAGCGTGGTCGTGGACGCCAGCCACAGGGGCGGCGCCTCTACCTCCCGAGTCGCTACGACGTGGTCGAGCGACTGGACCGCGAGGGCCTGCTCCCGGCCATCGTGTTCATCTTCAGCCGCGTCGGCTGCGACGCTGCGGTGACGCAGTGCCTGAACAGCAACCTGAGGCTGACCACGCCCGAGGAGCGGGACGAGATCTTCGCGTTCGTGGAGGACAGGTGTCGTGCCTTGCCCGACGAGGATCTGCAGGTCCTCGGCTACCACGAGTTCCTCGACGGGCTCACGCGCGGCGTCGCCTCCCACCACGCGGGCATGCTGCCGCGGTTCAAGGAGTGCGTGGAGGCGCTCTACCTGCGCGGCCTCTGCAAGGTCGTCTTCGCCACCGAGACGCTTGCGCTGGGCATCAACATGCCCGCTCGGACGGTCGTCATCGAAAAGCTCAGCAAGTGGAACGGCGAGACCCACGCCGACATCACCCCCGGTGAGTACACCCAGCTCACGGGTCGGGCGGGCAGACGCGGGCTGGACGTCGAAGGGCATGGTGTCGTGCTGTGGCAGCCGGGGATGAACCCGAAGGAGGTCGCCGGGCTCGCCTCGACGCGCACCTATCCACTCCGCTCGTCGTTCCGGGCGTCGTACAACATGGCCGTCAACCTGGTCCACCAGTTCGGTCGCGAGCGCTCCAGGGAGCTCCTGGAGTCGTCCTTCGCCCAGTTCCAGGCCGACAAGGCGGTCGTCGGGCTGGCGCGTCAGCTCCGCAAGAGCCAGGACGCCCTGGACGGCTACGCAGCAGCCGCCACCTGCCATCTCGGCGACTTCATGGAGTACGCCGCCCTGCGCCGCCAGTTGTCCGACGCGGAGAAGGGGTCGGCCCGCAACCGTCGCCAGGACCGTCGGGACGAGGCCCTGGCCTCGCTCCAGCGGCTGCGGCCCGGTGATGTGATCCAGGTTCCCGCCGGGAAGTTCGCCGGGTTCGCGGTGGTGGTCGACCCCGGGTTGGCCGGCGACGCACCACGTCCTTACGTGGTGACTGCCGACCGGCAGGCCCGACGGCTGGCGATCATCGACTTTCCGACACCCGTGGAGTCGGTGACCACCGTCAAGGTACCCCGCAACTTCAACGGTCGTGATCCGCAGATGCGACGCGATCTGGCCTCTGCCCTGCGTTCCAGGACGCACAACCTGACTCCTCCGCCGCCTACGCGCACAGCCCGTGCAGGTGGTCCTACGACCGGCGGCGATCCCGAGATCGAGCGGTTGCGCGCGGCGCTCAAGGCGCATCCGTGCCATCGGTGCCCCGACCGCGAGGAGCACGCCCGGTGGGGGGAGCGCTGGTTCAAGCTCGACCGGGATGCCGCGACCCTCAAACGACGGGTCGAGCAGCGGACCAACACCATCGCCCGGCAGTTCGACCGGGTCTGCGATGTCCTCCTGGCTCTCGACTACCTCACCGCCGAGGACGACGACCTGCACGTGACGGATCGGGGCAGGCACCTGATGCGCATCTACACCGACATGGACCTCGTGGCGGCCGAAGCACTGCGCCACGGTCTGTGGGCGGGACTCAATGCCTCCGAGCTGGCGGCCGCCCTGTCGATCCTCGTGTTCGAGGCCCGGCGCGCAGACGATGCCTCGTCTCCGAGGCTTCCGGGCGGACGAGTGAGGCAGGTGATCGCGGACATGGTCCATCTGTGGAGTGAGCTGGATGCGCTCGAGCGCGAGAACAAGCTCGACTTCCTGCGTGAGCCTGACCTGGGATTCGCCTGGGCCGCATACCGCTGGGCCGAGGGCGACCCGCTGGACGATGTGCTGGGGATCACCGGCCTCTCGGCCGGTGACTTCGTCCGCTGGATGAAGCAGCTTCTCGACCTGGCCGACCAGGTCGCGGACGCCGCCGGGGACGGCCCACTGCGCAAGGTCGCTCGTGAGACCTCCACGCGTCTGCGCCACGGCGTCGTCGCCTACTCGTCCGTCAACGGCTGAGAGGTCCCGCCCAACGCCAGGTGGCCCGCCCCGCTGATGCGGGACGGGCCACCTGACTGGTGCGAGCGACCTACTCGACCGTCACCGGCGTGTTGGCGGTGGTGGTCCCGGAGACTCCCGAGGCATCCATGTCGGTGTGCACGTTGCCGGCACCCTTCTTGACGCCCTTGACCGTCACCGTGTAGCTGAGCGATCCGCCCGGGGTCGGGTCGGTCGAGGTGACCACCAGATCGTCGCCTGTCGGCAGCACGGCCTCCATGTCACCGGCACCCGTGGCGTTCTCCGCACCGACCAGGAACGGCTGGCCGGGATCTGCCTGCGCCGCCGAGTAGGTGTAGGAGATGTCCTGCGTGCCATTGATGCCGATCCAGGTCTGGAACGACCGCAGGTCGGTGGTGCCCCAGACGTTGATGTCCCACTGGACGACCAGCCAGCTGTTCACACCGTCTCCGAGAACGCCGAGGGTGATTCCCGGTGAGGTGCTGCCGTCGAGGTCGGTCCAGAAGGGAGCAAGGACGTTGTTCGGCGGCGCCGGGGACGGCCCCGTCGGCAGGGTGCAGCACTCGTTGTCCACCGAGGACCCGCCCCCCACCACGGCATAGCCGTTGGAGTCGACTCCGATCGTGTCGTAGGTGATCCCGTTGTAGACGAAGCCCGGGACGTTGTAGTTCACGATGTCCTCGTCACCGACCGGGTCCGGCTGGATGCCGAACGCCGCCAGCGAGAGGAAGCCGGCAGGGGAGACCCCGGGATCGACCGAGGGCACGCCCTGTTCGGCCGGGGTGAGCGTCCCGGAGGTCGAGGCCTTGCCACCGCGCACCTTGGCGCCGTCGGCGCCGACCACGCGCAGGTTCGAGTTGACCGAGGTGGTCAGATCGACTTCCTGCTCGTCGAAGCCCTCGTTCGTCGCCGTCACCGTGCAGGTGGTCGTCGAGTTGCGCGGGATCGAGGTCGCGTCACAGGCCTGCTCCAGCCCGACGGCACCCTGACCCGGGACGAAGGCGACCGGCAGGTGCAGGGTGCCTCGCGGGGTCTTGAACTGGATGGTCGCGAACTGCTGCTCGCCGACAGGTGCCGTCGAGTCGATGGTGACCTTGAAGCCGAAGCTTCCGCCCGGAGCCAGCTTGCGAGACCGCGGGCTGAAGGTGATCGAGGTGTCGGCAGGCACCGTGGTGGCCTTCGGGGTCACCCAGATCGCCTTGCCCGACACGTTCTTGACGGTCCGGGTGGTGGTGAGTCGTCCCGGCATCGTCGGTGCGTTGATGGACGGGATGTTGAGGTCGACCGCATGCACCGGGTCGCCGGTGAGTGCCGCGAAGTTGGCCGCGGTCTCCGAGATCGTCAGAGGCGCCTTGTTGGCGGCTCCGACGTCCAGGCGACCGGCTCCCATGTCGAACGCGTCGGCCGGGGTGACCTCGTCCTCCTTGACCACCGTGGTGACCGACTGCGTCATCAGGGCGGACTTGATCTGGCCGGGCGTCCAGTTCGGGTGCACCGCAGCCACGAGGATCGCCGCGCCCGCAACGTGCGGGGACGACATCGAGGTGCCGGCGATGGCTTGGTAGTACTGCCCGGGAGGACCATTGGTGATGGCGTCCGGCGTGGGGGTCATGGCCCCCAGGATCTGTACGCCGGGTGCGGTGATGTCGGGCTTGACGAAGGTGCCCGCCGGTCCACGTGAGCTGAATGCCGCCATCACGTCGCCCTTGCCGGCACGCGCGGCTCCCGCGGTGAAGGAGGCGGTGATCCCGGTGTGGGAGTTGATGAACGCCATCATGTCGGTGCCGTCGGCGACGTGCACTGCAGGCAGCCAGTGGTTGTCGGTCTCCGTGTCGGCCAACACGGGGTTGTAGAGGATCATGCCGGCTGCGCCGCCTTGCAGGACGTTGTAGCCCTTCTCGACGCGGCCGTTGGTCCCACGCTGGCAGACGACGATCTTGCCGTCGAAGATGCCGGCGTCAGCCTCGTCGAGACAGTTCGCTCCACCCGTGTAGGCGGGCTCGTCCGCGGCAACCACGATCGGCAGGGGTCCGGCAGCCGCGGTGACCGAGGCCCCGGAGACCTCGAACGTGGTGCCGTCGTCGGCGGTCAGGGTCAGATCCGAGGCGAACTGACGGTTCTGGGTCGAGGCCGCCACCGTGGTCACCCACGGGCTCAGGTGGTTGGCGGTGCCCGCGCCCGGGCCGTCGTTGCCTGCTGAGGCAGACACGAAGACTCCGGCGTTGTAGGCGTCGAGGAAGGCGAGCTCGACCGGATCGGTCATGGGAGACGTTCCGCCACTGATGGAGAAGTTGATGACCTTCACACCGTCGAGGATCGCCTGCTGAACCGCCGCCGCCGAGTCGGAGCCGAAGCAGCCGGCCGGGCCGCAGACCTTGTATTCCATGATCTGCGCGCCGGGGGCCATCCCGTTGATGCGGGCCAGCACCGGGCCGATCGTGTGCACGTTCCTCACCACGTTGCCGGCCGAGGTGGACGCGGTGTGCGAACCGTGGCCCTCAGGGTCACGGGCGGTGCCCTGGTATTCGTAGTCCGTGCCGGACTGGGCGTCGTAGGTGCTCATGAACGACGCGCCGCCGACCAGCTTGTTGTTGCACACGAACGGGTCGTCGGCGGGAGTGGTGGGGTCCTCGCCGAAGTCACACGGCAGGGTGGGCCCGGTGTAGTCGGGCAGGTTGCCCTGGTCGGCGAACGACGGGTGCTCGGGCCACACGCCCGAGTCGAGGTTGCCGTAGAGGACACCCTGGCCCGCATTGCGGGTGGTGTGCAGCTGGCGGTACGCCGCGTCCGCGTTGACGAAGGTGGTGCTCGAGTCGGTGAGGGGCTGGTTGAGGGTGTCTCGCTGCACCGCCACGACGCCGGGGACCCTCAGCAGCTCGTTGACCGAGTTGCCCGGGATCGTCGCCGCGACGCCGCCGTAGACGATCTTGTAGCTGCCGGTGACCTTGGCAGAGGGGACCGCCGCGGCGATGCGGCTGCTGATCCGGGACTCCTTGGTGCGGAGCAGGCCGAGATAGCGGGCCTTTGCGCCGCTCTTGGCGTCCAGGGATCGCTTGGTCACGCTGGGACTCGTGGCGGCATAGCCGCGAACCGTGCCCGAATAGCTGGCCACGGCGTCGTAGTCGTACTTGATCATGACGGCGATCGGCTTCGCGCTGGTGATCTTCTTCAGCCCTGCGGGAGTGCGGGCGAGGCTGCTGCTGGGCGCCTTGTCGGCGGTGACAGTCGAGGCCTTCGTCGGCTGCGAGGGGCCCAAGGAGAGCCCTCCGGTGTCGTCGGCGGACGCGGGGCCACCGAGAGCACCTAGTCCGGCAACAGCCAGGGCGACGGCGGATACCGCGGCTCCCAGCCTCGTTGCTGATTGACGGGATTGCTTGACGCGCATGACGTGCCCTTCGCTGCGGAGTGACAGGACGCTGTCTCCGTGGAGCGAGGCCGCAAAACGTCCGGATTCACGGAGACTCCTCGCAACGTATTGCCGCCCCAGCCCCACGGCAAGGCTTTCCGGCCCCCAGATTGCGGCATAGCCCGTTCAGCAACCGATGTTTCGGCTGGGGCTGACGTGACTCCTGGGCTTCGACGGGCGTCGCCGGGTCAGCCTTGGAGTGCCTGCACCAGGCGGACGGCCGAGCTGCCGAGGTCCCAGCGGGCGTCCAGTTCGAGCAGTCGCTCGGGATGGACCGGTGTGCGCGGGAGCGAGAGGTCGACAGAGGGCAGCTCGAGGTCTCGCACGACCGCGACCACCTGAGGGGCGACAGCCAGGTAGTCAGCGGCCGCCTTCACCTTGCCGCGAGGCCCGGGACCCAGCTCCGCCTCGGGGTCGTTGGCCGCTCGCACGATGCCGGGGATGTCGTGGAACCGGTTGAGCAGCGTGGCTGCGGTCTTCTCGCCGACCCCGGCGACGCCGGGCAGCCCGTCGGAGGCATCGCCACGCAGGGTCGCGAAGTCGGCGTACTGTGCCGCGTCGACGCCGTACTTCTCACGGACCACGGAGTTGGTCACCCGCTCGTGGCGGCCGACTCCGCGGGCGATGTAGAGGATCCGGACCTCGGCCTCGTCGTCCACCAGCTGGAAGAGGTCACGATCGCCGGTGACCACATCGACCGGCATCCCGGCATCGGTGGCCAACGTGCCGATGACATCGTCGGCCTCCATGTGGTCTGCGCCGACCACTGCGATCCCGAACGCCGAGAGGACGTCGAGGATGACCGGCACCTGCGTCTGCAGCGGATCGGGCACCTCTTCGACGTCGACCGACGCACCCGGTCGCTCGGCCACGACCCGATGCGCCTTGTAGGACGGGATCAGGTCGACTCGCCACTGCGGACGCCAGTCGTTGTCCCAGCAGCAGCACAGGTGTGTGGGCGAGTAGTCGTTGACCAGGCGGCTGATGAAGTCCATCAGGCCGCGCACGGCGTTCACCGGCGTGCCGTCGGGAGCCCGCACGGAGTCGGGCACCCCGTAGAACGCCCGGAAGTACATGGAGGCGGTGTCGAGAAGCATCAGTCGCTGGTCGGGAACCGACTTTGCATCAGGCGTGGTCACCTCGGCATCCTTGCACGGCCATGTCGCTACTCTGTCGCCTGTGGAAGAGACCGATCGCAAGATCCTGATGCTGCTGGCCGCCGACGGCCGGATGTCGTTCACCGACCTCGGCAAGGCGACGGGACTGTCCACCTCGGCCGTCCACCAGCGGGTGAAGCGACTCGAGCAACGCGGCCTCATCAAGGGCTACGGCGCCACGATCGACCACGTCCAGATGGGCCTTCCGCTCACGGCGTTCGTCTCGATAACGCCGATCGATGCCGCTCAGCCCGACAACTACCCCGACCTGCTGCGCGGCATCACCGCCATCGAGTCGTGCTGGTCGGTGGCCGGCGAGGAGTCCTACATCCTCAAGGTGCGCGTCGCGACTCCGGCGGATCTCGAGGACCTGCTGGGTCGCATCAGAGCCGCAGCCAACGTCTCGACACGGACGACCATCGTGCTCTCCACCCCCTACGAGAACCGGCCGCTCGAGAGCTGATCCCCTCCGCCCCGGTGTCCGGCTCGCTCAGTAGGCCTGCAGTGCCGCCGTACGCCGGGAGGCCTCGGCCATCTCGGCGGCCTTGAGGGCCGACTCGTCGAGATTGCCGTGCTCCGCCCACCACTGCTGGCCCGCGACCGGCAAGGTGTGGATCGGGTCGTAGTACTCGTAGGTGCGCTCGAGAGCCTCGACGTCGGTCGCCTCGATCGAGGTGCGGTAGTTCTTCGTCCAGTAGGAGATGCCGCGCTCGTGGTCGTAGTCGGCCAGCTGGTGCACCCAGCGCTTGCCGACGAACGGCACGTCGCACACGATGCGCGGGGTGGCGAACCCGGGCAGGTAGCCCATGATGTGGTGCTGCAGCCTCTGCGCGTCGGCGACCGACACCCTCCAGTGCTCGGAGTAGGGGATCATGTCGCACATGTAGAAGTAGTAGGGCATGATCTGCGCCCCGTCGAGGAGCGCGAAGCACAGGTCGAGCAGGGCGTGGGGTTCGGCGTTGACGCCGTTGAGGAGCACACCCTGGTTGCGGACGTCGCGGATGCCGGTGTCGAGCATCGCCCGCGTCGCCTCGGCCACGATCGGGGTCACCGAGTTGGCGTGGTTGGTGTGCGTGTGGATCGCCACCGAGACGCCGCGCTTGCGGGCCAGTGTCGCGACCCGCTCCATGCCGGCGCGGACGTCATCCTGCAGCCAGTGCTGCGGGAGGCCGATGAGTGCCTTCGTGGCGAGGCGGATGTCGCGGATGTTCTCGACCTCGAGCACCCTCATCAGGAAGTCCTCGAGTCGCGCCCACGGCATGTTGGCCACGTCGCCGCCCGACACCACGACATCGCGCACCGAAGGCGTGCGCTGGAGGTAGGCGATCATGTCGCCGATCCGGTCGTTCGGCTTGCCGGCGAACTTGAGCTTCTCGATCACCGGCGTGGAGTTGCCGACGAGGTCCATCCTGGTGCAGTGGCCGCAATACTGAGGACACGTGGGCAGGAGCTCGGCGAGCACCTTGGTCGGATAGCGGTGAGTGAGGCCCTCGGCGACCCACATGTCGTGCTCGTGGAGCGAGTCGCGGGTCGCGTGCGGATGGGAGGACCAGTCGGTGCGACGATCGGAGAAGACCGGGATCATGTAGTGCCGGATCGGGTCGGCGTACAGCGCCTCGGTCAGCGATCCCGGACCCCCGGGCACCACGTGGGGGACCATCGTGTTCATCATCTGCGGCGGCACCAGCATCGACATCGTTGCCCGCTCGGCCTGGTCACGCTCGAGGTCGAGGTAGAAGCGCTCGTCGACCAGGTCACCCATGAGCTCGCGCAGCTGACGCAGGTTCTTGACGCAGTGGGCGCGCTGCCACTGCACCGAGGCCCACTCGGCCGGCGTGACGTCGCGCCAACCCGGGAAGCGGGTCCAGTCCGGCTCGACCAACTCGGTGGAGCGGTAGGGATAGGGCTGGCCGGCAGCGGCGTCCCGAATCACCGAGCCGTGCGCGGTGTCGATGGTCATGACGAGCTCCTGGGTGGGTCTTGTTCCGGGCTGGTGAAGGTGGTGGCGCGGCGCGCCAGTTGTGTGGCACGACATTCCTCTGTCAGAGTACGAGGAAGATATCCGGTACGTCCAATGCCGCGCCGGATAATTTCCTGTTGTTGACGTGAAGCGATTGAGGACGGACTGTCGTGAGCCCCTCCAGTGAGCTGACCAGCGATCCGATCGGCGTGCATCGCGTGCTCGCCCCCGCCGGGGCGTTGCCGCAGTCCGCCGAGCGGCTGGACACCCGGCGCGAGCTGTGGCCCGACGAGGTCCGCATCCACGTGGAGATGCTCAACCTCGACGCCGCCTCGTTCCGCCAGCTGGAGGGCGCGCACGCGGGCGACGGCTCTGCGATCAGGGCGGCGGTCCTCGACATCGTGCAGGGTCGCGGAAAGATGCAGAACCCTGAGACCGGCTCCGGCGGGATGCTGGTCGGGACCGTGGAAGAGGTGGGACCCGAGTCGCCGTTGGGGCTCCGGGTGGGCGACCGGGTCGCGACCCTGGTCTCGCTCACTCTCACGCCGCTGGTCATCGAGGACGGACTCGAGGCCTGGGACGGCCTCAACGAACGCATTCCCTGTTCCGGCTACGCCATCCTGTTCGGACGTTCGATCGCAGCGGTCATCCCCGACGACCTCCAGCCGGCCCTGAGCCTCTCGGTGATGGACGTGTGCGGAGCCCCGGCGCTGACCGCCCGAGTCGTGGCCGAATACGACCGGCCGTGCGTCGTGGTGATCGGTGGGGCCGGGAAGTCCGGCTCATTGAGTCTCGCCGCCGCGAGCGCCGCTGGCGCTCGCCGCGTGATCGGGGTCGTGCCCCATGAGGCCGAGGCCGCGCTGCTGCGTGAGTCCGGCCTCGCCGACGACGTGGTCGTGGCCGACGCCCGCGACCCGCTCGGCCTACGAGACGCGGTCGCCTCCGCCGGGGGCCCCGCCGACATCACCGTCGTCTGTGTCGACGTGCCAGGCTGCGAGGGTGGTGCCATCCTGTCGACGGCCGAGCGTGGCACCGTGATCTTCTTCTCGATGGCCACCTCGTTCAGCGCTGCGGCGCTGGGCGCCGAGGGCCTCGCCGCCGACGTACGGATGCTGGTCGGCAACGGGTACGTCCCCGGGCACGCGGCCTACGCGCTGGGCCTGCTGCGCGACAATGCCGGTGTGAGATCACTCTTCGAGCGGAGGCTCTAGTGCCTGTGGCCAGGACGCTGCTGCGCAACGGCGTGGTGCTTGGCCCCGACCCCGCCGCCGAGCCCTCCGCCCTGGCCATCGAGGGCGACCGGATCGTCTGGGTCGGCGACGAGGCGGGCGCCGAGGCCTACTCGTCGGCAGACGAGGTCATCAACCTGGCCGGTGCACTTCTCACCCCGGCTTTCGTCGACGCCCACGTGCACACCGTGCAGGCCGGCTTCCGGTTGACCGAGCTCGACCTGCACCAGTCGATGTCCCGCGTCGACCTCCTCGACCGATTGGCGGCCTACGCCCGGCACGCGCCGAGGGGCAGCGTGCTGCTGGGGCAGGGCTGGGACGAGACGCTCTGGTCCGACAACCGGCCACCCACCGCAGAGGAGGTCGATCTCGCGACCGGCGGTCACCGGACCTTCCTCTCGCGCATCGACGGTCACTCCGCAGTGGTCTCGAGTGCCTTGGCGGAGTCGGTGCCCGGCCTGGAGGCCCAGGATGGCTGGACTGCCGACGGTCGCGTGGAGCGGGACGCCCACCATGCGGTCCGAGCCGTTCTGGGCGGTCTGGTCGGGCCCGACCAGCGGCTGGCGGCCGCCCGCCACGCCGTCGAGGCGATGGCCGCCAACGGCCTGGTGGGCTTCCACGAGAACGCCGCGCCGCACATCGGCCCCGAATACGAGGTGGAGCTCGTTCGACAGGCGGCCGACGAGGCGGGCCTCCGCGTCACCGTCTACTGGGGTGAGTGGGGGGCGCTCGACGCTGCCCATCGGCTCGGCGTGCGCGGGCTCGCCGGCGACCTCAACGCAGATGGCGCGGTCGGATCCCGCACCGCCGCGATGCACGAGGAGTACGCCGACCTGGCGCAGCACTGTGGGCACGGCTACCTGAGTGCCGCCCAGATCGCCGAGCACGTCGTCCTCTGCACCCAGGCGGGTCTCCAGGCCGGGTTCCACTGCATCGGGGACGCGGCCATGGAAGCCGTCTCCGAAGGATTCGAGCGCGCTGCCGGCGAGATCGGTCCGGGTCGGATCCGAGCAGCCCGGCACCGGCTCGAGCATGTGGAGATGCCGTCGGCGGCAGTGGTGCAGGTGCTGAGCCGCCTGGGTGTCAGCGCCAGCGTCCAGCCCGTCTTCGATGCCCTCTGGGGCGGGCCGGACGGCATGTACGCCGAGCGGCTGGGTGAGCGGTGGAAGGGCATGAATCCGTTGCGCACCATGCTCGATGCAGGGCTGCGCCTGGCCTTCGGTTCCGACTCACCGGTGACCCCGATCGGCCCCTGGGCCGCCGTGCGGGCAGCCGTCCAGCACCAGGACCCCGATCAGCGACTCACTGTCAGCAGCGCCTTCGAGGCCCACACCCGGGGAGGCTGGCGAGCCGGGCTCGACGACGACTCGGGCATCCTGGCACCGGGCCTGCGCGCCGACCTGGCGGTCTGGGAGCTCTCCGAGGCCCTCGGCAGCGACGGGTTCCCCGAGCTCGACGCCGAACTGCCCACCCTGCGGCGCACGATCAGCGCCGGACGCACCATCCACGATGGAGAGGTAGACGCATGAAACCCCGCCCCGTCGGCACGCTCGAACTCGATCCGGCGACCATCCGGAAGGCCAGGTCGTTGGCCCGCAAGGCCGGTCGTCCGATCGTCTCGATCGCGCGCAAGCACACCACCGTGGCAGTCGAACGAGCGACCCTGCGGCTCGCCGGGCTCGAGGGCGCCGACGCCGATGGCATCCCCTGGGTCAATCGACTGCTGGACTGTGTGCGCGCAGACCTCGCCGACGACGGGGGCCTCTCACACGGCGTCGCGCAGCCGGTGTGGGATGCGCTCCTGCGGGGCGAGGCCGACGACCTCGTCAGTCTGGCGCAGAAGGCCTCCGCAGGTTCCATCAGCTTCCGGTTGCCGACGGGGCGCGAGGCCACCCGGGCGAAGGCGGCGGCCCGCAGGCAGGTCGGCAAGGGGATCCGCCGGATCGACGCACGACGGCTCGAGCGGGAGCGGCTGATCAAGAGGGTCGGCGATGCGCCGCGCAAGCCGTGGATCTACCTGATCGTGGCGACCGGTGACATCTATGAGGACATCCCGCAGGCCCAGGCGGCCGCCCGCGCCGGGGCGGACGTGATCGCAGTGATCCGTTCCACCGGGCAGTCCCTGCTCGACTACGTGCCCGAGGGTGCGACGCGGGAGGGCTTCGCCGGCACCTACGCCACCCAGGAGAACTTCCGGCTGATGCGGGCGGCCCTCGACGAGACCAGCCGGGAGCTCGGTCGCTACATCCGGCTGACGAACTATGCCTCGGGGCTGTGCATGCCGGAGATCGCAGCCCTGGCCGGCATGGAGCGGCTCGACATGATGCTCAACGACTCGATGTACGGGATCCTGTTTCGCGACATCAACCCGATCCGCACCTTCGTGGACCAGCGACTGAGCCGCCAGATCCACGCCCGTGCAGGCATCATCATCAACACCGGCGAGGACAACTACCTCACGACCGCCGACGGCATCGAGGCCGCCAACACGGTGACGACGAGCCAGCTCCTCAACGAATACTTCGCCAAGGAGGCCGGGCTCGAGGACTGGCAGCTCGGGCTGGGCCACGCCTTCGAGATCGATCCCAACGTGCCGGACTCCTTCCGGCTCGAGCTGGCCCACGCGATGCTGGCACGCACGCTCTTCCCGCAGGCCCCCCTGAAGTGGATGCCACCGACCCGGCACATGACCGGTGACGTATTCCAGGGCTTCCTCCTCGACGGCTTCTTCAACCTGGTCGGAGCACTGACCGGACAGGGGATCCTGCTGGTGGGGATGATGACCGAGGCGGTCGTCACCCCCTGGCTCTCGGATCGCGACCTCGCCCTGCAGAACGTCCGCTATGTGATGAACGCCGCCGGAAACCTGCACGAGGACTTCCGACCGGCGCCGGACGGCTTCATCGCCAACCGCGCGCGCCAGGTGCTGGGCGAGTCCATCGACCTCATGGAGCGGATCATCGACCACGACAACGGTCTGCTGGACGCCATCGCCGACGGCACCTTCGGGCTGATGAAGCGACCCGCCGACGCGGGCCGAGGCCTGGACGGCGTGGCCAAGAAGTCCTCCGCCTACTACAACCCGGCCAGCGAACTGCTCGAGGAGAAGTGATGGTCTCGACAAGCTCGACCCCCGACCCGACAATCGTCCGGCCCTACGGCGACACCACGGGCGACGGCATGGTGCAACTGTCGTTCACCCTGCCGATCCCACACTCGAAGGTCGCAGAGGGTGCAGCGGCCCAGCTGGCCAACAAGATGGGGATGGACCCGGCCCTCGTGGTCCATGCCAAGCCGATGGGGGAGGGCTTCACGTTCTTCGTCGTCTACGGCCGGGTGCACCACCTCGTCGACACCAGCAAGGTCGAGGTGGTGGAGCGTGACTACCCGTTGCTGACCCCCAAGGAGGTGAACGCGACTGTCAAGAAGACCTGGCGGCGCCGCCTCACCGTGGTGGGTGCCTGCATCGGTACGGACGCCCACACCGTCGGCATCGACGCCATCCTGAACATCAAGGGGTTCGCCGGCGAGAAGGGGCTGGAGTACTACCGCGAGCTGAAGGTGGTGAACCTGGGTGCGCAGGTCTCGGTCCCACAGCTGGTCGAACGGGCCCGCGTGGAGAGGGCCGATGCCGTCCTCGTGTCCCAGGTCGTCACCCAGCGCGACGCCCATCTGCTGAACACGCGTGAGATGTCGGCGGCATTCCGCGAGTCCTATCCCTCGGACAGGAGACCCCTGCTGGTGGTGGGCGGTCCTCGCTTCGACGAGAACATGGCGGGCGAGCTCGGCGTCGACCGAGTGTTCTCCCGGGGTACGACGCCCGGCGAGGTCGCGAGCTTCATCGTCCACCGGCTGGTCCAGCGAAAGGCCTCCTGATGAGCACCCCCGAGCCCGGAGTCATCGTCACCCATCGTCGCTACGTCCCCTACTCGCACGCCCACTACGCAGGCAACCTCGTCGATGGCGCCTACTCGCTGGGACTGTTCGGCGATGTGGCCACGGAGATGTGCATCCGAACCGACGGCGATGAGGGACTCTTCGCCTCCTACTCCGACGTGCAGTTCCGCCAGCCCGTCCGGGCCGGCGATGTCATCGAGGTCACCTGTCGGCTGGTGCGTGTCGGTTCTCGTTCGCGCGGCCTGGAGTTCTCTCTCCAGGTGCTGGCGCGAGGCGATTCCCGCGCCGAGAACCCGGGCTCGGCACGCGTGTTGGAGGTCCCGATCGTGGCGACGACAGCCACTGGAACGGTCGTCGTCCCGCCCCGTGCAACCCAGGAGTAACACGCTTCGGCGTGTCCTTGGCGACACGCCGACCGTGCCGAATTTCCCTCACGGAAATTGCGCGTGACCGTCCCTGCTCTGACCTGCGAATTTGCGTGTTTCCGCAGGTCAGAGCCGTGTTGACTTGCGACTCTGAGCCTGTGAAGGTTTCATCTCGTTCGCCCGTGCAGATCGTGGCCGGCGGACCGACGTCCAGGTGGCCGTGACGACGGGTCGAGTTCCACGAACCCGTCCGTCGCGGTTCGCGGAGGTCGGTTCCGCTCCATGAGGGCGGATGCGGAAGGGGCCCGGACTCCGTAGACAACTTCCCGATGCCGACAGCCAGTCGGCCCAGGGTTGGTCCGAAGGGTACGGGTCCCCTTCCGTGACTGCACGGCTCTGTTCGGAGTCGATCCGGTCTCCGCTTTGCCGGGACCACTACTGTTTGCGGCGTGCTGCTCCGGATGTTCGCCGCCCTCGTGGCCGGCGTCGTGCTGGCGCTGGCCTACGAGCCCTACGGGTTGCCGATCGTCGTGCCGTTCAGCATCGCCGCCTACGTCTTGTGCATGCGCGGGCTGACGCCGGTGAGGGCACTGGCGCCCGGCTTCCTCTTCGGGGTCGGGTTCATGTACGTCCTGATCTTCTGGATGAGAGTGGTCGGCCCCGACGCCTGGGTGGCTCTGGCCACCCTCGAAGCGCTGTTCTACGCCGCCCTGGGATCGGTGACTGCCCTCGTGACCCGGCTGCGTTGGTGGCCGCTGTGGACCGCGGCCGCCTGGGTCGGTTGCGAGGTGTTCCGGTCCAGCGGGACGACCGGCTGGATGCCCTGGGGGCGGGTCTCCTACGCGATGGTGGACACCCCGGTGGCGCAGGCCTTCCCCTGGGTGGGCGGCAACGGGACCAGTCTCCTTCTGGCCCTGCTGGGGTCGGCGTTGGCCTGGGCCGTGTTGCACGTCCGCACCCGGCCGCGTGCCGCCGGGTCGCTGGTGGTCGGACTCGCGGTCCTCACCTGCGCGCCGGCGCTGGCGCCATGGCACTCGCGCCCCGACGGCTCAGTGACCGTGGCAGCGGTCCAGGGCAATGTGCCGGGGGACGGGTCCGACATCCTCCTGGACTTCCGCCAGGTCACTCGGAACCACGTCGATCTCACGGTCGCCCTCGCCGAAGACGTGGCCGCCGGTCTGTCTCCGCGTCCCGACTTCGTGGTGTGGCCGGAGAACTCGACGGCCGTGGACCCGTTCACCGACGAGGAGACGAACAGCGGCATCTGGAGGGCCTCCGACGCGATCGGGGTGCCGATCCTCGTCGGTGCCGTCGCGGATGCGCCGGGGGACGACCAGGTCCTCAACCAGGGCATCGTATGGAACCCCGGCACTGGTGGGGGCGACCGCTACACCAAACGGCACCCAGTGGCTATGGGGGAGTACATCCCCTATCGCAACGGTCTCCTCACCAGCATGGTGGGTCGGCTCGCTCTGGTGCCTCGCGACATGATGGCCGGCACTCGCTCGCAGCCCCTGGACATCGCCGGCATCCCCGTCGCGGACGCCATCTGCTTCGATGTCGCCTACGACGACGGACTCTACGAGCAGGTGCGCAACGGCGCGCAGATGATCGTGGTGCAGACCAGCAATGCCACCTTCATCCATACCAAGCAGATCGAGCAGCAGTTCGCCATCACCCGGCTGCGGGCCCTCGAGACCGGCAGGTACGTCGTGGTGGCGGCCACCAACGGCATCTCGGGGATCATCGCGCCGGACGGCAGCGTCGTCTCCCAGGCCGCCCCGCGCACCCAGAGGCTCCTCCTCGACGAGGTCCAGCTGCACGAGGCGATCCCACCTGGGGTGTTCCTGGGCCCCTGGGTGGGGCGAGGAGCGGTGTTGATCGCTCTTCTGGCCGCAGCCGTGGCCGCGGTCCCGTATCGTCGAGGACGCGAAACGAGCGCGGCCGACGCGCCCGAGAACATCGAGGTCCTCACATGAGCAGCACCCCGCTTGGCCGCGTCATCATGGTCATCCCGACCTATGACGAGGCCCTCAACATCGAGTGGATCGTGGGTCGGCTGCGCGCGGCGCAGCCCGACGTGGACGTGATGATCGTCGACGACAACAGTCCGGACGGCACCGGTGACCTGGCTGATCGACTGGCGGCCGCCGACCCCCAGATCCAGGTCGTGCACCGCACCGAGAAGGCCGGCCTCGGCGCGGCGTACCTCCAGGGCTTCGCCGTGGCTCTCGCAGCGGGGTACGACGTGATAGGCGAGATGGACGCCGATGGCTCCCACCAGCCCGAGCAGCTGCACCTCCTGCTGTCCGCACTGGCCACCGCGGACCTGGTGATCGGCTCCCGGTGGGTCCCTGGCGGCTCGGTGGTCAACTGGCCGAAGTCACGCGAGTTCCTGTCCCGCGGGGGCAACCTCTACGTCCGGATCCTGCTGGGCTCGAAGGTGCGCGACGCGACGGCCGGGTTTCGTCTCTTCAGGGCCTCCACCCTCGAGAAGATCGACCTCGCCTCGGTGGAGTCGGCAGGCTACGTCTTCCAGGCCGACCTCGCCTGGCGCACCACCCAGGCAGGGCTCAGGATCACCGAGGTGCCCATCGAGTTCATCGAACGGGTGCGTGGCGACTCGAAGATGAGCGGCGACGTCGCCACCGAGTCGATCAAGCGGATCACCAGGTGGGGCCTCCAGGAGCGACGTCATCAGCTGCGTCGGCTCCTCGATCGGCGACGGATGCGATGAGCTCCAAGCGACGTCGTGTTCCCCTCTGGGTGCTGTTCGCCCTCTTCGTGGTGGTGCCCCTGGCCGAGATCTATGTCCTGATCCAGGTCGGGCAGGTCATCGGACCCTGGTGGACCATCCTGCTGCTGGTCGCTGACAGCATCTTCGGAGGCTGGCTGCTCAAGAGGGAGGGTGGCCGCGCCTGGCGGGCGTTCACCACCTCACTGAGCAGCGGCTCCATGCCGGCGCGCGAGATCGCCGACGGAGCGTTGATCCTCGTCGGTGGCACCCTGATGCTCGCGCCGGGCTTCGTCACCGACCTGGTCGGGATCCTCATCATCCTGCCGATCACGCGGCCGATCTTCCGCACCGCGCTCACCGGCGCGATCGCCCGGAGGCTGCTGGCCGGCGGCGTCCCGGGCACCAACGCACAACACCCCGGACCTGGATCTCAAAGCGGATCCGTGGTCCAGGGTGAGGTGGTCGACGAGGGCGACTAGGCCCGCGTCCGGTCGGCCTAGGCTGAGGCCTTCTTGTTCCGAGTCGCGCGGTGGAGATGGGCAGGGCCGATCTCGCCTCCGCGGAGCAACGCCAGCCGCTCGCTCAGAATGTCCTCGAGCTCCTTGATCGATCGGCGCTCGAGCAGCATGTCCCAGTGGGTGCGAGCAGGCTTCTCGGCCTTGACCTCGCGCTCGATCCCGTCGCGGCTGACCGCTTCGGCACCGCAGCGAGGGCACTCCCAGACGGCGGGGATGTCGGCCTCGACCGACATCGTGATGTCGAACAAGTGCCCCTGCGGGCAGTCGTAGCCGACCTGCTGACGAGCGGCGAACTCGATGCCGCGCTCATCCTCAAAGCTCTGGCCACCCAGCCGAGCACCACGCAACGTGCGCTCCGCCATGTGCCACCTCCAAAAGTCGTTGTTCCCCGGTCGTCAAGAAGGAGACGGTCCCCCCACTACTTCATGACGCGGCCGCACCGAATTGCGGCTTCACCCTCTCCAACGTACTCCGGTGCCCGAGGATTCCAATTCCGCGCAGTGTGTCGAACGCCACAACGACGCGTTGCGACGCCTCAGACCACGGCTGGAAGCCGGTTGCCGGCCTCCTCGATCCCGCGACGGGGATCGAGACGCAGGAGGAAGAACGCGCCCAGCACGAAGAAGACGATCAGGGCGAAGATGGCGGGACGGTAGGAGCCGGTGAGCTGGAAGATCACCCCGAACAGGAGCGTGCCGAACCAGGAGGTGCCGCGTTCGGCTGCGCTGTAGAGGCTGAAGTACTCGCCCTCGCGGCCACGGGGGATCAGGAGGCTGAAGAAGGAGCGGGACAACGCCTGCGTGCCGCCGAGGACGATGCCGATCGCGATGGCGAGCAACAGGAACAGGATGACGTTGCGCTCCGGCAGGAACAGGGCGAGGACCACGATCGCCATCCAGGCGTAGGTGCCCCACAGGATCGAGCGGTAGGCGCCGTGCCGCGCGGCCAGCCGCCCGAACCACAGCGCGCCCGCGAAGGCCACGAACTGGATCAGCAGGATCGTCCCGATCAGCACGCTCTGATCGAACTTGAGCTGCTTGGAGCCATACGTGGACGCCTCGTAGATCACGGTCTGGATGCCGTCGTTGTAGAACAGGTAGGCCAGCAGGAACGTGAGGGTCATCGGGTAGTTGCGCAGGTCCTTGAGGGTCACGAACAGCTGACCGAAGCTGCGCTGGATGATCGAACCTTCGGCGGGCACCAGGTTGCGCGGGGCGTAGTTGCGCAGCCTCCGAAGTGGGATCAGGGTGAACGCCGCCCACCACACGGCGGCGGACAGCAACGAGATGCGCACGGCCATCGACTCGGTCAGCCCGAAGGTGTCGTGCATCAGGAAGAGCACCAGGTTGATGGCCAGCAGGACGCCGCCACCGAGGTAGCCCCACGCCCAGCCACGCGACGACACGCGGTCCCGCTCGTCCTCGGTCGCAATGTCGACGAGGATCGCGTAGTAGCAGACCAGTGAGCAGCCGCCGAGGATGCTGCTGAGCACCACCGCAACGGCGCCGATCTGCCAGTTGTCGCCCTGCATGAAGAAGAGCAGGGCCGCGAAGAACGCGCCCGAGTAGGCGTAGGCCGCCATGTGCCATTTCTTGCGACCCGAGCGGTCCACGAACGCCCCGACGATCGGCAGCACCAGTGCGCTGGCGATCGTGGCGAAGCTGGTGAGATAGCTGGGCAGCGAGCCGGCGGCGAGATGGAGCCCCAGCAGGTTGACGGTCCTGCTGCAGGTGTCGTCCGCATCGACGCATCCCGCAGCCTTGCCGGCCACCGAGATCATGTAGGGCGCGAACATGACCGACAACACCGTGGTGTAGAAGGCCGAGTTCGCCCAGTCGTACCAGTTCCAGGCCTTCTGCTGGCGCTGCATCGAATCCCACACGGGCCTCAGATCGGCGACACCGCCGGGCTCGTTCTCGCTCATCTAGGAGTCCCTCCACTGGCTGCGGCGCTGCAGCACGGCCTTGAGTATGTCGGTGCGATCGGTCATCAGGCCATCGACACCGCGGTCCAGCAGCAACTCCATCTCGTCTGGGTCGTCGATGGTCCAGACATGGACGTGCTTGCCGGCGGCATGCGCCCTCCTGATGAACCACGGGGCGGCCACGGTGAGCGGCCCCCGACGGTGAGGAATCTGCAGGGCCGTGATCCGGCCGCGGGTCAGCCGGTCGGCGAGGCGACCGGGCAGGAGGAGGAAGAGCACCACCTCGACCGGGCAGGCGGACGTGGCGACGCGTCCGCCTGTCAGTCGCCGGAAGGTCTGCAGGCGACGGAGTCCCCACGATCCGACGAGCACGCGATCCTCGAGTGATCGCTCCTGCAGGAGGTGGACCAGGGGGCGAACCGCCGCGTCGGACTTCAGGTCGATGTTGAAGCGGGCCCCAGGGCAGGCGTCCAGCACCTCCTCCAAGGTCGGGATGGGCTCGCGCCCTGCGATGCGGGAACGGCGTACCTGCTCATAGGTCATCGAGGCGATGGCGCCCACCTGGTCGGTCACGCGGTCCAGGACGTCGTCGTGGAAGGCCAGGAGGACGCCGTCACTGGTCGCATGGACGTCGGTCTCGAGGTAGCGGTAGCCCAACGAGACTGCGTGGGAGAAGGCCGGCACCGTGTTCTCGAGGCCATCGATCTCCGGGTGGTGCGCTCCGCCGCGATGGGCGAATGCGAGGACGGGGCCGGGGTCATCCAGGTAGGCGCGCCCGGTGTGCGGGGGAGTCACGACTGCATTCAACACCGGCCTCGGCCGATCCGCGCGCCACTCGCCTGCGGGTCGCTCCGGTCGTCGGAATCAAACCGGCGTACCGTTCTCGTCATGGACTCAGAGTTGATGACCTGTCCACGATGCTCGGCCGAGTTGGTGGAGCGCTCCATCAGCGGTGTGACGGTGCACCAGTGCCCCGACGGTCACGGCGTGTTCCTCGAGCGAGCCGAGCTCGGGGCACTGATCGAGGGCGAGGGCGAGTGGCACCGCAGCTCGGGGCACCACACCCAGCCGATGCCTCGCATCACCGCGGACATGGAGGTTCCGCCACCGGTCGCGACCCGGGCCCGCGCCTTCATCGAGACGCTCTTCGGCTGAGAGCCGATCGCCTCAGAAGTCGCGAAAGGTCTCGATGTCGGCGCCCAGGGCCCGCAGTCGCTCGGCGAGATCCTCGTAGCCACGATGGATCACGTACGTCGAGCGCAGCACCGAGGTGCCCTTCGAGGCGAGCATCGCGAGCAGGATGACCACCGCAGGCCGTAGCGCCGGCGGGCAGACGATCTCGGCACCCGACCAGTGGGTGGGGCCTTCGACGAGCACCCGGTGCGGGTCGAGCAGCTTGACCGTCGCGCCGAGCTTGGTGAGCTCGGTCAGGTAGATGGCGCGATTCTCGTAGACCCAGTCGTGGAGCAGCGTCTGACCGTCCGCCACGGCGGCGATGACCGCGAAGAACGGCAGGTTGTCGATGTTGAGGCCGGGGAAGGGCATCGGGTGGATCTTGTCCAGTGGCGCATGGAGCTGCGAGGGCCGGGTGTCGATGTCGACCAACCGGGTCTGGCCGTTGGCGGCGTCGTACTCGTCGGTGCGGCTGTAGTTGAAGCCCATCTCCTCGAGCAGCGCAAGCTCGATCTCGAGGAACTCGATGGGGACGCGACGGATGGTGATGGAGGAGTTGGTGACGATCGCCGCAGCGAGCAGCGACATCGCCTCGATGGGGTCCTCACTCGGGGCGTAGTCCACGTCGACGTCGATGGATTCCAGGCCGGTGACCTTCAGGGTCGTGGTCCCGATGCCCTCGACGGCGACGCCGAGCTTCTGCAGGTAGAAGCAGAGGTCCTGGACCATGTAGTTGGAGGACGCGTTGCGGATCACCGTGGTCCCGGGGTGCAGGGCTGCCGCCATCAGGGCGTTCTCGGTCACCGTGTCGCCACGCTCGGTGAGCACGATCGGACGCCCCGGCTCGATGGCCCGGTTGACCGACGCGTGGTACATGCCGTCGGTGGCCTTGACCTCGAGTCCGAACGGTCTCAGCGCTGCCATGTGCGGCTCGACGGTGCGGGTGCCGAGGTTGCACCCGCCGGCATACGGGAGGTCGAAGACGTCCTCACGGTGCAGCAGCGGGCCCATGAACATGATGATCGATCGAGTACGCCGTGCCGCGGCCTCGTCGATGTTGGCCAGGTCGAGGTGCGCGGGTGGGATGATCTCGAGGTCGTTCTGCTCGTTGAGCCACTGGGTCTTCACGCCGAGCGAGTTGAGCACCTCGAGCAGTCGGTTGACCTCCTCGATGCGGGCGACCCGGCGCAGCGTCGTACGGCCCTTGTTCAGCAGGGACGCGCACAGCAGCGCCACGCCGGCGTTCTTGGACGTCTTGACGTCGATCGCACCGGACAGCGTGGTGGGGCCGTTGACCCGCAGGTGGGTGGGGCCGGGCTGGCCGAGCGTCACGATCTCGGAGTCGAGCGCCTCGCCGATGCGGGCGAGCATCTCCAGCGAGAGGTTCTGGTGCCCCTTCTCGATCCGGTTCACCGCGCTCTGGCTGGTTGACAGCACGTCGGCGAGCTGCTGCTGGGTCCATCCGCGATGTTTGCGGGCGTCGCGGATCAGCTTGCCGATGCGTCCGAGATAGTCCTGAGTCATGAAATCCACCGTATCTCAGATATGAGATAAAGCAACAGATGGCACGACGGCGACTCGGTGACCAGGTTGCTGGGCGGCTCAGGCTGCGGCGAAGGCGTTGCGGCGGCTGACGGGCACGCAGTCGCAGGTGTCGGAGCACTCGAAGTAGACGTGCGCGCCGTGCCCGCAGTGAGGGCACGGCATGTCGTGTGACAAGCAGGTGCTGGTGGTGTCGACGGTGTCCCACATGGCGTTCCCTCCTGTTCGGGTCTGTGGTTTCAAGAGAAGTTCGTAGCGGTGCCTGATACAGATTGGACGCCTTCTCCACGAGGAAGTCATCGAGTTCGCACCAGGTTGACCCCCTCGGACTAGGAACAGTGACCGAATGGGGGACGCCCACCCCAGTGACCGGCCCGTCCTGTCTCCACCGGGGCCCACTAGAGTTGAGCCATGAAGCTCACCCCCGCGCTCGAGGCCGCCTTCTCCGCCCAGATCACTCTGGAGTTCCGCTCCTCGATGGTCTACCGCCAGCTGGCCATCGAGATGGACATCCGGGACCTGCCCGGGATGGCCACGTGGCTGCGGCACCAGGCGGACGAGGAGATCGTGCACGCCAACAAGTTCATCGACCACCTCGCCGACCGCGACAACCACCCCGTGATCGGTGCCATCGAGGCACCGAACGTGTCCATCGAGACTGTGCTGGAGTGCTTCGAAGCAGCCTTCGCGCATGAGCAGCGAGTCTCCGAGGGCATTCGCGACCTCTACCGTGCGGCCGAGGCCGAGGGTGACCTCGACTCGCGCCCACTGCTCAACTGGTTCCTCAACGAGCAGATCGAGGAGGAGGCCACGGTCAGCAACATCGTCAGCAACATCAGGCTGATCAAGGAGGACGGCCCCGGCCTCCTACGCCTGGACGAGGAGCTCGGGCTGCGCCCGGTCTCCACGACCGAGGCCGGCACCGGCGCCTGAGCCGACTCGGCTGATCAGGGGCCCGTACGGGTCGCGACCGTGACGGTGGCGTCGCGCTCCTCGTCGCGCAGCACGGTGACCTGGAAGCCCGCCGAGTCGAAGGCGGCCGCAGACGCGTCAGCCTGGGAGATGCTCGTCTCGATCAGGACCCGGCCGCCGGGAACCAGCCAGTCGCCGGCGTCTTCAGCCACCCGGCGATGCAGATCGAGCCCGTCGTGCCCTCCGTCAAGGGTCACCAGGGGCTCGTGGTCGCGGGCCTCCGGTGGCATCAGGGCGATCGCAGCCGTCGGCACATAGGGAGCGTTGACGACCAGCAGATCCACCCGACCACGCAGAGTGTTGGGGAGCGGAGCGAACAGGTCGCCCTGCACCACGGTCCCTGCGTAGGGCGCCAGGTTTCGTCGAGCACAGTGGACCGCAGCCGGGTGCAGGTCCGCCGCCCAGACCTCGGCTCCTGGGAGCGTCGCCGCGAGCACGGTCGCCAGAGCCGCCGAACCGCAGCACAGGTCGAGGATCACGGGCCTGGAACCGGCCAGGCGGATCGCCTCCAGTGCCACGGCTTCGGTGCGACGTCTGGGCACGAACACGTCGGGTTCGACGATGATCCGCCGGCCGAGGAACTCGGCCCAGCCCAGCACCTGCTCCAGAGGCACCCCCGAGACCCGTCGCCTCACCAGGCTCGCCAACTCTGCCTCGTCGCGTGCTTCCGCCGTCAGCAGCGCAGCCTCGTCCTCGGCATACACGCAGCCCGCGGCGCGCAGCCGGGCGACGAGGTCGTGGGGTGGTGTGAGGATGCGTAGACCCTAGCGACCGACGGTGGAAAACGCGTCCCCGGAGGTGGCGCGGCCACGAGCCGAGGGAGCATCGATCCCGCCGTGGTTGACTTCAAGTCGTCTTGAACTCTTACGGTGAGCAGGTGACGCAGCCCCTCGCCGCCGCGGACCGGCGTACTCTTCTGAGCCGCGACTTCGTGCTCACCTCGATCGGCACCTTCTCGCTCATCTTCCTGACCGCGTTCGAGTCGCTGGCGGTCACGACGGTGATGCCGACCATCAGCCGCGAGCTCGACGGCCAGGCGCTGTACGCCGTGAGCTTCGCGGCACCGTTGGCGACCGGGATCGTGGGCATGGTGGCCGCGGGGCTGTGGAGCGATCGGCGTGGCCCTGCGAGGCCGTTGGTGGGAACCGTACTGCTGTTCGTCCTCGGGCTCATGGTCTGTGGGGCCGCTCCCAGCATGGAGGTGCTGGTGCTCGGGCGCCTGCTCCAGGGCCTCGGCGGCGGCGGGAGCATCGTCGCGGTCTACGTGCTGGTGGGGGTCGTCTACCCTGCCCGGCTCCAGCCGAGGGTCTTTGCGAGCTTTGCGGCCGCGTGGGTGTTGCCCTCGTTGTTCGGGCCGTCCATCGCCGCGCTGATCGCGGATCGCTACGGCTGGCAGTGGGTGTTCCTGACCGCGGTCGGATTGGCCGGGCTCGCTCTGCTGTTGTGCACGCCGTCGCTCAGGGCTCTTCCTGAGCAGGCATTCCGGGGGACTGGAGGGGGAAGGGCGGCCCTGGCTTGGTCGGCACTGGCGGCCACCGGGGTGTTGGCGCTCGACCTGTCCTCGCGAGCCGGCAAGGCGTCCGTCCTCGTCGGGGTCGCAGCGGTTGCCGTGATCCTCACCGCCATCCGACCGCTGGTTCCGGCCGGGACGCTGCAGGCGCGGCGCGGGCTGCCCAGCACCGTGCTCACGCGCGGAGCCCTGTCGGCCTCGTTCGTGACCGCCGAGGCCTACCTGCCCTTCGTGCTCCAGGATCAATGGGACTACTCGCCGGGTCAGGCGGGAATCGCCCTGAGCGTGGCCGGGATCTCCTGGGCGTCGGCTAGTCAGGTCCAGGGACGCCTGGGGGACCGGATCGCTGACACACGCGCCATGATGATCGGCTCGAACCTGGCTGCCGTGGGACTGGCCGTCATCGTCGTGACGACGTTCGCAGACTTCTCGAGCCTGCTCCTGATCGCGGGGTTCGGCGTGCTGGCGGTCGGGATGGGGCTGGGCTTCGCGCGGACGACCGTGGCCATGCTGGGAGCCTCGAGCGACGAGGACCGCGGCTTCAACTCCTCGGCTCTGTCGATCGCGGACTCGCTGGCGGCGGCGGTGGCGGTCACTGTTGCCGGACTGGCGTTCGCCCTGTCGGAGTCGACCGGCCTCGGTGACCCGTTCGGTGCGGTGTTCGTGGTCGGCCTGGTCAGTGTGTCGCTGGCCGTGGCGGCCGCCAGGCGGACCTGGTGAGGTGGTGGGCGTGAGGACTCATCCGCTGTGGAGACCGTTCGCTCCGCCGAGCACGGCGGACATCGCTGCTGCCCGCGTCGGGGGCGACGGCGGGACGGCGGCGAGGGTCGAGGTCGTCGCACCCGATCCGCAGTGGCCGGCGCGCTACGAAGTCGTTCGAGAGCAGGTGCTGTCTGCGCTCGGAGACCGCGTCCTGTCCATCGAGCATGTGGGGTCGACGTCGGTGCCCGGCTTGTGGGCGAAGCCTGTGATCGATGTCGATCTAACGGTTGCGGACTCCGCCGACGAGGCCGGCTGGCTGCCAGACCTCCAGTCCGCCGGATTCGTGCTCAGGGTCCGTGAGACCGACTGGGAGGAGCACCGGTGTCTGCGTGGAACTGCACCCGTCGCCAACCTGCACGTGTTCTCACCCGGCGCGGTGGAGCCTGAACGGTACCGGCGGTTCCGCGACTGGCTGCGCGGCCATCGCGACGACCGGGACTGGTACGCCGAGGTCAAACGCGAGGTCGCAGGGCGTGGGTTCACCGACTCGATGCTCTACAACAACGCCAAGGCCTGGTGCGTCTATGACCTCTACGAGAAGATCTTCGCCGACGATCACGAGCATCCTCACGACCCGCACCCGAGATGACCTTCCGCGATCCCCGATAGTTGTCCGATAAGCGACATTATGTCAGGTAATCAAGATCCAACGGTCCCCTCGGCCGCTTCTCACTCCGTCGAAGTCGGCCGCCATCCGCGCGGTGGGTCCTCGCCCACGAGGCCGTCGACGGCCTCACGCAGCAGGTCTGCGTGGCCGGTGTGGCGGCCGTATTCCTCGATGAGGTCGCAGACCAGGCGGCGCAGGCTCAGGTTCACGCCGTCGAAATTGAGCTGGACGTCCTGGTCGAGCCCGCCGTCCGCCAAGGCATCGGCCAGGCGTGTCCTGGACCGGGTGACCGCCTCGTCCCAGATCGCGTAGAGCTCGGCGGGAGTGTCGGCCACGGCCGAGCTGAACTCCCAGTCCCCGTCGTCGGCCCAGTTGTCGGGGCTCCATGGCGGACCCGGCGGGACGTCCCTCATCTTGACGGTGAAGGTGTAGTCCTCGACGAAGGCCAGGTGCTTCAGCAGCCCTCCGAGGGTCAGGGTCGATGCCCCGACCTTGGTAGCGAGCCCGGCCACGTCCAACCCGTCCGCCTTCCAGCGGAAGGTCGCGCGCAGTCTCTCCAACATCCCGATCAGGTGCTCGGTCTCGTTGCCGGCCAGGGGCGGCTCCCAGGGGGTATCAGTCATGAGAGTGACCGTAGACTCCATTGCGGACGTTCCGCTTCCGCAACGGAGGAACTCTCGTGGGCAACTCTGAGATCAGCCCCACCGCGCGAGCCCTCCTTGCCCTCGAGGTGCTCCAGAGCCAACCGGGGATCACGGCCGCCCGGCTGGCCGACCGTCTCGACATCACGCCTCGTTCCGTTCGACGTCAGATCGCGAACCTCCGAGAGGCGGGCATCCCGGTCGCGGGCGTGAGTGGCCCGGCGGGCGGCTACCACCTCGGCCGTGGGCTGCGACTCCCCCCGTTGCTGTTCAGTCCCACCGAGGCTCTCGGCCTGGTGATGGCTGTGCTGGACGGCCACCACCGCGCCGCCGACCCTGAGGACCCCGTCGGAAGCGCCTTGGCCAAGATCCTGCGAGCGCTGCCCGACCACGTCGCAGCCCAGGCGGACGCCGTACGCCTCGCGGCGGCGCCCGCCGCGGACCGCGGCGCAGCCCGCCCTGATCCGGACCTCACGGCCACCCTGGTCTCGGCCTGCTCGGAGAGTCGCCAGGTCCAGCTCGGCTATCGCTCCGAGTCCGGCTCCTCCTGGGACGTGGACGTGGAGCCGTGGGCGGTCGTCGTACGCCACAGTCGTTGGTATCTCCTGTGCCGATCGCTGTCGGCCGACGCGATCCGGGCCTACCGGGTCGACCGCGTCCAGTCGGTGCGCGTCCTCGACATCGGGTTCGAGCCACCCCTGGACCTGGATCCCGTCCGGACCCTCGAGATCCATCTCGGAGCAGGGTGGGAATATGCCGCCGAGGTGGTGATCCGGGCTTCGCTCGAGCGGTGTCGCACCCTGCTGCCGGCGGTCCTGGGGCGCCTCGAGGCGATCGATGAGGACCGCACCCGCTTGCTCGGGAGCACCGGCAACCCCTCGTGGTACGCCGCGCAGCTGACCAGGATCCCGGTCCCCTATCGGATCGTCGGTGGGGTCGAACTGCGCGCCACGGCGCGGCAGCTCGCCGAACGCATGGTGGCCGCGCTGGACTGACGGATCACCGCTCCAGCAGCTGTCGCCCACCGAGCAGCAGGCAGGCGAGCGTGACCAGCAGGAAGACGCCGACCCAGACCACCCCGGGCAGCCGCGTCAGCCGGGCCAGCACATCGGCGTCGGAGGATGAGCCCCGACCCCGGCGACGCTGGAGCTGCAGCTCGAGGACCGCTCGCGGGGAGGCAACCAGCAGGAACCACACACCGACGTACGCCGCGAAGGACTGCCAGTCGGCGCTCCCCCACCAGGAGACCGCGAAGACTGACACCCCGGCCACCAGGACGGCGTACAAGCCGTAGAAGTTGCGGATCTGGAGCAGCACCAGGGCCAGCAGGACCACTGCCGACCACAGGACCGCGAGCGGGTGTCCCGACCCGAGCAGGAAGGCGCCGCCCACTCCCACCACGGCGGGGCCGACGTAGCCGGCCAGCGCCGTCAGGACCATCCCCACACCGGTCGGTCTCCCCCGTGACACCGTCAGCCCGGACGTGTCCGAATGCACCCGGATCCCGGCGAGCTGCCGCCCGGTCGCCAACGCTGCCAGCGCGTGGCTCCCCTCGTGGGCGATGGTCAGGGCATGCCGGGCGATGCGCCACGTCCATGGCAGCCCGGTCACCAGGACGGCTGCCGCCAGGGCAGCCAGGACCACGGCTCTGTCAGGTGCGGGTTGGGCGGTGACCACGTTGTGCCAGGTGTCACCCACCGCCTCCTTCATGGGGTCACGGTACGGGCGGGGCTGACATCATGGCCCGGTGAGTTCCCACCAGGTCGCCGTCGCGGCCACCGGTCAGCTGTCTCTCGAGGCCGGGCTCGCCGTGGCTGCCGAAGGCGGGAACGCCGTCGACGCCGCCATGGCGGCGGCGCTGGTCGCTCTGGTCACCGAGCCCGGGGTGGTCAGCATCGGCGGCGGCGGCTTCGTCTCCCTCTGGCCCGCCGGTGGGGAGCCCGTGGTCATCGACGGCAACGTCGAGATGCCGGGCCGGGGCCTGCCGTCGAGCCGGCTCGGCGGCGGAGTGCGCGAGGTCGTCACGACCTATGGCGGTGGCGTGACCATGCACGCCGGGCACGGCTCCGTCGCGACGCCGGGCATCGTGCCCGCTCTCGCGATCGCCCACGAGCGGTTCGCGCGGCTCGACTGGTCACGGCTCCTCTCCCCCGCGATCCGCGCCGCGCGCGACGGCTTCCCCATGAGCTCGGCCGCCTCGCTCTACCTCGGCTTCACCGCCGACAGCCTGTTCGGGTCCGATCCGGAGGCACACGCCTTGGTCACCAGGCCCGACGGCAGCGTCCTGGCCGGTGGCGAGCTGACGCGCAACCCGCTGGTGGCCGACACACTCCACCAGCTGGCGGCCGACGGTCCTCGCCTCTTCACGCACGGTGCCGTGGCGCAGGCACTTGTCTCGGACATGGAGGCCCACGGTGGCCTGATCACGCACGAGGACCTGGAGGCCTACCGCGCGATCGTCCGTCCGGCGCACTCCCTGACGGTCGGCGACTGGCATATCGCCACGAACCCACCCCCAGCCGTCGGCGGTCCGATGCTGGCCATCATGCTCGGAGAGCTCGCCCGCCGCGATGCGCTCCATGGCGGCTGGACCTGGGCCGATGCGATCGAGATCCAGCGAGCGGTGCTCGGCTACCGGGTCGAGGTCCACGATCACTCCGAGGACCTCGGCTCCGACGGTCTGGCCCTCCTGGAAGCGGTCGGGGCCAAGGGACTGGCGGCACTGAGGTCCTCGCCGTCGACAGCGCACATCTCCGCGGTCGACACCGAGGGCAATGCGTGCGCCATCACCATGAGCAGCGGCTATGGCGCCGGCATGACCATCCCGGGCACGGGCATCCTGCTCAACAACAGCCTGGGTGAGATGGAGCTGAATCGGCTCGGGCTGCACGTCGCTCCCCCTGGCACGCGACTGGCCTCGAACATGGCGCCGACGACGGGAAGGACCGCCGATGGTCGCGTGCTGGCGATCGGCTCGCCGGGAGCCGACCGCATCACCACGGCGCTGATGCTGGTGCTCGGCCAGGGGTGCCTGCGCGGTGCCGACCTCCAAGAGGCCATCGCCGACCCGCGGCTGCACCTGCGCAACCTCGGCCGAGAGGCGTTCCGGGTGGAGTACGAGCGCGACCCCGCCATCGCCGCCGCGGTGCTCGCGAGCGGACTGGAGGGACATGAATACCCCGAGCCGCACATGTACTTCGGTGGGGTCGGCGCGGCCTACCACTTCCCGGACGGACGGCTGGCCGCAGCGGGCGACCCACGGCGGGCCGCTGCCACCGGCGTCAGTTGAGCGCCGTCCGGGTGGGTACGTTGGCATCATGTCCGCTCGAACGCTCGCCAAGACCGCCGCAGCCGTCACGCTCACCGCAGTCGCCGGTGGCATCGGCACCGATGTCACGTCCCGTTGGTACGCCGACCTGGACAAACCCGCCTGGCAGCCGCCCGGATGGGTCTTCGGCCCGGCCTGGACGACGCTCTACGCCCTGACTGCAGTGGGCGCCGCCCGCACGATCGACCGGCTTCCGGACGACGAGGTGCGCGCCTTCGAGACCGCCCTGGGTGCCAACCTCGCCCTCAACGCCGGCTGGACCTGGACCTTCTTCACGGCGCGCCGACCGGATCTCGCGATGGGCGAGATCGCGGTCCTCGAGGCCTCCTGTCTCGATCTCGTGCGACGTGCCGCTGCGGTGGACCGGCCCGCCGCGGCCCTGCTGGCGCCGTACGCGTTGTGGGTGGGATTCGCCTCCGCGCTCAACGCGTCGATCTGGAAGCGCAACCGATGACCCCGCGGTTGCTCAGCAGGGATGTCGCCGGTGAAGCGGTGACCCACGAGGCACTGCCCGCTGATGAGGTGATCGAGGGCCGGCCGACGGTCGGGGCCAACGCGCTCGGCACCGTTGCCGGGGCCGAGATCGGGATCTGGGAGATGTCGGTCGGCGCCGCTCGCGACACGGAGGTCGACGAGATCTTCGTCGTACTCTCCGGACGGGGCACGGTGCTGTTCGAGGACGGGGAGTCGATCGACCTCTCCCCCGGCACGGCCGTCCTCCTCACTGCCGGGCAACGGACGACGTGGCAGGTCCACGAGACCCTGCGCAAGGTCTACGTCGCAGCCGACTGACCCCTGCGTGCGACCAGATCCGGATGATCGGGTGACCTGGGTGGTCACAACGGACTACCCAAACGTGTCATTTCAGGTGGAACTGGGACATTCGACCTCCCTCACGGCGTCACCGCCGAAGACTCGACACGTCTCCATGTCGAGGGTAGGAGAGACGTGTCCATCAGCAGGTTCAGCAAGTTCGCGACAGCCGCCGTGCTCGCGTGCTCACTCACGCCCGTGCTCGGTGTCGGGACCGCCGCGGCACAGGACACCTCGCGAAGCAGCTCACGGGTCCAGAACCTCAGCCTGCCGCAGCTCCAACTGGAGGCCGCGAAGCTGCAGGCCGGCTTCGTCAGGGCCTCGCTGGACCTCGAACAGGCACGGCTCGACCTGGCCGCGGCTCAAGGTGCGGTGGCCGACGCCGAGGTCCGCGCCGCCCGCGCCCAGGCGGTGGCCGACAGCGAGACCGACGACCTGTCGACCTACGTCAGCATGCTCTACACCCAGGGTCCGAGCATGAGCTCCGACCTGCTGGTGCTGATCAACGGACTCGCGCACAACGAGACTCTCTGGCAGGAGAACCTCGTCTTCGAACAGGTGACCAGCGACCAGGCCACGGTGGTGGAACGAGCCAAGGCCGCGCAGAGTGCTGCCGATGCCTTCCAGGCCGAGGCCGAGGCACGCCGGGCCGAGGCCGACGAGGCGGAGACCAAGGTCCAGACCGTGCTCGCGGGCATCTCCGAACGCGCCGACAAGGTCACCGCGGCGGCCCAGACGAGCTTCGAGGACAACAGCCAGGCGGCCGCGTTCGACGACGCCCAGCAAGCCGCCCGGAACGGAGCGGCCAGCAGCGTCTGGCGCCGTTACCAGCGGCACCTGTCAGCAGCCCACCTCGAGGCCCTTCCCGCCCGCGCCCTGCGCGACCCCCGACACCTGCCCCAGGGGCTCGTACCCCTGAAGGACGGCAAGCACGGAGCCATCCCCGGGGTGGCCCTCACCGACACCTCCCAGGCACTCACCGTCCTGCCCCGATCCGTCACCGCCGCCGTCACGACCTCGCTCGCGGCCCTCGCCAAGCCCTACGTCGCCGGCGCCACCGGACCTGAGAGCTATGACTGCGGCGGACTCGTGGCCGCGGCGTACCCCGGCCTCGAGATCGGGACGACCCCGGCGGAGCAGTACGAGCGCACCCGCCCGGTGCGCAAGGAGAGCATCCAGGTGGGCGACCTCGTCTTCTTCGCCACCACGGGTGCGGGCATCCACCTGGTCGGGCTCTACCTCGGCGGCGACCTGATGCTGGCGGCCGACGGCCCGACCAGCCAGGTGGCGGTGCTTCCGCTCCCCGGGAAGCCGTACGCCGTGACGCGGCCCTCGCTGCCGGTGGGCAGGCCGCACAGCGCTCCGACCGGGGACGGCACGGACCAGATGTCCTGCGGCGCGGAGCTGCTGGCAGGTGGCGTGACGTCGGCCGGCATGATCTCCCCCGTGGCGCCGGGTGAGTTCACCTTCACCAGTCGCTTCGGCGAGCCAGGCGTGCACTGGGGCTCCGGGTTCCACACCGGGCTCGACTTCGCCGCACCGGTCGGCACTCCTGTGGTGGCCGCTCGGGCGGGAACGGTCTCGATCACCCACCCCGACTGGGCGGGCAATCTGGTGAGCATCGACCACGGTGACGGGGTGAGCACGTCGTATGCACATCTGTCGGCGGTCTTCGTCAAGCCCGGCCAGCAGGTCCTCGGCGGCCAGAGCATCGGCCAGGTGGGACAGCTGGGAAACGCCACGGGACCGCACCTTCACTTCGAGGTCGTCATCCTGGGCACCCCGGTGGACCCTGAACTGTTCCTCGGAGCCGATGGACCCGAGGGCTCCGCCGGCTGGGGTGGCTTCCTCAACGGCATGATCCCCACGGGCGAGCTGTGCACCCTGGGTGCCGCACCGGGCCAGCTGCTGCGCTGTGACGCGGCCCGCGCCTATGACGCGATGGCGGCTGCCTACCGTTCCGACCTCGGCACCGATCTGTGCATCACCGACTCCTACCGCACCTTCGCCGCTCAGGTGTCGACCTTCTCGCGCAAGCCGGGTCTTGCGGCGGTGCCGGGAACCTCCAACCACGGTTGGGCGCTGGCGGTCGACCTGTGCGGCGGCATCGAGAGCCCGACCAGTGCGGAGCACCAGTGGATGAACGCGAATGCAGGCAAGTTCGGGTGGACCCATCCCGACTGGGCCGAGCCGGACGGCGGACGTCCGGAGCCGTGGCACTGGGAGTTCGGCACCATCTCCTGACCGACACTCCCTTACCATCGGCATCATGCTCAAGCGACCTCTCTCCCTGGCGGCACTGCTCCTCACCGTGACCTCCCTGGCCGCCTGCGGGGGCAACGACGACTCGCCGGCCTCTGCCACGGATCCCTCGGTCGCGGCCGGTGCCACCACGACGTGCACCTATCCCGATGCTCTGCCCGCCGCCAAGCAGGCGGACAAGCCGTCGCAGGACGCACCGTCCGAGGGCAAGGTGACGCTGACGATCGCCACGAGCATCGGCGACCTCAAGGCCACGCTGAACCAGCAGGCCACCCCGTGCACCGTCCACTCGTTCCTCTCTCTTGCCGACCAGGGCTACTTCGACGGCACCACCTGCCACCGCCTGACGACAGCCGCGAGCGGCATCTCGGTCCTGCAGTGCGGGGATCCGTCCGGCTCGGGCAGCGGGGGGCCGGGCTACTCGTTCGCCGACGAGCTCAGCGGCGACGAGACCTACGCTGCGGGAACGCTGGCGATGGCCAACGCCGGACCCGATACCAACGGCTCGCAGTTCTTCATGGTCTACGGCGACTCCCCGCTACCCGCTGCGTACACCGTCTTCGGCACGATCGACGCCGCGAGCACCCAGCTGATCGCCGACGCCGCGGCCCAGGGCACGACCGACGGCGGCTCGGACGGCGCCCCCAAGGTGCCCGTGGACATCGACTCGATCTCCTAGCCGGGCCACGGCTCAGGCAGGCCATCTAGGCTGGATCCGTGCCATCCGCAGACAACTCATCGCGCAGCCTGCAGCTGACCGAGGCCACGGCTCGTTTCGAGCAGCTGCACATCACGTCCTACGACGTCCGCCTGGACCTGGCCAGCAGCGCCGAGCACTTCGGATCGGTGACCACGATCCGGTTCGAGAGCCTGGGCGGGCCGACGTTCGTCGACCTCAAGCCCGCCTCACTGAACCGGATCACCTGCAACGGCCGTGCGGTCGACCTCGACGACCTGGATCGGGGTCGGCTGCCCATCGAGACCCTGTCCGGCAGCAACGAACTGGTCGTCGATGCGGTGATGCCCTTCCGCAACGACGGCGAAGGTCTTCACCGCAGCGTCGATCCGGCGGACAAGCGTCACTACGTCTACGGCATGTCGTTCATGGATGCCGCTCCCAGTATCTTCGCCTGCTTCGACCAGCCGGATCTGAAGGCGCCCTACACCTTCCATGTCCGTGCACCCGGAGACTGGACCGTCATCGGGAACGCACCTGGTGAGCAGGTGGAGCCGGGGGTCTGGGAGTTCGAGACCACGAGGCCGCTGTCGACCTACTTCGTGACCCTGGTCGCCGGGCCCTACCACGTGATCACCGACGAACATGACGGGATCCCGCTCGGGCTGAGCGCTCGCCAGAGCCTCGCCGGCGCGCTCGAGCAGGATGCCGACGAGCTTCTCACCATGACCCGGCAGTGCTTCGACGAGTTCCACCGGCTCTTCGGGATCCGTTACCCCTTCGGCAACTACCACCAGGCGTTCGTGCCCGAGTTCAACGCCGGCGCGATGGAGAACCCCGGCTGTGTCACCTTCCGCGATCCCCTGATCTTCGCCAGTCGCGTGACTCGCGGGGTTCGGATCGCGCGCGCCACCACCGTGGCGCACGAGATGGCGCACCAGTGGTTCGGCAACATCACCACTCCGAAGTGGTGGGACGACCTGTGGCTCAACGAGTCGTTCGCCGAATACATGGGGAACCGGGTGACCGCCGGCGTCACGCAGTACGACGACGCCTGGGTCCACAACGCCTACTCACGTCGGCAATGGGGACTCACTGCCGACCAGCGACCGACGACCCACCCCGTGGCCGGCAACGGCGCGGTCGATGCGTCGGCCGCACTCCAGGACTTCGACGGCATCTCCTATGCCAAGGGCTCGAGCATCCTCAAGCAGCTCAACGCCACTCTGGGCGACCAGGTGTTCTTCGCCGGGGCCATCGACCACTTCACGCGCCACCGGTTCGCCAACGCGACCATGCACGACCTGTTCGAGAGCTGGCAGCGGGCCGGAGCAGGCGACCTCACCGGGTTCACCCACAACTGGCTTCGCACGGCCGGACCGGACGCCCTCGGGTTCGACCGGGACGGCGGATCGTTGCTTCGAACCGCTCCCACTGGCCACCCGGCCGATCGACAGCACCGGATCCAGGTGGCGCTCGCAGCGCCGGGAGCGCCCTGGCGGTTCGAGCCGGTGCTCACGACCGGAGCCCGCACCCCCTTGTCGGTCCACGCCGACGAGGCCGTCGTGCTCGACCCGTTCGAGGACACCTGGGCGGTGATCGAGCCGGATCCAGGCACGCAGGAGGCTCTCCCTCGCCTCCTACCGGCGACGAAGGACCCGATGGTGCGTGCGGGCATCTGGAACGCCGTGCGCAGTGCCTTCCACAACGCCCGGCTGCACCCCGAGATCGCGCTCGACCTGGTCGAGGCCGGGATCCCTGTGGAGGACAATGACGACTGCCTGTTCCACATCCTGCCGTGGGCGCGGTCCGGTCCGGCTGCGCTCTCCGACGATCCGACCGCGGCACTCCAGCGTGTCCACGCTGCCAGCCATCGCAGGCTGGCGACCGCCGAGCCCGGCTCCACCGTCCAGTTGGCTGCATTCCAGTCGACCGTGAGCTCCTCCGCAGACGTGGCCGAGCTCAGGGCCTGGTGTCGGGAGCGCGACCTTCCGAGAGGTCTGGAGCTGGACCTCGACCTCCGCTGGCGGATCCTGGTGCAGCTGGCCTGCCTGGGCGAGACCGACCGTTCCGAGCTCCAGGCCCGGCTCGACGACGAGCCCACGGCACGGTCCCGCGTCGAGCACGCCCGAGCCCTGGCCTCGCTTCCGGACGCGGCGGCGAAACGCTGGGCGTGGGAGCGCTTCCGTGGTGAGGAGCCGGTGCCCAACTACGAGCTCGAGGCCACGGGTCTGGGAATGTGGCGCCACGGCCAGGAGGACCTGACAGCGCCCTACGTCGCACGCTACTTCGAGGAGCTCCCGGGCGCGGTCAACGTGTTCTCCGGATGGGTCCTCGCCGATCTGGCCCAATGGTTCTTCCCGTCGACCTCGCTCGAGTCCGAGACCCTGGACCGGGCGCAGGCACTGATCGATCGCGGCGACCTCGACCTGTCGCTGCGCCGACGCGTGACGGACCAGACCGATGAGCTCCGCCGCAGGCTCGACATCCGACACGCCTTCGGGGCTCGATGAGGACCCGCCGACCGGGGCCGACGGTCCGCACCCGCGTCCGTGAGGTCACGAACGCCGGGGTCGTCTCTCGTGAGGACAGGCTGGCGACCGAGGAACCGCTGGAGATCCGAGTCGCCTGGCCCGGGCGACCCGCCCAGCGACTGTGGGTGACGATGCGGACCCCGGGACACGACTTCGAGCTCGCCGCCGGCTACCTGTTGCACGAAGGGATCGCCGGCATCGACACCGTCGCCTACTGCACCGACGTCGACCTGCGCCCCGAGCAGGAGTTCAACGTGGTCACGGTGACGCTGTCCGCTCCCCCGCCTGTCGTTCCGGCGCTCCGTTCGTCGGGGCTGTCCGCCGGTTCCTCTGCCTGCGGCGTCTGCGGCATCGACAGCATCGAGGCAGCCCTCAGGGTGCGGTCGTCGACGTCGCGCGACGCAGAGGGCTTCGAGCTGGACGTCGACCTGGTCAGGCTGCTGCCCGAGACCCTGCGGGCCGGCCAGCAGGTCTTCGAGCGCACCGGCGGTCTGCACGCCGCCGGGCTCTTCGACGCCCAGGGTGGGCCGTGGGTGATCCGCGAGGACATCGGGCGCCACAACGCCGTCGACAAGGTCGCGGGCGCCCGCGTGCTGGCCGGCGCCGACCCTGGTGCGCCGTACCTGTGCGTGAGTGGTCGGATCGGGTTCGAACTGGTTCAGAAGGCGGTGGCCTCCGGCGTCCGGGCGCTGGTCGCGGTCGGGGCCCCGAGCAGCCTGGCAGTGCACCTGGCCCACGAGGCAGGTCTGGGTCTGGTCGGATTCACCCGTCCCGACCGGTGTGTCGTCTACGTCTCCTGAGCCGCGCGGCGTGGGTACGCCGGACTGTCGGTGCCGTCTTCTACGTTCGACCTGTGCGCATCCTCCACAGCTCTGACTGGCATCTGGGGAGGTCCTTCCATCGCGAGGACCTCCTCGGCCACCAGGCCGCGCACGTCGAGCACCTCCTCGAGGTGATCGAGTCCGAACGAGTCGACCTTCTCGTCGTGTCCGGTGACATCTACGACCGCGCGCTCCCCCCGGTCGATGCCGTCCGGCTCGCCAACGAGAGCTTCACCCGGCTGTCGCGCTCGCGGGCCAACGTGGTGATCACCAGCGGCAACCACGACTCCGCTCAACGCCTCGGTTTCGGGTCCGACCTGATCGACGCCGCAGGCGTCTTCATCCGCACCCGGGCCGAGTCCGTGGGCACTCCGGTGCTGTTGGGGGACGAGCACGGCACCGTGGCGGTCTACGGCCTGCCCTACCTCGATCCCGATGCGATGCGGACCGCGTGGTCGTTGCCCTCGCGATCCCATGAGACCGTCGTGGGCGAAGCCATGCGCCGGGTGCGTCGCGACCTCGAGGGTCGGCGCGCGCGCTCAGTCGTGATGGCCCACGCCTTCGTGGCGGGGGCGGCGCCGAGTGAGTCGGAGCGGGACATCAGCGTCGGGGGGATCTCCCTCGTTCCCATGAGTCTCTTCAGCGGCATCGACTACACCGCCCTCGGACACCTGCACGGGCAGCAGCGGCTGACCGACACCGTGACCTACAGCGGCTCTCCCCTGGCCTACTCGTTCTCCGAGGCCGGCCACGTCAAGGGCTCGTGGCTCATCGACCTTGGCGCCGGCGGAGTCGAGTCCACCACGTTCGTCGAGGCCCCGGTCCCGCGCGCACTGGCCAGGATCCGAGGCACGCTGGAGGATCTTCTGCGCGACCCTAGGCTGACGGCGGAGGAGGGCAAGTGGGTGCAGGCGACCCTCACCGACGACGATCGCCCCACCCAGGCGATGGAACGGCTGAGCCGCCGGTTCCCCCACACCCTCGTGCTGACCTTCGAGCCAGCCCATGCCACGGCCCTGACCCTGGCCGGGGCCTCCGCGGTCACCGGGCGCACCGACCACCAGATCACGCTCGACTTCGTGACGGCCCTGCGTGGGTCGCCGGCGTCCGAGGCAGAGTCCGCGCTCCTTCGGGAGGCGACCGAAGCGTGCTGCGACGACCGTGAGCTCGACCTGTCCGAGGTGGTGCGCTGATGCGTCTGCACACGCTGTCGGTGACCGCGTTCGGGCCGTTCGCAAGCAGGGTGGACGTCGACTTCGACTCCCTGTCCGAGGCTGGTCTGTTCCTCCTGTGTGGTGCCACCGGGGCGGGCAAGTCGAGCATTCTCGACGCTGTGTGCTTCGCGCTCTACGGCGAGGTGCCGGGCGAGCGCAGCTCGGCCCGTCACCTCCGCTGCGACACCGCGGAGCCGGGGCTGGCGCCAGAGGTGTTCCTCGACGTCACCCTCAATGCTCGGCGCTTCCACCTCAGGCGCAGCCCCGCCTGGCAGCGGCCGAAGAAGCGCGGCTCGGGCACCACAGCCCAGCAGGCTGCCGTCGTGGTGCAGGAGATCGTCGATGATCAGCCCGTCCACCTGACCAGCCGGCTCGACGAGGCAGGACACCTCGTCAGCGGACTCCTCGGGATGAACCTCACCCAGTTCACGCAGGTCGCGATGCTGCCTCAGGGCCGTTTCCAGGATTTCCTGCGCGCGAGATCCGAAGATCGCCACCTGCTGCTCCAGAAGCTCTTCCGCACGCGACGGTTCGAAGACGTGGAGCGATGGCTGCGGGACCGGCGACTCGTCCTGCAGCGCGAGTCGCAGGACCGGTCGGAGAGGATCATGCGCCTCCTTCATCGCCTCGACGAGGTGAGCGGACCGGACCTGGGTCTCATGGTCGACGACCTCGCCCTGGCCGCCGCCGCCGAGTCCGGCTGGCTGTCCGGCGCTGTCGGGGGCGCCACTGCGGCGGCCCTCGCCGCAGTCGAGGAGACCGGGACGTGCCTCGCCCGGGCCGCCGCGGATTCGGCGATGGCCGACGCAGCCGTCCGCGAGGCACAACGTGTCCACGAGGCTCATCGGAGGCACCGTGAGGCGGCGGATCGACTGGCTGAGCTGGACATCACGCGTGACGCTGCTGCCCAGCAGCGGGAGACCGTCGAGCGGGCCCGACGGGCGGCTCCGCTGGGTGCCCTGCACCAGCAGATCGTGCGCCGCCGGAGTCGCCTCGACGACTCGGAGGCCGCCGCCAGGGTGGCACACGATGCTGCCATCGACCTGCTGAGCGAACCGGTCGCCGAAGACGACTGGGAGGAGCGACGCACCCGGGCCCATGAGGACCTGGTGCGCGCCCGGGGCCTGAGAGGCGTCGATCGTGAGCTCGACACCCTGAACCGTCGTGCGGCCGCGCTCGAAGACGAGCTCGACGACGTCCGCCTGGAGATCGGCAGCGCCGAGACTCAGGTGGAGTCTCTACCGGCGGCAGCGCGGGCCGCCGCCGAGCGAGCCGCGGCCACGCAGGCAGCCGCTAGAGAGCTCTCAGGTGCGAGGGCTGCGGTGCAGACGCTGGAGACGCGGCTGGAGGCTCACGGGCGGGTCACCGAGCTCGCGGCCGCCTACGACCAGGCCCGAGACCTGCTGCGGCGGTCGGTCGATTCCCATCAACAGCTCCGCGAGACCTGGCTCGGGCTGCACGAAGCGCGCATCCACGGAATGGCCGCCGAACTCGCCTCCGATCTCGCCGTGGGTGGGACCTGCCCGGTCTGCGGCTCCTGCGAGCACCCACATCCCGCTAAGGCCCAGAAGGGCGCGCCGACACCGAGCGCAGAGAAGGCAGCACGCAGGTCGGCCGAGGACGCCGATGTGGTGCGCCAGGCCCACGCGGAGCAGGTCCGCGCTCTGGATGTGGCGTTGACGCTCGCGCGCGAACAGGCCGGGCCGGCTGAGCCCGCCGAGCTCCGGGTGGAGCTGCGATCAGCCACCGCGCGCCTCGACACGCTGACGACGACGGCCTCCGCCCACGAGGCCGCCCGACGGGACCAGCAGCACGCAGAGGCAGCCCTGGCCACGGCCCGGGAGGCGCTCGCCGCAGCCCGCGTGCGACACGGCGCCCTGACCGCCTCGCGCGATGCGATGCAAGAGCGGGTCCAGGCGTTGGCATCCTCCCTTGCCGAAGCCTTGGGAGGGCAGCCGGACGTCGACTCGTTGATCACGTCACTGAACAGGGTCGAGACCGCGCTGCGGACCGCCCTGGAGGCGCGGCGTGTCCGCGACGACGAGGCTGCCGAGCTGTCCGAGCTCGGTGGTGAACTCCGACACGAGGCCCAGCGCTGCGGTTTCGATCACCCGGCGGACGCGATCGCCGCCCTGCGCCCTGCAGAGGAGATTGCCGAGCTGGAGCGAAGGCTGTCGACACGAGAGGCGGCCGTTGCCGCTGCCAGGGCCGTCCTGGACGACCCCGCCGTGAGTGCCGGCCTCGACTCCCCCCAGCCCGATCTACTCGAGCTCGAGCACACCCTCGTGAGAGCCACCACCGCGCACACCGATGCCGGCGCGGCCCACCGCCGGGCCCGCGAGGTGGCCGAACGAGCGGGCGATCTCGAACGTCAGCTGACCGACGAGCTCGCCGCGTGGCGACCCATCCGCGAGCGGCACGCCCTGATCTCCCGGGTGTGCAGCTTCGTGGAGGGCAAGTCGACCGACAACCGTGCCCAGATGAGGCTGTCCGCCTACGTGCTGTCGTGGCGGTTGGGCCAGGTCGTGGAGGCCGCCAATCTCCGCCTCTCACGGATGACCGACCAACGCTACGCCCTCGAGCACACCGCCCAGCGCGGCGCCGGTGAGTCCCGCGGTGGCCTGTCCCTGAGGATTCGCGACGAGTGGTCCGGGGAGTCTCGCGACCCGGTCACCCTGTCGGGCGGTGAGACCTTCGTGGTCTCCCTGGCCCTCGCTCTCGGGCTGACCGATGTGGTCACGCAGGAGGCCGGTGGCGCCGACATCGGCACCCTCTTCGTCGACGAGGGCTTCGGCTCCCTCGATGCCGACACTCTGGACGATGTCATGGACACCCTCGACTCGCTGCGCGAGGGAGGCCGGGTCGTCGGCATCGTCAGCCACGTGCCCGAGCTTCGCACCCGCATCACCGCCCAGCTCCAGGTCGCCAAGGCCCGGGGCGGCTCGAGCGTCCACCAGGTGCGAGCGCTCGCCTGAGGTGCAGCTCAGCCTGGCCCGGTGATCACTCGCAGCAGCAGTGCCAGCGGTGCCCACTGCGCTCGACCGAGTCGCGTGGCCGCATAGGAACGCAACTGCACGGGAGGATCGTCCAGCGCGAGGAGGGCGACGCCCGGGAGCGTGGGTTGGTTCATCGGAAGCAGACCCACACCGAGCCCGTCTCGGATCATCTCCTGAACGAGGTCGAGGCTGTCGGCGCGGTGGGTCACCTCAGGCTGGAAACCGGCCATCGAGGACAGGATCCGCAGCACGTCCTCATCAGCGGTGTTGCGGGAGTTCACGATCCAGTCCCGGTCCCGTCGAGCACCCACGACCTCCACCGACGTCGCTGGGCTCGTCACCGCATGCTCCGGCACGCCCAAGCCCCACGCCGCGCTGTCGAGAGGGACCACCGCCGTGCTCGCGGCGAAGGCGCGCGGAGCGAGGTTGTAGTCGTAGACGAGCGCCAGATCGACATCGTCCTCCTCGAGGAGCGCCAGCGCCTCATCGGGCTCGTGCTCGCGGATCTGGAGTCTGACTGAGGGATGCGTGCCGGCCACAGTGCGCAGCGCTGGGAGCAGGACGGCCCTCACCGCCGTCGCGTAAGCCGCGACTCTGGGTGAGCCGGAGGGCGTCGCCAGCGGATCCAGGTCCTCCCTCGCCGCTTCGATGGCAGCCAGGATCGTGACCGCATGGTCGGCTAGCCGGCGGCCCGCCGGCGTAAGCCGCACCCGCCGACCGTCTGGTTCGACCAGTTCGCAGCCGGCCTCGCGAGACAGCACGCCCAACTGCTGCGACACGGTCGAGGTACTGACTCCCCGGGCGTGGGCCACGTCAGTCATCGAGCCCAGCCGCGAGAGGTCGAGCAACAGTTCGAGGCGCCGAGGATCCATGCAGCGATCATCCGACAAATCCGAATGATCTGTCCATGAATCACACGTGGACATGAACGATCGACGGGAGGTCTACTGGTTCCATGTCCAGCGTCGTCGTCACGCCAGCCACCGGACAAGCGCGCCTCGGCACGCTGATGGCGCTCGGGTCGATGACCTCGGTCCAGCTCGGACTCGCCGCATCGGTTGGTCTGTTCGACAGCCTCGCCCCCGCCGGGGTCGCCTGGCTCCGGTTGGCGTGGGCCGGCGTGCTCGTGCTCATCATCGTGCGTCCGAGGCCACGCAGCTTCACTCGGGAGAGCCTGCAGGCATCCGTCGCACTCGGCGTGGTCACCGGCGGGGTCACCCTGCTGTTCATGGCCGCTGTCGCCCGGCTTCCGCTCGGCACCGCCAGCGCCCTGGAGTTCCTCGGGCCACTCGGCGTCGCGGTTCTCAGGAGTCGCGGTGGGCGGATGACGTGGCCCGCACTGGCAGCCGTCGGGGTGCTCCTCCTGACCGAGCCCTGGCACGGCGAGGTGGACCGTCTCGGCGTGGCCTGTGCGCTGGGCGCTGCCGCGTGCTGGGCGGCGTACATCCTGTTGACCCAGCGGGTCGGGGACACTGTGTCGGGACTGCAAGGACTGGCGATCTCGCTGCCGGTCGCTGCGCTCCTCGCCACCATCGTCGCCGCACCGACGGCCTTGGGCGACCTGACCTGGCATCTGGTCTGGGTCGGTGCCGGCCTCGCGATCCTGCTCCCGCTGGTGCCGTTCGCCCTCGAGCTCCTGGCATTGCGCCGGTTGACCACGGCCGCCTTCGGGACCCTGATGTGTCTGGAGCCGGCCATCGCGCTGCTGGTCGGCCTGGTCCTGCTCGACCAGATCCCGACGTGGTGGCCACTGGTCGGGATCGCGTTCGTCGTCGCGGCCGGCGTCGGCGCCGAACGAACGGGCGCCCGGACCGGATAGGTTCGTTGCATGACGTCGTCCTCGGTCGATCCGACCTTCGCCGCACTCCCCCATCACAGCCTCGCCGAGGCCGCCCTCCAGCGGGCCTCGGAGCACGGCGTCAGCCACGCCGACTTCCGCTTCGAGCGCGTCCGCTACCAGCATGTCGGCGTCCGCGACGGGGTCCTGCAGGGTGCGAGCGACAGCGAGGACCTGGGCTTCGCGGTCCGGGTGATCCACCGGGGTGCCTGGGGCTTCGCCTCCGGAGTGATCCTCACCGTCGAGGAGGCCCGCCGGGTCACCGACACAGCCGTCCGGGTCGCGACCGTGGCGGCGGGCATGACCAGCACCCCCGTCGAGCTGGCGCCCGAGCCGGTGCACGCCGAAGCGACGTGGGTCTCGGCGTACGACGTGAACCCTTTCGAGGTGCCGACCGCCGAGAAGGCCGACCTGCTCATCGGGTGGACCGAGCGTCTGCGTGAGCACCCCGTGGTCTCGCACGCCACCGCGGGCCTCCAGCAGGTGCTGGAGAACAAGTTCTACGCCGATCTCGCGGGCACCAGCACGCTGCAGCAGCGAGTGCGGCTGATGCCCGAGTTCGAGGCGATGGGCTCCGACGAGTCGACCGGCATCTTCGACTCGATGGCCAGCATCGCACCCCCGGTGGGTCGCGGCTGGGAGTACCTCACCGGGAACCACTGGGACTGGGAGGCAGAGCTCACCGAGGTGCCGGCCCTGCTGGCGGAGAAGCTCAAGGCGCCCAGCGTGGCGGCAGGCACCTACGACCTGGTGATCCACCCCTCCAACCTGTGGCTCACGATCCATGAGTCGATCGGGCACGCCACCGAGCTCGACAGGGCACTGGGGTACGAGGCCAACTATGCGGGCACGTCGTTCGCGACCTACGACAAGCTCGGCAACCTGCGCTACGGCTCCCCGGTCATGAACGTCACCGGAGACCGCACCGTCGAGCACGGGCTGTCGACCGTGGGGTATGACGACGAGGGGGTGCAGACCCAGAGCTGGGACATCATCCGCGACGGTGTCCTGGTCGGCTACCAGCTCGATCGTGCCATGGGCCACATGAAGCCCGAGCTCAATGACGGACGCTCCAACGGCTGTGCCTATGCCGACTCCCCCGGACACATCCCCATCCAGCGGATGGCCAACGTGTCTCTCCAACCGGCACCCGAGGGTCCCAGCACGGCCGAGCTGATCTCACGGGTGGACCGTGGCATCTATGTGGTGGGAGACAAGTCCTGGTCGATCGACATGCAGCGCTTCAACTTCCAGTTCACGGGCCAGCGCTTCTTCGCCATCGAGAACGGCGAGCTGGCCGGTCAACTGCGCGACGTGGCCTACCAGGCGACCACCACCGACTTCTGGAACTCGATGGAGTCGGTGGGCGGCGTGGACACCTGGGTCCTGGGCGGCGCCTTCAACTGCGGCAAGGCTCAGCCGGGACAGGTGGCCGCCGTCAGTCACGGCTGCCCGTCGGCCCTGTTCCGCGATGTGCGGATCCTCAACACCACCGAAGAGGCGGGCAACTGACATGACGACTCCCCAGGATCTCGTGGAGCATGCTCTCGCGGCCTCACGGGCCGACGACTGCATCGTCCTGGTCCAGAACTCCACCAGCGCGAACCTGCGCTGGGCCAACAACACCCTCACCACCAACGGCGAGATGCATGCCGTCACGGTCACCGTCATCTCCTTCGTGCGCCGCACCGACGGGGTCGCGGTGGGCTCGGTCAACGGGAGCGCCGCCTCCGTGGACCAGGTCCGACTGCTGGTCGAACAGGCCGATGCCGCGGCCCGGGTCGGCCCGGCCGCCGAGGACGCAGCCGACCTCGTGACGGCCACGCAGGAGGCTGCCGACTGGCAGCAGGGGCCCGAGGCCACCTCGATCACCGTGTACGACTCCTTCGCACCCGCACTCGGCGAGGCGTTCGGGACCGCCGAGGCGGCCGGGCGGATCCTCTACGGATTCGTCAACCACGGGGTCGACACCACGTATCTGGGCTCCAGTACCGGACTGCGCCTGCGCCACGTCCAGCCCACGGGTCACTACGGATGCACGGGGAAGACGGCGGATCTCGGTCTGAGCGCCTGGGTCGGCGGAGCGACCCGCGACTTCGCCGAGGTCGACGCCACCGCCATCGAGCGTGAGCTGGGAAAGCGGCTCGGATGGGGAAGCCGCAAGGTCGACCTGCCGGCCGGGCGATACGACACCATCCTGCCTCCCACGGCGGTCTCCGACCTGATGATCTACGCCTACTGGGAGGCCGGTGCGCGGGTCGCCTTCGAGGGCCAGTCGGTCTACAGCAGGCGAGGGGGCGGGACTCGCATCGGCGAAACGCTGACACGTCCGGGCGTCAACCTGGAGTCGGACCCGGCGTACCCCGGCCTGGAGTGCGCGCCGTTCGTGGTGGCGGGCTCCTCCGGCAACATCTCGAGCGTCTTCGACAACGGTCTTCCACTTGCTCCGACATCCTGGATCCGCGATGGCGCGCTGACGTCACTGCTGCAGACCCGCCACTCGGCCGTCATGACCGGGCAGCCGGTCACTCCAGCGATCGACAACCTGGTGCTGCAGGTGGAGGGCGGGACCGGCTCGGTGATGGACCTCGTCAGCGGCACCGAACGCGGACTGCTCCTCACCTGTCTCTGGTACATCCGCGAGGTGGATCAGCAGAGCCTGCTGCTGACCGGGCTGACCCGTGACGGCGTCTATCTCGTGGAGGACGGCGAGATCACTGGAGCGGTGAACAACTTCCGGTTCAACGAGAGCCCCGTCGACCTGTTGCGGCGCTTCTCCCATGCCTCCGCCACCGTCCCCAGCTTCAGCCGTGAGTGGGGCGACGACTACTTCAGCCGTACCGCGACGCCGGCGCTCCGGGTGCCCGACTTCAACATGTCGAGCGTGAGCCAGGCCCTCTGACGAGCTGCCCGCTCAGGAGAGCCCGAGGTCCCGCAGAGACCGGGCGAAGGCGTCCACGAAGGTCGGCACCTCGCGCTCGGTGAAGGCGAGCGGCGGGCGCACCTTGATCACGTTGGATCGCGGCCCGGTGGTGCCGACCAGTACGCCGTTGCGCTTCATGGCGTCACGAAGAGCGCCGGCCGCCTCGCCGTCGGGGGTGCGGGCGGCTCGGTCGCTGACGATCTCGATGCCGTTCGCCAGCCCCACCCCGCGGACCTCCCCCACGCACCGCGCGTCGCGTGTGGTCTCGACGAGCTGCTCGCGCAGCAGGCTGCCGGCCTTGACGACCCGAGGGAGCACCTGCTCGTCGTCGAGCACATCGAGGACCGCGAGCCCGGCCGCAGCGGACACTGGGTTGCCGCCGAAGGTGGAGAAGATGACGCTGTCGGCGGCGAAGCCCTCCAGGTAGTCGCGCCGGGTGATCACGGCCGCGACGGGGTGACCGTTGCCCATCGGCTTGCCGAGCGTGACGAAGTCGGGTTCGATCCCGTATCGCTCGAAGGACCACATCGCCTCACCGGTGCGACCGTGGCCACCCTGCACCTCGTCGGCGATCCAGAGCGCGCCCGCGGCGTGGGTACGCCGTGCCAGGTCGGCAACGTAGGCGGGTGTCAGGGTGAGGACTCCGTCGCTCTGGAGCACGCCGTCGAGGATCACGGCGGCCGGTGGCAGCCCCTTGGCCTCGAGTCTGCCCAGGGCAGCTGTGAACTCGGTGGCGTCGAGGTGCTCGTCTCGGTAGGCGTCGGCGGGGCGCCACCGCTCCACGTGCTCGCTGACCTGCCCGGCGTACAGGGTCTCCGGGGAGAGCGGTGCGATCGCGTCCGAGATCCCGTGGTAGGCGTGTTCGGTGCACAGGGCACCTCGGCGACCGGTGACATGGCGTGCCAAGCGCCAGGCGAGATCGTTGGCCTCGGAGCCGGAGTTCACGAAGAGCACGGTGTCGAGGCCCCGGGGGCAGGTAGCGATCAGGCGCTCGGCAAGCTCGATGGCAGCCGGGTGGAGGTAGCGCAGGTGGGTGTTCACCCGTCGTGCCTGTCGGGCGATCGCCCCCGTGACCCGAGGATGGCCGTGCCCGACGCAGGGCACGTTGTTGTAGGCATCGAGGTAGCGTCGCCCGTCGACGTCCTGCATCCAGACTCCGGAGGCACTCTCCACGTAGATCGGCTCGTCGTAGGTCAGTGGCTCCATCGCCGGCCCCAGGGCCCGGTCACGGCGTGCGATCAGCTCGTCGCGCGGTGCCGGGGATCGCAGCCCGCTCACCCGGCGCGCCGCCTCGTCGAATCCGGTGTCGATGATGCCCTGCAGCACGGGATGGAGTCGGCCGAGGTCGCGCTCGGCGAACTCCGGATCCTCCAGGCCCTCGGCGCTGCGCCAGGACGCGATCGCGATCCCCGCGGCCGCCCGCGCCGCCCAGGCATCACTGATCAGCAGGAGTTCCAGGTCCTCGAGAGGGGTGATCTGCTGGTAGCCGTCGAGAACCAGCCGGGCCACCCGGAACGCCTCGTCGACCCCACGGTCCAGGACCAGAGAGTCGATGACGGAGGCCAGATCGGTGATCAGGGCGGTGTGGCTCATGTCGCCGAAGTCGATGATCCCGGTGATCAGGCCCTCGGCGTCGACGAGCGCGTTGTCGATGTTCAGGTCGCCGTGCACCACCTGGGCCCGCAACGAGGTCCATCGTGGGGCGATGGTGGTGTCGTAGCGGTCCAGGGCCTGTTCCACCGCGGCCCGCCAGTCCGGGCGCCGGATGGCCGGCACCATCGGTCGCACCATGGGCACCGACCTGAGGTCCCACGGCAGCGACCGGTGAGCACTGGGGTGGCTGAACCCGCGCATCCCACGGGCCAGTCGGGCGGTGGTCCGGCCCCAGGCGACGACAGCTCGATCGTCGAGCGAGGACGGTGCGGATCGCATCCGGCCCGGCATGACCGGGTAGAGCCGGCTCCAGTGCCGTGACGCCTCGCCAACGACCTCGAACCGGTAGGAGCGCGGATCGTCGAGGTCTCCGGCCCCCGACCACATGATCGGTCGCGCGACCGCCAGCTCGGGGTCGACGAGGGCGAGGTGACGCACGACAAGGGCCTCCATGTCGAGGGTGTCGGTGCGCTCAGCGGCGTTGGAGACCTTGAGCACGCCCACGGGCTCGCCGGCGCGCGAGAGCAGGAACGTCTGGTCGCGCTCACTGCCCAGGCTGGTCCCGCCGTCGGCGTCGAGGCCGAAGTGCCGCCGCGCGAGCCCGGCTGCCTCGTCCCCGGTGAAGGTGGGCGCTTCGGCCGTCAGCACCGGGTCGATCTGGTTCATGTCGGGCACCCTACCCACCAGGGATGGGCGCCGCCGGGTCATAGGGACTGCGGGTGTGGATGAACGTCGCGATGTCGAGGTGGTTGACACTCCCGTCGTCATTGCGGACGACCTTGAGCTCCTCACCGGCGTGGTAGCCCGACAGTCCGACGAGCCGTCCCTGTGCCACTGCGAAGCGGTGTCGCTCCTGGCCGTTGCGGCGAACGACGACCTGGTCGCCCTCCCAGACGAAGGCGAACGGCGTGTTCCCCCAGTGCCAGACCCCCAGCACGTCGGACACGAGATCGGGCACCGGGGTCGAGGGACGCCACGGCGCCGGCAGGGTCGGCTCGCACCGCTCCAGCTCGTCGAGCAGCGCGATGGCGAGGTCGGGGGCTGCGAGTCCGGCCGTGGCGTTGGCCAGCACGACCGCGCCGGTGCGCCGGGTGCGGTCGACCAGGCAGGCGGCCAGGAAGCCCGGCATCGAGCCCGTGTGGCCGACGACGGTTCCCGAGCCCCCGGGCAGCAGCTGGAACCCGAGCCCGTGGGCGTAGCCCAGGCCGGCGGCGGGCTCCCCTGACTGGGGAGTGCAGGCCAGTTCGAGTTCGGGCGACGAGAGCACCTCAGGGTGTCCGTCGACCAGGAAACCGGCGTACGTCGCCAGGTCGCCGACCGTGGACCAGACCTGCCCGGCGGGCGCCATGGCGCCGGTGTCGGTGGCCGGCTCGTCGATGAGCTGCCCGGAGTAGGGGTGCACGCTGTAGCCGGGGGCGGCCGGGTGCACGGGCAGGTAGGTCGTGCGACTCATCCCGAGGGGGGCCAGGACCTGGGCCCGTACGGCGTCCCACCAGGTGCTCCCGTGCAGCCGTGCGGCCAGCTCTCCCAGAAGGGCGAAGCCCAGGTTGGAGTAGTGGAACCGCTGGTGGGCCGGGAAGACGGTCCCCTCCCCTCGATTGGCTGCTGCCAGCTCGTCGAACGACAGACCGGCCGAGCGCTCCCACCAGGAGCCCGTGGGTTCCGACTGCATGCCGGAGCTGTGCGCCAGGAGGGATCGGATGCTGCGATCGGCGTAGCCCACGCCGCCCAGCACCGCGCCGGCGGGATCGTCGAGCGAGAGCCGACCGTCCCGGGCGAGCTGGAGGATCAGGACCGCGGTCAGGGTCTTGGTGATCGACCCGATCCGGTATTGGGTGTCGGTGGTCGAGAAGGGCACCTCCCCATAGCCGTCGGACCAGGCGAGCGCTCCCTGCCTGACGACGCCTGCGACCAGGGACGGCACACGTCCCTGGGACTGGGCCGTTGCGAGGTGACCGAGCAGCCGGTGTGCGGTGGTGTCGGCGACCCCGGTCATTCGGCGAACGCCTCGGGCGGTGGGCAGGCGCACACCAGGTTGCGATCGCCGTAGGCCTGGTCGATGCGAGCGACGGGAGGCCAGTACTTGTCCGGGTCGGGGCCGGTCGGGAACACCGCCTGCTCCCGCGAGTAGGCCCGGTCCCACGCGGCCACCACGGCGCGCGAGGTGTGCGGGGCGCCTCGCAGCGGCGACGACTCCGCCGTCCACTCCCCCGCGACGACCAGGTCGATCTCGGCGCGGATGGCGATCATCGCGTCGCAGAAGCGGTCGATCTCGGCGAGGTCCTCGGACTCGGTGGGTTCGACCATGAAGGTGCCAGGGACGGGGAACGACATCGTCGGCGCGTGGAACCCGTAGTCGACCAGACGCTTCGCCACGTCGTCCACGGTGATGCCGCTGGCCTTGGTGAGACCCCGCAGGTCGAGGATGCACTCATGGGCCACGAGGCCGCCGTGCCCGGTGTAGAGGACCGGGAAGTGCTCTGCCAGCCGCCAGGCCACGTAGTTGGCCGAGAGGACGGCCGCTGCCGTGGCACGGGTCAGCCCGGGCCCACCCATCATCCGGATGTAGGCCCACGAGATCGGAAGGATGCCGGCCGACCCGTAGGGCGCGGCACTGATCGGACCGATGCCCTCCCGCTTGGCCGGCTCCGGGTGCAGGTCGTGCGAGGGGAGGTACGGCGCCAGGTGGGCGCGCACTCCGACCGGTCCCACCCCGGGGCCGCCACCCCCGTGGGGGATGCAGAAGGTCTTATGGAGGTTGAGGTGCGAGACATCGCCACCGAACTCGCCCGGTCTGGCGAAGCCGAGCAGGGCGTTGAGGTTGGCGCCGTCGACGTAGACCTGGCCACCGTGCGCGTGCACGATGTCGCAGAGGTCCGAGATGGTGTCCTCGTAGGCCCCGTGGGTCGAGGGGTAGGTGACCATGATCGCGGCGAGGTCGTCGGCGTGCGCCTGGCACTGGTCGCGCAGGTCCGCCAGGTCGACCGTGCCGTCGTCGGCCGGCTTCACGACCACGACCTTCATGCCGGCCATCACCGCCGAGGCCGCGTTGGTGCCGTGGGCCGACGACGGGATCAGGCAGACGTTGCGCTGGCCCTCACCGCGGCCGTGGTGGTAGGCGCGGATCGCGAGCAGACCCGCGAGCTCACCCTGGGAGCCGGCGTTCGGCTGGATCGACACCGTGTCATAGCCCGTCACCTCGGCGAGCCAGCCCTCGAGGTCATCGATCAGTCGCCGGTAGCCGACGGCGGCGCCGGCCGGGGCGAAGGGGTGCAGATCGGCGAAGCCGGGCAGCGAGACCGGCTCCATCTCCGTGGTCGCGTTGAGCTTCATGGTGCACGACCCCAGCGGGATCATGCCGCGGTCGAGCGCGTAGTCGCGGTCGGACAGCCTGCGCAGGTAGCGGAGCATGGCGGTCTCGCTGTGATGACTGGAGAACACCTCGTGGGTGAGGTAGTCGGACTGGCGACGGAGCTCGTCGGGCAGCCCGTCGGTCGTGGTCTGGTCGATCTGGTCGAGGTCGGCGGTCACACCGAAGGACTTCAGGACCAGTTCGAGGCTCGTCCTGGTGGTCGTCTCGGAGGTGGAGATGCCCACCCTGTCCCCGTCGACCCGTCGCAGATGTACCCCGAGGGAGACAGCCGACTCCACGACGTCGTCGGCGCGACCGGGCACCGAGACCGTCATCGTGTCGAAGAACCGGGTGGTCTCCACCTCGACCCCGGCACCTCGCAGCGCCGCGGCGAGCACGGCGGCGTAGCGGTGGGTACGGGTCGCGATCGCACGCAGGCCGGCGGGACCGTGGTAGACGGCGTACATCGAGGCCACCACGGCCAGCAGCACCTGCGCGGTGCAGATGTTGGAGGTCGCCTTGTCACGCCGGATGTGCTGCTCGCGGGTCTGGAGGGCCAGGCGGTACGCCGGGCGTCCCTCGGCGTCCAGCGACACGCCCACCAGGCGGCCGGGCAGGTGGCGCTCCAGTCCAGCGGAGACCGCCATGAACCCGGCGTGCGGCCCGCCGTAGAACAACGGCACCCCGAACCGCTGCGAGGAACCGACCACGACGTCCGCGCCGAGCCGACCGGGCGCTTCGAGGAGACAGAGCGCCAGGAGGTCCGCGGCCACCACCGCCAGCGCGTTGCGCTCGTGGGCCTCGGCGATGACCGCGCGGGGGTCCCGAATCGTGCCGGAGGCACCGGGGTACTGCACCAGCACGCCGCTGAGCTCACCCTCGGGCAGCCCCTCGGTCAGGTCGGCGACGACCACGTCGATGCCCATCGCCGAGGCCCTGGTCCGGATCAGCGCGATCGTCTGCGGCAGCGCGTCGGAGTCGACCACGAACGGACCGGTGGCCTTGCGGTTGGCGCGGCGCACCAGGGTCATCGCCTCCGCAGCGGCGGTTCCCTCGTCGAGGAGGGAGGCATTGGCGGTCGGCAGCCCGGCCAGGTCGCCGATCACGGTCTGGAAGTTGAGCAGCGCCTCGAGTCGGCCCTGGGAGATCTCGGGCTGGTAGGGGGTGTAGGCGGTGTACCAGCTCGGGTCCTCGAGCACGTTGCGCCGGATCACCGGCGGAGTGATCGTGCCGTGGTAGCCGAGCCCGATCATCGCCTCCCCGGGCGTGTTGGCCTCGGCGAGCTCGCGCAGCTCCTTGGCTGCGGCCGCTTCGGAGACGGCCGGCGGCAGGGCGAGCGCTCCCGCCCGGATGGCGCCGGGCACGGCGGCGTCCATCAGGTCGTCGAGGGAGGCGTAGCCGAGCGCGGACAGCATGGTGGTGACGGCTGAGCCGGACAGTCCTATGTGCCGGTCGACGAAGGGCGACGCGGCATCGAGTTCTTCGAGGCTCTGATGGTCTGACAAGGGAGGCTCCAGGGACGACGGGTCGTTCGGTCGCCTCCCCCTCTGTCGTCACCTTCGTCGGTGACTCCAGAGTTGCCTGGTCCGCCCGGTCCGGGCGCCTGAGAGGTTCCGGGGAGGAATTGCCCCTTCGGCGCTTCGTTCCCGACCCCGTCGGACGTGCGCGGCGGGTCGAGCGAAGACTCTCCCGAGCGGGATCGTCGACGAAACGAATCTACCCCATGTCAGCGGACGAACAGGTGATCAGCCGATCTTGCGGGCGGCCCTGCGCGCCGCGAGCTCATCGGCGGCAGATGGCGCAGCATCCTCGACGGTCCGCTCGCTGGGGAGCTCGGAAAGGCTGCCTTCGATCTCGCGCCAGACCCCGCCGATGGCGATGCCGAAGACGCCCTGGCCACCCTGGAGCAGGTCGATGACCTCATCGTTGGTGGTGCACTCGTAGACCGACGCACCATCGCTCATCAGGGTCACGCGGGTCAGGTCGTCGGTGCCACGCGTGCGCAGGTGCTGAACGGCGGTCCGGATCTGCTGGAGCGAGATGCCCGCATCGAGCAGCCGCTTGATCACCTTGAGGATCAGGATGTCGCGGAAGGAGTAGAGCCGCTGGGTGCCCGAACCGGTCGCTCCGCGCACGGTGGGCTCCACCAGGCCGGTGCGGGCCCAGTAGTCGAGCTGACGGTAGGTGATGCCGGCCGCGCTGCAGGCTGTCGGCCCGCGGTAGCCGGTGTCGCTGGGCAGCGGCGAGACGTCGTCGGTGAACAGCAGTCCCTGTTCGTCGGCGAGATCGGCGGCGCGGTGCTGATCGGCCACCGGCTGTCCTTTGTCGTTCACGTTCACGTCGAGCCTCCGTCGTTTACTTCGTTCTGCGTGACTCCCTGGGGGGAAGCCGTTGGGTTGAGACCACAACGGTGGAGTTACAACGAAGACAGTTCCAAGGTAGGCCCAGACCCTGGGGTGGTCAACGAGGCACGTCGGCGTGTCGCAACCCTCACCCTCTAGTTGAGGGTTAGATCTGGGGCCCTTCGTCGGAACTCTCGAAATCCTCCGGCGTGACCTGGTCGAGGAACTCCCGGAACTTCTCCACCTCGTCCTCCTGCTCGGCCGGACCGTCGAGGCCCGCCTCGTCGAGAACGGCCTCGGCACAGACGATCTTGGTGCCCGTGCGCAGTGCCAGGGCGATCGAATCGGACGGCCGCGCGCTCACCTGCACGCCCGAGTCGAAGACGAGGCTGGCGAAGAACACGCCGTCCTTCATCTCGGTGATCTGAACCTCGGCGAGCTCGTTGCCGGTGGCGCTGAGGACGTCCTTCATCAGGTCGTGCGTCAGCGGGCGAGGGGGCACCACGCCCTGCTGGGCGAAGGCGATGGCGGTCGCCTCGACCGCGCCGATCCAGATCGGCAGGTAGCGGTCGCCAGACACCTCCCTGAGCAGGACGATGGGCTGGTTCGAGGGGGTTTCTACCCGGACTCCGATGACATCGACTTCGCGCACGCGGCCAGCCTACTCCCGCCGCGGAAGAGGCCTCGACGCCCTCAGGTCGAGCGCAACCCGGACTTGACCAGGGTCGCGTGCAGCTTCACCGACAGCGCGGCGATCTGGTTGACGGCATCGTCCGCGCGAGCGCTGGCGCCGGTGTCACGGCTGCGTCGGACGGGGGCGACGACCTGCTCGACGAGCCCCACCTCGCGGTCCGCAGCGGACTTGAACGCCCGCAGGTGGCGTGGCTCGAAGCCGAACTCCGCCAGCTCAGCAGCGGTCTTGGCCACCACCAGGGCATCCGTGTCGTAGTGGTGGGTCCCCGGACGAGGCCTGATCAGGCCGTACGTCTCGAGCGCGGTGAGGAGCTCCTCGTCGACCTCGGCGGTCTTGATGAGCTCCTTGCGCGAGAGCCGCAGGTCGCTGCGACGGGCGAAGGACTCCGCACTCGGCAGGCCGTCGTCCGCGAGGGCGACCTTGGGGACGGTCGGCACCACAGCGTCGATCGGCGGGGGCTCGAGCCCACGGTCCATGGCGTCGAGGTGCTCACCGATCACCTTCAAGGGGAGGTAGTGGTCGCGCTGCATCCGCAGCACGTAGCGCAGACGCTCGACGTCACCGTGGGAGAACTTGCGATAGCCGGCCGCGGTCCGCTCCGGCGCGATGAGGCCCTTGTCCTCGAGAAATCGGATCTTCGGGATCGAGATCCCGGGAAAGTCGGACCGGAGAAGGTCGAGCACCTGCCCGATGTTCATCCGCGCCCGAGACGCTGATGGCGACGGTGACGGCACGATCAGAGATTCTGGCTCGCGTGACTGGTGAAGAACACGAGGCGGTACTTCCCGATCTGCACCTCGTCGGCATCCTGCAGGGCCACCTCGTCGATCCGGTCACGGTTGACGTAGGTGCCGTTGAGAGAGCCGACGTCGGAGACCGTGTAGCCGGTCGACGTACGCCGGAACTCCGCATGACGCCGGGAGACCGTCACGTCGTCGAGGAAGATGTCGCTCTCCGGGTGGCGACCCGAGGTGACCAGATCGGTGTCGAGGAGGAAGCGACTGCCCGCGCCTGGACCCCGCTGCACGATCAGCAGGGCGTGCCCCGTCGGGAGCGCGTCCACTGCCGCCGAGTCGGCCGGGTTGAGCTGACGCTCATCGGACTCGGGGGCCTTGTCGGGTCCGCCGAAGGTGATGGTCGCGGTGGCGTCGGGAACCGGGGCTGGGGCCGCGGGGGCTGCTGGTGCGTCCGCCGAGTCGGTCACCAACCGGGTCCCGCACTGGGAGCAGAACCGAGCGTCGTCGGGGTTCTGTTTGCCACAGTTGGTGCAGAACGGCATGTCGATCCTCCCTGAGGACCCTGACCTTGAGGTCGAGGTTGATGGTTGTACGAACCTATCAGCCGAGGTCGGCCGAGCAAGGGTCAAGACCGAAACCCACAGGGGATGCTCAGCACTGCGACCTGGGCCGGATCCGAAGATCAGGAATCCAGGGACGCCACGTAGGTCGCGGAGTCCATCAGGGAGTCCACGGCCGCCGGGTCGGCGGGCACCAGCTCGAAGAGCCAGCCACCCGCGTAGGGGTCGGAGTTGACCAGCTCGGGCGTCGCGTCGAGGGCATCGTTGCGCGCGGCCACCTCACCGCTCAGGGGTGCGTAGACATCGCTGACGGACTTGGTCGACTCGAGCTCGCCGCAGGCGGTGCCGGCCTCGACGGTCTCACCGACCTCGGGGAGCGAGACGTAGACGATGTCGCCCAACGCATCCTGCGCGAAGTGGGTGATCCCGACCCGGACGGCCCCTTCGCTCTCGCCGGAGATCCGGATCCACTCGTGCTCGGCGGTGTACTTCAGGTCATCGGGGTACACGGGTCTCCTCATGCGAGATCAACGGGCTGGCGCTCACGTTACCGGGTCGGATCAGGGAGCGGACGGCTGGGCGAACTCCGAGTCGACCTCGGTGCGGACGACCTTGATGTTGAGACTGTCCAGGGTCTTGATGGTCACGGTGCCTCCGCTCTCCTCGACGTCGGCCTCCGGCCCCTGCCGGAAGGTGATGGCACCCGAGAGGGCGTTCGGCTCCCCGATCACGTCGATGACGTAGGGAGGGGACAGCTGCTGTCCGTCGACCACGACTCCCCCGACGCCGTCCTCGAAGGCCGTCTGGGCCACGACCCGCACCTGGTTGTTGAAAGACATCGCCTCCGCCCCGGCCGTGCGCAGCTCCTGGACCGTGTCGAGCAGGATGTCGATGCCCACATTGCCGTCCGGGTCATCGATGATGACGCGGATGCCAGGACCGGTGACCGGAACGAGACCGGCCAGGATGTTGAGCGTGTCCGCCTCGGTGCGGGCCTGCTCCAGGGCGGCGTCTCGGCGACGGGTGGTGGACAGCAGGTCGTTGCGGGCGCGTTCGAGCCGGGCGATCTCGGACTGGGAACGCTCGGACGCACCCGCCAAGCCGTTCAGCAGGTCGATCAGGTCCTGCTCGCGCCGACCGGCGTAGGTGTCGTCCTCACCGTTGCTGCGCACCTGGATCACCGCTGCGAAGCCGAGCGCCGCCAAGAGGAGGGCCACGATGATCTGTGCGCGCGACCGCTTGCTCAGTCCCCACGTCCGGCGTGGCTGCTCGGGCGCGGACCCGGCGTCCTCGGAGACCCTCTGGGGATCAGGCATGGAACAGGTGCCTTCGGATCGCGGCGACGTTGGAGAAGATCCGGATCCCGAGCACGACGATCACCCCGGTCGAGAGCTGGCCGCCGACGCCGAGCTTGTCGCCCATGAAGACGATCGCGGCGGCGATGACCACGTTGCTCAGGAAGGAGACGACGAAGACCTTGTCGTCGAAGATCCCATCGAGGTAGGCGCGCAGGGCTCCGAACACGGCGTCGAGCGCGGCCACGACCGCGATCGGCAGGTAGGGCTCCAGCCACAGAGGTACGTCGGGCTGCAGAATCAGTCCGAGAACGATGCCCACGAGGAGCCCGAGAGCTGCGATCACGGCACGTCCTCCGGCTTCCCCGTCTGCGAGTCGTCTTCCAGGAGCTGAGCCGCCCGCAACTGCGGGAGCCTCGCGCCAGGAAGCTCAAGCAGGCTCTCATTCTGCATCGAGAAGGCGAAATTGAACGTATTGACGAGGCTGTCCCACTCCAGACCATGCGTGGTCTCGGCGAAGCGCGACTGCAGGCTGGCCCGGTCACCGATCGCCAGGACGAGGTAGGGCGGGCTCACCGGCCGGTTGTTGACGTGGATCGCGATTCCCGAGCTCCTGATGGGCGACAGGGCCGTGAGTCTGATCCCGTTGATGGAGATGGCCTCGGCGCCTGCGTTCCAGAGCCCGTCCACGAGCATCGCGAGGTCCTCATCACGGATCCGACCGGCGTCGTCGCCATCAGGGGCGTCATCGGCCGTCACCCGAACACCGGGGCCGGAGACCGGTTCGTAGCCGGTGCGGACCCGCAGCCCCTCCAGCTGGGCCTGCAGGGCCCTCTGGTCGGCGGTGACGCCGTCGAGCAGGCCCTGCTGCGTCACGGATTGCTGGCGCAGCTTGCGCAGCTGGCTCTCCTGAGCCGCCACCTCGGCATTGCGGCGTTTGGCCTCCGCAACGAGGCTCGCCCGCCCACTGGCCGCCGAGGAGGAGTCCTGTGAGGTCTGCACCGCGGCGGTGGTCACGATGATCCCGAACAGCGCGATCACCGCTGCGGTACGACGACCGCTGCTGCGGCGGCTGCCCGACGGGTCGGCCATCCTGGCCCGGCGGTCCGCGACGTGCTGATAGTCCTCGTCCATCGACTGCTGCGTGATCAACGTGAGCAGGGGCATGGTGACGCGATCGGCGACGCGCTGATCGGTCTCGGTGTCGGTCATCAGCGCCTCACTCCCGCTGTGGAGCTCGTCGATCGCCGTCACCCAGCAGGCGGTAGACCTGCCAGGCGTAGAGCAGTCCTGCCCACCAGTAGAGCCCGATTCCCCAGATGGCGAAAGCCCAGCCGAAGGTGCGAGCCAGCTCGGCGACCATGCCGTCGCCGTCGCCGAGCAGCATGAGCGGGAAGGCGTAGAGGAGGTTGAACGTGGCCGCCTTGCCGAGGAAATGCACCGGCAGCGAGCTGTAGCCTCGCCTGCGAAGGAAGGGCACCAGGCACCACAGCAGGGCGTCGCGGAGCGGCAGGATGACGGCCACCCACCACGGAATGATGTCGCGCAGGGCCAATCCGACGACGACCGCCAGGATGTAGAGCCGGTCGGCAACAGGGTCGAGGATCTCGCCCAGCGTGGAGCGTTGATCGAGCTTGCGGGCGAGGTAGCCGTCGAGATAGTCGGTGATGCCCGACAGCATCAGGAGTCCGAGGGCCCAGGCGTCCGCCTCGGGACCCAGCACCAGCCAGAGGAACAGCGGCACACCGGCAAGCCGGGCCATGCTGAGCAGGTTGGGGATGGTCCACACGCGCGTGGTGCGTGAGGGAGCCTGCGCCACAGTCCTGCCCTTGCTGGTCGGTGCCGACCCTGGTCAGGCCGCTGTCAGCCCTCACCCTAGCCGCCGGTTCCTGAGGAGCTCTCGCTGTGATGGGCCGCGTCGCGAATCTCGCCGACCAACTCCTCCAGCACGTCCTCCAGGGTGGCCAGACCGAGCACATTGCCCTCGGCGTCGATCACCCTGGCCATGTGGGCGCCCCGGCGCTGCAAGGTCTCGAGGACATCGTGGAGGACGTCGTCACGGTGCACGCTGGCGAACGGGCGGATCCACTTCTCCTCGATCACCCGCTGGCGGCGCTCCTCGTCGACCTCGAGCACGTCCTTGATGTGCAGGTAGCCGACCAGGACCCCGTGATGGTCCACCACCGGGAACCGGCTGAACCCGGTCTCGGCGCAGAGCTCCTCGATGTCAGCCGCGGTGGCTCCGGGTGTGATGGTCGCCAGGGTGTCGAGCGGCATCAGGACCGAGGAGACCGTGTTCTGGGTGAAGCCCAGGGACGCCGACAGGCGGTCGTACTCCCCCTTGGCGAGCAGCCCCTCGCCGCGGCTCTCCTCGACCAGGGCCGCGACCTCCTCGCGCGTGAACGTGGAGCTGATCTCGTCTCGGGGCTCGATGTTGATCAGGCGCAGGCTGGCGTTGGCCACGGCATTGAGGCCGACGATGATGGGGCGGAGCACGGTGACGACCGCGACCATGGGCGGACCGAGCACGAGCGCCGCGCGGTCGGGCCCGGCGAGTGCGATGTTCTTGGGAACCATCTCCCCGATGACGACGTGGAGATAGACGACGATGGTCAGAGCGACGGCGAATGAGACGGGGTGCAGGAACGCTTCGGGCACCGACACGGCGTGGAAGACGGGCTCCAGGAGATGGGCCACCGCAGGCTCACCGACGGCGCCCAGACCGAGCGAGCAGATCGTGATGCCCAGCTGGGCGCCGGCCATCATCAACGAGACGTTCTCCATGGCGCGCAACGTGGTGCGCGCCACCCGTGAGCCGGCGTCGGCCTTGGGCTCGATCTGGCTTCGACGAGCAGACAGCAGGGCGAACTCTGCTCCCACGAAGAAGGCATTGGCGAGCAGGAGCACGACGGCGAGCAGGACACCGGAGAGGTCACTCATCATCGTCCCCCGTGGCGGTGATCGGCTCGACCTTCATCAGCACGCGGTCGACCCGCAGTCCGTCCATGTGTGCGACACCGAGGGTGACCCTGAGACGGGTCGGGTCATCGTGGCCGGGCATGGTGAGCTCGAGCTCGGCGCTGTCTCCCGTGCGGGGGATCCGGCCGAGCTCGCGGACGACGAGACCACCCAACGTGTCGTAGTCCTCGTGGTCGGGCAGGGGGACGCCGCTGATGTCCTCCACCTCGTCGGGGCGCAACAGCCCCGAGAGGACCCAGGAGCCGTCTCGCCGCTGCCGGCCGCGGGCGCCGAGCCGGTCGTGCTCGTCGGAGATGTCACCCACGATCTCCTCCACCACGTCCTCGAGCGTGACGATCCCGGCCTGCCCGCCGTACTCGTCCATCACGATGGCCATCTGGAAGCCGTCGTCACGCAGCAGGGCGAGCAGGGGGTCGAGGCGAAGCGAGTCGGGGACGACGATCGGGCGCGCCATGATGTGGCGCACCCGGGCGGTGCTGCGCTCGTGGACGGGGACCGCCACGGCGTGTTTGACATGTACCGTGCCGACGACCGTGTCCTCGGAGTCCAGCACCGGGAAGCGGCTGTGACCGGTCTGCCGGGCCAGCTCGATGACCGCGCTCGTCCGGTCGGTCTCCTCGAGGCTGGCGGTCCGCACGCGGGGGGTCATGATCTCGCCGGCGGTGCGGCTGCCGAACTCCACCGAGCGTTCCATCAGCTCGGCGGTCTCGGGATCCAGGGTGCCCTCGCTTGCACTGCGCTGGATGAGGCTGGCCAGCTCGGTCGAGCTCCGAGCGGAACGCAGTTCCTCCTGCGGTTCGATGCCCAGGCGGCGTACGAGGGCGTTGGCCGAGCCGTTCAGCACCCGGATCGGCCACGCCATCACGGCAGTGAAGCCGCGCATGAAGCCCTGGGTGGCCCGGGCCGTGGGCAGCGACCGCGCGATGGCCATGTTCTTGGGCACCAGCTCGCCATAGATCATGGTCAGGAAGGTGCCGACCGCGAGTCCGATGGCGATCGCGATCGGCGTCACCCAGTCGCTGCGCACCCCGAGGGAGGCCAGCGGCCCGTCGATGAGCTGGGCGATCGCCGGCTCGGCGAGGAAGCCGATGGCCAGGTTGGTGATCGTGATGCCCACCTGGGCGCCCGACAGCTGGGTGGACAGGCTGCGCAGCGCCTTCTGCACGCCGAGGGCCGGCTTGTCCCCGCTGGCCGCGGCGCGGTCCACCACCGTGCGGTCGACGGTCACGAAGGCGAACTCGGCGGCGACGAACAGTCCGCAGGCCAGGATGAGCAGCAGTGAGATCCCCAGCAGGATCCATTCGGTCATGATCGCTCTCCGTCAGAGAGCCTGGGACTTTGAGAGTCCATCGACGAGTGTTCAACTGCCTTCGAATCAGCGGTCAGGAAGTGATCACTGTACCGGGAGCGGGCGCGCGCCCACAGGTGCCTACGCTGTGCTCGTGATGCCGGACGATCTTCTCGAGCAGGTCGGTGCGACGCGGGGCTTCATGCCGCATGACGAGGGCATGGTTCTGCATCGGTGCGCCCTGGAACGGCTCCCCCACGGTCCCGGGCTCGAGATCGGCACCTACTGCGGGAAGTCGGCGCTGTACCTCGGCTCCGCCGCCCAGCAGGTCGGGGGCACCCTGTTCACGGTCGACCATCACCGTGGCTCCGAGGAGAACCAGGCGGGCTGGGAGCACCACGACGCGTCGCTGGTGGACCCCGAGTCCGGGCTGATGGACACCCTGCCCTTCCTCCGACGCACCCTCGAGAGGGCGGGGCTCGAGGAGCACGTGGTGCCCGTCGTGGGCCGGTCCACCACGATCTCGGCGCACTGGCGAACCCCGCTCTCGCTCGTGTTCATCGACGGCGGTCACGGCGAGGAGCCCGCCCAGAGCGACTACACAGGCTGGGCGCACTGGGTGCAACGGGACGGGCTGCTGGCCATCCACGACGTCTTTCCGGACCCCGCCGACGGTGGGCGACCGCCGTACGACGTCTTCCTCCGGGCGCTGGCGTCCGGGTGCTTCGCCGAGGTTGAGCAGGTCGGATCGATGCGGGTGCTGTGCCGCACGTCAGGGGACGCGGGTGATCCGCTCGGCTGAGCGGCAACCGCAGTCCTCGCCAGGCTCGTCGAAGACGGGGGGCAGGGTTCTTCCGCGCATGATGTCGGCGCCTGCCGTGGCGTCGCTCAGCGCGTCGGCGGCGAGCAGGACCGCGGCCGCCGTGTAGGTCGTGTGCTCCACCGGCCAGTTGACGCCCTCCGGGTAGACCAGGCCGGTCCAGTAGGCGCCATCATCGTGGCGCAGGTGCTGTACGTCGGCGAAGAGGCGTCGGGCGTCGTCGTGTCGGCCGACTGCCTCGAGCGTCATCACCAGCTCGCACGTCTCGGCCCCGGTCACCCAGGGATTGGTGTCGACGCAGCGAACCCCGAGACCGGCGACCACGAACTCCTCCCAGCGCGAGTCGAGCAGCGCGCAGGCGTCCTGGCCGCGTACCGCTCCCCCGAGAACCGGGTAGTACCAGTCCATCGAGAAGGTCGACTTGTCCAGGAAGACCTGTCGGTGTTCGCGCACGGCATGCCCGAGTCGTGCGCAGGCCAGTTCCCACTCGGGCTGAGGGTCCGCGACCAGATCACCGAGCGCGACCCCGGCGCGCAGGGACTGGTGGATGGAGGACGAACCAGCCAGGAGCGCCGCCTGGTTGACCCGACCGCCGGGCTCCTTCGACCAGGCGATCCCACCGAAGGGGAGCTGCAGGCCGACCACCCAGTCGAGCGCCCGGCGTACGGTCGGCCACAGCTCGTCGACCACGGACCGGTCGCGGCGTACGAGCCAGTGGTGCCACAGCCCCACAGCGAGGTACGCCGACATGTTCGTCTCACCGCTCGCGTCCTCGACGGCACCTGCGACGGTCCTCATGGGCCACGATCCATCCGTTCGCTGGGTGGTGGCACACCACCGCAACGCGCGTTCGGCCGAGCCGACCTCGCCTCCGATGAGCAGGGCCATCGCGCACTCGACGTGGTTCCAGACGTCCGTGTGCTCCCCCGTCGTCCAGGGGATGGCCCCGTCGGGCTCCTGCATGCTCGCGATGCTCGCTGCCGTGGCTCTGACGTCGGCCTCGCTGAGCACACCCTCCACCGCAGGCAGTCTGCCGGTGCCCTCAGGCATCGGGCTTGTGGAGGTAGAGGACCAGGCTCTTGCCGATCAGCGGGTTGAGCAGCGCCTCGGCATAGCGGGTGGTGCGCGGTCGCTTCATGATGTCCCACACGAGCATCCGGTGGTAGGCCTTCGCGATCGGATGGTCGTCGTTCTTCACCCCGACGGCGCACTTGATCCACCAGTAGGGAGAGTGCAGCCCGTGCGCATAGTCGCGGCCGTCGTAGACCAGCCCTGCGTTCCTCAGCTTGCCGATCAACTCCGCGTCGGAGTAGATCCGGATGTGACCACCCGGTGTGTTGTGGTAGTCGTCGCTCAGCTTCCAGCAGATCATCTCGGGCAGCCAGCGCGGCACCGTGACGGCGAGGGTGCCGCCCGGGCGAAGCACGCGCACGAGCTCGTCGATGGCCTGGAGGTCGGCGGGGATGTGCTCCAGGATCTCGGCTGCGATCACGCGGTCGAACTCGCCGTCACCGAACGGCATCGCCAGAGCGTCGCCCTCCTTGATGTCCGCCTCGGCACCGGCCGGGACCTCGCCTGCCTGGTGCATCGCATCGAACAGCTCCCGGACGCCGGCCAGCTCGTCGCCGTCCTGGTCGAAGGCGATGACGTCGGCGCCGCGTCGGTACATCTCGAAGGCATGTCGTCCGGCCCCGCACCCCATGTCGAGGACGCGCTCCCCTGCACGGAGACCGAGTCGGTCGAAATCAACGGTCAGCACGGTCGATGACCTCCTGATAGGCCGCGGCCGTCGCCAGTGCGACCGCACGCCAACTGAATCGCTGCAGGGCCCGGGTGCGTGCTGCCCGCCCCATCTCGGCACGGCGTCGCGGATCGTCGAGGAGTGCGGCGAGTGCGAGCTCGAGCTCGCCGACGTCACCCGGAGTGACCAGGTCGGCGCAGACACCGTCGGGGCCGACGACCTCGGGGATGGCGCCGGCCCGGGACACCACCAACGGGGTCTCGCACGCCATGAGCTCGGCGGTCGGCAGGGAGAACCCCTCGTAGAGCGACGGGATGCAGGCCACCTCCGCGGAGCCCATCAGTGCGACCAGCTCCTCGTCACTGATGCCGTGGACGAACGACACGGCATCCTTGATGCCCAGCTGGTCGATCAGGGTCTCCGTGCGGCCGCCCGGCGCGGGCTTGCTGACGATCACCAGGGAGACGTCCCGCTCGGTTCGCAGCTTGGCGAAGGCCTCCAGCAGGGTGGCGACCCCCTTGATCGGAGCGTCGGCGCTGGCGGTGGCGACGATCCTGCCCGGTGTCCGGGGCACACTCGGCGGCTGGAAGATGTCGTCGACGCCGAGGGGTACGACGCTGATGATGCCGGGGTCGATGCCGAAGTCGCTCACGATGTCGCGCGCCGAGGACTCCGAGGGCGTGAGCACCCGCGTGGCACGGCGGGCGACCTTGCCCTGCATGCGCAGGAAGCCGTACCACCGCCGCAAGGTCAGTCTGCGCCGCCAGGTGGTGGCGGCGGCCAGATCGAGCCTGCGATCGAAGGTGATCGGGTGATGGATGGTGGTCAGCACCGGAAGCCCCGCGGCTTCGATGTCGAGCATGCCGTAGCCGAGGACCTGGTTGTCGTGGGCCACGTCGAAGTCCTCGAGCCGGGTCTTGAGGAGCCTCGCCACCCGGGTGCTGAAGGTCTTCGGCTCGGGGAAGCCCGCGGTCCACATCGTCAGCACCTCCTCGACATCGACCAGGTCCCGCAACTCGCTCGGCCTCGGCGTACGGAAGGGGTCGGGCTCGCGGTAGAGGTCGAGGCTGGGCACCTTGGTCAGTGCGACACCGGGGTCGAGCTCCGGGTAGGGCTGACCTGAGAACACCTCGACCTCGTGGCCGAGGGCCACGAGCTCGCGACTGAGGTGCCGGACATAGACCCCTTGGCCGCCGCAGTGCGGCTTGCTCCGGTATGACAGCAGTGCAACGCGCATGCGCCCAGCCTTCCGTTGCCTCGCCCGTGTCGGTTACTACTCGGTACATCCTGACTCACGTGCGCAAGCGCGCGGCCACCACCACCACCGGCCGCGGCTCAGGTGCCCTCGCTGGAATGTCCGGGGAAGACGTGTGCCGTGGGATCGATGATCACGGCAGCGTTGTTGATGGCGGTGGCGGCCTCGCCGAAGCCGACGGCGATCAGGCGGACCTTGCCCGGATATTCCGTGATGTCGCCCGCGGCCAGGACCCGGGCGAGGTTGGTGTGCATGCCGGAGTCGACCACCACGTGGCGCTTGTCGATCTCGAGCCCCCAGTGCTGCATCGCGCCGAGGTCCGCAATGAACCCGAGGGCCGCCACGACCGCCTGGGCGGGGTGGGTGGCCGTGACCCCGTCGACGGTGATGTCCACCTCGGCAAGCGGGCCGTCGCCCCTCAGCGCCGAGACCTCGGCCTTGGTGATGATGCGTACCCCGCTGTCTCGCACCGCAGTGACAGTCCGCTCGTGAGCGCGGAAGGCGTCGCGGCGGTGGACGAGGGTGACGGACCGGGCCACCGGTTCGAGATGCAGGGCCCAGTCGAAGGCCGAGTCGCCGCCGCCGACGATGACGACATCCTTGCCTGCGTAGGGCGCAAAGCTGGGTACGAAGTATTCGAGTCCTCGGCCGAGGAACTCGTCTCCGGCGGGCAGTGCGCGGGGAGTGAACTTGCCGATGCCGGCCGTGATCAACACCGCGCCGGTGCGCACCACGGTGTCGTCGTCGAGGCCGACCAGCACGGCGTCCTCCACCTCGGTGAGCGTCGCCGCGGTGCGACCCAGGAGGTATGTCGGGTCGGCGGTCGCGGCCTGCGCGACAAGACCTTCGACGAGATCGCGGCCCTTGATCGTGGGAAACCCGGCCACGTCGAGGATCTGCTTCTCGGGGTACATGGCGGTGATCTGGCCACCCAGTTCGGGGAGCGAGTCCACGACGGCAACGCGAAGGCCACGGAACCCGGCGTAGTAGGCGGCGTACAGACCGGTGGGTCCGGCGCCGATGATGAGCAGGTCGGTCTCCACCTCTGCTGGCATGCCTGAACCCTAGCGGGACCGCGCTCAGTCGAGGCAGAACTCGTTGCCCTCGGGGTCGGTCAGGAACAGGAAGCCGGCACTCAGCTCCTCACCGGGCTCGACTCGGCGGTGCCGTCGTGCGCCCAGCGCGACCAGCTGGTCCGCCACCTGCTCCAGGGCAGCCATGCGGTCGGTCCCCTCGAGTCCGGGCGCGGCCCGCACATCGAGATGCACCCGGTTCTTGGCGGACTTGCCCTCGGGCACCTGCTGGAAGAACAGGCGTGGACCCGCTCCGGCAGGGTCGACCAACGCGGACTTCGAGTTGCGTTGCTCCGGTGGCACTCCCCAGGCTTCGAGGGCCTCGTCCCAGGTGGCGAAGCCAGGCGGTGGAGGCTCGAGGACGTAGCCGAGCACTGTCGCCCAGAAGGCTGAGAGCCCAGCCGGGTCGGCACAGTCGAAGGTGATCTGGACCTCACGTGCGCTCATCTGTCCCATCCGATCTGTCGGTTCCGTTGTTGGTCGGGCGATCACCTCACCGTGCGCCGGCCTCGACCATCTGGCGCAGCTCCTTCTTGAGATCGGAGATCTCGTCGCGTAGTCGTCCGGCAAGCTCGAACTGGAGCTCGGCGGCCGCGTTGTGCATCTGGTCGGTGAGCTGTTGCACCAGGTCGGCGAGATCCGCTGACGGCATGCCGGCGATCTCGGCCGCATGCCTGCCGGTGTCCATCCGTGACAATCCCGGAACGGGAGCCTTCTTGCTCTTGGAGTCGCCCTTCTGCCAGCTCTTCAGCAGTTCTTCGGTGGAGGCATCCTCACGCGCCAGCATCTCGGTGATGTCGGCGATCTTCTTGCGCAGCGGCTGGGGGTCGACCCCCTGGGCCAGGTTGTAGGCGACCTGCTTCTCCCGGCGGCGGTTGGTCTCGTCGATCGCGCGCTCCATCGAGGGGGTGACCTTGTCGGCGTACATGAACACCTGCCCGGACACGTTGCGCGCCGCCCGCCCGATGGTCTGGATCAGCGACTTGTCCGAGCGCAGGAAGCCCTCCTTGTCGGCATCGAGGATGGCCACCAGGGAGACCTCCGGAAGGTCCAGACCCTCGCGCAGCAGGTTGATGCCGACGAGCACGTCGAACTCCCCCATCCGGAGCTCGCGCAACAGCTCGATCCGCCGCAGCGTGTCGACCTCGGAGTGCAGGTATTGGGTGCGGACACCGGCGTCGAGCAGATAGTCGGTGAGGTCCTCGGACATCTTCTTGGTCAAGGTCGTGACCAGCACCCGCTCGTTGCGCTCCGTGCGCAGACGGATCTCGTGGATCAGGTCGTCGATCTGCCCCTTCGTCTGCTTGATGATCACCTCGGGGTCCACCAGCCCGGTGGGTCGGATGATCTGCTCGACGACATCACCACCGACCTTGTCGAGCTCGTAGTTCCCGGGCGTCGCAGAGAGATAGATCGTCTGGCCGATCCGCTCCAGGAACTCCTCCCAGCGCAGCGGCCGGTTGTCCATCGCACTGGGAAGCCTGAAGCCGTGGTCGACCAGATTGCGCTTGCGGGACATGTCTCCCTCGTACATGCCGCCGATCTGTGGCACCGCGACGTGCGACTCGTCGACGACCACCAGGAAGTCCTCGGGGAAGTAGTCGAGCAGGCAGTTGGGTGCGGTGCCGTGGGTGCGACCGTCCATGTGCATCGAGTAGTTCTCGATGCCCGAACACGACCCCACCTGGCGCATCATCTCGACGTCGTAGGTGGTGCGCATCCGCAGGCGCTGGGCCTCCAGGAGCTTGCCCTGACGCTCGAAGGTCGCGAGCTGGTCCTCCAGCTCGAGCTCGATCCCACGGATCGCGCGTTCCATGCGCTCGGGGCCCGCGACGTAGTGCGTGGCCGGGAAGACGTGGACCTCCTGGTCCTCGGTCACCACCTCGCCTGTCACCGGATGCAGCGTCATCAACCGCTCGATCTCGTCGCCGAAGAACTCGACGCGCAGGGCCAGCTCCTCGTAGACCGGGAACACCTCCAGCGTGTCGCCGCGCACCCGGAAGGTGCCTCGCGTGAAGGCCATGTCGTTGCGGGTGTATTGGATCTCGACGAGCTGGCGCAGGATGGAGTCGCGATCGTGCTCCTCCCCCACCTTGAGGCGGATCATCCGGTCGACGTACTCCTGGGGGGTGCCGAGGCCGTAGATGCACGACACTGTCGACACCACGATCACGTCGCGGCGGGTCAGAAGGGAGTTTGTCGCCGAGTGCCGCAGTCGCTCCACCTCCTCGTTGATGGAGGAGTCCTTCTCGATGTAGGTGTCGGTCTGGGGCACGTAGGCCTCAGGTTGGTAGTAGTCGTAGTAGCTGACGAAGTATTCGACCGCGTTGTGCGGGAACAGGCTGCGCAGCTCGTTGGCGAACTGGGCTGCGAGGGTCTTGTTGGGCTGCAGCACGAGCATCGGCCGCTGGACCTGCTCGGCCACCCATGCGACCGTGGCCGTCTTGCCGGTGCCGGTCGCGCCCAGCAGGACGATGTCCTTGACTCCGTCGTTCACCCGTCGCGTGATCTCCTCGATGGCCGCCGGCTGGTCGCCGGACGCCTCGTAGTCGGACACCACCGTGAACGGCGCCACCCGGCGCTCAAGGTCGGTCACAGGTCTCATGTTCTCCAGCGTAGACGTGACCTCCGACAACGCGATTCGGGCAAGGCCCGGAACCACCGGAGGTGCTGGTGCGTCACACTGGAGGCCACCTGAGGAGGTCCCGATGAGTCGTCCACGAGAGCTGCGTCGGTTCGCGGCGTACGCCGTGCTGATCGCGCTGACGCTGCTCGCGAGCGCAGCCTGCAGTGGTGACGACGAACAGGCACCCGACTCGGCCGACGACCCGGCGACGGTGGTGCTCGACGGCGACTGGACCCTCAGCGACGCCACCGGGCTCACGCTCGACGAGGGCAACCCGATCACCATGACCGTCGACGGCGACCGGGTCTCGGGCAGCTCGGCCTGCAATCGCTTCATGGGTGCGCTCAAGGTGTCAGGCGACACGGTCGCCTTCGGTCCGCTCGGCGGCACCGAGATGGCCTGCAGTCCTGCGTCGGTGATGCAGTTGGAGCAGGCGTTCCTCGCAGCGCTCCAGTCCGCAGAGACCGCCCGGCTCGAGAACAACACCCTGACCCTCACGGGCCCGGACAGCACCCTGACCTTCGTGACCACCGCCCCGGCGGTCGACGTCCCGATCGTGGGCACCTCCTGGAGGTTGGAGAGCCTCACCCAGGGCAAGGGCAACAACGGCTCGGCCACCTCGGTCTCGGGCGGTCCGGCCACCCTGGTGCTCGCCGAGGATGGGAGCTTGACCGGCTCGACCGGCGTGAACACGCTGACGGGCCGCTGGGCGGAGGACTCCGAGGAGCTCAGGATCACCGACGTGGGTTCCACGCGCATCGGCTCCACGGGCGCCGAGGCGCGCCAGGAGGCGCAGATCCTGGCCGTACTCGGCGGCGACCCGACCGTGCAGGTGAACGGAGACGTGCTCACGCTGAGGATCAAGTCCGGCAAGGGCCTCGTGTATCGCGAGCAGTGAGGCCGTCTCCGGCGTCCCGGACAGCCTGGCTACATTGGGGCGGTGAAGTCGCGGCGTTGGAGCAATGACCGGGTGCTGGTCATCCTTCGGCGGACGTTGTTCACGTTCGTCGGCGTCCAGTTCGCCCTCGCCATCGGCCTGTCGATCGTCGACTCCTACCGCCGCCGAGGACGAAAGCCGAAACCGTTCCCCACCACGGCTCCCCTGGCGGTGCCGGTCGGCACCGGTGAGCTGACCCCCTACACCTTCGGTAGAGACCTCTACGCCGACATGCTGTCCGCGATCCGTGGCGCGAGGAAGCAGATCCTCTTCGAGACCTACATCTGGAAGGGTGACGAGGTCGGGGAGCAGTTCAAGCAGGCGCTGATCGATGCGGCCGGCCGGGGGGTCGATGTCTATGTCATCTACGACGCGTTCGCCAACCTCGTCGTCAGTCCCCGGTTCAAGCAGTTCCCGCCTTCGATGAGGGTGCTGCGCTACCCCGTGTACGCCGCGGGGTGGAGGTTCTTCGACCTGAGTCGCTACGGGCGGGACCACCGCAAGATCCTGGTGGTCGACGACGAGGTCGGCTTCGTGGGCGGCTACAACATCGGCACACCGTTCGCCACCGAGTGGCGCGACACGCACTGTCGGATCACCGGGGCCGGTGTCTGGGATCTGAAGCGGGCCTTCGCGGACTTCTGGAACCTCAATCGCCGCAAGCGGATCGGGCGAAGCGAACGACCGCTGCTCCTCGACACGGCGAACACCTGGGAGCCGAAGATCAGGCTGCACCGCAACCTGCCCCGCCTGTGGATGTTCCCGATCCGTTCGATGTACCTCGAGGCGATCAGCCGGGCCCAGCACAACATCTGGATGACCCACGCCTACTTCCTGCCCGACCAGGACTTCGTCGACGCACTCCAGGCGGCCGCCCGGCGTGGTGTCGACGTCCGGATCCTCGTGCCCGGCAAGTCCAACCACATCGTGGCCGACTGGATCTCGCGCGGCTACTACAGCCAGCTGCTGGAGTCGGGCATCCGGATCTTCCGCTTCGGCGACGCGATGGTCCATGCCAAGACGGCGACCATCGATGGCAACTGGTCGACCATCGGGACCGCCAACATCGACCGGCTCAGCCTGAGCGGCAACTATGAGATCAACGTCGAGATCATCGACCAGGCACTGGCGCAGCAGATGGAGAGGATATTCCGGACCGACCTCGAGCACACCCGGGAGATGACGATCGCCGAGTGGGAGAGCCGCGACATCTACCGCCGGTTCACCGAGGCTGTGCTCGGTCCGCTACGACCGCTGCTCTGAGCCTCACGCCTGGTCGAACTGGACCATCACGCGGTCGTCGCGCTTCTCGGAGCCGAGCTCGACCTGCCACGGTCCGTCCTCGTCGCTGCCGCACGGGCGGACCCCGGTGCCGGGGCTGGTGGGCGGGTAGCAGGCCATCGACAGGACGTGGGCCCCCTCGACGCGGCGGGTGGACGTGCCGCCCTCGGCGTCGTAGGTGACGTCCAACGCGGTCACCCGCGCCAGTGCCCTGCCCGGCGCAGAGCCCGTGCGCTCGATCGCGCCCTCGAGGAGATAGCTGATGTAGATCGCCTTGGCGCCCTCGAGGTAGTGCGTCCGGTCCGCCGACGCCACGGTCGAGCGACCGAACAGCCGGATCCCGTCCGCGACGATCTTCACGTCACTGGCGAGGACCTTCGAGTTGGTCGCCAGCTCCGGCGCGGACAAGGTGAGCTTGAAGACCCCCTCGGTGCGGATCCACTCCTGGACCTTGATGTCACCGTCGGCGAGCACGGTGCTCTGCACGAAGGAACCATTGCTGGGCAGGGCCACCGGCGGTTGCGGCTCGGTGGCCTTCACCGGCTGTGCCGCCAGCGGCTCGGTCCCCCGGTCGCGCAGGACCTGCCAGCCGCCGACCGTGAGCGCCAGCACGACCAGGAGCAGGAGGATCCACCGCCACGCCCGGGGCCGACTGGTCGCATCCCCTCCGGCCGGGGGTCGCGTCGGCGCGTCCGGGAAGGGGTCGAAGGCCGGCAGCGTCCATTCCGGTTCCGGTGGCGGTGTGACCCGCGCTGCGCGCTGCTGACCCGGAGCGATCCGGGCGACCCCGGACTCGAGGTCGGCGACACCGGACTCCAGCTCCGCGATCTCCGACTCGAGCTCGGCGAAGCCGGACTGCAGGTCGCCGAACCAGGCGGTGGTGGGCAGCTCGGAGGCCTCGCCGCTGGGTCGGGGCTGTGGCACGTGCGGTCGTACGCCGTGCTGTTCCACAGGTCCCGAACCGGCGCTGGGGCCGGCGCTCTCGGGCTTGTCCATCAGTCCGCCCTCCTGGTCGGTGAGCTCACGGGCAGGGCGGTGACGATCGCCAGGTTCTGATATCCGCCGCGGGATCGGTCATAGGGCGGCGCACAGGTCACCAGCGTCAGCCTGCGAGCTCCGTCTGCCGCGAAGATCCACCTCTGGTCGGCCAGTGAGCCCTGCGCGACGAGCCTGAGGGAGCGTACCTCGAACTCCTGGGTGAGGGTGGCGGTCGACACCGTGATCCGCTGCCCCGAACGCACGGACAGCAACTGCGAGTAGGGGCCCAGACCTTGGGTGGTCGAGTCGACGTGAGCGGCCAGCAACGTGGAGCCGAACGGGTCCCCGATCCGTGATCCGCCCCGCCACCAGCCGGCGGTCCTGAATGTCGTCCGGCACGTCGAGGCGGCCGGAGGCGGTCGTCGAGACCGCTCGGATCGGCACGAGCGTGCCACTGGGGAGGCGGGCGGACCGCGGTCGCTCCGGCACCAGCACCGACTCGGCACGAGTGGCTGCCGGCGCCTCGGCGGGCAGCTGCGTGCTCGAGGGCGAGGGAGCAACGGCGGACCGGCCCGGCGTGCTGGCCTTGGAGTCTCCGCCATCGGTGGCAGACCAGATCACCGCTCCCAGGACCGTTGCGCCCAGAGCGATCCCGGCGAGCTGGGCCGAGAACCGGGTGAGTGGGTGTGCGCGTGTTCGGCGATGCGCTTGCTGGGCGCGCATGTCAGGACGTGCCTGGACTACGCCCTGCGCTGTGCCTGGCCCGAGCTGCGGGCCGCCGGGAGCGGGTCACCGTCGCCAGTGAGGCGGCGAGGGCACCGGCGAGGACGCCGAGCAGCGCGATGCTGCCCGAGGTCCTCTCGGCAGGCCCGGTGATCGAGTCGAAGGGGGCGACTCTCACGTCGGAGACCAGTCCGGCCGACCCGGTGTCGATGGTGTCCGGCGTGACGGTGCCGTCGGCCGAGAGCCCAGCGACGTGCACGATCACGTTCATCGAGTTGTTCTTGGGGCTGCCCACGGCATAGACCATCGTGACCGTGCGCGGCCGAAGCGTGACGTCCAGCGGTCCGAGGATCGGATCACTGGTCAGCCCGGTGGGCAGGAGTTCCACCTGGTGATCACCCGAGGGCACGTCCGCTTCGGCGTACTCGCCGTTGGCGATGTTGGTGAAGACGGTCTGACCGTCGACGCGCACGTCTGCGGGAGCGACCGTTGCGGTGTGGGCGATCAGGACCCGAGACTTGTCGGGTCCGATCGGGTCGGTCGGGGTGGCGTAGGTGTTGACCACCGCGTCGCCATCGATCTCGGCGGGGCGGTGCAGCACGATGTCGGTGCTGGACCCGGCGGTGACCTTGACGCTGGAGGTGACGTCGTTCATCGATCCGGAGTCGTCGCTGAACGCGATGTCGTGACTGCCAGGCGACAGGTCATAGGGACCCAGGACGGTGCCGACGTCGACGCCGCTCTGCCTGGTCTCACCATCGATGACGACGTCGACCTTGGAGCCGGGCACGGCTTGGATGACGACGAGCTGGCCACCGTCGTCGGCCGTCGAGACGGCCTCGGCCGGACTGGAGATGCCCAGGGCGAGGCTGGAACACGCCAGCAGCCCTGCAGCAGTGATGGATCGGATCAGCCCCACGACAGCCCCCGGATAAGTTGAATGGATCAAGCCCCACTTGAGGACAACACCCCACGACAGCCTCGTCAACCCCAGTGGCCTACCCCAGTAACAGGCCTACCGGGAGGGATAGTGCGTGGGCAGCGACATGCGGGGCCCGCGGCGTGGGCGACGCATTCCGTGCAGCGCGAGGAGTGCCTGGACCCGGTAGCGGTGCGGCCGCCACGGTTCCAGGAGCTACGGCGAGCGCCTCGTCGTCGACGGGGCGGCCGGTGAGTGCCCACCCGATGTCCTTCGCCACGTGGTAGTCCCCGAAGCTCACGGCATCGGGGTCGCCGAAGGCTCTCACTCGGACCTCCGCGCTGGTCCACACGCCGATGCCCGGAAGGGAGCGCAACCGGCGGTCCGCCTCGTCGTGATCGAGCCCGACGGTCCGCTCGAGGGAGCGTGCCACTCGTGCCGCGCCCGACGAGCGTCCGGGAGCGGGCAGGATCGATGTGCAGCTTGAGCCACTCCCAGGAGGCGATGGCCTGCACGCGTTCGGGGGACGGTTGCACGCACAGGTCGAGTTCGGCGCCGGGTCCGGGGGCCGTCTCGCCGAACCGGTGCACCAGTCGCCGGAATCCCATGAAGGCCTCCTTGCCGGTGACCTTCTGCTCGACGATCGCCGGAAGCAGGGACTCCATCACCAGGCCGGTGCGGCCCATCCGCCAGTGGGGATGGGCCCGGAGCGCAGCCTCCACCACTGGGTGGCGAGGCCGGAAGTCGTGGCAGTCGTCGAAGGCACCGAGCATGGCGGGGACCCGGTCGAGCACCCAGTCGGCGCCGGGGCCCCAGCCGTGTGCCTCGACCTCGCCGTCCGAGGGCCGGGGCCGGACCATCAGGGTGGCCACCCCGTCGGGGGTGCGCACGCCTCTCCAGTGACAGTCACCCACGATCCGGTAGGTCGGGTCGCCGCCACCTCGGCGTACGACGGTGAGGATCTGGCCGACCGGGCAGGGCCAGTCAGGACGCCACAGCCGGACCTTCTCGCTCACGGGGCCACGGTAACGCTGTCCCCGGCAGCGGGTATGAAGGTGTCATGCAGTTGAGCGCGGTCGTCGAGGCCTCGGGGCGGATCGCGGCGACGCGCGCCCGCAAGGCGAAGGTGGAGGTGCTGGCAGAGGTCCTGTCGGCTGCCGGTCCAGACGAGATCGAGGTCGTGACGTCCTACCTCGCGGGCTCGCTGCGACAACGCCGCACCGGTCTCGGGTGGCGTTCCCTGGGCGACCTGCCGCCCCCGGCCGAGCACTCCTCGCTCAGCGTGCTCGAGGTGGACGCCTCGTTCGCACGCATCGCCGGGCTCGGGGGGTCGGGTTCGCAGGCTGCGCGGTCTGCGGCCACCAGCGAGCTCTTCGCCCGTTCCACCGCGAGCGAGCAGGCCTGGTTGCGTGGGGTGGTCACCGGAGAGGTTCGCCAGGGCGCACTCGACGCGCTCGTCCAGGAGGGGCTCGCCTCGGCCGGCGGGCTTCCCGTCGCGCTCGTACGCCGCGCCGCCATGCTGGCCGGGTCGACGGTCGCCGTCGCGAGGGCCGCCCTGAGCGGAGCCGACGCCCTGGCCGGGTTCCGCTTGGAGGTCGGGCGTCCGGTGCAGCCCATGCTGGCCTCCAGTGAGCGCGACGTGGCGACCGCGCTGGCCAGGACCGGGGTCCCGGCTGCGGTGGACACGAAGATCGACGGCATCCGGATCCAGGCGCACAAGGACGGCGACGACGTACGCCTGGCGACGCGCACCCTCGAGGACATCACCGCCCGCTTGCCGGAGGTCGTGGAGGTGGTGCGAGCCCTGCCGGCCCGGAGTGCAGTCCTCGATGGTGAGGCCCTCGCCGTCGGGTCCGACGGGCGTCCGCGCCCCTTCCAGGAGACGGCGTCGCGCACCGCGTCGGGCTCCCCGGGCGGGGTGGTGATCACGCCCTACTTCTTCGACCTGCTGCACCTCGATGGTGACGACCTCCTGACACTCCCCGGCTCGCAGCGCCTGGCCCGACTCGAACAGCTGGTGCCCGGTCCCCACCTGGTGCCGCGCCGTGTCGTCGACACCGTGGAGGAAGCCGAGGCCGCGCTGGCCGACGCGCTGGCCGCAGGTCATGAGGGAGTCGTGGTCAAGAGTCTGGAGTCGCCGTACGACGCCGGGCGCCGGGGAGCCGGCTGGGTCAAGGTCAAGCCGGTGCACACCCTCGACCTGGTGGTCCTCGCGGTCGAGGAGGGCAGCGGGCGGCGCCGCGGTTGGCTGTCCAACATCCATCTCGGTGCCCGGGCCCCTGACGGTGGCTTCGTGATGCTGGGAAAGACCTTCAAGGGCATGACCGACGAGATCCTGCGTTGGCAGACAGAGCGGTTCCGCGAGCTGATGGTCGAGCGCAACGACTGGGTGGTGAGGGTGCGGCCCGAGCAGGTCGTGGAGATCGCCTTCGACGGCGTCCAGCGCTCCACCCGCTACCCGGGTGGGCTGGCGCTGCGTTTCGCGCGGGTCGTGCGCTACCGCGACGACAAGAGCGCCGCGGAGGCAGACACGATCGACACCGTCAGGGCGTTCCTCGCCGGCCCATGATGCACGGTCCTCCCAGCGAAGGGGCCGGGACGCTCAGGGCCGTTCGAGGATGGCCGTGACGCCCTGCCCACCCGCGGCGCAGATGGAGATGACGCCCTTTCCGGAGCCCTTCTCGGCCAGCAGCTTGGCCATCGTGTGCACGATCCGGGCGCCGGTGGCAGCGAAGGGATGACCGGCCGCCAACGAGGAGCCGTTCACGTTGAGGCGGGCACGGTCGACCGTCCCGAGGGGTGCGTCGAGCCCGAGCCGCTCCTTGCAGAAGACCGGGTCCTCCCAGGCCTTCAGGGTCGACAGCACCTGGGAGGCGAAGGCTTCGTGGACCTCGTAGAAGTCGAAGTCCTCGAAGCCGAGTCCAGAGCGCTCGAGCATCCGCGCCATCGCGTAGGCCGGGGCCATCAGCAGGCCCTCGTGCCCCGTGACGTAGTCGACCGCAGCCGTCTCGTGCCACGTCAGGAAGGCCAGCGGCTCGAGGCCGTGGGCAGCCGCCCAGTCCTCGGAGGCCAGCAGCACCGTGGAGGCGCCGTCGGTCAACGGTGTCGAGTTGCCGGCGGTCATCGTCGCGGCCGATCCCGTGCCGAACACGGGTCTGAGGGTGGCCAGCTTCTCCACCGTCGAGTCCGGGCGCAGGTTCTGGTCGCGGTGCTGCCCGCGGAAGGGCGTCAGCATGTCCTCGAGGAACCCGGCGTCGTACGCCGCGGCGAGCCTGTGGTGCGACGTCGCCGCCAGCTCGTCCTGCGCTTCGCGGCCGATGTCCCACTCCAGAGCCGTCAGCGCGGCGTGCTCCCCCATCGAGAGCCGGGTGCGCGGTTCGCCGTTCTGCGGGGTCGAGGGGACGATGTCGCCGGGCCGCACCTTCGCCAGGGCCTTGAGCCGCCCCGTGAGGTCCTTGGCACGGTTGAGCTCGAGGAGGATCTTGCGCAGGTTCTCACCGACCGCGATCGGCGCGTCCGAGGTCGTGTCCGACCCTCCTGCAGCCCCGACCTCGATCTGGCCCAGTGCGATCTTGTTGGCCACCTGGATCGCTGCCTGGAGTCCGGTGCCGCAGGCCTGCTGCAGGTCGTAGGCAGGAGTCTCGGGTGCGAGTCGTGAGCCCAGCACCGTCTCTCGAGCCAGGTTGAAGTCACGGGAGTGCTTGATCACCGCGCCCGCCGCGAACTCGCCCAACCGCTCCCCCGCCAGCCCGTAGCGGTCCACCAGCCCGTCGAGTGCGGCGGTGAGCATCTCCTGGTTGGACGCGGTGGCGTAGACCGTGTTGGACCGCGCGAACGGGATCCGGTTGCCGCCGAGAACGGCGACGCGACGGCCGGGAGGGTTGGTGCCCTGCATGGGATCTCCTGAACGGGGGCGATTGACAGGCTCGTATCATTATTACCATCCAGTAACTAACACGCCACCGGGAGTCCTGCACCATGAGCGACCGCTACCAGTCCTTCATCCGTACCGGCCTCGGACAGCTGATGGCGAAGAACCTCGGGCTGCCGGACCCGGTCGAGCTGGACCGGTGGACGCCAGGTGATCCCCTGGTCGACGGCACGGTGGTGCTGGGCGGCAGTGGCCGACTGGACAGGAGTCTCGCGGCCTCGCTGAAGCGGCTGGGGATCACTGCGGTGAGGACCACCGCAGACGACGAGCGCTATCGAGGACTCCTCTTCGATGCCAGTGGCATCACCTCCTCGACAGAGCTGGGACAGCTGACGACCTTCTTCACCCCCCTGATGCGGAGCCTCACCACCTGCGCCCGCATCGTCGTCGTGGGCACGGCTCCCGAGCTCGTCGAGGGACCCGAACGGGTCGCCCAGCGGGCTCTCGAGGGCTTCACCCGCTCTCTGGGCAAGGAGATCGGTCGGGGCGGGACCGTCCAGCTCGTGTACGTCGCGCCGGGGGCCGAGACCGCCCTCGACTCGACCCTGGGCTTCCTGTTGTCGCCGAAGTCGGCGTACGTCTCCGGCCAGGTCGTCCGGGTCGGCGTGACCGGGGCCAAGAAGTCCGTCAAGGTCCCCTCCGTCGAGCAGCCGCTGACGGGCACGGTCGCCCTCGTGACCGGCGCGAGCCGGGGCATCGGCGAACAGATCGCCCGGGTCCTGCACCGTGATGGAGCGACCGTGCTGGGGATCGACGTTCCCCAGGCCGCCAGCGAGCTGCAGAGCCTCATGAAGGAGCTCGACGGCGACTACCTGACGCTCGACATCACCCATTCCGACGCGCCCCAGCGGATCGCCCACTACGCGAAGACCAACCACGGCGGAGTGGACACCGTGATCCACAACGCCGGAATCACGCGGGACCGCAAGCTGGCGAACATGTCCGCGGACCGCTGGGACTCCGTGATCGCCGTCAACCTGACGGCTCCCGAGCTGATCACTCGCGCGCTCCTGGACGCTGACGCCATCAGGCCCAACGGCCGGGTCATCGGGGTGGCCTCGATCGCCGGCATCGCCGGCAACCTGGGGCAGACCAACTACGCCACGTCGAAGGCCGGAGTGATCGGGCTCGTCGACTCGCTGGCCGGAGAGCTCACGGACGGCATCACCGCGAACGCCGTGGCTCCCGGCTTCATCGAGACGAAGATGACCGCCGCCGTTCCCTTCGCCACCAGGGAGGTCGGGCGCCGGCTCAACGCGCTGTCGCAGGGAGGACTGCCGGTCGACGTCGCCGAGACCGTGGCGTGGTTCGCCCATCCTGGCTCCACCGCCGTGAACGGCAACGTCGTGCGAGTGTGCGGCCTGATGATGCTGGGCGCGTGAGGTGGCCGGCCCGCTGACGACGCTGGGCGCTGCGCTTGCGTCGGTGCCGCTGGTCAACCAGCTCCCAGGCGTGCGCAAGACCGGTGACGGATCTCTGCCGACCGGCCCTCGAAGGCGTCAGGCGGTCGTCGAGCGCGCCAACGTCACGGCGTACGCCGATGTCTGCGGCTTCCCACACGGCGACACTGCACCCGTGACCTACCTGCACGTCCTGGCGTTCCCCCTGCACCTCGAGATCATGTCAGCCCGAGACTTCCCGTTCCCGGCGATCGGCACGGTGCATCTGGAGAACACGATCACCCAGCACCGACGGGTGGCCGTCGGCGAGTCGGTGACGGTGACGGCCTCGGCGGCCGCCCTGCGCGCCCATCCGAAGGGCCGGGTCTTCGACATCGAGGTGGAGGTGTCGGCAGCTGGAGAACGGATCTGGACCAGTACGTCGACCTATCTGCGACTGGGCCATGGCCAGGTCGGCGCCCCCACCGGTCGGGACTTCGAGTCGGTACCGGCGGGAGGCATCCCGTGGCGCCTGGCTGGTGACCTCGGGCGGAGGTACGCCGCCGTCTCCGGCGACCGCAACCCGATCCACCTCTATCCGCTGACGGCGAAGGCCTTCGGCTTCAGGCGACAGATCGCCCACGGGATGTGGAGCAAGGCGCGGTGCGTGGCGGCCGTGGAGAACCGGCTGCCGGAGCAGGTCACGGTCGCCGTCGCGTTCAAGAGGCCCATCTTCCTGCCTGGCACGGTCTCGATGGGTGTGCAGGCGCACGACAACGCAGTGGACTTCTCCCTCTCTAGCGCGACCTCGGGAGCGCCGCATCTTCGCGGGCAGGCGACGTACGACGGCTGACCTCGGCCCGGGCGACCAGAGCCAGCAGGAGTGCTCCGAGGAGAGTCACCGCGGCGCTGACGGCCACCGCGGCGTTCCAGCCGACCATCAGGCTCGCGGGGTCCTCTCCCCCGCCGGCGTGAGTGGCCACGACGCTGAACAGGGTGATCCCGCACGCGGCTCCGAGGTAGCGGGCCGTCTGGTTGGCTCCGCTGCCCATCGCAGTGCGGTCGCTGGGCACACTGGCAACTGCCTCGCGCCCGAGCAGAGCGTTGAGGACCCCGGTGGCGAGCCCACTCACCAGGAGCGACGGCGCCAGGCGCCAGGGACTCGACTCGGCGCCCAGCCCCAGCGCGAGGGTGAGGCCCAGGGAGACGACCACGAAGAGGCCGGCCAGCGGAGCCGTGCCGGTCAGGGGCCAGGGGGACCTGCGCAGGGCCACGGACGTCAGCACGCTCGTCGACGACCAGGCGAGGATGAGCAGGCTGCCGGTCCACAGGGTGCCGCCCAGGCCACGCTGCACGATGGTGGGCACGAAGGACGTCGTGCCGATCATGCCGACCCCCAGGACGAGGGCCCCGAGCGTGGCGCCGACGAACCGGGGTTCGCGCAGCAGCGCGAGCTCGAGAAGGGGGTCGGCGACACGCGTCTCGATCCAGGCGAACAGGGTGAGGGCCGCGAGCGCCGCCACCGCGAGCAGCAGCGTCAACCCGGTCACCCCGGATCGTCCCTGGGTCAGGGCCGTGACGAGCAAGGTCATGGCTGTGCTCAGCAACAGCATCCCGGACACGTCGACGGAGCGTCGCGGAGCTCCCGACCGACGCGCCGGCAGGTGGACCCAGCGCAGCGTCGCCGGCACGAGGACCAGCGCCGACACCCCGACCACGGCGTACGTCTCGCGCCACCCGGAGCCGACGTCCAACGCTGCCGCCAGCAGGCAGCCCACCGAGATCCCCAGTCCGACGCTGGCTCCCCAGATGGCGGTGGCATGCCCGCGGGGTGCCCCGGCCGGGAAGGTGTCGGCAAGGATCGCCAGGCCGCACGCAAGGACCGCTGCGCCACCGGCACCTTCGACCACCCGCGACGCGACGAACATCGCCGCGTCGGCGGCCACCGCGCAGCCGAGAGCACCGACTCCCAGCGCTGCCATCCCCCAGACGTAGGCCCTGCGGTGGCCGTGGCTGTCGCCGAGGACGCCTGTGGCCAGCAGGAAGGCGGCGAGGCCGACGCTCATCGAGCTGAGGATCCAGGCTCGGGCAATCGGCCCGGCCGCCAGGTCGGCTGCGGTGGCTGGAACCGTGGCCATCGGAGTCACATAGGTGACGAGCACCAGGGCCGTCCCCAACGACACCATCAGGAGCGGGTGGGCGAGCGGGGTGTTGCGCACGGCGTACTCCCAGGGCTGCTACAGTGAGTTTGAGTTTCAAACTATCATGGAGGTCAACATGCACGCACTGGCTGAGCTGCCGGGTCGACCGTGCCCCATCGCCGCGTCCCTCGAGGTCGTGGGCGACCGCTGGTCGCTGTTGATCGTCCGGGAGATCTCCCTGGGCTCGACCCGGTTCTCCGACATCGTGGCGGGCACCGGAGCCCCTCGGGACCGGATCGCGGCTCGTCTGCGTGACCTCGTCGAGGAAGGTGTCCTCGACAAGGTTCCCTATCAGGAGCACCCCGCTCGCCATGACTACCGCCTGACCTCCTCGGGCAACGCCCTGCTGCCCGTGCTCGACGCCCTGCTCGCCTGGGGCAGAGCCCATGCGGTCGCTCCCGACGATCCAGACCGCGACCGAGGTCTGCACCTGCGAATGAGGGAGTCCCGATGAACCGAGACAGCTGGGGCGAGGAGCGGTCCAAGCTGATCACCTGGCACGACCCCGAGCCCTCGACCCGCGCCGGACTGGCGATGTCCGGGCTCGACTACCTCACCGCGATGCTGGACGGCGACCTGCCGGCACCGCCGATCGCGGGCCTCATGGAGATGACCATGGAGCAGGTCTCCGCAGGCCGCGTCGTGTTCACCTGCCTGCCCGACGAGTCGGCGTACAACCCGATCGGCGCGGTCCACGGGGGACTCGTCTGCACCCTGCTCGACACCGTGGCCGGCTGTGCCCTGCACAGCACCCTGCCGGCCGGGCGCGGCTACACCTCGGTGGAGATCAAGGTCAGCTACCTCAAGGCCGTGAGAGCGGCGAGCGGACGGCTCACCGCCGTCGGCACGGTCGTCAAGGGAGGGTCCCGGGTCGGCTTCACCGAGGGCGTCGTCACCGACGCCGCCGGCGCCGTCGTGGCCACCGCCTCCAGCACGCTGCTGGTCTTCGACCTGCCTGGCTGAGCCGGCTCAGGCGTCGGGAACCACGCGGATCAGGCCCTCCTGCGCGACCGAGGCCACCAGGCGTCCGTCCTCGGAGAACACCCTGGCCAGCGCCAGACCACGACCACCCGAGGCGGAGGGAGAGTATTGGTCGTAGAGCCACCACTCGTCGGCGCGGAAGGGGCGGTGGAACCAGATCGTGTGGTCCAACGAGGCCGGAGCCACCCTGGGTGAGCCGATGTGCAGCCCATGGGGCGTCAGCGCCGACCCCAGCAGGGTGAGGTCGCTGGCGTAGGTGAAGGCCGCGTTCTGGATGATCGGATCGTCCGACATCCGCCCGGCGATCCGGATCCAGAGCCTCGTCTGGGAGGAGGGCTGCCCGGTGGGTGCACTGCTTCTGCCGGCGTAGCGCACGTCCAGGGCGGCCCATTCCCGCTGCCACGCCGCGGGGTCGCGCACCGACTGGCTGGAGAAGAGGTCGGCCAGCGCCATCGAGTCGTCCGGGGACGGTACGTCGGGCATCGGGTCCTGGTGCTGGTAGCCGTCCTCGGGCTTCTGGAAGTCGGCCGTCATGTAGTAGATGCCGTGCCCGTGCTGGCGGGCGACGACGCGCCTGGTGGCGAAGGAGCGACCCTCTCGAAGGGACTCGACGTCGTAGACGATCGGGATCGACGGGTCACCGGGCCGCAGGAAATAGCTGTGCAGCGAGTGGATCAGGTAGACACTCGGCGTCGATCGGGAGGCGGCCACCAGGGCCTGAGCCGCCACCTGGCCGCCGAACACGCGCTGAAGCGCGGTGTCCGGCTGAAGGCCACGGAACAGGTTGACGTCGATGCCTTCGAGATCGAGCAGATCCGAGATCTCCTCTGCGGTGGCCGGCACTGGGCTCTCCCTCAGGTCTCGTCGGTCGCGTCGGGGGTGTCGAGACCGGCCAGGAACCGCTCGAACTGCGCCCCGATCTCCTCACCCGTCGGGAGCGGGGAGTCGTCGGCGAGCAGCGACATCCCTGACTCCTCGGCGAGCTGGAAGGAGTCGTACTGCTGCTCGAGTCCCTCGACGACCTGGCTGATCTCGTCGTTGCCGGCCAGGTAGCCCGCGATCTCCTGATCGGTCTGCTCGGACGCCTCCTGCAACGCGCCGGGGTCCAGGGACAGGCCGGTGGCGGTCTCCGTCTGCTCGATCAGCGCGATGGCCGCCCGCGGATAGCCCATCTGTGAGATGTAGTGCGGGACGTGGGCCACGAAACCGAGGGCGGGGTGCCCCCACTCCCCCAGCCGCACCTCCAGCAGGGCATGGGCACTGGAGGGGATGCGCAGCTCGCCCTGCCAGCGGCTCTCGCCGTCGATCAGCGCAGGGTCCGTCGCGTGGGGCGTGATCGCGATCGCGCGCGTGTGCGGCACAGCCATCGGCACCGCCGCGAGCGAGAGCACCGAGCGGACGTCGAACCGCTCGACGACCTCACGAACCGCCGCTGCGAAACCCTCCCACCGGGAGTCCGGTTCGGGTCCGCGCAGGAACAGGTAGGGCACCATCTGCTGATCGCGCATCAGGCGCACGGTCATCCGCGGAGCGTCGTACTGCTCGTAGTGGTCGCGCATGAACGACATCGCGGGCCGTCTCGCCCGGTAGTCGTAGAACTCGTCGACATCGAACGTGGCGACCACCTTGCCGCCGTTGCCGAGCTCCTCCAGGTGGTCGGCGGCGATCCCGGCAGCGTTCCCGGCGTCGAGGAAACCGTGCAGCACGAGCACGAGCACGGGATTCTCCCCACTCAGCTCGGGCACGTCGTCCACGATGTGCACGAACCTCGAACCGTCTGCCACGCTCTCTCCTCAGTCTCCGAAACCTTGCGGGTCGAACAACACCCTAGGGGAGCCGACCATTCCCTCGACGCCGATGTCGGGGAGACGATGTTCGGGTCGAAAGGATCGCCCCGTGGCCAGACGCCTCGTTCCGCTCATCTTCCTGCTGGTCGCCGCGCTCGCGGTCCCTGTCCCTGCCTCGTGGTCCTCGCCCACCGGCAAGCCGTGGATCGAGAAGGCGCAGCGACGGCTGAACCACCTGGGCTGCGACTCGGGACCCGCTGACGGAAAGAGCGGCGAACACACCCGCGCGGCGGTGCTCCGCTTCCAGTCGCGGCTGGGGATCCGCCAGACCGGCCGTCTGATCCAGATCGCGCGCAAGCGCTTGTACGCCGAGGACGCTCCGTCCTGCGTCGATCGTCCAGTGCCGACCCGGAGTGGAAAGGGGCGGCGCGTGGTGATCAGCCAGCGCCAGAACTGGGTCTGGCTGGTCGGTGCCGGCGGGCGTGTCATCGCGCAGTCGGGCATGATCGACAACCCGTCGGTGCTCCACCCCACCACCGGCAGGGTCGGCTCCTACTGTGGGCGGGCGTCCAGGATCAAGCGCAACACCGACGGCCACGGCCTCTGGCTCGACAACTTCGTCCGGTTCGCCTCGTGCGGCATCGGCTTCCACCGGATCCCGAGGCACATGTCCAACGGTCGGCAGATCCATGCCGACTGGCTGGTCGGGACGGACCTGCGCACCTCACACGGCTGCATCCGCACTCCCAGGGCCTTCTCCGCCCAGGTGTGGCGGTTCGCCCGGGTCGGCACCAGGGTGCGCGTGCTGCGCGGCTGACGAGCCGGTGACGGCGTCAGTCCACGTCGAGCGACAGCCCGTCAGGCTCCGACATCGCACGCCCCTGGTCGAGCGCGGTGACATCCTCGACGATGCCTCGGGCCAGGGCCTGCGCGCCGAGGCCGATGCGTTCCAGGATGACGGCACGCTTGGCATGGTCCAGGAACTCCTGCGGGATGCCGTGGAGTCGGAAGGGAGTGGTGACCCCTGCGGCGTTGAGGGTCTGCAGGAGCACGGCACCACAGCCGCCGATCTCGCCGTTGTCCTCCAGCGACACGACAAGTCGGTGCCGGCCGGCCAGCTCGAGGATGGCCGGGTCGATGGGCTTGACCCAGCGAGGATCGACCACCGTGACGCCGATGCCCTGGGCGACCAGCCGGTCGGCCACATCCACCGCGGTGGTCGCCATCGCCCCGACGGCCACGATGAGCACGTCCTTGCTGCCGGAGCGGGCGAGTACGTCGGCTCCCCCGGCCCGGCCGATCGTGTCGAGGTCCTCGGGCGGCGGACCCTTACGGGAACCGGATCACGGTGGGGGCATCGCTGACGGCGACCGCCTCTCGCAGGAGCTCACGCAGCCGGGTGGCGTCACGGGGCGCCGCCAGCCGGAGGTGGGGCACGACCTGCAGGATCGACAGGTCCCACATGCCGTTGTGGCTGGCGCCGTCGTCGCCCGTCACGCCGGAGCGGTCGAGCACGAAGGTGACGCCGCAGCGGTGCAGCGCGACGTCCATCAACACCTGGTCGAAGGCCCGGTTGAGGAACGTCGCGTAGAGCGCGACCACGGGATGCAGTCCCCCCATGGCGAGACCGGCGGCGGAGGTGGCGGCGTGCTGCTCGGCGATGCCGACGTCGAAGGTGCGCTCGGGGAAGCGGGTGGCGAAGGCGTCCAGGCCGACGGGGTGCATCATCGCGGCGGTGATGGCCACCAGGTCGGGCCGCTCCTCGCCGAGGTGCACGATCTCATCGGCGAAGACGTCGGTCCAGATGCGTGGTTTCGGAGTCTCCTGGCCGGTGCCGATGTCGAAGGGGCCGGGTGAGTGGAACTGGTCGGCCTCGTGACGCTCGGCGGCGTCGTACCCGAAGCCCTTGCGCGTGATCGCGTGCACGATCACGGGTCCGTTGAACCGCTTCGCCTGGGCGAGGACCTTCTCCATCTCGGCACGGTCGTGACCGTCGACGGGCCCGACGTACTTCAGGCCCAGATCCTCGAACAGGCCCTGGGGGGCGAGCGCGTCCTTGAGTCCCTTCTTGACCGCGTGCAGGGCGTCGTAGGTGACAGGCCCGACCCCCTTGACTGCGTTGAGGCGCTTCTTGACCTGATCGAGGGCGGCCTCGTAGCGGGGGCTGGTGCGAAGTTGGGTGAGCGCCAGGGAGAGTCCACCGATGGTCGGCGTGTAGGAGCGCCCGTTGTCGTTGACCACGATGACGAGGCGACTGTCCTTGGCGATCGCGATGTTGTTGAGCGCCTCCCAGGCCATGCCGCCGGTCAGTGCGCCGTCACCGATGACGGCCACGACATGTCGCCGGTCGCCGCGGATCGCGTAGGCCTTGGCGAGTCCGTCCGCATAGCTGAGCGCCGTCGAGGCGTGCGAGTTCTCGACGATGTCGTGGACCGACTCGTCCCGGCTCGGGTAGCCGCTCACGCCGCCTTCCTGACGCAGCTTGGCGAAGCCGGCAGCGCGTCCGGTGAGCAGCTTGTGGACGTAGGCCTGATGCCCGGTGTCGAACACGATGCGGTCGGTGGGGCTGTCGAAGACGCGGTGGATCGCCAGGGTCAGCTCGACAACTCCTAGGTTCGGACCAAGGTGGCCGCCACCGCGGGAACAGGACTCGATCAGGAAGTCTCTGATCTCCGAAGCGAGCTCGCTCAGCTGCTCCGACGTCAGACCCTGGAGGTCTCGAGGGGTGCTGATCGACTCCAGTGGTGACATGCCGCGAGTCTAACGTCGGGCCGGGCCGGGAGATGGCTCCCCCGACCCTGCCCCGGGCCTACGGCAGCCGGTAGGCCCTGCCGTCGGTCCAGTGCGTCTTCGGGATCCGCATGTCCTTCAGGATCGTCGGCAGGAGATCGACGGAGCGGATCGGTGCCCCGGGCCGGGCGCCGGGCTTGATGCCGGCTCCGTAGAAGACGACCGGAATCCGCTGCACCGACTCCTGCGCGCCGCCGTGGTCGCCCTTGGCGCCATAGCTGGTGTTGTCGGCCAGCAGGCCTATCACGTCGGGACCGTAGCCGGCGGCCTCGGTGTTGACGATCTCCTGCCCGTGCTTGCGGTACCAGGACCACTCGGAGTGGGTCCACTGGGAGCGCGGTGCCTGCCAGCGCAGCTGATAGCGCCCGCCTGAGCGGTAGTAGGACGCGCGCACGCCCGCCAGCGTCGACATCACGTCGGCTGCGTGCCTCTTCGCCCTCGGGGTGGTCACATCGAGCCAGGTGCGGATGGCGGAGTCCTGCATGCTCGCCCGCATGTTGCCGTCGGTCGCCTCGGTGAACCCGGTGCCGCCCAGGCCGGTGATCAGCTTCTGGATCTCGGGCGACGGCGACAGGTAGCTCTCGTCGGCGTCAGCGCCGTAGTACCAGTTCAGGTTGCCGCGGTTGACGCCGTCGATGCCGTAGAAGTTGTCGCCGGTGAGCTGCGCGTGGTCGGTGGTGAGCACCACGAGCGTCTCGTCGAGCAGCCCGTCAGCCCTCAGCTTGTCGACGATGCGCCCGACCTGCTCGTCGGCCACGTGGGCCGCGTTGGCCATGTGGCTGGTCGGGTCCTCGCCTCCTGGCGGGTAGGGCGCGACGTCGTTGAGTCCGCCCCACATGTGACCGGCCTTGTCGATGCCTCCCATGGTCAGCAGCAGGCCGCTCCAGTCCTCGTGGTCCATCACCGCGAGGGCGGCGTCGGTCGTCCACACGTCTCCACCGGGGTGGTTCGCGTCCGGCCCGCTGATGTCGCGGTTGCCCTGCAGCGGGTAGTTCCACGCCGGTGAGGTGGTGAGGGTGCCGTAGTTGAGGTTCGAGTCAGCGTCGACATAGAAGTGGCTGTCGGCAGGACAGGTCGGAGCAACCGCGGGTTCGGTGATGTACGTCGGCACGTTGACGCCGACAGGCCCACGCCAGGTGTTGTCGGCCACTGCGTCGCCGTCGCAGTCGAAGCTGCGGCCTCCGAACGTCACTCGGATGTCGGCGCCCGTGCTCATCGCGTTCATCGCGTAGTTCTTCTGACCGAACGAGGCGACGATCCTGTCCGGATAGCGTGCGTGCAGGTAGTCGGCCAGTTTCGGATATCCCTTGTCGGCAACGAGCGCATCGAACTGCGGCTGGCTCATCGAGCCGCTGACGTACATCGAGTCGGGGGTGCCGAGCACGCCGTCGGTGTCTCGGAACCACTCGTCGGCCCAGCCCATGTGCTTGGGCAGCATGCCACTGGTCATCACGTTGTGACTGACCACGGTCTCCGAGGCCATGTGGCCCAGGTAGGCGTTGTCGAAGCTTGCTCCGCCGGCCATGAGCGCCTTGACGTTCTCCATGTCGAAGGCGTCGATGAACTCGGGGCGCAGTTGGTCGAGCACGATGAACACGACCCGTTGGGGGGTTGCCGGGCCTGCTCCGGCTCCTGGTCGAGCACCGGTCGAACCCTGTGCCGGCATCAAGGCCGCGCTGACTCCGAGCGGGATCAGTGCAGCGGCGACCAGCCAGCGCGCACCCATCGACAGATTCCTGGGCATTCGAACCCTCCACCTCGTTGTGGCACAGCTCCGAGAGTCGGCACGACCTAAACGTTCCGTATCGCGCAACGCTGTTGCGTCTCGTGCGAACGTAGCGAGGTGGGCGTCAACTGGTCAAGAGTCCAGCAAGGCGGGCCTCGGACTTCCCGGTGGGAGTCCGCGCCCCCGATGGGTGGCAGCCGTTCATCCGCCTCGAAGGCGGCCTGGTCAAGGTCATGGTGCCGGTGTGGTCGGTGAGGTAGGTGTGACCGTGAGGGCCTGGTCCAGGGGTAGGTGCCGAGGCCGAGAGTGGTGTAGGTCCAGTGAGTATGGGTCTTCAGGCGGTGGTGTCGTCGACACAGGGGTGCCAGGTTGCAGTCGCACGCCCTGGCCGGTCGGCCACAGTGGCGGTGGTGATCGCGAAGACCGACCCGCTCGTTGAGCCGCTCAGGAACTTCGTATTGCGTGAGCGCCGTGTGCTCGTTGAGATCGATGACGGGGTGTACCCGTAGGTGCGTGTCGGTTCGGGAGCACCAGTCGCGGATCTGTTCTGCCAGGACGGGATGGTTGCCGGTCTCCAGACGCCCCAGAGGCTCGGTGCCGGTGATAGCGGCCTGACTCAGATGGACGTAGAGGACGAGTTGTTTGCGGGGCTCGTCGCCTGGCTGTCCGGCGAGGAGATCGGCAGCCAGCTGTGGATCAGCCATGACCCCCAGGGCCAGGGAGCGGCGCACGTCAAGGGATGCGTCGCAACCCTGCTACGGCCAGGCGGCCGTCGATCAGCGCAGGGTCCGTCGCGTGAGGCGTGATCTCGACGGGTGTCGGGCGCGTGGGCTCGGTCGATCTCGTGCTCTTCGGGGTAGAGCCGAAGCACGGCCTCGTCGACCGAACGGCTGGTGGTGACCGGGCCGACCTTGTGGGCCACGGGCGCCAGAGTGCGATCCAGATGGGTTGCGACGTCGTCGGGGTGCCCCCAGTGCGCTCGGCGATCCGCCTGGCTCGCCACGCCTGCACTCCTTGCGGCGTGCCTGCCGCCAGGGTGCGTGCCCAGATCATGGGGAGGCGCTGGCGTAGTTCGAGGGCTTCGCGGATGAGGCGCAACCCGGTGTCGTGGGGCAACCCGATCGCCAACGCGAACTCGGCCGGGGCATCCCCATGCGAGGGCGGGTAGGTGATCGTCGTCGAAGGCCGTCTGCTCACCGGGTGTTGCCGGGTGCAGGTCTGCCCACTCGCAGGCCAGGACCAGGATCGCAGCCTCCGCTCGGTCCGCAGCTCGCGCGCAGCTCGTGGGCTCCTTCGAGCACCCTGGCCGTGCCGCCCTCTGCGGGTGCGAGCGGTGGTCATACCCACATCCGCATCGAACATTTGTTCGATCACGACTGCTGCAGACCGACCTGTGGATCGGGACGTGTCGCCGTACATCTGCGACAGGTCAATGCTGGGCAGCTGCTCGCAGCTCCCCATACAGCCCAGAGGAGAGGAACTCCGCAACGATGGTCCGCGCCACCGGGGCCAGGTCCAGCGTGCGAGCGACCTCGGGCTCCACGAAGGTGATCTGCCGACCCTCGTGACACACGACTTCCTCCTGCAGCACCCGGGTCGCCCCCGCGAAGACGACCATCCGGTCCCCAAGGCTGTAGTGGCGAACGGGAAGCTCCTTCCACCACCGCAACGACCCAGGGGCGGCGATGATCTCGGTCTCCTCCGCCAGTTCGCGGTAGGCAGCCGGCTCGAAGTCCTCCCCAGGCTCGACGTGGCCCCCCACCAGGCTCCACGTGTCGGGGTCGATCACCGGGTGCTCATCTCGCTCCTGGAGCAACAGGCGACCGCGGGAGTCGACGAGAAGGATGCTGGCGAAGTCGGCCATGGCTCGACGGTAGCCGTCCCGACACAGTGGTGGTTCGACAGGCTCGAGCATCTGAGCGGACCACGCGATAGCGTCCCCCCATGGAAGGACTGCACCGCGAGGTCGTCGAGCTCACCCAAGCCCTGATCCGGCTGGACACGTCCAACGCCGAGGGCGGCAAGGGCGCTGAGCATCGCGGCAACGAGACCCTCGCCGCTGAGCTGCTCCGCGACTACCTGGGCGACGCCGGGATCGACTGCGAGCTGGTCGCGCGCGAGGGACATCGGGCCAACCTGGTGGCCCGGATCCGGGGCACCGGCGACGCGCCCAGCCTGGCGTTCGTCGGCCACACCGACGTCGTTCCCGTGGACGCCCGCGACTGGACCCATCCCCCGTTCGACGCCACCATCGACGACGGCGGCTGGCTCCACGGACGCGGCGCCATCGACATGAAGAACGAGGTGGCCGCACGAGCCGTCGCCCTCAAGGAGCTCGCCCGCACCGGCTGGCAACCTCGCGGCGACCTGTGGTTCCTCGCCGTGGCCGACGAGGAGGACGGCATGGCCGACGTCGGCATGCGCTGGCTCCTCGAGGCGCGAGGGGACATCCGTCCGTCCTTGAGCATCAACGAAGGCGGCGGCGAGCTGCTGCACCTCGCTGACGGCCGCTCGATGGTCAGCGTCGGCGTCGGCGAGAAGGGCACCTACCCGGCCCGAGTCACCGCAGTGGGCGAGGCGGGACACGGCTCCACGCCGAGTGTCGGCGACAACGCGGTCCCTCACCTCGGCGAGCTGCTGAGGCGGATCGGCACGGGCATGCCCCGACCGGAGCGCTCCGACCTGGTCGACCACATGCTCAGGGTCCTGATCGGCGGTCCGGGCGACGACCTCGGCGAAGCCCTGGAGCAGGCCGGCGCCCTGCATCCCGAGCTGCGCCACTACCTGCCCGCACTGGTCGGGATCACCATGGCGCCGACCATGGTGGGCGGCTCGAGCAAGCGCAACGTCATGCCGAGCCGGGCCTGGGTCGAGCTCGACTGCCGGATCCTGCCCGGCACCACGGAGGCCGACGTCGAGCGTGAGGTCCGCCGGCGGATCGGAACCGGCATCGACTACGAGCTGTCATGGCCCGAGCACCTGATCGCCGGCAGCTCCTCACCAGCACACGGACCGGTGATGGATGCCATCGCCGCCTTCCTCGAGGCCGAGGACTTCGGGGCCCAGGTGCTCCCCAGCCTCGGCACCGGTTTCACCGACTCGGTCTACCTGCGCGCAGCGGCCGGCACCGCGGCGTACGGCTTCTCGCCCTTCCTCAGCACGCCGGCCGACGTCATCTCTGCGGGCTTCCACAATGCCAACGAGCGCGTCCACGTCGACGACCTCCTGCTCTCGGTGCGCTTCCACCTCGACCTGGCCCAGCGGATCCTCGTGATGAGAGCCAGGGACCTCGGGATCAGCATCGGCACCCTGCCGACCCGGCGAGCTCAACGCGATCACCGACGTCGAGGGCGTGCGGGTCGGTCACACCACCCTGGTCGAAGGCGACTCGATCCGCACCGGAGTGACGGTGATCGTGCCCTCCGACCAGGTCTGTGCCGATCCCGTCTACGCGGCGTACCACCGCCTCAACGGCAACGGCGAGATGACCGGACTGCCCTGGCTGGAGGAGGCCGGGCTCCTGCACTCCCCCATCGGGCTGACCAACACCCACAGCGTCGGCGTGGTGCGTGACGCCCTGGTCGCCATCGAGCTCCAGGAGCACGCCCCCGGTGTCGAGACGTGGGCCCTGCCGGTGGTCGCCGAGACCTGGGACGGCGACCTCAACGACGTCGACGGCTTCCACGTCACCGCCGAGCACGCCCACCAGGCGTACGCCGTGGCGCGCGGCGGCCCCGTGGCAGAGGGCGGGGTCGGCGGTGGCACCGGCATGACCTGTCACGAGTTCAAGGGCGGCATCGGCACGTCCTCACGGGCGGTCGGCGAGTGGACCGTCGGGGTGCTGGTGCAGGCCAACTACGGACGACGGGAACGATTCAGTGTCAACGGCGTCCCGGTCGGCCAGGAGATCGGCCACGACGTCGTTCCCGGCATCGGCACGGTGCCAGGTGCCGGCTCGATCATCGGCGTCGTGGCGACCGACGCACCCCTGCTGCCGCTGCAGTGTCGCCGGCTCGCCCAACGCGCCTCGCTCGGCATCGCCCGGATGGGTGGGGTCGGTGAGAACAGCAGCGGCGATCTGTTCCTGGCCTTCTCCACGGCCAACCGCGGAATGGGGCTGCTGGCCGACGACGCGCCTGAGGTGAGCACCGTGCGCACGATGAGGAGCGCCGCGATGACGCCCCTGTTCGACTCCGTCATCGAGGCCACCGAGGAGGCCATCCTCAACTCGCTGGTGGCCGCGGAGACGATGACCGGCAGAGACGGCAGGACGGCACATGCCCTCGACCACGACCTCCTGCTCGCGGCGCTGGCGAAGTACGGGCGTCCCGCTACTCGCCGGTGAGCATCCGTCGCGGGTTCTCCACGAACAGCTGGTCGAGGTCGGACTCCTCGAAACCCTCCGCACGCAGACGGTCCGCGAACGTGGTGACCACGTAGGCATAGCCGGGGCCCCCGAAGGTCGAGTAGTTCGACCGCAGGCACACGTCCTGACTCAACAGCAGCCGGTCCAGGAAGCCCTCCTCAGCGAGGCTCCGGATCCAGTCGAGCCGGCAGCGGGTGTCGTACTCGCTCTCCCCCTGCACGGTGTCGAACTGCACGTAGGCTCCCCGGCGGGCGAGCTCCAGGTGGTAGTCGTGGTCGGGAACCATGTCGCAGTGCCCGACCACCACCCGGCGCGGGTCGACGCCCTTCCTCGCTCAGGAGGTCGAGCTGCGGCCGGCCCACGGGCCAGCGCGCCGCGTGCGTGGTGATCGTCAGACCGGTCCGCCGGTGGGCCCGCGCCGCGGCGCGGAACGACCGCTCCTCCAGTGCAGTCATCGAGCGGTCGCAGCCGATCTCGCCGATGATGCCGGCTCGCACCCCATCGACACCCTCCTCGATGTCGCGCACGATCCGGTCGGCCACCTCGTCGGTGGACAGCTCGTCGACCTCGGCCGGGAAGTAGGCGCGCCGGTAGAACCCACACCCCATCACGATGTTCAGACCGGTGCGGGTGGCCATGCTGCGCAGCGCCGCCGGGTCCCGTCGCAGACCGACACTCGTCACGTCGACGAGGGTGCGACCGCCCGCCTCGGCGAACAGGGTGAGCTCGTGGGCGGCAAGGACGGGGTCGTTGAGCAGGCCGTCCCCTCGATATTCGCGGGTCAGGTCGAGGAACACGTGCTCGTGGGGAAGAGTCATCCCGAGCTCGCCCGACTCGACTGGACCCAGGACCGTCATCACGCTCGTCACACGTCGAATACTGCAACACTTCGGGCATGAGCGGCACTCCCAGCACGGTCGAGACCAGGATCACGATGTCCGACGGCGTGGAGCTCGCCGCGACGCTCTACCTCCCCGACCACCCGGATCCCCAGCCGTGCCTGCTCGAGGCCCTCCCCTACCGCAAGGACGACCTGACCTCGTCCTACGCCGAGAGCTACGAGGTGCTCCGGGACCGCTACGGGTATGCCGTGTGCAGGCTCGACGTCCGCGGCACCGGCTCGTCGTCGGGTGACGCGGTCGACGAGTATCCCCCCGAGGAGCAGCGCGACCTCGTCGAGGTGATCCAGTGGCTCGCCGCCCAGACCTGGTGCGACGGCCAGGTCGGCATGTGGGGCACGTCGTACTCCGGCTTCAACTCTCTGCAGATCGCCTGCGAGCAGCCGCCGGCCCTCAAGGCGATCTGCGCCATCTACTCCAGCGACGACCGCTGGACCGACGACGTGCACTGGCGTGGGGCGGCTCTCAAGCTGGTCGATCTGGTCGACTACAACCACTACATGACCCCGATGTGCGTGCTGCCGCCCGTGCCCGCGGTGTGGGGAGGCGGGTGGGACGCCGAGTGGCAGCGGCGGCTGGACACGTTCGAGCCGTGGGTCCTGACCTGGCTGCGGGAGAACCGGGACTCGGCGTACTGGCGCTCGGGCTCCGTCCGCCAAGGCCCCGCCGGTGCGGGCTACGAGCGGCTCCAGATCCCGGTGCTGCTGGTGGCGGGCTGGGCGGACGGCTACCGGAACAACAGCTTCCGCACGATCGAGCAGCTGGCCGCGAACCAGGTGCCGCACCGGCTCCTCGCGGGACCGTGGGCCCACGCCGACCCGACCACCGCGATGCCGGGGCCGCGCATCGACTTCGATGCCGAGATGGCCGCCTGGTTCGACCACTGGCTCCGAGGCGTCGGAGACCATCGGGACGGTTGCGACGTGTTCATCCGTGCCTCGACCCGTCCCGAACCCGATCTGGAACTGCATGCCGGCCGGTGGGCGAGGCTGCCCTCGGTGCCGCCGATCGACCCGCTGACCCTGGACCTCACGGGTCCCAGGACCCTCAGCGTCGACCCGGGCGTCGGCACCTCCGCCTGGATCGACTGCGCCGGGCATCTGCCCTGGGGACAGTCCGGCGACCAGCGGCTCGACGACGCGCGGTCGCTGACCTGGGACCTCGAGGCACCGGCCGGCGCGTTCGTCGGGCACCCCCGCGTCCGCGTCCGGGTCAGCGTGGACGCCCCGGTCGCCTCGCTGTCGGTGAAGCTCTGCGACGTGTACGCCGACGGCACGTCGGCGCTGATCAGCCGTGGCACGGTCGACCTCGCGTTCCGCGACGGAGTGCACGGGCCGTCCCGCGAGGTCGTGCCGGGAGAGGTGTACGACGTCGACCTCGATCTCGACGCCTGCGCCTACGAGCTCGACGCGGGACAGACCCTGCGCCTTAGCGTGGCCGGCTCTGACTGGCCCAACACGATCGCTCCCCCGGCGCCGGTCGTCCTCACCGTGCACGAGGCTCGGCTGGAGCTGCCGATGCTCCGGGGCGACGTCGTGGCTCCGCAGTTCGGGCCGGGTGCGGACGCGTCCTCCGAGAACCCCGCGGGTGCTCGCTGGGAGATCAACCACGACGTGCTGGCACGGCGTACGACGGCCGTGACCGGCTCGGTCTCGGAGTATGCGACGCCGTACGACGGATCCGCCCGCGAGGACTACCGGGGCGAGGTCTGGGTGTCCGGACGCTCCCACGAACAGGGGCTGCACGCCGACACCACGTTCGACCTGACCTGGCCCGGCATCGCCGTGCAGGTGCGATCGGTGATGGAGATGGCGATCACGGCTGCCGGCTACGACGTGTCGATCGAGGTGGTCGCCACCCGGGACGGCACCGAGGTGAGCCGGCGCAGCTGGAGCGAGCAGATCGCCCGCTGAGGCTCACTCCTCGCCGGCGATGCGGTAGAGCCCGTCCTGGAACTCCAGCTGGAGCGTGGGTCGGTCGTCGAAGAGCTTGCGCCCCTGCGCGTCGCGATAGGTCACGTCGTAGGTGACCTTCAGGTCCTGCGGATCGGCGACGATGTCGGACACCTCGGCGACCGGACGACCGCGCCAGCCCTTCTGGTAGCGCCCGAAGCTGCCGCTGGCCTTCTGGAAGTCGGGGGTCAGCATCTCCCAGGAGGCCTTCTGGTCGGTGGTCGCGGTCGCCAAGTAGGTCCGGACGAAGTCCTGGATGCCTGCGGTTGTCGCCGCGGCCGCGGACTGCGTGGGAGGCGAGGAGGTAGGCGGGGAGGCCGATGTGGTCGGGGTCCGGTCCGAGCCGCTGTTGAGCACCGCCCACACCAGCACGCCCGCCACGACGACGGCGAGGACTCCCAGGAGCGGGAGCATCATCCTGCGGCGACCACGGGATCGGGCCCCGGTGGCCGGTGGCAGCTCCCGGGTGCCGTCCGGGACGGCCCCGGCCGGCCCGGAGGCGAGGAACTCGCGGACCTGCGACATCTGCCACCGTGCCCGAGGATCGATCGTCATCGTGCCCTCGAGCAGGGGCGCCAGCCACCCCGCCGACTCCGGGCGAGGTGGTGGCTCGTTGACGATGCGGTGCAGCGTGGCCAGCACGTTGCCCTCCGACTCGTAGGCCGGGGAGCCGGTGACCGCGAGGTAGAGCGAGGCGCCCAGGGACCAGACGTCGCTGGCGGCCGAGGCCACCGAACCGGTGGCCACCTCGGGAGCGATGTAGGCCGGAGAGCCGATCAGCATCCCGGTCTGGGTCAGGGACTCGTCACCGGCGGAGCGGGCGATCCCGAAGTCGCTCAGCTTCACCAGCCCGTCGGCACCGACCAGGATGTTGGAGGGTTTGACGTCACGGTGCACGATCCCCGACGCGTGAGCCGCGGCGAGGGCGTCGGCGACCCGTGAGAGCACCAGGGCGGCGTCGTCCGGTGCCAGCGCTCCGTGCCGGCGGACGAGCTCGGTCAGGGTGACGCCCTCGACGTACTCCATCACCAGCCACTGCTCGTCCCCCTCGATCACGAGGTCGAGCACCGAGACCACGTTCGGATGGTTGAGCGTGGCAGCCAGTCGCGCCTCCCGTTGCGCCCTCTGGGTCGACGCATCGGTGGCTGCACCGTGGGCGATCCGCTTGACGGCCACGTCGCGGCCGAGGACCTGGTCATGGGCTCGCCAGACCACGCCCATGCCGCCGCGCCCGATCTCGCTCTCCAGGACGTAGCGTCCTGCGATCACGTCCGGCCCCGGATCGTGAGTCGGCCCAGCCGAGCGGCGAGAAGGGCCAGTCCGATGCCGACGAGGTCGTCGACGACGAAGTGCCACCCGAAGTAGATCGTGGCGAGCACCGTGCCGACGAACACAACCGTCATCAGGACGGTCGCCCAGCGCACCTCGTAGGTCCGAACGGTGATCAGGATCAGGAACGTGAAGGCGACGTGCAGGCTGGCGAACGCCGAGATGGCGGCGAAGCCCCCCGCCGCGGACGGGTCGGCCAGCAGCGCGGCACGATCGGCCAACAGGTCCACCTGCTTGCTGGTGATGAGGGTGTGGGGCAGGTGCGCGAACTCCTCGGGAGCCGTGGCGAACGGCCCCAGAGAGGGGATCAGGTAGTAGGAGCAGATGCCGAGCACCCATAGCCACATGGCCGAGGCCACGAACGTGAAGCCCTCGCGCACGCGGGGGGCGAACACCACGGAGGCGACCACGAACACGGCCACCAGGGTGGCGAACGACTCGTAGAGATAGCCGAGCGACTGCGCGGCGACCTGCTCGCCGACCATCCCGTGCAGGAGATCGTGCAGGAGCACGGCGGGGCTGTGGCCGAAGAACAGCCGGTCGTCGATGCGGCTCAGCAGGTCGTCGCGGTCGGTCTCGAAGGCCGTCCAGCTCTTCAGGTTGCGGTAGCTCGCGTAGACGACGTGGTAGGCCAGCAGGCCGGCGAGAGCCAGCCCGACGTCCCGCGCGGTCCAACGGCGTTTTCGAACCAGCCGATCGGCGACGAGGAGGACGGCGAAGAGCAGGACCGAGATCGCCACCCGGTTGCGGAACACCACTCCGGCGGGGTCGCGCAGCGGCACGTCCACCCGATCTGCGACGACCAGGGCGACCGCGGCGAAGGCCACCGCCAGCAGCCACAGCCGAAGCAGCCAGCCGGGGTTCGCGTCGTCGGCGATCCCGGCGTGCTCCTCGAACTTCGTCATCCCCGTCATGTCACGGAGAAGATATCTCCCCCGGCCGAACTCACACGAGCCAGTGGGTCGCGTAGTCCGGATCGGTGAGGCCCGGGCGCCGCATCCCGAACGCCGCGACGTCGGCGCCAGCGACGCCGGTGAGGACCAGATCGGCCAGCAGCCGACCGAAGGTGGGCGCGAACTTGAACCCGTGGCCGGCGCCGAGGCCGACGAACACCACGCCCTCGTAGCCGGGGACGCTGTCCAGCACGAAGTCGCGATCCGGGGTGAGGGTGTACTGGCATCGCAACGAGCGAACGGGGTCGCCCGAGCCGGGCAGCATGCGGTTGACGTGACCGGCCAGCAGGGCCAGGCGGCCGGCATCCACCTCTGCGGTGCGGCGATCGGGGTCCACGATCGGTCCGCCGCAGTCCTGGGCCGCCTTGATCGTGGCCTCGCCGTAGGTCGGGAAGCCGTAGAAGGACGGGTCGTCCATCCAGATCCACAACGGCATCACCGACGGGTCGAACCGCTCTGGCGACGAAGGTCTGAAGTAGGTCGCCTGCTCGAGCGTCACCTGGAGCGGGATGTCGACACCGAGACCCGAGAGGACCTGGTTGGTCCACGCGTCGGCGCACACGACCAGCTGCGGCACGACCCAGGAGTCGGTGGCGGTCGAGACGCGTACGCCGGCATCCCCGAGGGACTCCACGGTCGTCACCGGGCTGTGGTCGCGCAGCTCCGCCCCGTGAGCCAGGGCGAGCTCCTGCATGGCCCTGGTGCCCCGGGCGGCGGGCACGATGGCACTGCGGTCCTGGTAGAGCCCGACGACGTCCGCCTCGAGGGAGAACTGGGGCCAGCGGCGGCCGATCTCGGCCACGTCAAGGATCTCGTAGCCGATGCCGACCGTGTCGAGGCTGTCGGTGTAGTCGACCATCGGGATCGCCGCGTCGGGCGGGAACAGGTCGAGACCGCCCACCACCGAGACCAGCTCCTGGCCACTGGCGACCTCCAGCGCGGCCCAGTCGACGTACGCCTGCTGGGTGAGGCGGACGTAGGCCGGCGTGTGATAGCTGTGTCGCAGGATCCGGGAGGTGTCGTGACTGGCGCCGTTGCGGTGGCCGAGCTCGAACCGCTCGAGGCCGAGCACCCGTTTGCCACGACCGGCCAGCTGCGCGGCCGCGGCGCTGCCGAGGGCGCCGAGGCCGATCACGATCACGTCGTACGGCGCGCTCACGGTCGTGCCTCCAGCCGGGGAAGCAGCCAACGCCGGATGTCGGCGCTGTCGTCCTCCATCGGCGCGAACCAGCCGTGCGTGTAGGCACGCGAGGTCATGCCCCGCTGCACGGATTCGCAGATGGCCCAGTCCTGTCTGTTCACGAGATCCCAGAAGTCGCCGGCGTCGGAAGGATCGAAGGCCGGGTCCGCGACCTCGGAGGCGGCGAACAGCAACAGGCAATGGATCCGGGTGCTGGCCACGCCACGAGGTTCCAGCTGGAACGCGGCCACGTGGTCGGCTGAGGCCGACAGCATCAGGTTGGGGTAGAGCAGCTCACCCTTGTGGCGGGTGCGCTCGGCCTCGTCGAGGCCGGGCAGTGGCGCTCGCGCGGTGGTCCCGGAGAGGGTGAACGTCCAGGCGCCCTCGCGGTGGGGTACGCCGCCCTCCCAGTCGATGCCGGTGCCGCCGCCGCCGAAGGCCGGCACCAGTCGCACGAGCTCGGGATGGACCGGGCCGCAGTGGTAGCACTCGTTGTAGTTCTCGGCGATGACCTTGTAGTTGGCGGCCACCTCGTAGGTGTAGCGGGCGCCCGTGACCAGGTCGCCGATCGCGTAGTTGGCCAGCGTCGCGGCCGGCCGGGCGACCGTCTCGGCCAGCGTGCCTGCTGCGTCGGGCGTGAGGTGGACGAAGACGAACCCTGCCCACAGACCGACACCGACCGGGTGGAGCGAGAAGCGGGAGGGGTCGACGCCGTCGGTGTGCGGCGCCTTGAGCAGCTCTCCGGCCAGGGAGTAGGTCCACGAGTGGTAGGGGCAGCGCAGGGCACCTGCCGGACCGCAGAACGGCTCGTCGCCAGGCACTGTCGGGAACAGCTGGGAGCCGCGATGACGGCACACGTTGTACGCCGCGTGGAGCACTCCCGCGTCGTCGCTCGTCACGAGCACCGACTCGCCGAGCACCTCCACCACGGCGATCCTGCCGGGGGCGGCGAGTCCGAGGTCGTCGAGGCGGCCGACGCAGGTCCACTCGCGCATCAGCACCCGGTCGCGCTCACGCTCCCAGGCGGACTGGTCGACGTACATCTCACGTGGCAGCGCTGCCTGGAGCTCGCTCACTTGTCACTCTCTGGGGTGTTCATGCGTGGGGTGGCCCCGGCACCCGGTGTGCGCAGGGCGGCCAGATGGCAGGCGACGTGGTGGCCGAACGGATCTGCGGGCAGCACGTCGAGGGGGATGGTGCGGCAGGCGGTCTCCACGCCGTCGGCGGCAGCCGAACCGTCCGCGACGGCCGGGCAGCGCGGGTGGAACCGGCATCCCGAGGGAACCTTGGTCGGATCGGGGATCTCGCCGTGCAGGACGACCGGGGTGAGCCGTTCGATCTCCGGCACCACCGAGAGCAGGGCCTGCGTGTAGGGGTGCCGGGGATCCATCAGCACCTCCTCGGTCGGCCCGGCCTCGACGATCCGGCCGAGGTACATCACCGCGATCCGGTCGGCGATGTTCCATGCGAGACCGAGGTCGTGGGTCACCACCAGCACCCCGAGACCGAGCTCTTGGCGCAACCGCAGGAGTAGCGCCAGGATCTCGCCGCGGATCGAGGCGTCGAGGCTCGAGACGGGCTCGTCGGCGATCAGGAGCTCGGGCTCGAGCGCGAGAGCACCCGCGATGAGCACCCGTTGACGCTGACCACCCGACAGCTCGTGCGGATAGCGCAGGAACAGTGCTTCCGGCGGCCGCAGGCCGGCCGAGGACAGGGCGGCCGAGACGAGCTCCATCTCGGTGCCGCGTCCCTCCTTGCCGGCCAGGCCGTGGAGCCGCAGCCCTTCGGCGACCGACTCGTAGACGGTGTGCCGGGGGTTGAGCGCCCCGGCCGGGTCCTGGAGCACCATCTGGACCCGGCGCCGGAAGGCCCTGAGACCGGCGCCGGAGTAGTCCAACGGCTTTCCCCCGAAGAACACCTCTCCGCTGGTCGGACGCTCCAGTCCCATCAGCGTGCGGGCCAGGGTCGTCTTCCCCGATCCGGACTCGCCCACCAGCGCGACGACCTCCCCCGCGCCGACGCGGAGATCGGCACCGTCCAGGGCGCGTGCCACCTGGCCCGAACGTGTCGTGAACTGCACGGCCAGCCCACGAGTCTCCAGCGACCCGGTGGTGTTGCGGGTCATGGCCGACCCACCCGGATGCAGGCGGCCTCGCGGTGACCGGGGAAGGCCCGGAGCTCGGGCAGCGCGGTCGAGCACTCGTCCTTGGCCCTGGAGCACCGGGGCGCGAACGCGCAGCCGGGCGGCAACCTGGCCGGGTCGGGCGGGTCGCCGTCGAGTCCTGCGGGCGCATAGCGCGCCGCCGGGTCTCCGATCCGGGGGAACGACGCGGAGAGCGCCGCGGCGTAGGGATGCAGTGCCGCGGCGAAGACGTCCTTGGAGGGACCCTGCTCGACGATCCGGCCGCCGTACATCACCACGATCCGGTCGCACAGGTCGGCCAGCACCGAGAGGTCGTGGCTGATCAGCAGCATCCCGACGCCCAGGTCGTGGACCAGATCGGACAGCACCCCGAGGACCTGTGCCTGCACCATCACGTCCAGGGCGGTGGTCGGCTCGTCGGCGATCACCAGCCGCGGCTCGCAGGCCAGGGCCATCGCGATCATGATCCGCTGGCGCATGCCGCCGGACAGCTGGTGGGGATAGGCCTTGGCCCGGGCGGCGGGAAGTCCGACCTGCTCCAGCAGGTCACCCACGCGCGTGTCGATCTCGGTGTCCTTCATCTGCGCGCTGTGCACCCGGATCGGCTCAGCGATCTGGTCACCGACCCGCTGCACGGGGTTGAGTGAGTGCAGCGCACCCTGGAAGACGATCGAGGCGCCGGACCAGCGCAGCGCCCTCAGGTCACCCCAGCGCATGGTCTGCACGTCGTTGCCCTCGAACAGCACCTGGCCGGTCACCGTGGCCGAGGCCGGCTGGAGGCGCAGGATCGTGCTGGCGAGGGTCGACTTGCCGCAACCGGACTCTCCGGCCAGGCCGACGATCTCGCCCCGGTTGACGACCATGTCGATCTCGCGCACCGCCGGCACCGCCCCGTTGGCGGTGGCATAGCTGACGGAGAGGTCGTCGAGTCGCAGCAGGTCGTCCATCAACGCCCCTTCAGTCTCGGGTTGAGGACCTCTTCGAGGGCCTGGCCGACCAGCGTGAACGCCAGGACCACGAGCACGACACAGACCCCGGGAGGGATCAGGAACCACCAGGAGCCGGTCGTGATCGCCCCCACCGTGTAGGCGTCGTCGAGCATCGTGCCCCAGGAGATCCGGCTGGGATCCCCCAGGCCGAGGAAGCTCAGCGTGGTCTCCGACAGAATCGCGATCGCCACGGTCAGGGTCGTGTTCGCGAAGATCATCGGCATCACGTTCGGCAGGATGTGACGGCGGATCTGGTGCCACTCGCCCGCGCCGAGGACCTTGGCGCGCTCCAAGTAGGCCCGCTCCCTGATGGAGAGCGTCTGGCTCCGGATCAGCAGGGCGGTCCCGGGCCAGGACGTCACCCCGATGACGAGCGAGATGTTCAGCAGCGAGGGGCCGAGGACACTGGCCAGCACGATCGCCAACGGCAGGAACGGAATGATCAGGAACCACTCGGTGAGGCGGAACAGCAGCGCGCCGGTCCAACCGCTGTAGAAGCCCGAGGTGAGTCCCACCACAGTGCCGATCACCATCGAGATCAAGGTCGCCGACAGACCGACGAACAGGGAGATCCGCGAGCCCCACATCAAGAGGGTGAGCACGGAGCGACCGTTGTCGTCGGTGCCGAGCCAGAACTGCGACGACGGCGGCTCGAGGACGCCACCGGTCGCCTTGGTGACCTCGAGGCCGTCGGCACTGGCCAGGAGGGGCGCGAACACCGCCATCAGCACGAAGATGCCCAGGATCACCAGGCCGACCATGCCGGCACGGTTGGCCCGGAACATCCGCCAGCCCCGGCCCCAGGACTCCCGCCGACGTTGTCGGGCCAGCTGCGCCGCGGTCAGTGACCGGACGGGGCCTGCCGCCTCCGCGCTCACGTGCGCACCCGCGGATCCAGCCACCCGTACAGCAGGTTCGCCACCAGGTTGGCGATGATCACCCCGACCGAGGCGACCAGGAAGGTGCCCTGGAGCAACCAGAAGTCAGGGCCCTTCAAAGCCTCGACCCCCAGCAGGCCCAGGCCAGGGATGGAGAAGACCGTCTCGATCGTCACCGCGCCGGAGACCACGAACCCGAGACTGAGAGCGGCCACCGTGGTGGTGGGCAGCAGGGCGTTGCGTACGGCGTGCCGGTTGCGGACCTGGATGTCTCGCAGGCCCTTCGCCCGAGCGGTGGTCAGGTAGTCCTCCCCGAGCTCGTCGAGCAGTGAGCTGCGCATGATCAGGGAGTAGTCGGCCAGGTAGGCCAGGGTCAGGGTGATGACCGGCAGGGTGAGGTGCCAGGCGGTGTCCAGAATGCCCTTCAACGATCCGGGGTCGACTCCGGTGGAGTGCAGCCCCCCGGTCGGGAAGAGCCCCGGCATCGGGCCGATCCCGACAGCCAGCGCCACGATCAGCAGCATGCCCAGCCACCACTCGGGCATGGCGTAGAGCGTCAGTGAGAAGCCGGTGGACGTCTTGTCGAACGTGCTGCCACGGTTCCAGGCCCCGCGCACGCCCAGCCACACCCCGATGATCGCCGCCAACACCGTCGAGGTGCCGACCAGCAGGATCGTCGGCCAGATGCGGTCTGCGATCAGCTGCGACACCTCATGTCCCGGATAGGTCACCGAGATGCCCAGCTTGCCGGTGAAGGTGTTGTGCAGGAAGGTCAGGAACTGCTGGGGAAGCGGCTGGTTGAGGCCGTAGGTCTTGTTGAAGGCCTCCACCTGCTCGGGAGTGGTGAGCCGACCCCTGCCGAGCGTCTTGGCCGGGTCTCCGGGCAGCACTCGGAACAGGAAGAAGTTGATCACCAGCATGAACAGCAGGCTCCCCAACGCCCCGGCCAGCTTGCGCAGCAGATAGCTGCCGTAGCCCTTCGTCCTGGTTGGGGCTACGTCGCCGACCTCGGTCGTCGCAGCCAGGCTCATTCGCGGTCGCCGACCGACGAGCGTCGCCTGAGCAGCACGAACCCACCGCCCAGCACCGCCACCACTGCGAGCACCCCGGCCCCGATCGCGAAGCCGCTGCCCACGCCCTTGTCCGCGGCTGCGTCCGTCGCCTGGGAGGAGCTCTCGACGTTGTCGCAGTCACCAGCCTGATCGGCTGGGCGCACACTGAGGTAGTTGTGGATGCCGTACTGGATGAGCCAGATCCCACCCGGGTCGGGCTGCGGCTGGAGGCAGGCGAACTTGTCGCTGCGCACGGCTTCGCCGATGGTGTTGTAGGCGGTCACCAGATAGGGCGAGTCCAGGAAGAGCATCTCCTGCATCTTCTTCACGATCTCGACCCGTTTGGCGGAGTCCGTCTCGACGTGCTGCTCCTCGTAGAGCGCGTCGTACTCCGGGTTGGAGTACCACGAGTCCGAGTAGCCGCCGTGCGCGTCGGTGGTGAAGTAGCTGAGGATCGAGTCGGGGTCCGGCTCGACGTACCAGCCCCACTGGAAGACGTCGAAGTCGCCGTCGAGGATCACCCCGCTGAGCTTGCTCGACTCGAAGTTCTCGACCTTGGCCTTGATTCCCACATCGCCGAACCACTCCTTGACGAAGGCCATGGTGTCCAGTGAGGTCGGAGACTCCGATCGCGCAGCCAGCCTGATCGTCCCGATCGGGCTGCCGTCGGGCATCGTGCGCAGACCGTCGGACCCCTTCGTGTAGCCCGCCTCGTCGAGGAGCTGGCCGGCCTTCTCCGGGTCGTAGGAGAACGCCACATCGGCCGGCGGATCCCACCGGAAGTTGCTGTAGGCGGGTGGGATGACGACCGATGCCTGCCTGGCCGGCCCCCTGGTAGACCTTGCTGATCAGCTGGTCGAGGTCGAGGGCGTAGCCCAGAGCGTGGCGGAACTTCGGGTCCAGCACCGCAGGGTTCGGATCCCCGATGGGCTTGCCGGTCTTGGTGTCGACCGAACCGGTGTTGAAGGCGATCTCGTCGAAGCCTGGCGAGTCACCGTTGATGGCGGTGATGCCGTCTCGTCCCTGCAGTGACTTCACCTGCACGGCCGAGATGCCTTCGACGAAGTCGACCTCGCCCTTGATCAGGGCCTGCACCGCCGGGTCCTCGCTCTGGAAGACCCGGAACACCAGGTGGTCGATGTGGGGGGTCCCGCCCCAGTAGTCGGGGTTCGCCTCGAATCGGAACGTGGACCCACCGGCAGTGCCCTCCACCATCCGGAACGGACCCGATCCGACCACCGGCTCGCCGCCCTTCGGCTCAGCGGCATAGGCCTTCACGGCCTTCTCGCTGATGTCCTTCCACACGTGCTCGGGAATGATGGGGATCGGCAGGAGCGGCAGGACGGCGTTGGGCCGCTTCAGCGTGAGCACGACGTGGGTGTCGTCGGGCGCCGTGACCTTGGTGACGCCCTTGAGGTAGGAGCCCCAGGTGTAGCCCTCGGCGGTGCCGCTCATCACCCGGTTGTAGGTGTAGGCGATGTCGGCGGCCGTCAGGGGCTCACCGTCCGAGAACGTCACGCCGGACCGGATGTCGAAGGTCCAGGTGAGCCCGTCGTCGGAGGTGTTCCAGGCCGTCGCCAGCCCGGGTTCGGGCGAGATGTCCTTCATGTTGTAGCTGATCATGTAGTCGTAGGTCAGCGCCCACATCTCGTACGACTCGGCCTCGAAGCCCAGGAACGGGTTGAGTGAGTCGGGACTGTTCAGCAGAGCCACCGTGAACGTCACGTCACCGTCGGCGGCGGGCGCGGCCTGGGCGGTCGTCTGGAGCGCCAGACCCGGCATGAGCGCCAGGGCGAGAAGGGACAGTGCCGCAGCCACCCTGGTGGGAGTACGTTGACCGCCGTGACGTCCCAGCATCCCGAACAGCCGCCGGCGGCCCCGCAGACCCCCTTCACGCACTCCCAGCACGGGGTCGAACGCGACGACCCGTGGTTCTGGATGCGGGAGGAGTCTCCCGACCTGTTGGCCTACCTTGCCGCGGAACGGGCCTGGTATGAAGCGTCCTGCACGCATCTGGGATCCCTCGTCTCGACACTTCGGTCCGAAAGCAAATTGCGAGTGCCATCCACCGCCCGGTCGGCCAGATGGGCCCGTCACCGCTTTTACTACTACACAAGCCACCCCACCGGAAGTGACTACGCCCTGTTGTCCCGGGAAATACGTAACGATTCGACACCCGGAACCGAAGTTTTCGAAGATCTCGGCACTGAAAGCAACGAAAACAGCAGAAAACCGGAGGTGTTGCTCGACGTCAGCCGACTCGCCGATGAGAGCGGCTACCTCGATCTCGGCCTCACTCTCGTGAGCCCCGACGAGGACGTGCTGGCCTACTCCGTGGACCGCACCGGCGACGAGGTGTTCGAGCTGCGGTTCCGCGACCTGAGGTCCGGGGTCGACCTCGACGAGGTGATCCCCCGCAGCTACTACGGCGGCGCCTGGAGCGCGGACTCGGCGTACTTCTTCTACAGCGTGCACGACGAGATGTACCGCCCCCACCAGGTCTGGCGGCACCGGCTCGGCACCCCGGTCTCCGAGGACGTCCTCGTGCTCGCCGAACCGGACGAGCGCTTCAGCCTCAACCTGCGCCTGAGCCGCAGCGAGGAGGCGATCCTGCTCCTGAGCGAGAGCCGCGACACCGGCGAGTGCTGGTACCTCGACGCGCGCACCCCCGAAGCACGCCCGTCATCGATCGGCGGACGCCACCCCGGCGTCGTCTACCGGGCCGAGCACGTGCGCGGCGGCGGACTGCTGCTGGTCACCAACCTCGAGGCGGTCGAGTTCCGGCTGATGGAGAGCCCCCTGCCCCCTGCCGACCAGCAGGCGGGGGCATGGCGCGAGGTGCGGCCCGAGCACCCGGCCGAGCGGCTCGAACGGGTCGACGCCTTCGACGGGTACGTCGTGCTGAGCCTGCGGACCGGTGGAAGGCACACCCTGAGGATTCTGCCGGTCGGCGACCTCGGCGGATCCGGCGTGGACGTGACCAGCGAGCATCCTGCCGGTGCCGTGCGCCTCGCCCGGAACACGGCGTACGACGCCGACTCGGTCACGGTGTGCGACCAGTCGTACGTCGATCCTCCGGTCTGGCTCGACGTCGAGCTCGCCAGCGGCACCGCCCGCGTCCAGCATCGCGAGGAGGCCCCCGGTCACGACCCGACCCACTACGTGAGCGAGATCCGCACCTTCCCCTCAGCCGACGGCACCCTGGTGCCGGCCACCGTCATCCGCCACCGGGACACCGCCCTGGACGGCACCGCACCGGCGCTCGTCTACGGCTACGGCGCCTACGAGTACACCTTCGAGCCCGACTGGGATCCATCGCTGCCCTGCCTGCTCGACCGCGGCGTCGTCTTCGTGCACGCCCATGTGCGCGGCGGCGGTGAGGGCGGTCGCGCCTGGTGGCTCGACGGGCGGATGGCAGGCCAAGCAGAACACCTTCACCGACTTCGCGGCGGTGGCCGACGGGCTGGTCGAGAGCGGACTGGTCGACGGCGACCGGATCGCCAGCCGAGGGCTCAGCGCCGGTGGCCTGCTGCAGGGCGTGGTGTTCAGCCAGCGACCGGATCGCTGGCGCGCCGTGGTCGCGGAGGTGCCCTTCGTCGACGTGGTCACGACCATGTTCGACGCCACCATCCCACTCACCGTGAACGAGTGGGACGAGTGGGGCGACCCCCGGCGCCGCGACGACTTCGACTGGATGCTGGCCTACTCGCCCTACGACAACCTGCCGCCCTCCGGCTCGCGGCCCGACCTCCTCGTCACCGGCGCCCTGCACGACCCACGGGTGATGGTGCAGGAGCCGGCCAAGTGGGTCGCCGCACTGCGCGCCGGCGACCCGGAGTGGTCGCCGCGCTGCGTGTTCCGCTGCGAGCTCGGGGCCGGATCGCACGTAGGTCCCTCAGGGCGGTTCGGACACCTCGACTACGAGGCCGAGGTGCACGCCTGGATCCTCGACCGTCTCCGCTGACCTGTCGCAGATGTACACGCAGAACGCGTTGACCTGTCGCAGATGTACTCGCCGTCAGAGGTCCGCCAGGGCGATCTTCTCGTCGGCGAGCCGTTCGGGGTCGACGGTGCTGCCGACGATCCGGCGTACGTCGTCGATCGCGTCCCAGTCGTTGGCGTGCATGCCGGCGACGACGCGGCTGCCGTCGAGCCACCACGCCGTGAAGTTCCTGGCCGGCACATCGCCTCGCAGGATCACCCGGTCGTAGCCGCCACCGGTGTTGCCGACGTACTCCATCCCGAAGTCGTACTGGTCGGTGAAGAAGTAGGGCAGGGAGTCTGCCGCCACGTCGCCTCCCGCGAGGTTGGCCGCGGCCACCTTGCCGTGCTGGATCGAGGTGTCCCAGTGCTCCACCCGCAGCGGGCGACCCAGCACCGGGTGGTCGGGGTTGGCCACGTCACCGGCGGCGAGGATGAGCGGGTCGGAGGTCCGCAGGTGGTCGTCGGTGCGGATGCCGTTGTCGATGTCGAGACCGGCCGCCGCTGCGAGCTCCACGTTCGGCTGCACGCCGACACCGACCACGAGGTGGTCGAAGACGTGCTCACCGTCGACCAGGGTGACCACCGTCTCGTCGCCGCGTGCGGTGATCGAGGAGACCTCGGCATCGGTCATCAGGTGTACGCCGTGTTCGCGGTGGAGGTCGGCGATCACCGAGGCCACCTCCTCACCCAGCACTCCGAGCAGCGGTAGCGCGGCCATCTCGATGACGGTCACCTCGCACTCGGCCTGACGCGCCGCGGAGGCGACCTCGAGCCCGATCCATCCGCCACCGATCACCCCGAGCCGTAGGCCCGGCCGGAAGGTCGCACGCAGGGCCAGCGCGTCGTCGATGGTGCGCAGATAGCTCACCGGGGCACCGCTGTCATCGGCAAGGGCGAACGTGCGCGGACGGGCGCCGGTGGCGATCAGGAGCTGGTCGTAGGTGAAGCTCTGGTTCCCGGCCGACACCTGGTGGGCGTCACGGTTGAGGGTGTCGACCCGGACTCCCAGGTGGACGTCGATCGCGTGGTCGTCGTACCAGCCGCGGTCGTGCACCAGCGCCGTGTCCGGCTCCTTCTCGCCCAGGAGCACCGCCTTGGACAGCGGGGGGCGCTCATAGGGAAGGTGGGTCTCCTCGGTCAGCAGCGTGATGTCTCCCGCGAAGCCGTTCGTGCGGAGCTCGGTGGCGGCGGTGGCGGCGGCAAGGCCGCCCCCGATGATGACGATGCGCTCAGTGGCCATGCTCCCGACTCTACGACGCCGGTTCCCGCTCACAAGCGGGCGCGGAACCGTCCTCCGCGCAAGGCCTCCTCGACCAGTCCCACCGAGCGTCGGATCGAGATCAGCCTCGCTGCCTCGGTGTGCCAGGTCTGCACAGCAGCCTCCACGGTGTCGCCGTCCGCGACGTCGCGCAGCTCGGAGCGCGCCTCGCTCAGCCCGCGGCGAGCTGCGAGCTGGCAGGCCTCGATGTGCAGAGCCGCGAAGCGCGCCAGCACCACCGGGTGATGGCGAAGCGTGTGGTAGCCGCGGAAGTCGGGCGGGCAGATGTCCAGCAGCCAGTTGGAGGCGGTTCGTTCCCAGTCGGGCGCGTCAGGTGGCCGCACCTGCCGCGGCCACCCCGGTGGGGCGTAGAGAGCCATGGGTTGAGTCTAGACGATATTCGAACAGTTGTTCGACCGCCTCGGTGGCGGCTCAGCCGGCCAGGAACGACAGTCGTACGTCGCGGACCGCGTTGTCGACGTTGAGGTCGACCAGGCAGATGCTCTGCCAGGTGCCGAGGGCGAGCCTGCCGGCCAGCACCGGCACGGTGGCGTGGGGAGGCACCAGCGCGGGCATGACGTGCGAGCGACCGTGACCGCGGCTCCCGTGCCGGTGACGCCATCGATCGTCGGCCGGCAGCAGGTCCGCAAGGGCGCTGAGCAGGTCGTCGTCGCTGCCCGCACCGGTCTCGAGGATGGCGATTCCGGCGGTGGCATGCGGGACGAACACGTGGAGCAGCCCGTCGGCGCGCCCTGCGACGAAACGCGCACAGTCGTCGGTGAGGTCGAGAACGGTCTCCCGCTCGCCCGTGCGATAGCTGTTCGTCTCGGAATCCATGTGGCCGATCGTGCCACCCCCGGGTAGGTTCGGCGTCCATGGACGTGCGCTCGCTCGGATTCCGGACCGATCTGGCCCTGCTCGAGAGTGCGGGCTCCGAGATCGAGGACCATGGCGACCTGGTCGTGATCCGCACGCCGGCCAATCCGCAGTTCTACTGGGGCAACTTCTTCCTCCTCTCCGCTCCCCCGGCGCCCGACGAGGTGCCCGCACTCATCGAGCACTACGACCGCACGTTCCCTGACTCCCGCCACCGAGCGATGGGCATCGACGGCATCGACGATCACGGGGCGGCGATGGCGCCGCTGCTCGCGGCAGGCCTGAGCCTGGAGATGGGCACGGTGATGACCGCCTCCGCCACCTACGAACCGCCTCGCCCCAACCGGGAGGCGACCTGCCGCCGCCTCGAGGGCGACGACGACTGGGCCCAGCGCGTCGAGCTCGCAGCCGCCTGCAACGACGACCACGAGGCGGAGTCCTACCGGGTGTTCGCGGCACGGAAGGCCGAGAGCGAACGTGGCCGTGCCGAGGCGGGACACGGCGCGTGGTGGGGTGCCTTCCTCGAGGATCGACTCGTCTCCGGGATGGGACTGTTCACCGCCAGCCCGGGGCTCGCCCGGTTCCAGTCGGTGGAGACGCACCCCGACTTCCGCGGTCGCGGGCTGGCAGGCACGCTGGTGCACGCGGTCAGCACCTACGGGTTCGCCGAGCTGGGCGCGCAGACCCTGGTGATGGTCGCCGACCCCGACTACCTGGCGATCCGGGTCTATCGCTCCGTCGGCTTCACCGACTCGGAGCACCAGACCCAGGTCGAGCAGAGGCAGCGAACGGCCCGTCCCGCGGGCTGAGCGGTGGGGCGGCGCCATTGACTTCCAGGTCGCAAGCGCTGCAATATATTGCATATGCCCGTTCCTGAAGTCTCCGACGTCGCCGCTCGCACGTTGCTGCGCGACCGGGCCTACCTCGTCCTGCGCGACGCGATCGTGGACGGCACGCTGGCCCCGGGGGAACAGTTGCGTGAGGGCGAGCTGGAGACCTGGCTGGGGGTGAGCCGGACGCCGATCCGGGAGGCCCTGATGCGCCTGCAGCGCTCTGGACTCGTGCTCACCCGCCCCGGCCACTCGACCGTGGTGGCCCCGCTCGACGACGACCTCGTGCACGCCGCCCAGCCCGTGGTCGCCGCCATGCACGTGCTGGCGGTGCGGCTCGCCGTACCGCTCCTCGACGAGAGCAGCCTCCAGGTCCTGCGCGAGGCCAACCACGAGTTCGCCCGCGCCCTCGACGACGGTGACGCCACCGCGGCACTCGCGGCCGATGACCGCCTGCACCAGGTCTTCGTCGATCTGGCCGCCAACCGAGCGGTCGCCGACATCCTCGAGCAGTACTCCCCCCTCCTGCGCCGGATCGAGCGGCTTCGGTTCTCCTCGGCAGCCGGGCGCGATTCGGTGGCGCTGCACCACGCGATGATCGAGGCCGGCGCGGACGGAGATGTCGAGCGTGCCGCAGCCGCCGCCCTGACCACCTGGACCGCCCTGGCCCAGGTCCACGATTCCGCCCCCCAGATCTCGAGCGGGCACGGCCTGACTCGAGCCGGCTGAACCCACAGGAGACCTCATGCCCCTTGCCGACTTCGAGCGCTACCCGCTCACCTTCGGCCCCAGCCCCGTGCACCGGCTCGACCGGCTCTCAGCCCACCTCGGCGGTGCGTCCCTCTGGGCCAAACGGGAGGACTGCAACTCCGGACTCGCCTACGGCGGCAACAAGACGCGCAAGCTCGAGTACATCGTCCCCGACGCGCTGGCGGCAGGCGCGGACACGCTGGTCTCGATCGGTGGCTACCAGTCGAACCACACTCGGCAGGTCGCGGCCGTCGCAGCCAAGCTGGGCCTCAAGTGCCGGCTGGTTCAGGAGAAGTGGGTCGACTGGGACGACCCGGGCAACGAGACCGTGGGCAACATCCTGCTCTCCCGGATCATGGGCGCCGATGTCCGCCTCGACCCGGCCGGGTTCGACATCGGCATCCGCCAGTCCTGGGAGGACGCCCTCGCCGAGGTGGAGGCGAGCGGCGGCAAGCCCTACGCCATCCCCGCCGGCGCCTCGGAACACCCGTACGGCGGCCTCGGGTTCGCCAACTGGGCCTACGAGGTCGAGCAGCAGGAGCGCGAGCTCGGCGTCTTCTTCGACACCATCATCGTGTGCACGGTGACCGGCTCGACCCAGGCCGGCATGATCGCCGGCTTCGCCGGTCAGGACCGACCACGACGCGTGATCGGGATCGACGCCTCGGCGACGCTTGAGAAGACCCGCGCCCAGGTGGCCCGGATCGCTCGGCACACAGCGCAGCTGATCGACCTCGGCCGCGAGCTGCGCGATGACGAGATCGTGGTGCTGGAGGGCTGGGCCGGGGACGAGTACGGCATCCCGGTGCAGTCCACGCTCGACGCGATCCGGCTCTCGGGCCGGCTCGAGGGCATGATCATCGACCCCGTCTACGAGGGCAAGTCGATGGCCGGCCTGATCGATCTCGTCACCGACGGCTCCATCGACTCCGACTCGACGGTGCTCTACGCCCACCTCGGCGGCCAGCCGGCCCTGAACGCCTACGCCAGCGCCTTCTAGTCAGAGCCGGTCGGCCAGCCAGGCGAACGCGTCCTGCGTGTGGTCGTTCCAGAACTCCCGGGTGTGCGCCCCCGGCGCGTAGGTGAGCGTGGCGGGCGGAACGCTCAGCCCGTCGACGAGCTGGTGGACGCCATCGATGAAGGGATCGTCCTCGCCGCACCAGATCCCGAGGGGCAGGGACGCCAGGGCACCCAGGTCGTCGAAGACCGGATCCGGATCGACGACCGCGGGTGAGAACAGCGCAGCGGCTCGCGCGAACTCCGGCTGCGACTCGGCAAGCCGGAGCACGCCGTACCCTCCTCGCGACCAGCCCCACAGTGCCCGACGGCTGGCGTCGTACCCTCGCTCATCGAGCCAACGCGGCAGCTCCCGGGTGAGCATCGCCTGCGGGTCCGCGGATCCGCTCGGGATCCAGCCGGCCGGTCCGTCGTCGGTGCCGGCGAGAACGAAGGGCGGTGCGCCCGCCGCCACCGCTGCGCTCAGGAAGCGGCCGAACCCGAACCCCTGGAACTCGGACGCGCTGGCGCTGGAGCCGTGCAGGATCATCACGACCGGCAGCCCCGCGCCGTCGCCGTAGCCGTCCGGGACGGCGGTGAAGAGGTCGAGGTCGGTGCCCATCGCCTTCGAGGACACCGTCTCGAGCGTGACCCGGCCCTCGGGGGCATCCGGGATGAACGGGTCCGGTGTCAGGCCAAGGCTCTCCTTCAGCCGGTAGGGCGCGAGCTCCCACCCGAGGGCGCCCACCACACCGAGTCCGAGCACGCCCGCGCCCCCGGCCAACACCCCACGTCGACTGATCACGTGGTCATCCTCGCGGACGGCCTGACCGGAAACCTCCTCCTGAGGTATCGGACCGAGCCTCAGACCGCGAGCGTCAGCTCATCCTCGGTCAAGCCGCCGCGACAGCTCGCCTGGGGTTCGGGAGCGGTCTGCCCGCCGGCGTAGGTCTGGATGAACAGGGGAAGCCGGGGGTCGTCGGCACCGGTCAGCGCCAGCTGACGACCCCACACCGTCACCACCACCGGCGCCGGGAGGTCGTCGTAGGGGCTCAGGATGCCGTCGTCGGGCAGCTGGGCGGTGAGCGCGGCGATCTTGCTCGGCGACAGACCCGGGCGGTAGGTGATCCACACCGTGCCGTGCTCGAGGTCATGCACCGCGTTCTCGTCGGGCACAGGGCTGGCGAACGCGCCACAGTCCAGCCAGCGCGGGTTGTGCGGGCCGCCCACCGGCGGCACCTGCGCATAGTCGACCTTGCCCTCGGTGTGACCCCGTGCGATGCCGTTGAAGATCCTGACGTCGTCGAGGTTGACCGGGCTGGCGGCGGCCCTGGCGTCCCGCTCCTCCTGCAGGCTGAGCGGGACCGCGATCGTCAGTCCCATCAGGATCATGGCGGTCAGCACGGCGAAGGCGATCTGTGCGGTCCTGCGCCGCTGATCGAGGCTCGGGCCGAACTCGAAGAGGTCGTTCACTCCAGGGCTCGCTCGATGCGCTCGACCTTGGCGCGCAGCTGGGCGTCGTACCCCGGGCGGATGTCGGCCTTGAGGACCAGCCCGACCCGCGGCGAGACCTCGGCGACCACCTCGACGGCCCGCTTCACGACCGCCATCACCTCGTCCCAGTCCCCCTCGAGATTGGTGAACATCGCGTTCGTCTCGTGGGGAAGCCCCGACTCGCGCACCACCCGAACCGCCGCGGCCACGGCATCGGTCACCGAGCCGGTGTCGTCGCTCGCTGACGGAGAGATGCTGAAGGCCACGATCATGTGGCTCACGCTAGCGCGCGGGGTCCAGAGCCCTGCGACCCGGCACTCACGGATGCCCAGGTCAGCGGCGGCAGACGGCGACGAGCTCGCCACGCGCCTCACCGGTGGACGCCGCCCAGCCGACGTCGAACGAGGCGACCCGGACCCGCCCAGCCGTCCGCACCAGCGTGTGAGCCGGAATGACCCCGTCTCCGAGCCCGCCCGTGGTGCACCCCCAGCGGCGCATGAGTCCGGACAGGCGCCGCCCCGCGGCATCCGGCTTCGCAGCCGGGGCGAGCACGCTGTGCGGCGTACCCGGCTCATCGGCCGACGGCAGCAGGAATCGGTCGCTGACCACGGTCGTCGCACCCCAGGCGACGGCCGGAACGATCGTGAACAGCAGGGTCTGGAGCAGTGCAAGACCCAGCAGGCGGCGCAGGCTCGGTGGCCGACTCGTCCGGTGTGTGCTCCCCATGCTGATGACTTCCTGGATCGGCGGATGCCATCAGACTCGCCGCTCCCCCAGATGCCCAGGGCGATTTCACACAGTCGTCACACGACCTTCACACAGCTGGTCTCTTCGCGTCCGGCCTCAGGATCTCCCTGGTCACGATGACGAGCCAGGCGCTCGCGAACACCAGGCTGGTCAGCACATCGGTGAGGTGATGGGCCCCTTGGTAGAGGCGCGCCACCAGCACCACCACAGGGAGCACGGCGAGCGGGGTGATCCACCGTCGTGCCGCGCCGGCGTAGGTCCACGTGAGGACCACGATGCAGCCCCACAGCATGATCGACGTGCCGACATGGCCCGAAGGAAAGCTGTGGTCGGGGACGAGCCCGGGATCCAGGATCTTCACCGGCGGTCGCTGACGGGGGACGACGCTGACCGCGATGAGATAGATGCCGTAGATGCCGAGCCCCACGGTCACGACGAACACGCCCGGTCGAACCGACCGCCTCCACACCGAGAACCCGATCGCCACCGCCACAGCCGCACAGAGCCCGATGAGGGTGTCACCCAGCATGGTGCCGATGTCGGCAAGACCGTCGAGCCCCGGCGTACGCCGGTCCGCGATCCACCGGGCGAGATCGTCGTCCATCCGGCCCAGCGAGCCCGACAGCGAGTGGGTCAGCAGGAGGCCCCAACCGAGGACCAGCCCCAGGAGCACGATCCACCACCCCAACAGGCGAGCGAACATTCGTGCGTTGAGGTCCCGGATCATGGGCTCAGGCTAGGCCGCGCGCGCCAGATCCCATGAATCACCGGATATCCGGGGATTCCCTCGGTTGTCAGGCGTTGCAACGGCTGACAACCGCGAGTTTCCCCGGATATCCGGGGATTCATGCACCCCAGGATCAGGCGTTGCGGAGATTGCGCAGCACGTATTGCATGATGCCGCCGTTGCGGTAGTAGTTGGCCTCACCAGGGGTGTCGATCCGGACCACGGCGTCGAACTCGACATCGTCGGCCTGGACGTGCACCGTCTTGGGTGTCGTGCCGTCGTTGAGGGCGGTGACGCCGGTGATGGTGAAGGTCTCCTCACCGGTCAGGCCGAGCGACTCCGCTGTCTGGCCGGCGGGGTATTGCAACGGCAGCACGCCCATCCCGATCAGGTTGGAGCGGTGGATGCGCTCGTAGGACTCCGCGATGACGGCCTTCACACCCAGCAGAGCGGTGCCCTTGGCCGCCCAGTCGCGCGACGAGCCCGAGCCGTACTCCTTGCCCGACAGGACGACCAGCGGGGTGCCGGCGGCGATGTACTTCTCGGACGCCTCGTAGATGGTCGTCACCGAGCCGTCGCCAGCCAGATCGCGGGTGAAGCCACCTTCGGTGCCCGGGGCCAGCTGGTTGCGCAGCCGGATGTTGGCGAAGGTGCCTCGGATCATCACCTCGTGGTTGCCACGACGCGAGCCGTAGGAGTTGAAGTCGCGCTGGGCCACTCCGTGCTCGGCGAGGTAGGTGCCTGCCGGCGAGTCCTTCTTGATTGCCCCGGCCGGGCTGATGTGGTCGGTGGTCACCGAGTCGCCCAGCTTGAGCAGGACGCGCGCGCCGGTGATGTCGGCGACCGGCTCGGGGTTGTCGGGCATGCCGTCGAAGTAGGGAGGCTTGCGGACGTACGTCGACTCGGGGTCCCACGCGAAGGTCTTTCCCTCCGGGGTGGGCAGCGACTGCCAAGCCGCATCTCCGGCGAAGACATCCTGATAGCTGTCGTCGAACATCTGGGCGTTGATGGCCTCTGCGATCACGTCCTCGACCTCGGCCGCCGTCGGCCAGATGTCGCGCATGTACACGTCGTTTCCGTCGGTGTCCTGACCGAGTGGGTCGTTGAACAGGTCGACGGTCATCGAGCCGGCCAGTGCATAGGCGACCACGAGCGGCGGCGACGCGAGGTAGTTCATCTTGACGTCCGGGTTGATGCGGCCCTCGAAGTTGCGGTTGCCCGACAGCACCGAGACAGCGGCCAGGTCGTTCTCCTGCACCGCAGCGGAGACCTCCGGGATCAGCGGTCCTGAGTTGCCGATGCAGGTGGTGCAGCCGTAGCCGACGAGGTTGAACCCGAGCTTGTCGAGATAGGGCGTCAGGCCGGATCGGTCGTAGTAGTCGGAGACCACCTTGGAGCCGGGCGCCAGCGTCGTCTTGACCCACGGCTTGCGCGTGAGGCCCTTCTCGACGGCCTTCTTCGCCAGAAGCCCGGCGCCGATCATGACCGACGGGTTGGAGGTGTTGGTGCAGGACGTGATCGCGGCGATCGTGACCGCGCCGTTCTCCAGCTCGAACGAGCTGCCGTCGGCCAGCGTCACCGGGACCTTGGCGGTCGGGTTGGTGGTGTACGTCGCCAGCTCGCCCGCGAACGCCGAGGCGGCCTCCGACAACGCCACCCGGTCCTGCGGACGCTTGGGGCCGGCGAGGGAGGGCACGACGGTCGACACGTCGAGCTCGAGCTTCTCCGAGTAGCGCGGTTCGGCGGCCGGGTCGTGCCAGAGGCCCTGCTCCTTGGCGTACGTCTCGACGAGGGCCAGCTGCTCCTCGCTGCGCCCGGTCAGGCGGAGGTACTTCGTGGTCTCCTCGTCGATCGGGAACACCGCGATGGTCGAGCCGAACTCCGGGCTCATGTTGCCGATGGTGGCGCGGTTGGCCAGCGGCAGGGCTGAGACGCCGGGGCCGTAGAACTCCACGAACTTGCCGACGACACCGTGTTCACGCAGCATCTCGGTGATGGTGAGGACCAGGTCGGTGGCGGTCGTCCCCTCCGGCAGGTCGCCGTTCAGCTTGAAGCCCACGACCCGTGGGATGAGCATGGAGACAGGCTGGCCGAGCATGGCGGCCTCGGCCTCGATGCCGCCCACGCCCCAGCCGACGACGCCGATGCCGTTGACCATGGTGGTGTGGGAGTCGGTGCCGACACAGGTGTCGGGGTAGGCCTGCAGTTCGCCGTCGACCTCACGGGTGAAGATCGTGCGGGCCAGGTGCTCGATGTTGACCTGGTGCACGATGCCGGTGCCAGGCGGGACGACCTTGAAGTCGTCGAAGGCGCCCTGGCCCCAGCGGAGGAACTGGTAGCGCTCGCGGTTGCGCTCGTACTCGATCTCGACGTTCTTCTCGAAAGCCTCGGGGGTGCCGAACACGTCGGCGATGACGGAGTGGTCGATCACCATCTCGGCGGGCGCGAGCGGGTTGATCTTGGTGGGGTCGCCGCCCAGGTCTGCCATCGCCTCACGCATCGTGGCGAGGTCGACCACGCAGGGCACGCCGGTGAAGTCCTGCATGATGACGCGTGCGGGGGTGAACTGGATCTCCTTGCTGGGGTCGGCGTCGGCGTCCCATCCCGCGATGGCGCGGATGTCGTCGGCCGTGATGTCGGCACCGTCCTCGGTGCGCAACAGGTTCTCGAGCAGCACCTTCAGCGAGAACGGCAGCGTGGCGACATCGAGGCCGTCCCCGGTCACCGCATCCAGCCGGAAGATCTCGTAGGACTTCCCGTCCACGTCCAGGGTGCTCTTGGCACCGAAGCTGTCCAGACTCGGCATCAGCCATCTCCTTGAGGTCTTGGTTGGCGCTCGTGTCCATCTTGCCCATGCCCGGGTGACGACGGAAAGTGAGGTTTGCCTAACCGGCGTTCAATATCTCTTGATATCAAGATACATGACATCAAGGGTTGAAGAAAGGCGCGCTTGGCGATGGTTCATCACGGTATGCAGGCCAACCCGCAGATCCCATCCCCAATTCGACACGGGAAGCGCTGGTTGATCTGCGTACCATGATGAACCCGCAGCTTCCCCCGGCGAGCAGACTCAGCGCGAGCTCTCAGCGGATGGCCAGCCCGCGGGCGTAGTTGACCCGGTTGTGCACGTCGTGCGCGTGGTACTGGCTCCCCACCGGGAGGTACGCCGTGTAGGCCTGACGCCCGTTGGTCACGGTCACCGCCACCGAGCCCACCGCGACGGTCTCCTTGGCGAGCAGGAACAGCAGGCTGAAGAAGGTCAGCACGCAGAACCCGACCACGGCACACACGATCGCCCAGGTGGGGGTCTTCTGAGTCAGAGTCCACTGGTCCTGCACATGGAACTGCGTGCTCGCCAGCGGAAAGCTGCCGATGGGCGTGTAGACGGTGTCCGCCGACACGTGGATCTCGCCGATCTGCACGAGGACGGGGCCTGCTTGCGCGCTCACGGGCAGCGGCCGCGTCACCGGTGCCGGAGGCGGGGGAACGGGCGGCACGGATGGCGGCACGGACGGTACGCCGGCCAGTGGAGCGGTGTCCTGCATCGGATCTGGCTTCTCCCAATCGACCACGACAGTCCCCTAGCCTCGTTCGAGGAGCGCCACGCACTCGACATGGTGCGTCATCGGGAACAGGTCGAAGGCACGCAGGGCGGTCAACGTGTAGCCATGCTCGGCGAAGATCGCCACGTCGCGCGCCAGGGCGGCCGGGTCGCAGGCGACATAGGCGACGGCGCGAGGAGCGCGGTCGACGATCTGGTCGACGACCTTGCGGCGCGCACCCTCGCGCGGCGGGTCGAGCACGACGAGGTCGAACGGCTCGTCGTACGGCCGACAGCAACACCCGGTCGACGCTGCCGGGCACGACTGTGGCCCGACGGAACTCGCGCAGGTTGGCCTTCGCGTGCTCGGCCGCCCGACGGTCGCCCTCGATCGCCACCACCCGGCCGTTCTCACCCACTCGCTCGGCCAGGAACGCCGCGAACAGTCCGACCCCGCTGTAGAGGTCCAGTGCCTTCTCTCCCGGTCGCGGCGAGAGAAGGCCGAGAACAGCGTCCACCAGTGCCGTCGGGGCCCCGGGATGGACCTGCCAGAAGCCGTCTGCCGCAACAGTGAAGTCTCGGCCGTCGACGGTCTCCGACACCAGGTCCGGCGAGGGTTCGCGAGCATCCGGATGGGCGATCAGGCAGTCGTCGATCTCCACGACGTCCCGCGAGCGGTGCACCCTCAGTCCGTGGGTTCCACCCGGCAGGTCGACGTACTGCATGCGGGTGCGCCAACGCAGGCCGTGGTCGTCGCCGGGGACCGGCTCGACCACCAGGTCGGCCACCAGCGGGTGGTCGGCGGCAAGCCCGGCGAGCCTGACCAGTTGCTCGCGGACGACGCCGGACTTCAGCTGTCGCTGGGCCTCCAGTGCCACGTGCTGGAAGTCGCACCCGCCGCAGAGGTCCGGTCCGGCGTACTGACACGGCGCGGGCACCCGGTCGGGCGAGGCGGTAGAGATCTCGATGGCGTCTCCGCGCCAGAACCGATCGCCCTCGGTCCCCTCGGTGATCTGCACGACCACCTCCTCGCCGGGCAATGCATGGCGGGTGAACACCACCCGGCTCTCGGGCTCGGGCAGGCGGACGATGCAATGCCCCCCGTGGGCGACGGACCCGACGGTGGCCGTGAACCTCCGGCCGACGACTGAGGCGCCCTTCGCCTGACGCTGGCGGGTTCCCCGGCTCCGGGGCTGGTGACGAGACATCAGCGTGGAGACCTACGTCCCTTGTCCGTTCGGGCTCTCGATCGTCTGCCCTCGTCGTACGTCGCCTGGCCGCAAGCGGGTCAGCTCCCATTCGCTGCGTTCACGAGCGATCTGCGAGGACCGCAGCTGGTAGGGCACGGACGTCACCATGACCCCGGGCGTGAACAGCAAGTCGCCCCTTGAGTCGCAGCGCGGTCTGGTTGTGCAGCAGCTGCTCCCACCAGCGACCCACGACGTACTCCGGGATGTAGACGGCCACGACGCCGCGGGGGTTCGCCTGACGGATGGTGACGGCATAGTCCACGATCGGCTTGACCAGTTCGCGATAGGGCGAGTGCAGCACCTTCAGACGGGATGTCCGATCTTCCGGTCGTCCCACTCCTGCAGCAGCGCGTCCGTGGATGCCGGATCGGTGCTGACGTAGATGGCCTCCAGCACGTTGGGCCGGCTGGCCTTCGCGTAGGCGAGTGCCCGCAGCGTGGGCTTGTGCAGCTTGGAGACCAGCACGATCGCGTGCACCCGCGTGGGCAGCACCTTGTCCTCGTCATCGGCGGCGAGCTCCTCCTGCACCCGGTCGTAGTGCTGTCGGATGGCCATCATGATCCCGTAGAAGATGATCATGGCCAGGATGGTGATCCAGGCGCCGGCCAGGAACTTGGTGATCAGCACGATCACCAGGACCACAGCAGTGAACGACAGCCCGACGGTGTTGATCATCCTGGAGCGCAGCATCCGGCGCCGAGTCGTCGGGATCGGACTCGTCCTTCAGGTGCCGGGTCCAGTGGAGGATCATCCCCAGCTGGCTGAGGTTGAAGGACACGAAGACCCCGACGATGTAGAGCTGGATCAGCTTGGTCGTCTGGGCATCGAACGCCTGGATCAGGATGATCGCCATCACCGCGAGGAACACGATGCCGTTGCTGTAGGCGAGCCGGTCGCCGCGCGCACCCGAGAGCACGTGGTGCGAAGCCGTCCTGGGCCAGGATCGAGCCGAGCACCGGGAAGCCGTTGAAGGCGGTGTTGGCCGCCAGCACCAGGATGATCCCGGTGACCGTGACCACGAAGTAGAACCCGGGCGTGAAGTCGTTGAAGACCGCCTCGGCGATCTGGGCGATCGCGGCAGGCTGGTGAAAGTCTGCCGGCACCGCGGAACCGTCGGCGAACGTCATCCGGTCGAAGTCCAGCGGGTCGACGAGCTTGAGCCCCATCTGCTTGGCGAGCACGATGATGCTCAGCATCATCGTGATCGCTATCGAGGCCGAGCAGCAGCAAGGTCGTGGCGGCGTTCGGCTCTTGGGCTTGCGGAACGCCGGCACGCCGTTGGAGATCGCCTCGACCCCGGTGAGTGCGGCACACCCTGAGGAGAACGCGCGCGCCAGCAGGAACATCAGCGCGAACGTGGTCATCGCATCGCCGTGGCCCGGGCGCGGGCTCGATCTGCATCGATGCGCTCGAGACATCGGGCAGGTCGTTGAGAGCGAGGCGGATCAGTCCGAAGGCGCACATGCCGAGAATCGCCACCATGAAGGCGTACGTCGGGATCGCGAACAGACTGCCCGACTCGCGGATGCCGCGAAGATTGAGCGTCGTCAGCACTACCACCATCACAGTGGCGAGCGTCGCCTCGTGATCCTGAAGCGGGGGGATCGCCGAGGCGGCGTACTGCGCCCCCGACGAGATCGACACCGCCACCGTCAGGACGTAGTCCACCAGGAGCGCGCTGGCGACCGTCACGCCCGCTCGCCTGCCCCAGATTGACGGTGGCCACCTCGTAGTCACCGCCGCCGCTGGGGTAGGCGTGCACGGTCTGGCGATAGGACATCACCACCGCAGCCATCACCAGGGCGACGGCGATGCCGATCTTCCACGACCAGACGTAGGCAGAGGCACCCGCGAGCGACAGCATGATGAAGACCTCGTCGGGCGCATACGCGACCGAGGAGAGCGCGTCACTGGCGAAGACGGGGAGCGCGATCCGCTTGGGGAGCAGTGTCTCGCCCAGCTGGGAGCTCCGAAGCTTGCGACCCAGCAGGATCCGCTTGGAAACATCGCCGACACCCACGAGGGGCAAGGCTAGACCAATCTCGGGAGCACGGTGGTTCATCCCCGGTGGCACGCGGACTCGGACGGCTGAGGCCTGCGGTAGCGTCTGCATCGTGCATGTCGTGATCATGGGTTGTGGGCGCGTCGGGTCGACGCTCGCCAGAAGCCTCGAAGACCGCAACCACACCGTGTCGATCATCGACAGCAATCCTGACGCGTTCCGTCGCCTCGGCCCGTCGTTCAACGGCGACAAGGTGACCGGCTACGGGTTCGACCAGGCCGTCCTGTCGAAGGCGGGCATCGCCCGTGCCGACTCGTTCGCGGCAGTCTCCAGCGGCGACAACTCCAACATCATCGCGGCGCGCGTGGCCAGGGAGTCCTTCGGCATCCAGCAGGTCGTGGCCCGCATCTACGACCCGGGACGCGCCGAGGTCTACCAGCGGCTCGGCATCACCACCGTCGCGACGGTGAAGTGGACCGCCGACCAGGTGCTCCGACGCCTGCTGCCGGCCGGTGCCGAACCCGACTACCGCGACCCCTCGGGCACCATCCGTCTCGACCACATCACAGTGCCCGACGCCTGGGTCGGTCAACGGACGGTCAAGTTCCAGAATGACACCCGCAGCCGCATCGCGTGGATCGACCGCCTCGGAGAAGGCATGCTGCCCAGCAGCGAGTCGGTGCTCCAGGAGGGCGACATGATCCACCTGGTGATGCGCGAGGAACACGCCGGCTCCGCCTACAGACGTCATCGAGCACGGACCGGAGGACGACTGATGCGCGTCGCCATCGCTGGGGCCGGGGCCGTGGGTCGCTCGGTAGCGCGAGAGCTCATCGGCAACGGCCACGAGGTCCTGCTGATCGACAAGGACCCTGACTCCATCAAGCCCGACCGGGTGCCCAACGCCGAATGGCTGTTGGCCGACTCCTGCGAGCTGTCCTCGCTGGAAGAGGCCCGGCTGCAACACTGCGACGTCGTGATCGCCGCCACCGGCGACGACAAGGCCAACCTGGTCACCTCGCTGCTGGCCAAGACCGAGTTCGGCGTGCCTCGCACCGTCGGCCGGGTCAACCACCCCAACAACGAGTGGCTGTTCACCGAGGCCTGGGGCGTCGACGTCAACGTGTCCACTCCCCGCATCATGTCGGCGCTGGTCGAGGAAGCGGTCACCGTCGGCGACCTGGTGCGCCTGTTCACCTTCCGGCAGGGCAATGCCAACCTCGTCGAGCTCACCCTTCCCGAGGACTCGCCGTTCGTGGGCAAGCCGAGCGGGCTGATCCCGTTCCCCGACAACTGCGCCCTGGTCACCATCCTGCGCGACGGTCAGGTCTACACCCCCGACGCCGAACAGCCGGTCGAAGCCGGCGACGAGCTTCTCTTCGTGGTCCCCGCGGACCTCGAGGACCAGCTGGAGCGGATGCTTGCGCCGGGCACCCACGGCGGCTAGCCCGGATCGAGCGGCCCGACCGGCCCCGTCCGCCCCTTCAGCCGCGTCTGCACGGGCGTCCGGTTGAGAGACAGCAGCCACACCATCGCGGCGATCGCCGCCAACTGCAGCGGCCAGCCCATCACCACCTTCAACACTCCCAGGGCGGCGATGGCGGTGCTCTCGTGCACACCCCCGTGCTTGGCGCCGAGCCATATCGGCCACTGCACGATCACCCGAAGCAGGCAGGGCGCGGCCAGCACCCACGTGAGCCGCGTGCACAACTTCACGATCCCCCGGTCCTTGTGCCAGTCCACCGCGTCGCCGGCGACGCTGCCGACCATGAAGCCCACCAAGGGCCAGCGCGTCACGCAGGACAGCGACAGCAGAGCGGCGTACGCCGTGTTGTAGATGAGGCCGGGCAGGAAGTAGGCCAGCGCCTGGTCGTTGGCGTCACCGCCGGAGCGCTGTGAGAGGCGCACGAACAACCACCCGAGCGCGATCCCGAAGAGCGCATTGAGCACGAACTGAGGCGAGGTCGCTGCACCAGCCGGACGACCAGCAGGGTGATGCCGCGACCAGGCTCAGGCCGAGTGCGACCGGAAGCTGCTTGGTCAGCAGGAACGTGACGGTGAACATCAGTGTCGGCACCGCGGCCTCCGCCATGCCGCGGCGACCTCCCAGTGCCCTGGACATCTGGGCCCGGACGACGTGCTCGACCGTCTCGACGGTCGCGTGGCTCTCGGCCGACGGGAAGTCGGTCAAGGTCACGACCTCAGTTCGTAGCGCGGGTTGTACATGACGCGCGCCTTGTCGTGTACGCCTATCCGGCCCTCGATCTGCACCGACGAGCCCGGCGAGATGCCGCCGATCCGGCGGCGTCCCAGCCAGATGACGGTGATCACGCCGGTGCCGTCGAACAGCTCGGCCTCGAGGGCTGGCGCGCCGCCACGAGGGCTGAGAGTGACCGTCCGCAGCGTGCCCCGCAGCCGCACGCGCTCCCGGTCGGGTGCGTCGGCGATCGAGACGCAGCTGTCATCGCGGTAGGTGGCGCGCATGTCCCGGGCATCCTGGTGGCTGGTGTTGGCCCACTTGCTGATGCTCTTGCGCAGCTTGCTGCGGTTGTCCTCGGCCATCGCTCAGGCCTGCCGACGGGCCTGCGGCGGCAGGACCAGCGGGATCGGGTCGCCGACGGGCATGGCACCGCTGCCGCGGCGCACGATCACGCTGCCGAGCACGGCCTCCCACTGGGCTGCCTCGTCCGGGTTCACCGCAGGGGCTCCGAGGTAGGTCGCTCGCAACAGCCAGCGGTCACCGTTGATGCCCACGACCCGGGACGGCTGTTCTGCGACCTCGGTCTCCGAGACGTGCACCGGCACCCAGCCCACGAGCTCGACGCCGTGGGGACCCTCACGTTCCTCGGCCCTGCCTCCGCGGCGCTCCATGTCCTCCGCGATCTGGGGCACGGATCGCGCTCCACAGGTCGCCGTTGCGCGGAGCGGCGAAGGGCCGCAGCTCGATGGCACCCTCATCGTTCGCGATCAGCACCGCCTGGACGGTCTGGCTCGCCTCGTCGACCTGCAGACGCAACTCGCTTGCCGGGACTCGGCGCCACGAGAAGCCCGCCGAGGTCCACACGTTCCACGCCGTCCTCCAGGTCGACCTGGCTGACGTCCCACGGACCGGCCGTGAGGTCGAACTCCATCGACTCCTCGGCCGACGACGCGAGGGATGCCCTCGACCTCGGCGGCCTGCTTTCGACGGAACATCGCGTCAACTCTCCTTGTCATCGGTCAGCGGCCCTGGTCGGTCGCCGAATCCTCCAGTAGAACCGTAACCCCCGGTGCCGCGCTCGGTGGCGGAAAGGTCGTCGACCTCATGGAACGCCGCGGTCTCGTGACGCTGGATGACGAGCTGCGCGATGCGGTCGCCCCTGGCTCAGCCGGATCGCGCTCGCCGGGTCGAGGTTGACCAGGCAGACCTGGATCTCACCGCGGTAGCCGGAGTCGATGGTGCCGGGCGCGTTGACTATCGACAGTCCGTGCCGGGCGGCCAGCCCTGAGCGGGGATGCACCAGTCCGACGTACCCCTGGGGAAGCGCCAGGGCGATGCCGGTCGGCACGAGTCGTCGTTCGAACGGCTGCAGGGTCACGTCGAGGGTGGTGCACAGGTCCGCGCCGGCGTCTCCCGGGTGCGCATAGCTCGGCAGCGGGAGTCCGGGGTCGAGGCGGACGACGGCGATCCGGAGGTCCGGGCTGCTCTCAGGTGGCACGTTGGGCGACCCTACCGGTCCGCTCGTGGCGAGCGGGTGACAGGCTTGGCGGGTGCACTATTCGGAACGCCTCTCCGTCCCACTGCGGTGGTGGGTGCAGGGCACCATGCTGATCGCGACGCTGTGGCTCGCCGTCGTCGTCGCCACTCCCCCGATCTTCGCCGCCGGCGTGGCCCTGGTGACGATGCTCCTGCTGATCGCAGGCTTCCTCGACCTACGGCGGCGTCCGGGTCAGCTGTCATCGACGGAGAGTTCCACGCCGGCGGCGCCCACATCGCTCTCGACCACGTCGGCGACATCACCGCCCTGGACGCCGAGGGCACCCGCCGTACGGCGGGCGTGGAGGCCGATGCGCGTGCGTTCCTGCTGCTGCGGCCCTACCTCAAGCGATCGGTGCGGGTGCAGATCGTCGACCCCGCCGACCCGACCCCCTACTGGCTCGTCTCGACCCGTCGCCCCGACGCACTGGCGGCGGCGTTGAGGGGCCGGGTGGCTGGGTAGGGTTGGGCGAGTAGCCCCTAGGAGGACACATGGCATCGGAGTCATCGAAGGTCTGGTCGATCTTCTCGCTCGTCTCGGCGCTGCTGGCCGCGGCGTTGGCCAAGAAGGCGGTCACGTCCACGTGGAAGGCCGCCACCGGAAAGCAGCCCCCCGCCAATCCCGCCGACCCCGACGTCGACCTCTGGGAGGCCGTCACGTGGGCCGCCGTGAGCGGCACCCTGGTGGCGCTGGCTCGGATGCTCGCCACCCGCAAGGCAGCCAACTACTACACCAGGTCAACGGGCAAGCTGCCGGCCGACCTCCAGAAGGACGCCTGAGCAGCACGACCACCTCGCCGACGACGAAGGCCGCCCCGGAACCTCCGGGGCGGCCTTCTCTGTTGAGGGTGTCTCAGGCGCAGTCCTTGCAGATCAGCTTGGTGGCGTCCGCCAGCTGACTGCGGTGGTGCACCAGGAAGCAGCTCATGCAGGTGAACTCGTCGTCCTGGCGAGGCATGACCGTCACGGCCAGCTCCTCGTGGGACAGGTCTGCCCCGGGCAGCTCGAAGGACTCGGCTGCCTCAGCCTCGTCCTCGTCGACCTTGCCCGAGTTCTTGTCGTGCCGACGAGCCTTGAGCTCTTCGATGCTCTCTTCGCCCTGGTCGTCGTCGTTCTTGCGTGGTGCGTCGTAGTCCGTTGCCATTTTTCTCCTTCAGCGGGGCGATCCCGTCCGTCACGGCTGTTCTCTGCTCGTCTCCCCGGGTGTCGAATCGCGTCGTGACGGCGCCGCGATTGTGCACCATCGGCGGCGTTTCTGCACGCTGCGTCCACATGCCGTGTCGCTCAAACCCCAAACCGGGCCCTGCTATTCCCCGAACATGCCCACCTCGTCGAGCACTGAGACGAGTTCGTCGAAGCCATGAGCAGGTCCGCAGACGAGAGCCTGGCCGCCCCACCGGCCCTCGGTCAGGCGATGGCTGGCGCCGGCCTCCCCTGCGATGAGCACCGAGGCCGAGTAGTCCCACGGGTGGACGCCCTCCTCGTAGTAGCCGTCGGCCCGGCCCTCGGCCACCATGCACACGTCGAGGGCGCTGGACCCGAACCGTCGTACGTCGCGGATCCGGGGCAGCAACCGCACCAGGGCCTCGGCCTGGAGCACCCTGGCCTCGATGATGTAGGAGAAGCCGGTGCCGAGCAGCCGATGGTTCAGGGGCGCCTCGTCTCGGACCCGCAGGGGTGTCCCGTCGCGGGTGGCCCCCTCGCCCAGGACCGCGACGTACTCCGTGCCCGTGTGGGCATTGAGGACCACCCCGGCCACCACGACGCCCTCCACCTCGGCGGCGATGGAGACCGCGTAGTGGGGCATGCCGTAGAGGAAGTTGACGGTGCCGTCGATGGGGTCGGCGATCCAACGGACCCCGGAGGTGCCGATGACGTCGTCACCCTCCTCACCGAGGAACCCGTCGTCGGGACGGCGACCCAGGATCACCTCGCGGATCAGGGTCTCGGCGGCCCGGTCGGCCTCGGTGACCACGTCGGTGGCCGAGGTCTTCGTCGCGGCCACCTCGACCCCGGCCGCCCTGCGGCTCCGAGCGAGCTCGGCCGCTGCCCGGGCAGCCTCGAGCGCGAGGTCGCGCAGCTCCCGGGCGGTCATGCCGACGCGCCGCACAGGGCAGGACGCTCGCCCCTCGGGTTGGGGCAGCAGCCGACGTAACACAGGTCCGGGCGGGCGGCCAGCTCGCCGATGGCCGCGCGCTCCACGGACTCACCCCGTTCCACCGCAGCCCGTTCGAGAAGCAGGTCACGCACCACGCCGACGAAACGTGGGTCGAGTCCGGCCGTCGCCGCCCGGGCGAACGGCAGACCCAGCTCGGCCGCGGTGGCGGCGGCCTCGGTGTCCAGGTCGTAGACGACCTCCATGTGGTCGGACACGAACCCGATCGGGACCACAACGACGCCCGGTGCCGTGAGGGCACGCAGGTGGTCGTTGACATCGGGCTCCAGCCACGGAATGTGCGGCGCGCCGGAGCGGGAGCAGTAGACCAGCTCATGATCATGACGACGGCCGGTCTCCTGACGGACGCGTTCGACGATCTGGGTCATCACACTCTCGTGCTGTTCGACGTAGGCACCGCCACCCTGGCCGCCGCTGCCCTCGTTCATCGCCGTCGGGATCGAGTGGGTCACGAAGCTCAGATGAGCCCCGTCGCGCACGGATTCGGGCAGCTCGGCCAGCGCGGACAAGGTCGCGTCGACCGACGGCTCGACGAACCCCGGATGGTTGAAGTAGTTGCGGAGCTTGTCGAGCCGCGGACTGCCACCGACCGCCGACCCGGCGTCGTACAGGTTCTCGCGATACTGCCGGCAGGAGGAGTACGACGAGTAGGCGCTGGTCGTGAAGACCGCGGCGCGCGTGATGCCGTCGTCTGTCATCTGCTGCACGGTGTCGGCCAGGTAGGGGTCCCAGTTGCGGTTGCCCCAGTAGACCGGCAGGTCGATGCCGGCGCCGGCGAGGTCCTCGCGCAGGGCAGCCAGGAACTCGCGGTTCAGATCATTGATCGGTGAGCGTCCACCGAACAGGAAGTAGTGCTCGCCGACCTGCTCCAGTCGCTCGCGTGGGATGCCGCGACCACGTGTGACGTTCTCCAGGAACGGAACGACGTCGTCCGGCTTCTCCGGACCACCGAAGGAGAGCAACAGGATCGCGTCGTACGGGTGGGCATCAGGCATGACGCCATCCTAGGAAGGTGCCGGTGATTGGCCGCGGGCGGCTCTGCGCTGGGAGGATCCAGAGCATGCTGGACACCTATCGCCGCGTGCTGTCGCACCCCGGCGCCGTGGCGTTCAGCTTCAGCGGCTTCCTCGGCCGGCTCCCGATGTCGATGATCGGGCTCGGCATCGTGCTGCAGGTCTCGGCCCAGAGCGGCTCCTACTCGCTCGCCGGGTCCGTCTCGGCGGCCTACGTGCTGGCCAACGCGGTCGTGGCGATCCTCCAGGGACGCCTCATCGACCACTTCGGTCAGCATCGACTGCTGCCCTCCGCGATCACGGTGTCGGCGGTCTCCATCGCCCTGATGGCCTGGTCGGTGGAGGCCTCGTGGGCTCTCCCCCTCCCCCACGTCTTCGCCGCCCTGGCCGGAGCCTCGATGCCTCCGGTCGGCTCGTGCGTGCGGGCCCGCTGGTCCCACCTGCTCGACGACGAGCAGGAGGTCCACACGGCCTTCTCGCTCGAGGCGGTCGTCGATGAGACGTGCTTCATCCTCGGACCCACCATCGTCACCCTGCTGGCCACCTCGTGGCACCCGGTGGCCGGACTGGCCGTGGCCACGATCGCGGGCGTGAGCGGCACGCTGGCGCTCGCCGGCCAGCGAGCCACCGAGCCCCCCGCCGGCAGGACCAGCGAGGACCAGGGTCCTCGGCCGCCACTGCCCTGGCGCACGCTCGCGCCCCTCACCGGGGTGATCTTCGCCCTCGGCGTGCTGTTCGGCTCAGCCGAGGTGGTGACGGTGGCGGTGAGCGAGGACCTGGGCCACAAGGCCTGGGCCGGTGTCCTCCTCGCGATCTGGGCCTTCGGGAGCCTGCTCTCCGGTCTCATCTCGGGCACCATCGTGTGGAGGTCGTCCACGACCCGGCGCCTCCGCGTCGGACTGGTCTCGCTGGCCGTCCTGATGGCCCCGTTGGTCCTCATCCACTCCCTGTGGGGACTGGCCCCGATGCTGTTCCTGGCCGGCTTCGCGATCTCCCCCACCCTGATCGCCACCATGTCGCTGGCCGAGCACGTCCTGCCCCGGGCCCGGCTCACCGAGGGCATGTCGGTGCTGCAGACCGGCATCGCCGCAGGCGTGGCCGTGGGTGCTGCCCTGGCAGGCGTGGTCATCGACGGCCTGGGGCCGTCGCTTGCCTATCTCGTCACCGTGGGCGGTGGTCTCGTCGGCGCCCTGGCGGCCCTGATGCTTCCCGGCGAGCGAACCGACCGCGGCTGAGCCGGCGTCGCATAGGCTCCGCATGTGAACGCCTGGCAGAACTGGTCGGGCCTGGAGTCGGCAGTGCCCGCCGCCACCCTGGTCCCCGCGAACACCGACGAGATCGTCCGTGCCGTGACCCGCGCCCGCGAGCGCGGACACCCGGTGAAGATGATCGGCACCGGGCACAGCTTCACCGCCATCTCCGCCCCCGAGCACACCATGATGCTTCCCACCCACCTGAGCGGGATCGTGTCGGTCGACCGGGCCGCGATGACGGTCACAGCGCTGGCCGGCACGCCCCTGAAGCAGCTCAACCTCGACCTCGAGCGGCTCGGTCTCAGCCTCCACAACATGGGCGACATCGCCGAGCAGACCCTCGCCGGGGCGGTGTCCACCGGCACGCACGGGACCGGCGGAGTGATGGCAGGTCTCGCTGCCCAGCTCGCCGGACTGCAGCTCGTCACCGGCACGGGGGAGCTTCTCGACGCCTCGGCCGCGCAGAACCCCGAGGTGTTCGATCTCGCGCGGGTCGGGCTCGGGGCCCTCGGCATCCTCACGACCCTCACGTTCCGCGTCGAACCGCTGTTCGTGCTCGAGGCCGACGAACGCCCGGGCACCTGGGAGGAGACGCTGGCGGCGTACGACGAGCTCGTCGACACCAACCACCACGTCGACCTCTACTGGTTCCCACACACCGACCGGATGCTGGTCAAGGCCGACAACCGGCTCGACGTACTCCTCGGCGAGGCGGAGCCCCTGCCTCGCTGGCGCGCCTGGCTCGACGACGAGTTCCTGTCCAACACCTTCTTCGGCGCGTTGACCGCCGGCCTCAACCGGGTCCCCGCCGCCATCCCCCGAGCCAACGAGATCGCGGCGCGGGCCCTGACCGCCCGCACCTACAGCGACCTCGCCCACCGCGTCTTCGTCTCCGAGCGCTCGGTCGTCTTCCGCGAGATGGAGTACGCCGTACCGCGCGAGGCCGGCGTCGCCGCGCTGCGTGCCGCACGTCGGGTGATCGACGCGTCGGACTGGAGGATCAGCTTCCCTGTGGAGATCCGCCGTGCACCCGCAGAGGATGTGCCGCTGTCGACCGCCCAGGGCCGCGACACGGTCTACCTCGCCTTCCACGTGCACCGCGACGCAGACCACCGGGCCTACTTCGGCGAGGTCGAGCGGGTGATGGTCGACCACGGTGGACGGCCGCACTGGGGCAAGGTGCACACCAGGACGGCCGACGACCTGGCGGCGGTCTACCCCCGCTTCGACGACTTCCGGTCCTTGCGCGACCGGCTTGATCCGGACCGGGTCTTCACCAACGCCTACCTGCGCCGGGTGCTGGGCGACTGAGCCTGCTCTCCTCGTCGGTTCATCAAGGGATGCAGTGGAACCCGCACTTCCCGCGATGAGTCCGCCGAGGGAAGTGCGGGTTCGCCTGCATACCGTGGTGAAACTTCGCAGGCGAGCGTCGGACCTCACACGCTCGACGAACCGGTCGGCAGCGGGGCGTGCCAGTCTCGCCACATCGCCAGCAGCCTCAGCACCAGGCAGCTGGATGCCGCGACGGCGACCACGAGCCACAGCGGGAGCTCGAGTCGCTCCCCGAGCACCGCGATGGTGGAGCCGATCAGCGCCGGGGTGGCGTAGAGCTCGCTGCGGAACACGACGGGCGAGCGGCTGGCCAGGATGTCGCGGATCACCCCGCCACCGATCGCGGTCACCATGCCCAACAACGCAGCCGGCACCGGCCCGAGCCCGTAGTCGACCGCCTTGAGCGCACCGGTGACACAGAACAACGACAAGCCGAAGGCGTCGAAGACGTTGATCAGCCGCTCCTGCCGTCCCAGGCTGGAGTGGAACCCGAAGGTCACCAGGCCCGCAGCGATGGGCACCAGCAGGTAGCGCCAGTCGGCCAGGGCGGCCGGTGGGGTGGCACCGATCAGCACGTCGCGCACGAAGCCTCCGCCGAGCCCCGTGGTGGTGGCCAGGACCAGCACTCCGAAGACGTCGTACTCCTTGCGGACGGCCACCAGGGCCCCGGAGATCGCGAAGACGAAGATGCCGACGAGATCGAGGACCACGAGCATCGACGGCATGCTCGGAGGTTATCGGTTGGCGCGCCGGGAATGCTGCGTCACCGGGTCCCGCGGCTGGCGTAGTCTCGGCCCCACCGGAAGCTTGAGGACCAGGGACGGACGCCGATGTTGCACCTGACGCTCGCAGGACTGAGCGAGGACAACAGGCGGCTTCTGCTGGTCAGCGACGCGGGCGAGCAGTTCTCCCTCGTCATCGACGCGAAACTTCGGGCCGCGCTGCGCGGCGAACATGCACGACTCGGCCAGTTGGAGATTCAGATGGACTCAGCACTCCGCCCGCGGGACATCCAGGCACGCATCCGGGCCGGGGAGAGCCCCGAGTCCGTGGCCCTGGCCGCCCAGACGACGGTCGACAAGATCCTCCCCTACGCCAACCCGGTGCTGGCCGAACGCGCCCACGTGGCGTCCCGGGCCCAGCGCTCGTCGGTCCGCCGCACGTCCGGCGACGCCGACGCGGTGCGCGTCCTCGGTGACGCGGTCGCAGCGATGCTGCGAGGTCAGAACATCGACCCTGCCACGGTCGAGTGGGATGCCTGGCGCCGAGAGGACGGACGATGGGCCCTGGTCGGGGTCTTCGAGGCGCCCAAGCGCAAGGGCACCGCGACCTTCACCTTCGACGCACCGGGCAACTACGTGACGCTGGACAACGACGACGCAAAGTGGCTGGTCGGCGAGGCCGTGGCGAAGCCGGCGGCCAAGGCACGCGACGATCTCCAGCAGGCCCGCCAGCGCCGGCTCCACTCGGTCCCGGAGGACGAACTGCCCCTGGGTGGCCCCGATGAGCTGGGCAGCGACGCACTCTCGCTGGTCAGTGAGGACCCGTCCCCCGACTTCGGCCTGGAGCCCACCCCGGAGCCCCTGGCCGACCAGCCCGCCCCCGACGACCCGACAGCCGAGCAGCCCGCCGTGCAGGCCTCACTCGCGGACGACCTGCTCGGCGTCCCCGATGCCGAGACGCAGGCGCCCGACCTGGAGCCTGTCGAGGATCCCACGCCGCGACCTGCGAAGAAGAAGGGCCGCGCGTCCGTGCCCAGCTGGGACGAGATCATGTTCGGCGGCGGGAAGCACGACTAGTCCCCTCCCCGTGCGACGGGCCGACGGGGATCGGTGATCCAGCCGCTCCAGCTGCCGGGATACAGGGCGGCCCGGACCCCCACCAGGTCCAGAGCCAGCACGTCAAGGGCCGCCGTGACGCCTGAGCCGCAGTAGGCCGCGACGTCCGCGCCGGGGACCGCCCCCACCGCCGCGTAGAGACCACGCAGCTCCTCGACGTGCCGGAAGCATCCCTCCGGGGTCAGATTCGCCGAGGTCGGCACGTTCACGGCTCCCGGGATGTGTCCGGCCACCGGGTCCACGGGCTCCGTCTCGCCCCGGTACCGCTCACCGGCCCGGGCATCGAGGAGCACATCGACGCACGGGACCGCGTCGGCCTCCACCACCGGCATCCCACCCGGACGCGCCGTGAAGTCCCCCGGCTCGACCGGCGGGAGCCAGGTCGTCATCGGCAGGCCGGCCCCCCGCCACGCCGCCAGCGCCCCGTCCAGCACCCGGACCGAGGTGTGGCCGTGGAAGCGCAGCAGCCACCACGCCCGGGCGGCCGCATGACCGGCCCAGTCGTCGTACACCACGACCGGGCGATCCTCACGCACCCCGACGCGACGCATGGCTGCACCGAAGTCCGCAGCGCTCGGCAACGGGTGACGTCCCCCCGGGCCGGGTGGCGCGGACAGGTCGGCCTCGAGGTCGACGTACACCGCCCCCGGCAGATGGCCCCCGGAGTAGTCGGCCCGGCCGGGCGGACCACCCATCCGGTAGCGCACGTCGAGCACGGTCACCTCGTCGAGCCGAGCCGCCAGATCCGCCGGGCTGATCAGCGGTGAGGCCATCAGACCACCTGCAGCTCGCGCATCGCGCGCAGGACGGCGGCCACGCGGGGCACCTCGTGGGTGCGGAAGACGCCGGTCCCGCCCAGGCTCGCCAACACCGTGAAGAAGCCCTCGGCGGTGCGGAACTCGTCCTCGAACAGGTCGAACGCATGGGGCATCGCATGGCAGACGGGGACGCCGAGCCGACGAAGCCGGAACGTGTTCAGGATCACCATGCCCTGGTGCCTGGCCCGGGTCAGGGGGTCGGTGAGGTTGCCGTAGTAGAAGCCCATGCCCGGGTCGACCACGATGCGTTCCGCGCCGTGCGAGCGGGCCAGTGCCACCCGGGCCTCGAACTGTTCCAGCATCTCGGGAAAGGGGTCGTCGTCGACGGTGGCCGAGGTGATCTCTCGGACGTTGACGCCCTTGACGTAGCAGATCACCACCGTGGCCCCGAACTCGGAGGCGAGCTCGAACATGGCGCGGTCGTCGGCCGCGCCGGTGAGGTTGATGACGCTGGCGCCTGCCTCGAGCGTGGCGCGGACCACGGTCGGCTCATAGCTCTCGGCGGAGACCAGGATGTCGTCGGCGGCGAGCGCCTCGACCACGGGGACGAGGGCCTTGATCTGGGCCGACGAGTCGACCCGGTCCGCCCGAGCCGTCGACGACTCGGCACCGATGTCGACCAGGTCGGCCCCCTGTGCGGCCTGCACCCGGCCCTTGCGGATCGCCGATGCGGTGGAGACCGCGACGCTCTCGCGGTAGGTCGAGTCGCGCGACAGGTTGACGGTGCCCATCACCACCGGCCGCAGATCGGTGTCGAACTCCCGGTCGCCGATCAGCAGCGGTGCGACCGGTAGATCCAGTTCGTCGGGATGGGCAGCAGCCAGCCGGGCGAGCGCGGCGAGGGAGATCATGGAGTCGTCCTGTTCAGGTAGCGGTTCATCAGGAAGCCGTCGCCACTGATCACATGGGCGAGGTCGAATCTGCGGGGCACGGCGAAGGCCGGCGTCCGTGGGGCGTTGCCCACCAGGACCGGCGAGATCGTGATGTCGGCCTCGTCGAGCAGGCCCGCCGAGGCGATCGCAGCGAGCAGGGAGGGTCCGCCCTCGCACACGATCCGGGGCAGGCCACGCGACTCCAGGCGAGCGAGGAGGTCCGAGGGATCGAGCGAGTCGCCCGGCAGGACGAGCAGGTCTGCGTGCTCACCGGCCCTGGCAAGGCGTTCGGCGCTGGCCGAGCCGGTGAGGGTGATCACGATCGGGCGGATCGTGGAGTCGGCGAACATGGGCTCGTCCCACGGGAGGTCCAGGGTGGCGCTGAGCACGGCCAGCACCGGTGCTGGGGCACTTCCCTGGGCCGATCGTGCCGCGGCGTCCTCCGGTTTGGCACGCATCGGCCCGTAGCGCTCGGCCCGGATCGTACCTGCTCCCACGAGCACCACGTCGGCGAGGCGGCGTACGGCGTCGAAGACCGACTTGTCGATCGCCGACGAGATCGATCCGCTGAGCCCGTCAGGCCCGGCAGCCGCTCCGTCCAAGGTGGTCACCATCATCGCCCGGACCCACCGGCCGGCCTCGGGCCAGGGGTACGCCGCGAGCACCTGGTCGTCGTCCAGCGGACCGAGCCGGGGACCCATGATCATCTCCACGCCGACAAACCTAGCCGTGGCATCATTGCGCCACGTGGCTGAACTTCACTTCTTCACCGGCACCATGGATTCGGGCAAGAGCACCCTGGCTCTCCAGACCAATCACAACCATGCCGCCCGTGGACGTGAGGGCCGGATCTTCACCGCGCACGACCGGGCGGGCGAGGCCACCTTGAGCAGCCGGCTCGGCCTCACCCACGAGGCCATCGAGGTCAATGAGGTCTTCGACTTCTGGGGCTACGTCGTCCGGTCCCTCACCGCGGGCGGTCGAATCGACTACATCATCTGCGACGAGGCACAGTTCTATGCACCTGAGCAGATCGACCAGCTCGCCAAGATCGTCGACGAGCTGCAGATCGACGTGTTCGCGTTCGGCATCCTGACCGACTTCCGCACCCGGATGTTCCCGGGCAGCGCTCGGTTGGTCGAGCTCGCCGACCGCATGAACGTCCTGCAGGTGGAGGCACTGTGCTGGTGCGGCAAGCGGGCCACCCACAACGCGCGCACCGAGGACGGAGCCATGGTCACCGAGGGTGAGGTCGTGGTGGTGGGTGACGTAGACGCCCATGAGGCCGATGACGAGGTCGACGTGGCCTATGAGGTGCTGTGCCGCCAGCACCACCGACGACGTCTGACCGCCGCCCGTGCCCGTGCCGTGTCCTTGGCTGCGGAGCCGCTGCCGTTCGGCTGAGCCTGACGCCGGCTCAGGCGATCAGGATGGGGATGAGCATCTCGTCGCTGGTCAGCGAGCCGTGCAGCCCCACCAGGGTGTTCTCGTAGGGGAAGTCCGCCGTCGAGATCACGGCGGTGTCGCCGTGGCAGGCGACCACGACGTCGCCGATGCGCTGGGTCACGCCGGCGTCCACCGGGCCGAACCAGCCCCGGGCCCCGGCCTGCTCCCGGGTCAGCACTGTGGCCCGGTCGCCGAGGATCTCTCCCCAGGTCCCGGCCACCTCATCGGTCGCGCCACGGCGGCAGTAGAGATGACGGAAGCGGGCCTCACCCCCCACCAGGGTGACGCCGTCACGCAGCTCGAGGCGGTCGTCGACGTCGATCCGGGACGACAGGGGGCTGTCGACCATCCCGTGGTCGGCCAGCACGATGAGGCGCACCGACGACGGCAGGGCGTCGCGGAGCTGTTCGGCCTCGGCGTCCACCATCGCCAGCTGCTGGAGCCACGCCGTGGAGGCCACCCCGTGCTTGTGCCCGGTCCAGTCGAGGTCACCGTCGTAGAGGTAGGTCAACGACGGTCCCCCGCGCGCCGCCGCGAGCGCGGCGGCGATCCGCTCCCCCACCTTGTCGGCCCCCACGAACTCCGCGCCTCGAGCCGAGGCGACCGTGAGCCCCGACCCCCGGAACTCGCGCTTGTTGACCGTGGTGACGCGCACCCCCTCGGCAGCGAGCATCCCGAAGGCCGTCTGGTGGGGCTGCCAGGCCAGCGGATCGACGTCACGGTCCCAGAGCAGGTGGTTGAGGAGCGTGTCGGTGCCCGGCACCCGCGCGGTGAAGCCGACCAGCCCGTGCTGGCCCGGGGTCAGGCCGGTGCCGAGCGAGGTCAGCGACGTGGCGGTCGTCGACGGCACCCCGCAGGTGGCGGGCGTGGAGACCAGGGAGGACAGGAACGGGGCGGCATGGCGGTAGCGGCTCAACAGCTCCGATCCCGAGACCGTCGACCAGGAACACGACGTACGAAGGGGCATCCGGCAGCCGAAGCGTGGAAGCGCCCAGCTCGCGGATCAGGCTCTCGACGCCCAGCGCCGACGCGACCGCCGGAACGACGTCGCACAGCGAGTGCTGGTGGTAGGCCGGTTCGACGAGCTCGCTCACGCCGACGAGGAGCTGCCCTGGGTGGCTGCGGACAGTGACGAGGCGAACTCCAGCAGCCCGACGACGGCGTCGCGCCCGTCGGCAGCCGCCGAGACGCGCAGGGAGAAGTCGTCGGAGGCGAGGACGCCGGTGTAGCCGTGGTCGGCGTCGCACTGCGGATCGCTGCAGCCGGCAGGCTCGAGGTCGATGCGCCCCACCCCGCCCCAGCCGATCGTCAGCACTGCCTCCGCGGCCGGCTGCGGTCCGGACGTCGGGTTGGCGACCATCCGGGTGACCACGACCGAGCGGACCGAGCTGAGCGAGATCGCCTCGGTGGAGGTCGAGGTGTAGGGCTCGGGGAGCAGGTCGTCACCTGCGTGCTCGTCGGTGTGCGCCAGGATCAGCCGACTGGGCGTGAGGACGACCACGGTGATGTGTCGGCGTACCTCGTCCCCCTCGATGGTCGGCTCGTGGTGGACGTAGAACGACACCACCCTCTCACCGGCGACAGCAGTGGCGACGCCGTCGGTGACGATCTCCGGGTAGTAGCCGGTGTTCTCGATGGCCGTCCGCAGACCCTGGGCCCCGTCGGCCATGGCAAAGCTGTGCATGCAGGCAGTCTGCCACGCGAACAGGCAGTCCGGCTCAGTCGGGATAGGTGTCCGAGGGCATCGTCGTGAGCCGGCGGACGAACCAGTCCGATCGTGGATCGGCCACCGGGGCCACCCGCCCCGTCGCGGTCAGCACGGACACCCCGTCGACGCCGGCCAGCACCAGCGACAGGTCGAGCTGGCGGACCTGGGGCAGGTCGTTCTTGAGCTGCGCGACCAGCTGGATCAGCCGCTCGATGGCCTCGGCGTCGACCGGGTCGCTGCCGCGGTAGCCGAAGAGCACCGGAGCCGACTTGATCTCGCGCACCATCGCCCCGGCGTCACGCTTCTCCAGCGGCGGGATCCGGTAGGACTTGTCCTGCAGCAGCTCGGTCAGGGGTCCCGAGAGCCCGAACGACACCACCGGGCCGAACAGCGGGTCCTCCAGGCTGCCGATCCGGATGGGTACGCCGGGGTCGGCGTTGCGCTGGACGATGAACCCGGCCTTGGCAGCATCGCTGATGAGCTCGCCCAGAGACGCCCAGGCATCGCGCATCTCGGCGGCGGAGTCGATGTTGCGCCACACGTGGGCCAGATCGGGTCGATGGCGCAGATGGTCTGCGGTGGCCTTGAGCACGACGTCCCAGCCGAGCGCGCGACCGGCAGCGATCGCCTCCCGCTGGTTGCGAACCGCTCGGGTCTCCCACAGCTCCACCCCGTAGGCCGAGAGCAGCGACTTCAGCTCGTCGTAGTGCAGGTCGCGACCCTCGGGCGAGCGCATCAGGATCTCGTTGACGAGGCGTTTGCCGGCGAGCGCATCCACCTCGAGCAGTCCTGCGGTGTCGGTGTCGGGAGCGCGCAGCCAGGTGGCGTACTCGACGACTCGGGCCAGGGCCCGGACGGCCGCCTCTACCGCAGGGTAGGACGGCACCGACCCTCGGCCCGCGGTGGCGCCGGCGACGTCGGGCACGCGCAGGAGCTCGGGGACGCCCTCGGTGCCCAGAAAGGTGGAGACCAGCGGCTTGTCCGACTGCTCCCCCACGGCGGCGAGCACGTTGGCGACCTCCTCCCCGGACACGTTGAGCGGTGGGATGTAGACCGCCACCACCGAGTGCACGCCAGGGTCGTCGATCGCGTCGTCGAGGGCATCCTCGAAGTCCTCGGCGGTCGCCTCGGCGCCCAGGGCGACGGACTTCACCACCTCGAGCCCCACGGCTGCGGCCGCGTCGGCGGCCAGGAGGCCGAGCGCGTCGGAGTTGCCGACCACGGCGACCCGGTTGCCGGTCGGGAGCGGCTGGTGCGCCACCAGCTGGGCGACGTCGAACATCTCGTCGAGGGTGTCGACCTGGATCACCCCGGCCTGACGGAACATCGCGTCGACGGCCTGCGGCGGAGCGGCGATGTTGCGCACCGCGTGCCCCATGGGCACGCCCTGGGTCGTCCGGCCCGACCGCACCGCGATGATGGGCTTGCGCTTGGAGACGCGCCGGGCGATCCGGGAGAACTTGCGCGGGTTTCCGATCGACTCGAGGTAGAGCAGCACCACCTCGGTGGAGTCGTCCTCCTCCCAGTATTGCAGCAGGTCGTTGCCTGACACGTCGGCCCGGTTGCCGGCGCTCACGAACGTCGAGAGTCCCAGCCCTCGGTTGCCGACCTTCTCCAGGATCGCGGTGCCGAGCGCCCCGGACTGGCAGAAGAATCCCGCCCGCCCCCGGGGCGGGATGGTGGGCGACAACGAGGCGTTGAGCTGCACGTCGGGATCGGTGTTGATCACCCCGAGGCAGTTGGGGCCGATCAACCGCAGGCCGTAGGACCGGGCGAGGCCGACCAGACGACGCTGGCGCTGGCGACCCTCCTCACCGGTCTCCGCGAAGCCGGAGGAGATGACCACGAGTCCGTGGACCCCCTTGGCGGCGCAGTCGAGAACGACGTCCTGGACCGCCTCGGCCGGAACGGCGACGATGGCGACGTCCACCTGGTCGGGGATGTCACCGACGTTCGCATAGGCCGGCATTCCCGAGACCGCGGTGGCGGACTGGTTGACGACGTACACCCGTCCGGTGAAGTCGCCCAGCACGAGGTTGCGCACCAGTGCCGCACCGATGGTGTCCTGGCGGCGCGAGGCGCCGATGACCGCCACCGACTTGGCGTTGAAGAAGGCCTCGATCGACGCCGACTCGGCCCGGTGCTCGCGATTCGACATCACGCCCATCGCCGTGTCGGTGGGGTCGATGGGGAACTCCAGCATCATCACGCCGTCGGAGTAGCCCCCGGCGACCCGGTAGCCGGCATCGCGGAAGATCTGGATCATCCGATGGTTGTCCGGCAGCACCTCGGCGACGAACCGGTCCACGCCGCGCTCCCGGCCCGCCTGAGCAAGGTGCTCGAGCAGCAGCTGGGCGATGCCGCGACCCTGGTGCTGGTCCTCGACGAGGAACGCGACCTCCGCCTCACCGGCCTCGACGACGTCGTAGCGCCCGACGGCGATCAGCTTGTTGGCCACCGTGAGCACGAACGCGACCCGATCGACGTGGTCGACGTGGGTGAAGCGCTCGACGTCGCGATCGGACAGATGGGGCATCGGGGTGAAGAACCGGTAGTACTTCGACTCCGCGGACACCCGGGCGTAGAACTCGACCAGCAGCTCGGCGTCGTCCTCACGGATCGGCCGGATGTGCGCCGTGCGCCCGTCCCTGAGCACGACGTCCGCCTCCCAGTGCCGGGGCGCGGGGTGCGGAGGTGGGCGCACGCTCGCCGCCGGCTGGCCGGGCGCGGACGTGCTCGGCTCGTCGGAGGTCATGGTGAAAATCTAGCGTGTTGGACATCGGTCGAGGTTGTCGAGGACGGTCGGCGTGCCCAGCACCCGAGCGCTGGGGTCTGTAGGGAGAATGTGGCCATGGCAGGACGCAAGACGACCGAACCGCCCCCCGAGGACTTCGAGGAACACATCCTCGACATCGATGTCGGCGACGAGATGCGCGCATCGTTCCTCGAGTACGCCTACTCGGTGATCTACTCCCGTGCGCTTCCCGACGCGCGCGACGGACTGAAGCCGGTGCAGCGGCGCATCCTCTACACCATGGACGACATGGGCCTGCGCCCCGATCGTGGTCATGTCAAGAGCGCCCGCGTCGTGGGTGAGGTGATGGGTCGGCTTCACCCCCACGGCGACGGCGCCATCTACGACGCCCTCGTCCGGATGGCCCAACCCTGGTCGCTCAGGGTGCCGTTCATCGACGGGCACGGGAACTTCGGCTCGCCCGACGATCCGCCGGCGGCGATGCGCTACACCGAGTGCCGGATGGCCCCGGCCGCGACCATGATGACGGCCTCGATCGACGAGGACACGGTCGACTTCAAGGCCAACTACGACAGCCGCGAGCTCGAGCCCTCGGTGCTGCCCGCGGCGATCCCCAACCTGGTGGTCAACGGCTCCACCGGCATCGCTGTCGGAATGGCCACCAACATGGCCCCGCACAACCTCGTCGAGGTCGTGCAGGCACTGCGTCACCTCATCGCCCATCCGAAGGCGACGCTGGAGGACCTGATGCGCTTCATCCCCGGTCCCGACCTGCCCACGGGCGGCAAGATCGTCGGACTCGACGGGGTGCGGGACGCCTACGCCACCGGACGGGGAGTGTTCCGGATGCGCGCCACCGCGCGGATCGAGTCGGTCACGGCGCGCCGCAAGGGCATCGTGGTGACCGAGCTCCCCTACGGCGTCGGCACCGAGAAGATCGTCGAGCGGATCAAGACGCTCGTGCAGGCGAAGAAGCTGCTCGGCATCGCCGACATCAAGGACCTCACGGACCGCAGTCACGGCCTGCGGCTCGTGATCGAGATCAAGAACGGCTTCGTTCCCGAGGCCCTGCTCGAGCAGCTCTATCGGCAGACTCCACTGGAGGACTCGTTCGGCATCAACAACGTCGCGCTCGTCGACGGCCAACCCCGCACCCTGGGGCTCAAGCAGCTGCTCGAGGTGTTCCTCGCCCACCGGTTCGAGGTGGTGCGCCGGCGCACCACCTACCGTCGTGCGAAGGCCGCCGAGCGCCTGCACCTGGTCGACGGCCTCCTGGTCGCGATCCTCGACATCGACGAGGTCATCCAGCTGATCCGGGGCAGCGACGACACGGCGATGGCGCGCGAGCGGCTGATTCAGGTCTTCGACCTCACCGAGATCCAGACCAACTACATCCTGGAGATGCCACTGCGCCGGCTGACGCGGTTCTCCCGGATCGAGCTCGAGCAGGAGAAGTCCGAGCTGCAGGCCACCATCGACGGCCTCGACGCGATCCTCAACGACGCCAAACTGCTCGCGAAGGTGATCTCGGAGGAGCTCTCCGAGATCGCCAAGACCTACGGGACCCCGCGCCGCACCGTCCTCCTGGAGTCGGCCGGGACCGCGGTCACGGCCACGGCGGTGGCCCTGGAGGTCTCCGACGACCCCTGTTTCGCCTTCCTGTCCTCCACCGGCCTGCTGGCCCGCTCCTCCACCGACGAGCTGCCCGGGGCCGGTGGGGCCAGGACCAACCACGACGTGGTGGTCTCCGTCGTCCGCACCACGGCGCGCGGCGAGGTCGGTGTCCTGACCAGCCGGGGGCGCCTGCTGCGGCTCGGCGTCCTGGACCTCCCGACCATCCCCGCCTCGGCGAACGATCCCAACCTGCAGGGTGGTCTGCCCCTGAGCGAGGTCCTGTCCCTGACCGCGGGTGAGCGGGCCCTCGCACTGGTCACGCTGACCACCGAGGGGCCGGGGCTTGCCCTCGGCACGCGACAGGGAGTGGTCAAGCGGGTGAATCCCGACGTGCTGTCGCGCGACGAGTGGGAGGTGATCTCGCTCAAGGAGGGTGACGAGGTCGTGGGGGCTCTCGAGCTGACCACGGGCGAGGAGACGCTGTGCTTCATCACCTCCGATGCCCAGCTCCTGCAGTTCGGCGCCTCCGGCGTACGCCCTCAGGGTCGTGCCGGCGGCGGCATGGCCGGCATCCGAGTGAGCTCCGGCGAGCAGGTGGCCTGGTTCGGTGCGCTCGATCCCGAGTCGGGTGTGGTGGTCACCGCCTCGGGATCATCCACGGCCCTGCCCGGCACCGAGCCCGGCGCGGTGAAGGTCGCACCGTTCTCCGAATATCCCGCCAAGGGCCGCGGCACCGGCGGGGTTCGGTGCCACCGCTTCCTGAAGGGCGAGGACACCCTGGTGTTCGCCTGGGCGGGCCTCGCTCCGGCCCGCGCGGCGGCGTCGAGCGGTTCGCCGATCGACCTGCCCGAGGCCAACGGTCGGCGCGACGGCTCCGGCACACCGGGCTCACAGCCCATCGCCGCGTGCGCCGGGCCGGTCTCCGGTCGTCTGGGGGCAGCCGCCGGTGTGCAAGGGTGAGCCCATGTTCTCGACCCGGCCGCTGATCACCGTCCTCGCCCTGGCGGCCCTCGGGCTGAGCGGCTGCAGCAACTCCGACGACCCGACCAGCTCGGGCAAGTCCCCCGAGGAGGTCATCGCCCTCGCCAAGACGACCCTCGACGAGACCAGCGGGCTCGACCTGGCCCTGATCACCCACGACCTGCCCGACGGAGTGAGCGGCATCTCCGGCGCGGAGGGCGTCGCCACCGACGCTCCCGCCTTCGACGGCACGCTGACGGTGGTCATCGGCGGGAAGCCGTTCGATGTGCCCGTGATCGCCGTCGACGGCAAGACCTACGCCCAGATCCCTCTCACCATCGGCTGGTCCGACGTCGACCCGGGTGACTACGGTGCCCCGGAGCCTGCTGACCTGGTGAGCCCCGACAAGGGCTTCTCGGCCATGCTCACCGCGACCACCGATCTCGAGGCCGGCAAGAGCGTGCGCGGCGGAGCCGACAACGACGAGATCCTCACCGAGTACACCGGCGTCGTGCCGGGCGAGGCGATGGCCGAGGTCATCCCGAGTGCCTCCGACGGCAGTTTCGAGGCGACGTACCAGGTCGCCGACAACGGTGAGCTCCGCGAGGCCGAACTCACCGGTGTCTTCTACGCAGACTCTCCCGAGATGACCTACACCGTCACCTTCGAGAACTACGGCACGACCAAGGAGATCGCCGCGCCGTGAGCATCGGCGCGGGAGGAACCCCGGCACCGATGGACCGCCAGGCTCGCCTCCTGCTCGGTCTCGCCGCCGTCGCGGTGGCGTTCGCCGCAGCCGACACCTATGTCGTCGTGCTCGCGCTGCCCGACATGATGACCACGGCCGGGATCCCGCTGGACCAGCTGCAGCGCGCGGCACCGATCGTGTCCGGGTTCCTGCTGGGGTACGTCGCGATGCTGCCGCTGATCGGCCGGATCGCCGATCTGCGCGGGCGGGTCCCGGTGCTGGTGATGGCGCTGGTCCTGTTCGCGCTGGGATCTGCGGTCACGGCGCTGGCCTACGACCTGCCGAGCATGGTCACCGGACGGTTCCTCCAGGGCGTCGGCGGTGGCGGTCTGGTGCCGGCCACGTTGGCGCTGGTGGCCGATCTCTACCCCGCCGAGCGCCGCGGCGTACCTCTCGGGATCGTGTCCGCGGTCCAGGAGATCGGGAGCGTCATCGGACCGCTGTTCGGCGCCGTCATCCTCGCGGTCGCTGACTGGCGGGTGATCTTCGCGATCAACCTGGCCGTCGGTCTGGTGCTGGCCGCGGCGGTCCGCGGCCTGGCCGGCGGGGCGCGTCGACACCGTCTGCCCGATCTGGTCGGCCTGCTCCTCCTGGCGGCCGCCGCGGGGGCGACCACGCTGACGATGCTCCAGCCCGACGGCATCAAGCAGGACCTCACCCTGGGCGGCATGTTCGTGCCGTACGCCGGGAGCGGTCGCTGGATCACCCCGGTCGGGCTGACCGCGATCGTGATGTGGCTCCTGCTCCTGGCGCGATGCCTGTTCGCCACCCACCCGCTGGTCGACGTGCGACGCTGGTGGGCCAGCATGCGGGAGGCCGACCTCGTCGGGGCGGGTCTGCTCGCGGCTAGTCTCAGCGGGGTCATCCTCGCCTTCGCCACCGCTGACCCGCGGATCGAGGTGTTCTCGGATCGGGGGCTCGCCTATCTCTCCGCCTCCGCCGTGGCCGCGGTGGCCTTCGCCGTCCACCTCCGTCGCAGCACGGCGCCGCTGGTGCCACGGGGCGCCCTGAGCCGGACACCCGCCTGGGGCTCGCTGCTGGTCAGCTTCTTCATCGGCGCGGCCCTGATCGCGGCCCTGATCGACATCCCGATCTTCGCGCGGACCACCGTCTATACCGACTCCCAGCTGCTGGCCGCGCTCGTGCTCGTGCGCTTCCTGATCGCTCTGCCGGTCGGCGCCGTGGTCGGCGGCTTCCTCACCCGGACGCTGCCGGCAGGGGTGATCACGGCCGTCGGTATGCTCTTCGCCGCCACCGGCTTCGTGCTGATGAGCCGATGGGACCTGACCAGTCTGGAGGCCCCCTCGGCCTCGGTGGCGCTGGTGCTGGGTGGGTTCGGCTTCGGCCTCGCCCTCGCGCCTGTCAACGCCGCCGTACTGTCGACGACGTCGAGCACGGTGCACGGGCTCACGACGGCCTTCGTGGTGGTCGCTCGGATGGTCGGCATGCTCGTCGGGATCTCGGCACTGACCACGATCGGCTTGAGCCGCTACTACTCCAAGCAGGCCGGCATGGCGAACGTGCGCGAGGTCTGTGACGGCAAGAGCCGGTGCGACGAGTTCACGACCCTGTTGAAGGTGGCCGGCATCGCCCAGGAGCAGACGGTCTTCCTCGGCGCCGCCTGCTGCGCGGTCGCGGCCGGCGCGCTGGCCCTGGTGCTCTTCCGATCTGCACCGACCCGCGGGCTGGACACGGGCGAACTACTGCGTGCCGGCGGCTGACATCCGGTCCCCCAGCCAGACGAGCTCTCCGGGCAGCACCCGGGTCCAGTAGTCCGGATCGTGCGCCCCTGCCTCGATGTTCACCTCCGACTGCATCCCGGAGACGAAGCCGGTGACCTGGTGGAAGAACGGGTCCCCCCGGCCGCAGTCCACGCGGACCTCGAGGTCGTCGAGCTGCCTGCGCCGGTCGAACAAGCCGAACTCCTCGAAGTCGGCGGCATCATCGAAGGCCCCGGGGGCGGCGTCCTCGAGATGCTCCCAGACTGCTGGGCTGACCGCCAGCACGGGACCGACGGGCTGGCCGGCCTCAGCCCGCTCGGTGGCGAGCAGCATCGCGCCGTACCCGCCCATCGACCACCCCAGGAAGCCGGGACGCGAGGTGTCGTAGCCCTTGGTCTCGAGCAGGGGCAGCAGACCGGAGAGCACCAACGCCCCGGTGTCGCTGCCGTCGGCCCGTGGGTGCCAGTAGGTCGACGGACCACCATCGATCGCCGCGAGGGCGAAACGCTCCCCTGAGTCGGCCAGGAAACGGTCGAGATGCAACCGGGTCACCCAGGTCTCTGCGTCACTGAATGCGCCATGCAGGGCGATCACGACCGGAAGGCCCGGCTCCGGGTCGGGCGGGTCGAGGATGACCCAGCCGGCACCCTCGAGCGTTCCACGCTGGACCGGGCCGCCGGGGGTGTCCGGGACGACGCCGGCTGCACCGTTGAGCCCGAGCGCGTCATAGGCCGCCGTGCGTCCCGGGAGCACGTCCTGCTCCACCAGACCGGCGGCGCCCAGGGCCACGCCGACACCCACGGCTCCGCCCACCAGCACTCCTCGCCTGCTCACCCGCATCTGGCCAGCGTAGGCATCCAGAGCACGGGACCCCTGCACCGACGCCCCGCGGTTCGGCTAACGTTGGAGCGTGGGTGACTTCGACGACCTGATCGCCGCCAACCAGGACTTCTCCGCGACCTTCGAACTCGGAGGGTTCGACGGTGTGGCTCATGCCGGAGTGGCGATCGTGACCTGCATGGACTCGCGCATCGACCCGCTGCGGATGGTCGGGCTGCACGCGGGCGATGCCAAGATCTTCCGCAACCCGGGGGGCAGGGTCACCGCGGCCGCCCTGGAGGCGCTCGTACTCGGCGTGCACCTGCTCGGAGTGGAGCGGGTCCTCATCATCCCGCACACCAAGTGCGCGATGGCGACCAGCACCGAGAAGGAGATGCAGGCGCGCGTGGGTGAGTCCGCCGGCCAGGACGCCTCCTGGCACCCGTTCCACGTCATCGACAATCAGGTCGCCTCGCTGGAGGAGGACGTCCGCAAGGTGCGCACGCACCCTCTGATCCCGACGACCGTCAAGGTCGGCGGGTTCATCTACTCGGTCGACTCCGGGCTCATCGAGCAGAAGTTCTGACGTCAGGAGCCTCAGGCGTCCAGTGACTCGACGTCCACGTCGTAGGCGCCCTGCACGATGAACTCCTTGCGCGGAGCGACCTCGGAGCCCATCAGCAGCTCGAACACCTCTGCCGCCCCCGCCGCGTCGTCGACACCGATCCGACGCAGGGTGCGGTGGCGGGGATCCATGGTGGTCTCCGCCAGCTGCTTGGCGTCCATCTCGCCGAGCCCCTTGTAGCGCTGGGGTGGCTCCTTCCAGCGCAGGCCCTTCTTCTTCAGCTCTGCGAGCTGGCGGTGGAGCTCACCGTCGGAGTAGGTGTAGACGTATTTCTCCATGCCCTTCTTCGGGTTGGTCAGCTCGATGCGGTGCAGCGGAGGCACGGCGGTGTAGACCCGTCCCTCGGCTATCAGCTCAGGCATGTACTTGAAGAAGAGCGTGGCCAGCAGGCAGCGGATGTGCGCACCGTCGGAGTCAGCGTCGGCCATGAAGATGATCCGCCCGTAGCGCGTCGCCTCCAGGTCGAAGGTGCGTCCTGACCCCGCGCCGACCACCTGGATGATCGAGGCGCACTCGGTGTTCTTCAGCATGTCGCCGACCGAGGCCTTCTGCACGTTGAGGATCTTGCCGCGGATCGGCAGGAGCGCCTGGAACTCCGAGTTGCGGGCCAGCTTGGCGGTGCCGAGGGCCGAGTCGCCCTCGACGATGAAGAGCTCGGTGCGGTCGTTGTCGGCCGACCTGCAGTCGGCCAGCTTGGCCGGCAGCGCCGATGACTCCAGAGCGTTCTTGCGGCGCTGGGTCTCCTTGTGCTGGCGGGCCGCGATCCGGGTCTTCGATGCCCCGACGACCTTCTCCATGACCAGCTTGGCCTGGGCCTTCTCGACTCGCTTCGACGAGGTCAGGAAGGACTTCAGCTCCGCGGCCACCACCTTGCGGACCACGTTTCGAGCAGCCGGCGTGCCGAGGATCTCCTTGGTCTGACCCTCGAACTGCGGCTCCGCCAACCGGACCGTCACCACCCCGGTGAGACCTTCGAGGACGTCGTCCTTGATGACGTCGGTGTCGTTGACCTTCAGCGCCTTGGTCTGGCGCATCACCTCGTTGAACGTCTTCGTCAGCGCCTGCTCGAACCCGCTGACGTGTGTGCCGCCCTTGGGCGTGGCGATCACGTTGACGAACGAGCGCAGCTCGGTGTCGTAACCCGTCCCCCAGCGCAACGCGACGTCGACATGCAGCTCACGCTCGACCTCGCGGGGGGTCATGTGGCCCTGCTCGTCGAGCAGGGGCACGGTCTCGGTGAAGGAGTCCATGCCCTGCAGCCGCAGCACGTCGGTCAGGGGCTCGTCGGCGGCCAGGAACTGCGCGAACTCAGCGATCCCCCCGTCGTGGCGGAACGTCTCGACGATCGGCTGGGGACCCCGCTCGTCGCGGATCGTGAGCTCGAGACCAGGGACGATGAACGACGTCTGGCGGGCCCGGGTGAGCAGCTCGTCGAGGACGTAGGTCGCATCGCGTGTGAAGATCTGCCGGTCGGGCCAGAAGCGGATCCGGGTGCCGGTCCTGCCCTTGGCCACCCGCTTGCCCTTGCGGGTCAGCCCCGACCTGGGCTCGAACCTGCCACCCGGACCGTCTGCGGCGAAGATGCCCGGGAACCCACGCTGGAAGGACATGCCCTGTTGACTGGGCGTGCGGTCGACATCGACGTCGAGCCGGGAGGACAGCGCATTGACCACCGAGGCACCCACCCCGTGCAGGCCGCCGGTGGCGACGTAGGAACCGCCGCCGAACTTGCCGCCGGCGTGCAGCTTGGTGAAGATCACCTCGACGCCGGGAAGCCCCGTCTTGGGCTCCTTGTCGACCGGGATGCCGCGCCCGTCGTCGTAGACCTCGACCGAGTCGTCGGGATGCAGAGTGATCTCGATCCGCTTCGCCGCACCGGCCAGCGCCTCGTCGACGCCGTTGTCGATGATCTCCCAGACACAGTGCATGAGCCCGCGCGTGTCGGTGGAGCCGATGTACATGCCCGGCCGCTTGCGGACCGCTTCCAGGCCCTCCAGGACCAGGAGATGCTGGGCGTTGTAGGTGTTGTCGATGGTGCTGTCCTTGTGCTTGCGGTGGGTCGGTGCCTGGGTCAACGAACTTCCTGTCCAGCCCGGGGTATCCGCCGTACCCTCTGGCGCTCATCTCGGGTGAGACCGAATCTACCCGCGACACGCGACGTCTCCGAGGCGACTCGCCTGCCGCGGGAATGCGGACCGCCCGGCTACCGTGGGGCAACGTCACGAAGTGGAAACGATCAGCGCAGATCGCGCCGAACGCCACGTGGGTTCGGTTCTCGTGATTGACTGGTTCACCAGCAGATGTGTTTCGTCACACGAAGTCGATCGGCGCAACGAGGGAATCCTTGGCCGACCGGTTACGTTGAGATGGATACATGGACAGAAATGAGGCCGATGTGACTACTACAGTTGCCCCCAGCGCCGCGCTGACTGCGGCTGACCGTTGTGACCGGTGCGGAGCCCAGGCCTACCTGCGCGTAGAGCTCCAGACCGGTGGCGAGCTCCTCTTCTGCGCGCACCACGCCCGCGAGCACGGTGACAAGCTCCGCGAGGTGGCCGTCACGGTCATCGACGAGACGCACAAGCTGGCGTGAGACCGGATCGGCCGCGAGGGCGGTCGATCACCCCGACATTCCCGTTGCCCCGGACCTGATGGTCCGGGGCAACGGTCGTCCTGTGGCAGGCTGTCCGGCGTGACCTGGACCGATCTCGCCGTCGGCATCGCCATCGTCGTCGGCATCGTCGGCATCATCGTGCCGATCCTGCCCGGCACGCTCGTGATCCTCGGAGCCATCCTGGCGTGGTCGCTCGAGACCCAGACGGCGACCGGTTGGATCGTGTTCTCGGTGGCGACGACCTTCCTGGTCATCGGCAGCATCGTGAAGTACACCGTGCCGCGAACACGGCTGAAGGACGCCGGGGTGCCCGGCTCCACCATGGCGCTCGCAGCTGCGGCGTCGGTGATCGGATTCTTCGTCATCCCCTACGTCGGACTCTTCATCGGCTTCGTCGGCGGCATCTACCTGGCGGAGCTTCGCCGACTGGGCGGCACTGCGGCCTGGCCGTCGACCAAGCACGCCCTGCGGGCCGTCGGGTTCAGCATCCTGATCGAGCTGACGGCCGCTGTGCTGGCCACCGTCACCTGGAGCATCGGGGTCGTCGCGACCTGATGGGTGTCCTGCTCTCCCTGCTCGCGGCCGTGGCCTACGGTCTCTCGGACTTCATCGGTGGCCTCGCCTCACGCCGCACGACCGCCTGGCCGGTGGCCTTCCTGGCAGATCTCGGTGCGCTGCTCGGCGCCATCGTGCTGGCCGTGTTCATCGCCGGCTCCCCGTCGGGCAGCGACCTGGCCTGGGGCTGTCTCGCCGGAGCGGGAGGTGGGATCGGCGGAGCCTTCCTCTACCAAGGCATGGCGACCGGCCGGATGGGCGTGGTCGGGCCGGTCTCCGCGGTCGGAGCGACCATCCTGCCCGTGGCGGCCGGTCTGCTCGGAGGGGAACGCCCGGCAGTCGTGGTGTGGCTGGGCATCTGCGTGGCGCTCCCCGGCATCTGGCTGGTCTCGCGCGAGCCGGGCCAGCCGGGCGGCCCGGCCGGCGTGGCCGACGGGCTCGTCGAGGGGATCCTGGCCGGACTCGGCTTCGGGGTCCTCTTCGCGGCGATGGGACAGGTGCCCGACGGTTCGGGCTATTGGCCACTGGTCGCCGCGCAGACTCTGGGACTGTTCGCGATCGCCATCACCGCGACCGTGTTGCAGCAGAACTGGGTTCCCCGGGCACGTTCTGAGCTCTGGGGGCTTCCTGCCGGCATGCTGGCCACGGTCGCGGTGTTCGCGTTCCTGCTCGCCACGCAGAGTGGGCTCCTCGCAGTCGCCGCCGTGATCACCTCGCTCTACCCGGCCGTGACCATCCTGCTGGCTGCCCTGGTGCTCAAGGAGCACGTCCATCGCATCCAGGGGATCGGTCTGGCGCTCTGTGCCGTGGCAGTGATGCTCGTCGCCGTCGGGTGAGTCAGTGCCGTCGGTCCCGCGCGCGGGCCGAGTCAGCTGGTTCGTCGCAGGAGAGCCACGAACATGGCGTCGGTGCCGTGCAGATGGGGCCACAGCTGGAGCGTCCCGGGCAGCGGACCGGCCGAGTCCGGCACGTCGGGGAGTGCGGCGCGGGCGTCCACCAGCTCGACGCCGTCCCCCAGGACGGGCTGGACGATCTCCGACGTCTCGGGAAGCAGCGGCGAACAGGTCGCGTAGGCCACCACGCCGCCGACGCGGACACTCGCGAGGGCGGAGGACGAGCAGGGCTCGCTGGAGCGGGACGAGCGCCTTGACGTCGGCCGGCGTACGCCGCCAGCGCGCCTCCGGCCGCCTGCGCAGGGCGCCCAGACCTGAGCACGGTGCGTCGATGAGGATCCGGTCGAACGTACCCGCCCGCCAGGGCGGTTGCGTGCCGTCGGCCGTGATCACACCGAGAAGACCTCCGGGCACCGTGCGGGTGCTGCGGGACACGAGCCCGGCCCGGTGGTGCTGCAGCTCGGAGGCGAGGAGCTTGGCGCCGCGCTCGCGCGCGAGGGCGGCCAGCAGTGCGGACTTCCCGCCCGGCCCGGCACACAGATCGAGCCAGCGTTCGTCGCGGCCACCCAACGGGGCCTGGGCGAGCGCGATGGCCACCAGCTGCGAGCCCTCGTCCTGGACTCCGGCGCGCCCCTCGGCCACGGCCTGGGACGGTTCCGGGGTCGCCCGCATCCAGGGCGATGGCGTAGGGCGAGAACCGTCCGGGGTGCCCGCCCGCCTCCTGAAGCTCCTCGACCGTGGAGCTTGCGGGGCGAGCCACCAGCATCACCTTCGCCGCCGTGTTGTCGGCCACGAGCAGGGCGTCGAGATCGCCGCCGGGTCCCAACGCGTCGCGCAGGCCGCCGACCACCCAGCGCGGATGGGAGTGGGCCACCGACGCGAACCCGATCGGGTCGGTGGACGGGTCGGGTGCGACCCGGCGGATCCAGCCGTCGAGATCGTGCGCGGCCACCTTGCGAAGCACCGCGTTGGTGAAACCGGCCGGGCCCTGGCCGACCTTCTCCCGGACCAGATCCACGGTGGTGCTGATCGCGGCGTGAGGAGGCACCCGCATCGAGAGCAGCTGGTGCGTCCCGAGGCGCAGCGCATCGAGCACCTTGGCCTCCAGCTTCGGCCGGTCGAGACAGGCGGTGATGATGGCGTCGTAGGTGCCCTGGCGACGGAGGGTTCCCGACACCAGCTCAGTGGTGAACGCGGCGTCACGACCCGTCAGCTCGTGCTCGCGAAGCACATGGGGCAGCACGAGGTTGGTATAGGCGTCGTCGAGACGCACCGCCCTCAGGACGTCGTACGCCGCGGACCGGGACGGGTCGCTCCCCCGCCGCACCGGCGGCCGACCTCCCGGACGGCGCCCGCGGGCCCGAGGATCAGCCATCGGCGAAGTATCGCTTGACCAGGGACCTGGGCGCTCTCGCCGCCCACGCATCGGTGATGATCTCGGTGAGCTCGTCGAGCCCCACCTCACCCAACCTCGACTGGCGCACCAGCACCGCCTTGAAGCCGTTGAAGTGGTCGATGGTGAAGAACGGCGAGGCCGGATCGTCGACGAGCTCCTGCTTCGCCTCCAGGGTCGGCGTGTGGATCACCAGCAGGTCGTCGTACTCCTCGCCGGTCACCGGATCCACCGCGGTCCTGTGCGGCATCCGGTAGAGCAGGAAACCCTTGCCCTTCGGACCGGTCGGGACCTTGTAGGTGGGCCGGTCGCCCCACGAGATCCCCAGCTCCACCTCGGGCAGGCTCAGGCAGATGACGCCGACGTCGTCGGGGGTCGAGGGTCTGGTCATCTCACTCGCCGAACCGTACGTCGCCACTCAGGCCGGCCCCACGCGCCCAGTCGGCGGCGGCCATCTCCCTGCGGCCGGGGGCCTTGAGCGGGCCCAGCTGCACCGCCGTGGTGGCGGTGCCGACGAGCACGGCGGACTTGCCGGCCCGGACCTCGCCCGGTGCCAGGCTGAGCTCGGTCGGGAGGACCGGGCCGAGCTTGATCCGCTCGCCGCCGAGGGTCGTCCAACTGCCCGGGTCCGGGGTGCACGCCCGCACCTGACGGTCGATCGCCGCAGCCGGCCGACCCCAGTCGATCCGCGCGTCGTCGACCAGGATCTTGGGGGCCAGGCTCATCCCCTCCGTCTGCTGCTCGCGGGCGTCGAGCCCGCCCTGGGCGATTCCGTCGAGAGTGGCAACGAGGAGCTGCGCACCCCCCTCGGCCAACCGTTCCAGCAGGTCACCCGCGGTGTCGGTGGCACGGATGCGCTCGGTCATCACCCCGTAGGTCGGCCCGGCGTCGAGCTCCTCGACGATCCGGAACGTCGTGGCGCCGGTGATCTCCTCGCCCGCCCAGATGGCGTGCTGCACCGGGGCGGCGCCCCGGTACGCCGGCAGGCAGGAGAAGTGCAGGTTGACCCAGCCGTACGCCGGGATCTCGAGCGCCGAAGCAGGCAGCAGGGCGCCGTAGGCGACGACGGGACAGCAGTCGGGTCCGAGCACCTTCAGCCGCGCCTGGAACTCGGGATCCCGCGGATGCGACGGCTTGAGGAGTGGTACGCCGAGCTCCTCGGCCCGCAGCGCCACCGGGCTGGCCAGGAGCTTGCGCCCACGCCCGGAGGGAGCGTCCGGGCGGGTCACCACACCGACCAGGTCATGGCCCGAGTCGGCGATCGCGTCGAGGGACGGAAGCGCTGCGGCCGGGGTGCCGGCGAACACCACCCGCATCAGAGTCCGAAGCCGTTGGTGGCGTGGGGCGAGAGCTTCACGACGGGCTGCTCGAGTCCGAACCAGTCGGACTCGCGGATCGCCTTCATCGCGGCCTTGCGCACCTCGGCGTCCAGGCGGTCGACGAACAACACCCCGTCGAGGTGGTCGGTCTCGTGCTGGATGGCGCGGGCGAGGTAGTCCGAGCCGGCGATCGTGACCGGCTCGCCGTACATGTCGAAGCCGGTGGCCACCACCGACAAAGCGCGACGGCACTCGAAGGAGAGCTCCGGAATCGACAGGCAGCCCTCGGGGCCGTCCTGGGTGTCCTGCGAGAGCTCGAGGCGGGGGTTCACCAGGTGGCCGACCTCCCCCTCGACGTTCCAGGTGAACACCCGAAGACCGACGCCGATCTGCGGCGCGGCAAGGCCGGCGCCGGGGGCGTTGAGCATGGTCTCGGTCAGGTCCTCGACCAGCCTGCGCACCTCGCGGTCGAAATCGACCACCTCGATGGCTGGCTTGCGCAGGATCGGGTCACCGAAGAGTCGGATCGGCTGGACGGCCACGATTCAGCCTCAGGGTTCACGGGAGGGACAGGGACACCCAAGTCTAGTCAGGAGGCGGTTCAGCCCAGTGACGGTGGATCGACCTGCACCCGGACAGCCGGCAGCTTGCGGCTGGAGCGGGTCCGTTGGAGGTCACCGAGAGCAGCGGACAGCTGGGCACCCAGTGCCCGGGGCACCCGGACCACCACCCGCACCTCGCCGTCCTCACCGGTGGGCACGGGACCGAGCAGCTCGGCCCCTGCGGGTGCCACGAACGCCGACAGGGACTGTTCGAGAGCGGCGGGGTCGCCGGTGAGGGTGGCCAGGCGACTGGCCGGTGGCAGGTGCGCCGACTGCCGCTCGCCCATCTCGCGGCGCGCGAATCCGGACGGGTCCCAGCGCACGAGCGCCTGGAGCGCTGGAGACGCCGGGTCGCCGACGGCGACCACCGCTCCCCCGGACCGCGCGAGCGCTGCCGCGTTGAGCCAGCGGCGGACCGCTTCCTCCTGGGCGCGCAGATCGGTGCGGGTCAGCGCCAGCCAGGTGTCGAGAAGGACGACGGCGGCATAGCCCGTCGGGGCGGCAGGCTCTGCTCCGGGCGTCGCCACCACGATCGCGGCGCCGTCCTTGACGGTCGCCAGCACCGAGGCTCCGCTCGAGGTCAGCACCCTGACTCCCGGGAAGCTGCGGCCGAGCTCCTCGGCCGTGCGCAGATCTCCGACGACCGGCGCGCGGAGCCCGCGATGACCACATTCGGCACAGGCCCAGCCGGGGTGTTCGGTGCCGCACCAGCGGCAGGCCGGTGGGGTCGCAGGACCTGTGAGGCGCAGCGGACCCGAACAGGTGGTGCACCGGGCCGGCGTGCGGCAGCGCTCGCACGCCAACGAGGCGGCGTAGCCGGTGCGGGGGGTCTGCACGAGCACCGGGCCGGTCGAGAGTGCCGACCGGATCAGGTCGCTCGCCTGGCGCGGCAATCGGGCCTGACGGGCCGTCGGATCGCGCGCCAGCTCTCGATCCGACGCGCCGGTGACCGAGACCGTGATCCGCTCCCGGACGGTCGTTCGAGACGGCACCAGCTCTCGAGCCCAGCCGGTGCGGACGAGGTATTCGGCCTCGACGGTGCGGGCGAACCCGCCCAGCAACAGGGCCGAATCATGGGCTTCGGCGCGCAGCAACAGCACCTCGCGTGCATGTGGGTAGGGCGCCCGCGGTTCGGAGTGGAGGTCGTCACCGTCGTCCCACAGGGCCACGAGGCCGAGGTCGTGGACCGGGGCGAAGGCAGCGGACCTGGTGCCGAGCACGATGCGGCGCGCACCCCGCGACACCGCGAGGAAGTCGCGATATCGCCGGCTCGGTCCGCTGTCGGCGCGCAGGGAGACATGGTGGCCGGGCCCCAGCAACCCGGTCACCGCCGCATCCACCCGGTCGAGGTCCTTGCCGTCCGGGACGATCATGAGGGCGCCGTGGCCGCCCTCATAGGCCGCAGCAGCCGCCGCGGCAAGGAGTGCGGGCCAGTCCGTGGCCGGCGCGGCCGACCAGACGGCTCGAACCGGGTGGCCCCCCAGGAGCCCGTCGACGAAGGCGGGCCCTGGCGGATGGTCGGCCCAAGCGCTTGACAGTGCCACGCGGTCGATCCCGTGCGGCTCGGCTCGCTCCAGGGGCGCCGCCTTCTCCGCTCCTGCGTGCCGAGGCGGAACCGCGAGTCGAAGGACGTCGGAGCGAGTGCCGGCGTAGCGTTCGGCGACGGTGTGGGTCAGAGCCGTGATCTCCGGGCTGAGCACCGGCTCGGCGCTGACGAGTCGCCGGATGGGGGTCAGGCGACCGGTGTGCTGCGACGACGCCGCCCGCGCCACGACGTAGCCCTGGACCTCTTGGCCGGCGAACCTGACCTTGACCCGGACGCCCGGCAGTGCGGTGGCCCCCATCGCCTCGGGGACGGCGTAGTCGAAGGGCCGGTCCAGGTGGGCCAGTGGGACGTCGACCAGCACCTGCGCGACCGGGTCGACGGCTGCCAGCGCGACCGGGGCTGCCGTCGGCCGACGGGTCGGCGGTCGCCGTCCCAGTCCGGGCAGCAGGTCCTGCTGCCCGGGCTGGGTCGCTCCGGGGTCCGTCATGGCGGCAATCCTGTCAGCCGCCACCGACGGCCGTGGTCGGACCGGTGGCCTACTTCACCTTCCCGGTCCTGGGCGACGTGGCTGCCAGCGGCCGGTAGCCCGTCTTCGACCCGGTCACCTTGACCGAGATCCGCTTGCCCTTGTCGGCCGCCTTGAGCACGTAGGTCTTGGCGGTCGCCTTCGCGATGGCCTTGCCGTTGCGCAGCCAGCGGTAGGTGAAGTGCACCCCGGCAGGCTTCCAGGTGCCCGGTCCGGCCGTCAGCTTCTTGCCCACTTTGGCTGTGCCGGCGACCCTCGGCTTCTTGGTGTTCGACACCTTGGGGAACGGCGTGCACGTGTAGACGCGGATGTCGTCGACGAACCAGCCGTAGTACTCCACCGAGGCGTCGGTGTGCATGGTGAACTGCGGAGCCACCGTCGTGCCGGCGTACGAGGAGAGGTCGACGCGGCTGGCGAGATAGCCGCGGCTGTCGCCGCCGAACCCCTTCTTGCCGGCGTTGCCGGCGATCGCCTGGGTCGGACCGTTCACCCACGGCAGGTTCACCGTCGATGCCGGCCCGCCGGGGGTGGCGAGGTCGTCGACCTCGACGGTGCCCCCGTCGTAGAAGATGCTCCCGGCGTAGTCCAGGAGTCGCCAGTGCTGGAACCACAGATAGCTCTTCTGTCCCGCCGGAAGGCTGATCCCGGTCGTGCTCGTCAGTGAGCTGGTCCTGGTGCTCGGTGGGTCGTAGGAGAACCACGAGTCCCGACCCGAGGTCGCATTGGGCGAGATCACGCCGTCCGGCACCCGCACCCAGTCCGAGTTGGGCCCGGTCACAGTGAACTTCGACTCCGGGTCGCCTGTCTCGCTGTCGAACAGCGCGTGCTTCGTGGTGTAGGCCGGGCAGGCCGCCGACGCACTCGCGGGCTGCGACGCCTTGGTCGGGGTCTTCGTGAGCTCGGTGGCCACCGTCGCCTTCTTCACGTTGGCGCAGTTGGCGGCGGTGAACCCGTTGGTCCCTGACGACACGAAGTTCGCACAGCTCTGGTTGATCACCCGGGCCAGGTCGGCATAGTCGCTGCCGGAGCTCAGGCTCTCGATGACGTCGAGGTAGAGCTTGGCGGTCTTGGTGAGGTTGGCGTTGGCGCCGTCGATCCCGGTGATCGTCTGGCCGTTGAACGTGCCTCCCTGCGAGATCAGGTAGGCGGTCTTGTTGCCTACACCGCTGTTGGTGTGCACCCCGCCGCTGTCGCCGTAGTTGACGTCGTCGGCCGTGTACAGCGAGCTCGTCATCCGGTCGGGCTGACCGAACACCGGGGGGTTCTTGAGGTTGCGGATGGCCCCGATGGGCAGGTCCTCGCCGAGGCGCCAGTCCGTCGCCGAGTCGCCGGTCGACGGGTGCCGGTGGTCCACGATCTCACCCATGATGTCGGCGATCGACTCGTTGATCGCGCCCGACTGGCCCCAGTAGAACAGCTCGGAGTACTGGTCGATCACTCCGTGGGTCATCTCGTGGCCGACCACGTCGTCAGCCCCGGCATAGGTGTCGCCGTAGAACATCTGCGTGCCGTCCCAGAACGCGTTGGCGTAGGGGCAGCCCTGACCCACGGGGCACAGCCGGACCGTGGACGCGAGCTTCTTGGCGCCCCCCACGTTGATCCCGAGCGCCTGGGTGAGGTCGATGCTGCCGATCTGCTGGTAGTAGTCCGCGACGGCCCCACTGAGGTCGTAGGCCTTGTTGACCTCGGAGACCCCGCTGGCCGGGCCACCCTCGATCCGCGCGAACCCGGACGTGCACGGGGCGGGATTCGCCACGACGTTGCCCGCATCGCACACCACCCGGTCGGTGTGCTGGACCGCGTCGCTGTTGAACAGGACGCCGCCCGTGTGGTCGTCGACCAGCACCAGCCGGCGTACGCCGAGACCACCGCTGACCTCCAGCCGCCACACGGTGCGGGCACCGAAGGGCGAGGCGGAGCCCAGCACGGCGGGGTCGAAGACCCACCGGCCGAGACTGCCGACCTGCAATCCCGTCGTCCGACGCTCCAGCGTCTTGGCAGCAGCGGCTCGAGCGGTGCGGGTCGCAGCGGCCACCGAGACGGTGGCCGGGCTCACCTCGCGCGTGCTGCTGAGCGTGGTCAGCATCGAGCCGAGCTCGCGGTCGGGTCGCAGGCTCAGGACCACCTCGCCGCCGATCACCGGCACTCCGCCGACGCTCTGGGTGTAGCGCACGACATCCTGGCCCGACACGGTGTGCGTCGTGCGCACCGCACCGAACGTGCTGCCCTTCGTCCCGAACGCGGGTCCGTAGCGGCTGAGATGGGCCGCGGCAGCGGCGGCCACGCTCATCCCCGGCGTCACGGTGGGATTGTCGATCTGTTCACCCGCCGCCACGCCGGCGAAGGAGGCGAAGCCGCGTGAGTCGTGATCGATCCTCAGCCCACCGGAGGCGTCGGAGGCGAGATTGACCGACGCCAACCCCTCCGGGTCACCGGGTGGAGCCCCCGCAGAGCTCGTCCCACCCGACAAGGTGGCACCCAGAAGCGCCAGCGATGCCAATGACCCGATGACCAGACGCGTGCGCTGCCTCATGGCTGTGTCCCCTGGTGAACGCGCGATGGCGCAGCAAGCCCCCAAGACTCGCAGTCAGCATCGTGCTGTCCGGCAGCCTAGGCAGCACAGGGACCTCACAGGAATGACCACTTCGGGTCATAGCGCTGACCTCGGGTCAGCCTGTGACCGCAGCCTTCAGCGCCTCGGCGCGGTCGGTGCGCTCCCAGGTGAAGTCCGGCAGCTCGCGGCCGAAGTGACCGTAGGCGGCGGTCTGGGCGTAGATCGGACGCAGCAGGTCGAGGTCGCGGATGATCGCTGCGGGCCGCAGGTCGAAGACCTCGAGCACCGCGCGCTGGATCTCCTCATCGCTCACCGTGCCGGTGCCGAAGGTCTCGATGAACACGCCGACAGGCTGGGCCTTGCCGATGGCGTAGGCCACCTGCGCCTCGCAGCGCCGAGCCAGGCCGGCGGCCACGACGTTCTTGGCCACCCACCGCATCGCGTAGGCCGCGGAGCGGTCGACCTTCGACGGGTCCTTGCCCGAGAAGGCGCCACCACCGTGGCGGGCCATGCCGCCGTAGGTGTCGACGATGATCTTGCGCCCCGTCAGACCGGCGTCACCCATCGGCCCGCCGACGACGAAGCGTCCGGTGGGGTTCACCAGCAGGCGGTAGCCCTCCGAGGCGATGTCGAAGGTGTCGAGCACCGGGTCGATGACGTGCTTCTTGATGTCGCCCTCGAGGGTGTCGAGCTCGGTCTCCTCGGAGTGCTGGGTGGACAGGACCACGGTATCGACCCGGACCGGGCGGTTCTCGGCGTCGTACTCGATGGTGACCTGGGTCTTGCCGTCGGGCCGCAGGTAGTCGAGCGTGCCGTCCTTGCGGACGGCGGAGAGTCGCTCGGCCAGGCGCTGGGCGACGACGATCGGCAACGGCATGAGCACGTCGGTGTCGTCACAGGCGTAGCCGAACATCAGCCCCTGGTCACCGGCACCCTGCTTGTCCATCGCGTCCACGGAGCCGGTCCGGCTCTCGTGACCGGTGTCGACGCCCTGGGCGATGTCGCCGGACTGTCCGCCGATGGCGACCATGACCCCACAGGAGGCGCCGTCGAAACCCTTCAGCGAGGAGTCGTAGCCGATCGCGAGGATCTTGTCGCGGACCTTCTTCTTGATGTCGACGTAGCCGGTGGTGGTGACCTCACCGGCCACGACCACCAGTCCGGTGGTGAGCAGGGTCTCGACGGCCACCCGGCTGTGCGGGTCCTGCTCGAGCATGGCATCCAGCACGGCGTCGCTGATCTGGTCGGCGATCTTGTCGGGGTGACCTTCGGTCACCGACTCCGAGGTGAAGAGTCGTCCTGTCACTTCTCGCTCACTCTTTCCACGCTCCAGGGTTGGGTCGGGCTCCACGATAACGGTCGGGGGGTCCTCAGCAAGATTCGTCCCATCCGACTCCGGCGCACGAGAAGCCTGCCGCTCCTCAGCCGAGCAGGTCGGCGACCTGGTCCCAGATCACCTGGGAGAGCGCCGCTTTGGAGCCATGGGGCACGTGGAGTGGCTGCTGGGTCGCAGACAGCAGCACGGCCTCGTTGTCGGGACTACCGAACACCCCTCCGGCGCTCACGTCGTTGACCACCAACAGGTCGCAGCCCTTGCGGGTCAGCTTGCTGCGTGCGTGGTCGAGCACCGACCCCGATTCGTCTCCGGTCTCGGCTGCGAACCCGACGATCACCTGGCCCGGGCGAGCACGGGTGTGGGAGATCTCATGGAGGATGTCGGGGTTCTGGGTCAGCTCGATCGGAGCCGCCGTACCGTCGTCGGCCTTCTTGATCTTGGCCTGGCTGGGACTGGTCGGCCGGAAGTCGGCCGGGGCGGCTGCCATCACGACCGCGTCGGCATCGGTGGCCGCACCGAGCACGGCGTCGCGCAGCTGCGAGGTCGTCTCCACCCGCACGACCTTGACGCCCGCCGGGTCGGGCAGGCTCACGTTGGCGGCGATCAGGGTGACCTCGGCGCCGCGAGCTGCAGCCACCCGCGCCAAGGCATAGCCCTGGCGACCCGAGGAGCGGTTGCCCAGGAAACGGACCGGATCGAGGTGTTCGCGCGTGCCGCCCGCCGAGACCACCATCCGGCGGCCCAGCAGGTCGGGCATCCGGCCGGCCCGCGTGGCGACCTCCAGAGCGAGCTCGAAGATCTCCTCCGGTTCGGGCAGGCGGCCCTTGCCGGTGTCGGCACCGGTCAACCTGCCCTCGGCCGGCTCGATCACGATGGACCCGCGCGCGCGCAGCGTGGCCACGTTGGCCCGCGTGGCGGCGTGCTCCCACATCTCGGTGTGCATCGCAGGTGCGAACACGACCGGACACCGGGCTGTGAGCAACGTGTTGGTCAGCAGGTCGTCGGCGAGTCCGTGGGCGGCCTTCGCGAGCAGGTCGGCGGTGGCCGGCGCCACCACGACCAGGTCGGCGCTCTGACCGATGCGGACGTGCGGGACCTCGTGGACGTCGTGCCAGACCTCGCTCGAGACGGGCTTGCCGGACAGCGCCGCCCACGTGGGCGCACCCACGAACTCCAGGGCAGCCGCCGTGGGCACGACGGTGACGTCGTGGCCGGCCTCGGTGAAATGCCGCAGCAGGGTCGCCGCCTTGTAGGCAGCGATCCCGCCACTGACGCCGAGCACGACGCGCATGGGCCTCAGCAGATCACTCGGAGAAGGTCGCCGAGCCCGCGCTCGGGGCACGACCGGCAGCAGCCTCCATCGCGGCCACCTCGGCCGGGCTGATGTCCTCGCAGGTCAGGAGGTCCTCGTTGATCTCACGAAGCGCGATCGAGAGGGGCTTCTCCTGGACGTGGGTGTCGACGAGCGGTCCGACGTACTCCAGCAGGCCCTCGCCGAGCTGGGAGTAGTAGGCATTGATCTGCCGAGCGCGCTTGGCGCTGTAGAGGACCAGCTTGTACTTGCTGTCCGTCTTGGTGAGAAGGTCGTCGATCGAGGGGTTGGTAACGCCCTCGCCGGCGGGGTTGGGGGCAGACACGAAGCAGGCCTCACAAGTCGTTGGTGGTCGACTCCCCCGGCTGATCCGCGGGGAGCCCTAGCAAGGCTACCAACTCGTCGGCCGCAGCGTTAACTTCGTGGTTGACCACGGCCACGTCGAACTCGGCCTCGGCGGCCAGTTCGACCCGGGCGGTCTCGAGCCGGCGTTCGCGTTCGGCCTCGGTCTCGGTGCCCCGGCCGACGAGGCGGCGTACGAGCTCATCCCAGCTGGGCGGCTTGAGGAACACGAACAGGGCCTCCGGCATGGTCTCGCGGACCTGCCGGGCGCCCTGCAGATCGATCTCCAGCATGGCGGGCCGCCCGAGGGCCAGCGCCTCCTCGACGGGCCCCCTCGGGGTGCCGTAGCGGGCGAGCTGGTGCACCACGGCCCACTCCAGCAGGGCGTCCCCGGCGATCATCTGGTCGAACTCGTCGTCGGACACGAAGAAGTAGTGGACGCCGTCGACCTCGCCCGGGTCGAGGCTTGCGGGTGGTTGCGGACACCGAGACCCACACCTCGGGGTGTCGCTCGCGCACGGCCGCTGCCACGGTGCCCTTGCCGACCGCGGTGGGACCTGCCAGGACCACCAGCCGCGAAGGCCCGCTCACAGGGCTGTCACTGCGCGGTCACTGCTCATTCACCGGCACTGAACTCGCGTTCGAGCGCCGCAACCTGCTTGGCACCGAGCCCACGCACCCGGCGGCTCTCGGCGATGCTCAGGCGCTCCATCAGCTGACGCGCCCGGACCTTGCCGAGGCCGGGCATCGACTGCAGCAGGTCGATGACGCGCATCTTGCCGATGACCTCGTTGACCTGTCCGTCGTGCAGCACGTCCAGGATCGAGCCGCCGGCGTGCTTGAGGCGGTTCTTGACCTCTGCCCTTTCGCGGCGAGAGGCCGCAGCCTTGTCCAGGGCCGCCTGGCGCTGTTCGGGAGTGAGCTGGGGCAACACCACAGGTGGGATTCCTCGTCGAGTCGAGCGGGGGCTGATGAAGTCGCCAATCTAGTCATTAGTCCAGCAGCCCTGCAATGTGGGACCGCGAAGGTCAGGGGTCAGATCCGGTCAATCTCCGCTTGGGTACGACGTGCGGCCTCTCGCAGGGCAGCGACGGAAGGACCCGCCCCCAGGATCTCTCGCGACGAGCTCGGCAGCACGTTGCCCGACTGGCTGCCGAAGACCCGGCGGATGTCGTCCGGGGTGCCGCCCTGGGCGCCGAAGCCCGGGGCGAGCAGCGGCCCGTTGATGGCGAGGCTCTCCTGCGAATCGCCGATCGTGGCGCCCACGACGGCGCCGAACGACCCCAGCACAGTCGCCTCGGCATTGAGTGAGCGCAGATGGTCCAGGACGGTCCCGGCGACGGTCCGCCCATCCGGACCGACCGCGTGCTGCACCTCGGGGCCCTCCTTGTTGGAGGTCAGGGCCAGCACGAACACGCCTGCGTCGTGCCGTCTCGCGGTGTCGATCATGGGTCGGACGGACCCGAACCCGAGGAAGGGGCTGACGGTGATCGCGTCCACCGCGAGAGGAGAGCCCGGGTCCAGGTAGGCATCGGCGTACGCCTGGGACGTCGACCCGATGTCACCGCGCTTCACGTCCAGCAGGACCAGGGCACCGGCCGCACGGGAAGCGGAGATCACCTTCTCGAGCACGGCGACCCCGCGGCTGCCGAAGCGTTCGTAGAACGCCGACTGGGGCTTGAGGACCGAGACTCGGTCGGCCAGGGCCTCGACCACCGTCATCGCCATCGTCTCGAGGCCGCCGACGTCGTCGTTCAGACCCCAGTCGAGCAGGAGGCCGGCGTGGGGGTCGATCCCGACGCAGAGGGCGCCACGGTCGTCCATCGCCTGTCGGAGCCGGGTGCCGAAGGTGCCGTCGGTCATGCCTGGAGTCCCCTCACGATGCGGGTGGGCCACAGCGGGCCCTCGTAGATGAACGCGGTGTAGCCCTGCAGCAGGGTCGCGCCGGCGTCGAGTCGGTCACGGGCATCCTGCACGGTCGTGATGCCGCCGACGCCGATCAGCGCCAGCTCGGGGCCGACCCGCTCACGGAGCATCCCGATGACCTCGAGGCTCCTGGTGGTCAGTGGGCGCCCGGAGAGACCGCCGGCCCCCACCTTCGCGAGGTCGCCCGCGCCGGTGCTGAGGCCCTCACGGGAGATCGTGGTGTTGGTCGCGATGATCCCGTCGAGCCCGATCGCCAGGGCGAGGTCGGCGACGGACCGGACATCGTCGTCGCTGAGATCGGGGGCGATCTTGACCAGCAGCGGGACTCTGGCCTCGGTCACCTGATCCGCGCGGCGTCGGACGGCCTGCAGGAGGGGCTCCAGCCTCTCCACGGCCTGCAGGTTGCGCAGCCCCGGTGTGTTCGGCGAGCTGACGTTGACCACGAGGTAGTCGGCGTACGGCGCCAGCAGCCCGGCCGACTTCTCGTAGTCTGCCTGGACGGCGCCCTGGTCGTCGTCCGGCACGACCTTGGTCTTGCCGATGTTCACCCCCAGCACGCCGACCTGTCGCAGATGTGCATGGGAATCACGTCGACCTGTCGCAGATGTACGTGCTCGACGGGCGGCCAGGCGTTGTGAGACGAGCCTCGGCACCGTCGTTGTTGAAGCCCATCCGGTTCACCACCGCGCGGTCGGCCGGCAGCCGGAACAGTCGGGGCGTCGGGTTGCCCGGTTGGGGCTCCCCCGTCACCGTGCCGATCTCGACATGGCCGAACCCGAGCCCGATGAGGGCGTCGATGCCGACGGCGTTCTTGTCGAAGCCCGCCGCGAGGCCGAGAACATGCGGGAAGGTGAGGCCCATCGCGTGTACATCTGCGACGGGTGGGCGCGATCTGGGTGTCCATCTGCGACAGGTCAGGGGGGCGGCCAGTCGGATCGCCCGGAAGCCCAGGTGGTGTGCGCGTTCGGGATCGGTCCGGGTCAGGACGTGGTCGAACAGGAACCGATAGGTCACCTGGCCGCCCAGTCCTGCAGTGAGCGCACCGAGATGTCCCCGCGCTTGAGCGCCTCGATGCCCTGGACGGCGGCCCCCAGACCCTGCACGGTGGTGATGCACGGGATGCTGGCCATGATCGCCGCAGTGCGGATCTCATAGCCGTCGATCCGCGCGGAACCGCCACTCGTCGAGCCGTTCGGGGTGTTGATCACCAGCTGGATCTGACCGTCCAGGATCAGCTGGACCGTGGTGGGCTCGCCTGCCGGACCGACGCCCTCGAAGTGCTTGCGCACGACGGTCGCCTGGACACCGTTGCGCCGCAACACCTCCGCCGTGCCCTGGGTCGCCAGGATCTCGAAACCGTGGTCGGACAGCACCTTGATCGGGAAGATCATGTGCCGCTTGTCGCGGTTGGCCATTGAGACGAACACCCGTCCCGAGGTGGGCAGGGAGCCGAAGGCCGCCGCCTGTGCCTTCGCGAACGCCGTGCCGAAGTCGGCGTCCAGGCCCATCACCTCGCCGGTGGACTTCATCTCCGGGCCGAGCACCGAGTCGACGTTCTTGCCGTCCGGGGTCTTGAACCGGTTGAACGGCATCACCGCCTCCTTGACCGCGATCGGCTGGTCGGCCGGCAACGTGCCTCCGTCGCCCTCGGCCGGCAGCACCCCCGCGGCCCGAAGTCCTGCGATCTTCTCGCCCAGCATCACCCTGGCCGCGGCCTTCGCCAACGGCGTCGCCGTCGCCTTCGACACGAAGGGCACCGTGCGCGAGGCACGTGGGTTGGCCTCCAGGACGTAGAGCACGTCGGATCCGAGCGCATACTGGATGTTCAGCAGCCCGAGTACGCCGACTCCGCGTGCGATCGCCTCGGTCGCCTCCCGGATCCGCTTGATCTCAGCGGCTCCCAGGGTGATCGGCGGCAGCGCGCAGGACGAGTCACCGGAGTGGATCCCGGCTTCCTCGATGTGCTCCATCACGCCGCCCAGGAACAGCTCGGTGCCGTCGAAGATCGCATCGACGTCGATCTCGACCGCATCGTCGATGAAGCGGTCCACCAGCACGGGGTGCTCCGGACTGATCTCGGTCGCCCTCTGGATGTAGCCGGCCAGCGACGCGTCGTCGTAGACGATCTCCATGCCGCGCCCGCCCAGCACGTAGGAGGGGCGGACGAGCACCGGATAGCCGATCTCGGCCGCGATCTCGCGAGCCTCGTCGAAGGACGACGCCATGCCGTGCTTGGGCGCCGGCAGCCCGGCCTCGTGCAGCACCCGGCCGAAGGCACCCCGCTCCTCGGCGAGATGGATCGAGGCAGGTGAGGTGCCGACGATGGTCACCCCGTTGGCCTCGAGCCCCTGGGCCAGGCCGAGCGGCGTCTGTCCGCCCAGCTGGCAGATCACCCCGGCGATGGGCCCGGCCAGTGTCTCGGCGTGCACGATCTCGAGCACGTCCTCCAGCGTCAGAGGCTCGAAGTAGAGCCGGTCGGAGGTGTCGTAGTCGGTGGAGACGGTCTCCGGGTTGCAGTTGACCATGATGGTCTCGTAGCCCGCCTCGCTCAACGCCATCGACGCGTGCACGCACGAGTAGTCGAACTCGATGCCCTGCCCGATCCGGTTGGGCCCGCTGCCGAGGATGATCACCGCTTCACGAGTGCGGGGCGCGACCTCGGTCTCCTCGTCGTAGGAGCTGTAGTGATAGGGCGTGGTCGCCGCGAACTCGGCCGCGCAGGTGTCGACCGTCTTGTAGACCGGGCGGATCCCGAGTGCATGGCGTACGCCGCGCACCACGTCGGCGCTCATCCCGCGGATCTTGCCGAGCTGCTCGTCGGAGAACCCGTGCCGCTTGGCGCGGCGCAGGATCGCCGGCGTCAGCTCGGGTGCGGCGGTCACCTCCGCCGCGATCTCGTTGATCAGCTGGAGCTGGTCGATGAACCAGGGATCGATCCCGGTCGCCTCGAAGACCTCCTCGGCGGTGGCACCCGCGCGCAACGCGTCCATCACCCGCTTGAGCCGGCCGTCGGTGGGGACCTTGATCTCCTCCAGCATCGCTGCCCGGGACTCGGCGGAGGCGAGCTCGACGTCGAACTCCTGGTGCCAGTCGAAGACGGCGGTCCTGCTCTCGAGGGAGCGCAGGGCCTTCTGCAGGGCCTCGGTGAAGTTGCGGCCGATGGCCATCGCCTCCCCCACGGACTTCATGTGGGTCGTCAGCGTCGGGTCGGCCGACGGGAACTTCTCGAACGCGAAGCGAGGCACCTTGACCACGACGTAGTCGAGGGTCGGCTCGAACGACGCCGGTGTCTTGAGCGTGATGTCGTTGGGGATCTCGTCGAGCGTGTAGCCGATCGCCACCTTGGCGGCGATCTTCGCGATCGGGAAGCCGGTCGCCTTCGAGGCCAGAGCGCTCGACCGGGAGACCCGCGGATTCATCTCGATCACCACGACCCGACCGTCTGCCGGGTTGACCGCGAACTGGATGTTGCAGCCACCGGTGTCGACGCCCACGGACCGGATGATCCCGATCGAGAGGTCGCGCAGGTGCTGGTATTCGCGGTCGGTCAGCGTCATCGCCGGTGCGACCGTGATCGAGTCGCCGGTGTGCACACCCATCGGGTCGAGGTTCTCGATCGAGCAGATGATCACCACGTTGTCGGCGGTGTCCCGCATGACCTCGAGCTCGTATTCCTTCCAGCCGATGATCGACTCCTCGAGAAGGACCTCGGTGGTGGGCGAGGCGGCCAGCCCGGCGCCGGCGATCCGCTGCAGATCGGCTCTTCGTCGTAGGCCATCCCGGAGCCCGTGCCACCCATCGTGAACGACGGGCGGACGACCATCGGCCAGCCCAGATCCTCCGAGGCGACCACGCACTCCTCGATCGTGTGGCAGACCACCGATCGGGCGACCTCGCCGCCGAGCTCTTCGACGATCGCCTTGAAGGACTCCCGGTTCTCGCCCCGGTTGATGGCCTCGATGCTGGCGCCGATGAGCTCCACGTCGTACTTCTCGAGCACGCCGGCGGCGTCGAGCGCCATGGCCGCGTTGAGTGCTGTCTGGCCACCCAGAGTGGCCAGCAGCGCATCGGGACGCTCCTTGGCGATGACCTTCTCGACGTACTCCGGCGTGATCGGCTCGACGTACGTCGCATCAGCGAACTCCGGATCGGTCATGATCGTGGCCGGGTTGGAGTTGACCAGGATGACCCGGATACCTTCGGCCTTGAGCACCCGGCACGCCTGCGTGCCGGAGTAGTCGAACTCGCACGCCTGACCGATGATGATCGGGCCGGAGCCGATCACCATGACGCTCTTGATGTCCTCGCGCTTCGGCATGTCAGGCGGTGCCTTCCATCAGGTCGCAGAATCTGTCGAAGAGGTACGCCGCATCGTGCGGCCCGGCCGCCGCCTCGGGGTGGTACTGCGACCGAGAAGGCCCGGAGTGCTGCCCTCGGGCGAGCGCAGCTCGAGTCCCTCGACGACGTCGTCGTTCAGGCAGACATGGCTGACCGTCGACCTGGCCGTAGGGCGTGCTCGTCGACCCGGTGAGCGGGGCATCGACCGCGAACCCGTGATTGTGGGCGGTGACCTCGACCTTGCCGGTGGTGCGGTCCATCACCGGCTGGTTGATGCCGCGGTGGCCGTAGGCGAGCTTGAAAGTGCCGAAGCCGAGCGCGCGGCCGAACAGCTGGTTGCCGAAGCAGATCCCGAAGTAGGGGATGCCCCTCTCGAGGGCTCCCTGCAGCAGCTCGACCTGGCTGTGGTGGCGGCCGGGTCGCCCGGGCCCGTTGGAGAAGAACAGCCCGTCCGGTGCGACCGCCTGCACGTCGGCCAACGACGAGGTCGCCGGGAGGACATGCACCTCGATGCCGCGCTCGGCCATCATCCGCGGGGTGTTCGCCTTGATGCCGAGGTCGAGGGCGGCGACGGTGAGCCGCTTCTCCCCCACCGCTGGCACCACGTAGGCGGAGTCGTGGAGACCTCCCCGGCGAGCTCGGCGCCGGACATCTCCGCGGACTGCAGCACCCGGGACAGCAGGGCCTCCGGGTCTGTCTCCACCGAGGAGATCCCCACCCGCATCGCGCCCCGCTCGCGCAGGTGGCGGGTCAGGGCCCGCGTGTCGATGCCGGAGATGCCGACCACTCCCTGGTCGCGCAACTCGTCGTCGAGGGAGCGCAACGAGCGCCAGTTGGACGGGCGCCGGGCGGGGTCGCGAACGACGTAGCCGCTCACCCAGATCTTCGAGGACTCCGGGTCCTCGTCGTTGACCCCGGTGTTGCCGATATGGGGAGCCGTCATCACGACCACCTGGCGGTGGTAGGACGGATCGGTGAGTGTCTCCTGGTAGCCGGTCATGCCGGTCGAGAACACGGCTTCGCCGAACGTCTCCCCGGGAGCCCCATAGGTCTCCCCATGGAAGGTGCGGCCGTCCTCGAGCACGAGGAGCGCTGGTCCGGCAGGGGCATGCAGTGGCACGCCGTACCTCCTTCTCCGCCTCACAGGACGGATCGTTAAAGGATGTCGAGCGGTCCCGACCCTATCAGCCGCGGGTGCCCCGATCCGACAGCCGTCCCTGCCGTCGAGTCGCGTATCAGGCTCGGGCCACCGAGGCTCCTCACCACCATGAGCTCCGAGCCCACGGCCCCCGCGCGCCACCTGAACTGCATCGTTCCACCGCACCTGCTGGAAGCCATCGCCCGCAACGGGACGCCCGCACAGCAGCAGCTGGCCCGGGAGACGTTGACGCTCGACACGCTCGCCCGCGACGCCCGGTCCGGACCGGTCGCGGAGCCTCTCGAGCCCGGGCCCCTCGCGGGTCCCGCGCGTCGCTCGCGCGCGATCCACGACGGCAGGCACGGGGCCGCCCTACCCGGCACACCGGTGCGCGGCGAGGGCGACGACCCGACCGGTGACGTCGACGCAGATCGCGTGTACGACGGGTTCGGTGCCACCTGGGACCTCTACTCCGAGGTCTACGGCCGCAACTCCTTCGACGACGCGGGGGCCACCCTGATCGGCACCGTGCACCACCGGGTCCAGCTACAACAACGCGTTCTGGAACGGCACCCAGATGGCGTTCGGCGACGGCGACGGCACCCTGTTCGTGAGCTTCACCGCCGCAGTCGACGTGATGGGCCACGAACTCACCCACGCGGTGACCGAGCGGAGCTCCGGCCTGGAGTACCACCATCAGCCCGGTGCCCTGAACGAGTCGATGTCCGACGTCTTCGGTTCCCTGGTCAAGCAGCGCATGGGCTCCCAGACGACCGACCAGGCCGACTGGCTGATCGGAGCCGGCATCCTCGGACCGTCGATCCAGGGGGTGGCGCTGCGCTCCATGCAGGCACCCGGCACGGCGTACGACGACCCGACGCTCGGCAAGGACCCGCAGCCGGCCCACATGGACGACTACGTCGTCACCACCGGGGACAACGGCGGGGTGCACATCAACTCGGGCATCCCGAACCGGGCGTTCTACCTCTTCGCCACCGCGCTGGGCGGCTACGCCTGGGAGCGGGCCGGGCGGGTCTGGTATGCCACCAACACCGACCCGGCGCTCGCCTCCGACGCCTCGTTCCAGCAGTTCGCGGACCGGACCGTGACGCACGCCGGCGGCCTGTTCGACGAGGCCGTTGCGCAGTCCTGCGTCGAGGCGTGGGCCGAGGTGGGCATCGCAGCGGCACTCAGGCGAGCTTGCCGTCCAGCACGGTGGGTCGCCCGCGCAGGAACGTCGCGACGACCCGGCCCGGCAGCTCGCGCCCGGCGTACGGCGTGTTGCGCGACAGCGACGCCGAGGTGGCACTGTCGACGACGCGGCGCACCGACGGGTCGTAGAGAACCACGTTGGCCGGGGCGCCCACCTGAACCGGCTGGCCATGATCGGCGACCCGGCCGATCCGCGCGGGAGCGTAGGACATGCGCTCCGCGACCCCGGCCCAGTCGAGCAGCCCGGCATCGACCATGGTCTCCTGCACGATCGACAGGGCGGTCTCGAGCCCGAGCATGCCGAACGCGGCGGCAGCCCACTCGCAGTCCTTGTCCTCATGGGGGTGCGGTGCATGGTCGGTGGCCACGATGTCGATGGTGCCGTCGGCCAGGCCGGCCCGGAGCGCCGCGACGTCCCCTGCGGAGCGCAGCGGCGGGTTGACCTTGTAGATCGGGTCGTAGGTCGCTGCCAGCTCGTCTGTCAGCAGCAGGTGGTGGGGGCAGGCCTCGGCGGTGACGTTCCAGCCCTTCTCCTTGGCTTGGCGGACGATCTCCACCGATCCTGCGGTCGAGACGTGGCACACGTGCAGGCGGGAGTCGACGTGGGCGGCGAGGAGGCAGTCGCGGGCGATGATCGCCTCCTCGGCGACCGCCGGCCAGCCGGCCAGGCCCAGACGACCGGACAGCTCGCCCTCGTTCATCTGTGCGTCGGGGGTGAGCCGGGGCTCCTGGGCATGCTGGGCGATGACGCCGTCGAACGCCTTGACGTATTCCAGCGCCCGGCGCATCAAGGCCGGATCGCTCACGCACTTGCCGTCGTCGGAGAAGACCCGGACCCGGGCGGCGGAATCGGCCATGGCGCCCAGTTCGGCAAGCTGCTCCCCCGCCAGTCCGACGGTGACGGCGCCCACGGGATAGACGTCGCAGTGGCCGGCCTCACGCCCCAGGCGCCAGACCTGCTCGACGACGCCGGCGGTGTCGGCCACCGGATCGGTGTTCGCCATGGCGTGGACCGCGGTGAAGCCCCCCATGGCCGCCGCCTGGGTGCCGGACTCCACCGTCTCCGCGTCCTCGCGACCGGGCTCGCGCAGGTGGGTGTGCAGGTCGACGAGGCCGGGCAAGGCGATCAGACCGGTGGCGTCGATCACCTCCGTGTCGTCGTCGGCGGTCACGGCGTCCGAGCCAACCGAGGTGATCACGCCGCCCTCGATCAGCAGGTCGGTCGGCGTCTCGCCGAGGATGGAGACGTTCTTGATCAGGTAACTCACAGAGCATCCTCACTGGTCGAGCCCACGGCGGGCTCACTGCCGCCGAGAAGCAGGTAGAGCACAGCCATCCGGACCGCCACACCGTTGGTGACCTGCTCGACGATCACCGAGCGCGCCGAGTCGGCCACATCCGCCGAGATCTCCATGCCGCGGACCATCGGGCCGGGGTGCATGACGATGGTGTGGTCCTGCAGCTGCGCCATCCGGCGACCGTCGAGCCCGTAGCGACGGGAGTATTCACGAGCAGTCGGGAAGAACGATGCGTTCATCCGCTCCCGCTGGACGCGCAGCATCATCACCACGTCCGACTTCGGCAGGACCGCATCCAGGTCGTACGACGTCTGCACGGGCCACCCGTCGATGCCCACCGGAAGCAGCGTGGGCGGTGCGACCAGCGTGACCTCGGCCCCCAAGGTGTGCAGGAGCAGTGCGTTGGAGCGGGCGACCCGGCTGTGCAGGACATCGCCCACGATGGCCACCTTGCGACCGTCCAGCTCGCCGAGGTGCCTCCACATGGTGAAGGCGTCCAACAGGGCCTGGGTGGGGTGCTCGTGGGTGCCGTCCCCGGCGTTGACGACGTTGGAGCGGACCCAGCCGGAGTGTGCCAGGCGGTGCGGCGCGCCGCTCGCGGAGTGTCTGACGACGACGGCGTCGGCGCCCATCGCCTCCAGGGTGAGCGCGGTGTCCTTGAGGCTCTCCCCCTTCGAGACCGAGGAACCCTTGGCGGCGAAGTTGATCACGTCGGCGGAGAGCCGCTTGGCGGCGGCCTCGAACGAGATCCTGGTGCGTGTGGAGTCCTCGAAGAACAGGTTCACCACCGTGCGGCCACGCAGCGTGGGCAGCTTCTTGATCGGGCGATCGGCCAGGGCCAGCATCTCCGTGGTCGTGGTGAGCACCAGTTCGGCATCGTCGCGACTCAGGTCGGCAGCGCTCAACAGGTGGCGCTTCACTCGCCGGCTCCTTCGATGGTCACGGCATCGACCTCGTCGACGCCCTTCAGGGTCACCCGCACCCTCTCGACCAGCGAGGTCGGAAGGTTCTTGCCGACGAAGTCGGCCCGGATCGGGAGCTCTCGGTGACCGCGGTCGACGAGCACCGCGAGGCGCACCGCCTTGGGACGACCCAGGTCGTTGAGCGCGTCGAGAGCGGCGCGGATGGTGCGGCCCGAGAACAGCACGTCGTCGATCAGGACGACGACCTTGCCGTCGATCCCGTCAGGCGGGATCTCGGTGTGCAGGAGCACCCGGGCCGGCTTCATGCGGAGGTCGTCGCGATACATGGTGATGTCGAGCGAGCCGACGGGCACGTCGTACCCCTCGACCGAGGCGATGCGCTCGGCGATGCGCTCGGCAAGGGGCACGCCACGGCTCGGGATGCCCAGCAGGAGCAGGTCCTCGGCGCCCTTGTTGCGCTCGAGGATCTCGTGCGCGATGCGGGTCAGGGCCCGGGTGATGTCACGGGCATCGAGGACGACGCGGCCGTCGGTCAGGTCGTCAGGTGTTGCGTGCGGGGCAGGCATCAGCGTGCCGGACCTCCTTCTCCGCCTCACTGGACGGCTCGTTAAAGGATGTCGATCGAGGCGACCCTACCAGTCGTGGGCGGCGGCTACTCGTTTCCCGCGACGGGCCACACATTGCCCCACGCGTCGACGTCCAGGCGGGTCCGTTCCTGCTTGCGGGTGGCGACGAGCGCGACCCAGACGAAGCCCCACAGGCCACCGGTGAGCAGGGTGAGGAAGAAGTGGCCGAGGTGGTTGATCCTGGCCTGGTAGCCGAGGATCACGCCCTGGCCGGACCGATGCACGACCGTGGCGCCGGCGAGGACCTCGTCCTCGATCGCCCTCTCCAGGACGCGCTGACGATCAGCCGTCGGGATCGCCTGGTCCTGCTCGAGAGGGGTGCGTGAGCGCAGCCGCGCGGGGTTGATCGAGTGGGATGCGTTCGCCCATTGCCGTCCGGTCCAGCGCCGCCAGCGGTCACCGCGCCACCTCATCGTGCCCACGCTCGTCGGAGTGCTCACGCGCGCAGCCTAGCCTCGGGAGGCCCGGCAGGGGCCCTCAGAGCGCGGCGGCCATCCCGGCACAGGCCTTGAGCCAGGACCTCCGGGTGTCGCGGGAGAACCGGCCGTAAGGCACCACCGAGCCGGAGACGAGGACCGGGTCGTAGGGAACGCGGTAGACGGCGCGGGTGCGCTGACCGTAGACGTCCGTCAGGTCGCGCGCCAGGCTCGCGTCCACGTGCTCGGACGGGTCGGAGAGCACGGTCACGGTCTTGTGCTTGAGGTTGGGGTAACCCGCGTCCTGGAGCGCGTCGAGCATCCAGAGCCCGCTGTAGCCCGTGTCCTCGCGAACCGTCGAGGTGACGACCAGCAGGTCGGCGGCCTCCGCGGCGGCCAGCCAGTTCTCCGCGCGCAGGTTGTTGCCGGTGTCCACGAGGATCACGCGGTAGAACCTCTCGAGCAGCCTGTGCACCTCGACGAAGTCCTGTGCCTTGATGGTGCCGGTGACATCGGGACGCTCATCGGAGGCGAGGACGTCGAAGTGCGCGTCGCCCTGGGAGCGTACGAACGCCCCGAGATCGCCGATCCGCGACTGGGTCACGTCGCTGAACCGGGAAAGGTCGCCCAGGAGCTCGCGGGTCGTGTTGCGGTGGTTGCCCCGGATCCCACGGATGCCGAGGGTGCCGCGGGTCTCGTTGTTGTCCCACGCCACGACACCGCCGCCGCGCACGGTGCCGAACGTGTAGCCGGCCGCCAGCACGCCGGTGGTCTTCGCAGCGCCACCCTTGGGGTTGATGAACGCGATGGTCCGCGGGCCGTCGAAGTCCTGCTGGATCGCGGCGCGGTCCTTCTCGTAGGCCACCTCGGCGGGGCTGCGGCGCGGCCGCACCAGCCCACCGCTCCATCGGCGCACGCCGCCCTGCCAGCCCCACGACGCGGGTCCGTCCTCGGTGGAGTCGACACGGCGATCGAGGAAGTCGCTGGCGCTCATGAAGCGGCGTACCTCCGGTGCCTGGCTCGACTCAGGGGACGGGCTCGACTCAGGGGACACCGGTGCGGGGGGCGGCGGGGCAGCTGCGGAGGCCGCCACCGAGGGCTGCTGACGCGGAAGGGGCACGCCACCGGGCTCGGCCGGCGGCAGCTTGATCGGCTGCGTCGCGGACAGGTCCGGGACCGACTCGGCCTCAGGCACCGGGTCATCGGACCGGGTCTCGACCTGAGCCGGACCGGACGGCTCCGGCAGCGGGTCGGTGAGCGGGTCGTCGAGCTGATCGGTGGGTGACTGTTCGCTGATGGGATCGGGATCGAACCCGGGGATCAACGATGCCAGGGGCGAGGACGTGGGTTCCTGCGGCGGTTGTGGAGTCATGCGTGGCCTCCTCCGAGAGGGCGGATCGTGAGAAGCCTATTGCAGTGTCGGGGTCTTCCGCCTAACTCGCGCCTGCGCAGACGGTGCGACCGCGATCGCTATCCGAGGCGGTGCAGAGCCGTCTCCACCGCCCGGTGGAACGTCGGATAGGCATACATCATCGTCGTGAGCTCGGTGATCGGGATCCGGCTGTGCACCGCAGCGACCAGGAGCGAGAGAGTCTCCCCACCGGCGGGGCCGACCGTCGTGCCGCCGACCAGCACGCCACCGCTGGCGTCGGCCACCAGCTTCACGACGCCCTCCTCCTGGGCGATCCAGCCCCGCCCGCCGAGGTCCGCCGTGCTCGTCGCCACCGTGAGCCCGCTCTCTCGAGCCTGGGCCTCTGTCAGGCCCACCGCACCCACCTCGGGTGCCGTGTAGGTGACCCGCGGGACGGCGCGGTAGTCCGCCCAGGGGCCGTCCTGGCCGAGGATGTCGCGGACGGCCACGCGGGCCTGGTAGTTCGACACGTGCGTGAAGGCGCCCTTCCCGGTGATGTCCCCGACGGCCCACAACCGCTCCGTCACCCGCATTCGCTCGTCGGTCTGGAGTGCATCGGGGTGCTCGTCGAACCCCACAGTGTCGAGGCCGATTCCCGTCAGGTTGTTGGTGCGACCGGTAGCCACCAGAAGGCGTTCGACTCCGAGCTGCTCGTCCCCGACGCTCAGCTCGAACCGTCCCTGCGAGTAGCGCACCCGGCTGAGGTCGGCTCCGGTCAGGATCCGCACCCCGTCCGCTGCCAGCGCGGTGGCGACCACCTGGCTCGCCTCGGGTTCGTCACCCTCGAGGATCCTCTCGGCGACCTCGACGAGGGTCACCTCCACTCCGAACCGGGCGAACGTCTGGGCGAACTCCACCCCGATGGGTCCACCGCCGATGACACCCAGTGAGGCCGGGAGCTCGGTGACTCGCACGATGTCCCGGTTGGTCCAGAACGGCGTGTCGGTCAGGCCATCTATCGGGGGCACTGCCGGCTCGGTGCCCGTGTTGAGGACCACGCCCCGCCGAGCGTCGTACTCGAGGACCGATCCATCCCCCGAGACGACCTCGACCCGGCCGGCGCCGAGGAGACGGCCGCGGCCGCGCACGAACCGGGCGCCGCTGCGCTCCAGCCGTTGCACGAACTCGGTGTCGTCCCAGTCGTGGGTGGCCTCGGCGCGGATCCGCTCGGCCACGGGCGACCAGTCGGGCCTGACCTCCGCCGAGCCGGCCCGCCCACTCACCCGCCGCGCTTCGCCCAGGGTGTGGGCGGCCGCGATCATCATCTTCGAGGGCACGCAGCCGTAGAACGGGCACTCACCGCCCACCAGGTGCTCATCGACCCCGATCACGTCCAGGCCCGCCTTGCCGAGCAGGCCAGCGGCCGTCTCCCCACCGGGACCGAGCCCGAGGACGACGACATCGACCTTGTCGCTCACAGGTCGCCCAACGCCGACTCGACCGCTCGATGGAACGTCGGATAGGCGAAGTGCATGGTCTTCAGCGTGGCCACCGGCACCTGTGCATGCACAGCGGTGGCGAGCATCGACAGGATCTCGCCGCCGGAGGGTCCGACCGCCGTGGCGCCCACCAGGATGCCGCGATCTGCATCGACGACGAGCTTCACAAGGCCGTCGGCCTTGGCGATCCAGCCACGCGTGGACGCCGACAGGTCGGTGCTGCCCGTGCCAACGGTGAGGCCGGCGTCGCGGGCCTGCTTCTCGCTCATGCCGACGGAACCGACCTCCGGGTCGGTGAAGGTGACGCGGGACACCGCGCGGTAGTCGGCCCACGGCCCGTCCTCACCGAGCAGGTCGCGCGCCGCGACGGCCGACTGATACATCGACACGTGCGTGAAGGCGCCCTTGCCCACGATGTCGCCGATGGCCCAGAGCTTGTCACCCGCGCGCATCCGCTCGTCGGTCTCGATCGACCGCGCCGCTGGGTCGAGCCCCACCGTCTCCAACCCCACGTCGGAGAGGTTCGGACGGCGCCCGGCAGCGACCAGGAGCTTGTCAGCGGTCACGGTCTGGTCGCCCAGGTCGACCGAGAAGGTGCCATCGGCGTACGACACCGACGCGATCTTCACGCCTGTGAGGACCTGGATTCCGTCGTGGGCGAGCGCAGCGGCCACCAGGGCGCTCGCCTCCGGCTCCTCGGGCGCCAGGATCCGGTCGGCGACCTCGAGGAGAGTCACTGCCACCCCGAAGCGACTCATCGCCTGGGCGAGCTCCGCACCGATCGCGCCCCCACCGATGACGATCAGCGACGAGGGCAGGTCGCGCACCTGGACGATGTCGCGATTGGTCCAGTACGGGGTGTCCGCCAGCCCGTCGACGGGGGGAACGCCAGGTTCTGTGCCGGTGTTCAGCACGACGCCGAGCCGAGCGGAGTACGTCGTACCGTCGACCTCGACCTGGCCCGGGCCGACCAATCGGCCGTGGCCACGCACGAAGCCGACGCCGGCCTTCTGGAGTCGCTGGACCGCGACCGTGTCGTCCCAGTCGTCGGTGGCCTCGTCGCGGATCCGGTCGGCCACCACGCTCCAGTCCGGCGCGACCTGCACGGTGCCGGCGAGCCCGGCGACCCGCCGCGCCTCAGCGAGCACGTCGGCGGCACGGATCATCATCTTGGACGGGATGCAGCCGTAGTAGGGGCACTCGCCCCCGACCAGGCGGCGGTCCACACCGAGCACGGCGAGACCGGCCTGCGCGAGGCGGGTCGCCAGCGATTCGCCGCCCGGACCGAGGCCGACGACGACAACATCTACTTCTGTGGAGTCACTCATGCAGCCAGCATTGCCTAACCGTCAAGACGTCAGCGGGACAGGTGTCGTGCTCGGGCGAAGCAGAAGAGCCCGTAGCAGGCGATACCGACGGCGATGGCCCCCAGCAGGAAGGGACCGAACGGTTGCTGCAACACCTTGTTGAGAGCCTGGTCGAGTCCGCCGGACTTCTTCGGCTCGTGGGTGATCGCGGCATACACGAACAGACCTCCGACCACCATGAAGGCGATGCCCTTGGCCGTGTAGCCCGCCTTCCCGAAGATCACGTAGGCCCGGCCCGCCTCGCCGCTGGTGCCCTCGGCATTCAGGTGCTCGCGGAACTTCTCGTTCCAGGCGCGTCGAACGAGGTTGGCGCCGTAGCCGATGATGGCCAACCCGACGGCACCGATGATCAGCTGCCCCCCGGCCAGTTCATCACCTTCGCGGTCATCGTGTCCGAGCTGCTGCCGCCCGAGCCCGCTCCGAGCGCGACCTTCACGGCGGAGAAGCCCAGCGTGCCGTAGATCACCGCCTTGCCAAGCGACGTCAGGCGCTTGCGCAGACGCTTGCTGTCGTCCTGCTCCTCGCCGAAGCCGGCGAATGCCTCGATCAGCCGCCACAGGACCAGCAGGAACATCCCCACCGCGATCATCCAGATCAGGACCGTGCCGAAGCTCTGCTTGGCCAGCTCGTTCAACGCCCCTTTGCTGGAGGCCGAGCCGCTGTGGTCGCCGAAAGCCAGTTGCAGCGCCAGCCAGGCGATCATCAGGTGCACGACGCCGTAGGCGACGAGTCCCACCCGCACCGCGTGGTCGAGCCAGTCGCTGTCCTCGGCACGCTTGCCCAGATTGCCGGCCTGCCGGCTCACGTCAGTCATCCGGACAGGAAAGCAGAGATCGACCCTGCGTCACCACACCCCTGCGGGTCAGACTGTGAGGTCCGCCTTGTCGCGCACGATCCCGCCCAGGACACCGTTGACGAACGAGGGCGAGTCGTCGGTGGAGAGGTCGCGGACCAGGTTCATCGCCTCGCTCACGGCGACGGCGTCGGGGACGTCGTCGGCATACAGGAGCTCCCAGACGCCGAGTCGCAGCACGTTGCGGTCCACTGCGGGCATCCGTTCGAGCGACCAGCCCTGGGCGTAGGTCGTCAGCAGCTTGTCGATGCGCCACTGGTGCTCGACCACACCGCGCACCAGCTCGGCGGTGTAGTCGTTGGTGGGTCCCTCACCGTCGGCGATCGCGCGGTCCAGGGCCCCGGTCGGGCTCTCTCGGCGCAGCTCGGAGGCGTAGAGCAGGTCGAGCGCGCGCTTGCGGGCCTTGCTGCGAGCAGACATCAGGAGGTGACGCGACCGAGGTACGACGAATCGCGGGTGTCGACCTTGATCTTCTCGCCGGTGGTGATGAACAGCGGCACGGCGATGGTGTGGCCGGTCTCCAGGGTGGCCGGCTTGGTGCCACCGGTGGAACGGTCGCCCTGCAGACCGGGTTCGGTGTAGGTGATCAGGAGCTCGACGGAGGCCGGCAGCTCGACGTACAGCACGCGACCGTCGTTGGTGGCGACGATCGCCTCCTGGTTCTCCAGCAGGAAGTTGCTGGAGTCGCCCACGATCTCGGGGCCGATCTCGAGCTGCTCGTAGGTGCTGATGTCCATGAAGACGTAGGAGGTGCCGTCGTTGTAGAGGTATTGCATGGTGCGCTTGTCGACATTGGCCGTCTCGACCTTGGTGCCCGCGTTGAAGGTGCGGTCCACGGTCTTGTTGGACTCGACGTTCTTCAGCTTGGTGCGCACGAATGCCGGGCCCTTGCCGGGCTTGACGTGCTGGAACTCCACCACGGCCCAGAGTTGGCCGTCGATGTTGAGAACCATGCCGTTCTTCAGGTCATTCGTGGATGCCATGCGCGCGAGTGCCTCTTCGATCTACAAGGAGTGGGCTGCCCAGGACTGAGCAGCGCCCAAGTCTAGACGCACCCGCGGACGTCATACGAAACGGTCGCGCCGGCCACCAGTTCCGATGACGTCCGGGGGAAGGTGTCAGTTGAACTCCCAGACGACCTGGACCCGCACCGAGAGGTCGTCCCGGCCGGCCCGGATCGGGACAGCGGAGGCAGTCGCCATGTCGTAGGTCGCGCGCTGGTTCCACACCGGCGACCGGGGCGTCGTGGCGCCCACCTCGCGCAAGCTCACCACGTCGCCGAGGTCCTGGCCGGTGGCTGCGGCGTACTCCTGGGCCTTGGCCTCGGCCTGTGCGACCGCCGCATCTCGAGCCTGCCTGAGCACGGCATCCGGGTCGCTGACCTTCAGCCGGATGCTGCTGACCTTCACACTGTTGCCACCGGCGGCCACCGCCGCGCCGATCGCCTTCCCGCCGGCCTTGAGGTCCCCGATGCTCACGCTCGCGCGCTGCGAGACCCGGTAGCCGACCAGGACGGGCGAGGAGTTGACCGGGTAGTGGTAGACCGGGTTCATGCTGAGCCCGGAGGTCTGGATGTCCTTGCTCGCCACCCCGTTGGCCTCGAGGGCGGCGAACACCTTCTTCATCGCGGCGCTGGAGTCGTCCAGCGCCGACTCGAGGTCGGGGCGGGTCAGCGAGACCGCTACCGAGAACGAGAGCTGGTCCGGCACCGCGGTAGCCTCACCCTTGCCCGAGAGCGAGATCGTGCGGCGCTCGGTCGTCGAAGTGGTCCCGTCTGCTGCCTGTGCCGGAGCGACCGTGCCGCCACCGACCGATCCGATCAGGTACGCCGCCAGCAGTGCCAGCAGCACCAACCCTGTGAGCAGGATCCCCCGCACACTCACCGTCACCTTGCCGTCCATGTCCTCACCTCTCCAGAAGCGCTGTCCAAGGTCGGACGCGCCCGGCTGGACGGCGGTTCCCGGTGTACATCTGCGACAGGTCGGCGTGATCTGCGCGTACATCTGCGACAGGTCGGCGTGATCTGCGCGTACATCTGCGACAGGTCAGCGGGCGGCGAGGACCTCCAGGGCCATCCGGTAGCCGTCGATGCCGTGTCCAGCGATGACCTCGACGGCGTACGGCGTGATCACCGACGTGTGCCGGAACTCCTCCGGACGCTGCATCGGGTCGGAGATGTGCACCTCCACCAACGGCGCGGTGAGCTGGCCGCAGGCGTCGAAGAGCGCGTAGGAGTAGTGCGTCCACGCGGCCCCGTTGAGGACCACCGGCGTGCTGTCGTCGGCGGCGGCGTTGAGCCAGTCGAGGAGCTCGCCCTCGTGGTTGGTCTGGCGGACCTCCACCTCGAGGCCGAGCCCGGCACCCCAGCCGACGCACAGGTCGACCAGTTCGGCGTGGGTCGTGTGGCCGTAGATGTCCGGCTGCCGCCGGCCGAGGCGACCGAGGTTGGGGCCGTTGAGCACCAGCACCTTCATCGCGGCACCTGGGTCATCACGTCGTACGCCGCGCGCAGGGCAGCGTCGGTGGGGCCGGACAGGATCCGCGGCTGGGCGAGCTCGTGGAGGACGACGAACCGCAGTTGCGAGCCCCGGGTCTTCTTGTCCACCTTCATGATCTCCTCCAGCTCCTCGAAGCTCGCCCCGTCGAAGCCGATCGGCAGGCCGACCGCGGCGAAGGCGGTCCGGTGCCGGTCCGCGATCGCATCGGAGAGCACGCCGGAGCTTCGGGCCACCTCGGCCGCGTAGCAGCAGCCGATCGCCACGGCCTCACCGTGGCGGATGCCGTAGGACGTGGCGCGCTCGATCGCGTGGGCCATGGTGTGGCCATAGTTCAGGATCTCGCGACCAGGGTGGCCCTGCGACCCCCCGGTCTCCCGGAGGTCGTCGACGACCACGTCGACCTTGACCCGGATGGAGCGCTCGACGAGCTCGCGCAGGGCAGCACCGTCGACGGCGACGACCGCCTCCGGGTCGGCCTCGACCAGGCGCAGGATCTCGGGGTCGGCGATGAAACCGCACTTGACCACCTCCCCGAGCCCGGCGACGAGCTCCGGGCCGGGCAGGGAGGTCAGCAGATCGAGGTCGCAGAGCACCCCGGCCGGTTCGTGGAAGGCCCCGACCAGGTTCTTGCCCGCGCTGGTGTTGATGCCGGTCTTGCCGCCGACCGACGCATCCACCATCGCCAGCAGGGTGGTGGGCACGTGGACCACGCGGACACCTCGCAGCCACGTGGCCGCGACGAAGCCGCCCATGTCGGTGGTCGAGCCGCCACCGAAGGTGACCACTGCGTCGGACCGGGTGAACCCGGCCTCACCGAGGGCCTCCCAGCACTGGTGGGCCACCTCCGCGGTCTTGGCCCGCTCACCGTCCGGCACGCCGAGGCTGAGGACGTCGTAGGAGTCGTTGAGCGTGGCGAGCAGCGGTGCCACCAGCTCGGTGAGTCGCTCGGAGTGGACCAGTGCGACCCGCTGGACACTTCCGCCGAGCATCGCCGGCAGCCGTCCGGCCAGGTCGCGGCCGACGATGACGTCGTACGGCGAAGCACCGCCGACCGCGATGACCGTGTCGCTCATGACACCACCGCGCAGATCTCGTCGGCGACGTCCTGTGGCGAGCGTCCGTCGGTGTCGACCGAGTGGGTGGCCACCGACTCGTAGATCGGGGAGCGTTCATCGAGCAGGCCCTTGATCCGGGCCCGGACGTTGCCGAAGAGCAGAGGCCGCGAGGCTGCCGAGTCCCACCCGCTTCACCGCGTCGCCGAGCCCGACCCGGAGGAAGACCACGGTGTGGCCGGCGAGCAGGTCGCGGGTGGCGGGGTCGAGGACGGCGCCGCCCCCCAGGGCGAGCACACCGTCGTGCTGGGCCAGCGCGCTCGCCACGGCCTGGCGTTCGAGGCCACGGAAGTGCTCCTCACCGTCGTCGACGAAGATGTCGGAGATGGCGCGCCCCTCGGCGGCCTCCACGTCCTGATCGGTGTCGCGCAGCCCCACACCCCAGGCCGCGGCGAGCAGGTTTCCGACCGTGGTCTTCCCTGCGCCCATCGGGCCCACGAGCACCACACGGGGCCGAGCGGTCACGAGAACCTCAGGGTGTCGAGATAGCTCTGGACGTTGCGCCGGGTCTCGCTCACCGAGTCGCCACCGAACTTCTCCAGCACAGCCTCGGCGAGCACCAGGGCGACCATGGCCTCCGCGACGATCCCTGCCGCCGGCACGGCACAGACGTCCGAGCGCTGATGGTGCGCGACGGCCTCCTCCCCGGTGGCCACGTCGATGGTCCGCAGGGCCCTCGGGATCGTGGCGATGGGCTTCATGGCGGCGCGGACCCGCAGGATCTCGCCGGTCGACATGCCGCCCTCGGTTCCGCCTGCGCGGCCGCTGGTGCGGCGGATCCCGTCCGCGGTGGCGACGATCTCGTCATGGGCCTTCGATCCGGGCTGGGCCGCGAGCCCGAAGCCGTCGCCGACCTCGACCCCCTTGATGGCCTGGATGCCCATCAGGGCGCCTGCCAGCCGGGCGTCGAGCCGTCGGTCCCAGTGGACGTGGGAGCCCAGACCCGGTGGCAGTCCGTGGACGACCACCTCGACGACTCCTCCGAGGGTGTCTCCGTCCTTGTGGGCCTGGTCGATGGCCGCCACCATCTGCTTGGACGCATCCGGATCGAGGCACCGCACCGGGTCGGCGTCCAGCCGGTCGACGTCGTCAGCCTCAGGCACCGAGCCGTAGGGCGCCGGCACGCCCCCCAGCTCGACGACGTGGGAGACGACGCGAGCACCGGTGGCCTGCTCGAGGAAGTTGCTGGCCACCCGGCCGAGGGCGACCCGTGCGGCGGTCTCCCGCGCCGAGGCCCGCTCCAGGATCGGTCTGGCCTCGTCGAAGGCGTACTTCTGCATCCCGACCAGGTCGGCATGGCCGGGGCGGGGCCGCGTGAGTGCCGCGTTGCGAGCCAGGGCGTCCAGCTCGACCGGGTCGACCGGGTCGGCCGACATCACCTTCTCCCACTTGGGCCACTCGGTGTTGCCGATCTCGATGGCGACCGGGCCGCCCATCGTCTTGCCGTGGCGCACTCCCCCGGTGATCGTCACCCGGTCCTGCTCGAACTTCATCCGGGCGCCGCGGCCGTGGCCGAGACGGCGCCGGGCCAGGGATTCCTGGATGTCGGCGGTGGTCACCTCGACATGGGCCGGGAGGCCTTCGAGGATCGCGACGAGTGAGGGGCCGTGGGATTCACCCGCGGTGAGCCAGCGAAGCATGGCGTCAGTCTTTCACGCGGCCCCTCGGAGTCGGTCAGGAGCGGTTGTCGACGAGATAGGACGCCACGTCCCCGCCCCACAGGACGCCGATCAACGCCCCCAGCAGCATGAACGGCCCGAACGGGAAGTGCCGCGACGTCGTGAGCCGGAGCAGGCGCAGCGGCACCCAGGCGAGGCTCCCGAGCAGGAAGCCGATCCACAGTCCGAACGCCCACTCCCCCCAGCCGAGGAAGGCCAGGGCGAGGCCCAGGATGTTGGACAGGCGGACGTCGCCGAAGCCCATTCCCCCTCCCGGGAGGAACCAGAGGAGGAAGAACACCACGAAGGCGACGGCCTGACCGATCAGTCCCCGGACGAGGGCGTCGTGGTCGCCGGTCGCCAACGTCGCGACGAGTGTCAGAGCGAGCACCACGGCGTACGTCGGCCAGATGATCCTGGTGGGCAGCAACCAGGTCCTGAAGTCGATCACCGACAGGGCCACGCCGATCGGCGCGAGGAGGACCAGGTAGGCCAGCGGCCAGACCCAGCCGAGCGCCAGCCCGAGCACACCGGCTGCCAGCCCACTGGCGAGCGCCGTCTTCCAGGCGAGGCCGGGCAGCGCCGCCATCTCGGCGTACAGCTCCTTCGCCGGCACCGGATCAGGCGCGGCCGGGGGCTCCGGGTCGCCATCGGGCTCGAGATCCGCCTGCGGCTCGGCTCGGACTCCAGGCTCGGGGACCCGGCCGATCAGCCCCGGCACGAGCCAACCGCCCACGAACCCGAGGAGCGCGCAGGCGAGCGCCGTGTCCAGATGCATGGAGCGAACCCTATCCAGCCAGCGCTGCCCTGCCAGCCGAACGCAGCAGGTCCACCGGGACCGCGGTTCCGGTGAACAGCTCCACCTGGAGTGCCGCCTGGTGCGCGAGGAGGTCGAGGCCCTGAGATCAGGGTCCGTCCGGAGGCCGAGGCCGCCTGGGCGAGTGGGGTCGGCCACGGGTGGTAGAGGACCTCGAAGACGATCGGCACGCCGCCCAGCGTGCGATGAGGGCAGGTTCCTGGGCGTCCGCCGGGATGGTCGAGACCACGACGTCCGCGGTGGTCGCATCGGACTCCCAGCTCGCCGTAGGTCACCTCCGGGGCCGGCCGGGTGTGCCGCGATCGCGCGCAAAGTCTCCTGAGCGCGATCGGCGCTCCTGGCCGCCACGGTCAGCCGCCGCACAGCCGAGATCGGCCAGCGCCAGACCGACCGACGTGGCGGTCGCCCCGCCCCCGAGGACGGTTGCAGCCCCGACCGAACCTTCGTACCGCTCCCGGATCGCGGCCGCGGCCCCCGGCACGTCGGTGTTGTGCGCCACCCGTCGAGCCGTCGCCGAGCACCAGGGTGTTCGCGGCGCCGGCCAGCCGGGCGTCGGGCGTGAGCTGGTCGACCAACCCGATCAGCTCGCGCTTGAGGGGCATGGTCAAGGAGAGCCCGCGCCAGGAGTCGTCCAGGCCGTCCAGGAAGCCCGCCAACGTCGCCCGAGGGGACCCGGATCGCCTCGTAGGACCAGTCCAGTCCCAGCTCGGCGTACGCCGCGCGGTGCAGGGCGGGCGACAGCGAATGTGCGATCGGATCGCCCAACACGGCACAGCGCATGGTCAGCAGCGGTCCGACTTGGTGTCGCAGTAGTCGCTTCAGCTCCTGCTTGAACTGGAGGAACTCGTCATAGCTCGTCGGTGAACTTGGTCTTTCCGGTCGCCAGGTTGACGGTCACGTAGAACAGCCAGTCGCCGTCGACAGGATTCAGCGCAGCCTTGAGCGCCTCGTCTCCGGGTGCCTCGATCGGCCCGGGTGGCAGCCCCGGGTTCTGGCTAGGTGTTGTAGGGCGAGTCGACCTTGGTGTCCTCGGTCGTCGGAACCGCGACCAGCGACCGGTCGAGTGCGTAGTTGACCGTGGCGTCGATCTGCAGCAGGCCGTTGGTGATCCCGTTGTCAGGGTTCTCGAGGCGGTTGTAGATCACCCGCGAGATCTTGGGCATCACGTCGCCGCGACCCTCGGCCTGCACCAGGCTGGCGATCGTCATCATCTCGCCCGGTGTGTAGCCCAGCGCCTCCGCTCCCGCCTCGAGGTCGGCCTCCTCGGCGGCCTGCCGCCACCGGTCGACCATCGCCTTGAGGATCGAGGTCGGGGTCGCCTTCGGCGGGATGGAGTACGTCGCGGGGAAGAGGTAGCCCTCCGCGTTGCCCTCGGCGTAGTCCGGCAGCCCGAGCTCGCCCGGGGAGTCCAGGACCTTGGTGAACTGCTTCTTGGTGAAGTCGGTCTTCTTGGCCAGGATCGCGACCGTGTCGACGACTCGCAGACCCTCGGGGATCGTGACGCTGTTCTTGACGAGGTTGGCGGGGTCGACCAGCACGGCCACTGCGTCGGAGGCCTTCATCTCCTTGCGGAGCGTGTAGAAGCCCACCTGGACACCGGTGGAGTCGGGATTGGCCGCGAAGGCGTCGGTGAAGGCGGTCACGCTCTTGACGACTCCCTTCGCCTTCAACGTGTTGCCGATGTCGGCGCCGGTGTCGCCCTCGTGCACCTCGACCACGACCTTGCCGGTGCCCGGCCCGGGGTAGTCCTCGGGTCCACCGAGCCGGTCGGAGATCGCCTGCACACCCTTGCTGACCGCGAAGTAGGCGCCCCCGGCGAGCAGTGCGAGGGCGACCAGCACCGCCAGGCATCCCGAGATCCCCCGGCCCTTGCGGCGGTTGCGCTCGCCTGCCCGGCTCCGGCGACGACGGTTCGTCCTGGACCCCCAGACCCAACTCACTCATGCTCAACCTCGACGATCTCTCCCGGAACTCTCCCGGAGTTCCGTTCGGTGTCCAGCGCATGCTGGAGGATCACCACTGCTGCTACCTGGTCCACCACGGCCCGCCGTTTGCTCCCCTTGCGCCCCCGCTCGCGCAACAACGACTCCGCAGACACCGTGGTCAGACGCTCATCACACAGCCTGACCGGCACAGGAGCAATTCGGCGCGCCAGCATGTGGGCGAACTCCCGGGCCTTCACCGCCGCCGGACCCTCGCGCCCGGACAGTGACCGGGGCAGTCCGACGACCACCTCGACCGCCGATCTCCTCGGCTCACGAGGGCCGCGAGGCGATCCAGGTCGCCGGCTCTGCGAGGAACCGTCTCGACCGGGGTGGCGAGGTAGCCGGAGGGGTCGCTGCGGGCGACGCCGATGCGGGCGTCGCCGGGATCGATGCCGAGACGAGTGCCGTGCCTCAAGCGCTCAGGCCTGCTCGGTGGCGCGCGCCACCTCGGTGCCCACCAGCGCCAGGGCCTCGTCGACCCGGCTGGCATCGGCGCCTCCGCCCTGGGCCACGTCGTCCTTGCCGCCGCCCTTGCCGCCGATGAGGGGCCCGATCGCGCGGACCAGGGCGTTGGCGGAGAGTCCGCGCTCGCGGGCCACGTCGTTGACGGCCGCAACGACCGACACCTTCTCGTCGGCCACACCGAGCACGACCACGACGCCCGGGTCCCCTGCCGGCAGCCTGCCTCGGACGTCGAGGGCCAGCTGGCGCGAGTCGCCGGCGCTGGCACCGTCGGCGCGGTGGGCGACCACGCGCGCCCGGCCGACCCGGGTCGCCCTCTCCGCCAGCTCGGCGCCCGCCCCCAGCAGCTGACGCACGCGGACGCCCTCGATCTCCTTCTCCGCGGCGCGCAGTCGCTCGACGATGTCGTTGACCCGCTCGGGCAGCTGCTCCGGGCGAACCTTCAAGACCTCGGACAGCTGGTTGACGAGCACGTGCTCGCGGGCCAGGAACCGGTAGGCGTCGCCGCCGACCAGCGCCTCCACCCGGCGTACGCCGGAGCCGATGGAGGACTCCCCCATCAGCTTGACCACGCCGAGCTGACCGGATCGACCCGCGTGCGTGCCGCCGCAGAGCTCGCGGGCCCAGTCGCCCACCGAGACCACCCGGACCTGGTCGCCGTACTTCTCTCCGAACAGTGCCATCGCACCCGACTTCACCGCCTCGGCCTGTGTCATCACCTCTGCCTCGACCGCCAGGTCGGCGATCACCAGGTCGTTGACGCGCGCCTCGACCTCGTTCATGACCGAGAGCGGCACTGAGCCGGTGGCGGAGAAGTCGAAGCGGAACCGACCCGGGCGCGTTCTCGGATCCGGCCTGGGTGGCCGTCTCGCCGAGCGCCTCACGGAACGCCTTGTGCACCATGTGGGTGGCCGTGTGGGCACGCGAGATCGACAGCCTGTCGCTCGGTGTCGACGAGTGAGTGGGCAGCGAGCGCCGACCTCGACCTGACCCGAGAGGACCTTGACCTGGTGCACCACCAGCCCAGAGACCGGTGACTGGACGTCGCGCACCTCGAGACGGGCGCCGTTCTCGAGCTCGATGATCCCCTGGTCGGCGAGCTGCCCACCGCCCTCGGCGTAGAACGGCGTGCGGTCCAGGACCAGCTCGACCTCCTCGCCCTCGGCTGCCGAGTCGACACCGACTCGCCACCGGACACCAGTCCGCGCACGGACCCTTCGGACACCACGTCGGTGTAGCCGGTGAACTGCACCGGTCGACCCAGGGAGTCGGCGATCTCGCGGTAGGCGGTGGCATCGAGGTGGCCGCCCTTCTTCGCCTTGGCGTCGGCCTTGGCGCGGTTGCGCTGTTCGCTCATGAGGCGGCGGAAGCCGTCCTCGTCGACCGAGAGACCCTGCTCCGAGGCCATCTCGAGGGTGAGGTCGATGGGAAAGCCGTAGGTGTCGTGCAGTGCGAACGCCTGGTCGCCCGAGAGCTGCACGTCACCGGCCCGCCTTCTGCACTCGCTGGCGGCCACGTCGAAGATCTGAGTCCCGGCGCGCAGGGTCTGACGGAAGGCGTCCTCCTCCGCGTAGGCCATCGTGGCGATCCGCTCCCAGTCACGGTGGAGCTCGGCGTACGTCTCACCCATCTTGTCGCGGCTGACCGGGAACAGCTCGGGCAGCACGCGGTCCTCGTAGCCGAGCAGGCGCACCGAGCGGACCGCTCGGCGAAGCAGGCGCCGCAGCACGTAGCCGCGTCCTTCGTTGCCGGGGGTCACCCCGTCGCCGATGAGCATCATCGAGCTTCGGACGTGGTCGGCGATCACGCGGAAGCGGACGTCATCGGCGTGGTCGGCGCCATAGCGACGGCCGGTCAGCTCCTCGGCGCGCTGGATGACGGGGAACATCACGTCGATCTCGTACATGTTGTCGCGGCCCTGGGTCAGGAAGGCGACCCGCTCCAGCCCCATCCCGGTGTCGATGTTCTTCTTCGGCAGGGATCCGGCGATGTCGAAGTCCTCCTTGCTCCGCACCGCGCTGAGCTCGTCCTGCATGAAGACCAGGTTCCAGAACTCCAGGTAGCGGTCCTCGGCGCTGAAGTCTCCGTCCGGGCCGTAGTCCGGACCTCGGTCGTAGAGGAGCTCCGAACACGGGCCGCCGGGGCCGGGCACGCCCATCGACCAGTAGTTCTCCTTCGGGCCGAGCCGGATGATCCGGTCATCGGGCAGTCCGGTGACCTGCTTCCACAGCCTCAACGCCTCGTCGTCCCCCTCGAGGATCGACGGGTAGAGGCGGCTCTCCTCGAAGCCCCAGCCGCCATCGGACTGTGCCTTGGTGACGAGGTCCCAGGCGAGCTCGATGGCCCCCTGCTTGAAATAGTCGCCGAAGGAGAAGTTGCCACACATCTCGAAGAAGGTGCCGTGGCGGGTGGTCTTGCCGACGTCCTCGATGTCGGGGGTGCGCACGCACTTCTGCACGCTCGTCGCCCGGTCGTACGGCGGGGTCTCCTGGCCCAGGAAGTAGGGCTTGAAGGGCACCATGCCCGCGTTGACGAAGAGCAGGTTGGGGTCGTCGAGCAGCAGCGACGCCGACGGGACTGCCGTGTGGCCGGCGGCTTCGAAGTGCGCGACGAAGCGGCGGCGGATCTCGGCGGTGTCCATCAGTGTCGTCCTCTGTCCTGGTCGGGTTGGGCGAGCCGGTGCTTGCCCTGCTCGAGCTCTGGGGTCTCATTGGGCACGAGTCCGTAGCGGGCTCGCAACTCGGTTTCCTTCTCCGCACTGCCCTGGGCCACCTCGTCGCGCAGCATCCGCGCTCCCAGGGCCAGCGAGCTCAGCCGGTCGCGCATGCCCTCGGCGGTGAGGGACTCGGCAGCTCGGCGGCCGCGGACCATCGCGTAGACGCCCGCTCCCGCCCCGGCGACGAACCACAGACCCCGTCTCACGCGGCGTCCCCGGCGTCGAACTGAGCGCGCTGGCGGGCCTCCCACTCCCGGACCGCGATCTTGGTGTCAGCGCGTCGTTGCTTGCGCGAGCGCTTGACCTCGCGCTTCATCTCGAAGCGGATCCGGTTGCGGGACTCGGGCGAAAGGGCACGCCGTAGGCCATGGGTCAGGGACGCCGCCTTCACCACGGTCTCGCGGAGCACGATGTCGGCGAACAGTCTCCCCTGGATGCGCTCGGCGACGGGCTCGGGCTCCGGGCGCCCCAGCTCGGTGATGACGAACTCCTGCTCCGCGACATCAAGCGGCGGCGCCGGGTGCGCATCGGGTGCATCGATTCGCTCCACGAGGAGGTCGAGGCGGGCGTGCAGCTCGTCGGTCTCGTTGCGGGTGGTGTCGAGCTCGCGGCGGGTGCGCCGCAGCCCGATGAGCACAGCCCCCAGGGCGAGGCCGAGCAGCACCACGAGTGCGCTGACCAGGATGATCCCCACGACTGACGGCTCGTTCACAGTGCCCGACCCTATCGCGGGCCGCCTGAGCCGCGAATCAGCCGTCTGATGCGTTCCCAGCGCTCCTTGATCGCGGCCTCGGCACCGAGCGCCGTCGGCTGGTAGTAGGCCGCATCCAGCACCTCGTCGGGTGCGTACTGCTGCTCGGCGATCCCGAACGGCTCGTCGTGGCTGTAGGTGTAGGCCGAGCCGTGGCCCAGGTTCTTGGCTCCGGAGTAGTGGGCGTCGCGCAGATGCGGCGGCACCGCCCCGATCTTGCCGGCCCGGACGTCGGTCTGGGCTGCGTCGATCGCCGTGATCACGGCGTTCGACTTCGGGGCGACGGCCAGAGCGATGGTGGCCTGGGCCAGGTTGAGCCTCCCCTCGGGCATCCCGATCAGCTGCACCGCCTGGGCGGCGGCCACGGCGGTCGTCAGGGCGGTCGGATCGGCGAGGCCGATGTCCTCGCTGGCGAGGATCACCAGGCGCCGGGCGATGAAGCGCGGATCCTCGCCCGCCTCGATCATCCGGGCGAGGTAGTGCAGGGCCGCGTCGGCATCCGAGCCGCGCACCGACTTGATGAAGGCCGAGGTCACGTCGTAGTGCTGGTCGCCCTGCCGGTCGTAGCGGACGGCCGCCTGGTCGACCGCGGTCTCTGCGGTCGCGAGGTCGATGCTCGTCGACTTCTTCGACTGGGCCGCCCCGGCTGCTGCCTCGAGATAGGTCAGGGACCGTCGGGCATCACCCCCGGCCAGCCGGACGAGGTGGCGGGCGGCGTCGTCGTCGAGGGTGAACGCTCCCCCCAGCCCTCGCTCGTCGACCAGCGCCTGATCGATCACCGACCGCACGTCGTCATCGGTGAGCGACTCCAGGCGCAGGAGCAGGCTGCGGGAGAGCAGGGGCGAGATCACCGAGAAGAAGGGGTTCTCGGTGGTCGCCGCCACGAGGGTCACCCATCGGTTCTCCACGCCAGGCAGCAGAGCGTCCTGCTGGGCCTTGGTGAAGCGATGCACCTCGTCGATGAACAGCACCGTCTCGCGATTCGTCTGCACCAGCTCGTGGCGAGCGGCCTCGATCGCGGCCCGCACCTCCTTGACGCCTGCCGACACCGCAGAGACCTCGACGAATCGACGGTCCGTCTGCTGGCTCAGGATGGAGGCGATCGTCGTCTTGCCCGTGCCCGGGGGTCCCCACAGCAGCAGGGACATGGACTGGTCGCCTTCGATGAGCTGGCGCAGCGGCGAGCCCGGAGCCCGCAGCTGAGCCTGACCGACGAGCTCGTCCAGGGTTCGTGGGCGCATCCGCACGGCCAGTGGGGCCGCGGCATGGCGCGCCGACGACAGGGAGCCCGACCCGCCGGTCGAGCCGGCCAGGTCGAACAGTCCGTCCGATGTCAGGTCAGGCCTTCTTCATGGTCTTGGCCTCGAGGTCGAACCAGGTGTCGTCGTAGCCCGGGTTGTTGCCCAGGTCGGTGGCCGGGAGCACGCCGGGGTCGGGGTTGCCCGCGTCGTCCACCCCGAGCAGGCGCGGGGTGATCGGCTTGTCCGGGTGGTTGCCCAGCAGGCCCGGGAAGTGGCAGGCGACCTTGTGGCGCGGGCCGATCTGCATCAGTGGCGGCTCGACGCGGGTGCAGATCTCCTGCGCGATCGGGCAACGGGTCCGGAATCGGCACCCCGAGGGCGGGTTGATCGGGCTCGGCACGTCACCGGTCAACCGGATGCGCTCGCGACGTCCACCGACGTGGGCTTGCCGTACGTCGGGGACCGCCGACAGCAGGGCCTGGGTGTAGGGGTGGTTCGGGCGGTCGTAGAGGGACTCGCGGTCGGCGATCTCCACGATCTTGCCGAGGTACATCACGGCGATCTCGGGGCAGAAGTGACGCACGATCGCCAGGTCGTGGGCGATGAACAGGAACGCGATGTTGAACTCGCGCTGGAGGTCCTGCATCAGGTTGATGACCTGGGCCTGGATCGAGACGTCGAGCGCCGAGACGGGCTCGTCGGCGACCAGCACCTTCGGCTGCAGTGTCAATGCACGGGCGATGCCGATGCGCTGGCGCTGCCCGCCGGAGAACTCGTGCGGATAGCGGTTGTAGTGCTCGGGGTTGAGCCCGACCACCTCGAGCAGCTCCTGCACCTTCGGCAGGATGTCCTTCTTCGGCAGGATGTTGTGGATCGCCAGGGGCGCCCCGATGATCGCGCCAACCGAGTGCCGTGGGTTGAGCGAGGTGTAGGGGTCCTGGAAGATCATCTGGATCTCGCGACGCAGCGGCTTCAGCTCGTTGGCGGAGATCGTGGTGATGTCTCGGCCGTCGAACTCGATCGAGCCGCCGGTCGGCTCGTAGAGCCGGGTGACGAGTCGACCGGTGGTCGACTTGCCGCAGCCGGACTCGCCCACCAGTCCCAGCGAACCGCCCTCGGGGACCTGGAAGGACACCCCGTCGACGGCCTGGACGTGGCCGACCGTGCGCCGGATGATGCCCGAGGACTTCACCGGGAAGTACATCCGCAGGTCGCGGACCTCGAGGATGGGCCTCGCGTCGGGGTTCAGAGCGGTCGGGGCGTGCCCGAGGCTGGTCTTGCGTTCTGGATTGATCCAGCCCACCACGTCCTGCCCGGTGGGGTCGTCGCTCGGAGGATGGGGATCCTCGTTCGGCATGCCGACGCTGGCGCCTGACGATTCGCTGGTCATCGTTCCTCCACCAGGTTGGGCGCGATCTCCGGCAGGACCTCTTGCTCGTAGACGGCGTCGGGATTGGTCAGGTGGCAGCGTCTGAGATGGCCACCGCCTCTGGTGCCTGGCAGCAAGTCGGGAAGGACCGTCGTGCACAGGTCGCCGGGCACCTTGTCCATGTGCAGACAGCGCGGGCTGAAGGCGCATCCCGGCGGGGTGTTGAGCAGACTCGGCGGGTTGCCGGGAATCGGGATGAGGCGAGCATTGGTGTCACCGGCCACGTCCGGGACGCTGGAGAGCAATCCCCACGTGTAGGGCATCTCGGGGTGGGTGAGGATCTGCTTGCAGGCCCCGTACTCCACGCAGCGCCCGGCATACATCACCAGGACCTCGTCGGCCATCTCGGCCACCACCCCCAGGTCGTGGGTGATGATGATGACGGCGGCGTCGAACTCGCGCTGGAGGTCTTGGAGCAGGTCGAGGATCTGCGCCTGCACGGTCACGTCGAGGGCCGTGGTCGGCTCGTCGGCGATCAGCATGGGCGGGTTGTTGATCAGGGCCATCGCGATCATGGCGCGTTGGCGCATGCCGCCGGAGAACTGGTGGGGATAGTCGTCGACCCGCTTGTCGGGCTGCGGGATGCCGACCCGGTCGAGCATCTCGATGGTGCGCGCCCTCGCTGCCTTGCGAGACACCTTGTTGTGCACCCGGTAGGCCTCGCCGATCTGGTTGCCGACCGTGTAGTAGGGGTGCATCGCGGAGAGCGGGTCCTGGAAGATCATCGCGACCTCGGCCCCCCGCTTGAGGCGCATCTCCTCGTCGCTGATGGTGAGCAGGTCGACCCCGTCGAGGAGGATCTCACCACTCACGACGGCGTTCGTGTGCCGGTGCAGCCCCAGGATCGCGGAGCTGGACACCGACTTGCCCGAGCCGGACTCACCCACGATGCCGAGGGTCTTGCCCTTCTCGAGGGTGAACGACAGTCCGTCGGTGGCCTTGACGATGCCGTCGGCGGTCGGGAAGTGGACCTTGAGGTCCTGGACAGAGAGAAATGGTGTGGTCATCAGATCTTCCTGGCCCCTCAGTCGAGCCGGACGCGTGGGTCGATGTAGGCGTAGAGCACGTCGACGACGATATTGGCAATGATCACGAATGCTCCCAGCAGCAGCAGCAGGCCGATCAGCACCGGCAGGTCGTAGGACACGTTGGCCCGCACGGCGAGGGCGCCCAGACCGTGGAAGCTGAACACGGTCTCGGTGATGATCGCGCCGCCGAGGAGGCTCGCGAAGTCGAGCCCCACCAGGGTGACCAGGGGTGTGAGCGCCGCGCGCAACGCATGCTTGAACAGGATGATGCGAGGGGCGAGACCCTTCGCCGTGGCGGTCCGGATGTAGTCCTCCGAGAGCGACTCGAGCACGAACGCCCGGGTGTAGCGCACATAACCGGCGAGGTAGAACAGCGCCAGCGTGGTGGCCGGCAGGAGCAGGTTGAGCAACCAGTTCCACACCCCGCCCTCAGAGATGGAGACGTATTGGGGGAACGGGACCCAGCCCCACTTGATCGCGACGAACTTCAGCATGAACGTGCCGATGAAGAAGGTCGGGAACGCGTAGACGACCAGCGTCAGCCCGACGATCCCTCTATCGATGAGGGAGCCCTTCGTGACGGCGGCGAGGAGGCCGAACAGGATGCCGAAGAGCACCCAGATGAAGCAGGCCATGAAGGCCAGCGACACCGAGACCGGCGCGGAGTCCTTGATCAGCTCGTTCACGGTCATGGCGTTGACCTGGGAATAGCCGAAGCAGGGGGCACCGCAGTGGGTGACGATGTCGGGCGAGGCCTCCTGGAGGGCCTTGTCGGCCGGGAAGTCACGGCCGACGACGACGCCCTTGAGGAAGTTGCCCCACTGGACGATCACGGGCTTGTCGTAGCCGAGCGCCTTCTCCGTCGTGGCCCGCTTCTCCTGGGTGCAGTTCTTGCCGCACGCGAAGCGGGTGACGTCTACCGGGGAGGCGAAGAAGAGGACGAAGGTCATCAGGCTCAGCACGAGCAGGAGGATGATGCCGATGAAGATTCGACGCACGAGGTATGCAAGCAAGGCCGGGTCTGCCTTCGGTTCGAGGGGCCGCGAGGCCCGTGGATGGGTGGGAGCCCGGCGAACCGGACTCCCACCCTGCTTGGACTAGTGAGCTAGACCGAGCGGTTGATCACTGAGTAACGCCCATCGGGCCGAGCTCTGGGTACGACGACGACGAGGCATCGGTGGTGAAGTTCTTGATGCCCGAGCCGTAGAGCCAGTAGAACGCGCTCGTGTCCAGCGGGATGTAGGCGACGTCGTTCGCGAGAACGGTGTCGGCCTGGGTGAGCAGGTCGTTCTGGGTGTCGATGTCGGGCGCCGTGGACGCCTGGTCGATCAGCGACTCGAACTCGTCACTCTGGTAGTAGCCGTAGTCCTGGCCAAGGTTGGTGACCGTGCCGTCCTTGTCCCGAGCGAAGTTCGCCCGGCTGTCGAACAGCGGCGGCAGCACCGTCATGGCCGACGGCCAGTCAGCACCCCAGCCGGCCCAGATGACATCGCTCTTCTTGTCGGGCTGGTTGATGACGTCGTAGTAGGTGTCAGCCAGCGGGTCGAGGGTGACCTTGAAGCCGGCCTTCTCCCAGCCTTCCTTGAGCACCGCGGCCGCCTTGTCCTGCGTGTCGGACTGACCGTAGGTGTAGGTGATCGGGTAAGGCATGGTCACGCCGGCCTCTTCGAGCAGGGCCTTGGCACCATCCGGGTCACCGGCATTGTCACCGGAGAACATCTGCTGCTCGGTGTAGCCGGGCAGACCGGGGTTGATGATGGACTCGGCCGGCACACCAGCCTTGTCGCCACCCTCAGCCTGGATGTATCCGTCCAGGTTGACGGCCATGGCAAGGGCCTGACGCACCTTCGGGTCCTTCATCCGCTGCTGGTTCGGCACCAGGTAGTTGGTGTACGGCGACTCGACCAGCTCGGTGCGGTCCGCGATCGGACCCTCGATCTGGCTGAAGTAGGCCGGTGGGATGCGGGCCGTGGTGACGGCGTTGATGTCGTCGCCCGAGTCGGCGACCAGACGGTCGAGGATCGGCTCGGGTGCCGTGAAGATCTGGTAGTCGATCTCATCGGGCAGCGCCATCCGGAGCTTGTCCGGGGTGTCGGTCGCAGCGTCGTAGTTGTCATTGCGGACGAAGGTCGCGCCCTGGTTGACGTCCCACTTGCCGCCCTCGATCTTGTAGGGACCGTTGGACATGACGACCCACTTGGACTTGTCGCCCTTGTCGATCGACTCCTTGTAGGGGTCGGTCGCCATCAACGAACCCACCGAGAGCGGGAAGTCCGGCCACGGCTTGTTGAAGTGGTAGGTGATCGTCTTGCCGTCGCAGGTCACGGCCTTGTCGAACAGCTCCTGGCCGGTCTTCAGGTAGGGGCCCTTGTAGGCGGATCCACCCTTGGGGTCGGCGGGGATGTCGAGGTAGCTCTTGAGGTAGAACCCGGCACCGCCGGTGAGGACGTCGTCGGCGAACGCACGCGAGGCGCCGTACTTGAAGTCCTCACACGTGATCTCGGAGCCGTCCTCCCACTTGATGCCGTCCTTCAGGGTGAAGGACCAGACCGCACCGCCCTCGGTGGACGTGCCGGTGTCGGTGGCGAGGTCGGGGATCGGCGTGTTGGCGACGTCCGGGTCCGCGTCGAACGGGAAGCCCACGAGCGAGCGGTAGAGCGTCCGGCGGAAGTTCGCCAGCTCGACTCCGTAGTAGATCCGCTGCGGGTCGGTGCTCTCGAAGGGGAAGTGCTGCAGGTACTGCAGCGTTCCACCAGCGGTGGCGTCCCCGCCGTCGTTGTTCGAATCCCCTGGGGAGTCCGAGCCTCCCCCACATGCCGCGAGGGCAACTGTCAGGGCTGCCGCAGCGCTCAAGGCGAGCATCCGCTTTCGCATGTTGGCCATACTTACTTCTCCTTGGATGTGTGACGCGCCGAAACGGCGACACTTTCGGCGACGTTGTCGTCGCCGAAGATTGATCAGCGATCGCCCTTGGGGTCAAGGGCATCGCGCAAACCGTCGCCGAGCAGGTTGAACGAGACGACGATCAGGGCAATGAGGAAGGCAGGGGCGAAGAAGTAGAGGAAGTCGCCGCTCGCGTAGGAGAGCGCGTCCTTCAACACGTTGCCCAGGGTCGGGGTCGGCGGGCGCACGCTGACGCCCAGGTAGGACAGCGCGGCCTCGGCCGAGATGAAGGCCGGCATGTAGAGGGTGAAGGTGACCAGGACCGGAGCCCACAGGTTGGGGAGCAGCTCCTTGAACCAGATCCGGCGACGGCTGGCCCCGAACAGCATGGCGGCGTCGACGAACTCCCGCTCGCGCAGTGACAGGACCTGACCGCGGATCAGGCGGGTGGTGCCGGTCCAGCCGAAGAAGCCCAGCACGACCACCACGAAGAGCCCCTGGGCGAGCGGTCCGGCCGGCACGTGCAGGGTCTCGGTGAGCACGGCGATGCCGACCGGTGCCGCGGCGAGCAGGAGGAGCGTCTGCGGGAAGGCCAGCACGAGGTCGGTCAGGCGGCCGATGATGGCGTCGGTCCAGCCACCGGCGTAGCCGGCGATGATGCCGAGGACGACGCCCACCAGCACCGCGATCGCGGAAGCCGAGAAGGCCACGGCGAGCGAGAACGTGATGCCCGACCAGATCCGGCTCAGCACGTCGCGGCCGGCACCGGGCTCGACACCGAGGGGGTGGTCCCAGCTGATGCCCCACCAGTCGCCCTTGGGCAACGCGTCGGGACCGAGCAGCTCGAGGTGCGTGGTGTAAGGGTCCAGGACGCCGAAGGCCGTCAGGATCGGCGCGGCCAGCGCTGCCAGGAAGTAGAAGAGCACGACGTAGAAGGCGACCATGGACTTCTTGTCCTTGCGGAACCGAGTCAACGCCAACTGCGTGGGTGACTGACTCTTCACCGCAGCACGGGGGGCCCCTTTGTCAGGGTCCGGGGTCCGTTCCTCGAGCTCGTTCACCGGAGTGGCGGTCATGACACCTCTGTCTGGTCGGAACCTGGACGCATCGACTGGGGCTGCCCGGATCGCGGGTAACCCTGGGGTCGACGCCGGTGCGACTCTATGTGAACGCAGCGCAGGTTCGGGTCTCTCTGGTGTAACGATCTGGTCTCGACTGGCACTGGACCCGTCCTCCGGAAGCCCGTCCGGACGAGATGCCCTGCGCCATCCGGGGCACTTCGCCGCCGACCTTGCGCCGATCGGCCCCGACCACCAGAGGACCTCCGGACCGGGGGCAGGACCCGACCCGCTCAGACTCAGCCCTGAGTCAGCACCCTACGCCTGATCGCGGCCGCTGGGCGGGGCCACCGGGCGTGCGTCGACGCCGGCTTCCTTACGTTGCCCTGGGGTGATCGGTGCGGGGGCGGCGGTCAACGGGTCGAATCCGCCGCCGGACTTCGGGAAGGCGATCACGTCGCGGATGGAGTCGCTGCCCGACAGCAGCGCGACGATCCGGTCCCAGCCGAAGGCGATCCCGCCGTGGGGCGGGGCGCCGAACGCGAAGGCGTCGAGGAGGAAGCCGAACTTCTCCTGAGCCTCCTCCGCGCCCAGTCCCATCACACTGAAGACCCGGCGTTGGATGTCGTCGCGGTGGATACGGATCGAGCCGCCGCCGATCTCGTTGCCGTTGCAGACGATGTCGTAGGCCCACGCGAGGGCGTTGCCGGGGTCAGTGTCGAAGCCGTCCAGGTCCTGCGGCGACGTGAAAGCGTGATGCACAGCCGTCCAGGCGCCGCTGCCCACCGCCACGTCACCGGCCGCAGTGGCATCGCCGGCGGGCTCGAACAGCGGAGCGTCGACGACCCACAGGAAGCTCCAGGCCGACTCGTCGATCAGACCGCCACGGCGCCCGATCTCCAGACGGGCGGCCCCCAACAGGGCACGACTCGACTTGGCGGCCCCCGCGGCGAAGAAGACACAGTCACCAGGTCGGGCGCCGACGTGGGCGGCCAACCCCTCCCTCTCGGAGTCACTGAGGTTCTTCGCGACCGGTCCACCCAGCTCGCCGTCCGGCTGCACGAGCACGTAGGCCAGTCCGCGGGCTCCGCGCTGCTTGGCCCACTCCTGCCACGCGTCGAGCTGCTTGCGGGGCTGGCTCGCCCCACCCGGCATCACGACCGCGCCGACATAGTCGCTCTGGAACACCCGGAACGGGGTGTCGGTGAAGTAGTCGGTGCAGTCCACCAGCTCCAGCCCCATCCGCAGGTCGGGCTTGTCGGAGCCGAAGCGGGCCATCGCCTCGGCGTACGTCATCCGCGGCAGCGGGACCGGCACGTCGTAGCCGACGAGCTTCCACAGCGCCACCAGGATCTGCTCACCCACCGCGATCACGTCGTCCTGGTCGACGAAGCTCATCTCGATGTCGAGCTGGGTGAACTCCGGCTGCCGGTCGGCGCGGAAGTCCTCGTCGCGATAGCAGCGCGCGATCTGGTAGTAGCGCTCCATGCCGGCGACCATCAGCAGCTGCTTGAACAGCTGTGGGCTCTGCGGCAGGGCATACCAGCTGCCTGGCTGCAGCCGGGCCGGCACCAGGAAGTCGCGAGCGCCCTCGGGGGTGCTCCGGGTCAGCGTGGGGGTCTCGATCTCCACGAAGTCCTGGCCGTCGAGCACGTCACGGGCCGCCTTGTTGACCTTGCTGCGCAGTCTCAGCGCCGCCGCGGGACCGCTGCGACGCAGGTCGAGGTAGCGGTGCTTGAGCCGAGCCTCCTCGCCGACCTCGATGTGGTCGTCGATCGGGAACGGGAGTGGAGCCGACGAGCTGAGCACCTCGACCTCGGTCGCGATGACCTCGATCTCACCCGAAGGCAGAGCGGCGTTGGCGTTGCCCGCCGGGCGGAGGCCCACCTCCCCGGTGATCTTCAGGCAGAACTCGCTGCGCAGGCTGTGGGCCACCGCTTCGTCACGGATCACCACCTGGACCACGCCGCTGGCCTCGCGCAGGTCGATGAAGGCGACGCCGCCGTGGTCGCGCCGGCGGGCCACCCAGCCGGCGAGGATGACGGTCTGGCCGACGTTGTCGGCGCGCAGGGCTCCGGCGTCGTGGGTGCGGATCACTTCAACTGCTCCTTGATGAGGTCGACGATCTCGTCGAGGGCGACCGCGTGCTGGTCACCGGTCGCGAGGTTCTTGAGCTGGGCGACGCCCTGGTCGATGTCACGTTCGCCGATCACGACAACGTACGCCGCTCCCGACTTGTCGGCCGCCTTCATGGCTCCCTTGAGCCCACGGCCCCCGTAGGACAGATCCGTCCTGACGTCGCGTCGACGCAGCTGCGTGGCCAGCAGGGCGGCGCGCTGCCGTGCGGCGCCGAGGGGCACGACGTACACGTCGAGAGGTCGGTCGGGACCCACCGACAGCCCCTCTGCCTGGCAGGCCAGGAAGGTGCGGTCCAGGCCGAGGCCGAAGCCGATCCCCGAGAGGTCCTGGCCACCGAGCTGCGACATCAGGCCGTCGTAGCGGCCCCCGCCGCCGATCCCGGACTGCGCACCGAGCCCGTCGTGGACGAACTCGAACGTGGTGCGGGTGTAGTAGTCGAGGCCGCGGACCAGCCGCGGGTTCACGTCGTACGCCGTTCCTGCTGCCTCGAGCAGGGCGCGGACCTCGGCGAAGTGCTGGGCACAGGCATCGCAGAGGTGGTCCAGCATGAGGGGCGCATCGACGAGCTGCGCCTGCACCTCGGGCCGCTTGTCGTCCAACACCCGCAGCGGGTTGACCACGGCGCGCTCGCGAGTCGCCGCGTCGAGGTCGAGAGCGGCGAGGAACGCGCTCAGGCGCTCACGGTAGGCGGGTCGGCACTCCTGGCAGCCCAGGCTGGTCAGCTCGGTGCGGTAGCCGGTCAGCCCCAGCGATCGGTAGCCGTCATCGGCCATCGTGATGACCTCCGCGTCGAGAGCGGGATCGTCGGAGCCGATGGCCTCGACGCCGAACTGCTGCAGCTGCCGGTAGCGCCCGAACTGCGGACGCTCGGCGCGGAAGAACGGCCCGGAGTACCACACCTTCACCGGGAGGGGGCCGCGGTCGAGGCTGTGTTCGATGACGCTGCGCATCACGCCCGCGGTGCCCTCAGGTCTCAGTGTGAGCGAACGTCCGCCGCGGTCGGAGAAGGTGTACATCTCCTTGCTGACGACGTCGGTCGACTCCCCCACGCCGCGCACGAACAACGCGGTGTCCTCGAAGATCGGGAGCTCGATGTAGCCGTAGCCCGCATTGATCGCAGGACGTGCCAGGGCGTCGCGAACGGCCAGCCAGGTCGCTGAGTCGGGCGGGAGATATTCCGGCACGCCCTTGGGTGCCGCCAGTCTGTCGGTCATCTCTGATCAGTGTCCTCGTTGCGCCGCCGGGTCGCCCGACTGCAGCTCCAGCAGGTAGGGGTTGGTCGCGCGCTCGCGACCGATGGAAGTCTGTTCGCCGTGACCGGGCAGCACCAGCACGTCGTCGGCCAGCGGCAGCACCTTGGTGCTCAGGCTGCGCAGCATGGTCGCATGGTCGCCGCCGGGCAGGTCGGTGCGCCCGATCGAGCCCTGGAAGAGCAGATCGCCGGAGAACATGAGCTCCGAGACATCCTGCTCGCCGAACGGGCTGCGGAACGTGACCGACCCCTGCGTGTGCCCCGGAGTGTGATCGACCACGAAGCTCACGCCGGCCAGCTCGAGGACCTGGTCGTCGCTCAGCTCACGGACGTCGTCGGGCTCGGCCCACGTGTAGTCGCCGCCGAGGAGCATCCGACCGGTCTCCGGGCTGAGGCCGGCCACGGGGTCGGTCAGCAGGTGACGGTCCCCGGGGTGGATCCAGGCGGTCGCGTCGTAGGTGCCTGCCACCGGGGTCACGGACCACATGTGGTCCACGTGTCCGTGGGTCAGGAGCACCGAGACGGGCTTGAGCCGGTGTTCGCGCACCAGCTCCGCGATCCCGGAGGCGGCATCCTTGCCCGGATCTATGACCACGCACTCGGAGCCCGGACCGGTTGCCACCACGTAGCAGTTGGTCCCCCACGGCCCGGCGGGGAAGCCGGCGATGAACACTCGAGATCCTTTGCGTCGTGATGGCGGCACGCGTCGAGAGACATTTCAACACGTTGTTTCCACACGACCCTATCGGGGCCCGCATCTGCTTTGACTACGATGGTTGATCATGAGTGCGCAGCAAGATCCCGGGACACCCCCTGAGACCACGTCCGAGCCCAGACCAGTCCCCGTTCCCAGGCCACCGGCGAGTGCGCCGCAGTCCTCGGCCTCCGACTGGGGCAGGGTCGCCGACGACGGCACCGTCTTCGTCAGGACCGCCGACGGCGAACGCTCGGTCGGGCAGTATCCCGAGGGCACGCCGGCCGAGGCGATGAAGTTCTTCACCGACCGCTTCGACGCGCTCGCCTTCGAGGTCGAACTCCTCGAACGCCGGATCAGGACCGGTGCCCTGTCCCCCGACGAGGCCGCCGGCTCGGTCAAGACGGTCGCCGCCCAGGTCGCCGATGCTCACGCCGTGGGCGACCTCGCCTCACTCTCCTCTCGGCTGGACGCCCTGTCCCCGGTCATCGGCGAGCAGCGGGAGGCCCGCAAGGTCGAACGCGCTGCGAAGGTCGCCGAGGCGAAGGTGGCCAAGGAGAAGATCGTCACCGAGGCCGAGAAGCTTGCCGAGGGCAGCGACTGGCGCAACGGAGCCAACCGACTGCGGGTGCTGCTGGACGAGTGGAAGGCCCTTCCACGACTCGACCGGGCAGCCGATGACACCTTGTGGCGCCGCTTCTCCAGCGCCCGCACGTCCTACACCCGCCGTCGCAAGTCGCACTTCGCCGACCAGCACGAGAAGCGCGACGCAGCGCGGGTGATCAAGGAGCGCCTGGCCACCGAGGCCGAGTCGCTGTCCGGGTCCACCGACTGGGGCGCCACCGCGGGCCGGTTCCGCGACCTGATGCGCGACTGGAAGGCTGCCGGCCCGGCCCCGCGCGAGGTCGACGACGCTCTCTGGAAGCGGTTCCGGGGTGCCCAGGACACGTTCTTCGAGTCGCGCGACGCCAGCAACGCCCAGCTCGACCAGGAGTTCGCTGCGAACGCCGAGGTCAAGGAGCAGCTGCTGGTCGAGGCCGAGGCCCTGCTGCCGGTCACCGACCTCGACGCCGCCAAGCGCGCGTTCCGCGACATCGCTGACAAGTGGGATGCTGCCGGCAAGGTGCCACGCGAGCGGATGAAGGACCTCGAGGGACGCATCCGCAAGGTCGAGCAGACCATCCGTGGCGTCGAGGACGACCAGTGGAAGAAGTCCGACCCGGAGAAGTCCGCGCGGGCCGACGACATGGTCACCAAGCTCGAGAAGGCGATCAAGGACATCGAGTCCGACCTCGCGAAGGCGGAGACGGCCGGCAACACGAAGAAGGTCAAGGAGCTCGAGGAGAACCTCGCCTCGCGACGGACCTTCCTCGAGATGGCGGTGCGGGCCAGCCAGGAGTTCTCCGGCTGACGCTCACCTGTCGCAGATGTACATGCGCAGCGCGCCGACCTGTCGCAGATGTACATCGCGGCCGAAACGTGTACATCTGCGACAGGTCGATGTGTTTTGGGCGTACATCTGCGACAGGTGAGCTATTGGGTGACGCGGTAGACGTCGAAGACGCCGGGCACCGACCTGACGGCCTTGAGCACCGAGTCGAGGTGCTTGGCGTCGGCCATCTCGAAGGTGAACCGGCTCTTCGCGACCCGGTCCCGGGTCGTGTTGAGAGTGGCGCTGAGGATGTTCACATGGACATCCGAGAGGGCCATCGTGATGTCGGAGAGCAGTCGAGCCCGGTCGAGCGCCTCGACCTGGATGTTGACCAGGAACGTCGACTGCGAGGTCGGTGCCCACTCCACCTCGACCAGCCGCTCCGACTGCGAGGTCAGGGAAGCCGCGTTGGTGCAGTCCTGGCGGTGGACCGAGACCCCACCACCCTTGGTGACGAAGCCGAGGATCCGATCGGGCGGCACTGGGGTGCAGCACTTGGCCAGCTTGACCCACACGTCGGCGGTGCCCTTGACGATGACCCCCGAGTCACCGCCGCCTGACGTGATCCGGCCGGAGCGCCGTCGCCCGGTGATCGTGACGCCTTCGGCCAGGTCCTCCGCGGCGCCTTGGTCGCCGCCGTGCAGGTCGATCACCCGGCGTACGACGGCCTGGGCCGACAGGTTGCCCTCGCCGACCGCCGCGTAGAGCGCCGTGACGTCGCTGAGCTTGAAGTGCAGGGCGGCCAGTGACAGCGACTCGTGCGACAGCAGCCGCTTGAGTGGCAGGCCCTCCTTGCGCATCAGCTTGGCGATCTGGTCCTTGCCCCGCTCGATCGCCTCCTCGCGACGCTCCTTGGTGAACCAGGCCCGGATCTTCGAGCGCGCGCGCGGCGACTTGACGAACCCCAGCCAGTCACGCGACGGCCCGGCGTTCTGCGCTTTGGAGGTGAACACCTCGACCACGTCGCCGTTGTCGAGGGTCGACTCCAGCGGCACCAGCCGGCCGTTGACCCGCGCCCCGATGGTGTGGTGCCCGACCTCGGTGTGCACGGCGTAGGCGAAGTCGATGGGGGTCGCTCCAGCAGGCAGCGCCATCACGTCACCACGCGGGGTGAAGACGTAGACCTCGGAGCGGTTGATCTCGAAGCGCAGCGACTCGAGGAACTCGCCGGGATCCTCGACGTCCGACTGCCAGTCGAGGAGCTGGCGGACCCAGGTCATGTCGTCGCCGTCGCCCAGCTTGTCGGTGTCGACCCCGGCGCGGGAGTTCTCCTTGTACTTCCAGTGGGCGGCCACGCCGTACTCCGCGCGACGGTGCATCGCGAACGTGCGGATCTGCAGCTCGACCGGCTTGCCCTGAGGACCGATCACCGTGGTGTGCAGCGACTGGTACATGTTGAACTTCGGCATCGCGACGTAGTCCTTGAAACGACCGAGGACGGGGTTCCAGCGCGAGTGCAGCACCCCAAGCACCGAATAGCAGTCGCGATCGTCGTCGACCAGCACCCGGATGCCGACCAGGTCGTAGATGTCGGAGAACTCGCGGCCACCGACGATCATCTTCTGGTAGATCGAGTAGTAGTGCTTCGGGCGCCCGGTCACCTTTGTCTTGATCTTGGCGTCCTTGAGGTCGGCCTCGACCTGGGTGATCACCTCGGCCAGGAACTGGTCGCGCGACGGAGCGCGGTCGGCCACCATGCGCACGATCTCGTCGTAGATCTTGGGGTGCAGCGTGGCGAACGCGAGATCCTCGAGCTCCCACTTGAGCGTGTTCATGCCCAGTCGGTGGGCCAGTGGTGCGTAGATGTCGAGGGTCTCGCGGGCGGTCCGCTCCTGGCTGGCCTGCGGCACGTAGCGCAGGGTGCGCATGTTGTGCAGGCGATCGGCGAGCTTGATGACCAGGACCCGGATGTCGCGCGACATCGCCACGATCATCTTGCGGATGGTCTCGGCCTGCGCCGAGTCGCCGTACTTCACCTTGTCGAGCTTGGTCACGCCGTCGACGAGCTCGGCGACCTCGTCGCCGAAGTCCTTGCGCAGCTCCTCGAGGGTGTACGCCGTGTCCTCGACGGTGTCGTGGAGCAGCGCGGCCACCAGCGTCGGCTCGGTCATCCCGATCTCGGCGAGGATCGTGGTCACGGCGAGCGGGTGGGTGATGTAGGGATCGCCACTCTTGCGCATCTGCGGGCCGTGCGCCTTCTCGGCCGTGAGGTAGGCGCGCTCGAGCAGCACGAAGTCGGCCTTGGGGTGGCTGGCCCGAACGACTCGGAACAGCGGGTCGAGGACCGGGTTGCCCGCCGTCGAGCTGCGGGTGCCGATCCGGGCCAGCCGAGCGCGCATGCGGCGGGCCGAGTGGGCACCGATCGGTTCCGGTGCCGCGTCGGGTGCCTTCTCCTCTGCGGACGATTCGGACCCGGCCTCGTCGGGCTGGCGCGCTCGTCGGCGGGCCTGCTCGATCGTGCGGTCCTCGGTCACGGGTCCAGTCTAGGGACAGCCTGGCAAGGGGCGGTCAGACCCGGTCGAGTGCGGTCAGGGGCAGGTCGCCGATCGCCGCACGCCCGGGCAGGAAGCCGAGCTCGAGCAGCACCGCCAGCGCGCTGGCCACTCCCCCGCAGGCCTCGACGAGCTGGCGGGTGGCGACGGCGGTGCCCCCCGTGGCCAGGACGTCGTCGATGAGCAGGACCCGTTCGCCCGGTTGGATCGCGTTGCGATGGATCTCGATCGTCGCAGTGCCGTATTCGAGGTCGTAGGAGACCGCGTGGGTGGCTCCGGGCAGCTTGCCTGCCTTGCGCACCGGGACGAAGCCCGTGCCCAGCAGCAACGCGACCGGCGCGCGCGAGGATGAAGCCCCTGGCCTCCATGCCGACGACCTTGTCGACCATCGTGACGCCGTCGGCGTCGCGACCGGCGTCGGCCAGTGCCTCGACCACGGCGGTCAGGGCCGCGTGATCGGCCAGCAGCGGTGAGATGTCCTTGAACACGATTCCGGGCTCCGGGAAGTCTGGGACGTCGACGATCAGTCGACGCATCGCCTCCCGGGCGACGTCGGCGTGCTCAGTCACCTACTTGCCCCGCTTGCTGCGCGGCTGCCGGTTGGGCTGAGCGCGGCCCGACGACTTGCTGTCCTGCACCGGCGCAGCTGACGGGGGTACGACGCGCCCGCTGCCGGTGGCCTCGGGCCGGCGAGGCGCCGCGGCCCGGCGAGGGGTCTCAACCTCGTCGTCGGGGAACTCCTCGGGCTCGACCTCCTCGAGGTCCTCACGCACCGGCAGATCCTCCTTGAAGGTGGGCACGCTGGCATAGCGGTCCGCCGAGGCGCGGCGGGCAGCCGCCCGCTTCTCGGCGGCCAGCACGTCCTTCTCGCCGGCCTTCAACTGGGCCAGCAACGGCGTCGCGATGAAGATCGAGGAGTAGGCACCGGCCGCCATGCCGACGAACAGGGCGAGCGACAGGTCCTTCAACGCACCGGAGCCGAGCTGGACAGCGCCGACGTAGAGCAGGGCGCCGACCGGCAGGAGGGCCACGACCGAGGTGTTGATCGAGCGCACCAGGGTCTGGTTGATGGCCAGGTTGGCGGCCGCGGAGTAGGTCGTCTTGGAGGACCGGAGACTCTTGGTGTTCTCGCGCACCTTGTCGAACACCACGACGGTGTCGTAGAGCGAGAAGCCGAGGATGGTGAGCAGACCGGTGACCGTCGCCGGGCTGACCTCGAAGCCCGACCAGGCATAGATGCCGACCGTGATCAGGACATCGTGGATCAGGGCCACGATGGCCGCGACGGACATCTTCCACTCTCGGAAGTAGGCCCAGATCAGCAGCACCACGAGGACCAGGAAGACGACGAGGCCCTGGATGGATCTCTTCGCGACTTCCTTGCCCCAGCTCGCGCCGATGTCCTGAGTGGAGAGACTCGCGTCGGAACCGGCGGTGGTGAGGATCGCGTCGCTGACCGTCTTGTTCTCGGCCGAGGTCAGGCTCTCGACCTGGACCAGGATGGCCTTGGCGCCCGAGGTGCTGACGATCGGTGAGGAGGCGCCGTCTACGCCGGTCGCTGCGACGTCGTCGCGCAACTGGTCGGCGAGATCCTGGGTGACCTGGTCCGCCGGCAGGCTGACCCGGTATTCGGTGCCGCCGACGAACTCGATGCCCATGTTGAGCGGCTTGAACCAGAGGCCGAGCACCGCGAACAGCACGATCAGTCCGGAGATGGCATACCAGAGTCGGCGGCGGCCGACGAAGTCGATAGAGACCCGACCGTCGTAGAGGTCGTTGCCGAGCCGTGAGAACTTGCCCATCAGGCCTTACCTCCAGCACTCACGCCGGGCAGCCGATCGATGCCGAGACTCTCGGCGTCCAGCCCGGACAGCTTGTGGCCCTTGTTGAAGAAGGTGAACTGACCCAGCCAGGACACCATCGGTTTGGTGAACCAGAAGAAGACCACCAGGTCGATCACCGTGGACAGACCCAGCGCGAAGGCGAAGCCCTTCACCACACCGGCGGCGAAGTAGTAGAGCACCACTGCCGCGAGGAGGGAGACCGCGTCGGCTGCCAGACAGGTGTTGCGAGCCCGGACCCACCCGCTCTCGATGGCGACGCGCATGGACTTGCCGTCGCGCATCTCGTCCCTGATGCGTTCGAAGAAGACGATGAACGAGTCCGCCGTGATGCCGACCGCCACGATCAGCCCGGCGATGCCGGGCAGGGTCAGGGTGAAGCCGGCCGTGGCGCTCAGCAGCAGCACCATGCCGTAGGTCAGCGCACCGGCCACGATCAAGGAGGCGATGACGACCAGGCCGAGTCCGCGGTAGTAGAGCAGGCAGTAGACCATCACGAGGAGCAGGCCGACGATGCCGGCGGTGATGCCGGCGCTGAGCTGGTCGCCGGCCAGCGAGGGGCCGATCTCCTCGCTCGACGGGTCTGGCGTTGAAGGCGATCGGCAGGGAGCCGAACTTCAGGCTGGTGGCCAGCGCCGCGGCGCTCTCCTGGTTGAAGTTGCCGGTGATCTGCGGGCGGCCGTCGGCGATGACGCCGGTGAAGCCCGGGTGGGAGATGACCTGACCGTCGAGGGTGATGGCGAACGTCTGGTTGGTGGCCTGGCCACCCACCAGGGCCCGGCTGACCTCGGCCAGCGCGTCGGTGCCATCGCCGTCGAGGCTGAGGTCGACGGCGTAGTTCACGCTGTTCTGCGGGATCCCGGAGCTGGCGCTCTTGACCTGGGTGCCTTCGATGACCGCGACCGAGAGCAGGAACTTCTGACCCGTGTCGTCGCAGGTCACCAGCGGCTTGTCCGGGTCGTCGTTGACGTCGACCGGCTTCCCGTCCGCGGGGCAGGAGAAGGCCGCGAACTCGGCCTGCGACTTGGCGTCGGGGCTCTGCTGCCACGCCAGTGCGTCGGCGACACTGCCCTTGCCGTTGGGCGTGGGGGTGCCGCCCTGCGTCGCCCCATCCGTCGCCCCGTCAGTCGGCGCGGCGGACTCCGAGGCGCTGGCCGTGGCCGTCGGGGACGGGCTGGTGGTGGCCTTCTTGGACGGCGCGGCGAAGCCGGGCACCGAGCGGTTCTTCGGGGTGGCGGTCGCTGTCGCGTTCGGCTTCTTGGTCGCCTTCTTGGTCGGCGTGGCCGAGGGGTCGGCGCGAGGACGCCGGAGCCCGGAGTCGCGGTGGCTGAGGGAGAGGACCTGCTGGTCGACGGTCGCCGTCCGTCGGCTGCGAGTGCCACCAGCCGGAAGCGCAGCTGGGCCTGGCGCGACACTACGTCGACCAGGCTGCTGTCCGGCGGTCCGGGAGCTCCACGATGATGATGTTGCTGCCCTGGGTCGTGACCTCGGCCTCGGCGTAGCCCGACCCGTTGACCCGCTGGTCGATGATGTCGGCGGCCTCCTGGAGGCTGTCGGCGTTGAGGCCCGGAGTGTCCTTGGCGGTCAGGGTGACGCGCGTGCCTCCCTGGAGGTCGAGGCCGAGCTCCGGCTTCCACTTCCCGCCCAGCGCTACCAGACCGAAGACGACTGCGGTGGCCATGAAGAACACCACGATCGTGCGCCCCGGATGGGCCGACTTCTTCGCCACTTCACTTGCTCCTCTCGGCATCGATGACGTCGACGATCGCACCGCGAGCGGCCGTGACGACAACGCCGTCGGCCACCTCCAGCCCGATCCTGTCCTCGTCGATGCTGCGGATGATGCCGTAGAGGCCGGCTGCGAGCACGACCTCATCGCCGAGCTCAAGGGACTTCTGCACGGACCGCAGCTGTTGCTGGCGCCGTGACGCCGGGCGCACGATCAACAGCCAGAACAGCAGTGCGATGCCGACCAACGGCAGCACGGCAACAAGGTCCGGCACAGTCAACAACCTCTCGTCAGGGCAGGGAAAGACGGCCGAGCACAAGATGGCCGCGACGTCCGACGGAGAAGTCTATGTCACTGATCGAAAAGAGTGACGTCGGCCTCGCCGCCGGCCGGTGGGTCGATCTGGGTCGCGTCGGCGGAGCCAGGCCGAGGTGCTGCCAGGCACCGCGGGTGGCGACCCGGCCGCGCGGCGTACGCGCCAGCAGGCCGAGGCGGACCAGGAACGGCTCGGCGACCTCCTCGACTGTCTCTCGCTCCTCCCCCACGGCTACGGCGAGCGTGGAGATGCCGACGGGGCCGCCACCGAAGCGACGGCAGAGGACGTCGAGAACGGCCCGGTCGAGCCGGTCGAGGCCGGACTCGTCGACCTCGTAGAGCTCGAGGGCTCGCTGCGCCACCGCCAGCGTCACCACGCCGTCGGCCCGGACCTGCGCATAGTCGCGGACCCGGCGCAGCAGCCGGTTGGCGATGCGCGGGGTGCCCCGTGATCGGGAGGCGATCTCGACCGAGCCCTCGTCTCGCAGCTCGACGCCGAGCAGCCCGGCGGAGCGGTGGATGATCTTGTCGAGGTCTTCGGGCTCGTAGAACTCCAGATGGCCGGTGAAGCCGAAGCGGTCGCGCAGCGGACTGGGCAGCAGCCCGGCCCGGGTGGTCGCACCGACCAGCGTGAAAGGCGGGATCTCCAGCGGGATCGCGGTGGCGCCGGGACCCTTGCCGATGATGACGTCGACCCGGAAGTCCTCCATGGCCATGTAGAGCATCTCTTCTGCCGGGCGCGACATGCGGTGGATCTCGTCGACGAAGAGGACGTCACCCTCGTTCATGCCCGACAGGATCGCGGCGAGGTCTCCGGCGTGGGTGATGGCCGGGCCGCTGGTCAGTCGCAGTGGCGTCGCCATCTCGTGGGCGATGATCATCGCCAGCGTGGTCTTGCCCAGCCCGGGCGGGCCGGAGAGCAGCACGTGGTCGGGTGCGCGGCCACGCTTCTGGGCGGCCTCGAGCACGAGACCGAGCTGTTCGCGCACCCGCTGCTGCCCGATGATCTCGTCGAGCGAACGGGGCCGCAGCGCCGCCTCGATGGCCCGCTCGTCGCCCTCTGCGTCGACCTCGGCCATGGTCAGGTTGGACAGGTGCATCGCCTCGGCCTCGTCGAACTGGTCCATCTCAGGCACGGCTCAGGGTGCGCAGAGCGGCGCGCAGCAGCACCCCGACCTCGGGCACGTCGCCCGCCTCGGGTGCGACCGCATCGACCGCCTTGTCCGCCTCCTTGGCCGACCAGCCGAGGCCGACCAGCCCCTCGTGGACCTGGTCGCGCCAGGTGGCCTCCGCTGTGACCCCCACACGCGTCGCGCCCGCTCCGACCGGGGCGCCGAGTCGGTCCTTGAGCTCGAGGATGATCCGCTGGGCGCCCTTCTGACCGACGCCGGGCACGCGCGTCAGGGTCTTGACGTCCTCCCCCATCACCGCGCGGCGCAGGTCGTCAGGGGCGAGCACCGCCAGCATCGCCTGAGCCAGCTTGGGACCGACCCCACTGGCGGTCTGGAGCAGTTCGAAGCAGGACTTCTCGTCGTCGTCGAGGAAACCGAACAGGGTCAGGGAGTCCTCGCGCACGACCATGCTGGTCTGCAGAGTGGCGCGGGAGCCGGTGCGCAGGGTGGCCAGGGTGTTCGGCGTACACATGAGTTGGAGGCCGACGCCACCCACCTCCAGCGTGGCGCTCGAGAGCGCCACCTCGGCCACCTCGCCGCTCACGAATGCGATCATCTGGTCCTCCCGGCGGCGGCCTTGGCCATCGCCTGCTCGATGCGGTTCTGGGCGCCTCCGCGCCAGATGTGGGTGATCGCGAGCGCCAGCGCGTCGGCGGCGTCCGCGGGGCGGGGCACCTCGGTCAGGCGCAGCAGCCGGGCCACCATCGCTCCGACCTGGGCCTTGTCGGCACGACCGTTGCCGGAGACCGCGGCCTTGACCTCACTAGGCGTGTGCAGCGCGACCGGCAGGCCTCGCCGGGCCGCTGCGACCATCGCGAGCCCACTCGCCTGGGCTGTGCCCATGATGGTGCTGACATCGGAGCGGGCGAAGACGCGCTCCACCGCGACCGCGTCAGGAGAATGCTCCTCGAGCCAGAGCTCGATGCCCTGCTCGATCTGCATCAGTCGCTGCGGGATGGCCAGGTCGGGGGTCGTGCGCACGACACCGACGGCGACCAACCTGAGTGGCCGGCCGAGGTCGCCCTCGACCACACCGAGACCACAGCGGGTCAGTCCAGGGTCGATGCCGAGCACCCGCATTGCCCACCCGCCGTCCACTCGTCGTCCGAACACCTGTTCGGACCAACGCTAGCCTGACCCGGGCCAGGTTCGTCGAACGACACGCGACACCCCGACGCTCAGGCGTCGAGAGAGGCCATCACGTCGTCGGGGACGTCGAAGTTGGCGAACACGTTCTGCACGTCGTCGAGGTCCTCGAGCGCTTCGACGAGTCGGAACACCTTGCCGGCACCGTCGGCGTCGAGCTCGACCTGGAGGTCGGGAACGAACGACGCGTCGGCGGAGTCGTAGTCGACCCCCGCCGCCTGGAGCGCGGTGCGTACGGCGACCAGGTCGGTGGCCTCGCTGATCACCTCGAAGGCCTCACCGAGGTCGTTGACCGCATCGGCGCCGGCTTCCAGCGTGGCCTCGAGGATGTCGTCCTCGGTCACCGTCTTGCTGTCCTGCGCGACCGGGACGACGACGACGCCCTTGCGGTGGAACAGGAAGGAGACCGAACCGGGGTCGGCCAGTGAGCCTCCGTTGCGGGTCATCACGGTGCGGACCTCCATGGCGGCCCGGTTCTTGTTGTCTGTCAGGCACTCGATCAGCATGGCGACACCCGAGGGCCCGTAGCCCTCGTACATGATCGTGGTGTAGTCGGCGCCACCCGCCTCCGCGCCCGAGCCGCGCTTGACCGCCCGGTCGATGTTGTCGTTGGGGACCGAGGACTTCTTCGCCTTCTGGATGGCGTCGTAGAGCGTCGGGTTGCCGTTGATGTCGCCGCCACCCATCTTGGCTGCGACCTCGATGTTCTTGATCAGCTTGGCGAACATCTTCCCGCGGCGGGAGTCGATGATGGCCTTCTTGTGCTTGGTGGTCGCCCACTTGGAGTGGCCTGACATGGAGCGTCCTTCCCTACGACTGTCTGAGCTGGTCGACGAAGAGCCGGTGGATGCGATCGCCGCCCCCGACTTCGGGGTGGAACGAGGTCGCCATCAGCGGGCCCTGCCGGACCGCGACGATCCTACCCACGACCTCGTCCCTGCCGGGCGCGTGCTCCACCCTCGCGAGCACCTCGACGCCGTCGCCGACCTGTTCGACCCACGGAGCGCGGATGAACACCGCGTGCACCGGCTCGGCGACCCCGGAGAAGTGCAGGTCCTCCTCGAAGGAGTCGACCTGTCGCCCGAAGGCGTTGCGGCGCACCGTGATGTCCAGGCCGCCCAGGGTCTCCTGGTCGGGGGTGCCACCCTCGAGCCGGTCGGCGAGCATGATCATCCCCGCGCAGGTCCCGAAGGTCGGCATGCCGTCGCGGATCCGGTCCCGCAGCGGCTCGAACAGCTCGAACGTGCGGGCGAGCTTGAACATCGTGGTCGACTCCCCACCCGGCAGCACCAGCGCATCGCAGGCGTCGAGCTCGGCCGGGACGGCGTACGCCGATCGCGCGGACGCCGAGTCCGCTCAGCACCCGCAGGTGCTCGCGGACGTCGCCCTGCAGGGCGAAGACACCGATGGTGGGCGTGGACACCCGGGAGATGCTAGGCGCTGGTGCGGGCTCAGTTGCAACTGCCGAAGAACCCACCGCTGTAGTTGGACGAGCGGCTGGCCGCGGAGGTCCAGGATACGGAACCGAAGTCTCGCTTCGCCTCGACCCAGGCCGTGCCGGAGCCCAGGCCCAAGGAGGAGAAGGAGACGTTGGTCTGGGTGCGCTCCGTGGTCGACTGGCCGTTGTTGCCGTAGTGGACGATGTAGCTGTCGGCATCGGCCACGGCCGACCAGGTGAACTTCACCTGGAAGAGACCGCCGCTGCACGAGAAGTTCCCCGGGGTGTCCACGCTGGCTGCCTGCACGGTGCCGGAGGTCATCGTCGCCGTGTCCGACCACCGGGCCATCGTCGAGACCGTGGGCGCGAACAGGGCGCCGACCACGACCGCTCCGACCGCGCCACCGGCGACCAGCAGGCGGGTGCGGCGAGGGGTCGACCTGGCGACAGCCGGGCCGAAGCCGAGCCAGAGAAGGCCACCCACCATCAGTACGCCGAGCAGCACGCCTGCCGGGCTGGCGACGGCTGCGACCGCGTAGCCGAGGACCGGTACGTCGCCGACGACCCGGTCGACCTTCGTGACCTCGTAGGTGGCGGCGTCAGGCGACTGGTTCGCGTCGCCTCGCAGGGTGAGGACGGCCGTGTCGCCGTCGGCCTGGAGGGCTTCGATCCGGTGCGTGACCCGGACCCCGTCGGCGTCGGTCACGCTGACGACGTCGCCGACCTGCAGGTCGCTGGACGGGACTTCACGGGCCAGCGCGAGGGAGCCGGTGCTGATAGCCGGGGCCATCGAGCCCGACCGGAACACCAGCGGGGTGAGCCCGAACGCGGCAGCCGCGAAGGTCCACAGGATGCACAGCACGCCGAGGACGGCACCGAGGTTCAGGGCCCACTCGCGAGCCAGCCTGCGCGTGTCGCTCATGACTGCACCGCGTTGAAGGCGAAGCTCGCGTTCGCCGAGTCGTCCTGCGACGAGCTCGGTGCGGTGCTGACCAGCTGGACGATCACACACACATTCTGGCTTCCTCCGGGGTTCAGCGTCTGGGCTGAGGTGATGACGTTGGTCGCGCCGCCCCCGAGAGTCATGCCCGAGCTGGCCGAGTTGCCGCCGCAGGTTCCGACCCGGTTGTTGGCGTTGGCGTTGCCGCTGTTGCCAGCCGTGCCTCCGATGAAGGTGGAGAAGCGCAGCTGGGGGGCGAGCGCGCCGGTCGCCGTGGCGGTCGCGGTGTAGGAGAAGCCGGTGGTGCCGTCGTTGCGCACCGGGAAGCTCACCGCGAGGCTCTCGCCAGGGGTGAGGTCGCCGATCGCCAGGTTGGCGTTGTTCCAGGTGCCTCCCTGGCCGACGGTCTGACCGCTGCCGTTGAGGCGCACGTCGAGGGTGCCGGTGGTGAAGGAGCCCGTGTTGGCAGTGCCACTCGCGGTGAATCGGGCCATGGTGCCGACCGAGCCGAGACCGAGCAGGATGCCGAGCGCGAGCAGGGCGCGGAGCTGGGCCGAGTCGAACCTACGCATCGTGCTGCTCCTTCCGGCGCCGTGAGCCCACCAGGAACCAGCCGGCGGCCAGGAGGACTCCTCCGGTCAGCGCGAGCCAACCCGACGGTCCGCCGGTCTCGGGCAGTGACCCCAGTGGACCCAACGGTCCGGTGGACTCGGCGTCCTGGGTGAGTCGGGCCGTGAAGCCCAGGTCGAGCGACAGGGCCTGCGACTGGTTGGTCGCGGCCTCGTCGAGGGTGACGCGCACTCTGACCTGCTCGTGCTCGCCCGGTGCCACCGACATCGATTCGGCCAGGGCCCGGGAACTCACACCGGAAACGGCGGTCCAGGCGGCATCGCCGACCTTGACGGCCACATGCAGATCGCCCGTTGCGAGAAGCTCGTCGACGCTGCCGTCCAGAAGCTCGATGTCGAGCAGTCCGTCGGTGGTGCTCTGGTTGCGCACGAGGAACGTCTCCACCCGGGTGTCGCCGGGGGCCCAGCGAGCGGCCGGGTCGAAGAGCGGTGAGTCCAGTTGGCTGGTCCAGCTCAGTCCGTCTCGGCTCAGGCCGATCTGGTCGCCGGCGGCGCTGGCGGGGGCCGCGAGGGCTCCCACCAGGACGACGGCGATCCCGAAGGACCTGAAGTGGCGGATCATGACGAGACCAGTTCCTTCCTGGAGTCAGAGGAGTCTTGGATATCGGAGTTCTCAGGTGAGCTCAGTGAGCTCGGTGGGCTCGGGCTTGCGCCGCCGGTCGCGGGCAGCACCCACGAACATCCACGCGGCGTACCCGAAGAGGCCGATCACGGCCAGCACGGTGAAGACCTGGCGCTGGGCGCCGGTCACGAGGTTGGTGATGTAGCCGATGTAGGGCACGTAGTACCAACGCTCGCCGCGGATCTGGATCGGCCGGACCGACTTCTCGTCCGGCGACTGGTTGGCGTCACCCTGGGTCGTGAACCGGTACTTGCCGGTGCTGGTGATGCCGACCTGGGTGATCCTGTGGGTGACCACAGTGGGCTCACCCGACTTCAGCTGGTAGGTCACCACCGTGCCGACGCCGAGGGACTCGGGATCGACCGGCTTGACGACCACCAGGGTGCCCGGAGGCATCGCAGGCTCCATCGAGCCGGTGAGGATCACGTAGGGCGTGGCCCCACCGATCCGCGGGATGAGCACCGAGATCGTGATGATCGCGGTGATGCCCAGGATGACCACCCAGGAGAGCACCTGTCCGGTCCACCCGAGGGCCGCCCGGAGGCGGCCGCTCGAGTGGACGTCAACGTCCATCGCTGTCCGAATCGGAGGATCAGGCGTTCGGGTTGTTGCCCGAGGACTGGTCCTGCGTCAGGGTGACGGTGAGCTGGTTGAGCGTGGCGGTCAGGCCCTGGGTGTCGTTGCCGTTCACCGTGGGCGAGCCGTAGGGCATGGTCACGACGAACTTGGCCGTGATGACCTTGCCGTTGTCGGCCGAGGTGAGCACGTCGCCGTTGACGAGCGCGGCGGGCGTGGCGCGGTTGATGTTGTACGTCGACGCGACGGTCAGGCTGTCGGTCGTGGAACCGGACGGAGCCTTGGTGTAGGCCAGCGTGCCCGGAGCGGTGAGCTTCGCGGTCAGGTGGTCGCCGGTGGCGCCGACCGTGAACGTGCAGGACTTGGTGATCGAGTCACCGGGGACGATCAGGCTGGCGGTGGTGCCGGCGGCGGTGCCACTGGCGTACTTCCACGCCGTGTCACAGCGTGCCGTTGGTCAGGCTCAGGCTGCCGCTGGTGATCGAGCCGCCGTTGGCGGTCCCGGTGGCGGTCCAGTAGGCGAGCGAACCAGCGCCGCCCATCAGCAGGACTCCAGCAGCTCCAGCAGCGAGCGCGCCCTTAGTAGACTTCTTCATGATGTTTCCCACCCCTTGTTGAGGCCTTCCCCCACGGAAGGCCATGAAGCAACTTCCCCCACGGAAGTCGCGCACCAGCCACACGATCGGGCCGGTTCTCAACAAGTAAACGACGTTTCAACTAGTTCATGATGTGGAATGAGGAATCTCTAACCGTGTGCTGGATCACATAGTCCTTTCGGGCTATGTCGCGGCCTAGTTACCAGCCGCGCTCGGCCAAGCCGGTGCGGCTGCGGGATCTCATCGACGTTGATGCCGACCATGGCCTCACCGAGACCCCTGCTCGACCTTGGCGACCACGTCGGGGTCGTCGTAGAAGGTGGTGGCCTTGACGATCGCCTCGGCCCGCTGGGCGGGGTTGCCGGACTTGAAGATGCCGGAGCCGACGAACACGCCCTCGGCGCCGAGCTGCATCATCATCGCCGCGTCGGCGGGCGTGGCGATGCCGCCGGCGGTGAACAGCACGACGGGGAGCCTGCCGGCCGCGGCGACCTCCTTGACCAGGTCGTAGGGCGCCTGCAGCTCCTTGGCGGCGACGTAGAGCTCGTCGGCCTCCAAGCCGTGCAGTCGCTTCAGCTCGCGCGCGGATCGTGCGCATGTGGGTGACGGCGTTGGAGACGTCGCCGGTGCCCGCCTCGCCTTTGGAGCGGATCATGGCCGCGCCCTCGGTGATCCGGCGCAGCGCCTCGCCCAAGTTGGTGGCGCCACAGACGAACGGGACCGTGAAGTTCCACTTGTCGATGTGGTTGGCGTAGTCGGCCGGGGTCAGCACCTCGGACTCGTCGATGTAGTCCACACCCAGGCTCTGCAGGATCTGCGCCTCCGCGAAGTGGCCGATCCGGGCCTTGGCCATCACCGGGATGCTGACGCTGGCGATGATGGAGTCGATCATGTCGGGGTCGCTCATCCGGGACACGCCGCCCTGGGCGCGGATGTCGGCCGGCACGCGCTCGAGGGCCATCACGGCCACCGCGCCGGCGTCCTCGGCGATCTTGGCCTGCTCGGCGGTGACGACGTCCATGATCACGCCACCCTTCAACATCTCGGCCATGCCGCGCTTGACGCGCGAGGTGCCGGTCGACTGGTGGGAGGTCTCGTGGGTGGGTTCAGCCATGACGCCAGCCTACGACGATGCGCCTCACGCGTCGCCTTCGGGCTGGCCCCCATCGACAGGCCCGTCGGCAGGCTGGTCGGCGGCTTCGGCGTACGCCTGCCGGCGCACCGCCACGACACGCTGGACCACGGTGACGGTGGAGGCGATCGCGAGCGCCCAGAGCACGATCTCCAGCAGGATCGGCAGGTCGAGCAGACCACTGAAGCCGGCCATCACCAGGATGGCGACGAGCCGGTCGGCTCGCTCCGCGATGCCCACCTTGGCGGTCATGCCGAGGCTCTCCGCGCGGGCCCGGCATAGGAGGTGATGCTGCCCATGATCAGGCAGACCAGGCTCAGCGCGAGGTAGAGGTCGGAGTCGCCCGGTCCGGCGTAGTAGAGGACGAGCCCGGCGAAGATCGCGCCATCGGCCACCCGGTCCAATGTGGAGTCGAGGAAGGCGCCGAACTTGTTGGAGGTGCCGGTGGTGCGGGCCATATAGCCGTCGATGAGGTCGCTGAAGACGAAGACGGTGATGACGAGCACGCCGGTCAGCAGCTTGCCCTGGGGGAAGAACACCAGGGCGCCCGCGCAGACGCCGAGGGTGCCGACGATCGTGACGGCGTCAGCACTGACGCCGAGCCGGATGAGCAGGTGGGCAACCGGGGAGACGACCTTCGTCCAGAAGGCTCTGAAATGATCCAACATCGCGGGCACGAGGCTACCGGGTCTGTCGGGATCCCCGGATATCCGGGGAAACTCGCGGTTGTCAGCCGTTGCAACCACTGACAACCGAGGGCTGGGCCTGACACCCCCGTCGATCATTTACGCGTACGGTGGGCACACGGAGCCACCCAGGCTTCCAACCAGGGAGCCACGATGGCCGACAAGTCGCCACGTCAAGGCATGACCAAGAAGTCCGGCAAGTCTCTCAAGGAGAAGCGAGCCGACAAGCGCGGCAAGTCGGAGCAGAGCAACACGCTCGCCGACACCGTGGCTGCCAAGCGCAAGAAGTGACAGCACTCAGTCTGGGAGTGATCGGCACCTCCGCCAAGGAGAACGAGCACCGGCTGCCGCTGCATCCCGAGCACTTCGACCGTATCGACGAGGGCATCCGGCGCCGGATCACTCTCGAGCACGGGTACGCCGAGCGCTTCGGTCGCGCCGATGCCGAGCTGGCCGACCTGGTGGCCGGGTTCGGGACCCGGGCGGAGATCCTCGCCACCGCGGACGTCGTACTCCTTCCCAAGCCGCAGCATGAGGACATCGAGGCCATGCACGCCGGCCAGGTCCTGTGGGGCTGGCCGCACTGCGTGCAGGACCCTGTGCTGACCCAGCTGGCCATCGACCGTGAGCTGACCCTGATCGCCTTCGAGGCGATGAACCACTGGACGATCGACGGGTCGGTGGGTCTGCACGTGTTCCACAAGAACAACGAGCTGGCGGGCTACTGCTCGGTGCTCCAGTCCCTCCAGCTCACCGGGGTGACAGGCAACTACGGTCGACGCCTGAGCGCCGTGGTGATCGGGTTCGGCGCGACCGCGCGCGGGGCGGTCACCGCACTCAGCGCCCTGGGGGTGCACGACATCGCCGTGCTCACCAACCGCGGGGTGGCCGCCGTCGGGTCACCGATCCATGCGGTGCTGATCCGCCAGTTCGACCACGACCCCGAGACCCACCTCAGTCACGTGATCACCGATCGCGGAAGGGTGCCGCTCGCGCCCTACCTCGCGGAGAACGACATCGTGGTCAACTGCACCCTGCAGGACACCGCGCGTCCTCTCACCTACCTGACGACCGAGGACCTGCCGCTGTTCCGGCAGGGCAGCCTCATCGTCGACGTCTCGTGCGACGAGGGCATGGGCTTCAGCTGGGCTGTGCCGACCACGTTCGACGAGCCGATGTTCAAGGTCGGCGGGCATGTCGACTACTACGCCGTCGACCACAGCCCGTCGTACCTCTGGAACTCCGCGACCTGGGAGAACAGCGAGGCGACGCTTCCCTTCCTCGACATCGTGCTGTCCGGTGGCGATTCCTGGGACGCCGACGAGACGATCAGCCGGGCGATCGAGATCCGGGCCGGGCACATCGTCAATCCGGCGATCCTGGCGTTCCAGGGTCGAAGCGAGACGTTCCCGCACCAGGTCGGCTGAGCCTGCATCCGTTGACGAACCCGCGGATCAGTCGGGCCAGGCGGCGCTGATCAGGTCACGGGTGCCCTGCAGCAGCTCGGGCAGTGTCTTGGTGCGACCGATGACCGGCATGAAGTTCTGGTCGCCGGACCACCGGGGTACGACGTGCTGGTGCAGGTGGGCGGAGATGCCGGCGCCTGCGATCGCGCCCTGGTTCATCCCGAGGTTGAAGCCCTGGGCCCCCGACACCGAGCGGATCACGGTCATCGCCTGCTTGGTCAGGGCGGCGATCTCGGCCGCCTCGGCCACGGTCGTCTCGGTGTAGTCGGCGATGTGGCGGTAGGGGCAGAGCATCAGGTGCCCCGGGGCGTAGGGATAGAGGTTGAGCACGGCGTACGCCAGCTCCCCCCGCCGTACGACGAGCGACTCGGCCTCCGGCAGCGCCGGGATGCGACAGAACGGGCACTCCTCGGCCGAGGAGTCGGCCGGCTTGTTCTCGCCCCGGATGTAGGCGAGGCGGTGGGGAGTCCAGAGTCGGTCGAGACCGTCGGGCTCCCCCACCCCGTCCTGCCGGTGCTCCTCGCTCATCAGACCTGCACGCGGGTGCGGACAGCCGTGGCGACCCGCTCGATCGCCTCGTCGATGGGTACGCCGTTGTCCTGGCGGCCGTCGCGGTAGCGGAACGAGACGGCGCCTGCGGCCACGTCGTCGGCGCCGGCGATCATCATGAACGGCACCTTCTGCAGCTGCGCGTTGCGGATCTTCTTCTGCATCCGGTCGTCGGAGTCGTCGACCTCGACCCTCAGGCCTTGGGCCCGCATCGTGCGGGCCACGTCGTGCAGGTAGTCGGCGAAGGCGTCGGCGACGGGGATCGCCCGCACCTGGACCGGCGCCAACCAGGGTGGGAACGCCCCGGCGTAGTGCTCGACCAGGACCCCGAAGAACCGTTCCATCGACCCGAACTTGGCCGAGTGGATCATCACCGGCTGCTGACGGGTGCCGTCGGCCGCCTGGTATTCGAGCTCGAACCCGCGCGGCTGGTTGAAGTCGTACTGGATGGTCGACATCTGCCAGGTGCGGCCGATGGCGTCTCGTGCCTGTACGGAGATCTTCGGACCGTAGAACGCCGCGCCGCCGGGATCGGAGACCAGCTCGAGACCGGACGCGATGGCCACGTCCTCGAGGACCTTGGTGGCGCTCGACCAGTCCTCCTCGGAGCCCACGAACTTGTCGGGCTTGGAGTCGTCGCGGGTGGACAGCTCGAGGTAGTAGTCGTCGATCCCGAAGTCGCGCAGCAGCCCGAGGACGAAGTCGAGCAGGTGCTGGATCTCGGCCGGGGCCTGCTCGGGGGTGACGTAGGAGTGGGAGTCGTCCTGGGTCAGGCCCCGCACGCGGGTGAGGCCGTGCACGACGCCGGACTTCTCATAGCGGTAGACCGAGCCGAACTCGAAGAACCTCAGAGGCAGCTCGCGGTAGGACCGCCCGCGCGACTTGAAGATGAGGTTGTGCATCGGGCAGTTCATGGCCTTGAGGTGAGTAGTCCGCGCCCTCGAACTCCATCGGCGGGAACATGGTGTCCGCGTAGTAGGGCAGGTGCCCGGAGGTGTGGAACAGCCCCTCCTTGGCTGATGTGGGGGGTGCCGACGTACTCGAAGCCCTCCTCGATGTGCCGCTGGCGGACGTAGTCCTCCATCTCGCGCTTGATCACACCGCCCTTGGGGTGGAAGACCGCCAGGCCGGAGCCGATCTCGTCGGGAAAGCTGAACAGATCGAGGTCGCGGCCGAGCTTGCGGTGGTCGCGACGCTCCGCCTCCTCGAGGCGGTGCAGGTGGGCGTCGAGGGCTTCCTTGGACTCCCAGGCGGTGCCGTAGATGCGCTGGAGCTGCTTGTTCTTCTCGTCTCCTCGCCAGTACGCCGCCGCGCTGCGCATCAGCTTGAAGGCGGGGATCCGCTTGGTGGTGGGCAGGTGGGGACCCCGACAGAGGTCCTTCCACGCAAGCTCGCCCTTGCGGTTGACGTTGTCGTAGATGGTGAGCTCGCCGGCTCCGACCTCGGCCCCGGCGCCCTCGGCTGCCTCGCTGGCCGAACCCTTGAGCCCGATCAGCTCGAGCTTGTAGGGCTCGTCGGCGAGTTCGATGCGTGCGTCGTCATCGTGGTGACGCGGCGCGAGAAGCGCTGCCCCTCCTTGATGATCTTCCGCATCGCGGTCTCGATCCTGGTGAGGTCCTCGGGCACGAACGGGGTCTCGACATCGAAGTCGTAGTAGAACCCGTTCTCGATCGGCGGCCCGATGCCGAGCTTGGCGTCGGGGAACAGCTGCTGGACCGCCTGCGCCATCACGTGGGCGGTGGAGTGGCGCAGGATGTCGCGACCGTCCTTGACTGTCGATCGCCACTGCCCTCGACCTCGTCGCCGTCGTTGAGCTCGTAGGCGAGGTCCTTGAGGCCGGAGCCGGTGGCCGAGCTGGTCGAGACCCGTGCGGCGATGACGGCGGGGTCGTCGGCGTACAGCTCCCAGGCCTTCATGCCCGTCGTCACGGTCCGCTCCTCACGCGCACCGGCGTGGATGAGGGCGACCTTGATTTCGGACACGAGGAACTCCTTGCGTGGACTGTGGCCGGCGCAATGCCGGCGACCCGTCGATCGTATCGGCCGGGTCGGGTACGCCGCCCCCCGGTTTCGGTGGCGCTTCGATTTCCGTCGTGAAACCGCTTCGAACGCACTGAACGGGCAGACCTCGTAGTCGAAACGGACTATCCGGTAGTGAACGCCCTCGCGACCGTCGCTGTCCACCCTAATCTCCGAAGTGGATGCGTGGGGCATCCATCACGGGATGCGTGGGGCATCCCCTTGGGAGGGAACTCAATCATGAAGAACGTCATGCCCGAAGGCCTGCGGAACGCCAAGCGCACCAAGCTCGTGGTTGGCACCGTTGCCGCCTTGACCGTGCTGGCCGGTGTCACCGGCTGCGCAGGCCTCGGCCGCGCCGCGCACCACCATCAAGGTCTGCGTGAAGCCGAGCGGTGCGGTCCGCGTGCTTCAGCCCGGTCAGAAGTGTGGACCCGAAGGCCAACGCCCTGAAGTGGCAGATCAAGGGCACGCCTGGTGCCAACGGGTCGACGGTCTCAACGGAGCCGACGGTCTCAACGGAGCCGACGGAGCCGACGGAGATGCGACGGGCTCAACGGCGCCGACGGTCTCAACGGAGCCGACGGCAAGGACGGTGCGGACGGCCTGCCCGGCGCCGATGGACTCAACGGTGCTGACGGTCTCAACGGAGCCGACGGAGCGGATGGAATCGACGGGCTCAACGGCGCCGACGGCCTCAACGGAGCCGACGGCCTCAACGGAGCGGACGGCAAGGACGGCCTCAACGGAGCCGACGGAAAGGACGGCAAGGACGGCCTGAACGGAGCCGACGGCAAGGACGGCGCTCGGGGCGAGAAGGGTGCCCGGGGCGAGAAGGGCGAGAAGGGCGACAAGGGCGGCCGCAGGGTCCCCAGGGTCCCGCAGGCGCCCAGGGACCTGCGGGTCAGTCGGGTGTCGGAGCACGTTCGTCGTCACCAGGCCTCGGCGATGACACGTCAGTGCGTCCTGCCCGAGGGTTCGACACCCTCAGCGGCGGCGCACGACCGGTCCAGGCGGTTGGACTGGTCTCGACCTACCCGGCGGCCAAGGACTCGACCCCACGTGGTTGGACCGCTGTGTTCAGCCATGGCTCGAAGAGAACACGGTCTACGCGATCTGCGCCAAGTAGCCCACTCCGCAGCCTGCTTCGCTCGGCCGCGTCCCGCCTCCGGACTACATGTCCCGGTAGCGCTGGGCGCGGCTGAGCTGTTCCCTGAGCAGGTCGGCGTCGACCTGGCGTGCCCCGGTCGGCGGCCAGACACCTCGGGACCCGAGTTGTAGAGAGAGGCGTAGGCCGCGGTGTCACGTTGGTAGCGCCATCCCTCGGCGAGCGGACCGACGTCGTAGGCGTCGTAGCCGAGGTCGTCGAGCAGTGCGCCGACCTGCTTCTTGGCGTCGGCGTCGTCTCCGGCGATGGCGAGAACGCTGCGCTCTGGACTGCCGGTCGGGCGGGCCAGGCTGCGCAGGTGGTCGAAGTAGATGTTGTTGAACCCCTTCACGACGTGCGACTCGCGGCAGATGCGCCTGGAGGAGCTCGCTGACGGTCGTCGACTCCTCGTCGAGAACGGCGATGTCGCCGTCTCGCTCGGGGTAGTAGTTGTTGGTGTCTATGACGACCTTTCCGCGCAGCGGCTCGACAGGCACCTGCTCGTAGGCCTTGAGTGGCACGGTCACCACGACGATGTCGCCTGCATCGGCGGCTTCCGCGGCGGTCGCTGCGCGGCCAGTGGGTCCGAGTTGGCGACCAGCTCGGCTGAGGGTCTCGGGTCCGCGACTGTTGCTGAGCACCACCGGTGTCCCTGCATCCACCGCCAGCTTCGCCAGAGTGCTGCCGATGTTTCCTGCTCCGATGAGTCCGAGGTGGTCATGCCTGGCTGAACGGCGGCGTACGCCGAATCATTCCTCGGCGCGTCGGCGCTCCCTCGGGTGTACCCCAGCACTCAAACATGACGCAGTGTGACTATGGGGCGGTTTGTCGCCCGATGACAAGATTGTCCTCAGAACCGCCCGCGGACCCGAGACCGTGGGCGGTTCTGCTATTTCCGGGCGCTAGGGTGCTGCGAGTCACGGCCGGACAAAGGGGACAGCAGTGCACGAGTCGGTTCTGCAGTCGATGTTCTGGATCACCGCAGCCGCAGCGCTCGCGCCGATCGTGGTCGGTCTGCTGCCGGGGCCCGCGGATCCCCGAGGTCGTGCTGCTCCTGACCCTGGGCATCATGATCGGACCGTTCGGGTTCGAGTTGGCCACCACGAGCGAGCCGATCGAGCTGCTCTCCGAGCTCGGCCTGGGTCTGCTGTTCCTGCTCGCCGGCCTCGAGATCGACCCGGCGACCATCGCTTCGCGCACTGGGGCCAAGGCGACCCTGGCCTGGCTGATCTCTCTCGTGGTGGCCCTCGTACTGATGTCGATGCTCGCGCTCGCGACCGATCTGCCAGCGTGGGCGGCCATCGCGATCGCGCTCACCTCCACCGCGCTGGGCGCGCTACTGCCGATCCTGCGCGACACGGGACTCAAGGACCAGCCGATCGGGCAGGTGGTGATGGTCAACGGAGCCGTCGGCGAGCTCGGTCCCATCGTGGCGATGAGTGTGCTGCTGACCGGCGGCAACGCCTGGGGCGCACTGCTGTCGCTGCTGCTGTTCACGCTGGTGGCGCTCCTGCTCAACGGGGCGATCATCCGCCACAGCGCTCGGGCCGTGCGCACCGTGGAGATCGTGCGCCACGGCGCCGAGACGACGGCTCAGGCACCGGTGCGGTTGGTGATGCTGTTGCTGGTCTCGATGTTGGGGCTGAGTGCGGCGTTCGGGCTCGACATCATCCTGGGCGCGTTCATCGCCGGTGCCACAGTCCGGGTGCTGCTGCCGCCGGAGCACGAGACGTTCATGGCCCGGCTCGACGGCATCGCCTTCGGACTGCTGGTGCCGGTCTTCTTCGTGACCTCGGGGATGGCCATCGACTTCAGGGTCGTGCTGGACCGCTGGGGCACCGTGCTGATCCTGTTCCTGCTGATCGTGGTGGTGCGTGGTTTGCCGGTGTTGCTCTTCTTCCGCCACCTGCCACACGGTGAGCCACTGCGACTCGCGTTGTTCAGCGCCACCGGTCTGCCCATCATCGTGGCCGTGACGACAGTGGCGGTGAAGGCCGGCTCGTTGAAGGTGGAGGGCCAGTCATTGGTGGTGGCGGCGGGCATGCTGACGGTCCTGGTGCTGCCGATCCTCGCCGTGGAGCTGGGAAAGCACTCGATGGCGAAAGGTCCGGACCCCGAACCGCTCCCCCATCAGGACTAACCGTCTGCGGGTAGCGTGCGGACCCCGCCGACCAGCACCGTCACCTTGGCCTCGACGTCGGCGAGTCCGGCGGCATCCAACGCCGCCCGCAGCGGCCGCTCGTCGATGTCGGGCGGCGGCCCGAGCGTGGTGATCTGCAGGACGCCCTGCTGGAAGTCCACCGACTTGACCTGCCACCCCTGTCTTTCGGCCCAGCTCGTGGCGACCGGCCCGGCCCTGCTCTCGATGTCCTGCTGCCGGTAGACCTTGACGCTGCCGATGGTGAGCGGCACCGAAACGAGGACGATCATGGCTGCTACTGCGACGCAGGGTCCGGCCGGTCATGACGCCGACCTCGATGCCGGCTGCGTACGCTGCCCGACGCAGTTCGAAGAGCACCAGCACGACGGTGCCGGTGGCGATGATGGCCGCGACGTTGGTCCCGAACAGCAGCAGCGCTCCGAGTGCCTGAGAGGTCTCGCCGGACTCGAGGGTGATGCCGACGACCGCGAGTGGTGGGACCAGTGAGATGGCGATGGCGACACCGGGGAGGGTGTCGGAGATGTCGGAGCGAACCAGGGCGAACGCACCGACCGCGCCGGTGGCCAAGCGCCGCGAGAAGATCGATCAGTCGTGGGCTGACCCGTCCGGCGACCTGGCTGTTGTTGTCGGCGGTGATGGGGAACGCATGGACGAGACCGAGCAGATAGCCCACCGCGATCACCACAAGCGCACCGCCCGAGGACCATCGCGACGTTGAGGACGAGCTGCCTTCGCCGCGCCAGCACGAGTGCGAGTGCGGAGCCGAGGATCGGAGTCATCAGGGGGGCCACGATCATGGCCCCGATGACGGTTGCGGTTGAGTCGGCGATCACGCCGGCGGTGGCGATGACGGCGGCGAGAACCAGGAGGACCCAGAAAGCCGACGACTTCTTGCGCCGGTCTTCCCCCTCGAGGATCCACAGCTTGCCGGTCATCCGCGTGACGTCCTCGACCGTGACCGCGTTCCCGGAAAGCTTCACGATGGTCTCCCTCAGAGGTGGCTGAGGATGACTGTAGGCCCGCTCGGGGGCCGTACCACGAAGGGCCACGAGGGCCACGACCGGCCACACTCGGGCCCGACTCGGCCACGACAGACGGAGGCTTGTCATCGGATAGCACCTCTATCTACTGTGGGCCCGTGCTGTGCCACTCCCGCAGGTGCAGCACAGGACACCCCCGGTGGCTCATGCGCCGGGGGTGTTCGCCTGGTGCCGGTCCGGCAGGCGGTGACCAGTCCGCGCGCGCCTCTGTTCTCCGGGGCCTTCTGCGAGGCACACTTGCCCCACGGCACTGGAAGGAGTCACATTGACCCCCACTCGCACCCACCAGCTCACAGGTCGCCTGATCGCGCCTGTCGTGGCCCGCCTGTTCGATCGTGCTGAGCCAAGCTCCGCCACCGGGCAGATCATTCCCTCGGTCGATCGTGCCCAGGCGATCCGGATCGCCGCCGCGGGTGGTCATCCCGGCCGCTGGATGTGACGTGACCAGTGTCGCTCCGCCTAGGTCAGAGGCCGACCTTGTTGACGGCGTACGTCGCCTGCTTCTGGGCGTATTGGTCGCCGTAGGCCGAGGACAGCTGGTCGATGAGGCCCTGGCGTGAGAACGCCGACAGGTCTAGGTAGGACTGCGCCGACTCGACGGCTTCCGCGTTCCAGTCGACTGTGACGTGGTTGACGGCGTACGTCGCCTGGTCCTTGGTGAACTGTCACCGGCCTGGGACGACAGTTGGCCGATCAGGCCGGCACGCGAGAACCCGGACAGGTCGAGGTAGGACTCGGCCGACTCGACGGCCTCCGCGTTCCAGTCGACGTCGATGTGGTTGACAGCGAACTCGGCATCCTTCTTGGGGAACCCGTCGCCATACTTCGACGACAGCTGGTCCGATCAGGCCCGCCTGGAGAACCCGGAGAAGTCGAGGTAGCCCTGCGCGGAGTCGACCGCGTTCTCCTGGGACTTGGTCAGGTGGGGCTCGGGCTTGGTCGTCTCGCTCTCGACGACCTCCTCTGCCTCCGGCAGGTCGGCCTTGGGCTCTGTCTTGTCCGTCTTCTCAGTCGATGGCGTCGTCGACCCACTCGCCGCAGAGGGAGCGTCGTCACCCGGGTCGTCGCCGCCCCCGCTTGCTGCGGCCACCGCGATGATCACGAACACGGCCGCCACGGCCCACCAGCGCTTCTTGGCGTACCACGCCCGCTTCGGGTCGCTCGTGCCGCTGAGTGGAGCTTGAGAGGTGGCCGCCGGCGGGCCGCCCTGCTGGACCTGCTCGGTCCACGCCGCGCCGTCCCACCAGCGCATGGTGCCTTGGTTGTCGGGATAGAAGCCTGGAGGCGTGTCCGAATTGCCGTTGCCCGAGTTGTCTGTCATGCCGAGGACCGTACGTGCGTATCGGGATGCGCGAGGCCCTTTGGGAAAGTCCCTCGCGCATCCGCGCCCGGATCAGCCTCGGGTGAACTTCACGTAGTCGATCATGCCGGTGAAGTAGTCACAGGTGACCTTGATCTGGTTGCAGTTGATCTTGCCGCCGATGGTGAGCGGGATCTTGTTGTTGATCACGCCGGTGCTGCCCACCTTGCGGGCCATCACGGCTCCGTCGACGAACATGGTGAGCTTGGTCGGGGTCTTGACGCACTTGATCGTGTGCCAGGCGTTGTCGCTGAGGACCGTCTTGGAACGGGTGCCGACCCGGCCGCCGGGACCCTTGAACAGGCACGAGGGTCTGCCACCGGGGTTCTGGATCTTCATCTGGCCGCCGACGGAGGCCGACTGGCCCTTCTGGATGATGTTCCCGAACTTGTACTTGGTGCGGTAGCGGATCTCCACGGTGAACTTGTCGTTGAGCGGGTCGAGATGCGCGTTGTCCGGAACTCGGACGATCCGCTCGGGGGAAGCCGGCGGAGCGGTGGGGCTGCGATAGGCCCACCGGTAGCCCGTCGCACCTGAGTAGGACACCCCGGTGTCGACCCCTGCCTGGTTGATCGAGCCGTCCAGGTGGTTGCCCGAGCTGTCGACCATCACGGTCGCGCCGGGCGATTCGTTCATCTGGTACGTCGCCTCCGGCGTTGCGGCCGACGCTGGCGCGGCGACTGCTGCAGCAATGGCCGCAGTGGTGGCGATGACGGATACATAGCGCGCTGAATTGCGCATGGGACTCCCCTTGACGTGGCAGCCCGGTGACCGGTCAGCTCCCGAGCTTTGTCCTCATCGTCCGTCGCGTGCCAAGAGAGGTCCACCCTCATTACGGTCGACTGGGGTGAGACTGGGGGTGGAGTGACTTAAGTGGTGATTCAACTTCGCGTTCGTCGCAATCCACCGACGCAGTGACAGGGAAGAAGTATTCGTCGGCTTCGGGGGCGAAGGCCCGGGCGGTCTACCGCCTGCCGCCTGCATCGGGTCGGGCGGACCCGTTTGCGGTGGTGGTTTGAGCGCGGGTCGAGCACGAAAGTCTGGGTATGCTTTGTGCTGAAGTGCTGGCCCCAAGACCCCGGACGGTTCTCGCCAAAGAGCTGGGTTGCGCGATTCGCGCTCAAACCGGGAGAGACAGCATGAGCGTTTCATGCGAGCCGTCGTTCGTGTTGCTGCTGCAGGGTGCCGACGCCGCCCGTGAGTGGCGGTGCAACCTGGTGCAGGTCGCCGCCGAATTGGGAGTGGATGTCGATGATCTCGTCATGCTCATGTCGGCCGCGACGCGACGGCGAGCGGCGACCCTACCTCCGCATCCTGCGCTGAGCGTGGTGCCTGATGTCCCTGAGATCGAGTCTGCGAGATGGGCTGGCGCCGACGAGGGACTGTCACGCCGAGAGTCAGAGGTCATTGCTCTGATCGTGGCCGGCCTGAGCAACCAGTTGATCTCTGAGCACCTCTTCATCACCGCCAACACAGTCAAGTCCTACATCCGCTCTGCCTACTCCAAGATCGGGGTTCGGTCTCGCGTCCAGGCAGTGGTGTGGGCAGCTCGGCACGGTTTCGTCCTGAGTGCGTGAGGGCTCGCCTGGCGGCGTCTGCTGCATGGCGCCAGTCACATGAGCCGTTCGTCGGGCGACCTGGCAGCTAGATGACCACGAGGCCGGTTCCAATGCTGGAAACCGGCCCCGATCTACGAACACTCGGGTGGGCGATACTGGGTTCGAACCAGTGACCTCTTCGGTGTGAACGAAGCGCGCTACCACTGCGCCAATCGCCCCTGTGGTCTGCGGCCGAAACCTTAGCGCATGGCGGCTGAGCACCCACATTTCGGGGTCTACGACACGCGCACCCCAGGGTGTTTCAGGCGTGAACTGGGGTCCTTACGGCCGATCCCCTAGAAAATCGTAAAAAATTTGACCACGATCCCGTCATGACCTACCTGGGGTCCCGTCTCTCAGACGTAACCAGCACCGATAAGCCCGAGAGGCAGACCCCGATGAACGAATCACAGAGCCACCTTTTCTCAGACGTCGTGACCCAGGACATCGCCATCGAGTGCGTCGATGCAGCCGGCACCGTCACGACGCTGGACGCGGCCCTCGGCTACGACCCGGCTGACCCCTACGCGGTCACCGCGACCTTCTTCACCGGCGGCGGCGACGTCGTCTGGACCTTCGCACGGGACCTTCTCTCCCGCGGCCTGACCGACCCGGCCGGTGAGGGCGACGTACACATCTGGCCTTGCCTCGACGCCAACGGCCGCGCCACGGTCATCATCGAGCTCTGCTCCCCCGACGGCGAACTGGTCGCCCAGGCGAAGACGCAGGACGTCTACCGCTTCGTGAGCCGCTCGCTGGCCATGGTGCCCGCAGGCATGGAGGCGTCGCACTGCGACATCGACTCCATGATCGACCAGCTCCTGAACTCCGAGATGATCTGACCTCTCGCCTCAACTGCTTCTCTCGAAGGCCCCGATCTTGGTTACGGATCGGGGCTTTCTGCTTCCCTCAAGCCCCACGTCGCCATCGCCTCGATGGTGACAGGGCCGGGCGCGATGAACTCGCGGTCGTCGAGCTGGTGAACTCCCTGGACGTCGCGGATCGTGGAGGCGAGGAAGATCTCGCTGGCCTCCTCCAGGACGCTGGCGGGCTCGTCCACCTCGCGTACGTCGCACCAGTCGACCAGCAGCGCCCTCGTGACGCCGGCAAGGCAACCGCTCGCGAGGGTCGGCGTACGCAGCTCGCCGTCGACGACGTAGAAGACGTTGGACCCCGTGCCTTCGCAGAGGTTGCCGGCGGTGTTGATGAACAGGGCCTCGGTGGCCCCCTGATCGGCGGCGTGTGCGAGCGCGATCACGTTCTCGGCGTACGACGTGGTCTTGACGCCAGCGAGTACGCCCCGCTCGTTGCGCGGGTAGGGGAAGGTCGCCAGCCTGGTCGTGGCGGCCGGGGCGACTGCGGGGGCTGCGACGACGGCGAGCGTGTTGGGTTCGGTGCCGCGGCCGCTGCCGAGTGGTGCGGGCCCACCGGTGACGGTGATGCGGATGCGGCCCAGTGGGAGGTCCTGGCCGGCCATCGTGGCTCCGATGCCCTCCCGGACGGCGTCGAGGTCCACCTCGGGCAGTCCGAGGGCCTGAGCGGACGTCTGGAGCCGCGCCAGGTGGCGGGTGAGGGCGAAGGGGACGTTGTCGACGACCTTGACCGCCTCGAAGACGCCGTCTCCGACGGTGAACCCGTGATCGGTCACGGAGATGGAGGGCTGAGTGGCGTCGTCGAGCAGCTGGCCGTTGATCCATGCGCGCATGAGCCCAACGTATCGGTCGGACACGCGGCCGCCCACCCGGATTTTGCCAGGGTGTGGGCGTGGGCTAATCTTCTCACGCACCTGACCCCCGGGTCGGAACGCAGGCGGACATAGCTCAGTTGGTAGAGCGCAACCTTGCCAAGGTTGAGGTCGCGAGTTCGAGTCTCGTTGTCCGCTCGGAGAGGTCTCAACCTCCACGGTGGAGTGGCCGAGAGGCGAGGCAACGGACTGCAAATCCGTCTACACGGGTTCAAATCCCGTCTCCACCTCGATTGTCTTGGATACTCAAGACATCACGGGCGATTGGCGCAGTGGTAGCGCGCTTCCCTGACACGGAAGAGGTCACTGGTTCAAACCCAGTATCGCCCACCAGTTGTTTGCAGGTCAGGGCCACTTTCCTCGGAGAGCGGCCCTTTCCATGCCCGCCCGCAGTCGCGGGGTGAAGCGAGACGGTGGACGGCGGCTTCAGTCTTCAGGCAGCGCAGCGAACGCCTGCTTGGCGTCGCGGTACCACCCCATCGCCTTCACCGGGTGCAGCCACCGGCCCTTCATGGCGTCGCGGGCCTCTTGGTGGGTCGCGTCGCCGGCCTTCTCCGCCTCCTTGAGGTGGTGGTCCTGGGCCTTGATGGCGTCGTCGGCGTTCTCCGCGTGGTGACCCAGGTCGCAGGGTCCTCCGAGCTCTCGGCAGGTCATGGTCTTCATGGTCGTCTCCTTGATGGTGTGGATATCTGAGGTGTTGACGAACGAAACGGTCGGAGTGTGACCGGCTCAGCCGCGCCGACGACCACCGTCGCGTCGTACGACTCGAGCTAGCACGCCGGGTTCGGCGCGGAAGGTGATGGCGCGCACGAGGCCGTCGGCGACGACGAAGTCGAAGACGACCTTGGCCTCGCCGAGGTGATACCAGGCGGTGCCGGGCCGGGCCTCGACGAAGACCGGGAGCGCGGACTGGGCGCTGCCGTTGAAGAACGCCGCCACCTCGTCGCGGCCCTCCATCTGCGAGGGCGTGCCCATGAGAACCGCTGCTTCGTCGGCGGTCACGGCGGCGTCGGGTGCGAGCAGTCGCAGCAACTGGTCGAAGTCGCCGTTCCTGGCTGCCGTCATGAAGGCGTCGACGACCTCCCAGTCGGCCAGGCTGTCGTCGGGGCGGGGCTGGGCGACCTTGGCGCGCGCCCGTGAGGCCAGCTTGCGCGCGGACGCCGGCGTGCAGTCCAGGACCGCTGCGATGGTCGGGAACTCGAACCCGAAGCTGTCGTGCAGCACGAACGCGACCCGCTCACGCGGGGAGAGCCGGTCGAGCACCACGTGCAGCGCCACGCCGACGGTGTCGGCGAGCGCGACGTCGTCGGCCGGATCGTTGGCGGTCTCCGCGGGCTCCACCTCATCGACCGGCACCGGGGTCCGTGATCGGAGTCGGTCCAGGCACAGCCGGGTCGTCACCGTCGTCAGCCAAGCCGGCAGGCTGTCGATCTCGGCCTGCGACGCGTTCAGGCGCAGCCACGCCTGCTGTACGACGTCCTGCGCCTCGGCGTGGTCTCCGAGCACTCGGCTCGCGATCCCCACCAGTCGCGGCCGCTCCGCCTCGAACATGTCCGTCTGGTCCACGGCCTCCACCCTTCCACCTTCGTCGGTCACTCTCCTGACGCGCGAGCCGGGTGAAGTGTGACCGACACCCGCACCAAGAAAGTGCCAGCGCGTGTAAACCTGCCTGCCCGCTCAGGTCGTTCTTCACAGCAGGACGGACGAGAATGGTGGTCACGGTGAGCAGACGCGAAGATGAGGAGTTCGACGCCTTCATGAGGGCGTCGTGGTCGTCGTTGTTCCGCACCGCCGTCCTGATGACCGGCGACGTACACCTCGCCGAGGACATCCTGCAGAACGCGATGGGCCAGGTCTACAAGTCCTGGCACCGCGTGTCGCGAGTGCAGCACCCGCGGTCGTACGCCCGGGCGATCCTCGCCAACGAGGTGTCGACCTGGTGGCGGCGGCGGTCATCCTCCGAACTTCCGGTGGCGAGCTGGCCGGAGACCGTCACCGGACCCGGGGTCGATGACCAGGTCGCTGATGCGGACCTGATGTGGCGGGCGCTGGCCACCCTGTCGGTGCGGCAGCGAGCCGTCGTCGTACTGCGCTACTACGAAGACCTCAGTGGAGCCGAGATCGCCTCCGTCCTCGGCATCAGCGAGGGTGCCGTCAAGTCCCACGCCCACCGCGCGCTCGGCGCGCTCGAGACCGCGCTCACGGCCGGTGCCACCAGCGAGAGGAACCCACGGGCATGAGCATCGAAGACATCGTTCGCACGTCGATGGACCACCTGGTCCACGACCTCGAGCCGACGGTGCCCGACCCGGCCGGCATTCGCGCCCGCGTCCACAGGAGCCGGCGCGTCAGGTCGATGGCCGCCGCCGGCATCGCCGCCGCTGTCGCCGCCGCCGTCGTCATCACGGTCGCACAGTTCCACGATCAGCCCCGAGGAGCGGAGCCCACGCACCCGGTGACCATCGGGGTCGACCCCAACGCCGTCTGGATGGTCGACGGCGTCCTGCACCTCGGCGACCAGGCGTATCCCCAGGACAAGGCGATCGGCACCGGTCTGGTCCCGATCGAGAGCGGCGCGGTCTTCGGCGGGACCGGCGGCGACATCGTCTACCAGCCTGTGGACGGGACGGCGCAGGTCCTCGAGACCGACGGCGCGACCCCGCCGCCGGGATCCCCCTCACCAGGGCCCGCCGCCGACCCCGACTCCGACCTCGTCGCCGTCCTCAGGTGGAGCCCGGACGAGCGCTACGACCTCTACTTCTACGACGCGGCGCGCGGGCGCCAGCTCGGCACCGGACTGCCCATCGGCGACGACAGCTTCACCCTCCCGGGCGACGAGAACCCCTTCGGCACCACGCCCCTCGCACCCATCGAATGGACCGGACCGAACGCTGAGGGCGGCTATACGGCGCTCATCCGCAACGGCCGGGACCTGTGGCGCTACGACGCCCAGCCCAACGGTGCCGGCGGCCTGCAGAAGGTCGGCCAGATGCCCCTCGACGTCACCCTCGACGTCTTCGCCGATGCGGCTCCCGACGGTGGGCTGAGGTTCACGACCCCGGCCGGAGACCCGCTGGCCACGGTCGACCGCGTCGCAGCCGACGGCGGCCTCAGCCACGACGGAGCCTTCTACGCCGGGCTCAGCACCGACCCCGACCACCGTGGTGCCATCGCGGTGGTGGACACGCACACCGGCGACACCCGCTACCTGGACCCGCCGAGCGGCACGGTCGCCACCCTGCCCAGCTGGTCACGGGGACACACTCTGATGTTCCGCGCCACCGACGTCGCCGACCAGCCCTCCGGACTCGTCGTCGCCTGCGATGCCGATGCCCTGACGTGCACCAACGTCGCCGAGGTCGACGACCTCGACCAGACCGTCCTGCCCCGACCATGATCGGCAACGAGGCCCCTCGACCGGCCAACGCAACCAGGACGTCCCTGATCGCCCTGCCTCTGGCCGGACTCGCCTGCCTCCTCGCATCCTGCACCGACCACCACGCGCCTGCTGGGCCGGCCAGGCCGGACCACGTGGCCCCGCCGACCGCGACGGGCCCGATCGAAGCCGGACGCTACGCCTTCGCCGCCATGGGAGACGAGGCTGAAGCACTTCCCCTCACCGTGGTCGACGTCCCGTCAGGGTTCGTCGCAGACAGCAGCTTCCTGCTGCTCGCGTCGCCTGAGAACGACGCTGTCGCCGCGGACGACACCTCCTTCACGGCCTTCACGGTCTGGGACGTGAGCGGCGTCTACCCCGATGGCTGTCACGACCTGGACAGTCCCCGTCTGGTCCCCGCCCGGTCGGTCGAGCAGATCGCCGACGTCATCCACCGCCAGCCCGGCATGAAGGTCAGCGCTCCCCGGCCGGCCAGCGTCGACGGCCACCGCGGCCTCTACCTCGAGTTCACCACGGCCGACCTGGACTACGCCCGCTGCAACGGTGGCTCGTACGCGTTCTTCGAGGCGGGCCCGGGAACGGCGCACGTCGAGATCCCCGGCATCCTCGAACGCTGGTGGGTCGTCGACCTCGACGGCACCCCCGTGATCCTCGGCACAGCTGCCGGCCCGAAGGCCACACCAGCCCAGACGGCGGCCATCAAGGCACTCGCCGAGGACGCGGAATTCGTCTCCCGTTGACGGTGGGAGAACCAAGAGCAGCGCGTCGGCCACCCCGAGCACGCTCTCGGGGCAGCCGCGCGGGCTCGAAGTACGCCGCATCGAGACGTTGGAGGAGCACCTGGCGGGGCTGGAGAACCCACTGGCCTTGGCGACCTTGCTCCATCATTGTCGGCGCGAGAGGTGCCCATTTCCCTCGAGTGCCCCTACCGTTGGACGCATGCCAAGGCGAACCCTCCTGCGGATCGTGGCGACCGCGTGCCTGGGCCTGGTGGTCCTCACCGGCTGCGCCGACAGCGACCTCGACCCGTCCGACACCCCAGCCAGCCAGGTGCCCGACGAGGACGAGAACGAACCCGACGAGGTCGACAACGAGCCGGACGAGGTCGAACCCGACGACGGGGGCGGCGAGAACGAACCGGACGAGGCTGAACCGAACGAGAACGAGAACGAGCCGGACGAGGTCGAACCCGACGGCGGCGGCGAGAACGAGAACGAGCCCGACGAGTCCGACAACGACAGCTGAGCCCGCCGCCGCGCCTGCGAAACCTGATCCCCCAGCCGCCATCACGTGCGAAAGCAGTCGCTCAGGACTGGGGTTCGACTGGGAAACCGGGTCATTGCGCCTGCGAAACACGCTGCACTAGTTTCGAAAGGTGCCGGGCGACCTCTCAGTGGCCGAGGCGGCGGAGGCACTCGGTGTCAGCCCTCAGACCGTTCGGACCCTCCTTCGCAAAGGTGAGCTGCGCGGGCACAAGCGGGAATGGGGATCACGCTACGTCTGGGAAGTGAGCCAGGCGTCGATCGACGAGTTCGTAGCCACCTACGGTCGCCTCGAAGGTCACCGACGCGTAGCCCCACCTGCGACCCCACCTGCGACCCCGCCCGTCGCACCATCCGAGCCACCCGTCCCCGAGCCACCTGCCCCCGAGACCTTCGCCCTCGGACCGCCTGCGAAGGCACCCGACGAGCCGCCCACGATCGCTGCGAAAGCACCACGTCGCCGACCGTGGTTCCTCAGACCGAGGGGCCGCGCCACCGTCGTCGTCGTACTTCTCGGGATCCCGCTGCTCGCCGCTTTCCTCATCGCCCGCGTGCTGCCCGGTGCGCTCTGGTTCGACGAGCTCGGCCAGCTGGACGTCTTCCAACGCGTCGTCTCGGCGAAGGCCGACTTCCATGCCCAGGTGCTGGTGAGCGTCGCGGCCTTCGTCGGCATCAACCTTGCCGCCGCACTGCGAGGCACCACCTTCCTCCGCTCGCTTCCCGGCGCCACCTCCGTCCTCCTCGGCTCGCTGGTCACCGGCAACCTGTTCGCCTCCGCCGCCGACGCCCACTGGCCGACCTACCTTCTGTGGCGCCATCGGCAGCCCTTCGGCACTGTCGACCCGCTCTCCGGCAGGGACGCCGGCTTCTTCGTGTTCTCGCTGCCCTTCTACCTCGAGGTGTGCTCGCTTCTGCTCTGGCTCGTCGCCGTGAGCATGGCGTACGCCGTCCTGATCGGCCGCGTGCGTGGCCGGCTCCGACTCAAGCCGTTCCACGTCGACCTCCCAGCACAGATCCACCTCGCCGTCCTGACCTCGATCCTCCTGCTCGTCGTGTCGTGGCGACTCCGGCTCGAGCGCTACCTGCTCGTGCTGCACCAACCCGGCCAGCCAGGCAAGTCGAGCGGAGGCGACAGCAGCTCGTTCGCAGGGGCCGGCTACGTCGACGTGAACGTCAGGTCCCCGACCCTGGCGGGATTGTCGACCCTCGCCCTCATGCTCGCCGTGGCGGTGGTGCTCCTGCCCTTGGCGATGCGCGGACGCGGGGCCAGACCGGTGCGCATCGCAGCCGGCATCACCGCCACCGTCCTCGGGACGGTCGTGGCGCTCGTGGTCACCCTCGCTCCCCCAGTCGTCCAGCGCTATGTCGTCGGCCCCAACCCGCTGCTGAGCGAACAGCCCTACCTGGCCGCGTCCATCGCCGCGACCCGAGCCGGCCTCGGACTCGACGACATCGGTGTGCGGCCCTATGAGCCGGCCGGCGCGTTCACGGCCTCCGACTTCCCGGCTGCCCGCAAGCGACTGGTCAACGTGCCGGCCTGGGACACCTACGTCCTCGAGGCACGCATGCGCCAGCTCGTCACCGAGCCGCCCTACTTCAGCCCCCAGGAGCCGACCCTCGACGTCGTGACCGAAGCCGGCAGACCACAGGTGACCGCGGTGAGCGCGCGCGAGCTGGACCTCAACCAGGTCCCGGGACAGGCGGACTCCTGGGTCAACGACCGCATCGCCTACACCCACGGGCTAGGCCTCGTGCGCTTCTCCAGCACCGACATCGGGAGCAACCGGGAGCCCCGGCTGCTGGACTCCGGCCTCGGCGACCAGGGCCTCGGCGTGAAGGAGCCGCGCCTCTACTTCGGCGACCTGCCGCCCGACGACACCCAGGACGGCCGGCGAGGAACAGCTCCACGTGCTCACGCCCACCCTCGATGCCGACGTCGCCCGGTCCCGTTGGGTGCTGGCCAACACGCGACGGCCCGAGGTCGACCTGCCCAGCACCGCAGCGGCCCCCCGCGCGGCGTACCACTATCAGGGCACCGGCGGCATCCAGCTCTCCGACTGGGTGCGCCGTGCGGTGTTCGCGCTCGCCCTGGACAGCAGTGACCTGCTGCTGTCCGACGACATCACGCCGACGTCCCGGCTGCTCCTGCACCGCGACGTCCACGACCGCCTCCACACGCTGGCCCCCTTCATCCAGTGGGACTCCGAAGCCGTGCCGCTCACCGCCGACGGGCACATCGTCTACGTCGTGGACGGCTACACCACCAGCGACTCCTACCCCTACGGCCAGCAGGTGGACCTCGGCGGGGCGCGGGTCTCCTACGCCCGCGCGTCGGTGCTCGCGACCGTCGACGCGTTCACCGGGAGGACGCAGCTCTACCTCACCGACGACACTGAGCCGCTCGCAGCAGCGTGGCGGGAGATCTTCCCCTCCCTGTTCCGCCCCGTGTCGCAGCTGCCGGCCGAGCTGGCCGGCCGGCTGCGCTACCCCGCCGACCTGTTCGCCGCCCAGGCCACAGCCTACGAACGGTTCCACACGACCAGCCCCGACCAGTTCGTCAGCGACTCCGACGCCTGGTCGCGTCCGATCGCACTGTCGGGACCGATCGAGGTGGCCGGCGACGTGGACTTCGACGAGGACGACGAGGACGACCTCCGCCTGACCCTGCCGCCGAGCTATGCCTTCGCACCGACCCCCGGGCAGCAGGACCCGCGCATCGTGCTGTCGACCTACTACACGCCCGCGTCGGGGCAGAACCTCGTCGGCACCCTGAGCGGCTGGATCGACGACGACGGCCAGCCACGTCTGGGGGGCCTGAGCCTTCCGCGGGACCCCGTCACGCTGGGGCCTGCCCAGATGAGCCGGCTCACCTTCGCCACCCCACGCGTGCGCAACCTGCTGGGGCTGCGCAACCTCGAGATCAGGGACCTGGACAAGTCCTCGATCGACTCGGTCCTGCTGGGGCGTCCACGGATGATCTTCTTCGCCGGCGGGCTGGTGCAGGTGCAGAACCTCTACGAGGGATCACGCGGCCCCGGAGCCGCCCGACTGCTCGGCGTGACCGCGTTCGTCAACGGCCGGGCCGGGCTGGGCCCGAACGTCGAGAGCGCGGTGCGCCAAGCCCTCAACGAGCCGCCGCGGGTGCGGGTGCTGCAGCCAGGCAGTCCCCCGGTCGTCGGCACGCCGGTGCGGCTCGCCTTCCGGGTGCAGAACGCGCGACGAGAGGTCGTCACGATCACGACGTCGAAGGGTACGACGCGCCGGGTGAAGCAGATCATCAACGGACGCGGCACCGTGCGGTGGGTGCCGCGAAGGGCCGGCACCGCACGTGTCAAGGTCACCGTCGCCGGGCTCGACGGCACCCAGGTCTCCCACTCGGTGGGGTTTCGCGTGCTGGGCCCGGCGCCGAAGCTGCGGATCGTCGCGCCCACCAAGCCGGTCATCGCCGGCCGGGCGGTACGGGTCGGCTTCGTGGTGCACAACGCCGTCAACGCCACAGCGGCGATCTCGACACTCGCCGGCATCGTGTTCACCCGGCAGTACGACCTCACCGACGGTCGAAGTGTGGTGCTGTGGACTCCAGAGACCCCCGGGTCCGCCGTACTCTCGGTCCAGGTGCGCGGCCGCCAGGGCCAGGTCGTGACCAAGCGCCTGTCCCTCGACGTCACGCCCGTGGAGACGACGCCGCCACCCTCGGTCGCGGTGGTCCGGGTGCCGGCGACCCTGACCGTGGGTCGGTCGGCCACCTTCGCGTTCCAGGCGGAGGGCTGCACGAATGCCCTGGCCCGCCTCCGAGGTCCCGGCGACGAGGTGAGGATCTGGCGCTTCCCCTGTCCCGCGTCGCCGGGGACGTTCAGCTGGACCCCCACCGCGGCCGGTCCCCTCGTGCTCACCGTCCTCGCCCGCAGCGAGGGTACGACGAGCCAGACCTCGGTCCCCCTGACCGTGGGAGAGCCGTGATGGAGAACGCCGACCTACGCCCCTCCTGGGTGCCCCAGCTCGTCGCGGCCGCCTCGTGCGCGCTCGTCGGGCTGGTGGCCCACGCGCTGCATGCGTTCCTCCCGGCTCCCGTCGCGATGGTCGGTCTCGGCGTGGGGCTGCTCGGGGCCGCGTTCATGCTGGCCTGGGCGGCCGACGCCGGAGAGGCGGTCTACTCCGGTGGCCCGGTCCTGGCCGTGATCGCACTCGTCACGGTCCTGCCGGAGTTCATCATCGAGATTCGCTTCGCCTTCATCCAGGCTGCCGAGCTGGTGACCGCCAACCTCACCGGCGCGACCCGCCTGCTCCTCGCCGGAGCCGCCACGCTGCCCTTGGTGGTCGCTCTGCTCGCTCGGACGACCAAGGGTGCCCCGAGTGGGCCGGTCGTGCCGCTGCGACTGGCAGCGAACCGACGTCTCGAGCTCGGAGTCCTCCTGCTCACCGCGCTGTTCGCCGTCCAGCTCGCCGTGCGCGGGAATGTCTCGGTTTTCGACTCGGTGGTCCTGCTCGCGTTGTACATCGTCTACGCGCGACGGGTGCAGGGAACCCCCGGGGAGACTCCTGCCGTCGTGGGGGTGGGCGCTGGGTTGCTGACCCTGCCCGAGCGCCACCAGCGGACCGTGGTGGCTGTGTTGATCGTGCTCGCGGGCGGCGTCGTCGTCACGGTCGCGAACCCGTTCGCCGACGCTCTGCTGGCCACCGGTCAGTCCGTCGGCATCGACCCCTACCTGCTCATCCAGTCCGTGGTGCCCGTCGCGACCGAGGCCCCGGAGTTCGTGGTGGTCGCCGTCCTGGTGGCCAACCACCGACCCGCTCAGGGGCTGGCACTGTTCCTGGCCTCGTCGGTCAGCCAGTGGACGCTCGGCCTGGGGTCGTTGCCGGTGGCCTACCTCGCCGGCGGTGGCGGGGTAGTGATGCCGCTGGCGCCCCGCGAGCAGCTCGAGCTGGCGTTCACGATCGCGATGACCCTGTTCGTCGTCGCGGCGCTTCTCACTCTCGAGCCCGCACGGGTCGACGCCCTGCTGGTCGCGGGCGTCTTCATGGTCCAGCTGCTCTACCCCAGCGCGGTGGTGCGGTTCGGCTGTGCGTTCGTGCTGCTCGTCTTCGCGCTGGATCTGCTCTTCGCGCGACGACGCCTCGTCCGCGGGCTCATCCGCCCGCTGGGGCCGAGGTCACGGGCCGGAGGAAGGGGCAGGCGTCCAGCAGTGCCCGGTGGTTGAAGACGATCGGCCGCGAGTCGAAGCTCAGCTCCTGACGCAACCTGGCCGCGGTGATCGGTAGGGTCGTGTCGTAGTGCTGGGCTGTGCGGAGCTTGCCGACCGTCGCGAAGTAGTCGAAGAACTTGAACATCCCGCCCTTCGCCGTCCGCGACAGCACCCAGGCGCTGGGGATCCCGTAGGCGTCCGCGATGATCAGGCCGTGCAGGGACCCGGTCACGATCCGCCGGCACGACAGGATCGCCTCGATCACTCCCTCGACGTCGGCGGACTCCAGATGGATCAGGCGCACCCCTGGCCCCAGCGTCGACCTGTGCCAGCGACGCTCCGACCACCGGGTGACGATCCCGTAGTCGTAGGTCTTCGCCACCGTCGGCGCGAAGTAGGCGGGCGCGAGCAGCGCCGGGTCGCCGTACACCTCGGGACAGTCGATGCCGGCCGCGACGAGCCGCGCCTGCGACAGCGGTCCCCGGACCGCGGCATAGGTAGCGCCAGGAGCGAAGCGCTGGGAGTCCTCCACCCCGAAGCAGCCTGAGCCCCACACCGTCGACCGGGGGTTCGTCCGGTTCAGGACCGAGCCGATCGCGATGTAGTGCGGGCGCTTCGGGTCGAAGAACGTCGTCTCCCGACCCGTCATCCTCGAGACCAGCCACGGCGACAGCAGATCCCCGAAGTTGTCCGCCTTGACCCACCATCGCACCGGCACCCGCCCCTCATTGAGGAACAACGTCGCGACCTCGTAGCCGGCCACGATCTGCCGCAGCGTCTCGGGACGCTGGCCTGTCGAGTCGCCCCGGCGGCCGAACACGGCGCTCGCCAGCCGTCGGCCCGGACGGAGCTGCCCGCGTGCAGTGATCACGTTGGCGTCAACTCCCCTCGGTGCCGTGTCGCCGACGAAGGTAGCGCATCGGTGACCTCCGATCGCGACGATGCCGAGACCGGATCCGGTTCGATAGCCTCTACCCGTGGCCAACACCGGGTCCACCCTCAGGTCGGGCGCCGTCGAGATGGCGCTGGCCTTCGCGACCGGTGCCGCCTGGTTCGCGCTCTCGACGGTGCTGCTCACCGCGTTGCCGGAGTCGCATGTCCTCACGGCGGGCGTCGTCGTCGTCGACGTGCTGGTGGTGCTGGCGATCTCGCGCTATTGGGACATCCCCTTCGCCGTCACGGTCGGCGTCGCGAGTGTGGTGGCACTGGACTGGTATTCCATCCCGCCGACCCACACCTCGGCGTTCCCCGACACCCGCAACCTGGTCGCACTCACGGCGTACCTCCTGATGTCCTCGCTGCTCGGCGAGCTCGCCGTCCGGGCTCGTCGGCGCGCGGTGCTGACCGAGCGGAGACGCAGCGAGCTGGCCGGCGAGCAGGCGGCGCTGCGGCGGGTGGCCACCCTGGTGGCCCGCGAGACGCCTCCCGCGGACGTGTTCGCCGCGGTCACCCGGGAGGTCGGCTCGCTGCTGGGCTCCGACCTCGCCACGATGCTGCGCTACGAGGCGGACGGGACGGCGACGGTGGTGGGGGCCTGGGGGACGTCGGATCGGGTGGCCACCGTCGGCACCCGGCTGGACCTCGCCGGGGACAACGTCGCCGCGGAGGTACGCCGCACCGGCGGACCGACCCGGATCGACAGCTTCGAGGCCGCCTCCGGCGCGATGGCAGCCACTCTTCGCGATCTGGGGGTGCACTCCAGCGCCGGCAGCCCGATCGTGGTCGCCGGGAGCGTCTGGGGCGTGATGATCGCCGCCTTCCGCGGGGGCGAACCGCCCACCGGCAGCGAGGAGCGACTCAGCGAGTTCACCGAGCTGACCGCCACGGCGGTGGCCAACGCGCAGAGCCGCACGGAGCTCACCGCGTCACGACTACGCATCGTGGCGGCTGGCGACGAGGCACGACGACACATCGAGCGCGACCTGCATGACGGGGTCCAGCAGCGCCTGGTGTCGCTGGCGCTCGGGCTGCGCCTGGCCGCCGGCAGCGCCGAGGACGGCGCCGACATCGGTCCTCAGCTCACCGAGCTCGGAGCGGGCCTCGTGGGAGCCCTGGACGACCTGCGTGAGCTGTCGCACGGCATCCACCCCGCCATCCTCTCCGAGGGTGGCCTCGGGCCCGCGCTCGCGACGCTGGCCCGTCGGTCCGCCACACCGGTCGAGCTCACCGTGCGGGGAGGCCGGGATCGTCTGCCGGAACCGGTGGAGGTCGGGATCTACTACGTCGTGTCCGAGGCGCTCACCAACGCTGCCAAGCACGCGCGGGCCACCACGGTGCAGGTGGACCTCGACACCGAGGGTCCCGTGCTCACCCTCGTCGTCCGAGACGACGGCGACGGCGGAGCCGACCAGGCAGCGGGCACCGGGCTGGTCGGCCTGACGGACCGGATCAGCGCGCTCGGCGGACGGCTGGACATGGTCAGCCCGCTGGGACGCGGCACCCAGTTGACAGCCACCGTGCCCCTCGGCGAGATGGACTCAGCCGGCGACGAGAGCCCGGATCGCGTCACCTGACAGGCGCTCCTTGGGAACGAACCCAGCCGCCGGACTCGCTGCGACCAGGTCCGTGAACTCGGCCTCCGCGTGCGTGGACATCAGCACGACGCACGGGCCCTGTGCGCATCCGCTCAGTGATCTGGCGACATCGAAGCCACTCTCGCCGGCCAGGTGCAGGTCGACGAGGGCGATGCGGGGTCTGAGCGCCTCGACCAGGGCGATGGCCTCGGCCCCCGTCGAGGCGGTGCCGACGACGTCGAGCCCGTCCCGGACCAGCAGGCGACGGGCGATCTCCAGGAAGGGTCGGCTGTCGTCGACGATGAGGATGCTCGGGTTCACCCCCCCAGCCTGACCCAGGCGACGCCCACGCGCATTGCAGGTAGCAGGTATCCGGATCCGGGCCAGCAGTCGCCCGGCGCCACGGACGGCCTTCATCGTGGTGCCGACGGGGACGACCCCGCCCCAGACCGGCCCACCGACCGGCACCACCAGGGTGAGCAGCGTGCTCATCGGCCCGGTGTGCAGGCCGAGGAGGCCGAACACGAGGGAGAGCTGGGAGCCGAGGAGGTCCAGCGCGCGCGTCTGGTCTCGCCGGGAGCAGCGCGACGAGGTGGGCAGATCGTGGCGGCAGCTGCCCTGCGGCCTGGCTGCCGCCTGCTCCACAGACACCTTGCCGAGGCGAGCCCGAGACCCGCCACACTCAGCCTGCTCCCCGCAGGTGGCCCGCCAGCCAACCTCGGGCGGACGTTGTCGCTGTGCTTCGCATGGGCCTTGCCCTTGCGTCGTGAGCCGGGTCTATCGGACGCTCTTCAGCATCGCCACGACGGGCCGGTGCCGCCTCGCGGGCAGCACCAAACCGCTCTTCCCGCGACCGGGCGTCGGGCACTACCCGCTGGCAGGGGGGCCCCTTCCCTGGCGCTGTCCCAGCAGGCAGTAGCGGCTCAGCGGGCCTGGAGGTAGGTGATCACCGCGAGCACCCGGCGGTGGTCGGCGCCGGTCTCCTGCAGGTCGAGCTTCTGCAGGATGCTCTTCACGTGCTTCTCGACGGTGCCCTCGGTGACCCACAGGTGGGTGCCGATTCCGGCGTTCGACCGGCCCTCGGCCATCAGCTCGAGCACCTCGAGCTCGCGGGGGCTCAGCACCGACAGCGGGTCGTCGCGGTGGTTGGCCGAGACCAGCTCCTGCACCAGCGCGGGATCGACCACCGAGCCGCCGCGCGCGACGCGGCGTACGGAGTCGACGAAGTCGTCGACGTCGACGACCCGGCTCTTCAGCAGATAGCCGATGCCCCGGCCACCGGCCAGCAGCGTCATCGCGTGGTCCACCTCGACATGCGCCGACAGCACCAGCACCCCCATGTCCGGGAACTCCTCCCGGATCATCCTGGCCGCCTCGAGGCCCTCGATCGTCTGGGTCGGGGGCATCCTGATGTCGACCAGGGCGAGGTCGGGGACCAGCTCCCGGACGAGAGCCATCAGCGCATCGGGGTCACCGGCCTCTCCCACGACCTCGAACCCCGAGCGCCCGAGCAGGCTCACGATGCCGGCGCGGAGGAGCACGTCGTCGTCCGCCACGACCACGCGAGCCTGATCCGCCATGGGTCCGAGTATGGACCGTCCGGCACCGGGCATCTACCCGCTGGCAGGTAGATGGATTGGTGGCTGCCCGCGAAGCGGTGCGGCGCGGTCTCGCTGAGAGTGAGTGGTGACAACACCGTCTCCTCAGGAGGACTCCATGAAGACCCACTTCCGGCCCGCAGGCACCTCGTGACCGCAGTGCTGGGCGCCGTACTCGCCCTCGGACTCAGCGGACCAGCGACCGCCGCGACCCAGACGGCGCCCACGCCGATCACCCGCGCGAACGCGTCCCTGACAGAGGCGAAGGCACAGCTCGCAGCGCGACACCCGCGGCTCGCGATGGCGGCACTGGCGGACCTCCGGGTGTACGTCGGGCGGGCGCACCGCCACGCCATGTCGACGATCGGCAAGCCACCGGCCGACCCCGAGAGCGACGACCCTCCCGGGCCCCCTGCGGTGCTGGCGGTCGTGAAGCTCGAGCACCGGGTCCAGCTCGGCCTCGTCCCGTCGTTCGACGGCCGCACCCGCACCGACGTCGTCGATGCCCTGCGCGCCACCCTCAGGGCCACCCAGCACCGCCGGGACGTGATCCTCGACAGGATCATCGCGCTGCCGGCAGAGGGAAGCGGCGGGGACTACGTCGACTCGATGGCCGACACGCTGACCCAGTATTCGCAGGAGTCCACGCTGTTCAGCAGCGCGCTCACGACCTACGCGCTGAGCGAAGGCGGCAGGGTGGGCCTGACCAACGGGCTCACCCGGGTGCTGGCGACGCAGGCCAGGGCGGAGGCGGCCTGGGGTGGTGGCGAGCGGCCGGTGCACTGAGGCCTCGAGGTCGACCTCACCGCCCGAGCAGTGCCACCAGCTCACTGAGGTTGGCATAGCCGGCCCGGCAGCCCGGGTCGAGCGGCAGCTCGGAACAGGGCTTGGCGAGCTGTTCTTGGAGATCGGCGTCAAGGTCGTCCTGGCTCGCTTGCGAGAGCACCCAGCCGAGTGGCGCGGACACGGTGGGCTGCGGGCTCTGGTGCACCACGAACACCCGCGGCGTCCACCTGGCCAGCTGGTTCTTCAGGGCCCGGCACTGCAGGGAGCCCGGCGCGCACAGCGCGTTGCGAGTCAACCCGACCGCACGCTGGAGGGATGGCGTGGCAGAGACCTGATGGCCGCGGGCCCGCACCGCTGTGAGCGGAGGGACCAGACTCTCCGGCGTCACCGCCCAGTCGAGGTCGGCCGGACCCTGGTCGTCGGGGTCATCGCTGGGCGCACTGTCGGCGTCCTCGGGCGACACCCCGAACGCCGATCCGGTGCCGTTCTCGAGGTAGACCACCACCGGCAGCACGAGCGGTCCGGGCCCTCCGGCCAGGACCGAGTCGTTGTGGCCCCGCACCAGCGGAGCCCACAGCGGCTCGAGGTTGCGGATCGTGCCGAGACCGGTGTTGTCGGTGTAGCCGCCGTCCACGACCTGCAGGAACTCCCGATCGCCGCACGCGCTCACCGCCGCCGACGGGGTGACATAGGGGAATCTGCTCGCAAGCAGTCCCGCGGTGAGAGCCGGCAGGTCGTCCAGGCAGTCATAGGCACCCAGGAGGTCGAAGGCCCGTGGACCGACACCACCCGGGCACCCGGTCGCCGACGAGCCCAGGTTCACCTGGCTCACGAGGGCGCGACACGCGTTGCGGACCACCGTCGAGGTCAGGACCAGCTGCCCGGTCACGTCGCCAGCCGGCTCGCTGCCCAGGAAGTCGGTCTCGTCCGGAAGGCCGACCTGGTCCTCCCAGACCGTCTCCATCAGGCCGGCACGATCGAGCCAGGCGCGGTCGTTCGCGCGGTGCGGCGTCGCCGACTCCAACCGGATCCCGGTCGCACTCGCCAGCAGGTCGCCACCGACCAGGGCCATCCCTGCCGCACCCAGCGCGGTCGACCCGGTGATCGCCCTGACGCTGGTCAGGGGACTCGCGGTGAACCGGGCCAGCGTCAGTCCGAAGGCGCCCCCGCTGGCCCCGCCCGAGAAGAGCGTGGAGTAGCTGCCGCAGCCCTGTCCCGCCGTGGCGATCTGTTGCAGCGCGGCCGCAGTCCAGTACGACGCCCGCAGCCCGCCGCCTTCGGCCGCGACCATCAGCATCGGCCGCACCTCGAGCTCGCGATCACCGAACGGCACCGTCGACGCGCACGCTTCCGACTGGGCCAGCCAGCTAGCGAAGGCGTCGGCCATCGATGGCCGCACCGCGGCGGACGAGGTAGGCGCCAACGGGTGGATGTCAGTGGGCGATCCGATCAGGTTCGCCAGCAGCACGGCGAGCAGGAAGAGGGGTACGACGGGAGTCCAGCGCGGCCCGAGACCCGACCGGTGGACCTCCTGATCCGCCCGGCGTCGATAGGTGATCACCAGGCCTCCCACCAGCACCACGACGGCGAACGCGGCGCTGCCGATCCGCACCACTCGCCACGCCGCCACCCAGGTCCGCAGGCACCAGGCACGCCACGATGACGCCCATCAGCGCCAGCGTGGCCAGCGGCAGCTGGAAGAGCTCCGGCTTCTCACGCTCCTGCGCGTAGGCCACGATCACGCCGACCATCACGACCAGGACGCCGAGCGCGAAGACGGTCACCGCCAGCGCGCCGAACAGCCCCGCGGCCCAACGAGGAGACAGACAGACCGCCACGAACCCGACCACCGAGGCGGCGAGCAGCACCGTCCTGACCGCGGACCGTGGCGTCCCGTCCACGGCGTACCGGCCCTGGTCCTCAGCCCTCACCACGTTGACCCCGGTGTCGCCACCGAGCCGAGCCAGGACAGCGGGTTGGCGTCCGGCTTTCGCGGGCCGGTCGTGGAGCCTGGCGAGGAGCCAGGACGCGACCGGCCAGGTGATGATCGCCAGCCCCCCACCGAGCACCGCCAGGAGTCCCGGCACGGCCGCCGTCAGCAGATCGCCCTGGCTGACGGCACTCGCAGCCGGGGCGGTCAGCGCCCGCACGGTGCCGAGACCGGCAAGCGAGACCGAGGCCACCGCAAGGATGTCACCCACGGCCATCACGTCCCTCGCGTAGCCGTCCGGCACCTCCCCGGGCCGTCTCGGACCGGGCGCGCAGAACCTACGCAGCAACCACGACCCGGCCCAGACGACGAGCGGCACCGAGCAGAACGCCGCCAGTCGTCCCACCACGACGGAGCCCGGGTCGCGCAGCGCACTGAAGACGGCCAGTGCACCCAGCACCAGCAGGCCGAGCAGCCAGAGGTGCAGGTTCTGCTGCCGGCGTACGCCGTCCTGCGTCAGCCACGGCCACAGTCCGCCGCCGGCGACCCGGCGGGTCGCCCAGTCGGCTCTCAGCCTCCCGAGCAGGAAGATCGCCGGCAACAGTACCCCGAGGTGCATCGCGCCCGCCGCGAGCGCCTGCCAGAGCCCGGCGCCGCCGTCGAGCCACTGCCGCTGGACGTCGGGGAGCTGGTCGAACATGTCGGTGATCGGCGTGCCGGGCACGACCGCGAGCAGCGCGAGCGGCAGGAAGGCCAGCAGGCTGAACCGCTGGAGGTACGTCGCCCTGACGATCCCGGCCAGACGCCTGAGGTGGGGGACCAGGTGACGGAGGAAGGCGACCAGCAGTGCGACCAGGAGTAGGCCGAGCAGCACCCACTTCACGCGGGTGGTCCACGCCACCGCGTCGACCCACTGCGACTCCACGCAGCCACCCCGCGCACACCGCACCAGCGCCAGCAGCGCCGCCCCGACGATCTCCACCAGGCACACGATCGCCAGCGGCACGACGAACAGGCGCACGATCCTGCCGGTCGCACTCCACACGGCGATTGTGAACGTGCCCATGAAGATCAGGTAGAGCCCGAGGTAGATCGCGAACATCCCCTGCCACTGCGACAGACCGTCCCGGGTGAGCTCCGCGTTCCAGCCCGCCCGCTGGCTCCACACCCCCGGCGAGATCAGGTCGTGGAATGTCCAGGCCCGCCCTCGAGGTCGAGGAAGCCTGCCGAGAGCATGCTCAGCTCGTTCATCGCGAGCAGCAGCCCTGCGATCGCTGCGACGTACGCCCCCGGCCTGGAGAACGCGCTGGGCGGGCGGTTGGGTCTGAGGCATGACGTCCTCCAGTCATCCGTGAGCCCACCTTCACCCAACTGAGATGACGCGCGGTCTGTACATAGCCAGATCGGGCCATCCCTGCTCTCCGCTCACTTTGGTAAGGCTTGCTTTCTAGTTATTTCTATCCTAGTTTTCTCGCATGCACTCGGCCTACGCCTACTCATTGTCATGTTTCTATCAGCAGGTTTGACGGTCTCTGTTCGGATTCCAGCCGAGCATCGGTGCAATCCGTGGGTGCCAGCCCCGGGCTGGCCGGCAGGAATGGGGCGGCATCGGCGGCCCCGTCGTCGGGGTCACGCTCAGCGCGGTGGCGGTCCAGGCGATGAAGGACTATGTCCACGCGCAGGACGTGCCATGGCCCAATGTGGACGCGCCAACAGCCAAGAAGCAGCGCAAGACGCGCTCCAACCTGTACCAGATCTCGACGACGCGAGACGCAACCCGGAAGAAGGACCTGTTCAAGTATGGGATCACGAGGGCAAGCCGTGGTGACACCGCGTCAGCCGGTCGTTCCCGATCTCGCGTCGTGGGCGTATGACTACCTCGAGCGATTCCACCCCAGACTGGCGCAGCCTGGGCTGGCATTACGTCGCCTCGACCGATCACGATCTCACGGCCGAGCACCGGTCTCTGCTGCTCGACGAGGCCGTCGACGCGGACCCGGGCAGCGCACCGACCAGTCGGCGTGGGCGCACGAGAGGAATCGCAAGGCGGCCGAATCCACGCAGCTCGCTGCGTACTACACGTGGCTGAGCGAGTTCCCGGAGGCTGACTCACTCCCCTACCCCGTCCGCCTGCGACTGCGCTACACACGCTTGGTGGCGGCCGCCAACGGCGACGCGGCCGCGGCATTTGCCGCCGGCGGGCTCGTGGCTCCGGCGGGTGCACGGACCAGGGCTGCGGCGACTGCTCTGAAGCTGCTGCTCGACGCCGGCGAAGATGAGTCGCTGAAGCGCGTGGTGCGGTCGGCTGCGCGGCCCCTTCAGGCATGCTCGAGACCGTTCCTTTCAAGCTCACGCCGAGGCTCTGAAGAAGGCCGGCCTCGAGCTTCCTGAGCTGCTGGGGCCGACCATGAGCTCCACAACTCTGGGCGCCCCCCTCACGATCAGGATCCTGGTCGCCAGTCGTCTCCAGGAGCTGCCCGGCTGGCGCTGCCGGTGCCGGACACACTGGACGACCATCGCTTCGAGATCGTTTTCGCCCTGGGGCGAAGGGCATTGCCAGCACGCAGGATCTGCGACGCACCGAGTTGAGCGCTGCTCAGCTTGCTGCTGCCGTGCTCAGTGGCACTGCCGCACGTCGGTGTTCAGACCCTGACAAAGATGACCTCCTCGCCTGGCTCGCCTTGCTGAAGGCTCGATGGGCCGAGTGATGTAGCGATCTGAGGGGGCGGGTCTGCGTCCCGGTTCGGAGGGCGGACCGGTTGTTCACAGGGCGTTCTTCGGGTTGTCGGAAAGTGTCGGTACCCAGTGCTTGAGTGGAGTCATGACAGCGATGGCCTCCGATCGGCAGCACGTGGTGACACGTGCGGTGGGGTCGATGCGTGCCCAGGCGGCTGGGGTGGCGGACGTGCCGTTGTGGTCGATGGGTGCTGCGGAGGCTGGGGCGACGTTGGTGGAGCTGACCCGTCTCTCGGCACAGGTGTCTGAGCTGCAGTTGCGGGTCGCTGCTCATGCGCAGGCGGTCGGCGTCGAGGATGCGATCGGTGCGACGTCGGCGGCGGCGTGGTGGGCGCACACCGCGCACCTGACTCGGCGTGAAGCCCACACGAAGATGGTGTTGGCGCAGGCGCTGGACACGGCCCACGAACCTGTGCGTGAGGCGTTAGCTGCCGGGGACATCATGCTGGAGCAGGCCGCTGTGATCGTCCGCGCTGTCGACGAGTTCCCTGCGGACGTCGATGCGGAGATCGTCGCGCGTGCTGAGCGCGAGCTGCTGGTGCTTGCTGCCGACAATGACGCGAAGACGCTGCGGATGCTGGGCCGCCGGATCCTCGACGTCATCGCACCCGAGGTCGCCGAGGCACACGAAGCCCGGTTGTTGGAGGCCGAGGAGCGTGCTGCCCGCGAGTCGGCCCGGTTCACCATGTCCGACGACGGTCACGGGCGTGTTCATGGCCGGTTCACCCTCCCCACCGCGCAGGGGGCGATGCTCTACAAAGCCCTCCTCGGTTTCGCCGCCCCCAAACACCGCGCCGCCATCGACGGCGCCGCGGGTGTACGACGCCCCTCACCGGAACGGCTAGGGCGGGCATTGATGGAGTACGTCGAACGGTTTCCCGCCGGCAAGCTGCCTTCCTCGGGTGGGGTCAACGCCACCATCGTCGTCACCATGGACCTCTCGACCCTCCTCGACGGGATCGGGGTCGCGTCCCTCGACACCGGCCAGACCATCACCGCCTCCCAAGCCCGCAGGCTGGCCTGTGAGGCCGGGATCATCCCCGTGGTCCTCGGCGGCACCTCCCAGGTCCTCGACCTCGGTAGGACACGCCGGTTCCACACCCGAGCGCAACGGATTGCGATGGGCCTCAGAGACCAAGGCTGCATCGTCGACGGCTGCGACACCCCACCCGGGACTCTGCCACGCCCACCACGACCCACCCTGGGCCCAGGCAGGCGGCACCAGCGTCGACACAGGACACCTCTACTGCCCCCGACACCACGTCCACGCCCACGACCCCACCTACCAAGTGACCCACCTACCCGGCGGGAAGGTCGCCTTCACCAGACGCACATGAGGGGTTCAGGTCACGCCGGGCTCGCGACCGGCACCGTCCAGGAACCGTCGACGAACTCCCGGCGCGGGCGATAGAGCCGCACCAGGTAGTTCCACCCCTCCGGCGTGAAGATGGTGTTCGGCTTGTCGCCCGGCTCACTGGTGAAGTGGATGTGAGCTCGGCGTCGCCGGGCAGATCGGGCACGAAGCCGGCGTACGAAGCCTCCGAGCTGGGCAGACCGCCCAGCCTGCAGCAGTCCCGATCAGGTGACGGATCGGGTCGATCTCATCTCGACTACCGAAGGTGCGCGCGAAGCCCGTCATGCCGTTCGCCAGGGTCAGCAGAGCTGTTCGCGTGGCATCCAGGCTCACCTCGTCGTAGTCGGCGTCGACGAACGGCTCAGCCGACCTTGCATCGATGGTCATCTGGTCCTGCAGCGCCACGACCGCCCCCGCATCCGCAGCATCGGCCGGGTCCACCAGAGTCCTGATCGCCACCAGGACATAACGCGATCCGGCGCGCTCACGAGTCAGCTCGTGGCGGCCCGCCTCGTGAAAGACGTCGTTGATCACGTGGTAGGCGTTCACGGTCATCGTCGACAGGTAGCGTCCGTCGGCATCAGGGATGGTGAGCGTGACCGGTTCAGCCAGGTCCACGATCGCAAACTGTAGAGCGTGTCGCGGTTGAGGCGGATCACCGTCTGCTCATCGATCGGAGCGGGCACGCGCTTGTGTTGCAAGGAGTCGATGCCTCCCGCGCTCGCCTGGATGTCGGCGAACATGCGCGCCGTCTCCGCCTCGACAAATTGTCGACATTCAAGTGAATCGGCATTCTCGCCTCCTGGCGAGGGAAACGAGCCAGAACCTGCCGGTCAGCACGCATGCTCGTAGTCTTATCGCCCCGTCGACAGACCCTCAGCGGGGCCGCAGCTGCCGCGGACCGTCGGCACTGGAGACGCCGGCCTGCAGCCGCAGCTTCACGTCGATCAGCGAGCACCCAGCCGGGGTCAGGATCACCGGGTTGAGGTCCACCTCGGCCACCTCGGCGACATCCTCGGCCAGCGCCGCCACGGACAGCACGATCTCGACGAACGAGTCGACGTCGACGGCCGGGGAACCGCGGAAGCCCTCCAGCAGGGGCCAGCAGCGCAGGCCGCGGAGCGCACGGCGTACGTCGGCAGGGTGCACGGGCGGCAGCAGGTAGGTGCGGTCCAGGAGCACATCGGTGTTCACTCCCCCGGCGCCCACCATCACCAGCGGGCCGAACGTCGGATCGCGGACGACACCGACCGCCATCTCGATCCCCGACATCACGGGCTGCACCAGGACGGACACGTCGTGGCGACCCAGCTCGCGGGCGAAGGAGATGGCCGCGGCCCGCACCGCGGGCGCCGAGTCGAGCCCGACCCGCACCAGCCCGCGATCGGTGCGGTGCACCACCGCCGCGTCGGAGACCTTGACCGCGACCGGGAAGCCCACCGCCGCAGCCACGTCGGCGATCGCCTCGACCCCGCGGGCGATGACCCCCAACGGTGCGAGGTCGTAGTCCGCGAGCAGCTCCGCGGCATCGCCGGCACCGATCCAGCCCTCGTGGGCACCAGCACTCCCGAGCAGGCGACCAGCGATCTCCGCCCGGCGCATCAGCTCGGCCAGCGTGACCTCACGCAGCGGCTCGGGCTCGATCGTGCGCTCCGCCAGCCACGCGGCGTACCCCGAGGCTCGACCCATCGCGCGCACGGCACCGGCGGTCGTGCGGAACCGGGTCAGCGAGCGGTCGGGGTGGGCGATCCCGTGGGTCACCAGCACCAGCGGTCGCTCCGGGCATCGCTCACTCACGGCGGCCAGGGCGCGCAGCGTGAGGTCGGGATCGGTCAGGCTGGTCGCCACCAGTACGACGAGGACCGCGTCGACCTCACCCGAGGTCAGCACGTCCTCGACGAGGGCGGCGAAGGCGTCGGCACCGACCCCCGCGCCGGCGTCGATCGGGTTGGAGGTGCCCGCAGTGCCGGAGACGTGCTCGGCCAGCCTCGCCCGGGTCTCGGCCGACAGCTCGGGCAGGGTCAGGCGATGCTCGGCGGCCGCGTCGGCGGCCAGCACGCCCATTCCGCCGGCGTTGCTGACCACGGCGATCCGATCGCCGTCGGGCAACGGTTCGCGGGTGAGCATCAGCGCGGCCTCGGCGAGGTCCTCGGCGTCGACGCAGCCGATCACGCCCGCCTGGGCGAACAGAGCCGTCACCCCCACGGCGGTCGTCGCGGCGGCCGCGGTGTGCGAGGCTCCCGCTCGGCGACCACCGGCCGACCGCCCGCCCACGACCGCCAACAGCGGCTTGCGCTCAGCGAACCGGCGGGCGAGGCGGGCGAACTTGGGGGCGTTGCCGAACGACTCGAGGTAGAGCGCGCCGGCGCTCACCAGCGGGTCGTCGGTCCAGGCAGCGAGCAGGTCGTTGCCGGAGACGTCGGCCTTGTTGCCCAAGGACACCAGGCTGCCGATGCCCAGGCCGAGGTCGCGCGCCAGATCGGACATCACGATGCCGACCCCTCCGGACTGCGTGGCCACCGCGAGCCCGCCGCTCGGCGGCATCGTGGGACTGAACGTGGCGTTCAGGCGGACCCCCGGACCGTTGCACACCACGCCGAGACAGTTGGGCCCGACGAGCCGGATGCCGCGGGTCCTCGCCAGAGCCGCGAGCTCACTCTGCCGCACCGCGCCCTCAGCGCCGAGCTCCTGGAAGCCGGAACTGATCACCACCGCACACCGGATGCCAGCATCGGCGGCCGCACGCACGGCGTCCGACACCAGCGGGGCCGGGACGGCGATCACGGCGAGGTCGACGGGTGCCGGCAGGTCGGCGAAGCTCGGACGTACGTCCACCCCGTCGAGTCGCAGGTCGCCGGGATGGATCACGTGCAGACCGCCGGTGAACCCTCCGGCCCGGATCGCGTCGAGCACCGCATGCCCGAGGCCGCTGCCGTCCCGGCGTACGCCGATCAGCGCGACGCTTCCCGGGTAGAGCAGCGGGTGCAGCGAACGAGCCTCGGCGCGCCGGTCGCGGGCGTCGGCAGCAGCGTGGCTCGTGGTGGTGACCCGGGTGTCGAGATGGACGGTGGCGACACCGTCCACCGTGCCCCGTCGGTAGGTGAAGCCAGCGTCGGTGAAGACCGTGAGCATGGGGTAGTTGTCGAGGAGCACCTCCGCCTCGAACGCGTCGATCGACTGCTCGCGCGCAGCGGAGGCGAGATGTTCGAGCAGGAGGCTGCCGATGCCCTGGCCGTGATGGCCGTCCTCGACCAGGAACGCAACCTCAGCCGCACCGGTGGGAGTGAGCTCGGCCGTGGCCAGCGCCACGACCCTCCCCTGCAGCGACAGCACCAGTGCCAACGTGCCGTCGCGCAGCACGTGATCCACATACTCCTGGCCAGTGCGGCGCTCGAGGCCGAAGAACCTCATCCGGTAGCTCTCGTCGCTGACCTGCTGGTGCAGCTCATGCAACGCCGGACCGTCTGAGGGCAGCAACGCACGGATGAGGCCGATGGACCCATCGGTCAGCAGGACGTCCGCGGAGTCGGTCACCCGATCAGGGGCGTGGGTCGACGACCAGGACCGGGCAGGCCGCGTGGGTGAGCACGGGTCGGGTCACCGGGCCGAGGTGAGAACCGAGTGGGGTGCGGGGGTCGTGCCGTCCGACGACGAGCAGACGGGCCAGCTCGGACTCGGCTACGAGGACGTCGGGGGCCCGACCGTGGCTCACCACAGGACGCCAGGTCACCTCGGGGAACTCTTCGGCGATCGGGGTGAAGTCGTCGCTCAGCGCCTTCTTCACCGCGGCAGTCTGGGCGATGCCGACCTCGCCCACGAACACGTCGCTGTCGAACGCCGAGGAGAAGAACCATGCGTGGACCAGGTGCAGCTCGGCACCGAGGCGACGGGCCTGCTCGAAGGCCAACCTGACCACGTGGCCGGAGCTCACGGCATCCTCGACGCCGACGGCGACCACATCGGCGTGCTGGTCCGCCTCGTGCCAGTCGTCCGGCACGGCGACCACGGGCGCGTGGGCGCGGGCCGCCACGCCGTTGGTGGTCGAGAAGGCGGGAAGGTGGTGCTTGTGGTGCATCCGGTGGTGCTGCATCACCACGAGCGCGGCGTTCTCGCTCTCGGCGACAAGTCCGGGGACCACCAGCTGGTGCAGGATCCGGGTGCTGACCTCGACCGCCCCGTCGCTGAGCTTGTGGATCCGATCCTCGCACTCGACGAAGAGATCCGGTCCGTAGCGACTCAGCTGACTCTCGGTGAGATGGATGTAGTCGGCGCCCGTCGGTCCGGCGAAGAAGGACGGCATGGCAGTGACGAGGTGAATGCGGGAGCCACGGGTGCGCGCCTCGGCGACGGCATACTCGAGCGCGGCATCACACGGCTCGCCGGGGCTGACGCAGACCATGACGGTGCGCGAGTCGGAGTTCAACATGGCGTGTCCTTTCGCCGGGGTGACCCCACCCTCCCTCCACGCCGCGCTCGGGGGCAGAGTCGAGCGGCTCACCGGGGTGGGACCTTGTTCCCTGTCGCGCGGCTCCCCGGCGGACGAGCGTGGAGTCATCACCGCCGAACAGGAGGCACCACCATGCTCGTCCGAGAGGTCATGACCCAGAACCCGGTGACAGCCACCCCGGGAACGACAGTCAAGGAGGCACTCACCCTGCTCGCGAGACACCGCATCGCAGCCATGCCCGTCGTGTCGGACACCGGGCGGATCCTCGGTGTGATCAGCGAGGCGGACCTCATCCGCGACATGGTCGACGTGGATGCCCGCGTCCACGAGATCCCGGTCGAGGCGACCACGCGCGACCATCCGGCGTACGTCGACGAGGTGATGACGCCCCACGCGATCACCGTCCGTGCGGACACCGACCTGGCCGAGGCCGTCGAGCTCATCACCTCGACCACGGTGAAGTCGGTGCCCGTGGTCGACGCCCACGGACACGTCACCGGCATGCTCAGCCGCAGCGACGTCGTACGCCTGCTCGCCCGCAGCGACGACACCCTCGAAGCCGAGGTCGACTCCCTGCTGCGCACGCTCGGCCTCGGTGACTGGCTGGTGGAGGTGCACGACGGCATCGCCGACGTCACCGGCCCGGCCACGCACCGTTCGATCGCCGCGGCTGCCGCAGCGACCGTCCCCGGCATCGTCGAGGTCCGGGTCTCCTGACGCGTCCTCGACGGGAGGTCGCGGTCGCACCGACGAGCTGCAGCAGCTCCGTTCGGCCGAACGGGCAGTACGGCCCGGCTGCAGGGCTGCAGTGGGCAGACCCGGGGCACCGGTGCTGCAGTCCCGATGGTGACGGTGCACGACCCTGATGTGACGATGGGCGCATGGACAGGACCGTGGGCGCAGAGCTCGAGATCTACGCCGACGGCGAGTGTGAGATCGAGCTGCAGATCGCCGTGGCCCGGACCCCCGGGCTGGAGGTCATCGAGCAGCTCACGATCGGCCATGACGTCGACGGCCCGATCACCCCGGTGGAGGTGGCCACCCCCGACGCGGGGCGCCTGCATCTGCTGACCCTGCCGCAAGGCATCACCCGGGTCTCCTACCAGGCCCAGGTGTCCGGAGTCGCGGAGATTCCGCAGACGTCGCTGTCGGACCTGTCGGTCTACCGCCGCCCCAGCCGCTACATCGAGTCCGACACCTTCGGCGGCTTCGCAGCTTCCGAGTTCTCCGGCGTGCACGACGGGGAGCTCCTCGAGGCGGTCTCGTCCTGGGTCGGCACGCGCCTGGTGTACGTCCCCGGCAGCAGCGGTCCCACGGACGGCGCCACCGAGACACTGCTCGGCGGCGCTGGGGTGTGCCGCGACTACGCCCACCTCGTGATCGCGCTCCTGCGCGCCCTCCGGGTGCCGGCAAGGTTGACGGCCGTCTACGCACCGGGCTGCGACCCCATGGACTTCCACGCGGTCGTCGAGGCCTTCGTCGCGGACGGGTGGTACGTCGTGGACGCCACCGCGCTGGCGCCACGATCCTCACTGGTGCGGATCGCCACCGGGCGCGACGCCGCCGACACGGCGTTCATGACGACCGTGTCGGGCCGCGCCGACCTCAACTGGTCGATGGTGACCGCGGTGGCCGACGACGGACTGCCGCCGGACGATCTCGACCAGCTGGTCGCCATCCGCTGAGGGGTCAGATGAAGAGCATCTGAGCGCCTTCGGTCTTCTCGATGAAGTCGCTGGCGCTGATGATGCCCTCGACCTCGTCGTAGAGGTCCTCGTCGGCCAGGTGGTTCATGTCCGCGGACAGCCGGCACGCCCACAGGTGACCACCGGAGGCGACGATCTGCTCGAGGAACTCGGGCACCTCGGGCACGTCGAGATCGGCGATCGACTTCTTGAGCTTCGAGGTCGCCATCGCGGTCATGCCCGGCAGGCCACCCAGGCCCTGGGGCATGTGCGTGGCGGTGTTCCCGAGCATGGTGAACTTCAGGTCGCCCATCGTCTTCTTGTTGATCATGTCGAAGCCCCAGAACGTGAAGAACAGGTGCGTCTCCACGCCCTCGCCGAGGGCGGCGTTCGCGAGGATCAGGCCCGGGTAGGCCATGTCGAGGCTGCCCTTGGAGCAGATGATGGCGAGCTTGCGGCCGGTGTGCTCGTCGGCGTCGAAGTTGGGAACGATAGCGGTGGTGGTCATGACGACTCCTAGGTCGAGTAGGTCGAAGGTGAAGGGACTCAGACGCAGCCGTGAGGCTTGGGCAGACCGGCGACGTAGGCCATCTTCTTGGCGGGCTTCTGCGGGAACAGCGCGAACAGCTGCTTCACCGGGATGCCGCCCACCATCGAGACCCGACGCAAGGTGGGCGTCTCGCCCTTCTCCGCGAAGTCGTCGCGCAGGAAGTGGATGGCCTTCCAGTGCTCGTCGGTCAGGGTGATCCCGACGATCCCGGCCAGCACCTCGCCCAGGCTCTCGTCCCATTCCTTCGGTTCCAGGAGGAAACCCTCCTCGTTGACCTGGATCGGTCGTCCGGCCAGTGTCGTGACAGGCATCGCTACGTCCATCTCCTTCGAGTCGGTCGAGGCGGGCGTCTTGCCGGCCATCGACATGTGAGCCGGCAGCGGCAGGGGCCGTCCCGGCAACAGCACGTTCCAGTAGATCCACCGGAACGCGAGCTTCCCGAGGTGGTTGCGACGCGTCTCCTTCAGCAGGGCCATCGGGCCGGCGATCGGCAACGGATAGGTGCCGGTGAGGGGTTCGGTGTCGTAGTTGAAGTCGATCAACAGCCCCTTGCCGTCACCCGACTCGATGAAGCAGTTGGCGTGTCCGTCGAACGAGCCGGTCATCGGCTTGCCCTCGATGAGCTGGAGGAAGTTGTCCACGAAGATCTCCACCGAGAAGTGCGCGACCGAGCCCGCCTTCGAGGTCGGGATGTCCGAGGCGTCGCCCACCGCGAAGATGTTCTGATGCGCCTTCGACTGCAACGTGTGCTTGTCGACCGGCACGTAGTTCAGCTCGTCACCGAGACCGGAGCGCTCGACGAAGTCAGCCCCCATGTTCAACGGCACCGTCACGAGCAGGTCGAACGGCACCTCGCGCTCGTCGTAGGACACCAGCGTCTTGGAGTCGGGGTCGATGCGCTCGACGAGGAAGTCGGACTCCACCTGGATCTTGCGCTCCTCCAGCATCGCTCCCAGGTGCTCCGAGGCCACCGGCTTGGTGAACGCTCCGGGCAGGGGCGTGACGTAGACCAGCTCGACCCGGTCGCGCAGACCCTTCTCGCGCAGCCACGCCTCAGCGAGGAACGTGAACTCCAGCGGCGCCACGGGGCACTTGATGGGCATGTCGGTGATGTGGACGACGAGGCGCCCGTGGTCGAACTCCTTCAGTGCGTCCGCGAGCGCCTGGGCGCCCTCGAAGGTGTAGAAGTCGAAGATGCTGTGCCGCCACTCGGGGCCGAGCATTCCGGGGGTCTGGTCCGGGCGCGGCGTCGTACCGGACGCGATGACCAGATAGTCGTAGGGCAGCATCCGGCCGTCCTGCAGGGTGACCGTGGTGGCGGCCGGGTCCACGGAGTAGACGTCGCCGACGACGAAGTCCACGCCCTGCGCGAGCAGCGTGTGCCGTGGACGGTGGATCTGGTCGGCGGAGTAGCGGCCGAACGGAAGGAAGAGGTAGCCCGGTTGATAGGGGTGCTCGTCGTCCCCGTCGACCACGGTGATGCCCCACTCGTCACGATCGAGGTGACGGCGCAGCTTGTTGACGATCATGGTGCCCGCCGTACCAGCTCCCAGCACCAGCAGCTGCCGCGTCATGCGACTCAACTCCCTCGGGTCAGTGCGGCAGGATTCCTGCCGCACTTCCACGCTAGGAGCGCGCAGCGCCGGCGATCAGTGCCGGACGTCCTCGGCGTGCGGGACCCAAGTCACGCGAGCGAGAGGAAGAGCTTCTCCATCTTCTTCGCATCGACGCTGTCGACGCCGTCACCGGCGGTCAGGCACTGCTGCAACCCGCTCGCGACGATCGCGAAACCGGCCCGGTCGAGCGCCTTCGAGACGGCCGCCAGCTGGGTGACGACGTCCTCGCAGTCGCGGCCGTCCTCCAGCATCTTCAGTACGCCGGCCAACTGGCCCTGCGCGCGCTTGATGCGGTTGATGACGGGTGTCATCTCGGCGGGGTCGAGCTTCATGTCAGGCCTCCACGGGAGCAGCGGTCAGGGCCGCGAGTGCGGCAGTCAGCCGCTGGCGGGCGTCGGCGGCGATGTCGTGCACGGCGTCGCCGGCCAAGCCCATCATGGCCTCCGGGTCGAACGCCTCCACGATCGACGTGCCGTCCTCCAGCGAGCGAACCACGACGTTGCAGGGCAGCACCGCGGCCAGCGACGGGTCGATCAGCAGGGCCTGGTGCGCCAGCTGCGGCCGGCACGCCCCGAGGATCACCTGCGGTGCGACGTCCACGTCGAGCTTGGTCTTCATCGTCGCCCGGATGTCGATCTCGGTGAGTACGCCGAAGCCCTGGTCGGCGAGGGCGGCTTTCGTCGCCGCCACGGCTGCCTCGTAGGGGCGGTCCGTGGTGACGCTCAGGGTGTAGCCCATCGGGTTCTCCTCGTGTGTGGTCGCGGTGCCGACGTTACCCCGGGGGGTGTCGCTGTCTCATCATCGCATACCCCATGGGGTATCCCAAGACTACCTGCCCAGTGGCTGTCGCGGCGCCGTCGGTGCAGCACCCGAAAGAGCCGAAGGTCCCGGCCCGTCGGGGCCTGTGACCGTGGGGATGCGGAGCCCCGCGGGTCACCCTGGAACCATGAACGCGACAAGCGCACCCTCAGGCAGCATCGTGGTCGGCGTGGACGGCTCCACCTACGCCGAGGAAGCACTCATCTGGGCCATCGACCAGGCAGGTCTCGAGAACCGCCCGCTCACCCTCGTGCACGCCGTGGAACCCATCGGCTTCATGGCCTCCGGGACGTACGTCGGTGGCGGCATGGACTACGGCGTGCTCCTGGATCAGACCAGGACCGCCGGCCAGGAGATGCTGCATGCGGCGAGAGCCAGCGCCCTCGAGGTGCTTCCCGGACTCGAGGTCCACGAGATTCTGAGCTATGCCGATCCGCGCACCGCGTTGCTGGACCTGAGCCACCACGCCTGGATGATCGTGCTGGGCTCACGCGGTCGGGGCCCGGTCGCCAGCCTGCTCCTCGGCTCGGTGAGCGTCTCGGTCGCCACCCACGCCGCCTGCCCCGTGGTCGTCCGACGGCCGACGGATCCCGGCCTGACCACCCATGGGGTCCTGGTGGGTGTCGACGGCACGGAGCTGTCGCTGCCGGCCGTCGAGTTCGCCTACCGCATGGCCTCCTTCCGCAGGCGCCCGCTGGTGGTTCTGCACTGCTACTGGCAGGCCGGCGAGCAGGACCTGGTGGCCGAGTCGATCGCCGGGATGGGCGAGAAGTTCCCCGACGTCCCCGTCGAGGTGCGCATGGCCGACGGGTTCGCCGACCAGCACCTCGTCGCCGCATCGCAGAACTACGAGCTCGTCGTCGTCGGGCACCACCCGATCACGCCGGCGAACCAGCTCGTGTTCGGCTCCGTCGCACCGGCGGTGCTGGAGCACTCGCACGGAGCTGTCGCCGTGGTGCCGGCGAGCGCCTAACCCTCCTCGATCGAGGGCTGCGGCGAGCTCAGGGCCTGGCGATCCAGAGCCACTCGTTGATGCCTTCAGCGCCGAAGACCAGGGAACCGCCACGGGTGAAGGTGACCGCCTCACCGAACGTGTGTGCGTCGGGCAGCCGGAACTGCACGCCGGCCCCGCCGATCTTCCGGTAGACGAAGGCGGAGTGATACTGCCGCAGGACGAAGCGCTTCCCGGCTCGGGCGAAGTCCGCGCCGCTGAGACCGCGAGGTGCGTCGGCGATCCTCACCATCGGGTTGGAGCGGGTCGCGGAGAGTGCGGCCGGGGCTCGGTAGATCGCCGCACCGGCGCTGGCCTTGGTGATCACGAAGATGCGCCCGGTCCCGGGGCGCACCATCATGGCTTCGGCGTTGTGGGCACCGTCGGGGTAGGTCAGCTCGTAGGACCTGTGCTTCAGGGCCCGCCCGACGAGCCTCTTCGGCTCCTTCACCCGCACCACGTTGACCGAGCTGCGATTGCCGCCGATGTCCCCGAACCACAGCGTGTGGTCAGGCCCCGAGGCCATGTCCTCCCAGTCCTTCGCAGGAGCACCAGGGACGTTGAAAACGGCCTGCGTGCGACCACCGACGCCGATGGCGAAGAACTGTGGTCCGCCGCCGGAGTCGTTGTGCACGAACAGGGTCCGGCGCGCATAGGTGGAGCGCGACATTCCGCTGTTCTCCTTGATCCGGACGTCCTTGACGACGGCCAGCCGGGTCACCGAGGTCCACGCCCTGACGCTGGAGGCTGGTGCGGCCGACGAACCTGGGAGGGCGGCGAGGACCAGGGAGCCCATCAGGAGCAGCAGGGCGGCGTGCGAGGTGGAGCGGCGCATCAGTTTCCTTCGGGAGACGGCGGGAAGCCATCAACCCTAGCGGCGGCATGCGCAAAAGGAGTATCACTGGACAAATGGGGCGCTCCTCCCCCGTGGAGGCACCCCGCCTCCGTCAACCCGAAGAGGGACCGCCATGTCCAGTGGCCTGACAATCCGGGGATACACCCGGGAAGGCGACGACCGCCCGCCGGACGCCTTCGACGAGCTGTACGGCGCGCAGGTGACCTATCGCAGACGCGACGAGGTGACCACCCGAGCCACCGGGGCCACCGCTGCTCGCGGTGACCAACGAGCAGTCGACCTCGACGGCGCGGACGACGACGTCCTCGAGATCGAGACCTCCGACGGGCTCGTGCACTTCACCACCCTCGGCGGAGCCCGGGCGGAGGCTCGCAGCCGAGGAACTCGCTCGCTCGAGGACCTGATCACGGTAAGTCGAGGGGCGAGCCCCGTCTCCGGAGTCACCCGCTCCAGCTTCGACATCTCAGACCCGGAGATCAAGGCGGCGCTGGCCACCCTGAAGGACCTCGTCAGTGGGGCGGCCGCCGAACGGGTCGCCCAGGTCTTCCTCGACCCGGTCGCCCGGGCCGCGATGAAGAAGGTGGCCGAATGGATCGACCGGCCCTGCGATGACGACGCTCCCGCGGAGGTCCGCCGCAAGCGCGCCAAGCGCCGTGGGCTATACCAGGTCGACCACGACCTCCAGCTCGACCCCGGCGACCTGCGCGAGACCCCTGTCAGCGCCGCCGACCAACCGACCCTCGTCCTGTTGCACGGCACCTTCTCCCACACCGAGGCCGCGTTCGCCGGACTGCGGCGCACCGACGAGTGGGGTCGCCTCAGCGAGCGGTACGGCGAACGCATGTATGCCGTCGAGCACGCCACCCTGAGCCGGACCCCCGTCGAGAACGCCCTCGACGCTGCCCGTGTCCTGCCCGAGGGCGCCAGACTGCACCTGGTCAGTCACTCCCGCGGCGGTCTGGTCGGCGAGGCGTTCAGCCTGAGCCGCTACCTGCTCGACAACGACCTCAGCCTTGACGCGTCCCTCGCGGTCCTGCGCAAGGCCGACCCCGACTCCCCCGACCTGGAGGCCCTGCCAGAGCTCCGCCAGGTGATGGCGGACCGTCACCTCAGCGTCGAACGCTTCGCCCGCGTGGCCTGCCCTGCCCGCGGCACCATCCTCGCCTCTCGCCGGGTGGACCAGTACGCCACCTATCTCTTCAACGCCCTGCGCCTGCTCCCCGGCGTGCCCGGCACCGGCGTCGCCGAGGCCGTCAAGCTGCTGCTGCTCACCTTCCTCGACCAGCGAGCCGACGTGCGGGCACTCCCGGGCCTCGAGGCCCAGATGCCCGAGTCGCCGTTCATCGCCCTGCTCAACACCTGTCCCGGTCCCGGTGCCGACGACAACCTCGGCGTGATCGCCGGCGACGTCGAGGGCAGCGGGCTGCTCAAGCGCCTCAAGGTCCTGGGGGCCGACCTCTTCTTCCGCGAGGACCACGACATGGTGGTCAACACCGGAGCGATGGCCCGCGGCATCCCCCGCAAGAGCGGTGGCCGGGTCGCGGGCTTCAAGGGGCCCGCCTACTCCCACTCCAACTACTTCACCGACCGGACCTCACGCGGCGCGCTCGAGCGTTGGATGCTGGCCGACAAGCCGGACGGCGTCGCCGGATTCAGCGACCCTGCCGCCACGACCCGACGGGGCCCCACCCGCGGACTGGCCACCACCCAGCTGACCGGCACCGTGCTGGTCGTCCCCGACGTGCTCGGTTCCACCCTGACGGCGGGAGGGACCGAGTTCTGGCCGAGCCCCTCCGCGCTCGCCGGCGACGGCCTCGACGCCGTGCTGACCTCGGACGAGCCGTGGCGGGGCGAGGCGCTGGTCAGCCGGTACGACGCCCTCGCCAGCGATGCTCGGCACCCACTTCACGCCCTTCCCCTACAGCCCCACCGAGACGCTGGAGGGCGCCGCGACCCGCCTCAACGAGGCCATCACCGCAGCCGAGGCCAGTGGCCAGCCCGTCCACATCGTCGCCCACGGAACGGGCTGTCGGGTGGCGCTCGCCGCCGACGCCGCCGCCGGAGCCGGGCGCACCCGGTCCATGGGTCAGCGTGTGCTGCTCAGTCCCCCACTCGCAGGCAACGCCACCGCCCGCGCCCGCGCCGAGGGCCGCGACGCCCTGACCACCGCCCTCACCCTGGTCTCGGGTGGCGACCAGGCACAGATCGCCACCCGTCTCGAGGAGCGACTGCAGCTCGGCAGCGCCGAGGCACTGGCAGAGCCACTGCCCGAGACCCTCGAGCCGATGTCGGCCTGGGCGAAGTATGCCGCGATCTTCGGGCGGGCCGCCTCCACCTGGACGACCGACCCGGCCAGCGGCGAGCTGCGCTTCACCGACCTCGGCGACGGCCACGTGCCCCTCACCACGCCGCCCCTCGAGCTGGCAGCCCACTACCTGTGGGTGCCGTTCGACAGGCTGGTGACCGACGAACGCGCACTCGGCCTGATCATGCAGCTCCTGGCCGGCACCCCCGTGGCGCCCAGCGTCCGGGCCCCGGACGCAGCAGCACTCAAGCGTGCCCGGATCACCACTGCGCCCGAGTCCGTTCCCGGTGCTGTTCCCCACGGCGGACGACCTGGTGTGGGCCTCCATGGGTGCCCCGGTGGCTCCCGAACGTGAGCAGACCACCCTCGAGGTCAAGGTCGTGCACGGCAACCTGGCCGGCGCCAGCGAGAAGTTCATCGTCGGCTCCCAGTTCGGTACGCCGATCGCCGGTGCTGAGAAGGCCCTCGACGCCCGGCTCGACGGTGCCCTGTCGCGACACCGGCTCCTGGGACAGTATCCCGGCGCCCGCGGCACCTGCCAGCTCTTCGTACGCCCCGAGAAGGCCGGGGCCGGCGCCGCAGTCATCGGCCTCGGCGACCCCGGGGACCTCAGCCCCGGCGAGCTCACCGCCGGCATCGCCCAGGCCTGTCTGCGCCTGGTCGCGGCCCAGTCCGACGAGGACGCGGGCGGCCTCGACATCGCGACCGTGCTGATCGGGACCATGGGCACCGGGGCGCTCGCCGTGCCGTCCTCGGTCAACGCCGCCATCACCGGCGTACGCCGTACCAACCGCCGCCTGCGCGACCTCGACCTGCCCCACCAGATCCACTCGCTGACCATCTACGAGCTCTTCGAGGACCGCGCCATCGAGGCCTTCCAGGCCGCTCGCCGGCTGGAGGAGCCGAACACCGCCAACGAGGACGACATCCTGCACGTCGACGACGTGCTCCGCGAAGGCACCGACGGTCGTCCCGGAAGCCCGCGCTCGGACTACAACACCGACCGCTGGCGCACCATCCGGGTCAGCGGGATGGACACCGACGACCCCAAGTCGCCCCTGTGGTCCCTGGCGTTCACCGAGACCGGTCGCACCGCCGGTGCGGCCACCCAGATCAGTGTCGCCCAGCACAAGATCATCGAGACCCTGGTCGAGCAGTCCGTCGGCTCGCCGTCGGTCGACGAGCAGATCAACAACACGCTCTACGAACTGCTGGTCCCGCGATCGATGAAGGGCCAGGGGCGCCCCAGCGAGAACATCATGTACATGCTCGACGAGCACGCCGCCGGCCTGCCGTTCGAGATGCTCGCGACTCGCTCCTTCGACGACGGTGTCGTGCCCATCGCCACCGAGGTCGGCATCATCAGACGGCTTGAGACCACGCGGATCCGCGACCTCATCCGCCCCTCGCCCGGACGCAAGGCCCTGGTCATCGGCGACCCCTGGCTCGGCGACGACGCAGACAACGCACAGCTCGACGGCGCCGTCCGAGAGGCCCGCGCGGTGGCCGACCTGCTCGAGTCGCGCGGCTGGGAGGTGCTCTCCCTGATCCCCGACGCGAAGGGCGGCCGGGTCGACACCCAGATGGTGCTCAACGCCCTCTTCGCCCACGAGTACCGGATCATCCACATTGCGGCCCATGGCCAGTACGACGCCGAGCATCCAGAGCGCAGCGGCGTACGCATCGGACCCGACGACTTCCTGACCGCCGCCGAGTTCGAGCAGATGCAGACCACCCCCGATCTGGTCTTCCTCAACTGCTGCCACATCGGCAGCGGCGTGGGGCGCCCCGACAAGCTCGCCTCCAGTGTCTCCCGCAAGCTCATCGACAACGGGATCCGCGCGGTCGTGGCCGCGGGCTGGGCGGTGGACGACGAGGCTGCCTCGCTGTTCGCGACCACCTTCTACGACAAGATGCTGAGCGGCGACAACCTCGGCTCGGCCACGCTTGCAGGCTCGCAAGCACGTGTACGCCGAGTTCCACCACACGACCAACACCTGGGGCGCCTACCAGGTGTACGGCGAACCGGCCTTCCAGCTCGAACGCCAGCTCCGGTCACCGGCAGACCAGCGACCTGGCCTCCCGGCGGGGGTTCCGCGAGCAGCTGGAGTGGATCACCTCGCAGTCGCTGGTTGCGTGTCCCGAGTCCGAGCGCAACCTCGAGGCACAGCTCGTCGCCCTGGTGAAGGACGGCGAACGCTGGATCCGTGGCACGGAGTTCCAGGCCATCGGAGAGGCCTGGCGAGCGCTGGGCGACTACGACCAGGCGATCGAGGCCTACGGGCACGCGATGGCGGCCGGGGGCTCGGGAGCAGGGTTCGACGTCATCGCCCGGCTCAGCACCGCCCATGCCCACCGTGGCGCAGACCTGCTGCGTCGCGACGAGCGGGCCGCCGAGGTGCACTTCTCGCAGGCGACCGAGCTGTTGGGGCTGTGGCGGATCCTGGCCGTCTACACCACCAGATCCGTCGAGAACGCCGAGCTGCAGACCGCCGAGGCGACGGTCGGCCTGCACCAGCTGTGGCGAGTGACGGGCCCGGACGTCGATCGCGGCCGAACGGTTGGAGGCGCTGCAGAGGGCGGCCAAGAAGTTCCGCGAGGCGGAGAAGGCGCTCGGCGTCGTGGCCCCTGGCAGCAAGGACGCGCAGTACTCCACGCTCGCGGCGGTGATCCTCGAATACCTCGAGATGGCCAACCGCGCCCGCCGACCGCGGGGTTTCGCCCGGAAGGCCGCCGGCTGGGCGGCCCAACTCCACGCGGTGCGCGATGCCGCCGGTGCCGCGCCCTGGTCGGCGGCACCCTACGAGCGGACCCGGGTGCCGGACGCCGACCTGGCCCTGCACATCGTCACCGGGATCCCCCGACGAGGCGGCCGTGGCAGCGGCCTACGAGGACATCTTCGAAGAGGGCGTCAGTGGCCGGGAGCGCGAGACCATCATGCGCTGGGTCGAGCTCGTGCAGGCCTGCCTGCCCGCCACCGCGCAGGGCGACGAGCGCCGCACCACCCTCGACGTGATCCGGCGGGTGCTCCGCCAGTGGGTCAACCCGACAGCCTCTGGCCCGCCCGACGCCCCGACAACCGACGACTCCCTCGACGGCGTCCTCCCCACCATCCCGCACCCTCGAAAGGGAATCCCATGGCCGGCCACGCTCTCCACATCGGACTCAACCACGTCGATCCCTGCCCAGTACGGCGGCTGGGACGGCCGGCTCCAGGGCTGCCTCAACGACGCGACCAGCATGAGGGCGCTCGCCGAGGCGGCGGGCTTCACCAGCACCAGCGTCCTCGACGAGGCCGCGACCGCTGCCGGCGTGACCGCGGCGATCGGTGCGCTCGCGGGGGCCAAGGCACCCGGGGACCTCTGCCTGATCAGCTATTCCGGCCATGGCGGCCAGGTCGCCGACGAGGACGGTGACGAGGACGACGGCCAGGACGAGACGTGGGTCTGCTTCGACCGGCAACTGCTCGACGACGAGCTCCATCTGGCCTGGACTCGGTTTCCGTCGGGCATGCGGGTCCTCGTGATCAGCGACAGCTGCCACAGCGGCTCGGTCGTGCGCGACGAGGTCGACCGTCCGCTCACCCGCGGCATGCCCGATGAGCAGCAAACGCGCGACAACCTGGCCCGCAGTGCGGCGTACCGGGCCATCAAACAGCAGGTCGCAGCCCGCGGCGACCTCGAGGTCGGCGCGTCCGTCCTGTTGATCTCAGGGTGCCAGGACGACGAGGTGTCCTACGACGGTCAGGGCAACGGTGCCTTCACCCAGAGTCTCCTGCAGACCTGGGCGGAGGGTGCGTTCGTGGGCGACTATGCGGCCTTCCATGCCGACATCGTCGCCAACATGACCACCGACCAGACCCCGAACCTCAACAGCGAGCTGGTGGCCGACCCGGACTACCTGACGCAGCAGCCGTTCACCGTCTGACCCATTCGTCTGGATCAGTCGCCTGGATCAGTCGGCGACGTAGAACATCCGCTTGTTGACGAACTCGTCCATGCCGAGCGGGCCCAGCTCGCGGCCGAAACCACTGCGCTTGACCCCGCCGAACGGCACCTCGGCGCCCTCACCGGCGGGCGAGTTCACGTTGGACATTCCGACCTCGAGCCGTTCCGCGACCCGGCGTGCGCGCTCGGGATCGGTGCTGAAGACCGCACCGCCGAGGCCGTACGGCGTGTCGTTGGCCAGCTCGAGCGCCTCGTCGTCACTGGAGACGGAGTAGACGACGGCGACCGGGCCGAACAGCTCCTCCTTGTAGGCCCGCATGTCCTTCGTGATGCCGGTGAGCACGGCCGGCGAGTAGTAGGCCGCCGGGCCGTCGCTCAGCACTCCGCCGGCGTGCAGGGTCGCCCCCTTGCTGACGGCGTCGTCCACCTGGGCGGCGAGGTTCTCGGCTGCGGCGCGCGAGGACAGTGGGGCGAACGTGCCCTCCGCCTCCTCGGCCGGGTCTCCTGCCACCAGACCGGTGGCGTGCTCGGTGAGGCGGGCGACGAAGTCGTCGAACACGTCCTGCATCACGATCATCCGCTTGTTGGAGTTGCAGGCCTGGCCGGTGTTGCTGATCCGGGTCTCCCAGGCGGTGTCCGCGTCAGCGCCGATGTCGGCGGAGTCGAGCACCACGTAGGGGTCGGACCCGCCGAGCTCGAGGACGCACTTCTTCAGGTTCTTGCCCGCGATCGCCGCCACGACCGCACCGGCACGCTCGGAGCCGGTGAGGGACACTCCCGCGACCCGGGGGTCACCGATGATCGTCTCGATCTGGGAGTAGGACGCGAAGAGGTTGACGTAGGCGCCCTCGGGCAGCCCGGCGTCCTTCATGATCTGCTCGACGGCCAGCGCGGACTTCGGCACCGACTCGGCGTGCTTGAGGATGATCGTGTTGCCCAGCATGAGGTTCGGCGCCGCGAAGCGGGCGATCTGATAGAAGGGGTAGTTCCACGGCATGATGCCCAGCAACGCACCGATCGGGAGCTTCTGCACGACCGCGGTGCCGCCGGAGAACGTCTTGATCGGCTGGTCGGCGGCCAAGGTCGGGCCCTCGGTGGCGAAGTAGTCGAAGATGTCGCCGCAGAACTCGGCCTCGCCCTGCGACTCCGAGAGCGGCTTGCCCATCTCCTGGGTGGCCACCGCGGCAAGGTCGGCCGCGCGCTCGACGAACAGCTCCCCGATGCGCTTGACGACCTTCGCGCGCTCCTCGATCGGCACGTCCTTCCAGACCGCGTAGGCCGAGTGCGTCGCCGTGAGCGCCGCTTCGACCTCGGCGTCGGTGGCCTTCTCGAACGTCTCGACCACCTCTCCGGTGGCGGGGTTGACGACCTGGTAGTCGGGTCCGGTGGTGGTTGCTGGTCATGGCCTGTCTCCCTGTTCTACTGCGCTGCAGTGCGCCGAGATCCGTGTCCGTCGTTCCGACCCTACATTTGAACCGTCGATCAGCCCACCCGGGTGGGTCAGTCCTCTTCCTCGGTGGACGTCGTCTCGTTGTGCGTGCCGGGTCGGGGCGCCCACGGCAGCTCCCGGGCAGGTCGTACGACGACCAGGCGATCGCCGCGGGCCAACTGGGTCACCACCGGGTCGAAGTAGCGGTAGACCTTCTCGTCACGGACCACCGAGATCACCTGGTCGGGCAGCTGTTGCGGCTGCTTGCCGACCTCGTTGACGAGCAGCTCACGCTCAGCGACCTCGAGGCCCTCGCCGTAGGTCATCAGGTCCTCCATGACCGAACCCAGCGTCGGCGACAGCGCGGACAGGCCGAGCAGCCGGCCCACCGCGTCGGCCGAGGTGATCACCGAGTCGGCGCCGCTCTGCTTCATCAACGGCACGTTCTCCTCCTCGCGGACCGCCGCGACGATGTAGGAGTCCGGGTTGAGCTGGCGCACGGTCAGGGTGGCGAGCACGTTGGTCGCGTCGAGGTCGGTGGTGATGATGACCTGGCTGGCGCGTTCGACTCCGGCCCTGCGCAGGACCTGTCGACGGGTGGCGTCGCCGGTGACGATCGCGATGCCGTCCAGTGCCGCATCGGCCATGGCGGTCGGCGAGGGGTCCACGATCACGACGCTCTCGCGGGGCTTCCCGTTGTTGACCAGGGTCTCGACGGCGCTGCGGCCCTTGGTGCCGTATCCCACCACCACGATGTGCTCGTCCATGTTCTTCTTCCTCCACCGGGAGACCCGGAACATCTCGCGACCCTGCGAGGCAAGGACCTCGAGGGTGGTGCCGATCAGCAGGACCAGGAACGCGATGCGCAGCGGGGTCACGATGAAGGCGTTGATCAACCGGGCGTGGTCCGCTGTCGGCGCGATGTCGCCGTAGCCGGTCGTGCTCAGGGTGACGGTCGTGTAGTAGATCGAGTCGATCAACCCGACCTTGGCCGTGGGGTCGTTGTTGTCGGTGTAGCCGTCGCGGTCGAAGTAGACCAGCATCACCGTGCCGACCAGGATCGCCACGGCCAGCAGGAGTCGCTTGCCGAGCTCCCACCACGGCGACCGGGTGGTCTCCGGCAGACGGATGCGGCCGAGCGTCGGCTCGGACAGGTCACGGGGCACGGTTGTGAACCTAGTCGACGACGTCGCCGTAGATCAGCACGGTGCCGCCCGACTCGGAATCGGGTGAGGTGGCGGTCTGCAGGGTGACGAACCGAAACTTGTCCCCTTTGACCGGTTGGTCAGCATTGCGGGGCCGTTGCCAGGTCCCGCAGAGGATCCCGTCGTCGCTGACGCCGTCCTGACCGGAGACGGCGTCGCCGCTGAGGCAGAGCTCGGCCTTGCTGGAGTCGTAGGACTCCACGACGCCGGTCGCACGATCGGGGGTCTCCGGGCCGGCGACCACCCCGATGAGGTAGCCGCCCAGGATGGCGAGGGCTCCGCCGGCGACGACGACCGGCATCGGCAGGTTCACGTTGGCCACGTCCTCATCCTTCCACGTCCTCGGTGAGCGTCGGCTCTGGCCGCCCGATCCGCGTGCGCAGTCGGGAGACCAGCTCGCGACGGGCGTTGGTGGTCGACATCTGCGGGAACACGGCGTCGAACGACGCGTTCACCGCCGCCCCGACGAGCACCGCGATCGAGAGCAGGTAGAGCCACAGCAGAACCGCGATCGGCGCCGAGAGCGGACCGTAGATCGACATCGAGTCCTTGGCCGTCAGCGTGAGCAGCTCACGCAGCGCCCAGGAGCCCAGCACCCAGCAGGTCAGGCTGAAGCAGGCGCCCGGGAGGTTGAAGCTCCACGAGGTCCGTACCGGAACGCTCACGTGGTAGAGCGTGGCCAGGAAGCAGACACAGAGCACGATGACGATCGGCCAGTAGAGGTCGTTGAGGAAGTCCAGCCGTTGCGGCAGGACCTGGTCGACCAGCCCCGGCCCGGCGATGATCAGCGGCAGCGTGATCGCGCCGGTGATGAGACCCAGGACGTAGAGCCCGAACGACAGCGCTCGGGTCTTCACGATCCCCCGGTGCCCACCCAGGCCGTGCATGATCGTGATGGTGTCCACGAACACGTTCAGCGCTCTCGAGCCCGACCACAGCGCCAGCACGAAGCCGATCGAGATCACGTCGTAGCGTCCTCCGCGGAGCACGTCGTTGATCGTCGGCGTGATGATCTTGTCGACCACGCCGTCGGTAAGCGCCCGCGAGGAGAAGTCGATGATGGCATTGCTGACGTCCTGGATCTGGGCATCGGTGAACCGTTCGGAGACGAACCCGATCGCGCCCGCGAGCGCGAAGATCAGCGGCGGGATCGACAGCACTGCGAAGAACGCCGCCTCGGCCGCCAGCCCAGTCACCCGATAGCGCAGGCAGGAGCCGACCGTGGCCACGATGATCTCCCAGACCTTGCCCCGGAGCCGGACCATGAGGCTCGGCGGCTGGGTGGGACTCATGCGGCCTACGGTATCGACATGGACGCTACGTTTCGGGAAGCCACCAACCAGGCGCCACCGCTGGTCGATCACAATGTCGTGACTTCCGACCTGGCCCTGGTGGAGGCGGTCGGCAGGCACGGATCCGACGGCCGTCCTGAAGTCGCTCGAGGCGCTCGGCGCAGAGGCCGGGCACCGCCGAGGCCCAGGAGCACGGACGGTTGGCCAACGAGCATCATCCGGCGCTGACGGCGTACGACCGCTACGGGAACCGGGTCGACGAGATCACCTTCCATCCCTCGTGGCACTGGCTGATGGAGCGTGCGGTCGGGCCACGGTCTGGCGGCCACGCCCTGGGTGTCGGCGACGAGCACGCCCACGTACGCCGGGCGGCGGGCTTCTTCGCCTGGTCGCAGACCGAGCCGGGTCACGGCTGCCCGATCTCGATGACGTACGCCGCAGTGCCGGCGCTGCGGGTCGCTCGGCCGACCGGAGCGAGGAGTGGGTCGCGGCTGCTCGCCTCGACGTACCTACGACCCCGGGCTACGCGTGGCGTCGTCGAAGCGCGGGCGCGCTGGCCGGGATGGGGATGACCGAGAAGCAGGGCGGCTCCGATGTGCGGGCCAACGTGACCCGGGCGCGTGCCGGTCGGGGACGGCTACACCCTGCACGGGCACAAGTGGTTCACCTCCGCGCCGATGAACGACGTGTTCCTGGTGCTGGCCCAGGCTCCCGACGGGCTCACCTGCTTCCTGGTCCCGCGGGTGCTGCCCTCGGGCGAGCGCAACCGGCTGGACGTCGTACGCCTCAAGGACAAGCTCGGCAACCGCTCCAACGCCTCCAGCGAGCTGGAGTTCGACGGCACCTGGGCGCAGCGGCTCGGCGACGAGGGGCGCGGCATCGCGCACGATCCTGGAGATGGTGGCCGCGACCCGGCTCGACTGCGTGCTCGGGTCGGCCTCGCTGATGCGCCGCTCACTTGCCGAGGCATCCTGGCACGTGGCGCACCGGTCGGCTTTCGGCTCGCGGTTGGCCGACAAGCCGCTGATGCAGAACGTGATCGCCGATCTCGCCGTTGAGTCGGAGGCCGCGACTGCCCTGGCGATGCGCCTCGCCGCCGCCGTGGACGGCGCTGAGGACCCGCACGAGGCCGCCCTGCGCCGGATCGCCCTGCCGTTGGCGAAGTTCTGGGTCTGCAAGCGGACGCCGGCCATGGTCGCAGAGGCGCTGGAGTGCCTGGGCGGCAACGGCTACGTCGAGGACTCCGGCATGCCGCTGTTGTTCCGCGAGTCGCCGTTGAACTCGATCTGGGAGGGCTCCGGCAACATCAACGCCCTCGACGTACTGCGGGCACTGTCGCGCGAGCCCGCGGCTCTGCAGGCCTGGATCACCGAGGTCGGCCTGGCACGAGGCGGCGACGCGCGCCTGGACCGCGCCGTGGACGCGACGCTCGCCATGCTGGGCGAGGCGGCCGGGTTGGAGGTGGAGGCCCGGCGGCTGGCCGGTGCGATGGCGGCGTGCCTGCAGGGATCGCTGCTGGTGCGGTTCGCGCCGGCCGAGATCGCCGACGCGTTCTGCGGCAGTCGGCTGGGGGCGGCCTACCAGGGGACCTTCGGGATGCTGCAGAGCGCGGACCTGCCGGCCATCGTGGAGCGCGCGACCCCACTCCCCCGTTGAGTGGGGGGTTTCGGCCCGTTGAGATCCGGGTTTCGGCCCTGCGAGATGGGGGTTGCGGCCCTCCGCGAGGACCACAACCCCCATCTCGTGGGGCCCGAACCCCTGATTCAACCGGAAGCTCAGCCAAGCTGCTTCTCGGGCTCGGCCGCAGACGAACCCGCGGACGACCCTGCGGAGACCAGGTCCTCCTTGTCGAGCATGCTCAGGAGAGGACGAGGCCTGGGTAGAGCGGGTGCTTGTCGAGCATCTCGGCGGAGGCTGCCTTGGTGCGGTCGGCGACCCCGTCGGCCAGCTTGTACGTCGCCTTCGACGGCGCACCGGCCTTGTTGGTGCCGGCCTCGGTGTTCGTGAGTACGTCGATCATCAGCTCGGCGACCTTGTCGAACTCGTCATGCCCGAAGCCACGCGTGGTGAGTGCCGGCGTACCGAGGCGCACGCCCGAGGTGTACCACGCGCCGTTCGGGTCGGCAGGCACTGAATTGCGGTTGGTGACCACGCCGGCGTCGAGGAGGGCCGACTCGGCCTGCCGACCGGTGAGGCCGAACGAGGAGACGTCGAGCAGCACGATGTGGTTGTCGGTGCCGTCGGTGACCAGCTTCGCACCACGGGACATGAACCCGTCCGCGAGGGACTTGGCGTTGTCGGCGATCGCCTGGGCATAGGTCCGGAAAGATGGCTGACGAGCCTCCGCCAACGCCACCGCCTTGGCGGCCATCACGTGGGACAGCGGGCCGCCGAGCACCATCGGGCAGCCACGGTCGACCGACGGCGCATACTCCTCCTGCGCCAGCACCAGTCCACCGCGGGGACCGCGCAGCGACTTGTGGGTCGTGGTGGTGACGATGTGCGCGTAGGGCACCGGATCCTCCTCGCCGGTGAACACCTTCCCGGCGACGAGTCCGGCGAAGTGCGCCATGTCGACCATCAGCGTGGCGCCGACCTCGTCGGCGATCTCGCGCATCTTGGCGAAGTTCACCCGGCGGGGGTACGCCGAGTAGCCGGCCACCAGCACCAGCGGGCGGAACTCGCGGGCCTTGGCAGCCACCACGTCGTAGTCGAGGAGTCCGGTCTCGGGGTCGGTACCGTATTGCTGCTGGTGGAACATCTTGCCGCTGATGTTGGGGCGGAACCCGTGGGTCAGGTGCCCGCCCGCGTCGAGGGACATGCCGAGCAGACGCTGGTGGCCGAACTCTGCGCGCAGCGTCTCCCAGTCCTCCTCGGAGAGGTCGTTGACGCCCTTGGCGCCGAACTTCTCCAGCCAGGGCCCCTCGACCCGGTGAGCCAGGATCGACCAGAAGGCGACCAGGTTGGCGTCGATGCCGGAGTGCGGCTGGGCGTAGGCGTACTCGGCGCCGAACAGCTCGCGGGCGTGTTCGGCAGCGAGCGCCTCGACGGTGTCGACGTTCTGGCAGCCGGCGTAGAAGCGGTGCCCGACGGTGCCTTCGGCGTACTTGTCGCTGAACCAGGTGCCCATCGTGAGCAGCACTGCCGGCGAGGCGTAGTTCTCGCTGGCGATGAGCTTCAACGAGGCGCGCTGATCCGCGAGTTCCTTGCGGGTCGCGTCGGCGATGCGGGGTTCGACGGAGGCGATGACCTCGAGGGCCTGGCTGTAGGCGCTGCTGGTCAACTGCGACAAGGAATCGTTCATGGCGACACCCTAGTGACCTGCCACGTGTTCCGGCTGCCCGAGTCCGGTGTACATCTGCGACAGGTCGATGCGATCAGCGTGTACATCTGCGACAGGTCGGCGACGTATCTCACATGATGGAGCGCAATCTCACCTCATGAGATTTCAACTTGTGAAACTGGCGTCCGACCAGTGAGACTCGACGCATGATCAGTGCTGCAACGAGCGCCTTCCTCGTGGTCCGACGCCACGTGGACCTCGGCCGCACCGGCAGCATGATGTGTTGGCCCTGCTGACCTGAGTCGCACCAGCAACCTGGCGCGACCGCCCGACACCCACCGAGACAACGGACCGGGCGCCGGTCGCCGGCCAGCAGATGTCCCCCGAGGAAGCGGGACATCCAGTCCAGCGGATCGAGCGTCTCCTTGAGACAAGGATGAGCATGAACGAGCAGGCTCCCGCCAGCCGCCCTGCCGAACGACCTGCCGAGCCCGCCGATCGACCTGCCAGTCGACCCCGCCCCAAGCGCGGTGAGGGCCAGTGGGCTCTCGGCTACCGCGAGCCGCTCAACGCCAACGAGCAGTTCAAGAAGGACGACGACGCCCTCAACGTGCGCGCTCGTATCGAGAACATCTACTCCAAGCGCGGTTTCTCCTCGATCGACCCCAACGACCTGCGTGGCCGGATGCGCTGGTGGGGTCTCTACACCCAGCGCGCCCCCGGTTTCGACGGTGGCAAGACGGCCACCCTGGAGCCCTGGGAGCTCGACGACAGCTATTTCATGCTGCGCGTCCGCTCCGACGGTGCTCTGCTCACCGCGGACGCCGTCCGTGCCCTCGGCTCGGTCTCGAAGGAGTTCGCCCGCGACACCGCCGACGTCACCGACCGCGAGAACATCCAGTACCACTGGATCCGCATCGAGGACATGCCCGAGATCTGGAGGCGCCTCGAGGAGGCCGGACTCGACACGCAGGAGGCCTGCGGCGACTCGCCGCGACCCTTCCTCGGCTCGCCGGTCGCGGGCGTCGCCGCGGACGAGATCATCGATGGCACGCCGGCCCTTGAGGAGATCAAGCGCCGCTTCATCGGCAACAAGGACTTCTCGAACCTGCCCCGGAAGTTCAAGACCGCCCTGACCGGTCACCCGAGCCACGACGTCTCCCCCGAGACCAACGACGTGTCGTTCGTCGGCACCATCCACCCTGAGCACGGACCCGGCTTCGACCTGTGGGTCGGCGGGGGTCTGTCCACCAACCCGATGCTCGCCCAGAAGCTCGGGGTCTGGATCCCGCTGGAGGAGGTCGCCGACGCGTGGGAGGGCGTGGCCTCGATCTTCCGCGACTACGGCTACCGCCGGTTGCGCTCGCGCGCCCGCCTGAAGTTCCTGGTGGCCGACTGGGGCAAGGAGAAGTTCCGCGAGATCCTCGAGACCGAATACCTCCACCGCGCCCTGGTCGACTGTGCCTCCCCCAGGTGCCCGTGCAGCAGGCTGATCACATCGGCGTCCACGCCCAGAAGGACGGCCGGTTCTACGTCGGGCTGGCGCCGACGGCCGGCCGGGTGTCGGGTACGGCGCTGCTGGCGCTCGCCGACCTGATCGAGGAGTACGGCGCCTGCCGGCGCGCGACTCACGGCCTACCAGAAGCTGGTCGTGCTGGGTCTCGACGCTGATCGGGTCGACGACTTCGTGGCGGCAGTGGACGCGATCGGTCTCACGGCCACGCCGTCCAACTGGCGCCGCAACACGATGGCCTGCACCGGCATCGAGTTCTGCAAGCTGGCGATCGTCGACACCAAGGACCGGGCACGAGACCTCGTCGACGAGCTGGAGAAGCGCTTCCCCGACCTCGACACCCCGATCACTGTCAACGTCAACGGCTGCCCCAACGCCTGCGCGCGCACCCAGGTGGCCGACTTCGGCCTGAAGGGCCAGCTCGTCCTCGACGCCGAGGGCACGCAGGTCGAGGGCTTCCAGGTGCACCTCGGAGGGGCGCTCGGACTCAACGCCAACTTCGGCCGCAAGCTGCGCGCCCACAAGGTGACCAGCGCCGGCCTCGACGACTACGTCAGCGACGTGGTCACGGCGTACCTCTCCGACCGCAACGAGGGTGAGTCGTTCGCACTCTGGGTGGCCAGGGCCGACGAGGTCCACCTGCGCGGCGAGAAGTCCTTGGAGCCGGCCCGATGAGTGAGCGCGCCATCCCGTTCCACTGCCCCTACTGCGGCGACCAGAACCTCTGGCCGCACGAGGCCACGGCAGGGTCGTGGGAATGCCGGGACTGCCAGCGCGCCTTCTCCCTCAAGATGATCGGCCAGCTTCGGCCGCAGTCATCACAAGGGGAGAGCACATGACGACCGCCACCACCGCCGCCGCGCGGAGCTTCAAGGGCACCCACACCGAGGGCCGGACGCCCGAGGAGCTGCGCGAACTCGTCTCCCATGTGGGAGCCGAGCTCGAGCTCGCACCTGCCGAGCACATCATCGAGTGGGCCGTCGCGACCTTCGGCGACCGGTTCTGCGTGACGTCGTCGATGGGAGACGCGGTGCTCGCCGACCTCGCCTCCAAGGTGGCGCCCGGGATCGACGTGGTGTTCCTCGACACCGGCTACCACTTCGTGGAGACCATCGGCACCCGCGATGCCGTCGCGGCCACCCTGCCGGTCAACCTGATCACGATCACGCCGGTCCAGAGCGTGCCCGAGCAGGACGCGGACTACGGCAAGGACCTGTTCGCCCGCGACCCCGACCTGTGCTGCAAGCTCCGCAAGGTCCAGCCACTGTCGGACTCGCTGGGCGGGTACGACGCGTGGGCGACCGGGCTGCGGCGCGCCGAGACCCACAACCGGGTCATCGCGCCGGTGGTCGGCTGGGACGCGAAGAAGGGCAAGGTGAAGGTCTCGCCCCTGGCCCGCTGGTCCGACGAGCAGTTCGAGGCCTACATCACCGAGCACAACGTGCTGGTCAACCCGTTGGTCTACGACGGCTATCCGTCGATCGGCTGTTGGCCGTGCACCCGTCGGGTCGCACCGGGCGAAGACGCCCGCAGCGGACGTTGGGCCGGCACCGGCAAGACCGAATGCGGGATCCACTCATGAACCACGACAACGATGTCACCACCGCCCACCTCACTGAAGGGAGGCCACTCTAGATGGCTGCCCCTGCCCTGGTTGCCCTGGCTCACGGAAGTCGTGATCCTCGGTCCGCCAAGACCATCAACGCCCTCGTCGCCGAGGTCCGAGCCATGCGCCCGGACCTCAAGATCGAGACCGCCTTCCTCGAGCTGGCCAAGCCGTCGTTCACGACGGTGGTCGACCGGCTGGTGCGCGGCGGCCACGAGGAGATCGTGGTCGTCCCCCTCCTGCTGACCGAGGCGTTCCACGCCAAGGTCGACGTACCGTCCGCGGTGGCCGAGGCGCAGGCCCGGCACGCCGGGCTCCAGATCCGCGCCACCTCGGTGCTGGGTCTGGAGAAGTCCTTCCTCGAGGTTCTCGACCTGCGGATGCGTGAAGCGCTCAAGATCGCGCGAGTGCGCGAGCTCGACGCCTTGGTGCTGGCCGCTGCGGGGTCCTCGGACCCGTTGGCGAACCAGTCTGTGGCCCGGCTGGCCCGCGTGTGGGCGACCCACCACAAGCTGCCCGTCACCGCGGCGTTCGCCTCCGCTGCTCCCCCTGCCACCGGCGAGGCGGTGCGGGCGTTCCGCGCGCAGGGCAAGCGGCACGTCGCCGTGGCCTCGCTCTTCCTGGCTCCCGGCTTCCTGCCCGACCGGGCCGCAGAACTGGCCCTGGAGGCAGGCGCCATCGCCGTCTCCGAGCCGCTCGGCGCCCACCCCGAGCTCGCTCGGACGGTCCTGGCGCGCTATGCCGTGGGCGCGGTGGAGCTCGTCCCAGTCTGAGGTTGCCCGGGTGCAGGAATCCCCGGATATCCGGGGAAACTCGCGGTTGTCAGCCGTTGCAACCCCTGACAAGCGCGGGGAATCCCTGACAGGTCAGGCTCATCGGACGAGGCGCTGCACCAGGCGGTCGAGTTCTCGGGCAGGATCACTGGTCAGGCCACCATGCACGGGGCCGGGCTGGATGACCGTGCTGCGAGGCGCCTTGAGGAAGCCGAAGCGCTGGCCGATCGGTCCCGCAGCCGCAGACCCACCACGCTCGTCTCCGGCACACACACCGTCCACGAACGCCAAGGCATCGCACACCAGGTCCACATCCAGGTCGGGAGCCAGCGCAGCCAGTCTGTCACGCTCGACGCTCCACCTCGCATCCAGGAAGTCCGTCGACTGGCAGTGCAGCACCACACCGACGTTGATGAACTCCTCGCGATCCGCCCGCGGCACGCAGCGCAGCACGACGTACTGATAGGCCGACCGACTCACGGTGTGCTCACCGGCAACCAGGATCGGGTCGAGAGCCGGGCCGTGAGGAACTCGACGTAGGCGGCACGGAGTCGATCCGGGGTCTCGGTTCCGGGCACCGGCTCGAGCCACTCGTCCGGCACCTGGGCGAGTACGTCGGTGAACACGGCCTCGTCCAGGGACCCGGTGATCGACTCATCAGCAGCCGCGACTCCCCCGGCGTACCTCGCCAGGACGTGATCGGTGAAGTCCCACGGCTGCGCGGCGAACCGACCGGGCGAGGTGACCCCGCCTCCCCAGGCATGGTGGAAGTAGAGCGCCGCCCCGTGGTCGATCACCCACAGGTCGTCATGCCAGAGCATCAGGTTGGGGTTGCGCCAGCTCCGGTCGACGTTGGCGGTGAAGGCGTCCAGCCAGATCACCCGGGCCGCCTCGTCGGCATGGGTGTCGACATCACCGTCGTAGCCGAACGCTCCAGGCAGGAAGTCGATGCCGAGGTTCAGACCGATGCTCGCACGCAGGAGGTCCTGGACCTCCTCGTCGGCTTCGTAGCGGGCGATCTCGGCATCCAGCACCAGGGCGACCTGACGCGGGGTGCGCACCCCGATGCGCTGGGCCAGCTCTCCGACGATGACTTCCGCGACCAGGACTCGCAGTCCCTGCCCAGCGCCACGGAACTTGCACACGTAGGTCCCCAGGTCGTCGGCCTCGACGATGCCGGGCAGGCTGCCGCCCTCACGCAGTGGTGTGACGTAACGGGTGACCGCGACGGTCTCGATCACTGCGGCGCCACCTCGTCGCGCAGCCGCGCCCGTTCGGCCTCGACGTCGAAGTCGGCCGCGGGCCACTGCAGGTCGAGCCCGCGCAGGGCGTCGAGGAGGAGCTGCCCCACACACAGGTTGCGGAACCACTTCTTGTCGCTCGGGATGACGTGCCACGGTGCAGCGCCGGTGTTGGTGCGCTCCAGGGCGATCTCGTAGGCCTTCTGGTAGTCCGGCCAGAGCGCCCGCTCATCGAGGTCGCCGGGGTTGTACTTGTAGTACTTCGAAGGGTCCTCGAGGCGTGCCATCAGCCGAGCCTTCTGCTCCTCGGCGGAGACGTGCAGCATGCACTTCACGATCGTGACGCCCTGGTCGACCAGACCCTGCTCGAAGTCGTTGATGGCCCCGTAGCGCCGCTCGATCTCGTCGTCGCCGGCGAGCTTGCGCACCCGGGCGATCAACACGTCCTCGTAGTGCGAGCGGTCGAAGACGCCGATCATCCCCGGAGGCGGCAGTGCCTTCTCGATGCGCCAGAGGAAGTCGTGGGACCTCTCCTCAGCCGTCGGCGCCTTGAAGCTGGTGATCCTGACACCCTGCGGGTCGACCAGGCCCACGGTGTGCCGGAGTACGCCGCCCTTCCCCGAGGTGTCCATCCCCTGCAGCACCAGCAGCACTCGACGCACCGAGCCGGCCGTGCGCTCGGCGAACAGGCGCTCCTGCAGCTCCGCCAGCTCTGGCCCCAGCTCGTCCAGAACCCTCTCGCCGTCGGCCTTGCTGCCCGTGAAGCCGGCTGTGTCGTCGGTGGCCAGCTCCGACAGGTCCACTGGTCCACCAGGGAGGACGGGAAGAGTCAGATCAGTCATGGGGTCACCCTAGTCAGCCGAGGACCCGGCGTACGTCGAGGCTGCAGCCCACCACAGTCGCGACGGTGCCGTCCGACAGCGGCTCGTCGAACCACACGCCTCGAGAGAACCCCACCTTGTCCAGGACCCTCAGCGACGCATGGTTGCGATGATCGGGTGCGGCGAAACAGGTCTGCGCCTGCGGGAAGCGACGATGCACGCGTTCGAGCCACGCCCAGAGCATCCGGGTCCCGACACCACGATCGATCCAGTGCGGGTCTCCCACCAGGTAGTCCAGCCCGACCGCGTCCAGGTCGGGAGCCAGGACGGCGAAGTCGGGGTAGTCGGCGATCCGGTAGTCCTGGACGAACCCGACCGAGCGGCCGTTGACCTCGGCGACCCACATCCGTTTGGGGGTCATCCCATCGATGCTCGGACCATAGGCCTCGGTGATCGCCTCCAGCGTGGGCGCCTCCTCGGAGACCCACCACCGGAGGACGTGAGCGCTCTGTCGCCACTTCGTCACGGCCGGCAGGTCACCGCGCGACATGGCGCGCAAGGTGACGTGAAGGTCGGTGTCGACCGCGAACTCCTTGGGTTCGCCGGACAGATCGCGCGCCACCGGGTCGCCGGGCACCGTGGCAGCGATGCGACGAGCGGCGGACGCCCAGCCCTCCTCGGGCCTGGCGACTCCCGTCAGCTCACGCGGACCATGGTGTACGACGACGTGCGTGGAAGTCGCCTCGGACATGGTGGGAGCGTACTCAGCCTGCGTCCGCGGCGGCACGGGCCGGCGGGAAGGTGGACCACGGGAAGTCGATCCACCTCGAGGTGTGGCGCCAGGAGTAGGTCGGGGCGATCACCGAACCGGGCTTGTCGAAGATCACGGCCGTCCTGGATTCGGCCACGTGACCGGCACAGAACTCCTGCACCAGCTCCAGCGTGCGGCCGGTGTCGGCGACGTCGTCGGCGATGAGCACCTTCAGTCCGGACAGGTCGATCACGTCCGGGGTCGGGGGCAGCATCATCGGCATCTCCAGGCGCTCGTCGACGCCGGTGTAGAACTCGACGTTCACGACCGAGAGGTTCTTGACCTCCAGCGCGTAGCCGAGGCCCATCCCCAGGGCCAGGCCACCGCGTGCGATCGACAGGATGAGATCGGGCTCGTAGCCGTCGTCGACCACCGCCTGGGCCAGGTCGCGGACGGCGACGCCGAACTGGTCGTAGGTCAGGATCTCCCGTGCGTCACTCACAGAGGTCATCGTGCCGCATGGCATCGGGATCCGTCATCGACGAGCTGGCCAACTCCTCACGCACCACGGAGAAGGCCAGGCCGGGCGAATAGCCCTTGCGGGCGAGCATGCTCACCAGCCGTCGGGTGCGGACCGTGTCGTCGATGTCGCGCATCGCGCGCAGCTTTCGTCGCACCAGGACGCGAGCCGCGGCGAGCTCGTCGTCGGGATCGATCTCGTCGAGAGCCTCTCGGGCGACCTCGTCGTCGATGCCCTTGCGGCGCAGCTCCTGCGCCAGCGCCCGTCGGGCGAGGCCCTTGCCGGGCTGGCGGGAGGCGATCCAGGCTCGCGCGAACGCCTCGTCGTCGATCAGACCGACTTCCTCGAACCGATCGAGCAACCGCGACGCGATGTCGGTCGGGACCAGCTTGGACGCGAGCTTGTCGGCAAGTTCCTTGCGACTGCGAGCGGCCCCGGTCAGCTGGTCGAGAAGGATCTTGCGCGCAACGGCCTCCGGATCGGCCGCTGGCCCGAGGGCCACTGGGTCCGGCGGAGCGGGCTGTCGCTGTCCGCCGGTCCAGGCTGCCACCCCCAGCGCGACGTCGCCATGCCAGTCTGGAGACTCGGCGTCGCGCCAGGGATCGGGGCGCTCAGAAGGTGTCGACACCGGTCGGCTGCGCCAACGGCTCGGCCTCGGCGTCGACCTGAGGACCGACACCGAGCTTCTCGAGGATCTTCTTCTCCAGCTCGTTGGCCAGGTCGGGGTTGTCCTTGAGGAAGCTGCGGGCGTTCTCCTTGCCCTGGCCGAGCTGGTCGCCCTCGTAGGTGTACCAAGCGCCGGCCTTGCGCACGAGCCCAGCCTCGACACCGACGTCGATGAGGCCACCCTCGCGACTGATGCCCTTGCCGTACATGATGTCGAACTCGGCCTGCTTGAACGGCGGGGCGACCTTGTTCTTCACGACCTTGACCCGGGTGCGGTTGCCGACCATGTCGGTGCCGTCCTTGAGGGTCTCGATGCGACGCACGTCGAGGCGCACCGAGGAGTAGAACTTCAGGGCGCGTCCGCCGGTGGTGGTCTCCGGCGAGCCGAACATCACGCCGATCTTCTCGCGCAGCTGGTTGATGAAGATCATCGTGGTGTTGGAGTTGTTGAGCGCACCGGTCATCTTGCGCAGCGCCTGGCTCATCAGACGGGCCTGAAGACCGACGTGGCTGTCACCCATCTCGCCCTCGATCTCCGCACGCGGCACCAGGGCGGCGACGGAGTCGATCACGATCAGGGCCAGGGCGCCGGAGCGCACCAGCATGTCGGCGATCTCGAGCGCCTGCTCACCGGAGTCGGGCTGCGAGACCAGCAGCGCGTCGGTGTCGACCCCGAGTGCCTTGGCGTAGTCGGGGTCGAGCGCGTGCTCGGCGTCGATGAATGCCACGATGCCGCCCATGCGCTGGGCGTTGGCCACGGCGTGCAGGGCGACCGTCGTCTTTCCGGAGGACTCCGGACCGTAGATCTCCACCACGCGACCCCGCGGCAGACCCCCGAGCCCGAGCGCCACGTCGAGGGCGATCGCACCGGTCGGGATCACTTCGAGAGGGGCGCGCGTCTCGTCACCGAGGCGCATGACCGAGCCCTTGCCGAACTGTCGCTCGATGTTGGCGAGCGCGGCGTCGAGGGCCTTCTCGCGATCTCCACTTGCCATGTTGTCCATCCGTTTCGTCTGTGGGTTCGTGCGCGACTGCTTCATTGCCGCAGACGTTAGAGGAGCCCTCCGACAGTCACCGACCACCTGCTGGCGACTGTGGAGAACCTGGCCCGAACGCCGTCCTGTGCACCGATCGTAGCCCGAACAGGTGTTCGATAGACCAGTTGCCCCCGGCGTGTCGGGACGGACATTCCTCAGACCGGCAGCTGCACCAGGAAGCGACACCCGGGCGACTCGTTCTCGACCCGCACGTTGCCGGCGTGGGCCTCCACGATGCCCTTCACGATCGCCAGGCCCAGCCCCGCACCGGTTCCCGTCGAGCCCGATGACGGGGTGCGGGCGGGCTCACCCTGCCAGGCCACGTCGAACACCCGCGCCATGTCGTCGGCCGACAGCCCACCGCATCCATCGGTCACACTGAGCTCGACGCCGCCCGGCACCGAGCGACCGTGGATCTCGACCACGCCGTCCGAGGGGGTGTGCCTGATCGCGTTGATGACCAGGTTGGAGACCACTCTGGAGATGCTCGCCGGATCGGCGTTCACCGAGATGCCGTCCTCGACGCTGCCACCGAGTCGGATCCCACGCTCGCGCGCCAGTGGGTCGGCACCCGCGATGGCCTCGCTGATCAGGTCACCCAGCATCACCGGCTCCGGTCGCAGGCGCAGCACGCCGGCATGGATCCGCGACAGCTCGAAGAGGTCGTCGACCATCCGCACCATCCGGTCGACCTCGGCCCTGATCTGTCGCTGGTAGCGCGCCGGGTCCTCTGCCAGACCGTCCTCCAGCGCCTCCGTCATCGCCCGCATCCCCGCCAGGGGGGTGCGAAGGTCGTGGGAGACCCACGAGATCAGCTCACGTCGCGACTCCTCGAGCCGAGCCTCACGGTCTCGCGACTCGGCCAGCTTCACGCTCGTCGCAGCGAGCTCGTCCGCCAGGCTCTGGAACTCGCTGGGCCCGCGAACCGACGTGGCGAGCCGCCCGTGGTCTCCGAGCGTCCGGGCGTCCGCCTGCAGCGAGCGCGACCAGTGGGCGAAGGCCTCGCCGACCGCCATCGCCACGGCGACCGCCACCACGCCGGCCACCGCGCCGACCCACAGCACCACCCCGAAGTCGTGGTCGGAGATGAACATCGCCCGAGCCGTGCCGACCAGACCCGCTAGGACCGCGACGACCGCCACCACCGCCACCCCGGCCGTGAGCCAGCGCAGCGAGAGATGCCGTGAGAACCAGGCGAGGACGAGGCCGACGACGCCCACGCCGCCGGCCCAGGCGGCAGCGACCAGGATGATCTCCAGCTCGTCACTCATGACGCCTCCCAGCGATAGCCCACGCCCCACACGGTCACCAGCCGCACCGGACGGGTCGGCGCGGCCTCCACCTTCTCCCGCAACCGGCGCACGTGCACCGTGACCGTCGACTGGTCGCCGAACGACCAGCCCCACACCTGCTGGAGCAGCTCGTCACGGGAGTACGCCGTGCCCGGGTTGGCCATCAGGAAGCGCAGCAGGTCGAACTCTCGCACCGTCAGTGCCAGCGCCCGGCCACCGAGGCTCGCGGTGTGACTGCCGGTGTCCACCACCAGGTCGCCGTCGACGAGCGTCTCGGGCTCGATCGGCCGCTCCCCGGAGCGGCGCAGCACCGAATCGACCCGCAGAGCCAGCTCGCGGGGGCTGAACGGCTTGGTGACGTAGTCGTCCGCGCCGTGTTCGAGCCCCACCACCCGGTCGGTCTCCGAACCCAACGCCGTGAGCATGATGACCGGGACGTCGCTGGTGGTGCGCAGGCGCCGACACACCTCGAGACCGTCGATGCCCGGCATCATCAGGTCGAGCACGACCAGATCGGCGGGGGTGTCGCGCATCGCCCGCAGCGCCGTCTCGCCATCGGCGGCCTCGATCACGTCGTGGCGATGGGCGCGCAGGTAGGACACGACCACCTCACGGACCGTGTGATCGTCATCGACCACCAGAACCCTGGCCACCACCGCTCCTCATCCGTGCGCCGCGGGAGCCCAGCACACTGGCCAGCACCACTGCGAGCAAGGTTAGCCCCGCGATCGCGAACCAGGCGGGCACGTAGCTCCGGTCCAGGAGCGAGGAGTTGTCCGAACGTGCACCGAACCGCCCCAGCACCGGGATCGCGACCACGGTGAGAGTGCCGAGCACGATCAGCGCGACCGCAGCAGGCGCCTTCGCGGCCGGCGGCAGCAGGCGCAGCGCGAGCAGGCACCCGAGCAGCACCACCGGCGCCAGGAGGCCGTCATGGGCCACCACTCCCCCGGCTGCCCAGACCGCGGTGGCTATCAGGTTGTCGAAGCCGAGATCCAGCAGGAGGTAGAGGCCGTAGAGACCCATCAGCACCCCGGGCACGGCCACCAGGACCCGGGTCCTCATGCGATCACGTCCAGGCGCGAGACCCACTTGGTCTGGAGTACGCCGGGACGGTTCGGCGCGATCAGTCGACACGGGAAACCATGGTCGACCGCGAGGGTCTCGTCATTGAGTCGCAGCGCCAGGAGCGTGCGTGAGTCGTCGGCGAAGTTGCCCTGGAGCTCGGTCACGCTGTAGCCGCCGCGCTGCTGCAGCGACTCCACGCGGATGTCGCTGCCTGCCGGCGCGCCGACCAGGTCGAGCAGGTCCCGCACGCGCACCCCGGTCCAGGTGGCGTTCACGCTCCAGCCCTCCACACAGGCGATCGGCAGCCGCTCGGTGACCTGCAGCATGGCCTCCAGCTCGGCGCGTGAGAGCGCCACCTCGCTTCCGGCGTACCCGACGGTCAGGCGGTAGGCGTCACTGAACGCCACCGGCTGCACGTCGGCCGCACGCGCCGACCGGTTCACCGGGAGGTCCTGGGGGCCGTCCCCGGAGCGCACCCCGAAGACGGACACCCGGCGCAGCACCGGCACGGTGCTGCCGGCCGTGGCGAGGACGGCGACCGCGCTGGCCGCCCACGTCGTGCGCAGCAGTCCGCGGCGGGTCAGGACTCCCGGGTCCGAGGACATGCTGTCGCGATCACCCGTGTCGGCCTCGACGTCGGCGGTCAGGGCGTCGCGGATCAGCGGCAGCTTCACCGCGATGTGCACGATCAGCGCCCCGATCGCCACCCAGGCCATCGCGAAGTGGGTGGCACGGAAGTGGAAGCTCCAGGGATACCACTGAGCCGCGTTGGCCAGGCCGGAGGCCAGCTGGAAGATGGCAGCAGCCACGAGAACCGCGATGGAGACCCGCTCGAGCCCGTGGAGCACCAGTTCGCGGCGCTGCTTCGGCGGCCTCGTGAGCAGCTTGGGGAACACGGTCCAGAGCTTGACCAGGAGCAGCGGGATCGCCGCAGTGCCGGAGATGACGTGCAGCCCCTGCGTGACCCGGTAGCCCCACGACGGGCTCGTCGGGAACGGGAACCACGGGTGGTGCGCCTGGGCCACGTGGCTGATCACCCCGGTCAGGAACGCGAGTCCGAAGCAGACACCGAGCCACACGCCGATCCGCGCCGCCACTGCCGGGCTGCGCAGTCGGGAGGTGAAGTCCTCCTCCGCGGGCAGACGCATCAGGACTCCTTTGCCAGCACGGCGAACCAGCGACCGGCGTACTCGTGCGTGGCGTCGACGACGAACCCGGCGGTGTGCGCGATCGGCCCGATCGCCTCGGCCCCCACCACGGTCCACGCGAAGGGCCGGCTGGACTGGCGGGCGGTGCGCAGCATCACCGAGGCGGTCTGGATGCCCAGGCCGTAGGGCGCCAGGTCCACCACCACGCGCCCACTGAGGTGCGAGGAGCGTATTGACCCGGCGCAACAGGCGGGCGGGGTCACCGCCGATGCCGATGTTGCCGTCGGCGAGCAGCACAGTCTCCCATCGCCCCTCGCCCGGCATCGGTGCGAACACGTCCCGGCGCAGCGCTGTCACTCCGCGCGCCTGGGTCTGCTCGACCGCCTCTGCCACGACGTCGACGCCGAGCACGCTGCGGCCCGAGTCCTGCCAGATAGGCGCTCATCCGACCGGGGCCACAGCCGATGTCGAGCGTCGCCCCCAGGCAGTGGGACAGCACGGCGCGGTCGGAGGCATCGGCCACCCGCGTCCAGTTCGCGATCGGCAACGGGCTGGGTTCGGAGCCGAGACCGATCACGTCGCACGGCACCCCTCGCAAGGCGGCGGCGAAGACCTCGGTGAAGGGCTCGTCGACATCGGCTGGGCACTCATCGGCTGTCCTCCGACTCGATCGGGCCCACGCCTTGGCGAAATGGCTGTCTGGGATGGCGGTGGCGACGACCTCGGCATCCGGCACGGTGTCGACGTCGCGCAGCGTGCGCGCGATGCCGACCGTCAGACCCCGCCGCCCTCCAGGGCCTCGCGCGTGTAGAGGAGGGTCTCGGGCGTCGACATGGGTACGCCGACCAGGACGGCAGCATCCTGCGGATCACGCAGGCCCAGCACCCACCAACCGCCGTCCTCCGCCGGACCGAGCACCGCATCGTGCTCCTCCAAGGCGGCCGCGACCTCGCGCAGCATCGAGGCCCGGACCTGCGGGGTGTCCATCCCGATCTGCACGACCGGCCCGGGTCCGGCGCCGAAATGGGCGTTGGCCAGGCGGTTGCCGAAGTCGCCCGCATGTTGGGGGTAGACGTTCCACCCCTGGACGACATCGGGCGATGGCGCCGCCCTCGACGGCACCGGCGAGCCGTCCTTCGAGGGCGAGATGGCAGTGGTCGGCACCGAAGGCCTCCGTGCAGGCGGCGAGGGTGTCCAGCAGGGCCGCCGCGGCGACGTCCGCTGCGGCCTCCATGCCGATGTCGACGCCCAACCTGGTCTTGGAGCTGCCGGCGACGCGGCGCCTTGGCCACCACGAGGGCACGGGCCGTCATGACAGCACCTTGTAGAAGTCCCGGGCCGTGCGCAGGGTTCCACGCACGGAGCCCGGACACCTTCGACCGGGTGCCGGCCGCGCGCGGCAGGTAGGCGATGTCTCGCTCGGTGATCCGCCAGCCGGCGACGGTCGCCTTGTGGAGCAGCTCGACCGGGTAGCCGAACCGGCGGTCGCGCACGTCCAGGGCGACCAGGGCCTCACGGCGGCAGACCCGCATGGGGGCGATGTCGTGGACCGGCAGGCCCACGCGGCGACGCATCCAGAACACGATCAGCCCGTTGCCGGCCCGGGCGTGCCACGGCCACACCCCGCGCGAGACCGGGCGTCGACGACCGACGGCGAGGTCGGCACGGTGCGAGCGGACGTCGTCGAGCAGTCCGAGAAGCTCCGCCGGGTCGAAGGAGCCGTCGCCGTCCATGAAGGCGACGTACTCGCGGGTCGCCGAGACCAGCCCGGCGTGGACCGCTGCGCCGTACCCGGCCGGCTCTCGTGGACCACGCGGGCTCCCAGGGCACTGGCCACTGTCGGCTGTGTCGTCGCTCGATCCGTTGTCGACGACCGTGACCGACAGTCCTGGGGGGATCGATGGCAGCAGCGCGGTCAGGGCTGGCCCCTCGTCCCTGCACGGCAGGATCAGATCACAGTCGTCGGTCACGTTTTCCACCGTAGGAGTAGGGGACGGTCTGGGACCGGCCAAACCCTTACGAAGCGCTGACGTCCGGCCCGTCCGCGCGCTCTGGTGGTTGTACCCGCCTAGTCTCGAGCCATGCCCACCTCTCTTGCTCGCTCCCGCGCGGGGTCGCGTCCGTGTGGTCCGATCGCGGTCGCGGTCGTGGCTGCCGCCATGGTCGTCCCAGGTCTGTTCGGCTGGGACGTGCACACCCATTCGCACGCCGTCGACCCGGTGGCGCCGTTGCACTCGACCTGGGATCCGAAGGTCGGCCTGGGCACCCTGCCTGCCATCGTCCTGGCGCTGTTGTCGTGGCGGTACGCCGTGGACCTGGCCGAGAGGCTGCGCTGGCGTCACCTCCTGCTCGCATCCTGGATCGCGGGCGCGCGCCTGGATGCTGGCGCTGGCGTTCGTCGACGGGCCGGACGGGATCAGCCGCACGCTGGGCAACTCCTACGAATACCTGCAGACGGCCAGGTCCACCCACGACATCGGTGCGATGCTGCACGAGTTCGTGTCCCGGATCCCCATGTCCGCCCCCGACAACTGGGTCACCCATGTAGCCGGCCACCCGCCGGGCGCGTTGCTGTTCTTCGTGCTCCTCGACCGTCTCGGACTCGGCGGAGACTTCACCGCCGGCCTGGTCGTCACCCTCATCGGCGCCTCCACGAGTGCAGCTGTGCTAGTCGCCGTACGGGCCCTCGGTGCGGAGGCACTGGCCCGCCGCGCCGCGCCGTTCCTGGTGCTGGGACCGGCGGCGATCTGGATGGCAGTGTCGGCAGACGCGGTGTTCGCGGCCACGGCGGCCTGGGGACTGGCGGCGCTGGCGCTGGGCACCTGGCGCTGGGCGGTGGTCGCAGGCCTGCTGCTCGGAGCGTGTGTCCTGATGTCCTACGGACTTCCGCTGCTGGGCCTGCTCGCCCTGACCGTGATCTACCTCTCCGGATCCTGGCGCAGCCTGCCGGTCGCGGCGATCTCGGCGTCAGCCGTCGTGCTGGTGTTCGCGGGTCTCGGGTTCCGGCTCTGGGAGGCCTACCCCGTGTTGCGCGAGCGCTACTGGGACGGGATCGCGAGCGATCGCCCCGCGGCCTACTGGATCTGGGGGAACCTCGCCGTGCTGATGCTCAGCGCCGGCCCGATGATCGCCGCCGGCTGGGGCCAGCTGACGGCCCGGGAGGCCTGGACCCCGCCGCGGCGCACCGTCGCGGCGCTGTCCGCGGCCGCGACCGCGAGCATCCTCCTCGCCGACCTGTCGCAGATGAGCAAGGCGGAGGTCGAGCGGATCTGGCTGCCCTTCGTGCCGTGGATGCTGCTGGCCGTGGCCCTGCTGCCCGAGCGCTGGCGGCGGATCGGGCTCGGCGTACAGCTGATGCTGGCGCTGGTCCTTCAGCACCTGCTCTACACGTCCTGGTGAGCTCGCTCCGCCGGGTCGGACCGAACGACGTCACCCGCGCAGGGAGGCGGTGGCGAACTCCGGCAGGCCGGTGGCCGGTGGGATCGCCGCAGTGAAGCCCAGCTCCCGACCTGCGCGCACCGGCGAGGCGACGACGTGCCGCACATCTCCCAGCCGGTAGCCGCCGGTCACCTCGGGACGCAGGTCGGCGCCGGTCCCGAGCACGACGAGCGAGGCCACCTCGCCGATCGAGACCGGTTCACCCGAGCACACGTTGTAGGCGTCGAAGCGTCCCTCTTCCCCGACTGATCGCAGGGCCAGGACGTTGGCGCGGGCCACGTCGTGGACATGGACGAAGTCACGCATCTGACCGCCGTCCTCGTAGACCTGGGGCGCCTCACCTCGCTCGATCGAGGAGCGGAACATCGCTGCGACGCCGGAGTAGGGAGTGTCGCGCGGCATGCCGGGCCCGTAGACGTTGTGGTAGCGCAGCGCGATGGCGGAGCCGCTCGCCTGGCGCACCCAGGCAGAGGTGTAGTGCTCCTGGGCGAGCTTGCTCGCGGCATAGCTGCTGCGCGGATCGAGGCGGCTGTCCTCGTCGACCAGCTCCCAGGTCAACGGCGCGGCACACCGGGGGCACAGGTTCTCGAACTGCCCGTCTCGAAGCGCCTCGAGTGTGCGGGGCGGCGGCTGCTGGTGGCCGTGCTCCGGGCAGGCGTAGCGCCCCTCGCCGTAGACCACCATCGAGCTGGCCAGCACCATCCGGGCCACCCCGGCCTCGTGCATGGCAGCCAGCAGCGCAGCCGTACCGAGGTCGTTGTGGGCGGCGTACGCCGGCAGATCGGCGACCGTGACGCCCGCGCCGACCACGGCAGCCTGGTGACAGACCGCGTCGATGCCCTCCAGGAGCGCTCGGCCCGAGCTCCCTGACATCGACCTGGTGGGTGCCCTCGGGTGCGGCGGTGACCCCATGGGCCTGGGGCAGCATCAGGTCGACCCGCACGACCTCGTCGCCGGCCTCCTCGAGCTGGCTCCCGATCGCGCCTCCGATGAAGCCGGCGGAGCCGGTGAGCAGGACCCTCACGGGATGTCGTAGGTGAGGTCGAGACCGTCGGCCCACGAGGAGCACGAGCAGCCGCCGGGATCGGGAAGGTCGGCCAGCGCAGTCCTGAGGATGTCCTTGAGCCGGTCGATGTTGCGCCCGAACATCGCGAAGACCTCCGCCTGGTCGACACCGGCTCCCGTCTCAACCCCGGCGTCCATGTCGGTGACCAGTGCCACCGCGGAGTAGCACATCCGCAGCTCGCGGGCCAGCGCCGCTTCGGGATGACCGGTCATGTTGATCAGCGTCCAGCCCTGCTCGGCGTAGTGCCGCGACTCGGCTCGGGTCGAGAACCGCGGCCCTTCCACGACCACCATCGTGCCGCCGAGCGAGACCGACGGGTCCGCCGCGGCCAGGGCGGTCGAGAGCGGTGCGCAGTAGGGGTCGGCGAAGGGCAGGTGCACGGCGCCGGTCTCGACGTAGGACTGGGTGCGACCCCAGGTTCGGTCGACGAGCTGGTCGGGAACGACCAGATCACCGGGTGCCACCTCGTCGCGCAGCCCGCCGACCGCGCATGGCGCGATCACCTGGCGCACCCCGAGGGATCGCAACGCCCACAGGTTGGCGCGGTAGTTGATCCGGTGGGGCGGGAACTCGTGCCCGGCACCGTGGCGCGGCAGGAAGGCCACCGGGACACCGGCCACCTCACCGATCGAGACCTCGGCCGACGGGGCGCCGTACGGCGTGTCCACGCGGATCTGTTCGGGATGCTCGAGGAAGGAGTAGAAGCCACTACCGCCGATGACGGCCACACCTGCTGACGGGTTCACACCCACCACCCTGTCATCCGGGCGCGGCTGCTCCCCAACACGCCTGGCTCGCGGCACGGATCCGCCCGGGTCAGCGATCCTTGGCCGGGAGCTCCAGGAACGCCCAGACAGCCTCCCACACGGCCTTCGGCGCCTCGCCCTGGGCGAGTGCCTCGGCGGGGGTGCGCCCGCCCAGCTCACCGATCACGTGCTGGTCCGCCCAGAACCGGGCCACGTCGACCCCGAGGGCCGCCTCCATGCGCGACCAGAACTCCGTGTGTCTCACCGTCGACGTGCCCAGATCTCGAGCCAGATCTCGTCGCGTCCGCCCTGTTCGCGACCCACCTCGTCGACCTGCCAGCCCGAGGCCTCGAGGGCTTCGCGCAGCTCGTGGGAGCGCCAGTAGACGAAATGTCGGGGAGCGTCGACGTGGCCGTGCGTCGACCAGCCCTCACCGTCGCCCTCCTTCAGGGAGGCGTAGAGCAGGCCGTCGGAACGGGTCGCATCGGCCAGCCTGGCGGCCACGAGGGGAAGGTTCTCCCGGGCCACATGCAGCAGGCAGGCGTCGGCCCAGACCGCGTCGTAGCGCTCCAGCGGCCGGACCGGGTCGAAGAGGTCGTCGGTGAGCGGGTCGAGGACATCGGCGTCGTAGCCCTCGGCGCGCATGAGCCGGACGAACGCCCGGCTGACATCGGTACGCCGAACGCTCAGGCCGGCCGCTTCGAGCAGTCGCGCATCGTGGCCCGGCCCGCTGCCGATCTCGAGCACGCGGGCACCGCTGGGCAGCTCCTCGGCGAACCTGTCCACCAGGGCGAGGAGCGACTGGGACGGCTCGGCGGTGCCGTCGCGGTAGTCGGTCGCGTAGGCGTCGTACGCCGCCACCGTGTCGCGCTCGGGAGTGCTCACGGCCGACATCCTTCCAGTCGGCGGCAAGAGGTCGGCGCAGAACTGGCAAACTCCGTTGCATGGAGGTCTGTCCTGCCGGCGAGGAGCACCTCGGCGCGATCGCCGCGATCTACGACCGCGAAGTGTCGCTGAGCGTCTCCACCTTCGACCTGGAGCCACGCCCCGTCGCCTACTGGGAGGAGCGGCTGGCCAGCACCGAGCCAGGCGACCACCTGCTGGTGGCGATGGAGGGTGCCGCCGTACTGGGCTACGCGTATTCGTCGTCCTATCGGCCTCGGCCCGGCTACCGGCACACCAGGGAGACCTCGATCTACCTGCACCGAGACGCCCGGGGGAGGGGCCTCGGCATGCTGCTCTATCCGGCCCTGCTCGGCGAGGTCCGCGCATCGGGCGTGCGCAGTGTTCTCGCTGTGGTCGCGTTGCCCAACGAGGCCAGCGAGCGTCTGCATGTGGCCTGCGGCTTCGAGCGGATCGGAGTGATGAGGGAGGTCGGGCGCAAGTTCGACCGGTGGATCGACACGGCCTGGTATCAGCTCACGTGAGCAGCAGGGTGTCGAGGCGTCGACGTACGACGGCCAGCCCGACCATGCCCATCACGAGCAGGTAGGCCACCGACACGAGGGACGCGGAGGTCACGATCCCGGTGGTGAGCTCGCGGCACAGCACGACACCTCGGTAGAGCGGCGTCGCCTCCACGATCCATCGCAGCCAGCCGTCGAAGACGGTGACCGGGAAGAACGTCGCGGAGAACAAGAACAACGGCAGCTGGACCAGGGTCACCTTGTCGAAGTCCTGCCAGCTCCTCATGAACGTCGTCAGGGCCATGCAGACCGCGGAGAAGGCGAAGCCGATGAGCACCGCCGCGGGCAGCGCGAGCAGGGCCCACCAGGAGTGGACCAGCCCCATCGCCAGCATCACTAGCAGGAACGCGGCCGAGTAGGACGAGCCCCTGAGCTGTCCCCAAGCGACCTCTCCGCGCGCCACGTCGGAGGTGCTGAGCGGGGTGGCGAGCATCTGGTCGTAGAGCTTGTCGTACTTGAGCTTGAAGAAGACGTTGAAGGTGCTGTCCATCAGGGCGCCGTTCATCGCCGAGGCCGCCAGCATCCCGGGCGCGACGAACTCGGCGTACGGGACCGGATGTCCGTTGAACTGGAAGTCGTCGACCAGCTGGCCGACGCCGATGCCGATCGAGAACAGGTAGAACACCGGTTCGAGGAATCCTGTCAGGAAGAGCTTCCACGCGGAGCGGTACACGAGGTAGTTGCGCAGGACCAGCAGCCGGGTCGCCTGCCAGGCGGTCAGTGGGGAGGCGGCCATCTCAACTCACCAGCCTCTTGGTGAGTCCGGTGACCGACCACCACCATCCGAAGCCCGTCAGGGCCAGCAGCACGGTGACGTTGATCGCGGCCAGCGACCAGTCGACGTTGCCCAGGCAGAGCATCCGGGACAGGTTGACGCCGTGCCACAGCGGGGTGAGCCGCGCGACCCAGGCTGCGGCACCGAGGTTGGCGATCGGGAAGAACGCCCCCGAGAACAGGAACAGCGGGAACACCCCGATCCGGAACAGAACGCCGAAGCCCTCCTCCGACTTCAAGCGGGCAGTGAAGCCGTAGACCAACGTCGCGAAGGCCATCCCGACCAGGATCTGCGCCAAGAAGGCGAGGATCGGCCCCCACCAGGTGGCGAAGACTCCGAACGGCGCGAGTGCTGCCATGAAGACAGCGCAGGTGGTGACCAGGCGGAACCCGACGAAACTCAGGTGGGCAGCGACCAGGTGCCGCACCGTCAGCGGCGTCGAGAGCATGGAGTCGTAGACGCGCTGCCACTTGATGAGGCTCATCACGGGGTACGTCGTCTCGCCGACCGCGGTCTGCATCGCATGCGCGGCCACCAGTCCCGGGACCACGAAGGCGAGGTAGGACGGGGCGCCCTCGAGGACCTCGGGATCGCCCGAGATGAACCCGCCGAGCAGCACACCCATCGCCAGCACGTAGAACAGCGGCGAGACGAAGGAAGAGATCACGGTGCCGCGCCAGGTGCGGCGGTAGACGGTCAGCCAGTAGTCGACCTGTCTCCCCATCCCGGCTCGCAGCGACAGTGCCCCACTCATCAGTCGACCAGCGTCCGGCCGGTGAGGCGCAGGAAGACGTCCTCGAGGGTGGCCCGCCGTACGAGGGTCGCCACCGGCTGGAGACCGCGTTCGTGCACCTTGGCGATGGCCTCGTCGCCGTCGTCGGTGTAGATGAGGATCCGGTCGGGCAGCACCTCGATCCGGACACCGAGATCCTGCATCCGGTCGGCCAGCCGATGATGGGACTCGCCCTCGGCCGCGACCCCGAAGCGCACCTCGGCCACCTCACGGGTGGAGTGGTCGCGGATCAGGGCCAGCGGAGACCCTTCGGCGACGATGTCGCCCTTGTCCATCACGACCAGCCGATCGCAGAGCTGCTCCGCCTCGTCCATGTAGTGCGTCGTGATCACCAGGGTCACGCCCGTCTGCTTCAGGCGGAACAGGCGGTCCCACAGGACGTGACGAGCCTGCGGATCGAGACCGGTCGTCGGCTCGTCGAGCAGGAGCAGATCAGGACTGTTCACCAGCGAACGGGCGATCGTGAGCCGACGCTTCATGCCTCCCGACAGGTCCTGGACCTTGGCCTTGGCCCTCTCGGTGAGCTGGACGAAGTCGAGCAGCTCGTCCACGCGGGCGTTGACCTCGGCCCTTGCGAGGCCGAAGTAGCGGCCGTAGATGTAGAGGTTGTCCCGGACGTTGAGCTCGTTGTCGAGCGTGTCCTCCTGGGGACACACGCCGATCCGCGCCCGGACGGCCGGACCGTCGGTGATCGGGTCGAGGCCGACTATCCGCAGCGAACCCCCCGTGGGTGGTGAGACCGCCGCGATCATCCTCATCGTCGAGGACTTCCCAGCGCCGTTGGGCCCGAGGAACCCGAAGGCCTCACCACGCCGGACGTCGAGGTCGATGCCCCGGACCGCCTCGAAGTCGCCGAAGGACTTGCGCAGCCCCGAGGCCAGGATCATCGATTCCACCACGGCCCCGAGAGTAGAGGAACTGGCCGACATCGGGTTGTCGGCGGCGTAGGACAGGATGTCGGGGTGAGCACGACCGACCCGCTGGCCTCGTTCAGCGAACCGACCCGCGCCTGGTTCGCGGCCGCGTTCGCGGAGCCCACGCCCGCTCAGGCGGGCGCGTGGGAGGCCATCCGCCGCGGCCAGCACGCGCTGGTCGTGGCGCCGACCGGCTCCGGCAAGACGTTGTCAGCGTTCCTGTGGTCGCTCGACCGCCTCGTCAGCGCCCCGGTCCCGGAGCGGAAGAAGCGCTGCCGCGTCCTGTACGTCTCCCCGCTCAAGGCACTCGCCGTCGATGTCGAGCGCAATCTGCGCGCTCCTCTGACGGGCATCCGCCACACCGCCGACCGGCTGGGCAGCCCGGTGCCGGAGATCACCGTCGGCCTGCGATCCGGCGACACCTCGGCAGCCGAGCGTCGGCGACTCGCGACGACCCCGCCGGACATCATGATCACGACTCCCGAGTCGCTGTTCCTGATGCTCACCTCGCAGGCCCGTGAGTCCCTGGCCACCGTGGAGACGGTGATCATCGACGAGGTGCACGCGGTGGCCGGCACCAAGCGCGGCGCCCACCTCGCCGTCAGCCTCGAGCGTCTTGACGCCCTCCTCGAGCGTCCTGCCCAGCGGATCGGGCTGTCCGCGACCGTGCGACCCCTCGAGGAGGTGGCCCGGTTCCTGGGAGGGTCGGCGCCGGTCGAGATCGTCGCGCCGCCGTCCAGCAAGGAGTGGGACCTCAAGGTCGTCGTCCCGGTCGAGGACATGACCGAGATCGGCCAGCCCATCGAGGACGACCAAGGTGGGTCGGCGGCCGCCGGCACCCGGCGTACGTCCTTGTGGCCCCATGTCGAGGAGCGTGTCGCCGACCTGATCGCCGAACACCGCTCCACCATCGTCTTCGCCAACTCGCGACGCCTGGCCGAGCGCCTCACGGCGCGGCTCAACGAGATCGCCGCCGAGCGGGCCGGCCTCGGCGTCGAGGGCCCCGTGTCCGCCCCGGCTCAGATCATGGCTCAGTCGGGACTGTCGACCAGCTCGGTGGACGGTCCCGGGGGTGCGCCGGTCATCGCCAGGGCCCACCACGGATCGGTCAGCAAGGAGCAGCGCGCCCTGATCGAGGATGACCTCAAGCGCGGCCGGATCCCCTGCGTGGTGGCCACGAGCAGTCTCGAGCTCGGCATCGACATGGGCGCCGTCGACCTGGTGATCCAGATCGAGTCACCCCCCTCCGTCGCGAGCGCCCTGCAACGGGTGGGCCGCGCCGGCCACCAGGTCGGCGAGGTGTCACGCGGGGTGCTGTTCCCCAAGCACCGTGGTGACCTGGCCCAGACGGCGGTCGCGGTGGTCCGGATGCGCAGCGGAGCGATCGAGTCGCTCAGGGTGCCGGCCAACCCGCTCGACGTGCTCGCCCAGCAGGTGGTCTCCGCGGTCGCGTTGGACAGCTGGGCGGTCGACGAGCTCTACGAGCTGTTCCGCCGTACGGCGAGCTTCGGGTCCCTGCCGCGCAGCGCCTACGACGCGACCCTCGACCTGCTGGCCGGCCGCTACCCGTCCGACGAGTTCGCCGAGTTGCGCCCACGCATCGTCTGGGACCGGGTCGCGGGTCGGATCACGGGCCGGCCCGGGGCCCAGCGGCTCGCCGTCACCAGTGGCGGCACCATCCCGGACCGGGGGCTCTTCGGGGTGTTCCTGGTCGGCGGTGAGGGTCCGGGACGCCGGGTGGGCGAGCTCGACGAGGAGATGGTCTACGAGTCCCGCGTCGGCGACGTGTTCGCCTTGGGTGCGACCTCCTGGCGGATCGAGGACATCACCCATGACCGGGTGCTGGTCAGCCCGGCTCCCGGGGTGCCTGGGCGGTTGCCGTTCTGGAAGGGAGACGGTCTGGGACGGCCGGCCGAGCTCGGGGAGGCGGTGGGCGCCTGGACCAGGGAGCTGGGGGCGATGACACCGGAGAGGGCCAAGACCACCGCCTCTGCCGCCGGCCTCGACGATTGGGCTGCCGGCAACCTGGTCGCCTATCTCACCGAGCAGCGCGAGGCCACCCAGGTGCTGCCCAGCGATCGGACCCTGGTCGTCGAGCGGTTCCGCGACGAGCTCGGCGACTGGCGACTGGTGGTCCACTCCCCCTACGGCACCCCCGTGCACGCCCCATGGGCGTTGGCCATCAACACCAGGCTGCGCGAGCGCTACGGCGTCGAGGCGTCCGCGGTGGCCAGCGACGACGGGATCGTGCTGCGCATCCCCGACACCGACGTGGACCCGCCGGGCGGCGACGTGGTCGTCTTCGAGCCCGATGAGATCGAGCAGTCGGTGACCTCCGAGGTCGGCGGGTCCTCGTTGTTCGCCTCGCGGTTCCGGGAGTGCGCGGCCCGCGCCCTGCTGCTCCCCCGACGCGACCCCGGTCGTCGCTCGCCGCTGTGGCAGCAGCGCCAGCGCAGCGCCCAACTGCTCGAGGTGGCCGCGAAATACCCCGCCTTCCCGATCGTCCTCGAAGCGGTGCGCGAGGTCCTCCAGGACGTCTACGACCTGCCCGCGCTGATCGAGCTGATGAAGAAGGTGCAGCGACGCGAGGTGCGTGTCGTCGACGTGACCACCCAGTCGCCGTCCCCCTACGCCCGGAGTCTGCTCTTCGGCTACGTCGCCCAGTTCGTCTACGAGGGTGACTCACCGATCGCAGAGCGTCGCGCCGCCGCACTCAGTCTCGACCAGGGGCTGTTGGCCGAGCTCCTCGGCCGCGCCGAACTGCGCGAGCTGCTCGATCCCGAGGTGCTGGCGGAGGTCGAAGCAGAACTGCAGCGACTGGCCGCCGACCGTCAGGCACGCGACGCCGAAGGAGTCGCCGACCTGCTCCGCCTGCTCGGACCACTGTCGAGCGACGAGGTGGCCGCGCGCTGCGTCGACGGCGCCGACGCACGCGGCTGGCTGGCGGCGCTGAGCGACTCCCGACGGGTCGTGTCCGTGCGGATGGCGGGCGTGGAGCGCTGGTCGGCCGTCGAGGACGTCGCCCGACTGCGCGACGGCCTGGGAGTGCCCGTGCCCCACGGCACGCCCGACGTGTTCGCCGAACCGGTCGAGGATCCGCTGGCCGACCTCGTCTCCCGCTTCGGGCGCACCCACGGACCGTTCACCACCGCTGACGTCGCCGAGCGACTCGGCCTCGGCACCGCTGTCGTGCGACACACGCTGCGGCGGCTGGCCGCCACCGGGCGGCTCCTGGAGGGTGAGTTCCGCCCCTCCGGCTCCGGGAGCGAATGGTGTGACGCCGAGGTCCTGCGCAGGCTGCGTCGCCGGTCCCTGGCCCGACTGCGCCACGAGGTGGAGCCGGTCGCGCCGGAGGTGCTCGGCCGGTTCCTGCCCGCCTGGCAGCACCTGCTGTCCACGACTGCCCAGGGCACCGCCCGCAGGGGATCACTGCGCGGACTGGACGGCGTGGTCAGCGCGATCGAACAACTGGCCGGCTGCCAGGTGCCTGCCTCGGCACTCGAGCCACTGGTGCTTGCCGCCCGCGTGGCCGACTACGAGCCGGCCATGCTCGACGAGCTCAGCGCGACCGGGGAGGTCATCTGGGCTGGGCACTCCCCGCTTCCGGGCAACGACGGATGGGTGTCGGTGCACCTCGCCGACCAGGCGGCTCTCACTCTCCCGGCCCCAGGAGACCTCGACCTCGGTGAGCTCCACCAGGCCGTCCTCGACGCGCTCGCACCGGGGGGAGCCTGGTTCTTCCGGCAGCTGTCCGGCTCACTGGGCAGCCTCGACGATGCGGCCCTGTCGGCTGCTCTGTGGGATCTCGTCTGGGCCGGTCGCGTCACCAACGACACGCTGGCCCCGTTGAGGGCGCTGACGAGTGCGGGGCGCACCGCACACCGCGCCCGGCGTACGACCCCCCGGGCGCGTGGCGCTCGCAGCCGTCCTGGCCTGCCCAGCCGATCGGGCCCTCCCGAGACGGCCGGCCGCTGGTCCCTGCTGCCGGAGGTCGACACCGACCCGACGACCCGCGCCCATGCCGTCGCCGAGGCGCTCCTCGACCGCCACGGTGTCGTCACGCGCGGTGCCGTGATGAGCGAGCGGGTGGCCGGGGGCTTCGCGGGCGTCTACCGCGTGCTGACGGCCTTCGAGGACTCCGGCCGGTGTCGCCGCGGCTACTTCGTCGACGGACTCGGAGCCGCACAGTTCGGCACCGTCGGGGCGATCGACCGGCTGCGCACCTACGTGGAGGTTCCCACCGACGCGAAGCCCGTGGCCATCGCGTTGGCGGCGACCGACCCGGCCAACCCCTATGGCGCGGCGCTCCCCTGGCCCGAGCGGGTCGACGGCGAGTCCGGACACCGACCGGGGCGCAAGGCCGGAGCGCTCGTGGTGCTGGTCGACGGCGTGCTCAGCCTCTACGTCGAGCGGGGCGGACGCACCCTGCTCACGTTCACCGATGCACCCGAGCGACTGGCACCGGCGTGCCAGGCGCTGGCCGACGCCGTCCGCCGAGGTGCGCTCGGCAGACTGACCGTCGAGAAGGCCGACGGCTCCGCCCTTCTGGGCGCCGGACGCTCCTCCAGCCCACTTCGCGCGGCATTGGAGGATGCTGGGTTCGTGGCCACCCCACGAGGACTCCGGATCAGAGAGGGGACACGTGCCTGAAGGCGACACCGTCTGGCGTGCCGCACGCTCGCTCGACCGAGCGTTGGCGGGCCACGTGCTGACGGCGACCACCTTCCGGGTCCCCCAGCTCGCCACCGCCGATCTCACCGGCGCCTCCCTGCGACGCACCGTCTCGCGAGGCAAGCACCTGCTCACCCACATCGACGACGGGCCCCATCACCTGACGCTGCACACGCACCTCAAGATGGAGGGTTCCTGGCACATCTACCAGCCTGGGCAGCGCTGGCGGCGGCCGGCCAGCGAGGCTCGCGTGGTGCTCGAGACTGCCGACCGGGTGTGTGTCGGATTCCTGCTGGGCATCGTCGAACTGCTGCCCCGGTCCGAGGAGGAGCAGGTCGTGGGCCACCTGGGCCCTGATCTGCTGGGTGACGACTGGGATCTCGACGAAGCGGTCCGGCGCCTGTCCGCGCAGCCCGATCGGCCGGTCGGCGAGGCGCTGCTCGACCAGCGCAACCTCGCCGGCATCGGCAACATCTACCGCAACGAGGTCTGCTTCCTGGCCGGCGTCCGCCCCACCAGCCCGCTCGGCCAGGTCACAAACCTGCCTCGTCTCGTGCTCCGGGCCAAGGCGATGCTGGAGGCCAACAAGGAGCGGGTGGAGCAGACCACCACCGGTGATCTTGGGAAGGGCCGACGCAGCTGGGTCTACCGACAGCGCGAGTGTCGTCGCTGCGGCACCGCGGTGGTGGTCGAGCAGGACGCTCGAGACCGAGCGATGTACTGGTGCCCCAGCTGCCAGCCGTCGCGCTGACCTGTCTCAGTCGGACTAGGCGGCGGAGGCGACCACGTCGCGCGACCGGGTGCCGACCTTGATCGGGGTCGCCTCGATCACCAAGGCGGCCTCCTCGACGGCGACGGCGTCACTGACGTCGCGCAGCACCTCGGACAGCGGCACGTCGAGGGCCGAGCACAGCGAGGCGAGCAGCTCCGAGGAGGCTTCCTTCTGGCCGCGCTCGATCTCGGAGATGTAGCCCAGGCTCACTCGGGCACCCGCGGAGACCTCGCGCAGGGTCATGCCACGCTGCATCCGCTGACCGCGGAGCACTTCGCCGAGAAGGCGACGAAACAGCACCATGAGCGTGGTCCTTTCCAAGTCGATGGGGTCAACGCTACCCGAGGGACGTTTCTTCCCTGACGCACATCCCGTTATCGGTGGACACCTGTTCGCTCAGGGCGGAGAGCGCAGCCGCGACCGCCAGTGCCCGGATCGTCTCCCGATCACCGGTGAGGTGCAGGGCGACATGGCTCACGGCACTCGGCCCGGCGACCCCGACGTAGACCGTGCCGACCGGTTTGCCCTCCTGGGCGTCCGGTCCCGCGACCCCGGTCGTGCTCACGGCGTACGTCGCACCGGTCAGCTCGCGTACACCGGCCGCCATGGCCTCGGCGCACTCGCCGGAGACCACGCCGGGACCCGAGACGATCGAGGGGGGAACCCGCAGCAGCGACACCTTGAGCGCGGTGGCATAGGTGACCACGCCGCCGACGTAGACCTCCGAGGAGCCTGGGGTGCCGGTCAGGGTGGCACCGAGGAGGCCGCCGGTCAGTGACTCCGCTGTGGCCACCGTGGCGCCGGCCGCGAGCAGTTGCTGCTGGAGGCTCCTCGTGCTGGTCATGGCACCGATCGTAGGCGGACCCGGGTACGTTCCCTGCATGAGCGACCCGCACTACCTGCCCATCGAGGACTACGCCCTCCTGGGCGACCGACGCACGGCTGCCCTGGTCGGGACCAACGGCTCGATCGACTGGCTGTGCCTGCCCCGCTTCGACTCGCCGGCATGCTTCGCCGCCCTCCTCGGCACCCGCGACCACGGCCACTGGCAGTTCGTTCCCGCGGACCCCTACTCCGTCTCGCGTCGCTACCTCGGCCACTCGGCGGCCCTTGAGACCACCTTCACGACGGACTCCGGTGAGCTCACCCTGCTCGATGTGATGCCCACCGTGGAGGATCGAGCCGACCTGGTGCGGGTCATCACCGGGGTGAGTGGAACCGTGAGGATGCAGCACGACTGGGTGGTCCGGATGGAGTACGGCGAGATCCGCCCCTGGGTCAGCCGAGAAGGGCACGGGGCCGACGAGGTCATCGTCGCCGTGGCCGGACCGGACAAGCTCATCCTGCGCGGCCCCCGCCTGCCCGTCGCCGTGGACCATCGTCACCACGACGAGTTCGAGGTGACGGCCGGCGACGTGCTGACCTTCTCGACCACGTGGATCGCCTCGCACGTCGACGTGCCCGACCGGGTCGACTACGCCGGCCCGATCGCCGAGACGCTGGCCGAGGCCGAGGAGTGGGTGGCCGGCTGTGTGGTCGACCACGTGCCCCACGCCGACCTCGTCCGCCGCTCCCTGCTCACACTCCGCCTGTTGACCCACGCCGAGACCGGCGGCATCGTCGCGGCTCCCACCACTTCCCTGCCCGAGGACTTCGGCGGCGAGCGCAACTGGGACTACCGCTTCTGCTGGCTCCGCGATGCCGCGCTCACCCTCGGTTCGCTGGTCGACGCCGGCTACACCGACGAGGCCCGCGTGTGGCGCAGCTGGCTGCTGCGGGCGGTCGCCGGCGATCCGGAGGACCTGCAGATCATGTACACGGTCGACGGGGGCCGTCGCCTCCCCGAGCGCACCCTCGAGCACCTGCCCGGGCATGCTGGCTCCCGTCCGGTCCGAGTGGGCAACGCCGCGGCCGAGCAGCGCCAGAGCGATGTGCTCGGGGAGGTGATGATCGCACTCGAACACGCTCGCGACGTCGGGTTGGAGCACGACAAGCGCGCCTGGGCCCTGCAGCGGGCCCTGGTCGACAACCTGGCCAAGCAGTGGCGGGAGCCTGACAACGGGCTTTGGGAGATCCGGGGACCGCTCCGACACTTCACCCACTCCCGAGCCATGGTGTGGGCGGCCTTCGACCGGGCGGTGCGCCACGTCGAGCAGAACCACGCGAACGGCAATGTCGAGTTGTGGCGCGAGATCCGCGACGCGGCCCGAGAGGAGGTGCTGACTCACGGGTTCAACGTGGAGGCGAACACGTTCACCCAGCACTACGACACCACCGAGGTCGACGCCAGCCTCCTGGTGCTCCCGTTGATCGGTTTCATCGAAGGCGACGACCCGCGGATGGTCGGCACGATCGAGGCGATCGAGCGAGACCTGATGCGCGACGGGCTGGTGCTGCGCTACCGCACCGACAGCGGGGTCGACGGGCTCTCCGGCACCGAGCACCCGTTCCTGGCCTGCTCGTTCTGGCTCGTCTCCGCGTACGCCGTCGCTGGGCGAACCGAGGACGCCCACCGGCTCTTCGACCGGCTGGTGGGGCTGTGCAACGACGTCGGACTCCTCTCGGAGGAGTACGACGTCGGCCGTGGTCGCATGGTCGGCAACTTCCCCCAGGCGTTCAGCCACCTGACTCTCGTCCAGGCCGCCTTCACCCTGGCTCGAACCGACCGGTGATCACCGCACCAGGTCGTCGCCTTCCGGATCAACTCTTGGAGACGCTCCTGCGCTGGTGACGGACATCGCGGAAGAACTCGTAGCCCGACCACAGCGTCATCGCCACGGCAGCGGCCAGGCTGAGCTGGATCAGGTAGAAGATCCATTCGCCGACCGGGAGGAAGCGGTCGAAGTTGCCGGAGTGCGAGCTGTCGCCGTGCGGCAGGGGCAGGATCAGCCCGGCGAGCGCGAACGCCTGCAGCACCGTCTTGATCTTGCCGCTCCGAGCGGCCGGCATCACGACGTGCTTGAGCACCGAGAGGCGAAGGATCGTCACGCTCCACTCGCGCAGCAGCACGACGATGGTCACCCACCACCAGATGTCACCGGTGATCGAGAGCCCCACGAAGGCCATCCCGGTGATGGCCTTGTCAGCGATCGGGTCGGCGATCTTGCCGAAGTTGGTGACCAGGTCGTACTTGCGGGCGTAGTCGCCGTCGATCTTGTCGGTGATCATCGCGACGACGAAGATCAGGTAGGCCACGCACCTCCAGAGCACCGAGTCTCCGCCGTCGACGAGCAGCGCCCATCCGAAGAACGGGACCATCACGATGCGCAGGGAGGTCAGCACGTTCGGGACGTTGAAGTTGCTGGCCGCTCGCATTGCTCATCAGGCCACCACCTCGGCCAGGAGGTCGACGCCGTCGGTGCCGGTCACGATGGCCCCGATCACGTCTCCGACGGCAGCGTCGCGGGCGCCGAACAGCGTGGTGGTGCCGTCGACCTCGGGACCCTGCTGCTCGGCCCTGCCCTCCACCGCGTCGTCGGCGAGCGACTCGACGAGCACGGAGACGTGCTCACCGATCCGCTCCTCGGCTCGCTGGGCGTTGAGCTCCTCGACCAGTGAGGTCACGTGCTCGGTGCGCTCGGCGATCTCGTCGTCGTCGAGCTTCCCGTCGTACGACGCCGCCTCGGTGCCGTCCTCGTCGGAGTAGCCGAAGACGCCCGTGACGTCCATCCGGGCAGCGACCAGGAAGTCGCACAGCGTCTGAAGGTCGTCCTCGGTCTCGCCCGGGAACCCGACGATGACGTTGGAGCGTACTCCGGCGGTCGGACTGAGCGCCCGGATGCGCGACAGCAGGTCGAGGAAGCTCTCGGGATCGCCGAACCGGCGCATGCGACGCAGGACCGTGGCCGACGCGTGCTGGAACGACAGGTCGAAGTAGGGCACCACTCCGGGCGTGGTCGCGATGGCCTCGATCAGCCCCGGCCGGGTCTCGGCGGGCTGGAGGTAGGACACGCGGACCCGCTCCACCCCCTCCAGTGCGGTCAGCTCCGGCAGCAGGGTCTCGAGGAGCCGCAGGTCGCCGAGGTCCTTGCCGTAGGAGGTGGAGTTCTCACTGACCAGGAAGAGCTCCTTCACGCCCTGCTCGGCCAGCCAGCGGCCTTCCTGGACCACGTCACTGGGACGACGCGAGACGAAGCTGCCCCGGAAGCTGGGGATCGCGCAGAACGAGCAGCGGCGGTCGCAGCCGCTGGCGAGCTTGAGCGGCGCCATCGGTCCACCCTCGAGTCGCCGCCGCACCGTGCGCGGACCGGTGGCCGGCGCGCCGGTGCCGAGCTCGTCGGTGGAGCTGCCGTGCCCCGGCACCGACAGCGCCGAGGCGTCCCGCTCGACCGGGCTGATCGCCAGCAGGCGGCGGCGGTCCTGCGGAGTGTGGGGGTGATGGACCTCTCCGGCGACGATCGAGCGGAGTCGGGCCGCGATGTCGGGGTAGTCGTCGAAGCCCAGGATGGCGTCGGCCTCCGGCATCGACTCTGCCAGGTCCTTGCCGTAGCGCTCAGCCAGACAGCCGACCGCGACCACGGCCTTCGTCGTGCCGGATTCCTTGAGGTCGGCGGCTGCCAACAGCGTGTCGACGGAGTCCTTCTTGGCGGCCTCCACGAAGCCGCAGGTGTTGACCACGACCGTATCGGCGTCGGCGGGGTCGTCGACGAGCCGGAAGCCGTCGGCCTCCAGACGGCCCGCCAGCTCCTCGGAGTCGACCTCGTTGCGGGCGCAGCCGAGGGTCACCATCGCCACGGACAGGAGGCGGTCGCTGGGGTCAGTCGCGTGAGTAGTCATATCCGCCCCCGAGTATGCCGTCTGGCGCGGTCACGACCTAAGCCCGGGCACCGGGCTGGGATCGCATCGCGTGGACTACCTGGCCTGGAACCGCACCTGGGCCGGGCGACCGGCCGCACCCAGCCTGCCGTGGTCCTTGCCGTCGACGGTGACCCTCAGGGCGCCGCCGTCCGAAGCCCTGATGCTCACCGGCGGCTGGGCGCGCACCTTGTTCGTCTGACCCTGGGTCAGATCGTCGGTGAACACCACCGCGCCGTTCCCATCGCGCACCACCACATGGACCTGCCGGGTCGCGGTCACCGCGACCGGAACGGGCGTCGCGATCACCGCCGCAGGCTTGCGGGCTGCGCCGTTCGAGGAGGTCCGTTCGGGTGCGGGCTGCTCGAAGGAGGATGGGTCGTTCATCACGAGCCGGGCGATCGACCACATCAGCACCAGGACCATCACGACGCCGATCAACAACGACCAGTTGGTGCCGCCGCCCGTCGCGCGCAGGCTCCCGCCGCTGCCGGTCGCCAGCTCTGCCTCGAAGACCCGCCGAGGGCTGATGGGCGCGTCTGCGTAGCGTTCGTCGTACGTCTCGAGGAGGGGCGTCACGTCGATGCCGAGCACCCGCGCGAGGGTGCGGAGGTGGCCCCGGGCGTAGAAGTCACCGCCACAGGGCACGAAGTCGTCGACCTCGATCGACTCGATGACGTGCGGCCGGATCCGAGTGCGTTCGGCCAGCTGGTCGACCGTCAGGCCGAGCCGGGTCCGGGCCGCGAGGAGCTCCGGACCGATGACGGGGTCGGGCATGGCCTCGGCACCCAGGTCGTCGATGACCAGGGCCTCCACGGGCTGGCCCGGAACCGCGATCGGCCGGACGCCGTCGCGCCAGGCGACCGTCTCGTCCATCAGGTCGTCGCCGCGGCGCAGGTGGTCGGCCTCGGGGAGGCCGCGTCGCGTCGCGTCGTCGGCGGTCGCGAGGTCGAGGGCGAGGGCACCGGAGACGAGGTCACGGCGGACCTCGCTGGTCACCTCGGTACGCCGTGCCGGACTCACGTCGCGCAGCGGCGAGGGCGTCGCACTGGCCACCAGCGGCTGGGTGACCTCGATGTCGTCCCAGCCGTGCGTGTCGCGCTCGTCCTCCTCCGAGTCGGTGCGGCCGAGACGCGCTGCCAGCGAGCCGATGCCTGCGGCCATGGCCGGTCGAGGGTCGCGCCACCTCCGAGCGGCGGGTGCCTCCACACGCTCGTGGCGGGGGTCACCGGCGAGGTGCACCTCGGTCTGGAGCTCGGTCTCGGAGCTCGGTCTGGAGCTCGGCTCGGGGCTCGCACCGAGCTGAGCTCGGAGATCTCGGTACGGTGGTCGGCGAGCTCGCGCAGCGCGCCGGCGAGGTCACCGTCGGCACCGGTAACCCGGGTGCTCAGTCCCAGGGGCACCGCCAGGGCATCGCCGTACAGGGCCTTGCTGAGGGCCACCTGGCGGCGTCCGCCGCGATCGATCTCGCTGAGCATCCGCTCCAGGTTGCGGGGCACCAGCACGAGGCGCCCATCGCGGATCAGTCCGCGACGAGGCTCCAGGGTGACTTCGCTCAGGGCGCCCCAGGGCAGGCCACGCCAGCTGCTGCCGAGGCGGATCCGCACCCCCTGGCCGTCGGCGACCAGGAGCGGGGTGCGGGCATCGACGAAGGCGCGGAGGTAGACGACGGCGAGGGCGCCGAGCACGGCAGCCAGCACCCAGTCGAGAGGAGCGCCGCTGCCGGCGGCCCGGCCCAGGTAGGCGATCGCCACGGCCGACGCACCGGCCCCCACGACGGCGGCGAGGCCGGCGTTGCGGCGTACCTCCACGAGTTCGGGCGCGGCCGTCAGTGGCTCCGGCTGGGTTTCGGTGTGGTCGTCTGAGTGCCCGACCGGGACCTCGGCTGTGTTCACTGCTCCCCCTGCAACGTCGCGATGACTCCGTCGATCTCATCCGGCTTGACCATGACGTCCCGGGCCTTCGAGCCCTCGCTCGGTCCGACCACTCCCCTGCTCTCGAGGATGTCCATCAGGCGTCCGGCCTTGGCGAACCCGACCCGCAGCTTGCGCTGCAGCATCGAGGTGGACCCGAACTGCGTCGAGACCACCAGCTCGACGGCCTGGATCACCAGGTCCATGTCGTCGCCGATGTCGTCGTCGAGCTCGCGGCGCGCGGCGGCGGGCCGGTGACGTCCTCCCGGTAGGTCGGCTGGAGCTGGGTCTTGCAGTGCTTGACGACCTGGGCGATCTCGGCCTCGGTGACCCAGGCGCCCTGGATGCGGGCGGGCTTGCTCGCACCCATCGGCAGGAACAGCCCGTCTCCCTGGCCCACGAGCTTCTCGGCCCCGGGCTGGTCGAGGATGACCCGGCTGTCGGCCAGGCTCGAGGTCGCGAACGCGAGACGCGACGGGACGTTGGCCTTGATCAGGCCGGTGACGACGTCGACCGAGGGTCGCTGGGTGGCCAGCACCAGGTGGATCCCAGCCGCCCGGGCCAGCTGGGTGATCCGCACGATGGCGTCCTCGACGTCACGCGGGGCGACCATCATCAGGTCGGCGAGCTCGTCGACGATCACCAGCAGGTAGGGGTAGGGAGTGAGCACGCGCTCGCTGCCGGCAGGGACCTGGAGCTTGCCGCTGCGCACCGCCTTGTTGAAGTCGTCGACGTGACGGAAGCCGAAGTTGGCGAGGTCGTCGTAGCGCAGGTCCATCTCGCGCACCACCCAGGCCAGGGCCTCGGCCGCCTTCTTCGGGTTGGTGATGATCGGCGTGATCAGGTGCGGGACGCCCTCGTAGGCGTTCAGCTCGACCCGCTTGGGGTCGACCATGATCATCCGCACCTCGTCGGGCGTGGAGCGCATCAGGATCGAGGTGATCATCGAGTTGATGAACGACGACTTCCCGGAGCCGGTGGCACCGGCGACGAGCAGGTGGGGCATCTTCGACAGGCTCGCGACCACGAAGCCGCCCTCGACGTCCTTGCCGAGCCCGGCCACCATCGGGTGATGGTCGGACCGTGCGGTGGTGGAGCGGAGCACGTCGCCGAGCGAGACGATCTCCTTGTCGAGGTTGGGGATCTCGATCCCGATCGCGGACTTGCCCGGGATCGGGCTCAGGATGCGCACATCCGCCGACGCGACGGCGTAGGAGATGTTCTTCGACAGCGCGGTGACCTTCTCCACCTTCACCGCCGCGCCGAGCTCCACCTCGTAGCGAGTCACGGTCGGGCCGCGGGTGTAGCCGGTGACCTGTGCATCGATGCCGAACTCGTCGAGCACCTGGGTGAGCTTGCCGACGATGTCGTCGCTCGCCTTCGATCGGGCCTTGTGCACCGAACCAGGCTTGAGCACCTCGTTCCCCGGCAGGGTGTAGGTGATGTCGCCGGAGAGCGAGAGCTGCTCGACGCGCTGGGGCAGTGGGGTGTGCGGCGGCGGCTCGAGGTCGCCACGCTCCTGGTCCTCGACCCGGACGTCGACCACGGCCATCGCCTGGGTCTCGGGACCGCCGTCATTCGAGACGTCCGGCTCGAGGTCATCGTGCCTCGGGGTCCGGCGTCCCCTTCTTGCGGCGGCGCCGGTTGACCTCGCGCGTCCTCCAGCACGGGGCTGTCGTAGGCCGGGAAGCCGGCCGAGGGGTCGATGGTGTCGTCCACCGCCTTGCCCCGACGCGTTCGCGGGGCCGCGTCCTGGCCGTCCTCTCCGGTGGGCACGCCCATCAGCCGGTCACGGGCCTCAGCCAGTCGCTGCGGGATCAGGTAGACGGGGGTGGCGGTGATGATCAGCACCCCGAAGAACGCCAGGAGGACCAGCAGCGGCACCACGACGTACGGCGTGCGGAGCAGGTCGAGCAGCAGGCTCGAGACGACGTACCCGACAGCACCGCCGGCCTCACGCAGGTCGCTGGAGTCGCCCAGGACGGGGGCAGGGCTGCCGTTGGCGATGTGCACGACGCCGAGCACGCCGAACGAGAAGGCGGTCCAGCCGATGGCCTGGCGACCCACCGGGCCGTTGTGCTCGGGGTCGCGCAGGTTCCGCCAGCCCGACATAGACCAGCACCAGGGGAACGAACCAGCCGACCTTGCCGACGGAGCCGGAGACGATCGTGCGGACGATCTCCATCACCTGTCCGGGCAGCTGCCACCACACGGCCGCCGCGCGTCACCATCGCGACCGCGAACATCAGCAGTCCGAAGCCGTCGCGTCGGTGCTCGGGTTCGAGCTCGCGGGCGGAGCGGCCGATGCCACGGGCGATGCCGCCGAGGAAGTGCGCCACCCCCAGCCAGACCGCAGCCACGCCACGTCCGACCTGGGTGAACAGCCGAGCGATCGGACCGGGGCCCGAGCGCACGGCGCGCGGCGCCGGCCGTCGGGCGGTCGTCGAGCGCTTGCTCGAGGAACGGACGGGCTTCTTCTTGCTTCCGGTACTCCGTGCTCGCGAGGTGGAACCGCCCGTAGCGCTCTTGGTGGAGGTGCTGCGGGACGTGCTCGTGCTCCGCGAACCCGGCGGGGAAGACGTACGGGTCGCCATGGTCTTCAACCTAAGCCACAGTCACACCAGTCACATGGATCACAGGTGCGTGTCGCCCCAGCACCTCGAATCCGGAGCCGGGACCACGAAGAGTAAAATCCTGGCCATGCCTCGCTCCGGGGTCTCACGACCTCGTCTGCTCCTGACCGGGATGACCATGGCGGCCCTGCTCTGGTCCGGCTGCACCCCGGGCCCAGGTGAGGCGAACACCGCAGCCGCTCGCCTCACCGTGCGGATCGCAGCGGCTCTGGACGGGCAGTTCGCCACCGGCAGCAGGGCTGCGATCTCCTACGACCAGTTGCGCGCCGTCCTCGTCACGGTCGGGGGCAGACCGGTCTTCCAGCGCTACACCGACACCACCTCGGACGGCTACTGGGACCTGCACTCGGCCACCAGGAGCGTGATGGCGATGCTGGTCGGCGTCGCTGTCGCCGACGGGGATCTGGCCCTGGACGACACCCTCGCCACCCTGCTTCCGGCGTACGCCGAGCAGATGTCGCCCCGCGTGGCGCACACGACGCTGCAGCGGGTCCTGACCGTGGCGGCCACCTACTCCCCCGACCAGGTGGGAGGCGTGTCCGACTTCACGGCCGCCGCCGACTGGACCTCGGCGATCCTGCGGTCGCCGTTCACCATGCGAGGACAGGAGGACCGCTACGCCGACGCCGGTGCCCAGCTGCTGTCCCCGATCCTCGAGCAGGCGACCGGTCAGCGGCTGCTGGACTACGCGCGGACCAGGCTGTTCGACCCGCTCGACATCGACACCCGCGCCGTCGGCTTCGCGTGGCCGACCGACCCGCAGGGCCACGCTGTCGGCTGGTCACTGCTCAAGCTCCGCCCACGTGATCTCGCCACGCTGGGTCAGCTCTTCCTCGACGACGGGGTCTTCGAGGGTCGGCAGGTGCTGCCTGCCACCTGGGTCGAGGAGTCCAGCGGCTACATGTGGTGGTTGCGCCGAACCGACGACGACCTGGCCTACGCCGTCATCGGGTACGGCGGGCAGGTGGTCGAGGTCGTTCCCTCGCTCGACCTGGTGGTGGTCTTCACCACCGCCGTGGACCTCGCCGACGTCGCCGACTACGGCATCGACCCCGAGGTGCTGCTCGCGCTGGTCGAGTCCTCGATCGCCCCCGTGGTGCGTACGTGACCCACCACGCTGCCGTGACCGGGACGAAAGACCCATGGACGGGAGGCGAGGTGCCCTCCCGAGCCCTCGGTTCTGCGCCCTACTCTGCTTGACGACTGCCCACCCGACCGAAGGGACCCATCTTCCGTGGACGTGCTCGACATCGCCCGCTGGCAATTCGGCATCATCACCGTCTACCACTTCCTCTTCGTCCCCCTCACGATCGGGCTCTCGGCGATCATCGCCGGCTTCCAGACCGCCTGGCTGCGCACCGAGAACGAGGACTACCTGCGGCTGACGAAGTTCTTCGGGAAGCTCTTCCTGATCAACTTCGCGCTCGGGCTCGTCACCGGGATCGTGCAGGAGTTCCAGTTCGGCATGAACTGGTCGGACTACTCCCGCTTCGTCGGTGACATCTTCGGCGCGCCGCTGGCCATCGAGGGGCTGCTCGCCTTCTTCCTCGAGTCGACCTTCCTCGGGCTGTGGATCTTCGGCTGGGACAAGCTGCCTCGGCGCGTCCACCTGGCCACGATCTGGCTGGTGCACCTCGGGACGCTGGCGTCGTCCTACTTCATCCTCGCCGCGAACTCCTGGATGCAGCACCCGGTGGGCTACCGCTTCAACCCCGACACCGGCCGTGCGGAGCTGACCGACTTCTGGGCCGTGATGTTCAACAAGGTGCAGCTGGTCACGTTCCCCCACGTGGTGGTCTCGGCGTACCTCACCGCAGGGGTCTTCGTGGTCGGCGTCGCGGCGTTCCTCTACGCGAAGAAGAAGCACGCCGAGGACCGCGGCCTCTATCGCCGCGCCCTGCGGATCGGTGCTGCGGTGACTCTCGTCGCCGGGCTCGGCGTCGCGTTCACCGGCGACGTGCAGGGCAAGATCATGACCGAGGTCCAGCCGATGAAGATGGCGGCCGCGGAGGCGCTCTACGACACCAAGGAGTCCTGCGCGCCCTTCTCGATCTTCACGATCGGCACGCCCGACGGTCAGACCGAGAAGTTCGCGGTGACCGTGCCCTGCCTGCTCTCCTTCCTGGCCACCGGCTCCTTCGACGGCCGGGTGGAGGGCATCAACGACCTTCGCGACCAGTACGAGCAGACCTACGGACAGGACCCCGGCGCGGCGTACTACTCCGCCGGCGGCTACGTGCCGGTGATCCCGGTGACCTACTGGTCCTTCCGGCTCATGATCGGACTCGGACTGTTCGCCGCCTTCGGCGCCGCGCTGATCCTGTGGCTGACCCGGCGAGGCAGGGTGCCGACCAGCCCCTGGTTCACCCGACTGGCGATCGCCCTGCCGTTCGCCGCCGTGCTCGCGAACTCCTTCGGCTGGATCTTCACCGAGATGGGCCGACAGCCGTGGGCGGTCTTCGGGCTGATGACCACCGAACGCGCGGTCTCACCGGGGGTGAGCGTGTTCGAGGCGGCGACCTCGCTGATCGTGCTGACCCTGCTGTACGCCGTGCTGGCGGTCGTCGAGTTCGCCCTGCTGGTCAAGTACATCAAGCGCGGCGCGGACCCCTTCGTGGAGCCGCCCGACCCGTCGAAGAACGACATCGACGACGACGCCCCCCTGACCTTCGCCTACTGAGGAGACGACATGGAACTCACCACCGTCTGGTTCATCCTGATCGCCGTCCTCTGGATCGGCTACTTCACTCTCGAGGGCTTCGACTTCGGCGTCGGCATCCTGCTTCCGTTCCTGGCCAAGTCGGAGACCGAGCGGCGGGTCATGTACAACACCATCGGCCCGGTCTGGGACGGCAACGAGGTCTGGGTGCTGGTGGCGGGCGGAGCGACCTTCGCCGCCTTCCCGGAGTGGTACGCCACCCTGTTCAGCGGCTTCTACCTGCCTCTGCTGCTCATCCTGGTCGGACTGATCATCCGCGGGTTGGCCTTCGAGTACCGCCACAAGCGCTCCTCGGACCAGTGGAAGGCAGGATGGGACAAGGCGCTGTTCTTCGGCTCGCTGCTGCCCGCGATCCTGTGGGGCGTCGCGTTCGCCAACATCGTGACCGGGGTCCCGATCGACGCGAGCAAGGAGTTCACCGGCAACCTGTTCACGCTGCTCAACCCGCACGGGCTGCTCGGCGGCCTCGTCACCCTGGGGCTGTTCGTGACCCACGGTGCGATGTACGTCGCACTGAAGACGGTCGGTGACATCCGACACCGCGCAGGTGCGCTCTCGGTGAAGGCCGGCGTCGTCACCGCCGTGCTCGCGGTCGTGTTCCTCGCCTGGACCCAGGCGGACACGGGCACCGTCGCCTCGGCGATCGCCTTCGTGCTTGCCGCCCTGGCCCTGGTCGTCGGGATCGTGATGGCGCGGGCGGGTCGCGAGGGCTACGCCTTCGTCGGCACGTTCGTCACCATCGCGTTCGCAGTCGCCGGGCTGTTCCTGGCCCTCTTCCCCGACGTGATGCCGTCCACCACCGACGCGGCGTACTCCCTCACGACCACCAACGCGGCCGCGACGGCCTACACCCTGAAGGTCATGACGTGGGTCGCGGCCGTGTTCACACCGGTGGTGCTGTGCTACCAGGCCTGGAGCTACTGGGTGTTCCGCAAGCGGATCGGCACGCACCACATCCCGGCACCGGAGTCCGTGTCCGCCTGATGCGACCCCTCGACCCGCGACTGCTCCCGCACCTGCGTCCGGCCAGGACGCAGCTGCTCTGGTCGATCTCCGCCTCGGTCCTCGGCGGCCTGCTCCTCGTGGCGCAGGCCGTCGCGGCCGGCACCCTGATCGTCGCCCTGGTGGGTGGCAGCGGCAGCTGGCAGCCAGCCGCGGTGTGGCTGGGCGTGATCGTTCTCGCGCGGGCCGGGTGCAGCTACCTCGGGGACACCGCCTCGGCAAGCGCAGCAGCCCAGGTCTCGACCACGCTGCGGCGACGGCTGATGGAGGCCGCCACCCGGGTCGACGCGGGGGTGCTGTCGCGGCACCGCACCGGGGAGCTCGCAGTCCTCGCCACTCGCGGCACCGCCGCCGTCGAGCCCTATCTCACCCGCTACCTGCCCTCCCTGGTGCTGGCCTGCGTGCTCCCCCCGGCCGTGCTCGTGGCGATGTTCTGGCTCGACTGGGTCAGCGGACTGATCGTGCTGGCCACCCTGCCACTGGTCCCGGTCTTCGCGATCCTGATCGGGCTCAACACCCGTGACCGGGCAGCGCGCCAGTGGCGCCAGCTGGCCGCTCTCTCCGGCCACTTCCTCGACATCGTGCGAGGCCTGCCGACCCTCGTGACCCACCGCCGGGCCCGGGCCCAGGAGGCCTCGATCCGCGAGGTCACCGATCGCTACCGGCGCGCGAGCATGGAGACCCTGCGCCTCGCCTTCGCCTCCTCGGTCGCACTCGAGCTGATCGCGACGCTGTCGGTGGCCCTGGTCGCGGTCAGCGTCGGCCTACGCCTGGCCGCCGGGTCGCTGGACTTCCGGACGGCACTGATCGTGCTGCTCCTCGCCCCCGAGGCCTACTGGCCGCTGCGCCGGGTGGGCGCGGAGTTCCACGCGGCCGCCGAGGGCACGGCCACGTTCGAGGCGGCCCAGCGATTCCTCGAGAGCTCCGGCGCGCTCCGGACGGACCCCGGTCCCCCGCGATCCACGGCTCGGTTGGCCGGAGCCATCTCGGTCGAACAGCTGACCCTGTCCTACGGCGATCGCCCGGTCCTCGAGGGCGCCTCCGCTCATCTGAGCGCACCGGGGCTCACGGCCGTCGTGGGGCCCTCAGGCTGCGGGAAGTCCACCCTGCTGGCCGCGCTGAGCGGCGAGCTCACACCTACGTCGGGAGCCATCCGGGTCGGCGGCACTGACCTGGCCGAAGCCGACCCGGACCACTGGCGCACCCAGGTGGCCTGGTCCTCCCAACGCCCCTGGCTCACTGCCGGCACCGTCGCCGACAACATCCGGCTCGGCCGACCGGAGGCCACCGACGCAGAGGTGTGGCAGGCGCTGGGCCGGGTCGGCCTCGAGCTGACCATCGCCGCGCTCCCGCTCGGGATCGCGACCCCGCTCGGCGAGGACGGGGCGGGCCTGTCGGCGGGACAGCGGGCTCGGGTCGCGCTGGCTCGCGTCGTGGTGGCTCGTCGCCCCTATGTCCTGCTCGACGAGCCCACCGCCCACCTCGACGCCGAGAGCGAGGCGGTGTTCCTGGAGACCCTGCGCTGGTTGGCAGACCGCTCCTGCGTGGTGGTCGTCGCCCACCGTGACGCCATCGTCGCCGCAGCCGACACGGTGGTCACCCTGTCCGCCGCCCCCGACCAGGGCAGGCCCGCCCGGCAGCCGATCCCCCCGACCTCCCGCGAGGCCGGGCGCACCCCGGTCACCTCGACTCCTCCGGCCCCGCCGCGTCATACGGAGGCCCGGCGGCTGGGCGGGATCCTGCTGGGCACTCTCTCGGTCGCCTCCGGGGTGGCCCTGACCGCCACGGCAGGCTGGTTGATCACGCGCGCCTCCCAGCAGCCGCCCGTCCTGATGCTGATGGTGGCCATCGTCGGCGTCCGCACCTTCGGGCTGGCACGCCCCGCCCTGCGCTACGCCGAGCGCCTCGTCTCGCACGATGTCGCCCTGCGCACCCTGGCCGAGCGTCGGGCCCAGGTGTACGACGCCCTGGTCCCGCTGGTGCCCGCGCGGCTCGGCGTACGCCGGGGCGACCTGCTCACCTCCGTCGTCGACGACGTCGATGCTCTCGTCGACGACCAGCTTCGGGTGCGGCAGCCCCTGTGGACCGCCGGCCTGGTGGGCGCAGGGACCGCCCTGTTCGCCACCTTCGTCAGCCCGGTCGCCGGCGCCGTCATCGCGGCTGTGGTCGTCGTGACCGGCTTCGCGAGCCTGCTCGCGCGGGTCGTCGTGGGCCACTCGGAGGCCGGCTTCGTGGGGCACCGGGCGGCCGTCTCGACCCAGGTCGAGGAGATCCTGCACCACGCGCGGCAGCTGGACCTGTGGCAGGCCTCGGGTCCGCCACTGGAGCGCCTCGACACGACGGGCCAGCGCCTGGCCGAGGACGCCCGGCGGTCCGCGCGAGGTCTCGCGCTCGGCCGGAGCCTGGTCGTGCTGGCGACCGGGCTGGGACTCATCTCGATGGCGGCACTCGTGCCAGCTGCGGATGCCGGGGCGGCGATGCTGGCGCTGCTGGTGCTCCTGCCACTCGCGCTGACCGATGCCCTGCTCCCAGCCGTCGACGCGGGTGCCCTGTCGGTGCGCACGCGGGCCAGCCGCCTGCGACTCGACGCCCTGACCTCGCGCAGCCCGGCCGTCACCGACGAGTTGGCCGAGGACGGACACCCCTCGACGCACCCCCCGATCGCGCTGGACGCGGTCGCCGCCGGTTGGGGTGAGCGGGACGCCGTCCGCGGCCTCAGCCTGACCCTCCCCGCGGGGCGGCAGATCGGTGTGGTGGGACCGTCCGGCTCGGGCAAGAGCACACTGGCGGCGCTGCTGGTCCGGTTCCTGGATCCGGCGGCGGGTCGAGTGAGCCTCGACGACACCGACCTACGACGGTTCCGGCTCGACGACGTACGCCGAGTGGTCGGCCTCGTCGACGACGACCCCTACGTCTTCAGCTCCACCCTGGTGGAGAACGTCAGGCTGGCGCGTCCGAGCGCCGACGACGCGGCCGTGGAGTCGGCCCTGCGAGCGGCGCATCTTGGTGACTGGCTCGACAGCCTGGCCTTGGGGCTGCACACCCCGATCGGCGAGGGCAACGCGCAGGTCTCGGGAGGCGAGCGGGCCAGGATCGGCATCGCCAGGGCTCTGCTGGCCGACCAGCCCGTCCTCGTGCTCGACGAACCCACCGCCCACCTCGACTCGAGCACCGCCCGCGCGGTGACCGACGAGGTGCTGGCGGCCGCCTCGGGTCGCAGCGTCGTGTGGATCACGCACGGCTCGATCGGGTTGGAGCGGATGGACGTGGTGCTCGAGCTGAGCGGCGTACTCCCGGCTCAGCCCGCGACGCTGGGCCTCGACCTGGTGTAGGCGGGAGTTCCGCCCCAGAGCAGGTCCTTGCGGTAGCGGTAGACCTCGCCGCGGAGCTTGATCCTGGGCAGGTTGGCCCGCGGATTCAGCAGACGCGTGACGTGCTCGCCCACGCGGGACTCGAGTCCGTCCACGAGCCAGTGCACCTGTCGGCCCAGCGCAGTGACGTCCCCGAGCTGGACCCAGTCGTCCCGTTCGCCGAGCAGGTCGGTGACCGTCGAGACGGCAAGCAGGAGATCGCGGCGAGGCACGCGGTCGCCGTCGGCGAAGAACACGCGGGCGCACCGGTCCAGCTCGGCCTTGGCGGCCGAGAGCTCTGCCTCCTGCGGATGCACCCTGTCGAGCAGCCAGATGAGGTGGTGGGCGAGTGCCTCGCGCCTCGGCTTCGCGATGCTCAGCTGTGTGGACAGGAGGATGCGCGCGCGCTCGAGGTCGCGACGCACCGCTTGCTGGACCAGACCGTGGGCAGTCGTCATGACGACGAGGAGCAAGCGGCCTGGCGCGTGATACGTGGTCTGGACCTCGGGCCCGGCATCAGGCCTCGATGACCACCGGGATGATCATCGGCCGGCGACGGTGGGTCGAGCTGACCCAGCGGCCAACCACCCGCCGGATGGTCTGCTGGAGCTGGTAGGTGTCGTCCACTCCCTCGGCCGAGACACGATGCAGCGCGTCGATGATCGGCTGCTTGATGGCCTCGAACGTCGAGTCGTCCTCGGCGAAGCCACGGGCGTGGATCTCCGGCCCGCTCGACACCTTGCCGGTCACCGAGTCCATCACCACGATGACGGAGATGAAGCCCTCCTCCCCCAGGATCCTGCGGTCCTTGAGGTCGGACTCCGTGATGTCACCTACCGAAGAGCCGTCGACGAAGACGTAGCCGCAGTCCACCTTGCCGGTGATCGACGCGACGCCCTTGATCAGGTCGACCACCACACCGTCCTCGGCGATCACCACCCGGTCGGCCGGGATGCCGGTGGCCCGTGCCAGGTCGGCGTTGGCCCGCATGTGCCGGCTCTCACCATGGATCGGCAGGACGTTGCGTGGCTTGACGATGTTGTAGCAGTAGAGCAGCTCTCCGGCACTGGCATGGCCGCTGACGTGCACCAGCGCGTTCCCCTTGTGGACGACGTTCGCGCCCCAACGGGCCAGGCCGTTGATCACGCGGTAGACGGCGTTCTCGTTGCCCGGGATGAGCGAGCTGGCCAGGATGACGGTGTCCCCCTCCTCGATGTGCACGAAGTGGTGGTTGCGCTGCGCGATCCGGCTCAGCGCCGAGAGGGGCTCACCCTGGGAGCCGGTCGAGATCAGCACCTGCTTCTCCGGCGCGAGGTCAGCCAGCTCCTTCGCGTCCACCAGGGTGTTCGGCGGCACCTTGAGGTAGCCCAGGTCCCTGGCGACTGCCATGTTGCGCACCATCGAGCGCCCGACGTAGGCGGCTTTGCGCTTGTGGGCGGCGGCCGTGTCGAGGATCTGCTGCACGCGGTGCACATGGGAGGCGAAGCAGGCCACGATGATGCGCTGATCGCTGTGGTGGAACACGCCGTCCAGCACCGGAGTGATGTTCTTCTCGGAGGTGGTGAAGCCGGGCACGTCAGCGTTGGTGGAGTCGGTCATGAAGAGGTCGACCCCCTCCTCACCGAGCCGGGCGAAGGCGCGCAGGTCGGTGATGCGACCGTCGAGCGGGAGCTGGTCCATCTTGAAGTCACCCGTGTGCAGGACCATGCCGGCACCGGTGCGGATGGCGACGGCGAGCGCGTCGGGGATGGAGTGGTTGACCGCGACGAACTCGAGGTCGAAGGGGCCGAAGGCGATCCGGTCGCCCTCCTTGACGACGTGGTGCACGGTCTCGCGCAACCGGTGCTCGCGCAGCTTGGCGCCCAACAGGGCAAGCGTGAGCTCGGAGCCCACCAGCGGGATGTCGCCACGCTCACGAAGCAGATAGGGCGTCGCGCCGATGTGGTCCTCGTGACCATGGGTCAGCACCAGGGCCTCGACCTTGTCCAGGCGGGCCCGGATCGGTGCGAAGTCGGGAAGGATCAGGTCGACCCCGGGGTGGTTCTCCTCGGGGAAGAGGACTCCGCAGTCGACGATCAGCAGCCTCCCGTCGTACTCGAAGACGGTCATGTTGCGACCGATCTCCCCGAGCCCGCCGAGAGGGATGATCCGCAAACCCCCCTTCGGCAGGTCGCCGGGTGTGGAGAGTTCGGGATGGGGGTGAGACATCTAGTTCCTTCTCAGATCAGAGCGGAGGCAGCGAGCCCGACGCGCAACGCGGCCACTTCGTCGCCGTCGAGCGGGACCAGCGGCGCACGGACGTTGCGGTTGTCGAGCACACCCAGCAGTTGCAGGGCGGCCTTGGCGGTGGTGGCGCCGTAGTTGGGGACGCCCATGATGGCGTCGACGGCCGGGAGCAGCCGGGTGAAGGTGGCGAGCGCGGCGGCGTGGTCGCCGCCGAAGTAGGAGTGCAGCATGCCCGCGATCTCGTCGCCGGCGGCGTGCCCCGCCACCGAGACGACGCCCGCGGCACCGTGCGCGAGCCAGCCCAGCGTCGACACGTCGTCGCCCGAGTAGAGCGCGTAGCCCAGCTGCATGACCTTGACCCCCCGGGCGTAGTCGCCCACGGCGTCCTTGACGGCCACCACCGTGTCGAGCTCGATCGCCGCCGCATAGGTCTCCAGCGAGATGGCGGTGCCGGTGCGGCCGGGGACGTCGTAGAGCATCACCGGCAGGTGGCTCGCCTCGGCGACGGTGCGGAAGTGGTGGAGGACGCCGGCCTGGCTGGGCTTGTTGTAGTAGGGCGTGACCACGAGCACGCCGTCGACGCCGATCTTCTCCGCTTGGCGGGCCAGTTCGACTGAGTGGGCTGTGGCGTTGGTGCCGACACCGGCAACGACCTTGGCCCGGTCTCCGACGGCATCCTTGACGGCGGCCAGGATCTGGCCGTCCTCGGCCACGGTGGTGGTCGGCGACTCCCCGGTCGTGCCTGAGACCACCACCCCGTCATGGCCGTGGGCGACGAGGTGGGTGGCGATCGCGGCGGTGCCGTCGAGATCGACCGAGCCGTCGTCCTTGAACGCCGTCGCCATCGCGGTCAGCATGTGGCCGAACGGAGCAGCGGGAGTGGCGGACGTCATGGGGTCAGGCTATCGCCCGAACGACCCAGCACCCACAGCACTAGCGCGGCGTCGGTCCGGAGAGCTGCCGTTGCACGAGCGCCAGCGTCTCCTGAGCGCTCAGGCCGAGGTCGCGGACCCGGTCGACGTACACCGCCGCTGCCTCCTTCGCCGCCCGGTCGGTCTCGTCGCCGCTGATGAACGTGCCTGCGCGTCCCCGGGTCGCGATCACGCCCCGCAGCTCGAGCTCGCGGTAGGCGCGAGCTGCGGTGTTCGGCGCGATCCCGAGGTCGGCGGCGAGGCGGCGCACGGTCGGCAGCCGCTCTCCTGGCTGCAGGTCTCCACGGGCGACCTGGTCGGCTATCTGCACGCGGATCTGCTCGTACGGCGGCTCCGGCGCACTGGGGTCGATGACGATCAACCGACGTCCCCCTCACGCCGAGCCCACCAGACGAAGTCGTGGCCGTCGTGGGTCTCGCGCTGCTCCTCGACCCAGTCACCCGGGTCCCAGGAGGGGTACGACGTGTCGCCGTCAGGCGACTGGTGCACCTCGGTGAGGACCTGGTGGGTGGCCAGGGGCAGGGCGGCCTCGTAGATCTGTGCGCCCCCCATGATCATCACGTCGCCGTCGTGGTCCGCCGCCAGCTCGATGGCCTCCGCGAGGCTGCCCGCGACCAGGACCCCTTCGTGGGACCAGTCGCGGTTGCGGGTCACCACGATGTTGGTGCGGTTCGGCAGCGCTCGTCCGATCGAGTCGAAGGTGGCGCGTCCCATCACGACAGTGTTGCCGGTGGTGACCCGCCGGAAGTGCTGGAGGTCCTCGGACAGGTGCCAGGGCAGTCCGCCGTCGCGACCGATCACGCCGTTGTCGGCGACCGCGGCCACCATCACCACCCGCTGCGGAGTGGTCATACGGCGATCGGGGCCTTGATCCCGGGGTGGGGATCGTAGCCCTCGACGGTGATGTGCTCGAGGTCGAACGCGTCGATCTCGCTCACCGTCGGATCGAGCACGAGGCGAGGCAGCGGGCGGGGGGCGCGGGTCAGCTGCAGCCGGGCCTGGTCGAGGTGGTTGGAGTAGAGATGGGCATCGCCCAGGGTGTGCACGAAGTCGCCCACCTGCAGGCCCGTCACCTGGGCGACCATGTGGGTGAGCAGGGCGTACGACGCGATGTTGAACGGCACGCCCAGGAAGACGTCGGCACTGCGTTGGTAGAGCTGGCAGCTCAGCTTGGCGGGGCCCTCCGCGGACGGTGCCACGTAGAACTGGAAGAACGCGTGGCAGGGGGCGAGGGCCATCTGCGGGATGTCGGCCACGTTCCAGGCGCTCACCAGGTGGCGTCGGGAGTCGGGATCGCGCTGGAGGTTGTCGATGACCTGCTTGATCTGGTCGATGTGCCGACCGTCGGGCGCCGGCCAGCTGCGCCACTGGTAGCCGTAGACGGGTCCGAGGTCGCCGGACTCGTCGGCCCACTCGTCCCAGATCGTGACACCGCGGTCCTGCAGCCACTTCACGTTGGTGTCGCCGCGCAGGAACCACAGCAGCTCGCCGAACACCGAGCGGGTGTGCACCTTCTTCGTGGTCACGAGAGGAAAGCCCTCGGCCAGGTCGAAGCGCATCTGGTGACCGAAGACGCTCAGGGTGCCGGTGCCGGTGCGGTCGCCCTTCTGGACGCCTTCGTCGAGCACTCGCTGGACCAGATCGAGGTATGCCTGCACGAGCGTCAGCCTACGTCGCGGACCGCCCGCCGTGGTGGTCCCGCGCACGACGATCCTGAACCTCGACCAGCCCGGAGCCGCCTGTCGGACCCCAGGTGCACAATGTGCCCATGGAGCTGAGAGCCGGTCAGTTCGCGCTTCGCGAGCTCACGGTCGCCGACTGGCCGATCGAGCAGGCGCTGAGCCACGACCCGGACGTGGTGCGCTGGACGCACTACCCACCCGACCTCGACGAGGCACAGACCAAGCGCCGCATCGAGGCCTACCTCGTGCGCGCAGCCGAGGGGCTCCTGCAGCGCTTCGTGATCCTCGACGGAGCCCGCGCGCTGGGCACGTGCGGCGCCGCCCGGCTGCAGGGCGAGACCCCCGAGGTGTTCTACGCCCTCGACCGGTCGGCGCGGGGCCGTGGCGCTGCGGCCCAGGCGGTGCAGGCGCTGTGTGCCTGGCTGGCCGAGTGCGGTTTCGACGAGGTGGCTCTGGAGACCGTCGAGGGCAACCTGGAGAGCGAACGCGTGGCACAGCGGTGCGAGTTCCAGGTGGCCTCCACCCGCTCCGACGACCATCGTGGAGAGCCGGTGACCCTGCACCGCTGGACCTGGAAGGTGCCGGCCTGGCCCGCCGGCGGCTGAACCGCTCTGGTTGCCTAGATTGAGGGCATGGAGCTGGACCCGATCGCCGTGCCGCGACCCGACGAGCTTCGGGTGGTCGTGCCGGCACCCGGCGTCGGACCGGGCAACTGGTCCGGCGCGGCGAGTGCCTCGCTGGTCGGCGACGACGTCTATCTCGCCTACCGGGTCCGCCGCCCCTTGGACGAGGGTCGCGGCGTCTCGACGATCGTGGCGCGCTCCCGCGACGGGATCGAGTTCGAGCCGGTGTGCGAGGTCCTTCGCGACGGGTTCGGAGCCGAGTCTTTCGAGCGACCGGTCGTGCTGCGCTGCCCCGACGGCGGCTGGCGGCTCTATCTGTCGTGCGCCACCCCACAACTCCAAGCACTGGTGGATCGAGGCGCTGGACGCCGATCGTCCGGAGGATCTCCCCACCGGGCGGCGGGCTATCGTGCTGCCCGGCAGCGACACCGTCGCCGTCAAGGACCCGGTGATCACGCTGCGCGAAGGACGATGGGAGATGTGGCTCTGCGAGCACCCGCTCACCGAGCCGCAGCACGAGGACCGGATGAGCACTGCCTACCTCACCAGCGAGGACGGGCTTGCCTGGACGCGGCACGGCACCGTCCTGTCCCCGCGCGCCGGGGCATGGGACGCGCGAGGAGCCAGGGTGAGCACCGTGCTGTCGCACGACCCGCTCGTGGTGTTGTACGACGGCAGGGCGACCGCGGCCGACAACTGGCACGAGGTCACAGGGGTCGCCCGCGCCGATGCCACTGGGCGGCTCGTGGCCGATCCGGCCGGGCCGGTGCTGCGCTCGCCGTACTCCGATGGCGCGTTCCGCTATGTGGTCGCCGTGCCGCTGCCCACCGGCGAGACTCGCTGCTACGCCGAAGCCGCCCGGCCGGACGGCGCGCACGACCTGGTGACGTGGCTCAGTCCCTGTGTGAGCCGCAGCCGTTCGTCGAGGAAGTCGAGCACGCGGTCGACCGCTTCCTGGTCGCGGTGGGCGGTCAGGGTCGAATGACCCTTGCCCTCCAGCTCGACGCGGATGAACCCGTCTCCGAGCTCGGTCGTCAGGGTGTCGAAGCGGGTCCCCGTCGCCCGGTCGGTGCGGTAGCGAACGCCCAGCACGGAGCATCCGCCGGAAACGCGCCCCTTGACCGCAGCGAGATCGGCGGGACTCAGGTTCAGATCGGCCGCCCTCGCCCTGCCGATCGCGAACGGCAGACGACGGCTGGGCCAGCACCGGGGCCGCAACGGAGGGGTCGACCATCATGGCGAGGGCGAACCCACCGGTGAAGCACATGCCGAGTGCCCCGACGCCGGGGCCTCCGAGCTCGGCGTGCAGCTCGCGCGCCAGCGAACGGAGCCAGTCGGCCACCGGCGAGGTCGTGCCCACCTTGAGCTTGTTGAACTCCTTGTTGACGCAGACACTGCCGAGCGCCTTGACCAACGGCACCGGGGCCATCGTGGAGCCGACCTCGCCGAAGAGGTGTGGGAGGACGACGGTGAACCCTCGAGCGACGACCTCCTCGGCGAAGCCGAGCACCTCGGGCGTCATCCCCGGGATCTCGTGGATCACGATGACCCCCGGCCCGCTGCCCCGGCGATAGGTGTCGTGCGCGACCCCGTCGGCCAGGTGGGTCGACCGGGTCCAGCCGCTGAGCTCAGGCATGCAGCGACATCGGCCCGTAGACCCGTCGGTCCGCCTCGAAGAGAGTGACCGCGTCGACGCCCAGGTCGGCCAGCTCGGCCCAGAACTCCCCCACCCACGACTCGGCGTCCGCCTGCGACGGGAACCGCTGATCGGCGTACTCACCCTCGATCGTGACCACCTCGCCTGAGCTGGTCGACAGCTCCCACCACCACGGCCGGGTCGCCGGCGACTCAGGTCGGAACGTCGGGCGGTTGGTCAGGCAACGTCATGCTCGAGAGCCTAGCCCGCCGGCCCTTTGACGCCCCGGCGCCACAACGGCAAGACTCCGCCCGTGAGAACCCTCGTCATCGGTGGTGCCAGGTCCGGCAAGTCCCGGGCGGCCGAGGCTCTGCTGGCCGGACGCGAGGAGGTCACCTATGTGGCAACCGGCTACCTCGTCGGCGGCGACGACGAATGGGCTGCCCGGGTGGCGCGCCATCAGGCCGATCGGCCCGACGGCTGGACGACCCTCGAGACCCTCGACCTGGCGGGACTGCTCGACGAGCGAGGTGGGCCGCTGCTGGTGGACTGCCTCACGCTCTGGTTGACCCGCCAGCTCGACGCCGTCGACGCCTGGGCGGGCGGGGGGTCGGTCGACGCTGCCACGTCGGCCCTCGTCGATGCCCTCGCCGGTACCCCGCGCGACGTCGTGCTGGTGACCAACGAGGTCGGTCAGGGAGTGGTGCCCGCCACCGCCTCGGGACGACGGTTCCGCGACGAGATGGGCGGGCTCAACGCGGCCGTCGCAGCCGTCTGCGACGACGTCCTCTGGTGTGTGGCCGGGCGGACCGTGCGCCTGTGACCTCGCTGTGGCTGGCCCTCGGGACACTGACGATCCTGCCGGTCCCGGCGCCTCGATCCGTCGATCGGCGCCGTGCCGGGTGGGCGATGACGATCTCGCCGTTGGTGGGCGGGCTGCTGGCGGCGATCCCCACGGCGCTGCTGCTGATCGACGGCGACCGGCTGCTCCTGGCCGTGCTGGCCGTGGCCTCGCTGGCCGTGCTGAGCCGCGGCCTGCACCTCGACGGGCTCGCCGACACCGCCGACGGTCTCGGTTCGGGCCGGCGCGCCGAGGGCGCCCTGGCGATCATGAGGAAGTCGGACATCGGCCCGTTCGGCGTCGCGACGCTGGTGCTCACGATCCTGATCCAGGTCACCGCGATCGCGGCCCTCGACGATCCGTGGGCGGTGGGCGCCGCCATCGTCGTCAGCCGCGCCGTGCTCCCGCTGCTGTGTCTCCCACACTTCGCCGCGGCCCGCACCGACGGTCTCGGGGCCGGTGTGGCGGGCTCCGTCGCCTGGTGGCAGGCCGTCCTGGCACTGCTCGTGACCGGCGCTGCGTGCTGGGCCGTGGGCGCGCCGTACGCCGCGGCGGGGTTGCTGGCCGGGCTGGTGCTCGCCGCGCACTGTCGCCGCAGGTTCGGTGGTGTCACCGGAGACGTCTACGGCGCCTGTGTGGAGGTCACGCTCGCCGCCGCCCTGCTTGTTGAGGTAGGGGTTTGGGCCCCTTGAGTGGGGGGTTTCGGCCCGGTTCCCGGGCCGAAACCCCCCACTCGGAGGGCCCAAACCCCCCACTCAACGGATGGAGGTATCGACGAACGGGGGCCGGACCAGTTGGAAGATCTCGCGACGCCCACGCACGTCCACCCCGACCTCGGCATCGGGGTTGACCATAGTCGGGATCAGGGCCATCCCGATTCCCTTGCGCAGTGTCGGCGAGAACGTCCCGGACGTGATCTCGGCCAGGGGCACGTCGGACACGAGCGTCACGCTCATGCCGGGGCGGGGAATGCCCCGCCCGACAGCGATCAGCCCCCGGAGCAGGCGCTTCGGGCCGGCCTCCTTCTCCGCGAGCAGGGCCTCTCTCCCCCAGAAGCCCTCCTTGGACCAGCCGACCGCCCAGCCGAGGCGCGCCTCGTTGGGCGTGACGTCGAGGCTGATGTCCTGTCCGTGCAGCGGGTAGCCCATCTCGGTGCGCAATGTGTCGCGAGCGCCCAGCCCACACGGGAGCATGGCGTGCTCACTGCCGGCGGCCAGCAGGGCGTCCCAGAGGTCACCGGCGGTCTCGTTGCGCACGATCAGCTCGTAGCCGCGCTCGCCCGAGTAGCCGGAGCGGCAGATGACCACTCCCGTGTCGGCGAACTCTGCCTCCACGAAGCTCATGTAGTCGTGTCCGGCCGGCAGGCCGACGGCGCCGAGCACGTCGTCGGACTTCGGCCCCTGGACGGCGAGCACGGCGTAGTCGGCGTGGTGGTTGCCCACCTTCACGCCGTCCGGCGCCGACGCCTTCCAAGTCGTCGCTCCACCTCGGCGGTATTGGCCGCATTGGGCACCAGCAGCACCCGCTCGTCGTGCTGGAGATAGGCGATCAGGTCGTCGACGATTCCGCCGGTCTGCTCATCGCAGCACAGCGTGTACTGCGCCTTGCCCGCAGCGATGCGGCCCAGGTCGTTCGACAGGACGGAGTTGAGGTAGGCCGCCGCTCCCGGCCCGGTGACCAGCAGCTTTCCCAGGTGGCTCACATCGAAGATCCCGACCGCCTCCCGCACGGCCGTGTGCTCCTTGACCACACCGGTGGGGTATTCGAGCGGCATCGTCCAGCCACCGAACTCGGCGAACTTCGCCCCGAGAGCGACATGTCGGTCATGCAGCGGGGACTGGACGGGGTGCGGATCAGCCATGGCGCGAACCTACCGCGTGGGCCGGGTCACAGCACTGCTGGCTACCATGCCTGAGGTGACGACCTACGCGCTGCGCAACGCAAGCCCCGCCAAGACCAGAGCCGACGCCGTCGTCGTCGGAATCCTCAAGGCCGCCGACGGCCCGACGGTGGTGTCGGGAGCCGAGGACATCGCCTCCGCCTGGGGGCGCAAGTTCCGTCCGCTGCTCGCCTCACTCGGTGTGACCGGCAAGGCCGGCGAGGTCGTCAAGGTGCCGACCGCGGGCACCGTGAAGACCCCCATGCTCGTGCTGGTCGGCCTGGGCGCCGAACCCGACGCTGCGGCCCTGCGCCGCGCCGCGGGGTCCGCCTCGAGGGCCGTCACCAACGCGGCCTCGGTCGCCTTGGCGCTCGGAGCCGGAGACGCCGCCGGTGTCCGCGCGGTGACGGAGGGCTGGCTGTTGGGTGGCTACTCCTACGAGGACTACAAGAAGGACACCACCTCCGAGGGCACCGAGGTCAGCGAGGTCGTGGTCCTCAGCGGCGCGGCCCGACAGGCCGAGTCGATCGAGGCGTTCGAAGCCGCCCAGGTGCTCGCCGCGGCTGTCTCCACCACCCGCGACTGGGTGAACCGGCCTCCCGGTGACCTGACCCCACCGCTGTTCGCAGACGCCGTCACCCAGGAGCACACCGCCTTCACCAAGGGACAGCCCAAGCGCGGCGGCGTCAAGATCGGCCTCACGGTGTACGACGAGCAGCAGCTCGCCGCACTCGGCTGCGGCGGCATCCTCGGTGTGGGCCAGGGCTCCGAGGCTCCACCACGACTCGTCGAGCTGACCTACTCCCCCAAGGGCGCACGCGCCCACCTCGCACTGGTGGGCAAGGGCATCACCTTCGACTCCGGCGGGCTGACCATCAAGCCGGCCCAGTCGATGAGCACCATGAAGTGCGACATGGCCGGGGCGGCCACGGTCATCCAGGCGACCTTCGCCATCGCCGCGCTCGGGCTGCCGGTCCGGGTCAGCACGTTCGCCCCGATGGCCGAGAACATGGTCTCCGGCACCTCCATCAGACCCGGCGACGTGCTCACCGCGGCGAACGGCACGACCGTCGAGGTCCTCAACACCGACGCGGAGGGCAGGCTGGTGCTGATGGACGCGCTGGTGCGCGCAACGGCCGTCAAGCCCGATGTGATCCTCGACGTGGCCACCCTCACCGGCGCCATGGTGGTGGCCCTCGGTGACAAGATCGCCGGGGTGATGGGCTCTGAGGAGGTCGTCGAGGACGTGCTCGCCGCCGGCGAAGCGGCGGGCGAGCCACTCTGGCCGATGCCGATCCCCGACGAGATGCGCGAGCGCATCACCAGCAGCAAGGTCGCCGACCTGGCTCAGCACGACTGGACCCGGTGGGGAGGCGGCCTCTTCGCGGCGGCCTTCCTGCGTGAGTTCACCGGCGGTCTGCCGTGGGCCCACCTCGACGTGGCCGGGCCGGCCTACAACTCCGGTGGCCCGTCGGGGCACCTCACCTCCGGCGGCACCGGTTTCGCCGTCTCGACCCTGGTGGACTTCGCACGCGCGCTGGGTGAGCGCGACTAGCGCCCCTGCTTCTTCTGCCGGCTGTTGTAGTCGCGCATCCGTTGCGGGATGCCCACCACCGCTGCGTCGTAGGACGGCACCTGGTGCTTGTTCGCGAACGTGTGCGCCCACTTCACCGAGGGCACCCGGCGTCGGGTCCACTCCCCGTCGTGGGCCACGAGCAGGAGCGTCACGTCGGACACGGCCGTGCGGGGTTCGACGAATCCCTCCACCCCGCGACGGGTGGAGACGAAGTCGCGCAGATGCTGCTCGTCTGCGACGTCGGAGGCACGCACCGTCGTCGATCCGGTGGCGCGCGTGTCACCGGCCGGGCGCCGCATCCGTCCGGGTCGGCGTCTGAAGCGATCGAACAAGCTCATGCACCAAGTGTGCCGTGTCCTCAGTGAGAGGCCGGTGTGGACAGGCTGGCAGGAAGTGCAAAGATGGTGCGCGCGAGACGACGTACCGTTCGAAAGTGGGAGGAAGACCGCGTGGCCGAAGCGCCTGGAGACGAGTTGGACAACCAGTTCGACGTCCTCATTCTGGGGGCAGGTTCCGGTGGCTATGCCTGCGCACTGCGCGCCGCGCAACTCGGGCTGAGCGTCGGCCTGGTCGAGAAGGGCAACCTGGGCGGCACCTGCCTGCACGTGGGCTGCATCCCGACGAAGGCCCTGCTGCACGCCGCGGAGGTGGCCGACGCCACGCGAGAGTCCGAGCAGTTCGGGGTGAGGGCGACCTTCGAGGGCATCGACATGGCCGGGGTGAACTCCTACAAGGACGGCGTCGTCGCCCGCCTGTTCAAGGGCCTGGTCGGTCTCATCAAGAGCAGGGGCATCACTGTCATCGAAGGTGAGGGGCGACTGAGCGGACCGCACAGTGTCACCGTCGGCGACACCACGTTCACGGGCGCGAGCCTCGTGCTCGCCTCCGGTTCCTACTCCAAGTCCCTGCCCGGCCTGGAGGTCGACGGCACGAAGGTCCTCACCTCCGAACACGCCTTGCGACTCGAGCACGTCCCTGCCTCGGTGATCGTGCTCGGCGGTGGGGTGATCGGCAGCGAGTTCGCCAGCGTCTGGAGGTCGTTCGGCGCCGACGTCACCATCGTCGAGGCGCTCCCACGGCTGGTGGCCGCCGAGGACGAGGCCTCCTCGAAGGCCCTCGAGCGAGCGTTCCGCAAGCGGAAGATCAACGTCCGCACCAACACGCCCTTCCAGTCGGTCAGCGCGACCGACTCCGGCGTCGCCGTCACCGTCGAGGGCGGCGACGTGATCGAGGCCGAGATGCTGCTCGTGGCGGTCGGTCGCGGACCTTCCACCGGCGGGCTCGGCTATGAGGAGCAGGGCCTCGAGATGGAGCGTGGCTTCGTGCTGACCGACGACCGGCTGCGCACCAATCTCCCGGACGTCTACGCCGTCGGCGACATCGTCCCCGGTCTGCAGTTGGCCCACCGGGGCTTCCAACAGGGCATCTTCGTCGCTGAGGAGATCGCCGGCCTGGCACCGGCCACCATCAACGAGGCCGGCATCCCGCGAGTGACCTACTCCGACCCGGAGATCGCCTCTGTGGGTCTCAACGAGTCGGCCGCAGCGGAGGCCTTCGGTGCCGACGCCATCGAGTCGCTGACCTACGACCTCGGTGGCAACGGCAAGAGCCAGATCCTCAAGACCCAGGGCTTCGTCAAGCTCGTACGCCGCAAGGACGGCCCCGTCGTCGGCATCCACATGGTGGGCGCGCGGGTCGGGGAACTCGTCGGCGAGGCTCAACTCATCTACAACTGGGAGGGGTACGCCGAGGACGTGGCTCCCCTCGTCCACGGCCATCCCACCCAGAACGAGGCCCTCGGCGAGGCGCACCTGGCGCTGGCCGGCAAGCCCTTGCACGCCCACAGCTGAACCCTGTCAGTCTCACCAACGAAGATGAAGCGAGCGAAGGAATACCTATGGCGACCGAAGTCAACCTGCCGGCATTGGGCGAGTCCGTCACCGAAGGCACGGTCACGCGCTGGCTGAAGCAGGTCGGTGACACAGTGGCGGTCGACGAGCCGCTGCTCGAGGTCTCGACCGACAAGGTCGACACCGAGATCCCTTCGCCGGTCGCCGGCACCCTGCTGGAGATCAAGGCCAACGAGGACGACACCGTCGAGGTCGGCGCCACCCTGGCCGTCATCGGTGAGGCCGGCGAGGGTGAGGCCGCAGCTCCGGCCGAGGCTGAGCCTGAGGCAACTCCAGAACCAGAACCCGAGCCCGAGCCCGAGCCCGAGGCCGCCGCAGAGCCTGAGCCCGAGCCGGCTGCGGAGCCGGCGGCCGAGTCCGAGCCGGCTGCTGAGCAGCCCGCTGCCTCCGGTGGCTCTGGCTCCGGCACGTCGGTGACTCTCCCTGCGTTGGGCGAGTCGGTCACCGAAGGCACAGTCACCCGGTGGCTGAAGCAGGTCGGTGACGCGGTAGCAGTCGACGAGCCGCTCCTCGAGGTCTCGACCGACAAGGTCGACACCGAGATCCCTTCGCCGGTCGCCGGCACCCTGCTGGAGATCAAGGTCGCCGAGGACGAGACCGTCGAGGTCGGCGCGGAGCTGGCTGTCGTCGGTTCGGGCGAACCGGCTGCCGCCGCACCCGCAGCTGACCCGACGCCGGAGCCCGAGCCGGAGCCCGAGCCGGAGCCCGAGCCGGAGCCCGAGCCCGAGCCGGAGCCCGAGCCGGAGCCGGAGCCGGAGCCGGAGCCCGAGCCCGAGGCAGCGGCTCCCGCCGCGCCGGCAGCAGCCGCACCCGCTGCACCGGCGCCCGCACCCGCACCAGCCGCAGCGCCGTCGGATTCCGGCACGTACGTGACTCCACTGGTGCGCAAGCTGGCCAGCCAGCACGGTGTCGACCTGGCAGCTCTGGCTGGCACCGGTGTGGGCGGCAGGATCCGCAAGCAGGACGTCCTCGACGCTGCGGCCAAGGCACGCGAGGCAGCACCCGCCGCCGCTCCGGCGGCAGCTCCCGCCGAGGCCAGCGCCCCGGCGGCCGCCGCAGTCACGCCGTCTCCGCTGCGCGGCAAGACCGAGCCGCTGAGCCGGTTGCGCAAGGTCATCGCCAGCCGAATGGTGGAGAGCCTGCAGACCAGCGCCCAGCTGACCACGGTCGTCGAGGTCGACGTGACGTCGATCTCGAGGCTGCGTGACTCGGTCAAGGCCGAGTTCGCCGCCCGGGAGGGCGTCAAGCTCTCCTTCATGCCGTTCTTCGCCAAGGCGGCGATCGACGCCCTGAAGGAGCACCCGCGGGTCAATGCCTCCATCGACACCGAGAAGGGCGAGGTGACCTACTACGACCGCGAGAACATCGCGATCGCAGTCGACAGCGAGAAGGGTCTGCTCACCCCGGTGATCAAGGACGCCGGCGACCTGTCGATCTCCGGGCTGGCTCGCAAGATCGCCGATGTCGCCGACCGCACCCGCAACAACAAGATCACCCCCGACGAGCTGTCGGGCGGGACCTTCACCCTCACCAACACGGGAAGCCGAGGCGCGCTCTTCGACACGCCGATCATCAACCAGCCCCAGGTTGCCATCCTGGGCACCGGCACCGTGGTGAAGCGTCCGGTGGTGATCGACGATGCCAACCTCGGGGAGACGATCGCGGTCCGGCAGATGGTCTACCTGGCGCTGACCTACGACCACCGCCTGGTCGACGGCGCCGACGCAGCCCGGTTCCTGACCGACGTCAAGGCGCGCCTGGAAGCAGGCCAGTTCGAGGTCTGACCCGGTCGTTATCGGATCGGGACCGGACTCTGCATCTCCTGTGACTGAGGCCTCCTAGTCTGCCGTGCAAGGCAGACGGGAGGCCTCGCTCATGAACAGTGCACGGCCTCCCCTGCTGAGCGCCCTGGTAGCGCTCCTGCTCCTCGGCGGCTGCTCCCCCGACGGCCCCTCCCCAGAGGCGATCCAACCGTCTCCGTCGACGACCATCTACATGCCTCCCGAGGTGCCCCTCGATTCGATCCGGGTGCAGGGCGACCCCGACGCCATCGACCCGACAGACCATTCACTGCTGCGTGATCGCGCCGATGCGTTCGACGTCGTGGCCCGGAGACTCGCCGCCTTCTACGGCGATGCCTACCTGAACTCCGGGGCGCCCAGGCCGGGTTCGGCAGCGACCCACTGGATCGTGCTCACGGATCGACCGAACAGGTGGGCCCTGGCCCAGCTCTCGGCCCTGCCGGTGGACGTCGAGGTGAAGTACGGCGCCCCCGCAGACCTGACCGAGCTCAGGGAGATCACCGCCGCCCTCACCAGCACGCTCGAGGCCGATGCGGACGAGTTCGCCCGGGTGGAGGCGGCGGCGAGCCGCTTCGCGACCCGAGTCGTGGTGCGCTACGGACTCGTCGACGACCTCCCGGAGGACAGCGATCCGTCGGCCCGCTTCGATGCCGCCCTGGCGGCCGCGGCGGCCGCGGCGGGCGGCAACACGCTGGCTTTGCCGGTCCGGTTCGTGCACGATCCTGCCCTCGACCAGGCGGCGCCATGAGCTGCCGTGAGGTGCCTGCCTAGGCTGGAGGCATGCATATCGTCGTCGCCGGCTCGTCCGGCTTTCTCGGGACCCACCTCACCCGCGCCCTGCACCTGCAGGGCCATCAGATCACCGCGCTCGTCAGGCGTCCCGCATCGTCGGACGGCGAGTCGTCGTGGGATCCGTACGCCGGGCGCCTGGACGACGGCGTGATCGAGGGCGCCGACGTGGTCGTCAACCTTGCGGGAGCGCCGACCGCAGGCAACCCGCACTCCAAGAAGTGGGCTCGAGCCCTCGAGGAGAGCCGGGTGGTCACGACGCGGCTGCTGGCCGAGCGGATCGCCGCGGCGGGGACGCCCGCCGCCTTCGTTGCGGGCAACGGCATCTCCTACTACGGCGACCACGGCGACAGCGTCCTCACCGAGGAGAGTGCCAGTCGAGGCGATGCCCTGCTGACCAGGGTCGCGCGGTCCTGGCAGGCAGCGACCGAGCCCGCGGCCGATGCCGGGGCGCGGGTCGTCGTGCTACGCACCTCACCGGTGATGGACCGCAGGAGCGCGCCACTCAAGCAACTGGCACTGCTGTCGAAGCTGGGGCTGGGGACCCGCCTCGGCGACGGCCGGCAGTACTTCCCGATGATCTCGCTGCGCGACTGGGTCGGCGCGGTGGTCCACCTCGTCGAACACCCGGATGCCGTCGGCCCCTTCAACCTCTGCTGCCCCCAGACGCCGACCAATCGGGAGTTCACCGATGCTCTGGCTCGGGGCGTCGGCCGACGGGCGCTGCTCGCGGCGCCGGCCTTCGTCGTCGAGAAGGCCGCTGGCGATCTCGCCCCCGAGGTGCTCGGCTCGGTGCGCGCAGAGCCGGCCGCCCTGCAGGCGGCCGGGTTCGCCTTCCGCGACGAGGACGTCGGCGAGGTCCTGGCGACAGGGCTGAAGGCGGTCACCTGACCTCGGCGACCAACCAATCGCCACCCTGCCTCACGAGCTCCACGGTGTGGCGAGAGGGCCGGTCGCGAGGAAGCGGGAGGCGCCGCCCTCCACCGACAGCGACTGCCGATGCCAGACGGTCGGTGACCACGATGACCCAGCGCTGCTCCTCCTCCACGCGGACCTCGGCCGACAGCACCTGGGTGCGCATTCCCTCGACGACCAACCCGCGGGCGACGTACGACTCCAGCAGCCTGCGATCGACCGCGCCCGCCCGGCTGCCCCGCACGTAGAGGCGTGCCAGGGCAGCCGTGTCACCGCGGGCCCAAGCGTCCGCCCGGCGGTCGTCCCACTCGCCCAGCGCCTCCAGGGCAGACGCGACCGCGTCGCGGCGCTCCTGCAGCCGGGGTGGGGCCGGCATGCCGATCGAGGTGGCGACCGGGGCGCTCGCCCCCGACTCCCCCGGGGCCGGTTCGGTGAGGACCTGCCAGGACACCATCACGAGCAGGACGCCCACCCCGGTCAGCAGGATGGTCAACAGGAGTGCGCGTCGGAAGGTCACCCCCGAAGCCTCACCGATCCGGGCCGCGCACGCCGCGCGTTCTCCACAGGGCTATTCTCACCAGGTGCCACTTCACCACCAGGTCGCCGGTCTCGGTGACGACGCCGTCGACTATCTCGCCGCCTGGGAGCTGCAGCGCGACGTCCATGCCAGGGTCGTCTCGGGCGAGTCACCCGACACCGTCCTGCTGCTCGAGCACCCGCCGGTCTTCACGGCCGGCAAGCGCACCACCCCCGAGGAGAAGCTGTTCGACTCCGGGGGGGCCGCAGTCCTCGACGTGGATCGCGGGGGCAAGATCACCTTCCACGGCCCCGGCCAGCTGGTCGGCTACCCCGTGGTGTCCCTGCCCGACCACGTCAAGGCCGTCGACTACGTACGCCGTCTCGAGGAGGCGCTGATCGGGGTGTGCACCGACGTCGGCCTGACCACCGCCCGGGTGCCGGGTCGCAGCGGCGTGTGGTTGCGAGCAGACGAGCGTGGTCCCGAGCGCAAGATCGCTGCCATCGGGATCCGGGTCAGCCGCGGCGTCACCATGCACGGCTTCGCCCTCAACTGCGACGTGGACCTCGACTGGTACGACCGGTTCGTCCCCTGCGGCATCGCCGACGCGGGAGTGACCTCGCTGACCCGTGAGCTCGGCCGCGACGTCACCGCAGGCGACGTGATCCCCAGCGTGCGCCGACACCTCGACGACCTGCTCGCCTGGGGTCCCTACAGCCCCACCCCCGACTACGACGCCCGGCCCGAGCCCGGGGTCGTTCCCCGCATCGCCCTCATCTCCCCCGGTCGCTAGGTCAGGCGGTCGACGGCCCGTCGACCGGCGCGCCCTCGGGAGTAGTCGCGCATCGACTGGCACGATCATCGGACCATCGAGGGCAGGGGGATGCCAGGTGTGTGACCACCGTGAGTGACTTCGTGATCGAGACCGAAGGACTCCGCAAGGAGTTCCGTGCGCGGGGTGGTGCGCTGCGCGTCGCCGTGCAGGACCTGGACCTGGCCGTTCCCGCCGGAGGTGTGCACGGGTTCCTCGGACCGAACGGCTCGGGCAAGACGACGACGATCCGAATGCTGCTCGGGCTGGCATCGGCCACCCGCGGCACCATGCGCCTGTTCGGCCGGCCGGTGCCGCAGGCGCTCCCCGAGGTCATCGACCGGATCGGGGCTGTGGTCGAGTCACCCAAGTTCTCCCCCAACTTCACCGGTCGGCAGAACCTGCTGCTGCTCGCGCGCAGCATCGGAGCACCCGCTAGTCGCGTCGACGCAGCCGTCGAGACGGTGAGCCTGGACGGTCGAGAGAAGGACCGCTACAAGGCCTACTCGCTGGGCATGAAGCAACGCCTCGCGATCGCCGCGACGCTGCTCAAGGATCCCCAACTGCTGATCCTCGACGAACCGACCAACGGCCTCGACCCGGCGGGCATCCGGGAGATCCGCGAGACCATCCGCACCCTCGGCGAGGCCGGGGTGACGGTGCTGCTCAGCTCCCACATCCTCGCCGAGGTCCAGCACGTCTGCACCTCGGCCACCATCATCGGCAACGGACGGTTGCTGGCCAGCGGAGCGGTGGACACGCTCATCGGCACCGGTACGGCGTACCGCGTCGTCACCCCGGACGCGGACGCCAGCCGCGCCGTGCTCACCCGAGCCGGCATGAGCGTCACGGACACCGATGGCGCGCTCCTGGTCGACTCGGAGCTGCCGCCCGCCGACATCACCCGCCTGCTCGCCGGGTCCGGCATCTACCTGTCCGAGCTGAGTCCGGTCCGGGCAGACCTGGAGACCGTCTTCCTCCAGCTCACCGCCGGCGACACCCTGGGAGGACGGCCATGAGGCTGCTCCAGGTCGAGTTCACCCGGTTGCGCTGGCGGCGGGCCGTCGTCGTCCTGCTCGCAGCCTGCGTCCTGGTGCCGGCGGCCGTCTTCGTCGGCCTGGCCTGGAACACCCGGCCCTTCAGCGAGTCCGACGTGGCCGCCGCGCAGGCCCAGGTCGATGACGAGGCCACGCAGCCCTACGTCGCCCGCGAGCTCAAGCGATGCCTGAACCACCCGGACAACTATGGCGTCGACGCGGCCGACCCCGACCTCCAGGCCCGGTGTGAGGAGTCCGTGCTCCCCCAGCTCGAGTGGTACCTCTACCGACCGCAGCTCGATGTGTCCGAGCAGCGCCAAGGGACCGGGGTCGCCGTCCTGACCATGCTGGTCGGCCTGATGATGCTCGTGGGGACCACCTTCGTGGGGCATGACTGGGCCAGTGGGTCGATGAGCAACCAGCTGCTGTTCGAACCCCGACGGCTGCGGGTCTGGTGGGCCAAGGCCGCCGTGGTGACGCTGACGGGGCTGGTCGTCAGCGCCGCCGTGCTGGCGGCGTTCTGGGCCGGGGTGGGCGTGCTCGCCGCGAGTCGAGACATCAGCACCACCAGCCATCAATGGGAGCTGATCCTGCACTGGTCGCTGCGCGGCTCACTGCTGGTCGGGCTCGCTTCGCTGGGGGGCTACGCCCTCACGATGCTCTTCCGCAGCACGGTCGCGACCCTCGGGGTGCTCTTCGCCTTCTCGGTCGGCGGCTCCCTGTTGATCGTGGCGATCATCGGGCAGAACGCGGAGCGATGGCTGCTGCCGACCAACTTCCTGGCGGTGCTCGCCAACGGCTACAACTACTACTCAGGCGCCTGCAACAGCGACGGGTCCGACTGCATGCGGACCCTCGACCTCGCCGACGGGGCGCTCTATCTCGGCGTACTCCTGGCGGTGGCCCTGGTGCTGTCAGTGCTGTCCTTCCGGACCCGCGACGTGCCCTGACGCCGGAGTTGGGGGTCCCTTGAGCGCGGCGTAGAGTTGCTCGAGTGACCCAAGCACCCTCCTCTGACGGCAGGAAGCTCCTTCGACTCGAGGTCCGCAATGCCGAGACCCCGATCGAGAAGAAGCCCGAGTGGATCAAGACCCGGGCGAAGATCGGCCCTGAATACACCGAGCTGATGAACCTCGTGAAGAGCGAGGGACTGCACACGGTGTGCCAGGAGGCCGGCTGCCCCAACATCTTCGAGTGCTGGGAGGACCGCGAGGCCACCTTCCTCATCGGCGGCGACCAGTGCACCCGGCGCTGCGACTTCTGCCAGATCGACACCGGCAAGCCCGAGCCTCTCGACCGCGACGAGCCGCGTCGGGTGGCGGAGTCGGTGCAGAAGATGGAGCTGCGCTACGCCACCATCACCGGCGTCGCCCGCGACGACCTGCCCGACGGCGGTGCGTGGCTGTACGCCGAGACCGTGCGCGCGATCCACGAGCTCAACCCTGGCACCGGGGTCGAGAACCTGATCCCCGACTTCAACGGCAAGCCCGACCTGCTGGCCGAGGTCTTCGAGTCGCGCCCCGAGGTGCTGGCCCACAACGTGGAGACGGTGCCGCGGATCTTCAAGCGCATCCGCCCGGCGTTCCGCTACGACCGCTCCCTCGACGTGCTGACCCAGGCGCGGGCGTTCGGGCTGGTCACCAAGTCCAACCTGATCCTCGGCATGGGCGAGACCCGCGAGGAGATCTCGCAGGCCCTGCGCGACCTGCACGAGGCCGGCACCGAGCTGGTCACCATCACCCAATACCTTCGCCCCTCACCGCGACACCACCCCGTCGAGCGGTGGGTCAAGCCCGAGGAGTTCGTGGAGATGGCAGCCGAGGCCGAGGAGATCGGCTTCTCGGGTGTACTCTCCGGGCCGCTGGTGCGTTCGTCGTACCGTGCGGGTCGCCTGTACCGTCAGGCCCTGCAGAACCGTGAAGAGTCACTCGCCGTCACCACCCAGTAAAGGCACAGCCATGTCGAGCCCCGTTGCGCCTGAGGACCTCAGCCGTCGTCAGCAGTTCGTCCAGACCTACAAGATGGCGAAGAAGTCCGATCCACGGATCGGACTGTGGACCCTGCTGGCATTCATCGTCGGCGCCGCCATCGGCTTCGGCATCTTCTGGTTCCTGCCCGGGCCCCGGTTCGTCTTCTCGATTCCCGGTGCCTTCGCGGGCGGTCTGATCGCGGCGCTGATCCTGTTCGGGCGCCGCGCCCAGGCAGCGGCGTACGCCCAGATGGACGGCCAGGTCGGCGCGGCGGCCGCCTCGTTGAAGATGCTGCGACGGGGCTGGCAGACCGACCCCGCTGTGGCGTTCACCAAGCAGCAGGACATCGTGCACCGCGTCGTGGGGCCGCCCGGCATCGTGCTGATCGGCGAGGGCAACCCGAACCGGTTGCGCCCGCTTGCTGGCCACCGAGCGTCGCAAGCACGAGCGGGTCGTGAGCGACACCCCGGTGCAGGAGATCATCTGCGGCAACGGCGAAGGTGAGGTGCCGCTCACCAAGCTCAACCGTCGGCTCACCAAGATGAAGCGCACCGTGAAGCCGGCCGACATGACCGACGTACTCAACCGGCTCAAGGCGCTGGACGCCAACCGCTCCAACATCCCTCTGCCCAAGGGCCCGATCCCGACGTCGATGAAGGGTCAGCGCGGCAACATGCGCGGCCGCTGATCACATCCCAGGCATGACCTGGATCTCACTGGTCGGCGGCGCCTTGATGCTGACCGGCGCGCCGAAGTCCGTCATGGTCATCTCGACGCTGGTCTTCTTGTCGACCTTGGCGACCATCTTGCGCATGCGGTCGTCGCCGTCGAGCCACACGTCGTAGACGAACGTCTTCGGCAGACCCGCCTTGTTGCCGCCCAGCTCGGTGCCGATGTCCTTGGTCAACGTGGTGACCTTGTAGTGCGTCGTGTCCTCGCCGTCGAGGGTCTCGGTGCCGACGACCTTCACGGACTTGACCCCCTTGCTGAAGGTCTCGATGGTCGACTTCGGATCGAACGAGCTCATGTCGCCGAGGCTCTCACCCAGCGGGTTGTTCTTGTCGGTGAGGTCGATCTTGAAGAACTTGCCGCTCGGGTCGACCATCGGCATCGACATGTACATCACCTGATCGATCAGGCGCATGTCGATGGTGCCCGCCCCAAGGTCGGGGCGGTCATCTTGAGGGCCATCGCCGGGGTGTCACGGGTGTAGTCGACCTCGCCGTTCGCCGACATGTCGAGCCCCGAGGAGCTCACCTTCATGTCGAGCTTGGCGGTCGTGGTGTTGGCGAACGAGTTGGACATCTTGGCTGCGAAGTCCTTGGCGTCGATCTCCTCGACCACGCCTGTCCGCTTGTCGGGTCGTCGCTTGGGACTCTCCGAGGTCGCGCCACTGGGCGTCGCCGACTCGGCCGCAGTAGCGGCATCACCGGAGGTCGGCTTGTCGTCGCCTCCGCAGGCCACCAGGCCGACCAGCAGGACGGGAGTCACGACGGCGGCAGCGACTCTGCGGGCATTGACACGGCTGAGCATGGAGGATCCCCCTTGGATCGACGGGGCCCACCAGGTTCGGCGGACACCCCAAATCTAACGGGCCAGCGGTCACGACCTGCGCAGATCGGCCAATCTCACCGCAGCGGACCCCACTGCCAGGTCGTGCAGGCCACGCCCATCGGGGCGGAAGACGAGCGGTGGCACGACCACCGCGATCAGAAGGCTGCGGATCAGCGATCCCAGCAGGTTCATCGGCTGGCCGGAGCCGTCCACCCGCACCACCCGCAGGCCCGTGACGAGCTGGCCGAACGAGCCGCCGATGAGGGTGGTGAGCAGGGTGGCCTCCACGACGTAGATGCCCAGCGGTCCCCACAGGGCATCGCCGAAGAGCAGTCGCGCCACGAGCGTGCAGGCGAACCAGTCGACGAAGAGCGCCAGGATGCGGCGCGGCCAGGAGGCGGTGGGGGGCACGTCGAGACCCTAGCGGGGGTCTCATGAGCCGAGGCACCTGTTACATGTGCGTTACAAAGCGGATACGGTCACGAAACCACTCATTCATAGTTTGCGGAGAGATTCGGTGCAACGTCGCACCAGCCCATTCATCCGCACAGACTTTGGGTCCGCCCGCCGCGTCCGGGCCCTGGAGGAACGTATGTTCGCAAACAGCGACGAGCTGCTGAGGTACATCAAGGACGAGGGCGTCGAGATGGTCGACGTACGCTTCTGCGACCTTCCGGGCGTGATGCAGCACTTCACGGTCCCCGTGTCCTCGTTCGACCAGTCGGTCTTCGATGACGGCCTGAGCTTCGACGGGTCCTCGATCCGCGGGTTCCAGGCGATCCACGAGTCGGACATGTCCCTCTTCCCCGACCCCACCACCGCCTACCTCGACCCGTTCCGGATCGCCAAGACACTGGTGGTCAACTTCTTCATCCACGACCCGCTCAGCGGTGAGGCCTACTCGCGCGACCCGCGAAACATCGCGCGCAAGGCGATGGCCTACCTCTCGAGCACCGGCGTCGGCGACACGGCGTACTTCGCGCCCGAGGCCGAGTTCTACGTCTTCGACAACGTGCGGTTCGAGACCAAGCAGAACACCGGCTACTACGAGATCAACTCCTCGGCGGGCGCGTGGAACACCGGTGACACCTTCGAGAACGACAACCGGGGCTACAAGGTCAAGTACAAGGGTGGCTACTTCCCGGTCGCCCCGACCGACCACTTCGGCGAGCTCCGCGACGAGATGGTCATCGAGCTGGAGAAGTCGGGCCTGCAGGTCGAGCGCGCCCACCACGAGGTCGGCACCGCCGGTCAGGCGGAGATCAACTACCGCTTCGACGAGCTGCTCAAGGCCGCCGATGACGTGATGAAGTTCAAGTACATCATCAAGAACACCGCCTGGCGCAACGGCAAGACGGCGACCTTCATGCCCAAGCCGATCTTCGGTGACAACGGCTCCGGCATGCACGTGCACCAGTCGATCTGGAACGAGGGCAAGCCGCTGTTCTATGACGAGACCGGGTACGCCGGTCTGTCGGACATGGCGCGCTACTACATCGGCGGCATCCTCAAGCACGCCCCGTCGCTGTTGGCGTTCACCAACCCGACCGTGAACTCCTACCACCGTCTGGTGCCCGGCTTCGAGGCCCCGATCAGCCTGGTCTACAGCTCGCGGAACCGCTCGGCCTGTGTGCGGATCCCGATCACGGGCTCCAACCCGAAGGCCAAGCGCATCGAGTTCCGCTGCCCCGACCCGTCCGCGAACCCCTACCTCGCCTTCTCGGCGCTGCTCCTCGCCGGGCTCGACGGGATCAAGAACAAGGTCGAGCCGCCGGCCCCGATCGACAAGGACATCTACGAGCTGCCGCCGGACGAGATGGCCGACATCTCCCAGGTCCCCACCTCGCTCAACTCGGTCCTCGACTCCCTCGAGGCCGACCACGACTTCCTGACGGTGGGCAACGTGTTCACGCCCGACCTGATCGAGACGTGGGTCGACTACAAGCGCACCAACGAGATCCTGCCCGTGCAGATGCGCCCGCACCCGCACGAGTTCGAGCTCTACTACGACATCTAGGAGTAGAGCTCGAACTCGCAGAGTCGAGCGGACAGGCGAAGGCCTCGGCAACTGCCGGGGCCTTCGTGTTGCCTGATTGCCTGAGGTTGGCGCTGAGGGCCCTCATCTCGTCGTGGATCTCGGCGATGAGGTCGTCGTAGCTGAACCGGCGGGGCCGGTCGGACTCGACCCGGCTGGCCCGGTCGCCGGGCCGGTAGGCATCGAAGACTCGTCGAGGTCGTCCTCGCGTAGGGGGTTGATCTTCATGGTGAGGTGCTTGTTCGTGCGAAAGTCCTAGGCCCACAACGCGCGGGTCGACGGCGTCTCCGCGGCAGGTTTCTTGTCGAAGCACAGCACGTTCCCCGTCACGCCGCCGGCTGAGATGACGCGGGCCGGCAGCCGCAGCATCGTGTGCAGGTCGCAGGTGTTGAGTGGCCGGCCGCGGATTTGTCACACCGGTGCCAGTCTCGAACAGCATGTCGTCCGGCAGGCCAACAGCGGCGCGACCGTGGGTGTCGAGGATGGTGTGGATGTGCCGGCTGACCGAGCGGCGCACAGGCTTGGCCCGTTCGTCACATCACCGGTGTCCGCATCGTGGGCTGATCATTCAGTGCGTCCCGCTGGGACGTCTCGGATCGCGCGATGGGCCTGCTCCGGGGAGGCCGAGCGCCAGCGCCGCGCCGCGGTCGACGCGCGCCGGGTCCGGGAGTCGGAGCTCCGCCTCTCCCTCCAGCAGACCGTCGTCCAACGCGAGGCGCAGACCAACGCGGTGGAGGAGCCGGACCGACACGTCGTTCCCCGGCTGGACCGTTGCGCGCACCCGTCGCGCTCCCTGGGCCGCCGCCAGGGTCAGCACGCAGTCGAGCAGTGCCGAGCCGAGACCTCGACCCTGGTGATCGTCCGCCACCTCGAACGCGACCTCTACGACGTCGTCCGGAGCGCCTCCGTCCACACGCACGGCTCGCGCCAGCCCGACCGGGTGGCCGCCGACGTAGGCCGCCCACGCGACCTGGCGCCGGCCGTCGACGTCGGCCAGCGCGAGGAGCACCGCCGACGCGAGCCGGGGGCTGTCAGTGAAGTAGCGCCTGAACCGTGATTCGGCCGACAGCCCGTCGAACACCTCGAGGTGCGTGAGGAGGTCGCCGCTCTGGAGCGGGCGCAGGACGGCGTACGACACACCGGCGAGGGTGAGTCGCACGCCGTCCGTCTCCATCCCAGCAGGGTGCGCCGGCGCGGCTCCGGTGGCATGGTGGCCACGTGGCGATCCCCTGGCGACGCGACGACGCATCGCGTCCACCTGACCGCTCACGCCGCTACCACGTCCGTGTCCTCGACGAGGACGACCATCGTGCCGCAGGCCCGGAGCCGGCCCCCTTCGTCGAGGACCCTTGCGTGCGCGGTGACGAACCGGGCGCCGGAGCGCCACACCTCACCGACCGCGACGACCCGACCGACCAACGGGTCGCGAGCCCGCACACGCTGGATCCGGAGACCCACGACGCGGCGGCGGTCGTCGCCGAGGGCCGAGTGGACCGTTGCGTCGAGGGTCAGCTCGAGCATGGTGCCGCACAGCCTCGACTCGTCGGACTCGCCCGACACGGTCGTGCTGAACAGGGCGTGGCCTGGCTCGATCTCCTCCATGAGAAGGTCGAGCGAGGTCGTGATGTCAGGTGGCGTGAGTACGCCGGTTCCGGCGGGCTTCGTGTCCATGGCGCGAATCTCGTGCGCGGTGGGGTGGTGCTGCACCACCCCACCGAGGGTGTACCCGGGGTACCGCGCGTCGGGTCGAACGCGGACTCCGTGGTCAGTCATGGGGCGGTTCGCCTCGATCACGTCGTTCAGACGGTCGTGACCCTCGGCGGCGAGCTCCTGGAGCGTGTCGTCCAGTGCGCTCGCGAGCCGGACCTCGCCGTGCCTCACCGAACGCACCCGTCCAGCCACCGCTCCATGCTCTGGACGCACCACCCGGGCTCCTCGAGGTGCGGGAGGTGACCCAGCTTCGCGCGGCTCCAGAAACTCCAGTCCGGGCGGGTGGCCGCCAGTGCCCGAGCGGCCTCGAGGGGCGCAAGGGGGTCCTCGTCGCCCTGCAACCACAGCGTGGGGGCGGTGATCCGAGCCAGTGTCTTGCGCCACTCGCGAGGCCTCGCGAGGAGGTCGACGACCTCGACGATGGCGCGGAACTGGGCCAGTTGGGCCGCCCGACCGCCGTCCTCGCCCCGCGTGGCCTCGACTTCGGCGACAGTCGCGCTGGTGACGACTTCGGGGATGCTGCCGACGTCTGCCGCGGCCTCGGACAGCTGATGGGCGACGAGCTCGCTCGGTGTCATGCCCGTGACCTTGCGCGCGACGAGTCCAGCCATGCCTGGGGCGCGCAGCAGGACCGACTTGGCGGTCAGTCGCGGGTCACGGGACCATCGGGTGACGTTCGGCGACGGCGGGTCCAGCACGATCAGGCGGCCCACCCGGGCGGGTGCCCGCACGGCGAGGAGCATGGCGAGCACGCCTCCCATGGAGTGACCTGCGAGGATCACCGGGCCGTGCGTCTCCGCCTCGAGAAGCTGCTCCACCATGCGCAGCTGAGCCCTCACCGCGCCCGAGCCGCGCTCGGGCGCGTACGACCGTCCGTGCCCGAGCAGGTCGGGCACCAGCACTCGCCGTCGGGTCGCCAGCTCCGGAGCGATCAGCCCGAAGTTCAGGGCCGACCCACCGAGCCCGTGCAGGCACACCATCGTCTCGGCCGCCGCCGGGTCGCCGTACTCCGTCAGGTGCACGGGTCCGTCGAGGTCGAGCGTCCGGATTCGTGCACCCGCCGGCCAGGCCTGCGTGGCGCTCACAACGTCACCAGCTCGTGCTCGTCGCGCTCCGCCGCGGCCGGAACTGCCCGGAGGCGCTCGAGGGAAGCGCCCTCGACGTCGACGTCGGGCAAGAGCCGGTCCAGCCACCCTGGCAACCACCACGCACGCTCCCCGAGGAGATGCATGAGTGCCGGGATGAGCGCCATCCGGACGACGAACGCGTCGAGGAAGACCGCAGTGGCGAGGGCGAACCCCATGGAGCGCCCGACGGGGTCGTCGGTGAGCATGAAGGCGGCGAAGACCGAGATCATGATCACCGCGGCCGCCGAGACCACGCGCGCACTGTTGCGGAACCCGTCGACGACGGCGGCGCGCGTCGGCATGCCGTGCACGTGGGACTCGCGCATGCGCGTGACCAGGAAGACCTGGTAGTCCATCGCGAGCCCGAACACCAGGCCGATCAGGATGATCGGCATGAAGCTCACGATCGGCTGACCCTCGAGGAGCCCGAAGCTTCCCTCCTGAAAGATCGCGACCGTCACGCCCAGGGTTGCCAGCACCGACAGCAGGAACCCGAGCGTGGCCGTCAGGGGCACGAGCACCGAGCGGAACACGATCATCAGGAGCAGGAAGGCCAGCCCGATCACGACCGCCAAGTAGAGCGGCAGAGCTCCGCTGAGCCTCGTCGAGACGTCGGCCGTGATCGCCGTGAGGCCGGTGACCCCCACGACCGTCCCGGTGCGCCGCTCGACCTCCGGCTCGGCGTCGCGCAGCGCGTCGAGCAGCTGCTCGGTCTCGACCTCGTCCGGCCCGGTGCGCGGTGTCACGAGGACCTGCGCGCCGGTCCCGTCTGCGTTGGTGCCGAGGAGGATCGCGCTCTTGACGTCGTCCTGGTCGCCGGCCCAGCGCGTGATCTCGTCGTACGCCGCGGCGCGCTCCGGCTCGGGGACCGACCGGCCGTCCACGACGATGGCCATCGGGGCCTCGCGACCTGGCCCGAACCCCTCGGTCACCAGGTCGGAGGCCTTGCGCTGGGTCGTGTCGCTGCTCGCCGTGCTGTCCGTGGGGAACGCGAGGTGCAGGTCCTTCATCGGAACCGCCAGCAGCGCGAGGCCGACCGTCACGAACGCGGCGATGGCGACGGGGTGACGGCCGACGACGCGCGCCCAGCGCACGCCGTTGTTCAGCACCAGCCCTTCCCTGTCGCGTCGGGGACGGTGGTTCCGGACGCGGCCACCGAAGGCCTTCGAGCCCAGCATGCCCAGAACCGCGGGGAGCAGGGTGAGGGCCACCGCGACCGCGACCGCGACCGTGAACGCAGCGGCCAGACCCATGGCGGTCAGGAACGGCATCCGGACCACGGCCAGCGCCGACAAAGCGATGAGGACCGTGAGGCCGGCGAACACGACCGCGGAGCCCGCGGTCCCGACCGCGACCCCGACCGCCTCGAGACGGTCGCCGGTCCTGCCGAGCTCGCTGCGGTAGCGGGAGAGGATGAAGAGGGCGTAGTCGATGCCGACCGCGAGTCCGATCATCGACGCGAGGATCGTGGTGCTGGAGCTCACATCGGTGAATGCCGTCATCGCGGTGACGGCGGTGAGGCTGAGCCCGACGCCGTAGACGGCCGTGACGATCGGGATCCCGGCGGTGACGAGTGCACCGAAGGTGAGCACCAGGACCAGGAGCGCGACGGCGACGCCGATCAGCTCGGCGCTGCCGCCGATCTCCTTGCTCTGCATCCCGCTGCCGTTGACCTCGGCGACCAGCCCTGACCCGCGCGCGTCGGCCACGACGTCGAGGATCTCCTCCCGCGTCGCCGGCTCCACGTCCGCGACCGTGTCGACGGCAAGGGTGAACGAGATGATCCCGATTCGGCCGTCAGCCGACACCGGGGCCAGGAGCGGTTGACCGGCGGCGGCGTCCACCGGGTTGGTCAGAGCCGGCTCGGTCGGCACCTGCGGGACGTCCGCGAGCCGGGTCAACAGCTGGTCGACCGTCTTCCGGTAGCGCGGCTCGTCGAGCCGGTGACCAACGGGAGCGGCGACGACCACGTTGACGTCCGCGCGGTCGAACGCAGAGACCGAACCTGGGAACAGCTCGGCCTGGAGGTCGGCGGCGTCCTGGGACGCGATGCCCGGGACGGTGAAGTCGTCGTTCAGGGGCTCGGACTTCGTCGCCGCGAAGGTGCCGACGGCGACCATCACGACGAGCCAGCCGGCGATGAAGTAGGGCCAGCGCCGGTAGGCGGTGCGGCCCAGTCGATAGAGCAGTTCAGCCATGGTGTTCTCCAAGGTCGGGGATTCTGGTGGGTGCTGTTGTGTTGTGGTCAGGATCGGGACGCACGGGGTGGTGGCACACCACCCCGGTGGTGGGCACCCCGGGTGGTCCTCAGCCGAGCTCCGGGGAGGGCGACCACGTCATTGCGTGGACGGACAGCCCGACGTCCCAGAGCGAGGTGAGGAGGGCGCGGACCGAGGCCTGGTCCAGGCCGACGATGACGAGGTGGGTCCTGCCCTCGTCGGTGGACACGTCGTCGAAGCGCTCCCGGAGCGCGCCGAGGATCGAGTCGGGCGCCCGGGTCGCCAACGTGACGACGCAGCGGCTGATGCTCTCGGGGTCAGCCACGACGCTCACCGGTCGGCTCCGACCACTCCACGAGGTCCGCAGTGCCTCCCGGCAAGAGGGACAGGGCGGCGCGGCCGAAGACCTGCTGCTCGCTTGAGGTGCGCTCGGAGCGGGACCGGCCGAGGAACGAGGCCGACCAGTGGAGCACGGCCGTGACCCGGTTGCGGAATCCGGTGAGGAAGGCGAGATGCACGGTCAGCCACAGCACCCAGGCGGCTGGACCGCTCAGATGGAGACCGCCGACCTTGGCCACGGCGCGGAACCGGCTGATCGTCGCCATCGAGCCCTTGTCGCGGTAGACGAACCGCGGGGGCGCGGACCGTCCGCGGACACGGCGCGAGATCGTTTCCGCGGCGTACCGGCCGCCCTGGAGCGCCACCTGGGCCACTCCCGGCAGACCGTCGAGGATGGCCATGTCGCCGACCACGAACACCTCCGGCCGACCGGGCAGCGTGAGGTCCGGGAGCACGGGGATGCGGCCCGCCCGGTCCAGCACCGCACCGGTCTGCCGGGCCAGCGTCCGGCCGAGCGGACTCGCGCTGACGCCGGCGGCCCATACCTTGGTCTCGGCGTCGATGCGCCGAGCGCTCCCGTCGCGCAGGACCAGGTCGAGCCCACGTTCGTCCACGCCCTCGACGGACGCGCCGAGGACGACCTCCACACCCAGCCGCTCGAGATCGCGCTTCGCCGTGGCGCCGAGCCGGTGGCCGAACGGGGGCAGCACCTGGTCGCCGGCATCGATCAGCACGACCCGGGTGTCGTGGCTCCGGATCGAGCGGAACTCCCGGGGCATCGTCCGGTGCGCCAGCTCGGCGACCTGCCCGGCCATCTCCACCCCTGTAGGACCGGCGCCCACGACCGCGAAGGTCAGCAGGTGCCGCACGTCCTGGCCCGCCCACGCCAGCACCTCGGCCACCTCGAAGGCGCCGAAGATCCGTCCCCGGATCTCCAGCGCGTCGTCGACGGTCTTGAGGCCGGGCGCGTGGGCGGCGAAATGGTCGTTGCCGAAGTAGGACTGACCGGCTCCGGCCGCGACGACGAGGGAGTCGTAGGCCAGCTCGCAGTCCCGGCCGAGGAGGCGGGCGGTGACCGTCCGGGCGTCGAGGTCGATGTCGGTCACCTCACCCAGGTGCACCCGGGCGTTGCGCTGGTGGGCGAGGATCTCGCGCGTCGGTGGTGCCACCTCGCCCTCGGACAGGACTCCTGTTGCCACCTGGTAGAGGAGTGGCTGGAACAGGTGGTGCGGGGTGCTGGAGACGACCGTGACGTCGACGTCGGCCCGTGCGAGACCACGGGTCGTGGCGAGGCCGCCGAAGCCTGCGCCAATCACCACCACCTGGTGGCGGTCGGCTGCGTTGTGCGTCTGGGAGTGGTTGTTCATCGTGTCCTTCTCTTCGTGGGGTTGGTGGAGCGTCGGGAGATCAGGTGCGCCGCGGCGATGCCGGCCAGGGTCACGACGACCCCCATTGCCGCGTCGGCGATCCAGTGGTTGCCGGTGCAGACGACGACGAGCGCAGTGCCGAGCGGGTAGGCGTAGACGAGCTGCCGGGTGCGCGCCCGGGTGTGTGCGCTGAACGCCCAGGCGACCCAGAGCGCCCAGCCGACGTGCAGGGACGGCATCGCCGCCAGCTCGTTGGTGAGTCCGCCGAGACCGGCGGGCGCGGACGCGTGCTCCGCCCACCAGCCGAAGTCGGCGTAGCGGGCCAGCGTGTCGACGTACGCGACGCCACCCATGAGCCGCGGCGGCGCCGTCGGGAACAGGAGGTAGCCGATGAGTCCGAGACCGGAGGCGATGACGATCCCGTTGCGGGCCCGGGCGTAGCGGTCCGGCCGCCGGAAGTACATCCAACCCAGAACGACGGGCGTGACCAGGTAGTGGAGCGCGCAGTACCAGTAGTCCATCGGCACCGCGAGCCAGGTCAGGTCGCTGACACCACGGTTGAGCGACGACTCGACGTCGAGGTGCAAGAAGCGCTCGGCGTCGAGGATGCCGTGCGCCCGCAGCCTGGCCGCGGCGAGGTCGTTCGCGGCGACGAGCCGCGTGAGGCTGTAGGCCACGTAGAGCGAGGCCAGCAGCGCGAGCTCGCGGAGGCCTTGCGCGCGCAGGAGCGCGGGGAGTCGCAGGCGCTCGACGGAAGCGGTGATCACGGACATACGGCCACCAACGTCCCCGGGCGCTCGCCGGTGTAGGCGGCCCAGCCGCGGTCGAACGAGGTGATGCGGACGCTGACCCGACCACGCGCATCGACGGTCCGCAGCACGGCCCTGGCGGGGATGGCGCCGCCGGCCAGGCCGGTGTGCGAGCACGAGTGCAGCGCCACGATCTGCTCGGTACGGACCTCGACGGCGTCCGCGGCGGGGTCCTCGACCGTGGTTGTCCGCGGTGCGGGCTCCGGGCCGAGCTGGCTGACGGTGACAGCCACAGAGGCCAGGACCGCGAGCCGGAGGAAGGCGCGACGCAGCAGGGCCGCCAGGGCCTCAGGGGGTCGGTGCCGCCGGCTCGGGACGAGCATCGGGTTCACCTCCTTCGAGTCGGGAGGCGGGACGGTCCCGCCCCCTCGGACCCTCGAAAGGTCCGGCAGATCCGGGTGGTCGCGCACCACCCCGGGCGGGTGCACCCCGGGTAGCCCTCGTACGCCGACGGGACCGGGGGCGCCCCCGGACATGATGGAATGGGCCGCCCCACCGGGGCGGCCCATTCGAGAGGAGTCGGGTCAGGCATCACCTCCTAAGTGCCGGGGCATCAGCACGGTGACGAGGACGGCGGCGATCGCCGCCGTGGCCGCGCAGACGAGCATCGCGGCGTGCATGCCGTCGACGAACGCGGCGCGGCCGGCGTCACCGACCGGACCGCCGGCGTGGGCGGCGAGTACGAACGACTCCTTGGCGCGCTCGACGAGCGGGCCGGGACCGGCGCCCACCGGCGCCGAGAAGCTGTCACGGTAGACCGTGGACAGCACGCTGCCGACCACCGCGATGCCGAGGGCGCCCCCCAGCTCGCGGGCGAGGTCGTTCAACGCGGACCCGACACCCTGCTGCGAGGCCGGGAGCGACTCCGTGATCGCCGTCGTGGCCGGAGTCATCGCTGCACCCATCCCGGCGCCGATCGGCAGGAGGCCGGCGAGGAGCAGCCAGTACGAGCTGGAGGCGTCCACCTGGGAGATGACGACGAACCCGCCGGCGATCAGCGACAGGCCGATGGCGCACACCCGGCGCGAACCCACACGCGGGACCAGCTTCGGCACCAGGCGGCTCGTCGGCATCAACGCCGCGGCCATCGGCAGCAGCGCCACCGCCGACTTCAGAGCCGAGTCACCCCGGACGAGCTGGAGGTACTGGAGGAAAAGGAAGGTGAAGCCGAAGAAGCCGAAGAACTGGATGAAGATGCTCATGCTCCCGGCCGAGAGCTTGCGGTGCCTGAAGATGCGCGGGTCGAGCATCGGCGCGGAGACCCGCAGCTCGACCAGAACGAACACGGCCAGGACGACCAGGCCCACGGCGAACCCGGTCAGCGTGCGGGCGGAGTCCCAGCCGTGTGTCGGGGCCTCGATGATCGAGTAGACGACCACGACGAAGAGCAGACCGGCCAGCACGGCGCCCTTGAGGTCCAAGCGCGGTGCGTCCGGGTCCGCCGACTCCGGCACGAAGCGCAGCGTCCCGAGGATCGCGACCAGCACGAGCACGATGTTGAGGGCGAAGATCGAGCGCCAGCTCCACGCCTCGAGCAGGAGACCGGAGGCGAGGACGCCCAGGACGGCTCCCGCCCCGGCGACCCCGGCCCAGATGCTCACCGCCTTGGTGCGGTGCTCGGGCGCGAAGGTGCCGGTGATGGTGGACAGGGTCGCCGGCATGACCAGCGCGGCACCGAGGCCCAGGACGGCTCGGAGCGCGATGAGCTCGCGGGGTCCGTCGACGAACATGGAGACCGCCGAGACCGCGCCGAACACCGTGAGACCGAGCAGCAGGGTCAGGCGGCGGCCGAAGCGGTCGCCCAGCGCGCCGGCCGGGAGGAGCAGGGCGGCGAAGAACAGCGAGTACGCGTCGACGATCCAGGTCAGCTGGCTCTCGCTGGCGTGGGTGGACCGCGCGACCTCCGGCAGGGCGACGTTGAGCGAGGACATGGCGGCCACGACCGTGGCGAGCGCCAGGCAGACGACTGCCGTGACCGCCTTGTGGTTGACCTCGACCGGCCGCGTGGACGAGCGCGGGAGCGTGTCCGCCGCAGTCATCGGGACACCCGGAGGGACAGCTGCACGGCGTGGTGCTCCGCCATCAGCGAAGGGAGCGCTGGCGGTGGGTACGGCGTGCGCGGGGAGCGGCGTCGCCGCTCACCGTCGAGGTGCAGCCGGGTCACGGCCTGAACGAGAGACATGGCGTTGCTCCTTGCGGTGTGAGGCGCGGCCGTTCGGTGGACCGCGATGACCGCAGGTTCACGACGCCCGGGGTGCCCGCACACCACCCGCTCACCGACTACCCGGGGTGGACGTCCTCAGGGTGGTGCCCGAGCACCCCGGCGAGCCGCACCCTCGGGTCAGACAACACCAGCGATGAAGGAGCACACCATGACCCTCGAGAAGGCGATGGCCCGCACGTTCCGGCTCGAGGGGGACCGATGGCAGCGGCACGCGAACCCCTGGAGCGTCTACACGCGCATCCCCATCCCGGCCCTCATGGCGGCAGCCGTGTGGAGCCGGACCTGGATCGGCTGGTGGAGCCTGGTCCCCGTCGTCGCGGTCGTGCTCTGGGCGTTCGTCAACCCGACGTTCTTCCGGCCACCCGCGAGCTTGGACCACTGGGCCTCCCGCGCGGTCCTGGGCGAGACCTGCTGGGCCGACCGGACGAGCGTGCCGGTGCCCGAGCACCACCGCCGCGCGCCGTACGTGCTGGCCGCGATGAACACCGCCGGTCTCGTGTTCGTCGTCTGGGCGCTGGTGACCCTCGACTTCTGGATGCTCGCCTTCGGCCTGGCCGTGCACATGGCGGGCAAGAACTGGTTCATGGACCGCATGACGTTGCTCCACGACGAGATGGCGGGCGATCAGGTGCGTTGAGGCCGGTCGACTGGCAGGATCGTCACACCCGAGGCGGCGACGGACCGCTCGGAGCGTCCGGACTGATCGGGGTATCGGAGATGTTGCCAGCTGCCGAGGCACTCCTGCTGCGGGTCAAGCTGCAGCTGCCCCCGGCACGTCCCGGCGCGGTCACCCGCGAGCGCCTCATCAGCGAGCTGCGCGGCGCGACGACCCGGCTGTCGGTCGTCGTCGCCCCGGCCGGGTGGGGCAAGACGACGCTGCTCAGCTCGTGGGTGAACGACGAGGGCGAGAGCCGGCGGATCGCCTGGGTCTCGCTCGACGAGGCCGACGACGAGCCGACGCGCTTCTGGCGCTACGTCCTGACCGCGCTCTGCGAAGCAAGCGACCAGGTCAGCAGCGCCCCTCTCGACGCCCTGGCGGCCGCCGAGGTGTCGGTGCTCGACCTTGCCCTCCCCACGCTGCTCAACGAGCTGGCCACGACCTCGGTCCCCCACGTGCTGGTGCTCGACGATTACCACACGCTGAGCGACTCCCGCATCCATGAGGCCGTCGAGTTCCTGGTGACCTACGCCCCGGAGTCGCTGCGCGTCGTCATCGCCGGGCGCGCGGACCCACCGCTGCCCCTGGCCCGGTTGCGGGCCCGGGCCGACCTCACCGAGCTCCGAGCACACGACCTCCGGTTCGAGCAGGACGAGGCCGACGCACTCGTCGACTCCGTGGCCGGCGCCGACGTCGATGCGGGCACCGGCGAGGCGCTGTGGCGACGTACGGAGGGGTGGGCCGCCGGCCTCCAGCTGGGCGCGATCGCCCTCCGCGCCGACCCGCAGGGCAAGCGCGGGGATGGCTGGCACCTCCTCGACTACTTCGCCGCGGAGGTCCTGCCGCACCTCGCGGACGCCCAGCGAGACCTCCTGGTCCGTGCGGCTCCCCTCGAGCTCCTGTCCGGGGACCTCTGCGACGCCGCCCTCGACACCACTGGGTCCGCCGCTGTGCTGGCAGACCTGGTCCGCGCAGACCTGTTCGTGGCGCCACTCGACGGCGACTTCACCTGGTTCCGCTGCCACCGGCTCCTGCGCGACGCCCTCCTGCACGAACGCGGCTCCGATCCCGAGGAGGTTCTGGTCCGGGCCGCCGAGTGGTTCGCCGCCCAGGGTCGGTACGACGACGCCACGCAGCACCTGGTTCAAGCCGGGCATCACGGCGCCGCGGCGGCCCTCATGACTGAACGCGCCCTGGACTGGTACTTCCCCCGCGGCCTCGCGGCGTCGTTCGTCCAGCTGGGTGACCATCTCGCGCCGACCTCGGTCGACGCAGTGCTCGCGCACACCTTGGCCTTCGCGGCGGCCCTCACCGGGCAGCAGGACCAGGTCAACCGGTGGCTAGACATCTCCGCGGAGCTGAGGAATCCCGGCGAGTCGTTGATGGACTGGCACAGCATGGAGGCGGCCGAGCTCTGCAATCGCTGTGCGTTCGCGCTGCCCGACCGTGAGTCGGCCCGGGCCGTCGAGCTGGCCCGGCGCGCCGTGGCGCTCGAGCTTGAGGACGGCACCGGGAACCCGCACGTGGTGGTCGCCCTCGGCACCGCGCTCGTGCGGGACGGCCAGCTCGACGAGGGCAACGCGATGCTGCTCGAGGAGTGGAACCGCGACCAGGCGGGTTGGCCCATCTGGCTGAGGATGCAGGTCGCGGGCGTGCTCAGCCTGGGCCTCGTGGAGGCGGACCGCGGCGAGGAGGCCGATCGGGTGCTGCGCGACATCGCCCGCCTCGCTGCCAACGTGGAGGAGAACCAACAGGAGGCCTCGTGGCCGGGTTTCGCCGGTGTCCGAGCGGCTGCCGGCAGGCGAGCCTTCCAGCGCGGCGACCGCGAGGAGGCGCTCGAGGTGCTGCGCCGGGCTGTCGTCCTCGCGGAGTTGCACCCCCGCACGATGGTGCTGGTCACCGCGCTGGCCTACCTGGCCGACACTGAGTACGCCGCCGGCGAGCGCGACGCCGCGCGCGACACCCTCGCCCGGGCTCGCGACCTCTGCGACGACGAGGGCATCGTCGGATACGCCCGACGGCGGCTCGAGGCGACCGAGGCCAGGCTGGGCAAGGGTTCCGCGCGAGCTGCCGTTCGTTCCGGCGCGCTGTTCGAGGAGCTCACGGACCGTGAGCTGTCGATCCTGCGCACACTTCAGGGCAACATGACCCAGAGGGAGATCGGTGCCGCACTCTTCCTCTCGGTCAACACCGTGAAGGCCTACAACAAGAGCCTCTACCGCAAGCTCGGCGTGGCCTCGCGCCAGGACGCCGTATCGGTCGCCCGGCAGCTTGGACTCATCTGACCCCCGCGGGATCGCGGCGCCGCCGGGAGGCGACGGACCCCAGGGTCGCCCACACTCGCGCCCTGCGCAGCAGGACAGCGGCCAGGACGACGCAGACTGCCGCGGTGGCGCACCCGGTCTCCCCGGCGACATAGTCGACGTTCCGGCCGGCCTCGGCGACGATGCCTGCGGCGCCGAGGTCGAACACGGTGTTCACGACGTTGTGTGCTACGGCGACGGGCCATACGGTCCCGCTCAGGTCTCGGACCCAGGCGTAGAAGACGCCGCCCGCGGTGATCACGGCCACCGCCATCGGCGCGGCGAACCACTTCGGTGTGCCTGCGTCGTACGTCGTCGCCAGGAGGATCAGCGGCAGGTGGAACAGGCCGTGGGCGAACCCGGTCGCGATCGCGGCCCGCCTCTTGTCTACGACAAGCTGGAATCGCGGCAGTAGGTAGCCGCGCCAGCCGACCTCCTCGCCCAGGATGAGGACCGTCCCGAGCACGACCGAGATCGCGACGTTGATCCCCCAGTCAGGCGTCGCCTCGACCAGGTCGACGTCGAGCCGGCCGGCACCCACCACCACCGCGACGCCGTACGCCCCCGCCACGATGACGACCGGGACCGCGATCGCGATCGGCCAGGCCCTCCAGCCCATCCGGGCGAGTCCGACCGTGCGCCAGACGCCGCGCCGAGTGCCGCGCGGGTGGATGGTGAAGGTCAGGATCCCGACTGTGAGGACGGGGATCGCGACGCTCAGCAGCAGGTTGAGCTCGGCGTGCGGCAGGGCGACCGCGACCGCGATGGCGAGCGCGTAGGCGATCCCCAGGTATGTCACGATCTCCCGCAGAGCTCGGGCGGTCGGAGCATTGACAGTCAGCGAGGTCATGTGGAGTCCCTTGGTCGGCTGTAGGCCCGGGCGGGCCTCCTCGCCGCTGACAGTCCTGGTTGTCGGGGGGTCCGCGCACCACCCGCCCGTCCACTACCCGGGGTAGCCCGAGGCCGAGCCGCATCCTTTGACCGCTACCGCTACCGAGGGGAGAGTTGCTCTCGTGCTGATCGCCGACCTCGGTATGCACCGAGTCCACGCCAACAGTCCCGTTCTATCGCGGGCCTCGTTCAGCCGGCCACGCGCGCCTGGACTCGGCGATCGGACTACACCTCCGATAGGCGGCCGGGGTGATCGCATGGTTCTCCAGTCAGGTTGCCGACATCGGCGAGTCAGCTATCAGCCCCCAGCTGACCAGCGCGCACACCTAGGGAGCATGAAAGGCCACGGTTCGTTGCGACCGCTGCGTATTCCCCACCGACTCGCCCGGACCGATGGGTCGTTGCCACAGCACCGTCCCATGACTTTCGGCTGTCTGGGCTTCGACGACCGATTCTCGATCACATCCCAGGTCGCGCGCGACCTCAAGCTCGAGCGCGAACTGCACGACGATGCACTGGCCACGGATCGGCTCTGGCGGCGAGCTCAGACTCAGCCATCGGAGGCCCCACCGCAGCCCCGATGCGAGCGATCGAGTGTTTCCTCAGGTCAGGGGTGGAGTCGTCACGAGTGTGTCGAGCACGCGTGCCAGACCGGAGGAGGCACGCTGGCGCGACAGCTGCAAGCAGATCGAATCTGCGCGGGCGCCCCGCGGGCGCCCGTCCACCTGTGGCGCCTGCAGCCTGAACGTCACCCCAGGGCGTGGCTACAGCTGCTCAGGCGAGCGAACCGGCGAAGATCTGCCAGGCGAGCGCGGACTTGGCGATGAGACTGAGCACGAGGTAGGTCTTCTCGCCGAAGGCGTAGCTTCGCCAGGGTCCGATCTCGCGATACTGCAGCCATTGGTTGAGCGCGAAGCTCATGAAGAAGATGAACAAGGAGACGAAGATCCCGAACACGAAACCGGGCACGTCTCCGCGGGCTGCCACCAGATTCCAGGTGATGGCCACCCAGGGCGCGGCACCGGCTACGCAGCCGAACCAGAAGGGAAGCATCGTGGTCGATGCTCGACCGGGCGGGTTCATCAGCTCCTGCAGCCATCCGAAGAGGATCATCGCGACGTTGGCGCCGATGATGCCGAAGACGGCCGAGATCTCGACGATCCCGTTGTAGAAGGCGATCAGGACGATCATGATCGTGGCGCTGAACGAGTACTCGATCCAGCGAAACGCATTGAACCCTCGTCGCAGGTCACTCTCATAGCGGCGACGACCCACGGTCGCTGTCACGAGGTGATCAACGGCCGCGAAGGTCAGGAACGCGGCGATCGCCCAACCGATGTTCACATCGAGAATGGACTCGGGGTCGGCCAGGTCGGTTCCGGGGGGGCCTTGAGCGTAGGAGGCGATGACGGTGATGGCGAAGTCGCTGGCCAGGAGAAGCACGGCGATTGCCTGGGAAGCGTGGAGAACCGCCAGACCGAGATTCCAGCGGCGTAGCCGGAGCAGGGCAGTGTCGTCGACGCCGGCGGCGCTTGTCGGTGTGGGCATGTTCTTCAGCGTACGCACGGGCTTGCAGTGCGGCGGTAGCTCGTCCGGTGCGAGCCGGACCTGTGCTTGCGCAGGGCAGGCCGTGGCTCGTCGCTGACCGGGTCGACGCTCGACGAAACACAGGATGCGGCCTAGTGTCGAGGGTCCGTCCGCACGCCTTCGCGGGCGGAGGAAGGCAACTCTTGCTGCCGGTTCTTGCTGCCCTCGCCCTCAGCCTGAGTCTCGCCGTGCAGACAGGAGCGGGCGACGGGTCGATAGATGACTTCATCGTCAGCGAGATGCCCGCCTCAGGCGTTCCCGGCCTGGCCTACGCAGTCGTAGCCGACGGGGAGGTCACGTCGGTGCGTGGGTACGGCGTCCTCAGGAGCGGAGGCGACAGAGAAGTCACGCCGGACACCGCCTTCGTGACCGGCTCGATCTCCAAGAGCTTCACGGCGCTGGCGGTCATGCAACTCGTCGAGGCCGGCAAGATCGACCTGGACGCCGAGGTCTCGCACTATCTCGCAGGCTTCTCCGGCCACCCCGCCGGCGCGACCACCATCCGGCAGCTGCTCAGCCACACGAGCGGCCTCAGCACTCTCCAGGGGAACGCGTCACACGGGGACGACGCCGATGGGCAGGACGCGCTGGCGCGGCGCGTGGACCAGCTCGCCACGGTCACTCCAGCCCACGGGCCAGGCGAACGCTGGGAGTACTCCAACGCGAACTACCAGATCCTTGGCCGGGTGGTGGAGGTCGTGAGCGTTCAGGACTACCAGGGCTACGTCTCGGCCAACATCCTCGAGCCGGTCGGCATGACACACAGCTTCGTCGCGGACGGCGAGGTGCACGAGGAGATGGCGACCGGGCACCGGCCGTGGTTCGGCACCAAGCGACCACTGTCCGAGAACAGGACCGACCGCGGAACGGCTCCCCAGGGCGGGATCATCGCGAGCGCCAGCGACCTGGCGCGCTACCTGGGGATGATGATGAATGGCCGCGACGATGTGCTGAGCGCCGACGGGAAGTCTCTGATGATGCGCCCGGCCAGTGCAGTGTCGCCCTCCTACGGCCTGGGCTGGTTCGTGGACGGGCGCGACGAAACTGTCTGGCACTCGGGGACGAGCCCGGGGTTCGAGACGCTCGCGACGATGGATCCTTCCGAGAAGACGGGCGTCGTCGTGCTCCTCAACGGCGGAAGCGGCCTTGGCTTCGGGGAGACGGCCGAGCTCCGCAACGGCATCACCGCCAGGGCGCTGGGCCTCGACTACGACGGCGAGGGCTCACGCCTCCCCCAGAAGGCGCTGTTCATCTCTCTCGTGCTCCTACCGGTCGTCTATCTGATCAGCATGATCTGGGCGTGGCGTCACCGGCTCGAGATCCGTGCCAAGTCGACGAACGTGTTCGGCCGGTTCAGCCTGTGGTTCCCACTCCTCACCACGATCGTTGCCGCCTGGGTGATCCTGAGTCTCGTGCCGCGCTTGTTCGGTTCACCGATAGCCAACCTCCGCCTGTTCGCGCCCGACTTCGGTCTCGCTTTGATCGCGACCGCGGCGGGGGGTGTGCTGTGGGCCGTGTTCAGGCTGTTCGTGGCCTATACCGGTCGATCCGCTGCCACCTGATCGCCAGACGTGGTCGCTCACCGCCGGTTCACCTGATGGCGGCCGGACCTTTGCGTCAGCGACGTTCTGACGACACGCACCCCTGGAAGTTTCGAGGTGGTAATCCTGCCGAACTCGAGAGGACCATCCCGATGATTCACTCCACCTCGCGCACCACCGCGCGAGCCTCGCTCGTCGGCGTCACCGCAGCAGCGGCCGCCCTCACGCTCAGCGCCGCGGCGACGGCCGCCCCCCATGCGCAGCCTCATGGCCACGGCCACCACGGCGGCTCACAGCCCAGCACCACGGCCGCCCCCTACCTCGTCGGAACCGCTCCAGGTGTCAAGCTCACGAGCTTCCTGACCGCAGGCGACTACGTCGGCGACTACCAGTTCGCCGGCACCCCCGACGGGCTGGGCGCCTACGACAATGGAAACGGCACCTTCACCCTCCTTGTCGGTCACGAGTTCAACAATGCCGAGGGGATCGTGCGGGCGCACGGTGGCAATGGCTCGTTCGTCACCAAGCTCATCGTCAAGAAGGCGAATCTGCGGGTGCTCTCCGCAGAGGACCTGGACACCTCTCTCGTCACCAGCGGATCGCTCGCCCTGAACCGGCTCTGCTCCGCCGACCTCCCGGCGAGGTCCGCCTTCTACAACCGAACGACCGGTCGTGGCTACAAGGGCCCGATCTTCATGGACGGTGAAGAGACCACCGGTGGTCGCGCCATCGCCCACGTCGTGAACGAGAAGACGATGTACGAACTGACCGACCTGGGCGTCGCGGCCTGGGAGAACGTGCTGGCCAACCCGGCCACTGGCGATGAGACGGTCGTCGCCGGCAACAGCGACGGTGGCGACAGCAACGTGGTCATCTACCACGGCACCAAGAAGTCGACCGGTTCGGCGATCGACCGCGCCGGGCTGACCGGCGGTGTGGCGATGAGCATCGCCGTCGACGGACTGGCCAGCGAGGACAGCACGACCTCGGCCGCGGGCTTCTCCGCACCCTTCGCCCTGGCCTCGACGGGTACGGCGTTCCGCCGTCCCGAGGATGGTGCCTGGGACCCCAAGAGGCCCAACGTCTACTACTTCGCAACCACGGCCGCGTTCGGGGAGTACAGCCGGATCTGGAAGGCGACGTTCAAGGACGTCAAGCACCCTGAGCTCGGCGGAACGATCAAGGTGGCCTTCGAGGGCGCCGGTCCCGATACCGCCGACGGCCCCCAGATGATGGACAACCTGACCGTCAACAGCAAGGGTCAGCTGCTGGTCCAGGAAGACGTCGGCAACAACCCCTATCTCGGCGGCGTCTTCCTCATCGATGCACGCCGGGGCCGATCCACCAAGGATCGCCACGTTCGACCCCGCCCAGTTCACTCCGGGCGCTCCGGGCTTCATCACGCAGGACGAGGAGTCGTCCGGAGTCATCCCCGTGCCCTTCCTGGGGAAGAACGCCTACCTGCTCGACGCGCAGGTTCACGCACCCTACGCGGGAGAGAACGCGGACGCGGTGGTCGAGATGGGGCAGCTGCTCCTGATGAAGCTGCCCGACCACAAGCGAGAGCACGAGCACCACAAGCGCTCTTGAGAGTTGCCCGAAGGTCGGGGCCGGGAGGGTCGCCTTCCGGCCCCGACCCGACGCATGATCACCTTTCGACGCTCAGGACTCCTGAGAGCCTTCCTCTGCGGTCAGTTCCGCGGTGGGCATCACTTCGAGTCGCTCATCCGGTATCGGGTCTCCGCTGCGTAGCGAACGTCCGAAGTCACCGTCGGCGAGTCTCTTCTCGGCGCGCTCGATGGCGGCCAGATGGTCGCGGAGACCGGCCGCGACGGCGTCATCCACGCCCTCGTGGGCCAGCGGGTCGGCAGCATCCACCTGGTCCCCGGTCTCCAGCTCGGCGTCCCGATCCTGTTGGCCCGTGGCAGACAGTCCGGCCAACAGGCTCTCGACCTTGGTTCGGTCGGCCTCCAACAAAGCTCGCGCGCGGTCCGCTTCCACCTGTGTACCTCCGGATGCCGACATCGACGAGCACGCGGCGAGCGCCGCACTCGGGCCACCCTAGCCCCCTCAGCCCAGGTCGGGCGTCGTCGACGCAGTTCGCCATCCTCCTGGAGCACAGAGGGACTTAAGCCTCTCCGCAGCGCCAGCACTGGCGGGCACTCTGGGACGCGACGACGAGGAGACCCATGTCCACCCAGAAACCGCCATCTGCTCCGACCGCCTACCCGGCGCGTCTCGAGGTCGACTTCTCCGCCGAACACGATCGGGTGAAGACCCTCTTCCGGGTGGTGCTCATCCTTCCCGTTGCAGCGCTCTACGCGGTGCTGACCTCGGGCGCGACCCAGACTGCCTACGACAGGACCGGCGAGGCTGTGACCACCAGCAGCGGCGGGATCGCCAGCGGCCTGTTCCTGGCGACGTTGCTGATGATCCTGTTCCGGCAACGCTATCCGCGCTGGTGGTTCGACTTCGCACTCGAGCTCACCCGGTTCGGAGCACGTGTCGGCGCCTACCTGGCGCTGCTGACCGACGAATACCCCTCCACGGTCGAGCAACAACAGGTGCATCTGGAGATCGACTACCCCGATGTCGAGCAGGACCTGAACCGCTGGCTACCTCTGGTGAAATGGCTGCTGGCGATCCCGCACGTCCTGGTCCTGAGCGTCCTGAGCGTGGCCGCCCTCTTCGCGGTGGTGTTCGCGTGGTTCGCCATCCTCGTCACCGGGCGGTATCCGCAGGGGCTGTTCGACTTCGTCGTCGGGGTCGGGCGCTGGTGGCTGCGGGTCGAGGCGTACGCGCTCCTGCTGGTCACGGATCGCTATCCGCCCTTCTCCCTGCAGTGATCGCCAGGCGCACCGACCCCTCCAGGTCCTGCCAGGCGCCGGGTCCGCACGGCCCATCGAAGTGAATATGTTTTCAAGTGGTGTAGTCTTCAAGTCATGGCCAAGCGATCTGCATCCGAGCGGTCGAGCGGAGACGAAGGGTGACGGAGTCGATGGGCGTTCCGCTCTACCAAGCGAAGGCTGAGTTCTTCAAGACGCTGGGTCATCCGGCGCGGATCCGCATCCTCGAGCTGCTGTCCGAGCGCGATCACGCCGTCCACGAGCTGCTGGAGAAGATCGCGATCGAGCCGAGCAACCTCTCCCAACAGCTCGCCGTGCTGCGGCGTACGTCCTTGGTGCTCTCCCACCGCAGTGGTGGAGAGGTCATCTACTCCGTCAGCGTCCCCGAGGTACGAGACCTGCTCCTGGCCGCTCGCAGCATCCTGTCCGGGATCATGACCTCACAGGGTGAGCTCGGAGCCCGGCTCACCCCCAGCCTCCGCAGGTGAGCACGGCCTCGCAACCAATCCTCTCGACGCTGGCCCGGGTCAGGGAGCTGCTGCCCCACCGGGCCGACTGGTCACAGGTGCGACCGGGTCGCGACCTGGTCGCGGGAGTGATGGTCGGGTTGGTGGCCCTGCCACTGGCCCTCGGCTTCGGGGCGAGCTCCGGGATGGGCGCGACCGCAGGTCTGACGACCGCGATCGTCGCGGGGGCGGTGGCCGCCTTCTTCGGGGGCAGCCGTGTCCAGGTCAGCGGCCCCACGGGCGCGATGACCGTGGTCCTGCTGCCCATCTTCGCCGTGCACGGACGTGACGGTGTGCTCGTCGTCGGCCTGATGGCCGGTCTCATCCTGATCGGGCTCGGGTACGCCGGAGCCGGTCGGTTCATCCGCTACGTGCCGGTGCCGGTCGTCGAGGGGTTCACCATCGGCATCGCCGTCATCATCGCCCTGCAGCAGGTTCCCTCTGCTCTGGGAGTCGAGGTCCACGCCGAGAAGGTCCTCGTCCTCGCCATCCGAGCGGTCGACGCCTGGATCGCAGACCCGGTGTGGGTGCCTCTGGCGGTCGCAGTCGGTGTCACCGCGATGGTCCTGGCCATCGCGCGGGTGCTGCCGCTGCTGCCCGGGTCACTGATCGCCGTCCTCACCGCCACGGTCGCGAACTCGGTCTTCCACTGGGGTGCGCTACCGATCGGGCACATCCCCAACCGCCTGCCCACGCCGGCTCTGCCGACCGTCCCCTGGGGTGACCTCAACGTCCTGATCCTGCCCGCCGTGGCCGTCGCCGCTTTGGCGGCGCTGGAGAGCCTGCTGTCGGCGACCGTCGCCGACGCGATGAGCGTGGGCCGACGCCATGACTCCGACCGTGAGCTCGCCGGTCAAGGACTGGCCAACCTGGTCGCACCCCTCTTCGGCGGCATCCCCGCCACGGCCGCGATCGCCCGCACAGCCGTGAACGTGCGCTCAGGTGCCTCCTCGCGACTGGCTGCGCTCACGCACGCGGTCGTCCTGCTCGTGATCGTGCTGCTCGCAGCCAGATGGGTGAGCGAGATCCCGCGGGCAGCCCTCGCCGGCGTACTGATCGCCACAGCGATCCAGATGGTGCGCGTCTCCAGCCTGGCCGCTCTGCTCCGCTCCACGCGGGGCGATGCCGCGGTGCTGTGCATCACCGCCGTCGCCACGATCGCCTTCGACCTCGTCACGGCCGTGCTCATCGGCCTCGTGGTCGCCGGGTTCTTCGCCCTCCGCCAGACCGCACGGTCCGCGCGTCTCGAGGAGACGCCTCTCGACCAGAGCGACCATCTCGATGAGGAGCGCTCGCTCCTGGACGAGCACATCGTCGCCTACCGGCTCGATGGCCCGCTGTTCTTCGCCGCCGCCCACGACTTCCTGCTCGAGCTCACCGACGTCAGCGGCGTTCGGGTCGTGATCCTTCGCCTGTCGCGCGTGACGGCCATCGATGCCACCGGCGCTCAGGTGCTCGCCGACACGATCAGCCGACTCGAGCACCGCCACATCACCGTCCTGCTCTCGGGCGTACAACAGCACCATGAGCAAGTCCTGCGTCGTCTCGGCGTCTACGACCGGCTGACCCATGAGCGTCACCTGTTCACCAGCACTCCCGAAGCGATCGCGCACGCCCGCGTCCACGCCTCCCGGATCGCCCACTCCCCCGCCGCCACGTCGTCCTGACCCGATGCGCGGTGCAGCCGGCCGTCGCCAGTGGCGTTAGCGTGGCTGACATGACTGAGGTGGTGGGGTTGGTAGGTGTCTACCACGCGGACGGAGGCGTGCGTGGCGAGCTGTCGTACGTCGTCGGCCGTCTGCTGGGCACAGCACATTGCGCGTTGTGCGACATCACTCACAAGACGGTCCGCCGCAAGGCTGCGTGGGACGAGATGGTGGCCCGTCTGCGCCTCCCCGTGACCTTGGTGCATCGCAACGAGGTGCCTGCGGACCTGGTGTCCCTGGTGGCCACTGTCGGCACCCCGATGATGGCGCTACGCCGAGACGACGGCTCAGTGGGTGCCCTGCTCGGACCGCAGGACCTGGAGCTCGACGGCTCGGTCGCCGCCCTCGAGGCCGCCCTCACCACCGCGCTCTCCGAACAGCGCGAGGGCTGAGACAAGCATCGCCCACACCGTCGCGGTCACGGCGAGACGTGATCGCGCGGATTCCTGGGGAGATGGTTCATCCCCGGGTTGCCGAAGCGCTTGCTCGGCCAGGCTGCGCGGGGACCGAGGAGGGTGAGGAGGGCAGGCACCAGGAGCAGGCGAAGGACGAACACGTCCAGGGCGATGCCGAGCGCCACCGCGAACGCCAACTGGTAGAACGGTGCCAGCGGGACCAGGGCCAGCAGTCCGAAGCTGGTGGCCAGGGCGACGCCGGCGGTGGTGACCGCTCCCACTGACGACGGCATCGCTCGCCGAACTGCAGCGCGCAGAGTTCGCCCGTCCGCGGCCTCCCAGACGTGGCCGACGGTGAAGATGTTGTAGTCCGAGCCGAAGGCGAGCAGCAGCACCGCGGCGGCGAAGGGTACGTAGAAGGTGAGGCCCTGGCCCGGACTCGTCCACTCGAACAGGGCACTGGTGATGCCGAGGGTCGCGCTGAGGGACAGCACCGACGCGCCCAGGAGCAGCAGGGAGGTCAGAGCCGCCCGCAGGAACAGCAGCAGCATCAGCAGGTTGGCCAGCACTGCCGCCACCGCGATCCGCAGCAGGTCACTCTCGGTCTGATGGACCAGGAACGAGGCGGTCAGACTGTCGCCTGCCAGGCCGAACGTGGTGCTGGACAGTCCGCTGGCGGCGAGCAGTGCCGGCATCCGGTCCTGCAGTCTGTCGATGTCGGCCACCGCGGTGGCGCCGAGAGGTTCACTGTCCAAGATGACGAGGAACCGAGCCGCCCCGCCGTCCTTGGAGACCAGGACGTTGTTCACGACCGGAAGCGGTTGGGACCCGGGTCCCAGCACACCTGCCACTCCGGGCTGACCGGCGAGCGCCTTCCCCAACCGTCGCAGCGCAGGTCGCTGGCGGTCGAGGTGGGCGCCCTCCAGGAGGACGGTCGTGGGCGACAGAATTCCGGCGGCGAAACCTTCCTGGGCGCTCGCGGCCGCTCGTCGGACAGACGAGTCCCCGGGCACCGAGCTCACGAAGGAGGAGCCGATCGCCAGATGCGCGACCGGGGCCGCACCGAGGGCGAGGCCGGCGGCGGTGGTCGCCAGCACGCCCGCAGCCACGGCCCGGCTACCGGCGATGACGCGCACCACTCGGGCTGGCCACATCGGGGTGCGCAATTCGGTCCAGCGACGCCATCCGCGGACGCCTCGGGGCCGTGGCGCGGTCGGCCAGAACACCCAGGGGCCGAGGATGGCCAGCAGCGCCGGCACCAGCGTGATGGCCACGAACAGGCCGATCGTCACCGTGAAGGCCAGGGCCGGGCCGAGCGCACGGAAGAAGGGTGACTGTGCCACCAGCAATGTGGCGGTGCCGACGATGACGGCCGTTCCCGCCACCGCGACGATGGGAGCGGACCTGGTGATGGCCGCCACCGTGGTCTCCCGGACCTGGTCGTGGCTCGGCTGCCTCGCAGTGGACGCGTGAGAGTCGTCGACCAGAGAATCACGCAGGGAGGAGCAGAAGAAGACCACATAGTCGGTGACCACCCCGAGCAGCAGCGCCACGATCACGGGTTCGAGCTCGTCGGGACGGGCGAGGTCGAACAGGGCGGTCGCCGCACCAGTGGTCTGCAACGTCGCGACGTAGGCGACGCCGGCGGTCGCGACCGCGACGAGCGGCGCCACCAACGAGCGGAACGCCAGAGCGACGATCGCCATGATCGCCAGGAGCGTCATGGCCTCCACGAGGGGCAGGGCGTCGCGGATGATGGTCCCCTGGAGCTGACGTGCAGGTGCCGAGCCCGTCACGCCGACCACGTGATCGCGGGGAGCGAAGAAGAGGTCGGCGTACTTCTCGGCCCCACGCGTGCGCCGGGACACCGAGGCGCCGGGATCGAAGAGCAGGTAGGTCAGCGCGGTGGTGCTGGACTCGTCGGCACCAGGGAAGAGTCCGCGCGTGTTGGTGACCGGCAGCGCCCCGCGCAGGTCGCGGACCTGGGAGGACTGGGCTCTCGAGATGCCCACGGCGCGGACCACGGTCCGAGCCTGGGCGTACGGAGAGAGCCCTGCCTCGTCATGTTGGACGACGATGGTTCGCGAGCTCAGTGGGAATCCGAACAGCTTGAAGTCTCTGTACTCGGTCTTGACGGCTGGCGTCTCGGTGTTGAGCAGCCCCTGGAGGCCATTTCCCCCGCCACTGGACTCACTGAAGTTGGGCAGCACGGTGAAGGAGGCCAGCACGGCGGCTGCCCAGAGGGCGACGATCCACCAGCGAGCAGCCACCACGAAGCGCGCATAGGTCTCGGCCACCTCAGTCACCGTCGCCTGTCGTCGAGGTGGGCCGTCGCAGTCCCAGTCGCCGCAGCTCGGCGTCCGCGAGGCCGCGCTGCACCGCGCGCCGATCTCCGGAGGCTTCACGGGCGATCCGGCTGACCTCCTCGAAGACCAGCGATGACCTGGCTCTCTCGGCCAGCCAGTTGTCCATCTCGGGATCGTCCGGGTGATCGCGCAACGCGCTGCGAAGTCGGGCGATCTCCCGGCCGCGGCGCAGCCGCAGTGGCAGATAGAGCCCGACGATCGGCGTCACCGGGATGCCGACCAGCGCGATGCCGAGGAGCACGCCGAGCAGCCGCATCTGAGACTTGACCTCCTGGCCCCGCACGGTGATCTGTGCTGCGGACTCCTGCACGTTGGCTCCCACCTCACCTGGCCGGTCGGGGATGAGCGGCAGCTCGGAGAGGTCGCGAAGGCTCTGACCGACCGCGGTCAACGTGTTGCCTGAGCTGGTGAGCGTGTCGCCGAGGTCTGCGGCTCGCCACAGGGTGATTCCGGTGACCGCTCCCAGCACGAACCAGAGGATCACCCAGAAGACGACCAGTCGGTCGAGGGTTCGGACGCTCCACTCGTCACTCATCACGCGTATGGTCGGCTTCATGCGGCACCTTAACCGGCGCCGGCTCCCGGGACACGGAAGGAACCACCATGGAAGAGGAAGAACGTCGACAGGGCTGGATCAGCCTGCTTCTCCCGGCAGGGACCTTCCTGGTCGGCCTGGCGCTCGGCGGCATCCTCGTCTATGCAGGAACCAGTGGTGGCAGCGACGCTGAGTCTGTGCCGTCGGAGAGCACCAGCAGCGGATCCCCGTCGGGGGGCGCCGACACCGTGGTGACAGTGCCCGCGGCCTGCGATGAGGCGGCGGCCAAGGTGAGCGAGGCCTACACGCTGCTCCGGCAGGCGGTGAGCCAGGTCCGTGACTTCCAGGCCGACCAGCTGGTGGAGACGCTCAACCAGCTCGAGGACGTCGACGGCCAGACCCGGCCGTTGGTCGACGAATGCACTGCCGTGTCCGTGACCACGAGCCCCACTGCGGAGCCGACGACTGATTGACCTCCCCTCAGGGTGGCGATACGTTCGCAGGAATCAACAGCCGTGGGGGTGGTGCGTGGGCTCCTGCCTGCGTCGCCCCTGGCGTCCGGAGGCGCAATCGATGCGCGAGTCTGAGCCAGTTGCCGTAGATTCCCCCGCACCCTCGGATGCGCCGACGCCGCCCTGGTGGGCCCTGAGAGATCAGCCCGACCTGAGCCTGACGCTCGGTCACGGCGCAGATGCTCCGGATCCGGCGGACCTCGGCCAGCCGGAGCCCGTCCGCATCGCGTTGCAAGAACACATCGATCGGCGCATCTCGCGACGCAGGGCGCTGACCGCGGGCGCAGCCGGGGTGACCGTGGGTCTCGCCGCGATCGCATCCGGGGCGCAGTCCGGCGCCGCAGCCGCCCCTGTCGGCAAGAAGGCCCGGCTGCCCTGGCGCGGAGATGCCAACCACCTCAACGCGTCGATCGACGTGGCCTACCTGCGTCACGTCACCGAGTCCGTGGCGGGGTTCGGTGACAACGCGGACGGCTGGCGTCCCGGTGGATCACCGGCGAGCCTGCGCGCGGTCGACTGGATCGCCAAGGAGATGCGCAGGGTAGGTCTGCGCAAGGTCGCCAAACTGCCCGTCCCCATCGACCGTTGGGTGTTCAACGGTGCGTCCGTCGCCGTCAGCGGCGGTCCGACCAGCGCGGCCAGCTCCTGGGGTGGGGTGCCGGGCACCCCCGTCGGGGGGATCACCGCCGAGGTGATCGACCTCGGGCTCGGGCAGGCCGCCGACTACGAGGGAGTCGACGCGACCGGCAAGATCGTTCTGGTGAACTGGGCCTTCGGCGACTACTGGGTCAACAGGCACGGTCACCAGGCAACCCTCGAAGGGGCCCTGGCGGTCATCTTCTACACCGGAACGACCGCTGACGGCGCCTTCTACAACAAGCGTGACGACGGCCTGATGAGCTTCGACGGGACCTACGACGACGACTGGGTCCCGTTCGTGTTCGTCACCCGAAACGCGGCCAACGACCTCATCGCGCGCATCGCCGCCGGCCCCACCGTGGTGACCCTGACGTCCGACGTCGAGCTCACTCGGGCCGAGGACGGCGGGGTGGGCTACAACGTGCTCGGCGCCATCCCGGGGACCGACCGGTCCGGTGAGGTCATCATCTTCACCGGACACCACGATGCCTGGTTCCACGGGGCCGCCGACGACGCGACGGCGATCGCAGCCATGCTCGGGATCGCCAAGGCGATTCGCGACACCGGTTTCAGGCCCCGCCGTACCCTCCTCTTCCTGGCCAGCACCAACGAGGAGTACGGCTACACCGACGCCTACTACGAGTGGTTGGTCGGCTGCTGGTACGCCGTGACCCACCAGCGCCCGGGCTGGGCCCACCGAGCGATTCTCAGCCTCGACTTCGAACTCCTCGGGACCGGCGATCCGGGAGAGCGGCTCCTGATCCGGACCCATGCCGAGCTCCTGGCGCACGCGGTCGAGAAGCTCGAGAGCGACCCGGCCCGGACGCCTTTCGGGACGCTGTCGCAGAACACGGTCTGGGCGAACGCCGACCACTTCACCTTGACGGCCGCGGGGATCCCCGGCCTCTACTTCAACACCGTCGGTACGTCGTACCTCACCCGGAACTACCACACCAACTACGACGTCGTCTCGAACATCAACTTCGACTACCTGGCGCAGAACATCGAAGTCATCAACGACATCTGGGTCGACCATGACCGGTCCACGGTTCCACTCCTCGACTTCGTCGCGCGGGCCACCGAGTCGGTCTCGCGCATCGCCTACGAGGCCGAACCCGGAGTGGGGCTGGACGCATTGCCCGGCGTGCACCCGGGCACGATCGCACGCCTCCAGGCTGCCGTTCAGTCCTTCTCCGATGCCGCCACGACGCTGGATGCGAAGCTCGCGACCGGCAGGGGGTCGAGATCGCGGCGAGTCGCCGCCCTGACCATGTCTGCGGAGCGGCTGATGCTGACAGAGCTCGTCGCCCTGGACGTGTTCGACCAATACATCTTCCCGCACCAACAGCTCCAGCGTGATGCGACTCGGATGCAACTGGCCATCGACTCGCTGGAGTCCGGCGACCCCGCGACAGCCAACAGCACCTATGTGCGGCGGACCGGACTCACCGGCGCCGGGTCGCTCTTCGCCTACGAGACGTATACGGCGGAACTGGCCCGCCACGAGCCGTCCTCGGATCGCCTCCAGTGGGGGGCCCAGGGTCATCTGAGCTCCTACGTCGACCTGTGGCAGGTGACGCACTCTCTCGCGGACAAGGTGGAGGCAGGGCTGAGCGACCCAGCGGCGTTCGCAGCGGAGATCGCCGAGCTGAAGCTCAAGATCCGGCCCGTCTATCACCAACTCAACGGGCGCCTCGAGGCGATGGTGGGAGTCTTCCAACGCAGTGCACGGCTGCTGACCTGGGCGTCCAAGGCGGCGCACTAGCCGGGACGGTGGGCGAAGGTCCGGCTCACCCGGTCCCGGACGGCTCGGGCCGGACCACGAGTCCACCGAGCACCAACAGGACCAGACCCAGCACAATCGCGAGGAAACCCCCGATCGGGATGGCCGCAGGGACGTTGCGGACCGACCAGAGGTAGATCCCGCCGCCCAGCACGCACACGGAGCCCAGGATCAAGACCCACGCCTGGGAGTTGCGGCGTACCACCAGGACGGACGCGCTCAAGCAGATCAGAGCGGCTGCGGCGCCGAGCACCAGGAGGGTGCGACCCGCGCCCTTGCTGATCACTCCGCTGACGATCAGCGCGGCCGGGCCGAGAGCGACGACCAGGAAGCCGCTCACGCGGGCGATGGACACGGAGGACTGGCGCTGCTGCATGGTCGGCTCCCTGCTCGTCGGATGCTGGTCACCCGGTGACCTGAGCCTCCTAGGCCCCGACGGCATGCACAACCGTACGGGTACTCAGGGGTCGGCGAACGTGAGGAGGGCACCGTCACCATCCCCCGATGTGACGGTGCCCTCCCTGATTGAACGAGCCAACCATGGATTCGTGACGCGACCCCGGCCACGATCGGCCATCGCGATGACCGCGACGAGCTATTGGGTCAGACCCGATCGGGTGTCATGCTTGGGCAGAGCCGTCCACGGACCCGAGACCGTGGGCGGTTCCTTCGTGTCCGCTCGGTGGCGATCAGTTGAGGATGCGCATCGAGGCAGGAACTCCACCGCCGCGATGCACATCCTCCACGAGCTCCTGCAGCGCAGTGAGCGCGACGTTCTGCGACATCGGCCCGTAGGACACTCTCGCCACCCCGAGTTCCTCCAGCCGCGCGAGCGGCGGCATCCCGGGGATGCCGATGAGGCTGAGCCGTTGCGGGCCGAACGCCTCGACGAGCGTGGTCACCTGCTCCTCGGTGAAACGGCCCGGCACGAACACGAGTGGGGCCCCAGCGTCAAGGAAGGCGCGGCCCCGCTCGATCGCGTCGGCCATCGACTCCTGGGGATCGCGGTCCCGCCGCAAGGCGAAGGCATCGGTGCGCGCGTTCAGCGCGAACTCGACGCCTTCGTCGGCGGCCGCAGCCATCACCGCGGCGACCTGTGCGGCTGCTTCGGGCAGCGGCTTGAGCTGGTCCTCGAGATTCGCGCCGACGATGCCGACCCCGATGGCCCTGCGAATCGTCTCGGCGGCGTCGCCGTAGCCACCTTCGAGGTCGGCACTCACCGGCAGGTCGGTGGCTGCGGCGATCCGGCCGACCGCATCGATCATCTCCGCGAGGGGGATGTTCTCGCCGTCCTCGTAGCCGTGTGACGCGGCGATCGAGTGGCTGGCAGTGGCCAGCGCAGCGGTGCCGGGCACACCGGCGACCGCCTTCGCGCTGATCACATCCCAGACGTTGACGACCGTCAACAACGTGGGGTCTGCGTGCAGTTCGGCCAGGCGTCGAGCGCGGGCCTGTTGGTCCTCAGAGGTCATGAACCCAGCCTAGAGGGCAACCCGAGCGCTCAGTCCACTCGGAAGTAGGCGTTGTCGATCTTGCCGTTGAACTGATCGGAGGCGCCGACGATGCTCAGGTCGTCGTTGAGCTTCCCGCCGACGCTCAGGGGCGTCGTACTCGGGAAGGACAGCTTGCCGGTCGCTGCCATCGAGCTCACCGTCGTCGCGGCACCCAGGCTTCCGTCACTGCGGATGGAACGCACAGCGAAGGTGAACCGGTCGGGCCCCGTCACGTTGATTCGTCGGCAGGTGAGCTGGTACCACGACCCCGTCGCGATGGTCCGGCTCGAGACGAGGATCGTCGACCCTCCCCGCCCCTTGACCCGGCAGCTGGCCTGGTCGTGGTCCACCTGGATCTTGTACTGAGACGCCTGGTCGTAGAGACCCCGCTGGAGCACGTTGTTGCCGTTGTCGCCATAGCTCCCCTCGTTGGCCGGATCCAGCCGGATGTCGGCGCCGATGGTGAACGCCCGGCCGCGGGGGTTGAGGGCGTCTGTGGTCCCGGAGCTGGTCACGGCGAGCACTGCCCGAGGCCCGGACGCCGCGCCGTCGTACGCCGGATAGCGCAGAGCGTTGCGGCCGCTGGAGTAGGAGGCCTCGAAGGAGAGGCCGCCACCGTTCTCGCTCCGCACCTGCTGGACGGTGCTGGAGGCACCGGCGTTGTTGACCTTCACCGCGACACCGAGCTTCTGGTTGAAGGGCAGCCACATCTCATCGGACCTGCTCGAGGCAGCGGCAGACATCGTCGGGCCGGAGGCGACGAGGGCAACGACGGCAAGGACTCCGAGGCCGAGTCGGAGCCGCGTTCGTCTTCTCATGAGACCCCCGGGCTTAGGCGAAGGCCGCATTCTAACCACGCGACCTGTGGATGGCGGCGCGGTGCCCGGGCGGTGTCAGGAAGTTGTCATCCGATCGCAACGAACACGTTGTCGAGGCTTCCGTTGAACTGGTCGGACTCGTCTTCGACCTCCTGGCGTCGATCGAGCTTGCCGCCGATGGACATCGGGGTGTCCGGCGGCGGATCGATCGAACCGATGTCGCCGGACTCCTCATCCTCGACCGACTCGCCCAGCTCACCGCTGCCTGAGATCGCGGCCACCGAGATCAGCGCGCCATCGCCCTCCCGTTCACAGGTCAGGCGGTACCACGTCCCAGGCTCGATCTCGACTCGGGACTTCACCGTGACCCCGCCGGCGTCCCCCTCCAACCGGCAGCTCGCCCTGCCCTTGTCGATCTGCAGCTTGAACTGGGCTGACATGCCGAAGAGCCCGCGCTGGAGGATGTTGTTGCCGTTGTCGAAGTCACCGCCCTCACTGGGCTCGTCCAGCTGCACGTCGACACCGAACCTGAACCGTGCCTCGCCCGGCGACAGCGTCTGCGGTGCGGCAGGATCCGACACCGCGAGCACGGCGCGGGGCCCGGCTGCACCCCCGGCGAACGCCGGGAACACGGCGGCCTGGCCGGCACCTGGATACGACGGCCCACCGGTCACCTCGCCGCCGTTCGCGGTCGCCTGGGCGACGCTGAAATCGCCGCTCGCGGGCGTGGTGAGGTCGGCATCGAAGTCGAACCTGACGGTGTCACCGATCGGCGTGTCGGGGCCGTCGGGGTCGTCCGAGCCGCGCAGGGCGAGCCAGAGCCCGAGCGCCGCCACGACGATGACGATGACCGCACCCAGCAGCACAACCTGACGCTTCATCGCGAACCTCCCCAAGGTGAAGCAGAATCCTAGGCGATGTCCGTCCGGCTCATCCCCAGAAGACCCGGTCCACCACACCGCGAGCGCGTCTGGTGGTGCGCAGGTAGTCGTTGAGCATCTCGTCGGACTCCCCCGGCCCATAGCCCAGCACCGTCGCCACCGCAGCGCGCTCGGTCGGGTCGCGAGGCAGTTGGTCGGCGGCCTTGCCGCGGACGAGGGCGACGGCGTTGCGAGCCCGGCTCACCAGGCGCCACGCCTTGGTGAGCTCGCCGGCATCCTCCGCGGCCAACAGACCGACCTCCTCGGCCGCTCGTAGTGCCTCGAGCGTCCGCGGGGTCCTCAGGGCGGGATGCTCCCAGGCGTGCTGCATCTGCAGGAGCTGCACCGTCCACTCGATGTCCGCCAGCCCGCCACGGCCGAGCTTGAGGTGGGTGTTCGGATCGGCACCGCGAGGCAGTCGCTCATCATCGACGCGGGCCTTGATCCGGCGCACCTCCCGGGAATCGGCCTCGCCGAGCCCACCGGCGGGGAACCGGATCGGATCGATCATCTCGCTGAAGCGATCCCGCAGGCGCAGGTCGCCCACCACCGGGTCGGCACGCAGGAGGGCCTGCGCCTCCCACACCTTGGACCACTTGGCGTAGTAGGCGGCGTAGGAGTCGATCGACCGGACCAGCGGACCCTGCTTGCCCTCAGGGCGCAGATCGGCGTCGACCTCGAGCGCGGGATCGGTTCCGGGTGCGATCAAGAGCTTGCGCAGCTCGGTGGCGACAGCCAGGGCGTACGACGTCGCGGGGTGCGACTCGACTCCAGGAAGGGGGTCGTGCACGAACATCACGTCGGCGTCGCTTCCGTAGGACAGCTCGAAGCCGCCGTAGCGTCCCATGGCGACGATCGCGATCGCCGTCGGTGCCTCGTCCAGCCCGCGGGCCGCCAGAACCGCGCGCTGGGCCACGGCCAGGGTCGCCTCGAGAGTCGCATCGGTCAACCGCGACAGTCCCGCGCCGATGTCGGCGATGTCGGTGAGACGGAGGACATCGGACGCCGAGATCCGTAGCAGCTCGCGTCGGCGGATGCCTCGGACGGCCCGGACGGCAGCGACCGGATCCGACTGGCGTGCTGCCAGCGAGTGCATCTCCGCGACCAGCGCCTCAGCGGTCGCCGGGCTGAGCTCGTCACCGAGGAGCCGCACCCCCTGAGGCTCGCGCTGGAGGAGGTCGGAGGCGAAGCGCGAGGTGGCGAGCACCCGGGCCAGGCGCTCGGCCACCGCCCCCTCGTCGCGGAGCTGGCGGAGATACCAGTGACTGTCGCCGAGCGACTCGCTGATCCGGCGGAAGCCGAACAGGCCGGCATCGGGGTCGGGGGCGTCGGCGAACCACCCCAGCATCACCGGCAGCAACGTCCGCTGGATCGCCGCCGACCGGCTCACCCCGCTGGTCAAGGCCTGCAGGTTGCGCAACGCCGCGCCGGGGTCCTGATAGCCGAGGGCCGCCAGGCGCTGGGTCGCTGCCTCCGGCGAGAGCCTTGCCTCATCACCTGAGATGCTGGCCACCGAGTTCAGCAACGGTCGATAGAAGAGTTTCTCGTGGAGTCGCCGGACCTCCCGTCGATGGTGGCGCCATTCCCGGTTCAGCTCCTCGACCGGCTGCTTCACATAGCCCAAGGAGCGCCCGAGACGACGCAGGGCATCCTCGTCGTCCGGCACCACATGGGTGCGCCGCAGACCGTGCAGCTGGATCCGATGCTCCAGGATGCGCAGGAAGGCGTAGGCGTTGTGCAGGGCCTCGCCGTCGGCGCGACCGATGTAGCCGCCCCGGGTCAGCGCGGCGAGTGCGCTCAAGGTCGTCGGCGACCGCAGAGCCTCGTCGGCGCGGCCGTGCACGAGCTGCAGCAGCTGGACCGCGAACTCGACGTCGCGCAATCCACCCGAGCCCAGCTTGAGCTGACGCTCCGCCTCGTGGTCCGGGATGTGCTCCAGGACCCGGCGTCGCATCGCCTGGACATCGCCCACGAAGCCATCCCGGCCGGCCGCCGCCCACACCATCGGGGCGATCCGGGCGACGTACTCCCTGCCCAGATCCAGGTCGCCCGCCACGGGGCGCGCCTTGAGCAGCGCCTGGAACTCCCACGTCTTTGCCCAGCGCTCGTAGTAGCTCTGATGGCTGGCCAGGGTCCGGACCAGCGGCCCGCGCTTGCCCTCCGGTCTCAGCGCGGCGTCCACCGGCCAGATGGTGCCCTCGGCCGTGTGGTCGGAACAGATCTTGATCAGGTGGCTGGCAAGCTGCGTCGCGGCGCGCAGAGCCACCGTGGGATCGGCGCCGTCGACTGGCTCGTAGACGAAGATGACATCGACGTCGCTGACGTAGTTGAGCTCGTGTCCGCCGCACTTGCCCATCGCCACCACCGACAGGCGTGCCAGCGAGGCGTTCGCGCCCACCCGCGCCCTCGCCACCGCAAGCGCCGCGTCGAGAGTGGCGGCAGCCAGGTCGGCCAGCTCGGCCGCGACGTCGTCGACACCCACATGATGGGCCAGGTCCCGCGCGGCGAGGCGCATCAGGACGCGCCGGTATTCCACTCTCAGGGCGTTGACCGCCTCGAGATCCGGCAGCGTGGAGACCGGGCTCACCGCAGCCGGGTCCGCCCCGACCGCCCTGATCAGGTCTTCACGCACGGCGTACGCCGCGGGGCGGGTCGAGCCCAGGTCTGGATCGGTGAGCTCGCGCCACTGCTCAGGGTGGCGCTGCAGGTGATGGCCGAGTGCGGTGCTGGCTCCGAGGACGCAGAGCAGGCGCATCGCCGTGCCTTCGTCGTCCGCGACGGCAGCCAGCATCTCGTCGCGGTCGTCCAGCCGGTCCGCCAGGTCCAGCAGCCCGGCCAACGCGCAGTCGGGATCAGCGGTGCGGCCGAGAATGGCCTCCAACGGAGCCGCAGCCCGGCCCAGGCGGACCAGGCCGGCCACCGCAGCGTCAGTGTCCTGGAACCCAAGGCGAATCAGGTCACCGCGCGCCGTCTTGCGGCTGGAGGGGGTCACGACTCGCCCACCATCCGCGAGGTCAGGATGCGGGCGAACGCACCCGCCAGTGGATGCCATGCGTCCACCAGCTCCTCGTGCACGTCTTCGATCTCTGCGGTCAGCGCCTCCGCGTCGATCCCGAGCCGCTCGCACTCCTCCCGCTCACCGGCCGCCCACTCCCCGAAGATCCGGTGGTCGACCTCGGGATGCCACTGCACTCCCCACGCGACGGGGGAGAAACGCACCGCCTGTACGCCGCCCCCCGGAGCCGTGGCGAGCACGGACGCACCGGCGGGGAGCGCCGAGACCAGGTCGACGTTCCAGTGGACCGCACGGCTCGCACCGCTCACCGGACCCAGCAACGGGTCGGAGGAAGCCCCGGGCTCCCAGCCGACGGGCACGAGTCCGACGTGCTGTCCCGCGGGGTTGCGGTCGACCGTCCCGCCCAGCGCCAGCGCCAGCAGCTGGTGTCCGAGGCAGACACCCAGGGCGGGGACGGACGCCTCGACGGCACTGCGGATGAGCTGCCGCACCGCAGGCAGCCAGGGGTGCTCCCGATCGTCACCGGCACCCATGGAGCCGCCCAGCAGGAGCAGGCCGTCGTACGCCGTGAGCGCCTCGGGCAGCACCTCGCCGGTGTAGGGCCGACAGATGCTCAGCGCGCAGCCGGCCTCCTCGAGCCAGAGCCCGAGCAGGGCCGGCGGGCAGTCGGCCTGCTGCTCGACGACGAGGACCACGGGCGGCCGTTCCACGTCAGAGGACCGGCAGCATCCGGTCACGCTCGAACGCGCTGACCTGGCCGCGGTACTCCTCCCATTCCGCGCGCTTGTTGCGCAGGAAGAAGTCGAACACGTGCTCGCCCAGGGTCTCGGCGAGCAGCTCGGAGTCCTCGGCGATGCCGATGGCATCGTGCAGGCTCTTGGGCAGCGGCTGGATGCCGAGGCTCTTTCGCTCGCGTTCGGTCAGGCTCCAGACGTCGTCCTCGGCCTCGCGCGGCAGTTCGTAGCCCTCCGTGATGCCCTTCATCCCGGCCGCCAGTGTCACAGCGAACGCCAGGTAGGGATTGCAGGCCGAGTCGATGGTGCGCAGCTCGATCCGGGTCGACTGGCCCTTGTTGGGCTTGTACATCGGCACCCGGACCATGGCGGAGCGGTTGTTGTGTCCCCAGCAGATGTAGGAGGGCGCCTCGCCGCCGAACATCATCCGCTTGTAGGAGTTGACCCACTGGTTCGTCACGCAGCTGATCTCGGAGGCGTGACGCAGGATGCCCGCGATGAACTGCCGGCCGGTCCGCGAGAGCTGGTATTCGGCCCCGGCCTCGAAGAACGCGTTGTTGTCGCCCTCGAAGAGCGACACGTGGGTGTGCATGCCCGAGCCCGGGTGGGTGGTGAACGGCTTGGGCATGAAGCTGGCCCAGATGCCCTGGCTCAGCGCGACCTCACGGATCACGGTGCGGAAGGTCATGATGTTGTCGGCGGTGCTCAGTGCATCGGCATAGCGCAGGTCGATCTCCTGCTGACCCGGACCGCCCTCGTGGTGGCTGAACTCCACCGAGATGCCCATCGCCTCCAGCATCGTGATCGCCTCGCGCCGGAAGTCGGTGCCCATGGACTGGGCGGTGTGGTCGAAGTAGCCGCTTCGGTCGACAGGCACGGGCTCGGCACCGGCCCGTGGCGAGTCCTTGAACAGGTAGAACTCGACCTCGGGGTGGGTGTAGAAGGTGAACCCCTTCTCGGCCGCCAGGCCGAGGGTGCGCTTGAGCACGTAGCGCGGATCGGCGTACGACGGACTGCCGTCCGGCATCACGATGTCGCAGAACATCCGGGCCGTCGAGGGACCCTCCCCGCGCCACGGGAGGATCTGGAAGGTCGCCGGGTCGGGCTTGGCCAGCATGTCTGACTCGTAGACCCGGGCGAAGCCCTCGATCGCCGAACCGTCGAACCCGATGCCCTCCTCGAAGGCACCTTCGAGCTCGGCGGGAGCGACGGAGACCGACTTGAGGAAACCCAGGACATCGGTGAACCACAGCCGCACGAACCGGACATCGCGCTCTTCCAGAGCGCGGAGAACGAAGTCTTCCTGCTTACCCATGGCGCCCACTATGGCGCATGCGTCGGACTCGGTCGTGGTCAGGCGGGGAGGTTGCGTTCGATCTCGTCGAGCCACGCCTGAGCACTGGCATCCGAGGGCATCCGCCAGTCGCCGCGCGGCGACATCGTGCCGCCCGCGCTGACCTTCGGCCCGTTGGGCAGGGCGGAGCGCTTGAACTGGCTCGCGAAGAACCTCTGCACGAACACGGTCAGCCAGTGGCGGATGGCCGCGAGGTCGTACGACGTACGCCGGTCCTCGGGGAACCCGGGCGGCCACTGTCCTGCCGCGGCGTCGTGCCAGGCGTGCCACGCCAGGAAGGCGATCTTGCTCGGCGCGTAGCCGCGTCGCAGCACGTGGTAGAGCGTGAAGTCCTGCAGGGCGTAGGGCCCCACGGAGTCCTCGGTAGCCTGCGGCTTCTTCCCGTCCTCGGTGGGGATCAGCTCGGGGGTGATCTCCTGGGCCAGGATCTCCAGCAGGACCTCGTTGGTCTCCTCGCCGAAGATCGCCTCCGAGACGACCCAGCGGATGAGGTGCTGGATCAGGGTCTTGGGCACGCCGGTGTTGACCGCATAGTGCGACATCTGGTCGCCGACGCCGTACGTGCACCAGCCCAGGGCGAGCTCGCTGAGGTCGCCGGTGCCCAGCACGATGCCGCCGCGGTGATTGGCCAGGCGGAACAGGTAGTCGGTGCGCAGTCCCGCCTGGACGTTCTCGAACGTGACGTCGTAGGTCGCCGTACCGTCGGCGTAGGGGTGGTCGAGATCCTTGAGGAACTGCTCGGCCGCGGGCTTGATGTCGAGCTCCTCGAAACTCACTCCGAGAGCGTGCGAGAGCCTGGTGGCGTAGGACCTTGTGGTGTCGCTGGTGGCGAAGCCAGGCATCGTGAAGGCGTGGATGTCGCTGCGCGGGCGGCCGAGACGGTCCATCGCGCGGGCCGCCACGATGAGGGCGTGGGTGGAGTCGAGACCGCCACTGACCCCGATGACGACCTTGGGCTGTCCGATCGCGGTGAGGCGCTGCTCGAGTCCTGACACCTGGATGCTGTAGGCCTCGTAGCAGTCCTGGGCGAGTCGCTCGGTGTCGTCGGGAACGAACGGGAACCGGTCGACCTTCCGACGGAGGCCGACGTCCCCCTGGGGCGGGCGCAGCTCGAACTCGACGGTGCGGAACTCTCGGACCCGCGCCTCATGGGTGCGCCGGTTGTCGTCGAAGCTGCCTTGGCGCAGCCGTTCCTGCCGCAGGCGGTCGAGGTCGACGTCGGTCACGCTGCGTCGTGGTCCGTCGGGGAATCTCTCGGACTCTGCGAGCAGGTCGCCGCACTCGTAGACCAGCGTCTGGCCGTCCCAGCTCAGGTCGGTGGTCGACTCGCCCTGGCCCGCAGCCGCATAGAGGTACGCCGCGTTGCAGCGGGCGCTGGCGCTGCGCACCAGCATCCGACGGTCCTCGGCGCGGGCCACCGTGATCGGGCTGCCGCTGAGGTTGGCCAGCACGGTGGCGCCGGCCAGGGCGGCCTCGGCGCTGGGTGGCACGGGGACCCACATGTCCTCGCAGATCTCCACGTGGAGGTTCAGACCGCGGACGTCGGAGGCGGTGAAGATGAGGTCCGGCCCGAACGGCACCGTCTGGTCACCGATCCGGATGCTGCTGCCGCGCCGGTCGTCCCCCGGGGCGAAATGGCGTCTCTCGTAGAACTCCCGGTAGTTGGGCAGATAGGACTTGGGGCTGACGCCGAGGATCCGGCCCCGGTGGATCACCACGGCGCAGTTGAGAACACGGGTGCCGTGCACCAGCGGGGCACCGACCACGAGCACAGGCAGGAGGGTCGCACTGGCAGCGGTCAGGTCGAGCACGGCCCGCTCGACCTCGTCGAGCAGGGTGTCCTGCAACAACAGGTCGTCGATGGCGTAGCCGCTCAGCGTCAGCTCGGGGAACACGGCGACGGCGACCGACTCGTCGTGACAGCCACGGGCCTCGGCCAGGATCGACTTGAGGTTGCGGGCCGGGTCGGCGATCGACACGGGCGTCGTACACACGGCCACGCGCGCGAAGCCCTGGGCGTATGCCGAGTAGAAGTCCACGCCCTGAGTCTAGGGTGACGCCGCCCCTCGTCCGATCACGCTGGTCACGTGAGCACCAGCGGTCAGGGGGTGCTGGTGCTTGTCAGGGGTTGCAACGGCTGACAACCGAGAGTTTCCCCGGATATCCGGGGATCCATGCACGGGTACGCCGGGCTAGGCGCTCAGCGCGTCGGTGAGCAGACCGACCAGGGCCTCGAGCTGCACGTCGGCAGAGGATGCGACCTCCACGTCGGAGCCGTCGAGCGCGCGGGCGGCGAGACCGGCCTTGCTGTCGATGAGCTCCGCGATCTTGCCGTCGATGGTCTGCGCGGCGATGATCCGCCAGGCGGTCACCGGATCGTCCTGGCCGATGCGGTGCACCCGGTCGATGGCCTGCGTCTGCTCCGCGTCGGTCCAGGACAGCTCGGCGAGGACGACGTTGGAGGCGACCTGCAGGTTGAGGCCGACCCCGGCGGCGCTGAGCGAGCACACCACGATCGCGACCTCGGGATCGTTCACGAAAGCATCGATGTTCCTCTGACGCACTCGGGTCGTCTGCTCGCCACGGATGGAGGCGTAGCGGATCCCGCGCTTGGCGAAGGTCTCCTGAGCGACGTCCATGACGTCGATGTGCTTGGCGAAGAAGACCACCTTGCCGACGTTGCGCGACAGCTGGGCGGCGTAGTCGGCGGCGAGGCCGGCCTTGGCCTGACCGATGCGGCGCATCATGCTGAACACGTTCTCGCCGGTCTCGGTCGTGGTGGTGTCCTCACGCTCCCAGGTCGCGACGCGGCGGACGAGCTCGTGATCGATGCCCTCGACCACGACACCCGACGTGCGGGTCGCCAGCGCGCTCTCGTAGCGGGCCACCAGTCGTCGGGCCAGCTCGCGCTCAGCCTCCCTGATCGAGCGCCCGACCGCGTCGTCGAGCTCGACCGGCAGGTCCGCGATCCGGCGGGCCGGGATGTCGGCCGCGACGTCCACCTTGCGACGTCGCACGATGCCCTGGTCGATGACCCGGGCCCGTGCCGCGGGATAGAAGCCGGGATCGACCGGGGTGAGCCCGATCTCCTCCAAGGAGGCCATCAGCCCGGAGGTCGGCTTCTTCTCGTCGATCCAACCCAGGAACTGCCAGATCGCGCGGAAGTCCTCGATGTCGTTGATCAGCGGGGTGCCCGTGAGTGCCATCAGCAGCGGGCGGCTGACCCGAGTGCGGATGCGCTCCGAGAGCTGGATCGCATGCTGGGAGCGTTGGGAGGTCTTGTTCTTGATGAAGTGGGCCTCATCGACGACCATGCCACGGAACCCGAAGTCGCCCAGCCAGCCCACGTGCCGATCGAGGACCTCGTAGTTGACCACGACGATGTCGGCGAAGCCGTCGATCGTCTCGCCGTCGCCGTGGATCACGGTCACCGGGTGATTCGGGGTCCACAGACCGGCCTCGCGGGCCCAGTTGGTCTTGACGACGTTCGGCACGACGACAAGCAAGGGGTAGGCGTTGGCGGCCTCTGCGGCCAGCAGTGCCTGAGCGGTCTTGCCGAGGCCCGGCTCGTCAGCGAGCAGGAAGGTGCGGTGCCCGGCCGCTGCGGCAGCGATGACCTGCGCCTGGTGGGGCATGAGCTCGAACCCGGCCGGGGCCTTGAGAGAGGTGGGCTCGGGGAGCTCCATGCAGGACGACGAGCCGCCATATTCGAAGGCACGGAAGAGCGGACCGAGCAGCTCCCAGGTGGCCAGGTGTCGCGGACGCGGGGCACGCGGCTCGACCGAGACGAAATCAGGCACCTGGAACGGGTTCGCGAGCTGACGCGAGATCACGGACTGCGGCACCACCCGACGCTCGGTGGTGGGGCTGGGTGCGGCCTCCGTGGCAGGGGCGGGTGCCTCCTCGACCGGCGGCTCCATCCCGGCGCTCACGAGCATGTCGCGCTTGAGGTTGCGGGCCGCGTCGGAGAACACGGCGTCCTCCGCGAGCAGCGAGAGCAGGGAGGGGTCGCGGGCTGCGGTCTTGGCGAGGATGGTCGCGACGCCGTCGAGCCGCTTCAACTGCTCGGCGCGCTGCGACTCGGTGATGTCCTCGTCGGCCTTGACCCTGGCTCGCTCCTCGCGGACGAGGTGTGCGACGACCTGGAACTTGGTTCGCGAAGACGGCTTGACCGGTCCGCGCTCGGCATCCGCCTCAACTCCGCGGACGGCCTTGGCGAGCACCGGGATCACACCTTCGTTGCCGAAGGCACGAGCACCACGGGAGCTGCGACCGGTGGTGCGGGTCGCCCCGGACTGACGTTGGCCTCGTCGAGCCAAGAGTTCCTCCTCCAAACACGCCCTGGACCAGTGGCCGGGGCGGTACGACGACACGGCGCCTGCCCTGGAGGCAAGCGACGGCAAAACGACGACGGTTCCGAGTCGGCCCTGTTCGGCCACTCCCGACGCCACCGGGTCCAACGATCTGCCTTCGTCACGCAGTGGACCAGGACGCCGAAAACTCACTCCACGCAAGCGCTGTGAAGGTCGGCGTTGGGACCATCCTAGCCTGTCAACGGCGCAGAGCGTGCTCGGCGATCCACAGGTCCAGGTCGGCGGAGTCCGGAAGCTCCTCCCTGAGGTCCCACCAGCGCAGTTCCCCGATCTCGTCGTTCGGGAGGAACGCGTCCACCTCGGGGCGCCGATCCAGCGGTGCCAGGAACACCGCGGCGTACTCTCGGCGGGCGTCGGGGACGAGCTCGAACGTCACGACGGCAAGGAACTCCAGGTCGGGTGCGGGCTGCCCCGTCTGCTCGAAGAACGCGCGTGCGGCGGCGTGTCGCGCCGTTTCGGCGGCACCGAGCCGGCCACCGGGCAGCTCCCAGTGCAAGCGCCAGGAGTTGTGGACCAGCAGGACCTCACCGCCGTACGTCGCGACGACCAGCGACTGTGCAAGGGCGGCGCGGGGCTCGAGCAGGTCGAGCTCGCGCTCGGCGCACCGGCGCAGGGCGAGCACCTGGTTGCCCTCGGCATCCATCGCCAGGCAGGCGCCGGACGGGGTGGTCATGGACCGTCCACGTTGACGGTGGGGACGCCGTCACCGGCCCGCGCGATCACGGCCACGGAGACCTCGTCGCCCGGATTGCTCTCCCGGTGCACGGTGTAGGCCGGCACATGGACGAAGTCACCGGGGCCGGCATCGAGGTGGCCCTCCCCGCCCTCGAACTCGAGCCTCAGCACCCCGGAGACCACGTAGAGGCTGCTCTCGTTGGCGTCGTGATGGTGCCAACCCGACACCGCTCCCGGAGCTGTCTCCACCTGACCGGCCCAGAGTCCGTCGACCTCGAACGCGCGACGCCGGGTCATCCCAGGAGTCGGGTCCCCGACCACCAGGTCGACGGCAGGGAAGACACGCACGGGTTCGGGCATGCCCCCAGCCTGCCACGGTCGGCGACGAGCGGTCACGCAGTGCGTTCGCTACTGGGGTCGGTCGCTCGCCGGGGCCGCGGCAGGGGCAGTGGAGTCGCGGCCGGCTGCCAGTCGGTGAGTCTCAGACCGACGCCGCGCACCGATTGGATCCTCATCGGACAGCCGAGCTCGCGCAGCTTGCGCCGCAGGCGCTTGACCACCGAGTGCAGGTCGGCCCGGCCACCCTGATGGTCGTTGCCCCAGACGTCGTGATGCAGCCTCGCGAAGGTCCAGGTATGCCCCAGGTCGGTCAGCAGGCAGGTCAGCAGGTCGTGCTCCAGAGGCGAGAGCGACGCGCAGCGCTCCCGCCACCGGACGGTGCGTCGGTCGGAGTCGACATCCAAGCCCGGGCCGCCGTCGTCGGGCGGAGCCGTGCAGCTCGCACGAGCAGCGGAACCCATGGCCTCGAGCACGGCCAGAGCCTCCTCGAGGCTGGCCACCAGCAGGACCGATCCGCCCTGTGCGGCCAGGCGCACGCGTTCCTCCGGAGAGGCGGCGATCGCGATGAGCACCGTCGGCGTCTCCGGCACAGTCAGAACCGCTCCCCGAGAGAGTGGCATGTCCGTCCTTTCGCCAATCTGTGACTCAACCTGCTGTGGAAAGTAAAGGAAGTCAAGCGTTCGGTCGGTGGGGAACCCGTGCGAACCGCTGCCCAGCAATCGCCCACATCGCCCACGTTTTGACCCACGCACCTCGTTGTCGCGGGAGCGGCGCGTTCATAGCGTCAGGGGCATCGGGCCAACGGGGGCCCCTCACGGAGGGAACCGCACCATGTCGTCGAACAGACCCTTGAGCCATGAGCCCAACGCCGTACGCCGCGTCCTCGCGGCCTGGATGGCCACGCTCCTCGTCGTCGCGGCCCTGGCGCTGGGCGCCCTCCCAGCCGCGGCCGGGGCAGGGCCGGCGGGCGACCCTTCTGCCAAGATCAAGACCAAGCTGAGCGAGCAGCTCAAGGACAAGGGCAGGGCCACCTTCTGGGTGCGGTTCACTCCAGCCGACCTCTCGAAGGCCTCGGCCGTCTCCGACTGGGACCGCCGGGGCCAGGCCGTCTACGACACCCTGACGAAGGCGGCTCGAACCGCACAGGCGGACACCAAGGCAGTGCTGGACGCCGAGGGCGCGACATACACGTCCTTCTGGGCGACCAACGCCATCCGCGTGGAGTCCGGCGACACCGCCCTGGTCGAGCGCATCGCGCAGGAGGCTGAGGTGCAGGGCCTCTATGCCACCTTCGACTACCGCCTGGAGAAGCCGATCAAGACACGCCAGGTCAAGGCGCCCGACTCGGTCGAGTGGGGGGTCGCGGACATCCATGCCGACGACGTGTGGAACGAGTTCGGCGTGAGAGGCGAGGGCATCGTCGTGGGCAGCATCGACTCCGGGGTGCAGTACGACCACCCCGCGCTGGTCGATCACTACCGCGGCAACAACGGGGACGGCACGTTCGACCACAACTACAACTGGTTCGACGCCGACGGCTCGTGCGACGGCGCACCCTGCGACAACGACGGTCACGGCACCCACACCATGGGCACGATGATCGGCGACGATGGTGGCAGCAACCAGATCGGCGTGGCCCCCGGCGCGACCTGGATCTCGGCGAACGGCTGCTGCCCCTCCGACGAGGCGCTCATCGCCTCCGGCGAGTGGATGCTGGCCCCGACCAACCTGGCCGGCGAGGCTCCGGACGTCTCGAAGCGTCCCGACATCATCAACAACTCCTGGGGCACCACCGTGCCGACCAACGACCCGTTCATGGAGGACGTCGAGGCCGCTTGGGCCGCTTCGGGGATCTTCGGCAGCTGGTCGAACGGCAACAGCGGACCCGACTGCCAGACCAGCGGCTCACCGGGCAGCCGGACCATCAACTACTCGGTAGGCGCCTACGACGTCAACGACGAGATCGCCGACTTCTCGGCTCGCGGCGACGGCCAGGACGGCACCATCAAGCCCAACATCTCCGCGCCCGGGGTCAACGTGCGCTCGAGCGTGCCCAACGACAGCTATGACAGCTTCAGCGGCACCTCGATGGCCTCGCCGCACCTGGCCGGCACCGTCGCCCTCCTATGGTCGGCCGCGCCGGCCCTGATCGGCGACATCGAGGGGACCCGGGACCTCCTCGACGCCACCGCGATCGACACTGCCGACACCTCCTGCGGTGGCACGGCCGATGACAACAACGTCTACGGCGAAGGTCGCCTCGACGCCCTCGCGCTCCTCAACGCCGCACCCATCGGCGACAGCGGGACGCTCACGGGAACAGTCACCGACGCAGCGTCCGGTACGCCGCTCGGCGGCGCCCAGGTCGCCATCACCGGACCCACGAACCGCACGCTCACCACCCGTCCCGACGGCACGTTCTCGGTGCGGTTGGCGGTCGGCGACTATACGGTTGCGGTCTCGGCGTTCGGCTACCTCCCTCAGACTGCGACGGAGTCCGTCGGCAACGACGAGACCACCACCGCGGACTTCGCCCTGGACGCAGCCCCTGCGGTCACGTTGAGCGGCACCGTGACCGACGGGTCCGCCCACGGCTGGCCGCTCTATGCCCAGATCGTCATCGATGGTCCGGCACCCGATGTGTGGACGGACCCCCTGACCGGGCACTACTCCGTCTCAGTGCCGAGCAACGCGACGTACTCGATCTCACCCGCAGTCGACTACCCGGGCTACCAGGAGCTCAACCAGGAACTGGTCGTGGCGGGTGCCGATCTCACCGCAGACTTCGCGGTCCCGGTCGACGACTCGACCTGCACGGCACCGGGCTACCGGTTCAACTCCCAGGGTGAGACCGAGAGGTTCGACTCCGGGTCGGTGCCGAGCGGCTGGACGGTGGAGGACAACGTCGGGAACGACCAGGTCTGGGCCTTCGACGATCCTGGTGGACGGGGCAACCTGACCGGCGGCGAGGGCGGCTTCGCGGTGGTCGACTCCGACAACTACGGGCCTGACGGCGCGCAGGACACGGCGCTGGTCTCACCGGTGATCGACATGTCGAGCATGACGGCACCCGTGGTCAGCCTCAACCAGGACTACAACAGCCTGGGCGACGCCGCCGACGTCGACGTCAGCATCGACGGTGGCTCGACCTGGGAGACCGTGCTCCACCAGACCACCGACGTCAGAGGCCCGCACCAGGACAGCGTCCAGCTGCCGAGTGCGGCAGGGCAGCCGGCGGTGCGGGTGCGCTTCCACTACTACGACGCCTTCTATGCCTGGTGGTGGGAGGTCGACGACATCTTCATCGGCAACCGCACCTGCGACGCGATCCCCGGCGGGCTGGTCCTGGGCAACGTCATCGACGCCCGCAGCCGGCAGGGCATCGTGGGCGCCACCGTGACGAGCGTCGACCAGCCGGACGAGTCGGCACGCAGCGTCGCCACACCGGACGACCCGGCGACCAAGGACGGCTACTACTGGATGTTCTCGAGCCTGACCGGACAGCACCGTTTCAGGGCGGAGGCTCGCAACTACCAGTCCCTGACCAAGCGGGTCACGGTGCGCGCCGACGACACGGTTCGCGCCAACTTCGGGCTGGGTTCCGGCCACCTGGTGGTGTCCCCCACCTCGGTCTCCAGCACGATGAGGCTGGGCACCCGGACCACCACCAGGACCTTCACCGTCACCAATGACGGCACGGCCCCGGTCGAGGCGCAGTTCACCGAACGCAAGGGTGGGTTCGTGCTCCTGGGGGCTGACGGCCGTCGTTCGACCCGCTCCGCGATCAAGGCCATGGGCGGTGCCCCCCTCCAGAGGGTCAAGGTGGATGCGTCGTTCGCAGCCCACCCCGTCAAGGGCAGCGCCAAGGCGCCGGCGGCACCCGCGGTCGGCCCGCATGACGCCCCGTGGACCGACATTGCCGACTACCCGAGCGACGTGCTGGACAACCGGGTCGTCTACCTCGACGGGCTTGCCTACTCCATCGCCGGTGGCGACGGCAACGCGAGCTCTGCGGCGATGTACGCCTACGACCCCGCGGCGCTGACCTGGACGGAGAAGGCACCGCTGCCCGAGGCGCGGAACGCGGTGGCAGCCGGCGTCATCGACGACCAGATCGTCGTCACCGGTGGCTGGGGAGACAACGACACCACCACCGAGACCTGGCTCTACGACCCGTCCTCCGACACGTGGAGCCAGGTCGCGGACGCGCCCGTGGCCCTTTCGGCCGCAGGACAGGCGGTCGTCGACGGCCAGCTGTTCACGGTCGGTGGCTGCACCACCGGTGACTGCCTCCCGATGTCGGACGCGGTCGCGTCGTACGACCCGGCCTCCGACACCTGGACGACCCGGGCGGCGTACCCGGTGAACGTCGCGTTCGCGTCGTGTGGCGGCATCGACGGGCAGGTCTACTGCACCGGCGGCACCGATGAGAACGACGGCACCGCGGCGAGCTACGGCTACGACCCGGCCTCCGACACCTGGTCGCCGATCCCCGATGCCCCCGCAGACTCTTGGGGTGCCTCGTACGCCGTGGCCAACGGCACCCTGGTGGTCACGGGCGGGATCCAGGGCGGAGATGTGACCAACCGCAGCTTCGCCTTCGATCCTGCTTCGGGCACCTGGTCGGACCTGCCGAACTCGAACTCGACGGTCTACCGGGGCGGCGCGGCCTGCGGCTTCTACAAGATCGGCGGCGACAGCGGCGGCTTCAGTCCGATCGCCGACAGCGAGGTGCTGCCCGGCTTCGACGACTGCGCGACCGGACCCGCCGATGTGGAGTGGTTGTCGGTGAGTCCGTCGGCGGCCACCCTGGCTCCCGGCGAGTCGGTGACGGTCCGGGTCACCATGGACTCCCACGTGAGCCAGCCAGGCACCTACACCGCAGGGGTCGGGATCCTTGAGGACACCCCGACCTCGGTCGCCCCGGTCTCCGTCACGATGACCGTCACGCCACCGAACTCCTGGGGCAAGCTCGCCGGCACGGTGAGTGGGAAGTCGTGTGCCGGAGCAGTCGGGGCGCTTGCGGGGGCGACCCTGCAGGTGGACTCCTGGGCGGGATCGTGGACGTTCGTGACCGACGATCAGGGCGGCTACGCCTCCTGGTTCAACGCCGGGGCGAATCCGCTCCAGCTGATCGCGGCCAAGGACGGCTATGCACCGCAGACGCGCAAGGTGCGACTTATCCGGGGCAGCACCCTGACCGCGAACTTCACCCTGAACAAGGCCCGCTGCTGACCGGGCCGAGCAGTTGGCGTGACCGGTGACACAGCGCTGGCGAGGCAGGAGCGGACTAGCCTGGGACCTGATTCAGGGGACTCCATCAGGGAGCCTCGAGATGAAGGAGCTCGACGATGAGCACCCAACCCACGTCCGAGGAGACTGCGCCCTACGGCTCAGGTCCTGCCTCGCCTGCACCCCTCAAGCGGATCCGCACCCATCACCTGCGCGAGATGAAGCAGCGAGGGGAGAAGTTCTCCATGCTCACCGCCTACGAGCAGTACGCCGCGCAGACCTTCGACGAGGCAGGCATCGAGGTGCTCCTGGTCGGTGACAGCGCGTCGAACAACGTCTACGGCAACGACACCTCCCTGCCCGTGACCGTCGACGAGCTGATCCCGCTGGTGCGCGCTGTGACCCGGTCGGCTCACCGGGCACTGGTGGTGGCCGACCTGCCCTTCGGCTCCTATCAGGCCTCCCCCGAGCAGGCCTACCTCACGGCTGTGCGGTTCATGAAGGAGGCCGGCGCTCATTGCGTGAAGCTCGAGGGTGGGCTGGCCATGGTGCCGCAGGTGCGCAAGCTCACCGAGGGCGGCATCCCGGTGATGGCGCATATCGGGTTCACGCCTCAGTCCGAGCACAACCTGGGTGGCTACCGGGTCCAGGGTCGGGGCGACTCCGGCCAGCAGGTCGTCGACGAGGCACTGGCCCTGGAGGATGCGGGAGCGTTCGCGGTGGTGATGGAGATGGTGCCCGGCGCGGTCGCCGCCACGGTCACCCGGGCGGTGTCCATCCCCACCATCGGCATCGGCGCAGGCGTGGACTGCGACGGCCAGGTGCTGGTCTGGCAGGACGCGTTCGGGTTGCGCACCGGCCGGCTGGCCAGGTTCGTCAAGCAGTACGCCGACCTGCACGGAATCCTCCTGGACGCCGCGAAGTCCTATTCCGCCGAGGTGAAGAGCGGCAGCTTCCCAGGGCCCGAACACACGTTCTGAGCCAGCGCCGGTCGGCCAGGACGCGTAGCGTGGCACGCATGCGGATCCTTCTCACCGGCGTCCTCGCGGTCGCCCTGTCCGGAGTGGGCGTCCTCCCGGCCGAGGCCCACCAACCCGACTCGAGCGCCGGACCTGCGGCGTCGAGCACGAAGGTCGTGCCTCAGCTGCGGGTGCGGCGGGTGGTGAAGGGACTCCGGATCCCCTGGGACGTCCAGCCGATCGGGCAGGGCCGCCTGCTCGTCACCCAACGCGACCTGGGTCGCCTGATCGTCAGCAAGGCCGGCACGAAGCACCGGGTGCGACTCTCCAACCCGAACATCTGGGTGTCGGGTGAGACGGGCCTGATGTCCCTGGCGGTCTCGAAGGACTTCTCGAGCAGCGGTCGTTTCTACACCTGTCAGGGCGCGAACACGCCAGGCGGTGGGCACGACGTACGGGTCGTGGCGTGGCGGATGAACAAGGCGACCACCCGCGCCACCCTGCAGCGCGTGCTGATCAAGGGGCTGCCCACCAGCAGTGGCCGACACGGTGGGTGCCGGCTGCTGCTCCTGGCCGGTGGTGCGCTGCTCGTCGGCACGGGCGACGCCGCGACGGGGACCAACCCGCAGAACCTGAGGTCGCTCGGCGGCAAGACCCTTCGCCTCGACCCGCTGACGGGCGAGCCCTCCCCCGGCAACCGGTGGTCGGCGGCGCCGAACGTGCATCGGCGCTACGTCTACACCTACGGGCACCGCAACGTGCAGGGCCTGGCCCAGCGCGGCGACGGCACCCTGTGGTCGGTGGAGCACGGCAGCTTCCGCGACGACGAGGTCAACCGACTGTTCAAGGGTGCCAACTACGGCTGGAACCCGGTGCCGGGCTATGACGAGTCGGTGCCGATGACGGACTTCTCACTGCCCGGCCGGCAGGTCGGGGCCCGCTGGCGCTCCGGCGACCCGACCCTGGCCACCTCGGGAGCCGCATGGGTGCACGGCCGGCAGTGGGGCGCTCTGAACGGCACGCTCGCGGTCGCCGCCCTCAAGGCCAGCGAGCTCCTCTTCATGCGCTTCGATGCCTCCGGACATCTGACCCGCGTCCGTGCTCCAGCGGCACTGCAGGCATTCGGACGCCTGCGCTCGGTGACCTCGGCCGCCAACGGCGACCTGCTGGTGACCACCAGCAACGGCACCGACGACGCGGTCCTGCGGGTGCACCCCCTGTCCTGACGTACGCAGCGTGATGCTGCCCCCTCCTCTCAGGACAACCGGACGCCTGACCTACGCGTCTCATCAGCATCCCTGAAAGGAGTTCGCCATGAAGCGACTCATCGGCCTGGCAGCCCTCCTCCTGGCCACTCTCGCCGTCTCCGGCACCGCCACGGCGACCACGACGGCAACCGCTCCGTCGGCGCTGCCCGCCTGGCAGCACGCCCCCAGCACCTGGACCAACCCCGCCGCGACCGATCCCCGGGTCGTCGACCTGACCTTCGCAACGCACCCGACGTACGACCGGGTCGTGATCCACGTTCGCGGCGCGGTGCCCTCGGGTCACATCGCCTACGCCCGCCGGTTCTTCCAGGACGGTTCGGGAGCGCCGGTGCCGATCGGTGGCCGCTCAGGCCTTCGGATCGACCTGAGCCCCGCCCGCGCGCACACCCTCGCCGGCGCAGACCTCTACACCGGGCCGCGCGTCGCGCGACCGCACCTGGACACCCTCAAGGCACTCGCCTTCACCGGGGACTTCGAGGGCCACGTGTCGTTCGGTCTCGCGCTCACCCACCGGGCTGCCTACCGCACCTTCTGGCTGCATCACCCCCAGCGACTGGTGATCGACGTGCGTCACTGACCCCTGATCGATCAGTCCTCGAGCGTGTCGTCGTTCCAGTCGGGATCGTTGTCCCACTCCTCGTTGCGTTCCTCGACCTTGTCGAGGGCGCGGGCGGCCTCCGCCGCAGTCGCGTAGGGCCCGAGACGGTCCTGGTTGCGGCAGCCGTCTTCTCCTTCGACCGCGTGGTGGTTCAGGCAGAACCAGTACTCATCGCTCATGGTGGTGAAACTACACTCGGGCCCATGCCCGTAGTAGTCCCAGGCGTGATCTCGCCACGCCGTCCGGTGCCTCCGCACATCGTCCGCCCCGAGTACGTCGACCAGCCCTCGCCGGCCAAGTTCACCGGTTCCGAGGTCAAGGACGCCGAGACGATCGCCAAGATGCGCGCGGCCGGTCGCCTGGCCGCCCAGGCCAGGGAGCTCGTCGGAGCAGCCGTCACCCCGGGCATCACCACCGACGAGCTCGACCGGATCGGGCACGAGTTCCTCTGCGACCACGGGGCCTACCCCTCGACCCTCGGCTACAAGGGCTTTCCGAAGTCCCTGTGCTCGAGCGTCAACGAGGTGATCTGCCACGGCATCCCCGACAGCCGCGTCGTCGAGGACGGCGACATCGTCAACATCGACATCACCGCCTATCTCGACGGTGTCCACGGCGACACCAATGCGACGTTCTTGGCCGGCGACGTCGACACGCGGACCCGAGAGCTCGTGGAGCACACCCGGGAGGCTCTCGAGCGTGGGATCAAGGCTGTGAAGCCCGGGCGTCGGATCAACGTGATCGGTCGGGTCATCGAGTCCTACGCGAAGCGGTTCGGCTACGGCGTGGTCCGCGACTTCACCGGCCACGGCATCGGCAGCAGCTTCCACAGCGGGCTGGTGATCCCGCACTACGACGAGTCCTTCTACGACGACCTGATCGAGGTCGGGATGACCTTCACGATCGAGCCGATGCTCAACCTCGGCACCCACGAGTGGACGATGTGGGACGACGACTGGACCGTGGTCACCAAGGACCTCCAACGCAGTGCTCAGTTCGAGCACACCCTGCTGGTGACCCAGCAGGGGGCAGAAGTTTTGACCAATCCCTGACAGGCTTGGTCACGTGCCGGAAACGTCCTCGCAACCTGACCTTCGTAACGTCGCCCTCGTGGATGCGATGTTCCAGGGGTACGCCGAGGCGCGCGGTGCGGCGTACGACGAGATGTTCCAGGACGATCACCTGCGACCTCCCTACGAGCGAATGCGGGCGTCGCTGCACGAGATGACCGCGACCGACATCCGCAGCCGAGTCGACGCGCTGGCCAGCTCCTACCTCGACCAGGGCGTCACCTTCGACATCGCCGGCGAGGAGCGCGCGTTCCCACTCGACATCCTCCCGCGCGTCATCGAGCACGACACCTGGTCGACCATCGAGCGTGGCGTCCAGCAGCGCGTCAAGGCCCTGGAGGCGTTCCTGGCTGACGTCTACGACGCCGGCGAGGTCTATCGCGACGGGGTCATCCCGCGCAGTGTCGTCACCACCTCCTCGCACTTCCACCGCCAGGCAGCCGGCGTTCAGCCGTCGAACGGCGTCCGCGTGCACGTGTCCGGCATCGATCTGATCCGCGACGACGCCGGCGAGTTCCGGGTGTTGGAGGACAACGTCCGGGTGCCGTCCGGGGTGTCCTACGTGATGACGAACCGGCGAGCGATCACCTCGGCCCTGCCCGAGATGTTCGCCCAGCACCGGATCCGGCCGGTGGCGGCCTACCCCCAGAAGCTGCTCGCCGCCCTGCGGGCGGCCGCCCCGGCGGCCGTGCCGGACCCGACCGTGGTCGTCCTCACCCCCGGGGTCTTCAACGGCGCCTATTTCGAGCACGCCCTGTTGGCGCGCACCATGGGGGTCGAGCTGGTCGAGGGCCGCGACCTGGTGTGCCGGCGCGGGCGGGTGATGATGCGCACCACGCACGGTCTCGAGCAGGTGCACGTGATCTACCGCCGGGTCGACGACGAGTTCCTCGACCCGGTGCACTTCCGCGGCGACTCGCTCCTGGGCTGCCCGGGGCTCGTCGACGCGGCGCGGGCAGGCAACGTGACGCTCGCCAACGCGATCGGCAACGGCATCGCCGACGACAAGCTCGTCTACACCTACATGCCCGACATCATCCGCTACTACCTGTCGGAGGAGCCGGTGCTGAAGAACGTCGACACCTGGCGACTCGGCGACGAGGACTCCCGTGCCGAGGTGCTCGATCGACTCGACGAGCTGGTCCTCAAGCCTGTCGACGGGTCAGGCGGCAAGGGCATCGTGATCGGCCCGAAGGCGACCAGCGCCGAGCTCGATCAGCTGCGCAAGCAGGTGCTCGCCGATCCTCGGGCCTGGATCGCCCAGCCCGTCGTACAGCTGTCGACGGTGCCGACGTACGTCGACGGCAAGATGGGTCCACGACACGTCGACCTGCGACCGTTCGCGGTCAACGACGGCCACAAGGTGTGGGTGCTGCCCGGTGGGCTGACCCGCGTCGCGCTCGCCGAGGGCGAGCTCATCGTCAACTCCTCGCGCGGTGGCGGCTCGAAGGACACCTGGGTGCTGGCCGGTCACGGCACGACTCCCCCGCCCCCGCCCACTCAGGTCGCTTCGACCGAGCCTCGCCTCCAGGTGTCGCTGACCCCGCAGAGCACCGGCCCCGCGATGAGCGAGGTGACCCAGCAGTCCGACCAGGAACAACAGCAACAGCAGGCGAAGGGCGAGCCCGTGGCGCCCGAGGACAGCGCATGCTGAGCCGGATCGCCGAGTCGATGTTCTGGATCGGCCGCTATGTCGAGCGCGCCGAGGACACCGCGCGCATCCTTGACGTCACGACTCAGCTGATCCTCGAGGAAGGTCGCACCGAGGAGGAGACGACCTGCCAGACCCTGCTCTCCATCATGGGCGTCGACGCCCCGGACGGGGTGCCGGTCGACACCGCTCTGGTGATGGAGGAACTCGCCTACGACGCCAACTCGCCGGTGTCGATCGCGGCGGCGCTGGCGGCCGCCCGCGAGAGTGCCCGGCGAGCGCGCGAGACCCTCTCGGTGCCGATGTGGGAGGCCCTCAACACGACGTACCGCGCAATCCCGACCGGCCACTTCCGGTCGCTGCGCCCGCCGGCGACCTTCCACTGGGTGCGCGACCGCGCGGCCCTGATCAACGGTCACGCCAGCGCCACCATGACCCGTGACGAGGGCTGGCAGTTCTTCGTGCTGGGCCGTTCCATCGAGCGCGCGGACATGACGGCCCGGTTGGTGGCGACGGCTTCGCTGGCCGCCGGGTCGGGCACGTCGTGGATCACCACCCTGCGCGCTTGTGGTGCCTACGACGCCTTCCTCCGCACCTACCGGGGGCTGGAGACCGAGCGTGGTGCGGCGGAGTTCCTGCTCCTCGACCGGTTGTTCCCGCGATCGGTGGTGCATTCACTGACCCGTGCCGACGCGTGTCTGGAAGCTCTGGAGTCGGGACAACGAGCCGGATTCCAGAACGAGGCCCAACGCTTGCTGGGCCGCACCCGTGCCGAGCTCGAGTATCGCTCCCTGAGTGACGTGGTGGCCGACCTGCCGACTGAGATGGAACGCCTCCAACGCACCTGCGCACAGGCGACCGATGCGATCAGCCGGCGGTTCTTCGCCGGTTCCGAGGCGACGACATGGCACGGGGTGCGGTCATGACCATGCGTTTGAAGGTCGTGCACACGACCACGTTCGAATACGAGGGCACGGCCAACGCTTCGTACAACCAGGCCCGGTTGACGCCTCGTACGACCCCGGAGCAGATCGTGCTGCACACGCGCCTGGACGTCTCGCCGGCCCCGTGGACGCACAGCTATCGGGACTACTTCGGCACCGAGGTCACGACGTTCGAGGTCTTCGACCCGCACACCTCACTGACGGTGTCGGCGACCTCGACGGTGCAGACCAACCGGCCACCCGCGCCCGGACCTCAGCTGTCCTGGGCCGACCTGGCGGCGCCGGATGTCGTCGACATGCGCACCGAATATCTCCTGATGAGCCCGATGGTGAATCCGCCGAACGACCTGGCCGAGCGCGCCCTGTCGTTGAAGGCAGAGGCCGCCACGCCCGGCGACGCCGCACAGGCGATGTGCGCGGTCGTGCACGACGAGGTCTCCTACATCACGGGGTCGACATCGGTGAAGTCCCACGCGGCCGACGCCTGGGACCAGCGCGCCGGCGTCTGCCAGGACATGGCCCACCTGGTGATCGGCGGTCTCCGCACCATGGGGATCCCGGCCCGCTATGTGTCGGGCTACCTGCACCCGTCCTCGGACCCCGCGATCGGCGAGGCCGTCGCCGGCGAGTCGCACGCCTGGGTGGAATGGTGGGACGACGGGTGGCAGGCGTGGGACATCGCCAACGCCGTCGAGCCGCTCGATCGCCACATCGTGATCGCCGCAGGTCGTGACTACACCGATGTGAAGCCACTCAGCGGGATCTTCACCGGCGGCGGCACGTCGGACATGACGGTCGACGTGCAGGTGACCTGCCTGTTCAACTCCGCCCTTGACGCCCCGTGAGCGTTCGTGTGCTCTAGTCTGACCCTGCGGATGAGCTGGCCGGGCGGCCGCGGCCCACGCCTTCGGGAGTGGGTCGAGGAAGGTCCGGGCTCCACAGGGCAAGGTGGTGGGTAACACCCACCCGGGGTGACTCGCGGGACAGTGCCACAGAAAACAGACCGCCGGTCCCTGCTTCGGCAGGTTCCGGTAAGGGTGAAACGGTGGTGTAAGAGACCACCAGCGCGGCGGGTGACCGCCGCGGCTAGGTAAACCCCACCTGGAGCAAGATCAAGAAGTCGTTCCTGCGGGAACGACGCGCACACGTTCGAGGGCGGCCCGCCCGAGTGTGCGGGTAGATCGCACGAGGCGACCGGCAACGGTCGTCCCAGATGGATGGTCGCCAACCGGATGGCCGTAAGGCCCCCGGCGTACAGAACCCGGCCTACAGGTCAGCTCATCCGCACCGTGGCTCTGGGCATCCTCGATCGCCTTGGACGTCTCGGGCTGCATGAGCGTTGTCGGGAGGTCGAGATGAGCGGCTACGGGGAAAAGCCGATCGAGTGAGGGCCCCGGGGCACAACGGCCGCGGCGTGACATAGTCGTCCCGCTTGACGGGGTCCCCGACCAACTCGGTCAGCAACTCGAGCATGCCATCGCCGCCGATAGGTCTGGAGGCACGAAAGCGGAACGCGTCCGTGAGCACGTCTTGAGGCACGGTGCGCCCGCCCGTCTTTGCGATCTCCGATGTCAGAGCCGCGCAACCCGGAACCACTGATCCGACCATCCGACTCGTCCTCAATGAGCTGAAGCACGAAGGGCTCCTCAAGCCGCAGGGCACAGGACGCTCCGCCTGGTGGTTCGTGTGACGACGTAAGCCACTCCGTGCACGCCTTCTGTGGGGAGATCCGGTCGTCTGCCCATCCCGGCGCTGACTTCTGCCCGGTCTGCGCCCGCACGAACGCCCCTGGCAGGGGTACTGGCACTGGCCCTACGAGCCCGACGCCCATTCGGTCACGGTGACAACCGATCCGGCCCTCAATCCGTCAATCAACTGACAGGGTTTGCCAGGCGGGAGGGGGATCAGTGATGAGTACAGGCACCGAGCTCCGGGAGATGATCGACCAGTCGTTCGGCGACGGGCCGGAGCACCGCGACCTCAACGAGATCCTGCACGCAGGACATACGGCGGTGCGTCGCCGCCGCGTGGCCGGTTCTGCCGGCGCGGCGGCGACCGTGGTGGCGGCGGCCGTGCTCGCGGCGGGCCTCGTCGATCTCCGGCAGCGCGACGAGTCACTTCAGCCACCGTCGACGGATCAGGCGACACAGACCCCTGACGGCGAAAAGTCGCCGACCCAGGCCCGGGATGAACTCGAGGTCACCGCGACCGGCGGCGGCCAGGTCACGATCCGGAACGGGGTCGCCGGAACGACCGTCGGCCCGCTGTTCAAAGGCAACGCCACGGCCTGGGTCTATGACATCGAGCCGGACAGCGGGGCGCGGACCTACGCCCTCGTGAAGGGCAGGTCGGTCCGCCTCGTCCCCGCAGCGCAGACCGGGAAGTCGCTACCCGCATGGGCCCTCTCGATGGGCTGGTCGACCGAGGAGCCCGCCGGCTCGGGAGATCCCCAGCCCACCGCGCCGACGTCGCCGCTGGTCGACATCGAGGAGAACGGCGGCTTCGTGGCCAAGCCAGGTGTGACGATCGTGGCCCAGCGCCAGGACCTCGGCTTCCCGGACAACTTCGCCCCCGACTCGCGCACGACCGTGGGCGCGCTCGTGGACCGCGACGGCATTCGCTACTACGTGCTCTACCGGGTGCTCGGCGGCGACGGGGAGTTCCTCACGGTTCCAGCGGCGGACTATCCGGCCACCACTCTTCCCGCGTTCCTCGACTTCGCCCGCGGGAAGTACGAGTCCGGGGAGGGATTGCTCTGAGGCTCCGGCCCACCTCGCGAGATCGCGACTTCACCGAGTTCGTCACGGCCCGACGCACGCACCTGCGTCGGATCGCCTACGCCATGTGCGGCGACTGGCAACGGGCCGACGACCTGGTGCAGACGGCACTGACCAAGGCGTACGTCGCCTGGCCGCGGATCCGCCGCCACGGCCGCGAGGAGGCCTACGTGCGCCAGATCCTCGTGCGTGCCCACATCGACGAGCGCCGGCGGCCGTGGCGGCGCGAAGTGCCCGGCCTGGACGGCGTCGATGTGGCGCCGCGTGAGGACGAAGACACCTCCGACGTGTTCGAGGCCCTGCAGGCGCTCCCCATCATGCAGCGCAAGACCGTGTTGCTGCGCCACTGGCTCGGTCTGTCGGTCCGCGAAACCGCCGAGGAGCTCGGCATCGCGGAGGGCACGGTCAAGAGCCACTGCTCTCGCGCCTTGGAAGCCCTGCATGAGCAACTGACCCAGACGCGCTGACAGCCCGCCGACGGTCGTACAGCGCTCCACGCTGTCTGCGGCATGAACGCGCCTCGGAACGACTGGTCTATTCGCGGCCGAGCGGGGTGAGGTCACCCCAGCCCTTCCGGTTTGCATAAGGGACCAGGACGAGAGCCAGGATGATGAATGGGACGGCTGGGTCGAGTTCGCTGATGGCCGAGGATTGCCAGGTGGATCCGTCTGCGTATCCCCCGATGCGAGCTACGTCGTTGGACAGGCCGTGCATGGTGATGGCGAGCAGGGTCGCCTGTCCGGCCCGCGCCCAGAAGAAGGTCATGACCACGGAGAGTGCGAGGATCTTAACGGTGAACGCGCCGAGGTAGGCGAGTGCTCCCCACAGCCCGTCGTCGATGAACGCGTCGAACTTGACGGGGAAGTGCCAGGACGCCCAGGCGAGGCCGACGATCAAGGATGCAGGCAACGGCCCGTATGTGCGGAGCAGGACTGGGAGGGCGAATCCTCGCCATCCGTTCTCCTCCAGCAGCGCCCCAGCGTCGAGGAACATTGCGACTGGCAGGAGCGCCAACATGCTCCACGAGAACTGCCAGGTGAAGTCCTCAGGAACGAATGCTCCGTGAAGCAGGCCAGACGCCAAGTTGGAGGCGCTTCCATCGTCACGGATTCAAGGACTGAACCTGCGCCTCCCCCGGCAGAGAATGCCCGGTCGGGCCGCAGCGTCGCACGCCAACTACGGCAGATCCGGTGCGTATCAGCGTTTGTCGCCGGAGCCGCCGAGAACTTCGCGACGGTGCCGGTCGGCAAGTTTGTCAACGTTCCGTCGTGCGATGTCATCAAGGGATAGGTCTAGGTAGTTCGCCAGAACGGCCGTGTACCACAGGACGTCGCCGAGTTCGGCGGCCATGTCGTCGCGGTCGAGTTGAGCGAGATCGCTGTTCTTGTCCCGGACGAGTTTCTTGACCTTCTCTGCGACTTCCCCTGCCTCGCCAACCAAGCCGAGGACCAAGTGCATGAACTCGTGCGGGGCATCCTTGTCACGGGCTGTGCGCATCGCGGCGCGCTGGTAGTCGTCGCACTCCATGGCGGCAACGTAGCGGATGCCCTCACGAGGGAAGCGAAGATGCACTTCGAGCGGCACACTCGTCGGCAAGTCCGATCGGTCTGCGGCAGAACCGGTAGAGCCGCAGCATCGCACGCTGTCTGCGGCATGAGCGTGCGTCTCCGAGCGCACGCTACGCGGGTCAGGTCGGGCCGCAGTGTCGTACGCTATCTGCGGCATGAGCGTGCGCTTCGCGGCACTCGATTCCCATCAACCAGCGACAGATCTCCCGATGAGGTCGAGGTCGCGCAGGCAGAACTGAAGGTGCTCGAACTCCTCGCCTAGCACCGTGCCCAGGCATTGCCGCGACGTGCGCCCGCGTGCGTAAGGCGGCCACATGTCGTTGTCGGGGATCGGTGCCGGCTCTTGGAGCCGCTCGGAAGTGACGTCGTCCAGCCAGCGGCCGAGCTCGTCCGCCTGCTCGACTCTGATCGCTAGCACCTCGTCCAGCGTCGGATCCGCCGACGGGTCGAGGCCCTGCTCCTCGCGGCTAGGCACGGACTCGATGCCCAGCCCCATCGGAGTGAACAGATCCGTGGACCCGAGGCAGCAGCGCCGAAACCACGAGTCGTGGACGAAGACCAGGTGCCGCAGTGTCTGCACAGCCGACCACTCGTCGTTCACGCTCTCGTGCTCGATGCCGGGCGTCTCCCGCATGCGCGCCACGGCCGCCGCCCAGTCGGAGCGCAGCCGCAGCCACCCTTGGCGCAAGTCGTCCAGGTCGTCCGAGCGGATAAGGCCGCGGACCGGGTGGCGACGGTCGAGCTCGGCCTCGACGTAACCCATGACTTCGACGCCGTTCACAACCAGATCGGTCACCAGCCCGTCGATCACGGCACCCTGCATGACCACACCGATCAGACGAGTGTTGTTCAGGTTGCACTCGCGGAACTCCGCGCCAGCCATGTCCTCGTCCACGAACCGCGTCATGCTCAACAGACTATGCCCACCGGCAGCCGCTCATCGGCAACGTCGGGCTCCGCCCGACCATCGGCACGATCGGATCGCGGCAGAACCGGTCGGGTTTGGGAGCGGCTGCGACCCGTGAGCGTTGCCGTGGCCCCGCCAAGAACGGTTCCTCGACGACCGTTCTGGGCTTCCGGGTCCGCGGCTTCGATTCCCCTGTCGCGTTCTTGCTCGGGGCTGATGACTGGGAGATGTCGTTGCTCCTGTTGGCACTTGTCCTTGGGGGGATCCGCTTCCATCGTCACGGATTCAAGGGCTGAACCTGCGCCTCCCCCGGCGGAGAATGTCCAGTCGGGCAGCAGCGTGGCACGCTAACTACGGCAGATCCGGTAGGGGGCAGCGTCCTACTGAAACTATGTCGCGAGGTGGCATGCCGGTCGTCCCTGGCTGTAGTAGAGGGACGCAAACGGGCCGCTTGAGTAGACCTGCATCGATAATTCCAGGTCGATGCCGTTGGCACGTCGATGCATGCCGATCGTGTCGAACCCAAGGCCCGGCGGCAGGTCCATCCGCATGATTGACCTCCGCTCGTCAATGACCCAGCCCTTTGCGACCAACTGGCGAACGATGCTGTGGACACCGTCCGCCGTCTCGGGACTCACCTGCGATAGGTCCTCGCCTGGCACGTCGGCGATCCACGCTAGACCCGGCTCAAGGTCGAAGAGTTCACCGTCGTCGGTCGAGCATGGATTGACCCTCGCTCGGCCCTCGGCTGTGAGGCCCGGCGGATCATCGAGCGAGTTCAAGTCGCCGAGACCCGGGGCGACGGCGTGTTCCCACTCCACAACCACAGCCTGATCGACCACAACGGAACTCTCATCGTCCCAGAATGTGGCCACGACGACGGCGAAAGCTCCGAGGCCCCCGGCAACGACAAGAACCAGCAGAAGCGCCGTTACTGCGATGTCCCGTTTGCTCACGTCGGAGTTTAACTGGCACACCCCCGGCACAGGCGCAAAAGAAGGCATTCAGAGCTCATCTCCAGAGACCCTCACCCGACTCAGTCGCCACATCCGCACATCGGCTATGAGCGGATACGGCACAGCTCTCCAGGACAGAGGCCGTCGCATTTCACCTCGTCCTTCGGTGCGCCTTGCGTCCTGCCCGCCGGATGCTACATGCGCGGCCGTTTCAGTCCGCAGCAAATTCGTAGACACTCGTTAGCCGCCAACTGCCGGCCCGACGCTGTTCGTGCGGGTCAGTGGGTCGTGAGACTGCCGTCACAGACGCTCAATCAGGCGGGGTCGGTTCCTGGTCTACCGGTCTGCTCGCCCGCTCCCTGGCTCTGACCTGCGAGGTTCGCCCTCAGGGGACGACGATGTTGAACCCAGGGTTGGTGACGTCGAGCTTCGGGAGCAGGGTCTGCCGGGCCCTCTGGTCGCCCTCGGCCCGCAGTCGCCCCGAGTCCAGCAGATCGCCGACTGTGTGAGGCGCCAACGCCGACTGCATGAACGTGGCGGTGTCGGCGCCCAGGCTGGCGTCCGGCTCTTGCGGAGCCTTCTCGTCTCCCACGAACTGGGTCAGCACACCCTTGGCCAACGTGACCGGCGGCGTTCGCCGTCGATCACCCAGTCGACGACGATCCGGTCGTCCCAGCACGCCGAGCCGTTCGCTCGGATGGTCGGCGTACCGAAGTTGCCTCGCGCAGCCGCAGCCGCGGCCGCTGCCGCCGAAAACATCAGCCGGGTCGGCATCGATCTGGGCGAACCCGGCCCGGATCCCGAGGCGGAGGTCGAGTTGCACGCTCGGTTCGCCATAGGCAAGGAGTAATGACAAGAGCAGGGAATGTCTCTCATGCGGCCCGCCGCAGGAGGCTCCGCGACAGGGTCGGGATCACGACCGCCGCCGCGACGAGGTGCAACCCGAGAAGGGCTGCGGTGGTGGCCGCGCTCGCACCCGAGAGAAGTGGCGGGACCAACGAGACCGCTGTCAGCGCTCCAGCCGTCCACACGAAACGCTCAGCGGGACGAGCACTCCAACGCAGCAGAGCCGCCGCGATGGCGACGCCCAGGACCGAGAAGAAGCCGGTCATCACAGCGAACCCAGGCAGCGGGATCGTCTCGCCCCCCTCAGGCAGCTCGAAGTCGACGCCGACGGACCTGGCCAGAGCAGCGCCGAGCGTGGTGGCCAGCATCGCCGCGAGCGTGGCGACGAGGCCGGTGGCGGCGAGACCGACGAGTCGGTGAGGGTGGCCGACGACCGGACGGGCGACGTGCTGGGTCCCGCTGTTCACCACGGTGCTCCGTCCGCCCGCAGGCGATCGGGAAGCCCGAGCCGCGGGAACTGGTCGTCGTGGAAGGTGAAGATCTCGGTGATCGCTCCGCCCGTGATGCGCAGGACATCGATCGTCAACGGCAGGTAGGCGACCTCCTCCGGCCGCCAGAGGTAGTGAGCGATCGCAGGCTGCCGGTTCACCGAGGTGAGCACGGTGCGCAGGCTGCCCAGCCCCTCGAACCCATCCTCGACCCAGCTGCCCACGACTGCGTCACGACCGACGACCAAGCCCGGCGTGGGCGGCATCGAACAGCGGACGTCTTCGCGCAGCAGCGCGGCGAGAGCGTCGATGTCGGTTGCCACGCTCGCGGCAGTGAAACGCCGCACCACCTCGCGCGTCCCTGGATCCTCGTCGGTGCCGGCCCAGTCCTGCCGCTGAGCAGGCAGGTGCTCACGCATCCTGGCTCTGGCACGCTGCAACGCGCTGTTCACGGAGTTGACCGAGTCGCCAAGGAACTCGGCGACGTCCTTGGCGGGCCAGCCGAGCAGGTCCCGCAGGACCAGCACGGCACGCGGGCGCGGCGCGAGGTGCTGGACCGCGACCACATAGGCCAGCTCGATCGTCTCCCGAGCGACGGCGACGGTCTCCGGATGGCTCCCATCGCCCGCGGGCAGCTCGTCCAGCAACCGATCCGGGTAGGGCTGGAGCCAGAGCACCTCACCACCGGTCGCGGGCTCCGGCCGGCGCCGGGCGAGCAGGTCGAGGCAGGCGTTGGTGGCGATCCGGTAGAGCCATGCGCGCACTGTCGATCGTCCCTCGAAGGTCTCGCGCCTGCGCCAGGCTCGCAGGAAGGTCTCCTGGACGGTGTCCTCGGCGTCCTCGAACGACCCGAGCATCCGGTAGCAGTGCACGTGCAACTCACGCCGGTGCCGCTGGGCCAGCCCCGAGAACTCCTGCTCCTCGATCTGGCTCACCCTGCCCACCTCCTCCAGCAACGTCTCCGTGCTCATCGCGTCATTCCTTCCGCCTTCATCGTGGTCCGTCACAGGTATGACGGGCGCGGAGGCCGAAACTCATCACCCCCTGACCACGGGCGCAGGCTGCACTGGGTGACTCAGTCGATGACTGCCGTCATCACGATCGAGATGAGCAGACCCGGCCTGTCGACGCCGATGCGCGAGACGCAACGCGGAGGCTCCAGTTCGGGGAAGAACTCGGTGAACACCTCGCTCACGATGGGGGCGTCCTCGGATCGCTGCAGCAACGTGTTGACCATCACCACGTCACCGAGGTCCGCCCCTGCCGCACGCAGGATCGCCTGACAGTTGATCAACGACTGGCGGGTCTGCTCCCTGACCGTCGGACCGGCGAACTCTCCTGTCGCCGGATCGACTCCCATCGTCCCACCGACGTAGACCGTGTTCCCGGCCCTCACCGCTTGGCTGTAACCCGGCTCGTATTCCGGGGCTTCGGGGATGGAGATGGATTGCTTGGGCATTCTCGACGCTCCTGACAGGTGTTCCCGACGTGGAGAGGCTCCCCCTACTGAGAGGCTCGGCAACCAAGTGTGGTCGTCCGGGGAGCAGCCGGTCTACTGGCGATGTCGAGATCCGTGCGCCGGTTCCGACGTTCGGGTATGAAGGTGACCGATCGGCGGCCGCCAGACGAAGGGAATCCCGATGAAGTACGTCATTCTGATCCACTCGAACCCGCAGCCCTGGGGTCACCCGACCAGTGACTTCACGAGCGAATACCAGGCGTTGCCGGCTCACCAGCAGGCGGACCTCGGGGCTCGGTGGGAGAGGGTGTTCACCGACGCCGACGCCAAGGGCGAGGTCGTGTACGGATGTGCCTTGGGCGACCCGAGCGCCGCACGGTTGTTCCACTTCCAGGGCGAGCCGATCCCCGTCGATGGCCCCTACGCCGAGAGCAAGGAGCACCTGGCCGGCTTCTTCCTCATCGACGTCCCGACCCAGGAGCGTGCTGAGGAGATCGCGGCTGCCTTCTCCTGTCCAGGGGACACGGTGGAGCTGCGCGCGACGATGCATCCGGACAGTGAGTGACACCTCCGCTCTCAGCGACCTCGGGGAGGTGTGGCGCCGCGAGGCGCCCCACGTCCTCGCGGCTCTGCTGAGGCGCGGATCCACCCTGGAGGACTGCGAGGACGCAGCCCAGGAGGCGCTTCTCGCGGCCACCGAGCAATGGCGACGCGACGGCGTGCCCAGCAACCCGCGTGGCTGGCTGATCCGAGTCGCGGCGCGGCGCCAGATCGACGCCTCCCGGGCGAACACCGCTCGCGCGACCCGGGAGGTCCGCGACGAGCCACCGAGCACCACGACGTGGTTCGAGCGCACGACAGATCACGACGACTCCCTGCAGATGCTGGTGCTGTGCGCCCACCCCAGCCTCAGCCCTCCCTCGGCCGTCGCGCTGACACTGCGGGCCGTTGCCGGGCTCACCACCCGCGAGATCGCACGCGGACTGCTCGTGCCCGAGCCCACTGCAGCCCAGCGGATCAGCCGGGCGAAGGCAATGCTTCGCGCCGAGGGTGTGCGCTTCGGCGCCGTGGAGGTGTCCGAGCTGCCCCGGCGCCTGCACGCCGTGCGACACGTGCTCCACCTGATCTTCACCACCGGAGCCGCTCCCCCATCCGGGCGTGAGGTCGTGGACCAGGAGGTGGTCACCGAGGCCATCCGGCTCACCGAACGGCTCCATCGGGCGACACCTCGCGACCCGGAGACTGCGGGGCTGCTGGCCCTGATGCACCTGGTGCAGTCGCGCGCAGACGCCCGTACGACGGACGGGTTCCTGGTCCCGCTGGGCGAGCAGGACCGGGAGCGCTGGGACCGGAGGATGATCGCCCGCGGCGTCTCCCTGCTCGAGGATGCACTGCCGGTCGGCCCGGTTGGTCCCTTCCAGCTCCAGGCAGCCATCTCAGCCGTGCACGCCACCGCCGAGACCCTGCAGTCCACTGACTGGGCCCAGATCCATGAGCTCTACGGGATGCTGCTTGCCGTAGCACCGAGTCACGCCGCAGAACTCGGGGCCGCGATCGCTCTCAGCGAGCTGAAGGGGCCCGCCGCCGGACTCGAGGCCCTGCAGCCCTTGATGCGAGCACGCCCGCGGGACCACCGCGTCCATGCCGCTGTGGCGCACCTGAGGGACGCCGTGGGAGACCCGTCGGCCGCCGCCGCCTACGAGCGGGCCGCCGCCCTCACCGGCTCGATCGCGGAGCAGCGCTACCTGAACGCGAAGGCTCTGAGCGTCCGAGGAAGGGGCCGACCCGGCTAGCCTGCCATGGTGCGCTTGCGACTGATCGGTGCCGGGCTCCCCCGCACCGCCACCACGTCCTTGCGCCACGCTCTGGGTCACCTGCTGCAGGCGCCGATCTATCACATGAGCGAGACGATGGCCCACCCCGAACACGCCGCCACCTGGGCGGCGGCGATCGCCGGCGATCCGCCGGTCTGGGATGAGTTCCTGGCCGACTACGTCGCCGGCGTCGACGCTCCGTTCTCGAACTGCTGGCGCGACCTGGCCGCTGGCCTACCCGGAGGCACCGGTGCTGCTGTCGCACCGGAGCAGTGTCGAGGTCTGGCACAGGAGCATGCGGGCGACCGTGCTGCCTCGCACCCGCGAGATCCTGTCAGGGCCGCAGGACGATCCCTTGGTGCCGCTCTTCCGGGTGCTCTTCGGGGACCTCTGCACTGACACCGAGGACCGGGAGGAACTCATGGCCGGCTACGAGCGGTGGCTCTCGACCGTGCGCGCAGAGGTCGCCCCGGAGCGACTCGTCGAGTGGCAGCCCGGCGACGGCTGGGATCCGATCTGCCGCGCGCTCGGCGTACCCGTCCCGGATCTGGCCTTCCCCCACGAGAACAGCACGGCGGACTACCGGGCGCGCGCTCAGCTGCGGGCTCGCGGCGGCAGTGGGGAGAGTGGCCTCCTATGACCGACCCGCGGCGACTCCTGAGCGCCTACGACGACCAGTTGCGCACTGCGGCGGAGACCGCCGGCGCCCTCACGGTGGGCCGGCACGGCCCGCTTCACCTGGCGACGTTCGCCGGCGGCCGGGGATTCGTGACCTATCGCGACCTCGACGGGGCGGACGCGGAGCAAATCGCCGATTTGGTGGCGGCAGCCGTGTCGCACTTCGAGGCCGACCCCGAGCTCACCCACGCGGAGTGGAAGAGCCGAGAGCACGACCGGGCACCGGGTCTCCACGAGGCACTTCTCGCGCACAGGTTCGAGCCTGATGAGCCGGAGTCCATCATGCTGGGAGAAGCAGCCGGTCTGGCCGTGGACGTGCCGCTGCCGACCGGGGTGTCGCTGCGGCTGGTCACCGCGGAGCAGGACGTGAGGGCCATGGCTGCCATGCAGGGCGAGGTCTTCGGCGACCCCGTGACCGAGAGCAGCGGGGACGATCTGCTGGATCGCCTGGCCAGGCACGACGGCATCGAGCTCTGGGTGGCCGAGGCCGGCGACGAGATCGTCAGTGCCGGCCGACTCGAGCCGGTGCCCAACACTGAGTTCGCCGGCATCTGGGGCGGCGCGACCCGGGAGGGCTGGCGGGGCCGCGGCATCTACCGCGCTCTCACCGCAGCCCGTGCCCGGTCCGCCCTGGCGTTGGGCAGGACACTGATCCACAGCGACTCGACCGAGCTCTCACGTCCGATCCTGGAGCGGTCCGGACTGATCAAGGTCTCGACCACCACGCCGTACATCTGGCGTCGCTGAGCGCCCCGAGACCCATCCGGAGCACCATCGGGCACCATCAGATCAGAAGCCGGCTGATCAGCCCGTCCATCACGGTGAACCGGTTGGTCAGGTCGACCACGCCGCCAGGGAAGTCGCCCTCCAGATGGGTCTCGACGACGTAGTCGCCACCGGACTCCTCCACCGACGTCACCTCGATCGTGTAGGTGAACTTCGAGGCCAGGGTCTCGCGCCAGGCACGGATCTCGGTTCGTCCCGTGAATCGCTCGTCCTGGTCGTCGACCCGGGCGTCCGCCGAGAAGCAGGCAACGACAGCGTCGATGTCTCCTGCCGCCGATGCCTGGTAGTAGCGGGTGATGACGTCGGGGGTGCTCATGGGTCTCCTTGGCGTGAGGGCTCAGACGTCCACGCTAGGCGCACCCACCGACAGTCCACACCAGGGCTGGTCGCGGGAGGCCGACCAGGCGTTCCTTCGTCTCGGGGCGTCATCCGACGTCCTCTTCGACCGCCAGATCCAGCGGACGATCCAGGAATCTCGCCAGGCCCAGCGCCTCGCGCTCGAGGGCATCGCTCGGCAGTCGACCCGAGTCGCGGAACCAGCGGATCTGCACCTGCTCGCCGCGCACCTTCCAGGTGCCGGTCACGACCCCACCGGAGATCACGAGATTCGCGGAACGACTCACCGGCTCCCGGTGGGCCGGCGGCACGACGCGAGTCTCGGAGGTGCCAGGAGACATCACCCAGGGGTCACGGCCGGGGAGCAGCCGGACCGCGGTGGAGGGCGGCGTACTCCGGAGGTCGTCGACGTCCTCGCGGAGCATCTGCATCCGGTCATCGCCCACGGTGATCGTCTCGAGTCGGTCGTCGAGCTGACCCAGCCAGCCGGTGACGTCCTTCCGCTTCGCCCCCAGCCCCTTGCCGAACCAGTCGTGCACCCGCTGCGCGGTCGCCGGTCCGTGCGTCCGGAAGTAGGCCGCCACCACCGTCGGGCCCGCTTCGTCGAGTGGAGGGATACCTGCCCAGCCGGGCGTCTGCTCGAGGCCGACGAAGGTCGTCTCCCCCTCACGGGACGGCCCCAGACCAAGCTCGCCCTGCCAGCTGAGCGGCTTGAGCAGAGTGTCGCTGCCCTCGTCGACGACCGTACGCAGGTGCCGGTAGCGGCTGCTCCTACCGAGCACCGCGCCCAGCTCCGAGCGGCTGAGGGGCCCCTCGGCCAGCGCGCGCCGGACGTAGTCGCGAAACCGCGGCCAGTCAGCGGGCGCCAGCCCGTAGTAGCTCTGCCAGCTCGGGAGCTCCCACATCCGGCTCGACGCGCGCACTGCCAGGTAGGCACCTGCGTCGTCCGGCGTCGCCAAGTGCGTCGCGCCCCGGAACGCGAAGACCTTGACCACGTCGCCGCCAGCGAGCGCGAGGGTCGCGTCACCGTCCCTGCCACCGCTGCGTCGGGCTCCGATCGTCCACTCGGCGGCTGCGTCGGGCCAGGCCGGCACCGGCCCCAACTGCCTGACGACATCGACCACCGAGCCGGTGCCGACCGGGGCGAGCAGGTGCCGGCGCAGCCGCCATGCCAGCGCTATCGGCCAGGTCACACCCATCACGGCAGGTTAGCCAGTCGCGTCCACTCAGGCGAGCCCGTCGAACGGACGGACCTCGACCTTGCCCCCGCAGGCCTTGGACCCGGCGGCCGCCAGCTCGAGCGCCACGTCGAGGTCGGGGGCGTCGATGACCCAGAACCCACCGAGGATCTCCTTGGTCTCGAGATAGGGACCGTCGGTCATCACCGGCTTCTCACCCTGGCCGTCGACGACCGTGGCCGTGGAGGCTGCCTGAAGGCCACCCGCGAACACCCAGTAGCCATCGGTGCGCAACCGGTCGTTGAACGCGCCGGTCGCCGCGAAGGCCGCCTCCATCTCCTCCTTCGAGCCGTAGTTGCCGAACTCGTTCCTCTCGGCGGCGCCGTGGACACTCAGCAGGTAGTGCGTCATCTCAGTTCTCCTCTCGTTGCAGGCGTCCCGTTGGCCGCCTTCCACCACCACCACGAACGGCACCATGCCGATACGACAATCGTCGAGGGGCGGACACAACTTCTCGCATGCTGTCGTTTCCAGGTGTCCCTGTTCGTGGAGGAGGCAGGAACGGGTCGCACCGGGCGGCCACCAAGGAACGGAGCCTGACATGTACCCCACCACCATCACCTCATCCGTCGCCGCCCCCACCGCCATCGAGGGGCGGCAACCCCTCTGGCGGCACGGCGTCACCGCGGCAGTGGTCGCGTCACTCGTCACGACCGTCCTGGCTGCAGTCGCGTCATCCGCCAGCGTCTCGTTCGCGGACCACAGCGGGGTCAGCATCCCGTTGATCGCGTTCCCCCAGCTGACGCTGCTCTTCTCGCTCATCGGCGTCGGCACCGCCGCCGTCATGGCTCGCGTGGCCCGACGCCCACGGTCCACCTTCGTGCGTACGGCGGTAGTGCTGACGGCGGCGTCCTACGTGCCGGATCTCACCTTCGGTTTCGACGCGAGCTCTGCCGCCGCCCTGATCACGCTGCACACCGTCGCGGCGGCGATCGTCGTACCCACCCTCGCCGGGCGACTCGCTCGCGTCCGCTGAAGGTCACCTGGCTCGGAGCGCACGGTGCGCACCGATGCCCGCCACCACCGTGAGCACCCCGACCGCGACCACCCGCGGAGGAACCTGGCCAGCTGACCGACGTTCTCGGAGCGCGTGATCGGCTTGGCTCGCCAGCACGGATCCGGTGCTCTGGTGCGACAGCACCGAGCCCGCACTCTGGAACGACAGCAGCGATGCCGCCGACATGGCAGATCCGATCGACCCGGCCGAGGCGAACGAGCCGATGCTGGCGACCGACGCGAACGAGGCCGCGCTCCCCACCGACAGGACCGAGTCCTGGGAGCAGATCGACAGGATCGAGTTCTCGGACCAGAGGGACCACACCCTAGGGAGAATAGCCCGTGCCGGCCACGCCCTGGGGGGTGTGGTCGGACGGTGCAGGCTCGGTGAGGATGAACGGGCCTACACGGGTGTGGGGGGGCGCACCCGGGAACGCCCGCACCGGCAGCTTGCCGCGAGCGGAGCTCGGTCTCACTCTCGGAGGTCCGCAATGAAACTCATCGCCAGCGCGGCCGTAGCCGCGGTCACGGTCCTGGTCGCCAGTTCGGCCAGCAGCTCACCCAGCCCCCTTCAACCGCGTGACGAGGCAGCGCTGACACCGACCCGGGCGGCCCCGAGTCGTGGCATCGAGGCCAAGGTGAACGCACTGGTCGCCAAGATGACCACGAACGAGAAGCTGCAACAGGTACAGCTTCTCTCCGACGGCCAGGTGACCGATGCCGACGCTCGGGCCGGGGTGGGAGGCGTGTTCAGCCTCGTGGACCCGGCGCGGATCAACGAGCTCCAGCACATCGCGGTCGACGACTCGCGACTGCACATCCCGATCCTGTTCGCCTACGACACCATCCACGGCTACCGGACCATCTTCCCCGTGCCGCTGGCCACGGCCAGCTCGTTCGACCCGGCAGTCGCGAGGGCCGACGCCAGCATCGGTGCGCGCGAGTCCGCGGTCGTCGGGCTCAAGCAGATCTACTCCCCCATGGTCGACGTCTCCCACGAGCCCCGCTGGGGTCGCATCGTCGAGGGCAACGGCGAGGACCCGTACGTCGGCTCGGTGATGGCAGCGGCCCGGGTCAAGGGCGCCCAGGGCCACGACTACTCGGCGCGCACCAAGGTCGTCACCAGCGTCAAGCACTTCGTCGGCTACGGCCAGCCCGAAGGCGGACGCGACTACAACACCACCGACATGTCCGAGTCGCGCTTGCGCAACCTCTACCTACCACCGTTCAAGGCGGCGATCGACGCCGGCTCCGACACCGTGATGTGCTCGTTCAACACCATCAACGGCGTGCCAGGCTGTGCGAACCCCTACACCGAGACGGACATCCTCAAGCACGAATGGGGCTTCGACGGCTTCATCGAGAGCGACTACACCGCGGTCGCAGAGACCCGGGCCTGCCCTCCGGTCACCCCGGACGAGGGGCCATGTGGGCACGGCACGGCCGCCGACGGACCCGAGGCCGGTGCGAACGCGCTGATGGCCGGCACCGACTCGGAGATGGTCAGCACCAACATCCGCGACTACGGTTCCCAGCTGCTGTCGCAACGGCGGATCACCATGCGGCGACTCGACGACGCCGTACGCCGGATCCTGCGGGTCAAGTTCCGCGCGGGTCTCTTCGAGCACCCCTACGTCAACCAGACCAAGGCCACCGATCCAGCCAGCTTCCTCACCCCCGCTGACCGCCGGGCGGCCCGCACCGCTGGCAGCAGGTCGATGGTGCTGCTCGACAACGACAACGCCACCCTGCCCTTCGATGCGAACAAGAAGACCGCCGTCATCGGCCCGCTCGGGGACGACCAGCACGACATGCTCGGGCCGTGGTGGGGCCGTGGGGAGGACGCCGATGCGGTGAGCGTGCTCGACGGCATCAGGGCGCAGTCGCCAGGTGCGACGTACGCGCAAGGCTGCGCGCTCAGCAACGACGAGCCGCCGGCCTACGACCCGGCGAACGACTGTGCCACCGACGCCGGGTTCGCTGACGCGATCGCGGCTGCCGAGGCGGCCGACCAGGTCGTGCTCGCCCTCGGCGAGACCAGGGAGATGAGTGGCGAGGCCACGAGCAGATCCACGCTCGACCTTCCAGGGCGCCAGCAGGAGCTCATCGACGCCATCAAGGCCACCGGCAAGCCGTTCGTAGTGGTGCTGTTCAACGGCCGCCCGCTGACCCTCGGCGAGGTGGCCCACAGCTCGCCGGCGGTGCTGGAGGCCTGGTTCCCCGGAGTCGAGGCCGGCAACTCGGTCGCGGACGTCGTCTTCGGGAAGGTCGACCCCGGCGGCAAGCTGCCTGTCTCGTTCCCTCAGCGGCTCGGCCAGGTGCCGATCTACTACAACCACGAGCCGACCGGACGGCCGTGCGATGCGACCCAGAAGTACACCTCGCGCTACCGCGACCTGCGCTCGTGCGACCCGCTCTATCCCTTCGGCTACGGACTCAGCTATACGACGTTCTCGGTCACCGGGCTCGCCCTCGACCGGACCTCGGTGTCCCCGTCAGGACGCGTGCGAGCGACGATGACCGTGACGAACACCGGGGAGGTCGCGGGCGACGAGGTCGTTCAGCTCTACCTCCACGACCCGGTGTCGAGCATCTCGCAGCCCGTCCGGCGGCTGCGTGGGTTCGAACGCCTGTCGCTGAAGCCCGGCGAATCGCGCAAGGTCACCTTCACCCTCGATCGCAGCGACTTCGGGTTCTACGACAACCGGGGCGACTTCGTGGTCGAGCCCGGGCAGATCGAGGTGTACGCCGGCGACTCCTCGCAGGCCACGATGAAGGAGACGTTCACGGTGACCGGTCGCCGCTGACGGCACCCCAGGTGCATCATGCATCCATGAGAACGACCGGCTTGAGCGGAAGCCTCGAGTGGTTCGACCTGCGGCCCGGTGGTGGCTATCGACTTGTGCTCACGTACGACGATCCGCGGTCGGCGCGCGGGAAGGCAACTGCAGTCTCGTCCGTACCCGGTCGGCACGCTGGTCGAGATCCGCGCGGACGACGTGCCACCGGGGATCTCGGTGGAGGACCATGCCACGGGCATGACCTCGTCGCTCGCGAACCTCGCCGCCTACGTTGCACGGTCGACCGATGCCGAGCGCTGAGGAGATCGAGCAGGCCCAGCGGATGACCTGGGCGGCGCTGGCGGTCGGCTGGGACAAGTGGGAGCACGTGATCACCGATCAGCTGGCCCCGGTGGGTCAGGCGATCATCGGGGGCCTCGACGTCCGAGCCGGCCACCGCTACCTGGACATCGCGTCCGGCACCGGTGAGCCAGCACTGAGCATCGCGCGGCTGGCCGGCGACGGGCACGTCGTACTCACCGACCTCGCGCCGGAGATGCTGCAGGTCGCCCAGCGCCGAGCCGACGAGCTGGGCATCACGAACATCGAAACGAGGGTGGCCGGCGCCGACGAGCTTCCGTTCGACGATGCCACCTTCGACGGGGTGTCGGTGCGGTTCGGCTACATGTTCTTCCCGGACCTGGCCCGGGCGACCGCAGAGTTCGTCCGGGTGCTCAAGCCGGGCGGACGACTCTGCGCGTCCGTCTGGACTCGGCCGGAGGGGAACCCGTGGACCAGCATCCCCATGAGCGCCATCAACGCAGAGACCGCTCTGCCCGCCGTTGAGCCGGAGGCGCCCAGCATGTTCCGCCTCGCTGCCCCAGGAGCCGTCAGCGCGTTGTACGACGCCGCGGGGCTCCAGGACGTGGCCGAGTGGGACGTCGAGATCGTGCTGACGACCGCGACGCCCGAGCAGTACTGGGCCGTGATCAGCGAGCACGTCTCGTCAGCCGTTGCCGCTCTCGGAGGGCTCGACGAGCCGGCTCGGGAGCGGATCGCAGCAACGGTCACCGCCGACGTGCGTCCGTTCGTGCGCGACGGACTCGTGCAGGTCCCGGGAGTGGCCCGCTGCATCGTGGGAACGAAGTAGCAGTCGCGTCAGCGCGCACCACGAAGGCGTCGACCACGACGGAGGCCGACTTCGAAGCGGCGACCTTCCGGCCCAGCGGCTTGACGACGATGCGGTGCCGTCCCGTCCCGAGCCCGGTGAACGCGACGGCCACCTTCCAGTGCTGGGCGCGGCGGTAGAGATCGAGGGTGCGGCCTCGGCCGTCGACGACCACCCGTGCTCGTCCGTAGCCGGGACCCGTGGCGGTGATCCACCGAACAGCGCGCCCTGTGAAGGCGAATGCGACCTTGGCGCCTCGGGTGGCGCTGACGCGGTAGGAACCGGCACTGGCACTGCGCGCGCTGGCAGCGCTCCACGAGTCGTAGCGGACCTGCGGCGAGGACTCCTGAGTGAGCCCGTTTCCGAGCCGGTAGCCGAAGCCGTCCACCGCCACCCAGGTCCCCGTCGACGCAGACGCCTTCCTGCCCAGCACCCTCACGCGCACCGTGTGCGCCCGGTGCGCCAGACGGTCGAAGTCGATGCTCCGTGCGCCGGCCGTGGGGCTGTACAGGTTGAAGGAGCCGGCTGAACGACCATCCACCACCACGCGAGCCCTTCCCTGGTCCGGCCCTACGTGGGTGAGCCAGGAGAATCGTCGTACGGCGGGAGTCACGAAGGTCGCGCTGTCACCGCTGGCGTTGCTCGCCCGATAGGCCCCACCGACCGCGGTCTTGTGGAAGAAGCCGCTCCATCGCTGGTAGCGCACGGCGGGATCGGACTCCTGCACGGTGCCAGGTCCGGAACCCGCGTTGAAGCGGGAGGTCGAGTAGCCGCACCGATCACCACAGGACTTCCCGGTTCGCGCGGAGATCGGCCTGGAGGTGGCGCTCGCGGAGGTCAGGGTGCCTGCCAGGTAGATGCCGGAGCTGTCCGGGCTCACCGCCAAGGCGGTGCCGATGTTGTCGGCGTACGTCGTGGCCCACCGCTCGGCACCGCTCGCGGCGTTGTAGGCGACGAGGGGGCATCCGTCTCGGAGACCCTGCATCCCGAGAAGCACGGCATCGTCTCCTGCCCCGTGACGTACACGCTGGAGCCGTCCCGACTCACCGCGAGGTCCGTCAGGACCCCCCGACCTCCGCCGTCATACCTCGAGACCCACCCGCGTGCACCGGTCGAGGCGTCATAGGAGACGGTCGTGAACGGGCAGGAAGGTTCGTCAGCGCAGCCGTCACCGGCGATGAACACCTGGATCCGTCCGGGCTGACCCCGAGTGAGACGATCGTGTCCCCGGCGTACACCCGCACGTCGTCGTCGTTCGCAGTCCACACCACCGTTCCCGTGGCGGCGTCGTAGGCCACGTGGACGCCCGGTACCGTCCCGAGTGGTTGGTCGGAGACAGGGAGCCGTAGCCGGTCACATAGAGCGTCGAACCGTCGGGGCTGAGGCCGACATCGGTGGCCGTGCCGCAGATAGAGCCACCTGCCGAGACGGTGTGGGTCCGCGACCACTCGAGCCTCCCGTCGGCGGCGTCGAATGCCGCCGTCCGGTAGCCCCCGTCGTCGCCGCACAGTCCACCGCTCAGCAGGGCCGTGTCGGCGACGAAGACCGTCGCGCCGTCAGGACTCACCGACAGGCGACCGCCGGAGTAGCCCTCCGCGTGATCGCGGTCGACCCGCCAGCGCACTCCTCCGTCCGATGCGTCGTAGGCAACGAGGTAGCTGCCGGTCACGCCGTCGGTGCCGTAGACGAACACGGTCTGACCGTCGGGGCTCACCTGTACGGCTGCGGGCGCACCACCAGTAGCTGCGAGCCGTGCACCCACCGGCGATCGCCGGTGGCGTGTCGTAGGCCAGTGTCGTGAAGCCCTCGTAGGGCAGCGGTGCACCCGGTGCTGCACCGGCTGTAACCGCCGACGAAGAGCGTCGAACCGTCTCGGCTCGTGGCCAGCACCTTTCCCGCGCCGTACTGGCCGCTAGCCGGGCCTGGGAAACCGTCCACCCAGTCCTCGTGACCCGTGACTGCGTCGTAGGCGAGGGTCGCGAATCGACCCGTCGGTCCGAAGTTGCTCAGACCGGTGACGAAGACTGTCGAGCCGTCCGAGCTGAGGGCCACGGCGTTGGAGACCGCGGGCGCTCCCGCTTGGTAGCTCGCCGTCCATCTCGTACTGCCTCCGTCGGCGATCGCCGGCCCAGCCGTCACCAGCAGTGGAGCCAGCACCGACAGCGAGCACAGCACAGCCAGCACTGCTCGTCGCACGAGCGCCTCCCAGATTCGTCAGCTCGTACGGTAACCCGGCTCAGCTCACCGCGGGCGCGAATCGACGAAGCCGGCGAGCGAGGCCGCCGGATGCTGCTCGATGCCGCTCAGGCAGTCTGCCACAGCTCGATCCAGTTGCCCTCGGGATCGGTCACCCACCCGAACCGTCCGACACCGGCCAGGTCCTCGGTCTCCTCGGCGACGTCGGCGCCCAGGGAGCGCAGCTGGTCGAGCATGGCGTCCAGGTCGCCGACCCTGAAGTTGAGCATGGTGCTCTGAGCGCGAGATCCGAAGTAGCCGGTCTCCGCCTCGAACGTCGCGAAGACAGTCGGCCCCACCTCGTGCGCCAGAGGCCGTTCTCGTCGACGTCCAGCCCGAGGCAGTCGCATACCGGATCGCTCAGGGCCTCCGGTTCGGCTGCTCGCAGGAAGTATCCACCGATCCCCAGCACGCGTTCCATCCGACAAGGTTGCCAGAATCCTGAGCGAGGTACGCGTGCGAACATGACCCCTGACGAGGCAGTCGAGATCCTGGAGTCGCTGCCCGGGGTCAAGCGCAAGGGCACCTCCACCCAGCCGGCGTGGTCCGTCCAACAGGCTGGTCGCCCCCTCGCCCCGCCCGCTCATCCGTGCCCCTGCGCGAGCCCTCCCGGCCATCCATTCGGGGTCGCGCCCCGGTTCGAGGCCCACCACAAGGTCGAGGCGTATCTCGACCACGCTGAGCCGGCGGCCGTTCGCCGGGCGAGCGGGTCGGCGTGGGAGATGCAGCGAAGCTGAGGGTCGTCCCGGGTCTGCTGGCCAGGGACCGGGCCGCCGTACTCTTGGGTCGTGACAGCAACGATCCAGACCTTCCGTACGACCCTGGAAGCCACCGGCGGCAACAACGTCGCGATCGTCGTACCCGAAGAGGTCGTCGCGGCGTTCGGTCGCGGCAAGCGGGTGCCCGTCTCGGTGACCGTGGACGGCGCTCATACCTACTCCACGTCGATCGCATCCATGGGCGGCCGCTTCCTGGTGTCGTTCAACGCAGCCACGAGGGCTGCGACCGGGCGAGGAGCAGGCGACGAGATCGAGGTACGCCTCGAGGTCGACGATGCGCCACGCACGGTCGAGCCACCCGAGGCTCTGCGCGCCGCCCTCGCCGACGACCCGGCTGCCACCGCGGCCTGGGAGGCACTCTCCTTCAGCAAGCAGAAGGCACACGCGCTGTCGGTGTCGGACGCGAAGACCGAGGAGACCCGGCAACGTCGGCTCGACAAGGTGATCGAGGCGCTGAGGGGCTAGGAGCAGACCGGGCGGATATCCGGTTGCCGCCCTGTCGGCTCGCTGCCATCTTCGAGGCATGGCACCCTCACAGGTCGAGCCACCCTACGACCAGTTTCTGATCACTGCCGAGCGGGTCGCCCAGGACCGGCCCGAGGTCGATCTCGAGATGGCACGCGAGGTCTTCCTGGAGGCCGCGACGCTCCTCGACAACGGTCTGGCCCTCGACGGCCTGGACGACCACGACGCCAGTGCCGTCGTGGCCGGGCTGTGCCTCGACCTGGTGGCCACCGATCCCGGCGCCGCCATCAGAGCGCGATCCATGGGGGCGCTGGAGGCGCCGCACGACCTGCATGACCCTGAGGGCGCCTCGGCGGCTTACCTCATCGCCGCCACGATCTTCCAGCTCTGACGACCTCTCGGATCATCGCCGGCCAGGGACGCAGGGTCACCGCAGCGGGATGTCGTGATCGCTCCAGAACTCGACGCCGTGCTCGGACGGCGGCCGCGGGCCGTGGAACCTGCGCTCGGACTCCTCGATGCTCACGTCGTTGATGCTGGCCTCGCGGCGGCGCATCAGCCCGTGCTCGTCGAACTCCCAGAGCTCGTTGCCATAGCTGCGGAACCAGTCGCCGGCGGCGTCGTGCCACTCGTATTGGAACCGCACGGCGATGCGGTTGCCACGGAAGCCCCAGAGGCTCTTGCGCAGCACGTAGTCGAGCTCGCGCTCCCACTTCGCCGTCAGGAAGGCGACGATCTCCTCCCGGCCGCTCAGGAAGGTGTCCCGGTTGCGCCACACCGAGTCTCGCGTGTAGGCGAGGCTGACGCGCTCAGGGTCCCTGGAGTTCCACGCGTCCTCGGCGGCCTGCACCTTGGCGAGCGCCGTCTGCAGCTCGAAAGGCGGGAACGGCGGACGGGATTCAGGCATGGCTCGGCTCCTTCTGCCTACGGGTGGGGCATTCAGTCTGTCGCAGGTCGGATCCGCTCCATCTTGGTCCAGCCTCGCCAGCCGCGCTCCTCGAGCAGTCCCATCAGTCGAGCGGCGATCGGAACCGAGGCAAGGAAGACCGAGTCGAGGAGCTCCACGAGGTCGTGGGACATGCCCTCGTTCCCGCTGTCCCAGGCGTCCGCCGGCAGACCCTCCAGCAGGTCGACGATCCGGTCCCGCATGGCCTCCAACCGCGCGTCGTCAGCCTCCCAGTGGATCGCCTCGGCCAGATCACGGTAGAGCCCGACCGTTGCCGGATCGTCCAGGTCATGGTCCTTCATCTCCATGTAGAACGGCATCTGTTCGGGCAGCTGGGCAGCCACAAGGATCCAGGAGTCCCGTTCCCCCTGGATCAGGAGCTCAGGAAGACCGAGCTGGCGCAGTCGCTCCAGGTAGGCCACCGCCTCGGGCGGCAGCGCCAGGCTCTCCCCTGCCGCGAGCTGGGTGATGCGCGCCCGGTGCTCCTGACGCTCCGCGATCTCCTCGCGCAGCCTTCGATCGATGTCCGCAACCGCGCGGCTGAACTCTGCGTCGTCTGCGGCAAGCAGCGCCTTCACGCGAGCCAGCGGTACACCGGCGTCTGCGAGGGTGCGGATCTTGATGAGCTCGACGACCGCGCCGGCGTCGTAGCGGCGGTAGCCGGAGTGATCCCGCTCGGGCTCAGGCAGCAGGCCCTTGGCGTGGTAGTGCCGAACCGCACGCACGGTGACGCCGGCGTACGACGCGAGTCGGCTGATGGTGAGCACGGCGCCAGTCTCCTACGTGGCCGGCACACGGAGGAACAGCCGACGCGACCACACGAACCCGAGCAGAGCGATCAGCGCGCACCAGCCGATGGCCAACCAGAGTTCGGAGTTCGTCGGAGCCCCGGTGACGAGCGCCCGGAGGGTATCGATCATCGGGGTGAAGGGCTGGTGCTCGGCGAACTGGCGCAGTCCGGCCGGCATCGCATCCGTGGGAACGAAGCCGCTGCTGATGAAAGGCAGCATCACCAGGAACAACGGTGTATTGCTGGCGGTCTCGACGCTGTCGGCGGCGAGCCCCATCCCCACCGTCAGCCACGTGAGCGAGAACGCGATCAGGAGCAAGAGTGCGACCGCCCCGAGCCAGTCGAGCGCGCTGGCATCCGAGCGGAAACCGAGCAGGAACACGAAGCCGGTGACGACCACCACGGCCACCGGGTCCTCAGCACGGCGCCGAGCACGTGTCCGGTGAGCACCGAGACCCGAGCGATGTCCATGGTGCGGAACCGCGCGATGATCCCCGTCGTCATGTCGGTGGCCGCCGAGATGGCCGTCCCGAGCGCGACACTGCAGACCGTCATGATCAGGATGCCCGGCGTGATGAACACCAGGTAGTCGCTCCGGCCCCCGGCGCCCCGTCCAGGAAGACCGGCCCCCATGGTGCCCCCGAAGACATAGACGAACAGGAGCAGGAACACGATCGGCTGAGCGAGGAGCATGATCGAGAGCGACGGATAGCGGCGGATGTGCACCAGGTTGCGGCGCAGCATCGTGGCCGAGTCGCGGACGGTGTGGCCGGCGCTCATCTGGAGATCTCCTCGCTCGCGAGGACCTCGGCGGCATGGCCGGTGAGAGCGAGGAACACGTCGTCGAGATCGGCGGACTCGACCGTGACGGCGGCGACAGCGGTCTCGTCGAGCCCGTCCAGCAACCGGCGCAGCCCGCCGAGGCTCCCGTCGTGCGGCAGGACGAGGGTGCCGCCGTCCTTGAGCTGCACCGATGCATGCCCTCCCGGCACCAATCGCTTGAGCTCGGTCGCTGTGCCTTCGGCCACCAGCCTGCCGCGGTCGAGCACGCCAATCCGATCGGCCAGCTGGTCAGCCTCCTCGAGGTACTGGGTCGTCAGCAGCACCGTCACACCATCGCCCACCAGGGCGCGCACGATGGCCCACAGGTCGCGACGACTACGCGGGTCGAGTCCGGCCGTCGGCTCGTCGAGGAAGATCAGCCTGGGCCGCGCAAGGAGAGTCATCGCCAGGTCCAGGCGCCGCTTCATACCGCCCGAATAGGTCTGCGCCCGTCGTTCGGCGGCCTCGACGAGCCCGAAACGCTCGAGCATCGACCCGACCTCCCTCGCCGCGCTGGCTCGGTCCAGGTGTGTCAGATCAGCCATCAGTCGCAGGTTCTCGCGGCCGGTGAGCAACTCGTCGATGGCGGAGAACTGTCCAGTGACACCGATGCCCGAGCGCACACCGGCGGCCTCGCGGCGTACGTCGAAGCCGGCGACGCGGATCTCGCCGTCGTCAGGCGTGAGCAGGGTCGAGAGGATGTTGACGATCGTGGTCTTGCCAGCGCCGTTGGGCCCCAGGAGCGCGTAGACCGTGCCCTGCGGAACTGTCAGGTCTACACCGTCCAGCACGGTGTGGTCGCCGTAGGACTTGGTGAGTCCGACAACCTCGATGGCGGGTGTGAGAGTGGTCATGCCGACATCGTGGAACCCTGACGCTGGGTCAAGGTCAAGCCCTCATCCGTCGTGCCCGTTCACGACCTCGTACCTCAGCAGGGCCAGCCCGCTCCCGACAGCACGGACTTCGACGAGTCGCGTCGTCAGCAGAGTGCTGCTCGCCGGGAAGAGTCGCTCCCCGGCCCACCCGCGCGAACGGCCAGCCGGCGTACGGCGTCTATCTGCGCGGAGCCGACGGTGCCGCCGAAGGGTGGGCGTGTTGGTCCTCACGCTCGCCGGAGGGCGGATCTGCGCGATGACCCGCTTCGAGCGGCCGATGCTTGCGTGGTTCGCCCTCCCGTGGACCTTGGTTGCCCGCAGCCGGACGTAGCGATCCTCGGGCTCCGGCGCCGGGGCAAGCGGGAGAGCACGACCGAGGTAGTCGTTGGGTACGTCGGTCTACGGACGCTCGAGGTAGAACTCGGTGAACTCGCGGCAGCGCCCCTCGGCATCGAAACGCATCACGAAGCAGTTCTCGTAGGTGCGCACGACAGGGCCGTCGGGAGACTCGCGATAGCGGGAGGTGCCGGTGGCCACCACCACGTCACCATCGACGGCGACAGGTGCGTAGTCGGCGTCGTACGTGCCTGGCTCATCGCGGGTCGAGGCCCCTGCAGATCCTTCGCCGAGCCACGACGAGACCACCGCGTCCCGACCGACGATGGGCTCGTCGTAGGGGTGATAGCGATAGCGGACGTCCTCGGTGAACAGCGCTGCGATCTGCTGCGGGTCGTAGGACAGCCACGCTCGCAGATAGCGATCCAGCCACCGCTGGGCGGACTCGTCCTCCATCGAACCACCGTAGCGCGAACAAGTACGCGTCATCGACGCTCGAAACGGCGATCAGTGGGTACAGGCCGGTCGACAACGAACGAGCCGCCGAACGAGGAGAGCGACATGGGCAGACTGATCGGGATCATCGTGGTGGTATGGCTGCTGATCGGCGTGCTCGCAGCCTTCCAGCGCGACTACTTCACCGACAACCGCGACGTGAGCTGCAAGAGTGCGGGTGACACCGTGCTCACCGTCGTTGCCGGCCCCCTCAACTATGTCGGCGTCAACCCGAAGGTGAAGTGCAAGCTCCCGCAGCCATCTGAGTAGGCGGCTCAGGCAAGCACGCGCGAACGCTCGGGTCGAAGAACGGCTTGAGTGAGACCTGTGCCGGCACCCGGGTTCCGGCGATGTCGATCTCGAACGAGCCAGCCGCGAGGTCGGCGGCGGTGAAACCCTCGTCGCGGCTGATCCCGGCGATCCCGCAGGCGGCGCCGAGCGAGTGGCCGAAGCCCCCGCTGCGGACATGGCCCACCGGCTGGCCGTCCCAGAAGACCGGCTCGTCGCCGAAGAGGTCGTGGTCAGGTGAGGTCAGCAGCACGTTGACCAGACGACTGCTCGGCGGGCCTGCTTCCCGCTCGATGAGCAGAGCGTCGCGCCCGACGAAGCCGCCCGGCTTGTCCCAGGCGACGGCGAATCCGAGGCCCGCCTGCAGCGGGTTGTCGGTCGAGTCGATGTCGTGACCCATGTCGCGGAAGGCCTTCTCGAGGCGCATCGTCTCCAGCGCACCCACCCCGGTGGGCCGGAAACCCAGATCGGAGCCGGCCTCACGCAGCTGGTCGTAGAGCGTGGCGCCGAACTCGGTGGGCACCAGGAGGTCCCAGCCCAGCTCGCCGACATACGTCACCCGCAGCGCCCAGAGTGGGGTGTAGCCGAGCTCGACCTTCTGCGCGGTGAGGTAGGGGAAGGCGTCGTCGGACCAGTCGTCGGGGCTGAGTCGCTGCAGCAGCTCGCGGACCTCGGCCCCTGCACCGACAGCAGCGAGTGTCCGCTGGTCACGTCGGTCACGGTGAGGAACTCGCCGTCCGGGTCTGGCGACGGATCCACGCGGGCACCCGCCGGTGGATGGTGTCGCCGCTGATCACGACGTAGGTGTCCTGGCGCGAGCCGGGTCACCGTGACATCGGCGATGATCCCGCCGCGCGCGTCGAGCCACTGGGTGTAGACCACCCGGCCGACCGGGGTGTCGATGTCGTTGGCGCAGACCCGGTTCAGCACTGCCGTGGCGCCGGGGCCCTGCACGAGGTGGTGCGACATCAGCGACAGGTCGAAGATCGCGAGGCTGTCGCGGGCCTGGAGGTGTTCCTCCCGGGTGCGCTCGAAGGCCTCGCCCGCGCGAGAAGCCCCACTCCACAGTCGGCGTGACGCCCGGCCCGGCGAAGTAGTCGGGATACTCCCACCCGCTCGTGGAGACGAAGTGAGCACCGTCGGCGACGTGCTGAGCGTGGTACGGCGAGCGGCGGACGTTGCGACCGTGCCGTGGCTGGGCGTTCGGCCACGCACCGTCGTTGAGCAGGAAGCCCAGCCGCTCCACGGTGCGCTCCTGGCGGAACAGCCGGGTCGCCTGGAACTCGTGCGCCCGGTCGACGCCGACCCCGGTGACGTCAAGCGGCGGATGCCCCTCGATCAGCCACTGCGCCATCATGTGGCCGAGGCCGCCGCCGGAGAGGATGCCGACCGAGTTGAGCCCGCAGGCGAGGTAGAGGTTGTCCACCTCGGGCGACTCCCCCACATCGGCGACAGGTCGTCGGTGAAGCTCTCGGGGCCGCAGAAGAGCGTGCGGATACCGGCGTCCTCGAGCGCCGGGAAGCGCCGCATGGCGACCTCCAGGAACGGCGCCAGGCGGTCCCAGTCGGGCGGCAGCACGGCGAAGGCGCTGTCGCGCGGGGTACCGTCCAGGGCCCAGGCCTTTGCGACCGGCTCGAACATCCCGACCAGCAGGCCGCCCCCTCCTCGCGGTAGTAGCCGTAGGCCTCGCCGTCCTCGATCACCGGCACCGACTCCGGCGTGACCCCCGCGATGGGCTCGGTGAGCAGGTAGTAGTGCTCGGCGGCCTGGAGCGGCACGCTCACGCCTGCCTTGGCGGCCAGTTCGCGGCCCCACAGCCCCGCGGCGAAGCACGACCTTCTCGCACTCGAGGTCGCCGCGCTCGGTGCGGACGCCGACCACCCGGCCGCTGCTCGAGGACGAACCCGGTGACCTCGGTGTTCTCGAAGATCCGGACGCCCCGCTGACGGGCGCCCTTGGCCAGGGACATCGTGACGTCGACCGGGTTGGCCCGTCCCTCATCCGGGGTCCAGAACCCGTGGACCACGTCCTCGGTCCGGATCAACGGCACCAGGTCGGCCACCTCGCGCGGCGACAGCACCTCCTTGGCGATCCCCACCGAGCGCATGTACGCCGTCTCGCGGCGAAAGCTCTCGTCGGCGCGCTGGGTGGTGGCCGGTGGAGGTAGCCGCACCGACGGAACCCCGTGGAGGCCCGGTCTTCTCCTCCAGCCGGCTGTACAGCTCGGCGGAGTAGCGCGCCATCCACAGCGCGTCCTCGGTGGTGCCGCCCGACACGATCTCGCCCGCGGCGTGCCAGGTGGTGCCCGGGGTGAGCTGTCTGCGCTCCACCAGCACGACGTCGGTCGCCCCCAGGAGGGCGAGGTGGTAGGCGATCGACGTGCCGATCACGCCGCCGCCGACGACGACGTACTGGGCGCGGGTGGGCAGGTCGCCGGCGGGGGGGCGTGGCGCCCGCCGGCCCGGGCGGCGGCGGGGTTGATGGCGGCGAAGTCGAGCGACATGTGTGGCACCCTGCCACTGATTGAACCGCCATTCAATACCTGGGACTCCGGTTCAGGGCTTGGCAGCCTGTGCTTTCTGAGAGGTCGGCTTCTTCGCGGGCTGACCCTTCGGCTTCTCACGCACCCGCACCCCCTGACCCGGCTGCACGGTTGACGTCGAAGAGTCCGAGGCGGTCACCAGATCGACCAACTTGGCGTAGCCCCACGTGCGCGAGTCGAAATCAGGCTGTTACTTGACGACATAGTGTACCAACGCCGCTGAGGTTGGCCCAAGCGTCGTCGTCCGATGATGCGTTGATCCCCTCCCGCAGCAGCTTGAGCAACTAGAGTGTCGCTGCGCAGCTCCGCCGTGTTCTTGCGCGCGGGGGCCATGGGCGCTGGCGCCTTCTCGCTTGACCCGCCCCGGCGCCGCGGGGCTGCGCAGCACGTCCAGGTAGACGAACTTGTTGCAGCTGCCGAACGAGCCAGCGCGGCGTCTATTTGCTCGCCGAAGACCGAGTACACGGTCTTCCCCGACTCCCGGAGCCTGGAGGCGAGCTAGGTGAAGTCGCTGTCCGAGGAGACCAGACAGAAACCGTCCAAGTAGCCCGGTGTAGAGGAGGTCCATCGCGTCGATGATCAACGCGCTGTCGGTGGCGTTCTTGCCGGTGGTGTTGGCGAACTGCTGAATCGGCTGGATCGCATGGGCGTTGATCACGTCCTTCCAACCCCGGAGGTGGGGGGTGGTCCAGTCGCCGTACGCCCGCCGGACCGTCGCACTGCCGTACTTCGCGATCTCGGCGAGCAGAGCCTCGATGATCGTAGGGAGTGGTGTTGTCGCCGTCGATGAGGACCGCGAGCCTGATGGAATCTGGGGCTGGAGGCCATAACCGGAGCGTAGTGGCCGCACTGTCAGGCGGAAGCCGTCCGCAGGACCCGCTCCAGCGCCTTGCCCTTCGCGAGCTCGTCGACCAGCTTGTCGAGGTAGCGGATCTGCTGCATCAGCGGGTCCTCGATCGTCCTCGACGCGCACCCCGCAGACCACGCCGGTGATCTGCGACACGTTCGGGTTGCAGGTGCGCCCCGGCGAAGAAGTCCTCGAAGGTCGTCCCGGCCGTCGAGGTGGCGGCGCCAGCTCGGCGTCGTCGAAGCCGGTCAGCCACTCGATCACCGCGTCGAGCTCGTCCTGGGTGCGGCCCTTCTTCTCCACCTTCGTCGACGTAGTGCGGGATAGACGGAGGCGACGGTCGTCGTGAAGATCCTGCTCATCCCTCGCAGGATAGTCGCCCGGGTCGCGCCGCCGCACCGGGGGCGTCCCACGTCGCGGCGATGGGCAGGCCCGGAACCGACACCAGCGTCGCTACTGTGGCTGCATGGACGCGATCACGGAGACTCAGATTCGTGCCTCGTTCGTGAACTGTTCGAAGGGCGAAGCCAAGCGCCTGAATCTGCCTGCCGACCTGGGCGACCGCCCCTGGGGCGATCTCGACTTCCTGGGTTGGGTCGACCCGAAGGCTCCCCAGCAGAGCTATCTGGTGGTCCCGACCGAAGCGCACGGCCTGGTCGGGATCCAGCTGCGCCGCAACACGAGCACGGCAGGACCGCGACGGGCACGGATGTGCTCGCTCTGCCTGACGACCCATTCCGGTCAGGGGGTGTCACTGATGGTGGCCGCCCGGGCAGGGCGGTCCGGCCGCGACGGCAACTCCGTCGGGCTGGACATCTGCGCCGCGCTCGGTTGCTCGCTCTACGCTCGGGGCCGACTCAAGCCGCCCACGGTGAGCGCAGCCCACGAGACCCTGTCCACCGACGAGCGGATTGCGAGACTGCGACGCAACGTCCTGGCCTTCATCGATCGGACGCTCCGCCCGTGACGCTGAGCCGGGTGCTCAGCGCGCCGGCATCAATCCGTACTTGCGCCACCCAAATGGTCACTCTAGAGTAACGGTTACTTATGAGTGACCAATCAGAAGCCGATCTTCGACGCCCTCGGCGAACCGGTCCGCAGGCGCATCCTCGAGCTGCTCCGCGACGGCCCGACCGCTGTCGGTGCCCTCTCGGACCAGCTGCCCGTCGGCCGGCCGGCCGTCAGCAAGCATCTTCGTGTTCTGCAAGGAGCCGGACTCGTGCAGCACGAGACCATCGGGACCCGCAACCTCTACGCCCTCGCCCCCGAAGGCCTGGCCGCGGCTCAGCAATGGCTGGTGGGCACGTGGGACACGGCCCTGTCGGCGTTCGCCCAGCCACATCACGGAGGGATCAGCCCGTGACCCAGCCCGTGACCCAGCCGGCCATCCGCCGCGAGATCGTCGTCGACGCCGACCCTGCGCAGGGCCTTCGAGGTCTTCACCCAGGACATCGGCGCCTGGTGGCCGCTCGCCGACCTCAGCGTCTTCGGCGCCGGTGGCCGAGCGTGGCCTTCACGAACCGACCAGATCGTCGAGACGTCACCGGACCGGCGAGTCGGCGGTCTGGGGTTCGGTGCTGCGCCTGGGAGCCCCCCCGCAGAGGTCTCGCGTTCTCGTGGCACCCGGGCCAGGACGGAGCGCAGGGCGAGCTCGGGTCAGCGTGACCTTCGTGGCGGCCGGAGAGCAGACCCTGGTCGTGCTGGAGCACGACGGCTGGGAGGTGTTCGCGGAGCCCGCCGCCGCGCGGGCCGAATACGACCACGGCTGGCCGGCGGTGCTGGCGGCGTACGCCCAGGAGGCGTCCGCCACCTGGACCTGGGCCGTCCTGATGCCCACACGCCGGGCCGGCCGCGGCCGTGGCGGGCTCGATCTTCGGGCAGCCGCTGTTCGCCGAGCACGTGGCGTTCCTCCAGCGGATGGCCGCGCGGGGGCACCTCGTCGCGGCCGGGCCGCTGCTGGACGTCGGCCGGTGCCGGGATGACCGTCCTGAGGGCGCGCGGCGAGGATCAGCCTCGACGAGCTCGCGCGACTCGCCACCGCAGGACGACCAGAGCGTCGCCCGCGGCCTGTTCGAGCGTGGCCGTGCGCCCGTGGCAGCGTCAGCCATGAGCGCGTTGGACTGACGGAGCCCTGGGGCAGGTGACTCAGTTGGGGCGCGGCGGGGCGACCACGGGAGCCGGGTCGTCGGGGTCGACGTCCGACTCGGTGTCCGGGTCGACGTCCGGTTCGGGCAGCGGGGGCAGTGGTTCAGCCGGTGAGGTTGTCATGTGTGACGTTTACCCATTTCGGCATCGGGCATTCCTAGAAGTGTAAGGAGGCCCACATGGCCAGCTACGGCCTGAACACCGCGGCCGTCGACCACGCCCGTGCGCTCATCTCCGGCCGTCAATACACCCTCGACAGCGACTGGGGCGACAGTCAACCGGGCGCGGCAGGCGCAGAACGCCTTCCTCGAGAGGCATTCATGGGATGACTACGCCGCCTGGCACCTCGGTCTCACCGAGGGAGCCAACGACGAGACGAAGGCGCGCTACGCCTTCGGGTTCGGCGACTTCCGGAGGATCCATCGCACCGGCCTGATCGCCTGTGTCTACCGGGCCGCTCGAGTGGCGCCACAAGAAGGTGGAGCTCGCAGCCCACGACCTTCTGCAGGAACTCAGACCGGAGGGCCGGCATCGGTTGACATGTGACTGAATGGTCACCTATTGTCGACGCATGGACCTGGTGTTCAAGGCGCTCGCAGACCCGACCAGACGAGACCTGCTCGACGCTCTCTTCGCCGAGGACGGCCAATCACTGACCGCTCTCGAGGAGCGGGTGGCGATGACACGCTTCGGAGTCATGAAGCACCTCAAGGTCCTGGAGGCGGCCGGACTGGTCGTCACCCGCAAGCGCGGTCGCGAGAAGCTCCACTACCTCAACCCCGTCCCCATCCGCCTCATCCAGGAACGCTGGGTGAGCAAGTACGCCGAGCCGTGGGCCGCTGCGCTCACCGACCTGAAGACCCAGCTGGAGGAAACATGAGCACCAATCTGACACCAACTCAGTCTCGTTCGCGCGGGGAACCGCCCCCGTCACCGACACCGCGGTGTTCGAGATCTTCATCAAGGCGACCCCCGAACGCATCTGGGAAGCCATCGTGGATCCCGACCAGCGCGCCAGGTACAGCTTCGGCGTGGGCACCCATTCGGACTGGACGGCCGGCTCCACCTACCGCGCGACGGCGGGCGGCACCGAAGGCGGATTCGACATCGCCTCCGGAGAGAACCTCGTCGTCCAGCCTCCGCACCTGCTCGTCCAGTCCTTCGACGCGCTCTGGAGCGACGACGTGCGGGCACAGGGCACGACCCGGGTCACCTGGGAGATCGAGCAGGTCGGCGACTCCTGCCGCCTGACGGTCGTCCACGACCATCTCCCGGAGACCGCGAACGCCGAGATCTACGGTGGCTGGCCGATGATCCTCTCCGGGCTCAAGACCCTGCTCGAGACCGGAGAACAGCTCACCACGCCAGGCTCGCTCCTCCATGAGGGCTGAGCCTCACCGGCTGGTGAGGATGACGAGTCGCTGGGTGGCCCGGGTCATCGCGACATAGCGGTCGACGGCGCCGACGACGCCCTCGCCGAAACCGTCCGGATCGATGAGCACGACCAGGTCGAACTCCAGCCCCTTCGACAGCTCCGGGGTGAGCGACCTGACCCGTGCCGACGAGTGAGGTTCCTGGTCGCCGGTGGAGATGACGCACGCGGTCCCGTCCTGATCCTCGGCCAGCCACTCGTCGAGGATGGACCGCAGGTCGCCCACGGATCCATGGTCGACCGGTCGGCCGCCACGGCGGACGGACGTCGGCACGTTGGCATCCGCGATGGCCGCCCGGATGACCGGCTCTGCCTCGGCCATCACCTCCTCCGGAGTCCGGTAGTTGATCGTCAGCGACGCGATGTCCACGTGCGTGAGCCCGATCCGTTCGAGCCGCTCCTGCCACGACTCGGTGAACCCCTGCCTGGCCTGGGCGCGGTCCCCCACGATCGTCAGGCTTCGGGACGGACAGCGCACCAGCAGCATCTGCCACTCCGCATCGGTCAGCTCCTGCGCCTCGTCGACCACGATGTGTGCGAACGGGTCCGGCGAGCCGGTCCCGATCGGCCTCGGGGAGAGCCGCCTCGTCGACCAGGGAGTCGCGGATGCCGTCCTGTCGCAGCATGGGCCATCATCCACCTCCTCGTCGTCGAGCTGCGAGGAGATGGTCGACCACCTCGTCCATCTGCCGACGTTCAGCGGCGACGGCGGCGGCATGACGACGTCGCCGGCGCGACGCAGCAGGATCGCCCAGCCTCAACCGGGCCGCGTCCAGGAGCGGCAGGTCCGACGCGGTCCAGGCCTGAGGATCATGGCGCTGAAGCGTCCTGACCTCGTCCGGTGTCAGCCACGGAGCACACATCCGCAGGTAGGCGGGCACCTCCCACAGGTCTCCCACCAGGTCCCTCCGCCTGGATCAGCGGCCATGCCCGGGTGAACGTCTCCCGCAGCTCGGTGTTCTGGGTCAGGGACCGGCGCAGCAGCTCCGGTGAGCCCTCATCGCCGTCGAACTTGTCGACCAGGATGCTCAGCAGCGTCTCCCAGACCTGGTCACGGGCCTCATTGTGCGGCAGGCCCGGCTCGGCCGACTCGAACGCCTCGGCCCAGTCGAGGGAACTGAGCCAGAGGTCGGTCCAGGGATTGTCGACCTCCATGCCCTCGGTCGGCGGCTCCTCGTAGAGCCGGACAGCCGGCTCGATGGCTCGCACCATCTCGGCGGACGACTTCAGTCGGGCAACGGCCGGGTCGGCCTCCTCCGGGGCACCCGCACCCTCGGGGAGGAGGTCGCGCACCGTGCAGGTCTGCACCCCCTCCTCGCCCAGGCTGGGCAGCACATCGGCCACGTAGGCCAGGTAGGGCTGGTGCGGTCCGACGAAGAGGACGCCGCCCCCGCTGGTGGTCCAGGCGCGGATCGGCGTACAGCAGATAGGCGGTGCGGTGCAGGGCGACCACCGTCTTTCCGGTGCCGGGTCCCCCGTCGACGACGAGCGCGCCGCGCGAGCCGGCTCGGATGATGGCGTCCTGGTCGGCCTGGATGGTGCTGAGCACGTCGCGCATACGCGCGGACCGACTGCTGCCCAGGCTCGCGATGAACGCGGACTGGTCGTCGAGGGCGGCGGCATGGCCCTCGAAGTCGTCGGCGTCGAACACCTCGTCCCAGTAGTCGCTGATCCGCCCGAGCGTCCAGCGGTAGCGACGCCGACTCGACAGTCCCATCGGGTTGGCATGCGTGGCTCCGAAGAACGGTTCGGCAGCCGGGGACCGCCAGTCGAGCAGGAGCCGCTCCCCCGCGCCGTCGGTGAGCCCCAGGCGTCCCACGTACACCGGATCCACCCCGTCGGCAGGAACCATCCGACCCAGGCAGAGGTCGAGACCAAGCGGCGCAGCGTGCGCAGGCGAGCCGTCAGCCGATGGATCTCCAGATCGCGATCCATGGCTTCCTGGCCGATGCCTCCGGTCTCCATACGAGCCGCATCGACCCGAGCGACCAGGTCCGCGATGGAGGTCTCGAGGCTGTGGGAGATCGCTGCGAAGTGGCGCTCGTCCTCGGCGATCAGCTCCCGGCCGGACTTGTGGGTGAGGTGGTCGGGAAGGGCGAAGACACTGGTCGTCAGTGGGTCCACAGGGTCGGCTCCGATCTGGCTACGACTGGTGATTCTGGGCCTGATTCGGCGACCGGGGCCTTGTCGCAAGCCCCCCGGTGCGCTATATCTTGGAGGTGGAAGGGAGCGGATTCCGTTCCTTCTGCATTTCCGCCTGGGTCGGTCCTTCTCGCAGTCAGGCCACCGTGCGCCCCATCGTCTACCGACCGTCCGAACGTCCCGAGGTCGAGGTCCGATCGACGGCACGTGGCACTACGGACAGCTGCGGATGTGGACTCGCGATGCCTCCGGTTGGCGGGCGCAGGTCACGTGGACTCGCGGCACGGCGGAGAACAGGATCGACACCTTCCCCATCCCAGTGCGTCCGCAGACTGGAATCGGCTCCAGGGAGTGGGGGTTCGGACTCCCCAGCCCGAACCCCCATCCATTGAGGTCGCAAGGGCTGACCGACCCGCGGACTGCGGTTGGGTACAGCGGCGCCCGAGCGTGCCGGCCGCCACCCTGTGTGGTGGCCTGCACCCATGAGACGCACGGGGCCGTCCCGATGACGCGATTGACAACGACAAAGGCTACCGATCGCAGAATCCGCTTGCGGCACAGCCTGGACGGGCAGACGATGCCGGACATGGACGGATTCGACCCGGCCGCGAGTTTCGGACCCGACGTGGCTGGCAGGTACGACGACCAGCCGCGCGGGGATGAACCAGAGACGGTCGACTTCCTGGCGGCTCAGGCCGGCTCGGGGCGCGCCCTGGAGTTCGCGATCGGCACGGGCAGGATCGCGTTGCCACTGCTACGCCGCGGCGTAGCAGTGGACGGGATCGAGCTCTCCCCGGCGATGATCGAGCGGCTGCGCGGCAAGCCCGACGGGGCTCAGCTGGGAGTGAACCAGGGCGATATGGCCACGACCCGGCTGCCCGGGCGCTACGCGGTGGTCTACCTCGTCTACAACACGATCTTCAACCTGCTCACCCAGGACCAGCAGGTCGAGTGCTTCCAGAACGCTGCCCGGCATCTCGACCAGGGCGGGGTGTTCGTCGTCGAGGCCGGCGTCCCGAGCGCCTGGACCGCCGAGCACGACTACGCGCGGCCGGAGTACGTCGGCTCGGACCGGGTCGGCCTCGACGTGTGTCACTACGACCCGGTGACCCAGCTGCTCGACGAGAACCACGTCGAGCTGTCGTCCAGAGGGATCCGGTTCAGCCCGATCGTGTGCCGTCTGATCTGGCCGAGCGAGATGGACCTGATGGCGCGGTTGGCCGGCCTGCGACTGGTGAACCGGTGGGGCGGCTGGCGCGACGAGCCCTTCACAGCAGCGAGCGAACGGCACGTCAGCGTCTATGCCTCGGCCTGACCCGCGCTAGTCACCCAGCGGGGCCAGCAGCTTCACCTTGTTCTGGAAGGCGAACACCAGCAGATCCGTCATCGTGAACCGACCGTCCACCGGGCCGAGCGTGGGTGAGAAGTCCGTCTCCCTCACGATGGAGAATCTGCTGCCCTCCATGGCGCGGTGGAACGTCTCCGCCACGATCCGTGCGCCGACCCCGGTCAGGTGACCTTTGTTCAGCTCGGCCTCGCGCAGCACGTAGAACCACAGTGGCGTATGGGTCACGAAGACGTCGCGCTCGGCCGCCGTGAGGGAGTCGAGCGCCGCACCGTCCAGGCCGTCGCGGACCTGCGCAGCCGTCAGCTTCGTCAGGGCGACCCCGCTGGCGATCATCCGATCGGCTATCTGCTGGCCGCTGGCCAGCTTCACCATGGTCGCCCGGGTGAGGTTGCGGAAGGCGAGGTTCGCCTCGATCGTCCCGATGTCGGCGTTGGTGCCGCCGAACGAGCCGGGCGGGAGCACCGAGAGGGGATCCACCAGCACGGTGTCGAGCCGGCGCGCGAAGTTGAACTGGCGTGGCGGTGGCGCCAGGTCGTCGCGCTGGATGTCCTTGAACCGGTAGAGCCGTCGCCAGTCGACGATCCAGTTGCTCGGCAGGGTGTCGTTGAAGCCGAGGTCACCGCTGGTCCCGGAGAAGGCGAAGAGCAGGTCGAGAGACCCCTGCCCCGAGGGGAACCGCGCGTTCCAGTCGTAGGCCTCGCGGACCATCGAGTGGCCGATCCGGAACGCCGCCACCGAGAACTCGACCGGCATCGTCGGCATCGACAGCGGGTCCGCCCCCACCTCGAAGACCTTCCGGCCGTTCGCGAACACGTCGTCGACCACCGCGGGGTCGCAGATCCGCGGAAGGTAGTCGGTGCGTAACATCCACTGGTAGTGCAGCACCACGCGCTTGCGGGCGCGCCGGAACCGATCGGTCGCCGGCACGGAATCCCGTTGCTTGTCGACCACCCGGTTGTGGAATCGGATCATCGCCGCATGGGTCTGGGCGACGGCCAGGTTCTCGTCGTTGCGGCGGTCCGGGATCTGCGCGCGACGTCGGGCCGCGACACCTCCCGTGCCGACGCGCGGCACGTCGAATCCCACCATCGCCCGGTCGCTGCCGACCCGGGTGGTGGTCCCGACCTTCAGGTGCAGTCCGTCCTCGTAGAAGCGTGCCGACTTCGCGTCGGCCGGCCCGGCTCCGTACAGGTTGTCGAGGTCGAGGGTCGGTGACCGGCCCTGGAGCAGGTCGGCCGGCGAGACGTCGTCGCCGAGCGCGACGTCGGTGAAGTCGAAGGTCAGGTCGTGGTCGACGTACTGACCGAGATAGGTGAACCCGGACGGGATGTTGCCGTTCTTGTTCGGTCCACCGGTCATCGCGCGGGCCAGCTTCACGCGCAGGGCGCGCGGGAGCCTGCGGCCCTTGGGCCCCATCCGCGAGAACCGGAACGGTGGCGCCTCGGGCACCAGTGGCTCCGAGCCGGGTGGATCGCCGACGAAGCCCTCGCCTTCGATGTGGATGATGTCGCGCCCGTGGCGTGGTCGTGCCGGTCCGGAGGTGCCCATGCCGTTCCCCGATCTTGAGAGATGTCCCTCACCCTAGGACGCCCGGGCCAGCTGCTGGGTTGCCTACTTGACCCAGTCGAAGGCGATCTGGCGAGCCTCGACGTCCGCCTTCTTCAGGGTGACGGTCACCTCGGCTCCCAGAGGCAGCGGGTCGGCGGAGGTCACGACGGCCTCGATGGCGGGCTCGGCGATGGTGACATCCCCTCGATGGTCGTCGCGTTCGTCCACGTCGACGACCACTGCCGCGAACCGTTCGCCTACGCGGTCCTGCAGCACGGCGGCCTCGACCAGGCTCAGGATCGCGTTCTCATAGTGACTGGCCCGCCTCGAGGAGTCGCGCATCGTCTCAGGCAGATTCCCCAGCTCGTCCAGCACCCACGCAGGCACCGGTTGTCCGGCACAGATGGCCACACAGATCTCGCCGGCGTAGCGGTCCACCAGCCGTCGAAGGGGTGCGGTGACATGGGCGTAGGGCGCCGCGATCGCCGACTGGATCGGTTGCTCGGGCACCGCGCCGTTGAAGCCGACGTACGCCGCTCCGCGCAGCACCCGCGTGCTCGCCACCACCATGGCCGCGTCCCGCGAACGGCTCGGGTCGAGCGATCGGATGAACTCCGGGTAGGGCAGGTCGGTCGGCCAGTCGATCTGCAGACCACGGGCGACCCGGCGCAGCCGCTTCACGTCGCGTGGGTCGGCGGGCGGCAGCGTGCGCAGCAGCCCGACCCCGGCGCCGGTCATCAGGGTCGCCGCGCCCATCCCGACCAGCAGGGAGATCTGGGCGTTCCACTGCTCGACGGGGTGCAGCTCGCGGAACTCCAGGCTCCAGGTGTCCCCGTCGATGTCGATCTCCTGCTCCGGCAACGGCAGGGACACGCCACCACGCTCGGCCTCCTTGCGCAGTCGCCGTTCACCGACCTCGCGCAGCAGTGTGAACAACTCGTCGGCGGTGCCGTCATCGAGGGCCTTCTGCACTCCGTCGTAGGAGAGCTTCGCGCGCGACCTGACCAGGGCCCGCTCCACCGCGACGTGGGTGCCCTCACCGGTGCTGTCGACCTCCACCTGCCACAGCAGTGCGGGCCGCACCTGGTCGGCCAGCAGCGAGCCGGCGTCCTCCGAGATCACCTTCGGATGCAGGGGGATCTTCGAGTCGGCGCCGTAGAGAGTCTCACCGCGCCGGTGGGCCTCCAGGTCGACCGGATCGCCGGCGGTGACGAAGGCCGCCACGTCGGCTATCGCATAGAACACCCGGTAGCCGTCCCCGGCGCGCTCGATGTGCAGCGCCTGGTCCAGGTCGAGCGACGACGACGGGTCGATGGTGACGAGGGGGATGTCGGTGCGGTCCAGAGTGGGCAGGCGCGGGTGCGCGGCGGCCTCGGCCGCTGCCGCCTCCACCTCCGGCGGGAAGTCGGGCGTGACGTGCAGCTCGGTCTGGATCTTCGCGATGCCGTCGCGAAGGGTGTGGGCGGCGACACCCTCTTCGCCGCTGCGCACCCTGAGCACTCGGTTGGCCATGATTTCACCCTAACGGCCCGCTCCCACCCTGCTCGGAAGCGTTGCCTAGTCTGTGCGGATGCTCATCCTGCTGCCGCCGTCCGAGGGCAAGTTCGCGCCCGGCCGCGGCCGGCACCTCGACCTGGCCTCGCTGTCGTCTCCAGGACTCACCGTCGCGCGATCGGCGGTCCTCGAAGCTTCTCCTGGCTGTCAGCGGGTCGGCCGAGGCCCTCGACGTGCTCGGCCTCAGTGCAGGTCAGAGCTCCGAGGTCGTTCGCAACCTCGCTCTGCTGACCAGCCCCACGGCGCGCGCCGAGAAGATCTACACCGGAGTGCTCTACGACGCGCTCGGGTTCTCGACCCTGACGTCGGCGGCACGACGTCGGGCCACCACGCGAGTGATGATCACCTCGTCGCTGTACGGGCTGGTCCGACCGGGCGATCGGATCGCGCCCTACCGGCTCTCCGGCGACGTGACGCTGCCCGGGCTCGGCTCGGTGGCCGGCCTGTGGCGCAGCCACCTCGGGCCGGCGGTCGAGGAGGCCGTCGGCGACGGGCTGCTGGTCGACTTCCGATCCGGCATGTACGCCGCGTTCTGGCGCCCACCAACCGCCCTGGCCCGCCGGGTCGCGACCGTGCGGGTGCTGCACGAGGTCGACGGCGAGCGCAAGGTCGTGAGCCACTTCAACAAGGCCACGAAGGGTCGCATCGTGAGGGGCCTGCTCGAGGATGGGGCAAACCCGCGCAGCCCGGTCGCCTTCGGCGAAGCGCTGCGTCGCCGGGGTTGGCAGGTGGAGATCGGCCCGCCCACCGCCAAGGGAACCCAGCTCGACGTCGTCGTCGACTCGGTCTAGACCAGGTCGCCGGGGCGGGCGTTGAACAACCGCATCGAGGTTCGTTGCTCCTCGTCGTCGGAGGCCTGTGCGTAGAAGGCCAGCACGGTGACAGACGCCGGCGAGAGCTCCATGCGGAACACCGACTCCAACGGCGCTCGCAGAGCGTGTGCCACCAGGGTCTTGATCGGCGTCACATGGCTGACCACGACCACCGTCTTCCCGGCGTACGACGTCAGCAGTCGGCGCAGGCCTTCGAGCACCCTGGCCTCGACGGTGCTGAACGACTCACCGCCGCCCGGCGCGACCTCGAGCGAACCCAACCAGGCGTCGAGCTCGTCCGGATGGGCCTGGGCGACCTCGGCGAAGGTCATCGCGTCCCAGGTGCCGAACTCCATCTCGGCGAACCCGGGCTCGGTCAGGACCGGCAGCCCCAGGAACTCGGCGAGGATCTCCGCGGACTCCAGGGTGCGACGTACGGGAGAGGCGATCACAGCATCGACCTCCTCGGACAGCTGCGAGAGCCACTCGGCGGTCGCCCGCACCTGCGCTCGCCCCTCGTCACTCAGGCCGGGGTTGGCACTGGCCAGTCCGCCCGAGAACCGCTTCTCGACCGTGTGGGGCGTGACGCCGTGGCGCACCAGGACGATCGTGGTCGGCGGCGTTGCGTCGTGGGCCCAACCGCGCTTGCCCGGCTCCTTCCTCCCCGCCGGGCCCTCGATCTGCTCGATCAGCGACTCCCCCGTGTCCGGCGTGGTCATCCCGGATCGCAGTCCGTCCAACGCCTCGTTGGCCAGGCGGTCGGCATGCTTGTTCTGCTCCCGAGGAACCCAGGTGTAGGTCGTCCCGACCGGCGCGAGCCGCTGCGCCTCGGCGTACAAGGGGGCCATGGCAGGGTGCTTGACCTTCCACCGTCCCGACATCTGCTCGACGACCAGCTTGGAGTCCATCCGGACCTCGATCTGCGCGTCGGGCGCAAACTCGGCGGCGAGCTCCAGCCCGGCGATGAGGCCGGAGTACTCCGCGACATTGTTGGTCGCCACCCCGATCGTGGTGCCATCCTCCGCGATCACGGTGCCGGTGGCGGCATCCTTGAGAACGGCTCCGTAGGCCGAAGGACCGGGGTTGCCCCGGGACCCTCCGTCGGCCTCGATGACGACCGATCGCCAACCGGTCACAGACCGGACTCTGGCGTGCGTACGAGGATGCGGGAGCACTCCTCGCAACGAATCACCTCGTCCGCGGGTGCCTTCGCGATCACGGACAGCTCGGAGGCATTGATGGCCATCTGGCAGCCCCCGCACTGCCGGGCGCGCAAAGGTGCAGCCCCGACGACGCTCTGGGCCCGGATCCGCTCGTAGAGCGCCATCAGGGGCTCGGGCAGGTCGGTGACCGCCTCACCACGAGCGGTGATGAACGAGCGCAGCTCGCCTTCGAGCCCGCCTGCCTTGGCGTCGCGGGCGGTCGCGAGAGCGGCCAGCCGCTCGTCGGTGACCGCGAGCTGGGTGGTCAGCGTCTCGAGGGTCCCTTGGGCCTCCTCGAGCCTCTCCATGACCTCGAGCTCGGTGTCCTCGAGGCTCGAGATACGGCGCTCCAGGGACACCAGCTCGTGCTGCATCCGCTCGAGGTCCTTGGGATTGGTGATCTGTCCCGCGTCGATGCGGGACTGATCGCGGTGGCGGCGAGCCTTGACCTGTTCGACGTCCGCGTCGGCCTTGGCCTGCTCGGCCGTCAGGTCGTCGACGAGGATGCGGGCGTCACGGGCCTGGTCATCCAGGTCGCTCCGGCCGAACTCGAGCTCGGCGATCTCGATGCTCTCGGGCAGGTGGGCGAGCTGGTGTCGCACTTGATCGATGCGCGTGTCCAGTTCGGCGACATCGAGCAGCTTGAGTTGGGCGGACGGGTCGGCTTTCAGCGGGTGCTCCTTGGGATGATGCGGCCGGTCAGATGCGGATTGTCCACGGGTCGGTGGGCAGCGTACTCACGCGGGTCTCCACCGTATCTCCCCAGGCATCGAGCAGGCGCCTCTCGACCACCGGCAGCCAGGTCCACTCGGCGGCCCAGTGGGCCACGTCGAGCAGAGCAGGTCCGCCCCTCTCGAGGAACTCGCCTGCCGGATGGTGACGCAGGTCGGAGGTCACGTAGGCATCGACGTCGAGGCGGGCCACCTCGTCGAGCAGGAAGTCTCCCGCGCCGCCGCACACGGCCACGCGGCGTACGACCCGGTCGGGGTCGCCTGCCACGCGCACCCCGTGCGCCGTCGAGGGGAGCGACTGGGAGACGTGGGCGGCGAAGTCGGCCAGAGTGGTCGCGGCGACGGATCCGATCCTTCCCGTGCCGGTCGCGCTCATGCCGGCGTCGGCGAGCTCGATCACGTCGTACGCCGGCTCCTCGTAAGGATGCACGGAAAGCAGTGCGGCGACGACGGCACCGCGAAGTCGGCGGGGCAGTACGGCCTCGATACGGCTCTCGGACACCTCCGCAGACTCACCGACGACGCCGATGCTCGGGTTGGCTCCGGGCAGCGGCCGGAACCTGCCCAGTCCGGTGGAGGTGTAGCTCCCCTGGTCGTAGTCGCCGACGGCTCCGGCACCGGCCTCCGCCAGAGCCGCGCGCATCCGGGGTGCCGCCTCGTGCGGCACGTGCACCACGACCTTGTCCCGAGCTGGCGAGGCTGCCGGGCGGATCGGGGTCAGGCCCTCGAGGCCGAGGGCACTCGCGAACGCCTCGGAGACCCCACCGGCCGCCTGGTCAGCGTTCGTGTGCGCCGTCAGCAGCGCGCAGCCGTGCTCAGCCAGGGTCAGCAGCGTCTTCCCCTTGGGGGTGGCGCTGGTGAAGCCGTGCACGGCCTTGAGGAACAGCGGATGATGCACGACGAGCAGGTCGGCGCCCCAGTCGACCGCTTCCCGGGCCACGTCCAACGTCGGGTCGACTGCGAACATCACCTTGGTCACCGGCGCCGACTCGTCGCCGTACGCGAGCCCTACCGCGTCCCAGGAATCCGCCGTTGACGGTGGATACCAGCTGTGTAGCAGGCCGACTGCGTCCGACAGGGTGGGCATGCCCCCAGAGTAGGGCGACGCATGAATCCCCGGATAACCGGGGATGTTGGCGGTTGTCAGCCGTTGCAATGCCTGACATCCGCCAGTTTCCCCGGATATCCGGGGATCCCTGCATCCATCACAAGCCGGCTCAGTTGACCTGGCGCTCTCGGCCTTCCCAGTACGGTGCGCGCAGCTTGAACTTCTGCAGTTTGCCGGTCGCGGTGCGGGCAAGCTCGTCGCGGAACTCGATCGAGGTGGGCGCCTTGTAGCCGGCGGCCTTCTCCTTGCACCACGCCCTCAGCTCGTCCTCGGTGGTCGTCGAGCCGGGAGTGAGAACGACGAGCGCCTTGATCGTCTCGCCCCACTTCTCGTCAGGCACCCCGATCACCGCCACCTCTGACACGGCCGGGTGGGAGAAGAGCACGTCCTCGACCTCGATGGACGAAACGTTCTCGCCGCCGGTGATGATGACGTCCTTCTTGCGGTCGCTCAGCGACAGGTAACCGTCGTCCCCGATCACTCCCCCGTCACCGGTGTGGAACCAACCATCACGCAGCGCGGCAGCCGTCTCCTCGGGCTGCTCCCAGTAGCCTTCCAGCACGACGTTGGAACGCGCCAGCACCTCCCCGTCCGGGGCTGTCGCCAGTGTCACACCGATGGCGGGGGCTCCCTGGCGCACCAGGTTGCTGGCCCGCTCCTGCACCGACAGGTCGTCCCACTCGGCTCGGGTGCGATTGATGGTGAGCAGCGGCGAGGTCTCGGTGAGGCCGTAGATCTGGATGAACTCCCAGCCCAGCTCCTCTTCGACGCGGGCGACGGTCCGAGACGGTGGCGGTGCCCCAGCCACGATGATCCGCACGCGGTCGCGGCCCGGGATCGGGCCGTCCCAAGCTGCCGCGGCATCGAGTACGGCGGCCACCACCGCCGGCGCCGCGCACATGAAGGTCACTCCGTGCCGCTCGACCCGGCGCAGGATCTCGGCGCCGTCGATCTTGCGGATCACGACCTGCTTCACGCCCATGCCGGCCGTGGCGAACGGCATTCCCCAGCCGTTGGCGTGGAACATCGGCAGCGTGTGCAGGTAGACGTCACGGTCGCTGACACCGGCGTGAAGCGCGAAGGTCACCGCGTTGGTCCACACGTTGCGGTGGGTGATCTGGACGCCCTTGGGTCGCGCCGTGGTGCCCGAGGTGTAGTTGATGCACGCAGTGGCGTTCTCGTCCGGGGTCCACGCCCGCGGCTCGGTTCCCGGCGCGGCAAAGAGGTCGTCGTCGTTGCCGATCACGAACCTGAACTCCGCGCTCACGTCGGCCAGCGACTCCTCGAGTTCCGGGTCCAGGATGAGCACGCGGGCACCGGAGTGCTCCACGATGTAGCGCACCTCGTCTGGACGCAGCCGGAAGTTGACCGGCACCAGCACTCGGCCGTGACCGGCCACTCCGAAGAACGAGGTCAGGAGCCGAGCCGAGTTCTGCGAGACGATCGCAACCCGGTCGCCGAAGCCGACGCCGAGCTCATCGAGCCTGGCCGCCTGGCGCACCGCCAGCGCCTTGATCTCGGCGTAGGTCAGTGACCCCAACGACGGGGCCGGCTGGTCGGGCTCGTCAACCACGCCCACGCGGTCGCCGTACACCTGCGCTGCGCGGTCGATGAAGTCGGAAATACTGAACGGCACGAGCATGGGCACCCCTTACGACGGTGGTCGAGGTCACAATAGCCATCGCAGCCTCATCACAGACCTCCCCGATCGCGGGGGGTGCGACGAACGGGGGGCTCACGGCGCCGAGCGGCTCGTGTGGGCGCAGAGGGGATCGAACCCCCGACATCTTCCTTGTAAGGGAAGCGCTCTACCTCTGAGCTATACGCCCCTGGCCAGGTCAGATCCAGCCGCGCCTCGAACGAAGCCCGCTCAGCCTACGCGAGCCGGTCGCGGGCACAAAAAAAGCTGCGACCGCTGGCGTCTCGGGTCACCAGCGGTCGCAACGTGACAAGCATGCACCGTGATGGGCGGTTTGTCCTGCGGATTTCGCAACTTTTTTGGAAATTCGCTTCGGATGTCTAGGCCAGTTCACGCAACTGACGGAGATGTTCGCCCAAATCGCGTCCCTCGGGCAGCGCATTGTGGACAGCCCAGCGCACGTCACCGGCCTTGTCGAGGATGTAGGACGAGCGCTGCGGGCACCCCCTGGCCTCGTTGAAGACTCCGTAGGCCCGGCACACCTCGCCATGTGGCCAGAAATCCGACAGCAGCGGGAAGTTGAGTCCGTCCTGGTCGGCGAAGGCACGCAGTGAGTGCATGGGGTCACACGAGATGGCCAGGACCTCGGTGTCGAAGGTCAGGAACTCGTCGAGCCGGTCACGGATGCCGGCCATCTCGCCCGTGCAGACTCCGGAGAAGGCATAGGGGTAGAAGAAGAGGGCTACCGCCTTGCGGCCCCGGAAGGAGGCAAGCGACACGTCCTGACCGAACTGGTCGCGAAGGGTGAAGTCGGGAGCCGGGTCGCCGAGTTGCAGGTCGTTCACGGCGGTCATCTTCGCACCACGGTGCAACAGTGCGGGCATCGGTGACACCTGCACGGGTCACGACAGGTTGCGCTTGAGCACCTTGCCCGTCGCATTGCGCGGCAACTCCGCGACGTAGACGAGGTCGCGCGGAGCCTTGTATCCGGCGAGACGCACCTTGACCCACTCCCGCAGCTCGGACTCGCTCACCGGCCCCGAGGTGACGACGTACGCGCGCAACCGCTGACCGAAATCCGGGTCCGGTACGCCGATCGCAGCCGCCTCGACGACCTGCGGGTGGCGCGCGAGACAGTTCTCGACCTCGAGGGGGAACACGTTCTCGCCGCCGGACACGATCATCTCGTCGTCCCTGCCCTCGACATGGAGACGCCCGTCGGCGTCGAAGCGCCCCACATCGCCGGTGGCCATCAGGCCCTCGACGATCTCCTTGCCGCCTCCCCCGGTATAGCCCTCGAACAGCAGCCCGTTTGCGACGAAGATCCTTCCCGACCTCCCCACCGGGAGCGCCCGGCCCTCCCCGTCCAGGATCCGTACGACGGTGCCGTGGGGCGGCTTGCCGGCCGAACCGGGCGCAGCGCGAAGATCCACGGGGGTCGCGATGGACGCGTATGCCACTTCCGTAGACCCGTAGACGTTGTAGAGGGTGTCGCCGAACCGGTCCATCCAGGCCGTGGCGAGATCACCGGGCAGCGCCGACCCCGAGACGGCCACGGCGCGGACCGCAGACAGGTCGTACGCCGCGAGCCTCGCTTCGGGCAGGCGCAGGATCCGCTGCAGCATCACCGGGATCACCACCAGCGACTCACAGCCGAAGTCCTCGGTGATCTCGAGGCAGGTCTGCGGGTCGAATCTGCGGGTCAGCACGACCGTCGAGCCGAGCAGCATCGCGAACGCCAGATGGGCGAAGCCCCAGGTGTGGAACAGCGGGGCGGCGATGTGCGTGGTCCAGCCGTCACGCAGCGGCAGCCGCGAGAGCATCGAGACCGCGGCCCCGATGCCTGCCTCACTGCGGGCTGCTCCCTTGGGTGTCCCCGTGGTGCCGGACGTGAGGATCACGGTGCGCGAGTGCCGGACCGGTGCCCGCAGGTCGCTGTCCGGGGCTGCGGCGATCAGGGTCTCCAGCGTGGCCTCTCGGGTCGCGGCGTCAGTCCAGGCAAGCACCCGGTCGGGAACGTCGACCTCGTCGAGCAGCTCGGTGAACTCATCGTCGTGGATCAGGAGGGCCGCTCGCTCACGCTCCAGGACCGAGGCGAGCTGCGGCCCTGCGAACGAGGTGTTGAGGTAGAGCACATCGGCTCCGAGCTTGGCCACCGCCAGCGTTGCATCGACGAAGCCTCGATGGTTGCGGCACATGACGGCGACGGCGTCACCCTCGCGGATGCCACGCTGCCGCAGGGCATAGGCCAGCGCGTTGCTCCGACGGTGGAGCTGGTCGTAGGTGAGGGTGCCGAGCTCGTCCACGAGCCCGGGCCGGTCCGGATAGCGAAGCGCGACCGTGCGGAAACCCCCGGCCGGACCCAGACCCCAGGTCCGCAGAGTCCAGGCGAGCCTGGTCAGGGTGGCTGGGGAGAACGGCCGCACAACGCCCGAGGAGGCGAGGACGCGCGCCGAGGTCACGCCAGTGGAGAGCGCGCCCGCCACCCGCCGCCCGGGAATCACCGCTATGTCAGTGGGTCGGCTTGGGGGTGACGAGCCGCGTAGCTGCCCAGTCCTTGCTCACCGCGGCCGTGGTGGTCTGAGCAAGCCCGGCGATCGGCGCGGCCTCGGCCACGTCGGCCGCCTCGACGGAGTTGGGTCGACCCACCTTGGGTGTCAGCAACCAGATCGCGCCACCCCCCACCAGGTCGGTGAGCGAGTCGACGAGTCCGTCGACCAGGTCGCCGTCGTCACGTCGCCACCACAGCACGACGGCGTCGACCACGTTGCCGTGGTCACCGTCAACCATGTCGGCGTCGATGCAGTCTTCGATCGCGATCCTCAGATCGTCGTCAGTGTCGTTGTCCCAGCCGAGCTCCTGGATCACCATGCCCGGTTTGAAACCCAGCTTGGTGCCGACAGCATTCGTCGCGCCTTCGGTCTGGGCGGACCCGCCACCCGCGGTCGAACTCACTGACTCCTCCATCGTGTGCCGTTGCCGTGTGTGGTGAGTAGTCCACCCGAGTTGCGCCGCAGGCGCAACCCTGGCCCCACAGGACCGGGCGCTGGACAGCCCCGAAGCGCGCCAGGATCGCATACTGACGGGTAGATTTCCCCTCGCTCGGTCGCATGCAACGATGGTCGGGTGAACGATGCCGTACCTGCCTCGCGCCAGCCCACAAGCACCCCGAAGACCCGCACGGTCATCCATGAGGGCCTACCCACCCAACTTCCCGACATCGACCCCGACGAGACCAACGAATGGTTGGACTCCTTCGACTCGATGATCGACGATCGAGGTCGTGAACGTGCGCGCTACGTGATGCTGCGGCTGCTCGAGCGCGCCCGCGAGATGCAGGTCGGCGTTCCTGCGCTGCGCAGCACCGACTACATCAACACGATCCCGCCCGAGCGCGAGCCGTGGTTCCCCGGCGATGAGGAGATCGAACGCCGGATCCGCGCCTTCCTGCGCTGGAACGCCGCCGTGATGGTCTCCAGCGCCAACCGCAAGGGCCTCGAGGTCGGTGGCCACATCGCGACGTACCAGTCCTCGGCGAGCCTCTACGAAGTCGGTTTCAACCACTTCTTCAAGGGCAAGGACGCGCCGGGCGGCGGAGACCAGATCTTCATCCAGGGCCACGCCTCTCCCGGTGTCTATGCCCGTGCCTTCCTCGAGGGACGGCTCAGCGAGCAGCAGCTCTACCGGTTCCGCCAAGAGGTGCAGCACGGTGTCGGCAAGGGTCTCCCGTCCTATCCGCACCCGCGGCTCATGCCCGACTTCTGGGAGTTCCCGACCGTGTCGATGGGCCTCACCGCCCTCAACTCGATCTACCAGGCTCGCTTCAATCGCTACCTGCACAACCGGGGCATCAAGGACACCAGCAAGCAGCACGTCTGGGCGTTCCTGGGCGACGGCGAGATGGGCGAACCCGAGTCGCTCGGTGCCATCGGTGTCGCGGCGCGCGAGGAGCTCGACAACCTGACCTTCGTCGTCAACTGCAACCTGCAGCAGCTCGACGGGCCGGTGCGCGGCAACGGCAAGATCATCCAGGAGCTCGAGTCCACCTTCCGCGGTGCCGGCTGGAACGTGATCAAGGTCGTCTGGGGCCGCGAGTGGGACGCCCTGTCGCCCGCGACGTCGACGGTGCGCTGGTGAACAAGATGAACACGACCCCCGACGGCACGTTCCAGACGTTCTCAACCGAGGACGGCGCCTACGTCCGTGACAAGTTCTTCAACGGCGACCCCCGGCTGCGGGCGATGGTCGAGCACATGTCCGACGACCAGATCCGCAAGCTTCCGCGCGGCGGTCACGACTACCGCAAGGTGTACGCCGCCTTCGACGCCGCCACCAAGCACGTCGGGCAGCCGACGGTCATCCTGGCCAAGACCATCAAGGGCTGGACCATCGAGAACCTTGAGGGCAAGAACGCCACCCACCAGATGAAGAAGCTGACCCAGGACGACCTCAAGAAGTTCCGCGACCGCCTCTACCTTCCGATCAGTGACCGCGATCTCGAGATCGCCTACGAGGAGACCGGCGGAGCGCCGTTCTTCCACCCGGGCGAGAAGGCTCCCGAGATCGAATACATGCTGGAGCGCCGCAAGGCCCTCGGCGGGTCCATCCCGCGCCGGGTCAACCGCTCCACCACGCTCAAGCTCCCCGGCGACGAGATCTACGCCGACCTCAAGAAGGGCTCGGGCAAGAACAAGATCGCCACCACGATGGCGGTCGTCCGGCTCCTGCGTGACTGGATGAAGGACCCCGAGATCGGTCAGCGCATCGTGCCGATCGCGCCCGACGAATACCGCACGTTCGGCATGGACGCCATGTTCCCCAGCGCGAAGGTCTACAACCCGGCCGGCCAGCAGTACGAGGCGGTCGACCGCAACATGCTGCTCGCCTACAAGGAGTCCGCGCAGGGCCAGATGCTCCATGAGGGCATCTCGGAAGCCGGCGCCATGGCCTCCGCGACGGCCGCGGGCTCGGCGTACACCACCCACGGCGAGCACATGATCCCGTTCTACATCTTCTACTCGATGTTCGGGTTCCAGCGCACCGGCGACTCGATCTGGGCGATGGCCGACCAGTTGGCACGTGGCTTCCTGATCGGCGCCACGGCCGGGCGTACGACGCTGACCGGCGAGGGTCTGCAACACGCCGACGGCCACTCCCCCCTCCTGGCGAGCACCAACCCTGCGGTCGTGCACTACGACCCGGCGTTCGCCTACGAGGTCAGCCACATCATGCAGTCCGGTCTGGAGCGGATGTACGGCGCCGACTCGGAGAACGTGATCTTCTACATCACCGTCTACAACGAGCCGGTGTCACAGCCGGTCGAGCCGGACGACGTCGATGTCGAGGGCATCCTCAAGGGCATCACCAAGGTCTCCGTCTCCCAGCATGAGGGCCCCAGGGTCCAGCTGCTGGCCTCCGGTGTCGGCTATCCCTGGATCAAGGACGCCGCGGAGATGCTGGCCACCGAGTGGGGCGTCGCTGCCGACACCTGGTCGGTGACGTCGTGGAACGAGCTGGCTCGCGACGCGATCGAGGCCGAGGACTGGAACCTGCTGCACCCCAGCGAGGCGAAGCGCACCGCCTACGTCACCAACAAGCTGACCGGAGCCGAAGGCCCCGTGCTCGCAGTGTCGGACTACATGACCGCCGTGCCGATGCAGATCGCGCGCTGGGTGCCCGGCGACTACCGGGTGCTCGGGGCAGACGGGTTCGGGTTCGCCGACACGCGGCCCGCCGCCCGCCGATTCTTCAACATCGATGCCCAGTCCGTGGTGGTCAAGGCGCTCCAGGCGCTCGCCGACAACGGCCAGATCGCGCCGGAGAAGGTGCAGGAGGCGTTCACGAAGTACCGCATCGACGACCCGACGGCGGTCGCCAACGTGAAGCAGGAGGGCGGCGCGGCCTGACCTCGGCTGCCTCGCCGCTCGAGACTAGGCGTCGCGGAGCGCACGAAGGGGCGTCACCGTGGCGTCTCCACGGGAGTCCGGCGCGCCGGACCTGAGCATCGTCCGGAACCGGGCGCGGCTGTAGACCGCCGCCTGGGTCGTCGCCATGAAGTCCTCCACCAGGGCGACGAACTGGTCCGGGTGGTCCTTGTGCGGGAAGTGCCCGGAGTCGGCCACCATCTCGGTGCGCAGCCCCGGCGCCAAGGTGGCCGCCTTGCCCAGATGGGCGGATGGATGACCGGTGTCCTTGTCGCCCCAGATCAGCAGGAGCGGCATGGCGGCAGTGAGGTAGGCGCGGTCCGACATGGTCACGATCTGCCCGCGCCAGTCGACCACCGACTTCACCACATGGCTGATGGCCGCGCGCGAGCGCGGATCGCGGAACGTCTCGACGATCTCCGCCATCTCGTCGAGGTCGCGCGTGTGCGGCAGCCCGGTGCGCGACATCAGGCGCATGGTCGCCGTGGTGACGTGCCGGATCCCGGGCAGGGTGACCACCCCCATGGCCTGGTGGAAGCCGGGGGTCGTGATCGCCCTTATCGCTGGGGTCACCTCGGGACCCAGGCCCCCGGACGACACGAGGATCACCCGTTGGGTGCGCTCGGGGAACTGGTAGCCGAACTGCATCGCCACGCCACCGCCGAAGCTGTGGCCGACGACAGTGACCTTGTCGATGCCCAGCACGGTGATGAGGTCGCGCATGCCGTTGGCGTAGCCACCGACGCTGTAGTCGGCGCGTGGCTTGTCGGACCGGCCGTGCCCGAGCAGATCGGGTGCGATCACGGTGAACGACTCGGCCAGCTGACGGATCACCGGGTCCCACGTGGTGTGGTCGCAGCCGAGGCCGTGCAGGAGAAGCACGACCGGGCCCGACCCGACCTTGACGAAGGCGCGCCGATGCCCGTGCAGCGTGACGTACTGGACGTCGTAGGCAGTGCTCATGCGCTCACCTCCGTGGTCCGTCCTCGCCAACCGAGCTGCGGGCCGATTCATCAACCCTGACTGGGAATTCAATCAGATGCCCCGTTGCAGCAACCTGCCGGGCTGGCAGGTATGAGGCCGAATTGTGAAAAGGCACTAATCTCGGCCTGTGTCCACCCGGCTCAGGTCACCGCCCAGCTGCAGCGCTCCGTCGGCGCCCTGAGCACCTCGGCGATGAGCCGGATGGAGACCGACCTGGCCCTGGTTCGACGACCTCAGCGCCGAGGATCGGTCCTGGGTCGGGCTGGTCGTCCAGGCCGGCATCAAGGGTTTCGTGACCTGGTACCGCGAGTCCGACGACCGCGAGCCCACCGACGGGCTCGCCGCCGATCTCTTCGGCGCGGCCCCGCGGGCGCTCACCGGAGTGATCAACCTCCAGCAGACCGTCGATCTGGTCCGGCTGAGCATCGAGGTCGTCGAGGCAAACATCGACACCTTCGTCCCAGCCCGAGGACGCCCCCGGGGTCCATGCCGCGATCCTGCGCTACGCCCGCGAGGTCGCCTTCGCGACCGCCCAGGTCCCACGCCCGCGCAGCCGAGGTCCGCGGCGCATGGGACGCTCGCCTCGCAGCCCTCGTCGTCGACTCGGTGCCTGCGTTCGGAGACCGACGAGACCGGGCCGTCCCGGGCCAGGGCGCTGGGCTGGGTGGGCCACGGGCACGTGGCCCGTCGTGCTGGGTCCCCTCCCGCCGGAGCGCAGCGCCAGCGACATCTTCGACGACGTACGCCGTTCGGCACGCTTGGCGGGCCTGGACGCGCTCTGTGCGGCCCAAGGTGACCGCCTCGTGGCGATCCTCGGCGGCGTGAAGGACCTCGCGCCGCCGCGACGCTGATCGCGCGACACTTCGCCGAGGGCCCGCTCGTCGTGCGGCCCGCTGACTCCCGATCTCGCGCACGGCCCATGTGTCCGCTCGCTCGGCGATGTCGGCGATCCGGGTGGCTCCCGGATTGGCCCACCGGCCCCGACCGGTGACCAGCGACGACCTGCTTCCGGAGCGTGCTCTGGCCGGCGACGGACACGCACGACGCCAGCTGGTCGAGGAGGTCTACGCGCCCTTGGCGGACTCGCGGAGCCTGCTGCGAGACCCTCACCGCCTACTTCGACCACGGCACCTCCATCGAGGGCACGGCCCGGCGCTGTTCGTGCATCCGAACACGGTCCGCTACCGCCTCCGCTCGGCGGCCGACCTGACCGGACTGACTCCGACCAACCCGCGCGATGCGTTCACCTACGCGATGGCCCTGGTCTTGGGCCGGCCTTCGACATTTCTAGGTTCCCTACAAATATGACCGGGCGAGTTTCGTGGGAGCCTGGGCGTGGAACCCGGCCCCGACACGAGACAGTGGAGACGTGCTGGTCATCGTCGCTCCCGGCGAAGGCGCCCAGGCGCCCGGCTTCCTCACGCCCTGGTTCGAGGATGCTCGTCTTCGCCGGCCGGCTCGGTTGGCTCTCCGCGGCTCCGACCTCGACCTGGCCCACTCGGCACCGAGGCCGACGCCGACGAGATCCGCGACACCGCGGTCGCCCAGCCCTTGCTGGTCGCCTCGGCGCTCGCGACCGCCGGCACTCCTGGCCGACCCGGCCCTCCAGGTCGGTGTGGTCGCCGGCCACAGCGTAGGCGAGCTCGCCGCGGCTGCCCTGTCGGGCGTGCTGTCCTCGGAAGAGGCCATGGTCCTGGTGCGCGAGCGTGGCCGTGCGATGGCCGAGGCCGCCGCGGTGACTCGACCAGCATGACCGCCGTCCTCGGCGGTGACCGTGACGAGGTGCTCGCAGCGCTCGGAGGCTAAGGCCTCACCCCGGCCAACGACAACGGACCGGGCCAGATCGTCGCCGCCGGCACCGTCGAGCAACTCGAGGCGCTCGCCGCCGACCCGCCCGCCAAGGCCCGGCTCATCCCGCTCTCCGTCGCGGGCGCGTTCCACACCGAGCACATGGCGCCTGCAGTCGGCCACCTCGCGGGCCTGACGGTGGGTGACCCCGGCGGATCCCAGCTCACGATCATTCCAACCGCGACGGCCAGCTCGTCGCCTCGGGTCGCGAGGTCATCGACCGGCTCGTGGCCCAGGTGAGCAACCCGGTCCGCTGGGACCTCTGCATGGAACGCATGCTGGACCAGGGCGTCACCGGACTGTTCGAACTCCCCCCGGCCGGCACCCTGACCGGCATCGCCCGACGCGCCCTGAAGGGCGTCGAGACCTTCGCACTGAAGACCCCTGACCAGCTCGACGAGGCTCGCGCCTTCTGCGCCACCCACTCCGACCCACCTCCGGAGATGCAACTGATGCTGACGATCCAGGGCGCGGCCCACGCCGCACTTCTCGGCATCGGCACCTACCGGGCCTCGATCGTCGTGCCCAACTCCGAGCGGTCGACGCGATCGAGTCCACCGACGAGTGGATCCAGCAGCGCTCCGGCATCAAGGAGCGGCGCTGGGCTACCCCCGAGGAGACCATCCAGCTGATGTCCGTCGAGGCCTCGAAGCAGGCCCTGGACAACGCCGGCATCGACGCCAGGCAGATCGACTGCGTCATCGTCGCCACCATCTCCCACCTGCTGCAGACGCCCGCCATCGCCACCGCTGTCGCCCACGAGCTCGGCACCGACAAGGCGGCCGCCTTCGACATCTCCGCCGCGTGCGCCGGCTTCTGTCACGGGGTCGCCCTCGCTTCGGACATGGTCCGGAGCGGCACCGCCGGCCATGCCCTGGTCATCGGGGTCGAGCGCCTCTCCGACATCACCGACTTCGAGGACCGCGGCACTGCCTTCATCTTCTCCGACGGAGCCGGCGCCGTCGTCATCGGCCCAGCGAGGCGAGGGCATCGGCCCCGTGGTCTGGGGCTCCGACGGGGAGCAGTTCGACCTGATCCGCCAGAAGGAGGACTGGCGCGATGTCATCGCCGACCGACGCCCCGGAGATGCCCAACCTGGTGATGCAGGGCAACCGCCGTCTTCCGCTGGGCGTCCTACGAGATGGCCAAGATCGCCCACCAGGCACTGGACAAAGCGGGCGTCTCGGTCGATGATCTCGACGTGTTCGTGCCCCACCAGGCCAACATGCGCATCATCGACGCCATGGCCAGCACCATGAAGATGCCCGCTCGTGTGAAGGTCGCCCGTGACATCGCCGAGCAGGGCAACTCCTCGGCGGCCTCGATCCCCCTCGCCCTGCACCGGATGATCCTCGAGGGCGAGGCCAAGAGCGGCGACACCGCCCTGCTCATCGCGTTCGGCGCCGGCTTGGCCTACGCCGCCCAGGTCGTCACCGTCCCCTGATTCCCGCACCATCCACAGCACCACCCGTCAAGAGAAAAGGAAGCCAGATGGCCACCACCGAAGAGATCCGCGCCGACCTCGCCGACATCGTCAACGAGGTTGCCGGTATCGACGCCGCGGACGTCCAGCTCGACAAGTCCTTCGTCGACGACCTCGACGTGGACTCCCTGTCGATGGTCGAGGTCGTCGTCGCCTGCGAGGAGAAGTTCGGCGTTTCCATCCCCGACGAAGAGGTCAAGAACCTCAAGACCGTCGGAGACGCCGTCGCCTTCATCGAGCGCGCCCAGGGCTGATCCAGCCCACTCTCTCGGGCGCCGGTGGCGACGCTGCCGGCGCCCCTGAACACAGGACGGGCTCGCCCCGGCCGCACGTGAGGATGACATGAGTCGCATAAGAGTCGTGGTGACCGGTATGGGCACCACCAGCCCCGTCGGAGGCGACGTCGCCAGCACCTGGGACGCCCTGATCAACGGACGCTCCGGCGTACGTCATCTCACTGACGAGTGGGCCGAGGAGATGCCGGTCAAGATCGCCGGACGCGTCGCCGTCGAGCCCACCGAGGTCCTCGAGCGCGTCAAGGCCCGTCGTCTCGACCGGTCCTCCCAGTTCGCCATGGTCGCGGCCATGGAGGCGTGGAGGGACTCCGGTCTCGAGGGAGCCGAGGTCGACAACGACAGGCTCGGGGTCGCCTTGGCGTCCGGCATCGGCGGCGTCACGACTCTGCTCGCCAACTACGACCTGCTCAAGGAGAAGGGCCCGCGTCGGGTCTCTCCGCTCGCCGTGCCGATGCTGATGCCGAACGCCCCGGCCGCCAACATCAGCCTCTACGTCGGTGCACGTGCTGCGGTGAACACACCCGTCTCCGCGTGCGCCTCCGGCAACGAGGGCATCGCCCTGGCACTCGACCAGATCCGGCTCGGCCGTGCCGACATCGTCGTCGCGGGCGGCACCGAGGCGGCCATCCACCCGCTGCCGATGGCCGCCTTCGCGAACATGATGGCGTTGTCCAAGAACGACGGCGACCCGACGACCGTCTCCCGTCCCTGGGACACCGGTCGGGACGGCTTCGTGCTGGGCGAAGGTGCGGGCGTCCTCGTTCTCGAGTCGCTGGAGCACGCGCAGGCCCGCGGGGCTCGGATCTACGCCGAGGTGCTCGGCGCCGGCATCACGGCCGACGGTCACGACATCGCCCAGCCCGACCCGCTGGGGCGCGGCGGTGCACGAGCGATCATCCGCTGCCTCAGCGAGTCGGAGATCAGTCCCAAGGACATCGTGCACATCAATGCTCATGCCACCTCGACCCCGCAGGGCGACATCGCGGAGGGCCTGATGATCCACGCCACCCTGGGCGAGCAGGCCAGCAACGTGGTGGTCACCAGCACCAAGTCGATGACCGGCCACCTGCTCGGTGGAGCCGGAGCCCTCGAGTCGATCGCCACGATCCTCGCGATCCACCACCGCGTGGTGCCGCCCACGATCAACCTCGACAATCTGGACCCGAAGGTCGAGCTCGACATCGCCACCAAGCCGCGCGACCTGCCGGCCGGTGACATCGCTGCGCTGAACAACTCGTTCGGCTTCGGCGGGGCCAACGTAGCCGTCGCCTTCGGCAGCTTCTGACCTGTCGCAGATGTACACGCTCCTCGCGTCGACCCGTCGCAGATGTACGTACATCTGCGACGGGTCGGCGGTTAGATGACGTACATCTGCGACAGGTCGCGTCAGACGACTTGGTGCAGCCAGCGCACCGGTGCGCCCTCGCCGGCGTGCCTGAAGGTCTCGAGCTCGTCGTCCCACGGCTTGCCGAGCAGCTTGTCGATCTCGGTCAGCAGGGTGGTGTCCCCGAGCGCCGTCTTGACGACCGCCGCCTTGAGGCGGTCCTCCGGGATCATGATGTCGCCGTGCAGGCCGATGACGGCATGGAAGACGCCGAGCTCAGGGGTGTAGGAGAACCGGCTGCCCTCGGTGCCGCCGGTGGGCTCCTCGGTGATCTCGAACCGAAGATGGTTCCAACCCCGCAGGGACGACGCCACGGCGGCCGCTGAGCCCGCATCGCCGGCCCAGGACAGCTCGGCACGATAGGTGCCCGACTGCGCTCCCTGGGGCGTCCAGTCGAGATTCACGGCCACGCCGAGTACGCCGCCCACGGCCCACTCGATGTGCGGGCACAATGCGGACGGCGCGGAGTGGACGTAGAGAACGCCCCTCGTTGCAGTGCGTGTTGCTGTGCGTGTGGTCACCGTGACCTCCTCATCCTCGGCGTCGAGATACGCCTTCCCCAGCGGTCTCGTCGAGTGATGAAGTGGTTCAGAGTGACAGGTGTGTAGTTATGGACCCATTGTGACTGATGTTGCGCTGGAACGCCAGCGCAGACGGGCGGGCTTCAAGCTATTCGTACGCCGGCCGGGTCGATGATGTTGCCGATATCGTGCACGGCACCCAGCAACATCCCGTCGCCGACGACCTGCGGACCATCGATCACGTCGAACACCACGCAGGTCACATTGTCCTTCCCACCCGCCACCAGCGCATCTTCGACGAGCCGCGCGGCTGCCGAGTGGGGATCCTGGATCCGAAGCACCTCCGAGATCCGCTCCTCGTCGATGAGGTCGGTCAAACCGTCGGTGCAGATCAGATAGCGGTCTCCGACGCGTCCCTCGAGGTCCATCACATCAGGCTCCTCGATCACCAGGTCGGGATCGCCGTGCAACGAGCGCACCACCACATTGCGCCACGGATGACGAGGAACGGCTTCGAGGGTGAGCTGTCCGGCATCGACGAGGCTCTGCACATAGGTGTGGTCCCGGGAGATCCGGCACAGTCGGCTGCCGTCGAACAGGTAGGCACGCGAATCACCGATGTGGCCCAAGGTGATCTTGCTGCCGTCGCAGACGAGCATGGTCAGCGTGGTCGCCATCCCCCTGCGCTCGGGCACGGCCTGCACCCCCTCATGCAGACTCAGCCGGGTCGCGTGCACGGCCTCCACCACGACGGTCGCAGGGTCCTGACCCTGTCGGGCCAACACATGGGCGGCGACGGTGTACGCCGCAGTCGCCGACGCCACCTCGCCGGCCGCAGCACCGCCGACACCGTCCGCGACCAGTGCCACATAGGGGGACATGAATCCCGAGTCCTCGTTGTGGTCCCGGACAAGGCCGACATCGGTGACGCCTGCACCGCTGAATCGCAGCATCGTGCTCCCCTCTCCGGCCAGATCGAGAATCCCGTCACAGAAACTCTATCTCGCCGGAAGTGAGCACACAGTGACGCACCTCACGCAAGCGGATCGCCCTCGCCTCACCCCTCGAGCTTCGCCTCCAGCAGCTCGGCACGCTCGGAGGCGTCCGTGATCTCATCGTTGTCGATCGCCATGGTGCGGTGGAACCAGGCCAGGGCGTCACTGTCCCGGCCCGCAGCCACCAGCGTGTCGGCGTAGGCATAGCGGAGGCGCACCACCCAGGCGGCTCGCGTCTTGCTCGTGAGCGGAGCCAGCTCGAGGGTCCGGATGGCGGCGTCGAGCTGACCCATGTCGCGACGCGCACCGGCCTCCACGATCGTCATCTCAGCCTTGGCGTCGGGGGCGAAGTTGGCCACGGACGGCGATTTGGCGAGCTTGAGCGCCTGCTCAGGCTGACCGAGCGCGCGGTGGCAGTCCGCCATCACCGGGAGGTAGTCGGGCGCGCCGTTCATCCGCTTGGCCGCGCGCAGCTCCGACAGCGCCTCAGCGTAGTGACCCGAGGCATAGGCCGTCTCCCCCACTGCCTCGCGAACGACCGCAAGGCGCGAGGCACGCGCTCGCGCCGCAAGCGTGTGCTGATAGGCCGTCTCCGGGTCCGACTCGATGAGCTCACCCGCCGCCACGAGGTGGCGAGCCACTCGCGCGGCAAGCTTCTCGGGAAGCCCCTTCAGCTGAGCTGCGATGTTGCGGTCCAGCTCCTTGCCGGTGATGTGCTCGGGCAACGGCGGTCCGTCGTACTTCGCCTGGTCGACATTGCGTGGCCCCTGCTCCTCCCTCGGGCGCTTCCAGTCATCCTTCCGGGCTGGTCGACTCCCCGAGCTGCGCCCGCCACGGGCGTCGGCACCGCCCCGGCCGCTGGATCGACCCGACGCGGATCGGCTGCTGCTGTTGCGGTCGCCGGGGCGACCCGAGCTGCGGCGGTCTTCGGCCACGATGAATCGCTCTCCCTCGAAAGACGTGTGTTGTGAGCAAAATAGCGTAGAGGCCACCCTGGTGGGTGGCCTCTACGAAGTGGTTGTCCGGCGACGTCCTACTCTCCCACAACCTTCCGGTTGCAGTACCATCGGCGCTGAAAGGCTTAACTTCCGGGTTCGGAATGGGACCGGGTGTTTCCCTGACGCTATGGTCGCCGAAACTCTATAGAGATGTGCAACTCCCGACCCCGGCCCCCGGGTTCACCCTCGCCTACGTGTAGGCGGGGGTGGGGGTGTGGGTGGGTTGCCCGTATCTCGGGAACCGCATAGTGGACGCGTAGCTTCTTCGCAGCAAGTCATTGAGGGTGTAAGACAAGCCCTCGGCCTATTAGTACCGGTCGGCTGGGCATTACTGCTGTACACCTCCGGCCTATCAACCCAGTAGTCTGCTGGGGGCCTTACCCGGTTAATCCGGTGGGAAACCTCATCTTGAAACGTGCTTCCCGCTTAGATGCATTCAGCGGTTATCACTTCCGAACGTAGCCAACCAGCCGTGCTCCTGGCGGAACAACTGGCACACCAGAGGTTCGTCCATCCCGGTCCTCTCGTACTAGGGACAGCCTTTCTCAAGTTTCCTGCGCGCGCGGCGGATAGGGACCGAACTGTCTCACGACGTTCTAAACCCAGCTCGCGTGCCGCTTTAATGGGCGAACAGCCCAACCCTTGGGACCTACTCCAGCCCCAGGATGCGACGAGCCGACATCGAGGTGCCAAACCATCCCGTCGATATGGACTCTTGGGGAAGATCAGCCTGTTATCCCCGGGGTACCTTTTATCCGTTGAGCGACGCCGCTTCCACATGCCAGCGCCGGATCACTAGTTCCGACTTTCGTCCCTGCTCGACATGTCTGTCTCACAGTCAAGCTCCCTTGTGCACTTACACTCGAAACCTGATTGCCAACCAGGCTGAGGGAACCTTTGAGCGCCTCCGTTACATTTTAGGAGGCAACCGCCCCAGTTAAACTACCCATCAGGCACTGTCCCTGATCCAGATAATGGACCTAGGTTAGACATCTAGTACGACCAGAGTGGTATTTCAACGTTGACTCCACAACCACTGGCGTGGCCGCTTCA